>CABMPD010000007.1 GCA_902388455.1 uncultured Alistipes sp. | reverse complement strand
GCGGCACGCCGACCTATCTGATCCGGCTGCTGTCTCACTCGGACGAGAACCTGGATGAGCTTACCGGCAAGTACTACGATCCCTCCCAGTTCGTCGACTACAAGGCCGATGTCGAGAAGCCCCTGCCGATGATTTATCAGAGCGGCTACCTGACCATCAAGGATTACAGGCAGAGCCGCAATACTTTCCTGCTGGACATTCCGAACAATGAGGTGAAGAAGGGCTTCGTGAGTCTTATCGCCTCAGATTATTTCAAAAACAGGAGCAATGATGTCGGCAGTTGGATCCAGGATCTTCTGGACGCATTCGAGGACGGAGAGACAGGCCGTATCCGCGACCTGTTCACCTCTTTCCTGGCGGACATACCTTATACAGTTCGCCGCAGGGAGGACGAGCGGGAGAGGGAGCGTTATTTTCAGTACACGTTCTATCTGATTCTGAGAATGGTCAGTGTTTACCTCACATGTGTGGAGAAGCCTCAGAGCCAGGGCCGCGTGGACTGCATCGTAGAGACCCCGAAATACGTTTACATCTTCGAGTTCAAGCTGGACGGCACAGCAGACGAGGCCCTCGCCCAGATTGAGGCGAAAGGTTACGCACGCCCTTATGCAGCCGACAGCCGCACGGTACACTGCATCGGTGTCAGCTTCTCCTCGGAGACCGGCACCATAGGAGAATGGAAGAGCCTGCAACTGAAGTAGTACAAGGAATATTAATGGGTTGATTCTTGGAAATTTTGGAGTGGCCGCAGCGAGTGTGCCGAAAATAAAGGGGTTACTCCACTTTGAACCAAATGTCTATGGTATCGTTGCCCATGCGAATGTAGTGGTTTTCAGCTTGAACAACAGCTGTCTCAGGGAGTCTGATGCCGTATTCTTTACCGGACTCCAAAGGGACTCCTATCTTGAATACGAAAGTGGTGTCGTTCTCGTAATAACCAAATTCACCGTCCCTGCCTATCTTTTTGGCCATCCTTCTGTATCTAGCCCATGTATTCGGCCAGATTCGTTCACGTTCAGGATCCGGTAGATATCCAAACACGTTTCCGACAGGTTCTGAGAATATCACGCGGATTTCCTCAAGGTCGGGGCTTACCGTGGAGCCTACGGCGGGGATTATCTCCTTGACTGTAGGCCTCCTGGCGATGGAGTCCATCCGTGAGGCCACGGAGCGCATGTACTCCACAAACTCCGGCATGAAATCGTCTATGGTGCGGTATCTGTCCCTGTTACCAGTGAACCTGTCCATGAAGTCCACCGCCTCATTCATCCATACGAAGCCGTGTTTCTGGTCTGCTTTAATGGAATTTCTGAGGACTGACGGATATACCTCTTTGAGGTACAGATTGGTCATCAGGGAGTTGAAGAACTCTCCGCATACAGCAGACGCATCGTATCCGGCCCGGTAGAGCTCCTGAGCCACATACGGGTAGATGGCCTCGCCTATCTCCAGCAGTTCATCCTCGTACTGCTCGAGTACGGGGCTGGTGAAACTGTGGGATATCTCATGAATGGTAGTCTGTCCTTTGACATTCATATTCGATGCATATTTGGGCTTTGAGCTGACTCCGATAAGGGGATAATAGCCCGTCCTCTCATAGCCAAGCAGCCTTTGGGTCAGAGTATCAGGACCGCTGTAGTTGTTCCAGGCGTATGCCGGGCTGACACAGGCGGACACGTCCGGGAGCGGCTCGCCGTAGACATCCTGAAACCACTCCGGATCTATAAGCCGTCTCATTCCGACCTGCAGCGAGTCCGCATACTCCCTGTACAGCTTTGAGTGCTTCTCGAAGAACCGGTGGTAGTCACTTTTCACGTAGAAGTCGTCCAGCAGGGCGGCGTACTTCAGGAAATTCTCCTCAGTCCATCTCGGGTCCTGGGTACGGAAATACTCCGCTATGTCGATGCCTTCCTTGACCCTCACGTGACCGTCCTCGATGTAGAGCAGCCGCGCGGCACAGGGAACGGAGTTGTATGATGCTACATAGACCGAATCCGGAGCATCCCGCATTTGGCGGATGAAGTCCATGACGGGATGGGACTTGAATTTTCTGAAATATCTCTGGATGTCGCGGTAGTAGGGCGGGTACACGCCCCGGTCATATTCCTCGCATCCGGCCAGGATCCATACGGTGGCCGACAGTTCCTGCTTCTCGTCCACAAACGTTGTAACCTTGCTTGTGGCTGCGGCCGTGGTTCCGCCAAGTCCGTAAAATAAGGGATAAAGCAGGGCTGTGGAAAGTAAGGCTCTGGTGAGTACGGAAATAATGTGCCGGTTCGTTTTCATGGTGGTGTTATTTTATAATGACACTCAAATATACGCAGAAATTCCTATTTATTTATTTATTTGCGCAAATAAATTATCGCAGATATATCTGAGTTTGTGGATGGTGTTTGATTATGTGTTGATAATAAAGTAGTTAGGTGGGATTTGTGAAGAGGAGGAAAGAAGATGCGGGAGAACCAGTGACTTGATGTGTTCTCCCGCATGATGTGACGGTATTTATAATGTGTGTTTAATTTATCTGTGATGTTGGATAAATTGGGCGGTGTCTATTGTGTGGCGGCTATTCGGGCAGGAGGGCGGCAAGCTCGTCGGAAGTGAGGTCGAGGATGTCGCAGATGGCGGCGCGGTCGAGACCCTTGGCTTCCATGCGGCGGGCAAGTTCTGAATTCCGGACGCTGTCGTCGGAGGTGCTCTTGCCTGCCTCTGCGAACAGGGTGTGGACAGTCCGGCTCAGGAGCCGCAGCAGTCTCCGGCTGTCTTTTTCGGTGTTGAGATCCAGGCCGCAGAAGGTGGATTTACTGCGGTGCAGATAGAGGTAGTAGATGCCGGCGATGAGCACTGCGGTTACGCCGCTGATGTCCAGGCCTGTGCCCTTGAAGTATTTCCGGTAGTAGGCCAGCAGGGACTCGTTCTCCAGCTCGCGGATGTCAGCGATCTTCTTCACGGCTTCCGAGTCGGATGCGAGCTCCCAGAGCAGGGAATCCCGGAGCGGCCCGTTGCTGTCGAGGTGGCGGCACAGATCCTCGAGCGTGCGGATGTAGTATCTCTCCGCGCCTTCCTTGTCCATCTTCCTGTACGAGACGGTCTCGCCGAGCCAGAAATCGTGGTCGCGGACGTATTCGTATATCAGGTCGTCTATCGAGCTGTATCTCTTGAAGAATACGGCGGCTTCGATACCGGCCTCGGCAATCAGCTGGTTTACAGTAATCCTGGCAAGCGGCATCTGTCCAGCGAGAGTGGTCAGGGCGTCGCTGATGGCTTTGTCAACCTGTTCATTGGTCCTTCTTATTCTGGGTTTCTTGCTCTCGGTAATCATGCGGTTATAATCCATTTGTCAATATTTCTGCTTTGGGTTGAGAAGTTGATGCCTATCTTCAGGACTTTGCGGGAGTCGGAGGCGAAGGGGGCGGCATAGTTGCAATCCTCGATCTGCTTCAGAGCATCCTCGGCTGAGCCCTCTAACTTGAACTCCATGATGTAGACGTACTTGTCGGTCTGGAGCAGGAGATCGATGCGCCCCTGCGAGGTGCGGTACTCGGTCTGCACGTAGAAGCCGAGGAGCTTGGAGACTATGAAGAGGACGTTCTGGTAGTGGAGCTCCTGGTCGCGGACGAGCTCGTAGGGGGTGTCTGCCATGAAGGACTGGAGGCGGCGGAGAAATGCATCCGCGTCACCGGCCTCTATCTCCCGGACGAACTTCTGTATTTCGAAGTTGGTGGCGGATTTCCGGATGGGAGTGTAGTAGGGGACGAGAAATTTCATGAAGCCTTCCTCGACTTCCTTGTTCGGGAATCCAAGTGTGTATGACTCAAAACGCGGGTCGTATCCTTTTATGGTGAGGTACCCGCTCTGGTAGATGACCGGGATGGGCTCGTCATCCCCATAGATGCTGTCGAGAGTCTCTACATCGGTGACCGCCGAGGAAATTTCGCTCAGGTCGCACTTGCCCTGCTTGAGGAGAGTTACGAGATAAGTGGGCGTGCCTGTCTCGAACCAGTAGCTTCCGAAGATACCGCTGTCCATGGTTCTGAGGATGCTGAACGGATTGTAGATGCCTTCGGAACCGGGCGAGAAGTGATAGCCGTCGTACAGCACTTTCAGCTTCCGGCATGTCTCGTCGTAGGTGAGATGCTGGGTTGCAGCCAGATTCTGTATGCCCTCCTCCATGTATCGGTGAATCTCACTTTCCGTCAGGCCGCACAGACTGGCGTACTGCGGGAGCATGGATATGTCCTTCAGGTTGTTGAGGTCGCTGAAAACGCTGACTTTACCGAACTTTGTCACCCCGGTCAGCATCGCGAACCTGATATGCCCGTCCATGGTTTTGAGCACTCCGTAGAACGGCTTGAGAATGCCTCTGAACTCTTCCTGCAGCTGTTTGTTGCCGATGGCCTGGAGCAACGGCTTGTCGTACTCATCTACGAGGATGGCTACGCGGTGTCCTGTCTGCTCGTGCGCCCTTCTGACGATGCCGGCAAAGCGCAGTGACAGCGAAGTCTCCGACGGGTCGCTTCCGTAGAGTTTTTCCCAGTAGCAAAGACTATAGTTGAGTATGTCGTGGAGATTCTCAGGTTTATTGTATCTCTCGATATTAAGGTCTATGTGCAGCACCGGCCTTGCCGTCCATTCCTTCTCGAGGGTGTCTATCGCCAGCCCCTTGAAGAGTTCTTTCTTTCCTTGAAAATATGCTTCAAGGGTGGAGATAAGGAGGCTCTTTCCGAATCTTCTCGGGCGGCTTAGAAAATAATAACTGCTCTCATTCACAAGTTTGTAAATGAGCTCTGTCTTGTCTATGTAGAGAAATCCGTCATGACGGATCTTTTCGAAATTCTGTACGCCTATAGGATATTTCATGCCGATATAGTTTTGCTCCGGAGACAAAGATAGCGAATAATCGGAATTGTTTAGTACTTTTGTGGTCCGTTAAGACAGAAATGCGTATGGCAGAAGAGATAATATTGGGAATCGAGTCGTCGTGCGACGATACGTCGGCGGCGGTGCTGCGGGGCGAGACGCTGCTGGCCAATGTGATGGCCTCGCAGGAGGTACACCGCAAGTACGGCGGGGTGGTCCCCGAACTGGCCTCCCGCGCTCATCAGCAGAATATAGTGCCGGTGGTAAGCCAGGCCCTCGACCAGGCCGGGGTGAGGCCGGACCAGATAGATGCGATAGCCTATACCCGCGGACCGGGCCTGCTGGGCTCGCTGCTCGTGGGGGTGTCCTTCGCCAAAGGACTGTCATTAGCGGTGGACAAGCCGTTGGTGGATGTCAACCACCTTCAGGGCCACATCCTCTCGCACTTCATCCGGCAGGAGGGCAAGCCCTACGTACCCCCGACATTTCCCTTCTTAGCTCTGTTAGTCTCCGGAGGCCACTCCCAGATCGTGAGGGTGGACGACCCGCTGCACTTCGAGGTGCTGGGCCGGACGATAGACGACGCGGTGGGGGAGGCGTTCGACAAGTGCGCCAAGCTTCTCGGCCTGGGTTATCCCGGCGGTCCGGTGGTGGACAGGCTCGCTGCCCAGGGCGACCCGGAGCGATTCAAGTTCGCCAAGCCGCACGTACCCGGACTGGACTACAGCTTCAGCGGAGTGAAGACCTCCCTGCTGTATTTCGTGCGTGACCATTTGAAGGAGGACCCCGACTTTATGCAGCACAATATGGCCGATATCTGCGCCTCTTTCCAGAAGACCCTGATAGACGTGCTTATGGACAAGCTCCTGAAAGCCGTGAAGCAGACAGGTATAAAACAGGTGGCCATCGGCGGCGGCGTGTCGGCCAACTCGGGCCTGCGCAGCCGTATCGCCTCCGAGGGCGAGAAACGCGGCTGGACCACCTTCATCCCCGAATTCAAGTTCACCACTGACAATGCTGCGATGATAGCCGTGGCCGGTCTCTTCAAGTTCCGCGCTGGGCTCACCGGAGGGCTCGATGCTGCTCCCGTCTCCAGAGCCCTTGACTTCAAGTAGATGAAAGAATTCGAGACAGCCTTCGAGGCATCGTACGCTCCGACGGAGGAGGATTTCAGGACGGCTGCGGCCAAGGTTGCCGGTGTCCCTCTCGGGAAAATAGCCGAGGTGCGCCTTCTCCGCCGCTCTATCGACGCCCGCTCCCGCAAGATCCTGCGCCGCTACCGGCTGGCCGCATACCTGCAGGGAGAGGTGCCGCCCGAGACCGCATCGTACAGCCTCAGTCAGGATGTCTCCCGGAAGCCTCCCGTAATCGTTATCGGGGCCGGTCCCGCCGGACTCTTCGCCGCCCTGAGGCTCATCTGCGGCGGCCGCCGTCCCATCATTCTCGAGCGGGGCAAGAACGTCCATGAACGCAAATACGACATAGCCGCCATCTCCCGCACTGGCGGCCTTAATCCCGACTCCAACTACTGCTTCGGCGAAGGCGGTGCCGGCACATTCTCCGACGGCAAGCTCTACACCCGCTCCAACAAGCGGGGCGATGTGGGAGCAGTCCTCAAGACCTTCACCGACTTCGGCGCGGACCCAATGATAAGGATCGACGCCCATCCCCACATCGGCAGCGACCGTCTGCCTGCAATAGTCGAGGCCATGCGCTCCCATATCGTGGAATGCGGAGGTGAATATCATTTTTCCAGCCGTGTCACCGACCTTCAGCAGACTCCCGGCGGAGGATGGAAGGTGCTCTGTGACAATGGCTCCGTCTTTGAGGCTCCGGAGGTCATCCTGGCCACCGGGCACTCCGCCTCGGATATTTACCGCCTGTTCATGCACAAGGGGTGGGCGGTGGATGCCAAAGGCTTTGCCCTCGGAGTCAGGGCTGAGCACCCGCAGGAGCTCATCGACCGGGCGCAGTACCACGGCCCGCGCATGCCATGGCTGCCGGCAGCCGAATACTCCCTCGTGGAGCAGGTGGATGGCAGGGGAGTATTCTCCTTCTGCATGTGCCCGGGCGGCATCCTCGTCCCCTCGTCCACCGAGCCGGGGACGGTGGTCACCAACGGCATGTCTAACTCCCGGCGCAATTCCCGCTGGGCCAATGCCGGCATCGTCACTTCCGTCGAGCCGGGGGATGTTCCCGGCGGCCCGGAGGCAATGCTGGATTTCCGGGAGGAGGTGGAGCGCCGCTGCTTCGAAGTCTCGGCCTCATTCCGCGCTCCGGCCCAGCGCATGACCGATTTTGTCAAAAGCCGCAGAGGCAAGGCAGTTGTTACGACACTGCCGAAGACATCCTACGCTCCCGGAGCATTTGCCGCGGACCTCAATGAGGTGCTGCCGGGCTTCGTCGCCGACCGCCTGCGCAGGGCCTTCCCGGCATTTGACCGAAAGCTGAGGGGCTACTATACCTCCGAGGCCCTGCTCCTTGCAGTGGAGTCCCGCACTTCCTCGCCCGTGCGCCTGCCCCGCGACCCTCAGACCCTCCAGCACATTGACCTGCAGAACCTCTATCCCTGCGGAGAGGGAGCCGGCTACTCCGGAGGCATCGTCTCCTCCGCCATTGACGGCATCCGTGCTGCAGAGCGTATCCTGCGGTGCGACTTATAGTTCACGAATATTGATTTTAAGCAAATTCATTTCTTATGGGAAATAAATTTACAGAACTCATGAATGTCCGGAAATTGTCCTGTATCGCATTATTGCTGACAGTAAGTCTGTTGTCTTCAGCCAGCGTGAAAGATACTGCCTGCATCCCGGTTCCGGCGGAGAGGCAGCTCAAGTGGCACGAGGCCGAAATAGGCGTGGTGTTCCATTATGACCTGCACGTGTTCGACGGCCAGGCCTACGGTCAGGGAAGCAACCGTATAACTCCGGTCGAGGACTACAACATCTTCGCTCCGGAGCATCTCGACACCGATCAGTGGATACGTGCGGCCAAGGCTGCCGGAGCCCGTTTCGCCATACTTACGGCCACTCACGAGACCGGTTTCGGTCTGTGGCAGAGCGATGTGAACCCTTATTGCATGAAGGCGGTACGCTGGAGGGACGGCAAGGGGGACATCGTGGCGGACTTCGTGGCCTCGTGCCGTAAGTACGGACTGCAGCCGGGACTGTATGTCGGTATCCGATGGAACTCGCTTTTAGGAATACACAATTTCGCGGCCGATGGAGGCGGAGACTTTGCCCGCAACCGGCAGGAATGGTACCGGAGGTATTGCGAACGGATGGTGGAGGAACTGTGTTCCCGGTACGGAGACCTCTTCATGATCTGGTTTGACGGTGGGGCCGACGACCCGAGGGGCATGGGGCCGGATGTGGAGCCTATTGTCGACAGCCTTCAGCCCGATTGCCTCTTCTATCACAATGTGGACCGGGCCGATCTTCGGTGGGGCGGTTCAGAGACCGGAACCGTCGGCTACCCGTGCTGGTCCACGTTCCCTTATCCCTACAGCCACAACCGCAACAACGAGTCGGCCTCCGAGCACAACCGTCTGCTCGCCCACGGAGATCCCGACGGTCAGTACTGGGTGCCGGCTATGGCGGACACCCCTCTGCGCGGAGCCGGAGGCCGGCACGAGTGGTTCTGGGAGCCGGGAGACGAGGACGCGGTCTACTCTCTCGATGCTCTGATGTCCATGTACGAGAAGTCGGTGGGACGCAATGCCACACTCATCGTCGGGCTGACTCCGGATCCTGACGGCCTGCTGCCTAAGGGGGATGTCCACCGGTTAGAGGAGTGGGGCGAGGAGATACAGCGCAGGTACGGGACGCCTGTCGCGTCGGCTTCCGGCCGTGGCGGAACCTTCCTGCTGGAATTTCCGCAGCAATCCGCTGGAGACCGGCAGTCTTCCGCTACGTCTGGAGCAGTGTCAGTAGACCGCTGTGTCATCCAGGAAGATATCGCTCAGGGTGAGCGCATCCGGTCTTTCCGCGTGGAGGTCAGGATGCCTGACGGCCAGTGGCAGACAGTCTACACCGGCACATCTGTAGGACACAAGCATATCGCTGTTTTCGATCGTCCGGTGACCGCAACAGCCGTCCGTCTCGTAGTCGACAGCAGCCGCGCCGTCCCCTGCATATCCCGTTTCAGCGTGTATCCCGCACTGCTGTGAAATGCAGTCTGTTCAGCTCAAATGCCGTATATGTTCATGTTTCTCAGATATATACATAAAGTATGCGTTTTACAGACTGAGGGTAATCACCGCTTATCTGTTTCCCAGCTTTTCGCCTATATTGCTGTTTGACAACATTATGCACGGATCATCGGCTTACAGACTCGTCCTGAAGAAAATGTGCTGACTGCTCACTACCCCTGCTACAGCACTTTACGGGCGCTTTTAAAGAAATCCGAGCCGCGGCGCGCAGTTCAGTCTGTTGTAGGTGTAGTTTTGTAATAGATTGTTTTCCAGCTGATTGTCCAGGATGGTCAATTACAGACTGGAGGGGAATGGTATGGAATGGTATGGTATGGTGCGTTACGATAGGCTGTGTTAAAGAAAAAGGGAAATGAAGTGGAGTGAGGTAGTAGGCAAAACGGGTAAGGCATGAAAATGCAGGTCGGGAAAGACTAGCCGCCCTCGGCTCTAGAGGGAGGGGCCCGCCGCGAAGCGGTGGGAGGGCCTGGTCTTTTCCGACCTGCATTTTCATGCCTGCTGACGCACAGTGTTCTGTAAGCGCTTAAATGCTTTGTGAGTGCTCAGCAACTTGCAAAACGCTGAGCACTCAGGAACTGCCTTCAGGCGGTAGAGTCAGATCAGTTGCAGCCGCCGCAGCAGTCCCCTCCGCAGGAGGAGCATCCGCCGCCGCATGAGCTCTGCTTCAGCTCGCCGTGCAGGCCTTCGGTCAGCTCCTGCTCGGTGGCGTCGCGGACGGTGAGGATCTTGCCGGTGAAGTTGAGGGTCTTGCCGGCCATGGGGTGGTTGAAGTTCATCATCACGCTGTCGTCCTTGACCTCGTGAACCTTGCCGTGCATGACACCGCCCTGCTGGTTCATCATCGGGATCATGTTGCCGACGGTGAGGAGACCTTCCTGAATCTTGCCATCCACTTCGAAGATGTGCTTGGGAAGCTCGACCACCAGCTCGGGGTTGTGCTCGCCGTAGCCTTCAGAGGGTGTGAGGGTGAACTCGAAGCTGTCACCGGGCTCCTTGCCGGCGATATTCTCCTCGAACTTGGGCAGGAGATAACCCATGCCGAAGATGAAGTCGAGGGGACGGTCTTCTGTGGTCTGGTCGGCCACCTGGCCGTCCACGGTGAGGGTGTAGGTGAGTGCTACTACTTTCTTGTCACTGATTTTCATTGTCATTAAGATTATTGTTGTTTGATTGATTGTCATTGTTGCCGCCGAGTCTGCGGATCTTCCAGCCGATGGCCGCCACGAAGATGGACATCAGGGGCGAGAGCAGGTTGAAGATGCAGTAGGGGAGGTAGGAGAGGGTAGCCACGCCGAGGACGGTGGACTGCACCACTCCGCAGGTATTCCAGGGTACCAGTACCGAGGTCACTGTGGCCGAGTCCTCGAGGCTGCGGCTGAGCAGTTCGGGAGCGTAGCCGCGCTTGCGGTAGGCCTCTGCGAACATTTTTCCCGGAACGATGATGGACATGTACTGGTCGGAGAGTACGATGTTGCAGAAGATACCGGAGGCGACTGTGGCCGAGACGAGCTGCACGGCACTCTTCAGACGGGAGATGATGCGGGCTGTGACGGCCTCTATCATGCCGGATGCCTCCATTACGCCTCCGAAGACTATCACGCAGAGTATCAGCCATATCGTGCCGAGCATGCCGTACATGCCGGAGGTGCAGGCCAGGGTATCCAGCATCGGGTCGCCTGTGGACACGGTCACTTCTGCTGCCAGGGACTGGTAGAGGAAGTAGAAGAATTCCCGGAATCCCCTTCCTTCTCCGCATATCTGTGCGATGAGGTCCGGCTGCACGAAGAAAGCTATGATGCCGGAGAGCAGGGCCGAAACGAAGAGGGTGATGAACGGGGGAATCTTCTTGTATATCATGAAGATGGTAAGGCAGGGGATGAGCAGCAGCCAGGGACTGATGACGAACGCCGACGAGAGGCTGGCATACTGGGCGCTGAGATCCAGTTCGGAGGCCGGGTTGTAGGTGAAGCCTACGATGGTGAACACTATGCCGGAGATGACGAATGACGGCATGTTGGTGTACAGCAGATAGTTGATGTTCCCGTAGATATCTACTCCCGCTACGGATGAGGCGAGGTTGGTGGTGTCGGACATGGGCGAGCGCTTGTCCCCGAAGTAGGCTCCGGAGATTATGGCTCCGGCCAGCCAGCCCTCGGAGATGCCCAGCATAGTGCCCGCGCTCATCATCGCCACGCCTATGGTGCCGATGGTGGTCCACGAGCTGCCCGAGAGCACCGAGACTATGGCCGTGAGCAGGAATACCACCAGCAGGAATATCTTCGGGCTGATGAGCTTCATGCCATAGTAAATCAGGGTCGGAACCACTCCTGACAGCATCCAGGTGGAGGTCAGGGCCCCGATCATCAGGAGGATGAAGATGGCCGGTCCGGTCTTGCCGAGGTTGTCGATGATGCCCTCCTCCAGCCGGGACCAGGGCATCTTGAGATGGAATAAAGAAATCCCGATGACCGTCAGCGCGGCCAGCAGCAGAGCCACCTGGGAGGCGCCTCCGGTGATGTCGGCCCCGAAGACGGTCACTCCGATAACAATCAGAGTCATCAGCAGGATGACCGGGATGAAGGATATTAGTAGTCCAGGTTGTTTCATTATAGTCCACTGATGTCTGCCCCTTCGAATGCCAGCGTGGGTATCTGCCACGGCATGAATCCGATGGGGTCGTTTCCGATAAATATGTTCCGTGTCCAGAGCGAGAGGAAGTCCCCGCTCAGGTTCATTTCCTTGACAGGATAGAGCCGCTGCCCGTTCTCGAAGTACCAGCCCTCGATTCCATAGGAGAAGTTTCCCGTGACAGAGTTGCTGTTGCCTCCGTTGAAGCCGGTGATGAGCACTCCGCTGCCTGTCTGCCTCAGAATATCCTCCAGCCCCATTCCTGAATTGCGGGGAAAGCAGACAGCGGTGGCGTCCTCACTGGTTCTGGGCATTCCGAGCTTATTGGCAAAATAGGTGTTCAGGAAGTAGGTCCGCACCACTCCGTCGCGGATGATGTCCCGTTCGCAGGTGGCCGCGCCCTCGCTGTCGAAGTAGCCTGAGCCGGTGCGTCCGGGGATGAGGGGATTGTCCGTAATCAGCAGGTTCTCCGGAAAGAGCCGCTTGCCGAGCGAGTCCAGCAGGAAGGAGTTCCGCTGCTGGATCGAGGAGCCGTTCAGGGCGGAGATGAGGGCCGATACGGCCTTTGCGGAGACAGTATTTTCCAGGACAATATTGTATTTCCCGGAACTGAGCTTGCGGGCCTCTATCATCGGCACGGTCCGTTCGTAGGCAGTCCTGCCGCATCCGGAGCGCAGGCGGTCGAAGAAGAGAGCGCCCTCCATCCAGTTGTTCTGGGGACGGGCCTCCCCGTGTCCGCGGACAGTACATTCGCATACTACGGAGTAGAATGTACTGGATGATTCGGCTTCCAGACCCTGGGAGTCGATGATGTAGTCCGAGCGGAGGCAGTCGTCCCAGTCGCAGGCGGTGGAAATGAGGCGGGAGTCGCTCTTGTCCACCTCGGCGTCCGTGGCCTCGAGGATATCGGTCTTGGCCTTGAAGGGAATATCGGAAAAATGCGGGTCGCACTGTTTCAGGTCCGGCCTGCCTCCGCGGTAGTACAGCGAGGGGTCGGGGAGGGTGCGGCAGTCATCCGGGGCGAGCAGCCGGCATGAGTCGATGCATCTGCGGATGAAGGGCCGCAGCTCGCTCCCGTCCAGGCGGTTGGTGGAGAAGGCTCCGTAGCGGCCTTCGGTGAAAATGGCGATGCCGAGGGCGGCGGAGGTGGATTCCTGCAGTTTCTCAATCTCTCCGTTGAGGTATGAGACGGAGGTCTGCGTGCTCTCAGACAGGGTCACGCGGCAGCCGGACGCACCGCAGGCGAGGGCTGTCTCCAGGGCTTTCTGTGCTATGTCTTTATTCATTGATGCCTCCTACATTAAGTTTGCTGACTAAGACTGACGGCATGCCGCAGGATACGGGGCAGTACTGCCCTTTGCCGCAGGTCCAGGTGCTGTCGTCCACTATGAGGTTGCCGGCCACGCCGGTGATGGCCGCGAGGGCCTCCGGACCGTTGCCGATGATGTTGGTGTCCTTGATGGGGCGGGTCAGGTGTCCGTCCTCTATCATGTATCCGGACTTGACGTAGAATGTGAAGTCTCCGGCGCCTATCTGTACCTGACCGTTGGCGAAATTGTCCACGTAGAGGCCCTTCTTCACCGAGCGGATCAGGTCCTCCTCTGTGGCCGGACCGTTCTCCATGTAGGTGGAGCGCATCCTCGGGATGGGCATGTAGCGGAAGGACTCGCGGCGGCCGTTGCCGGTGGGGGCGACCCCGTAGTGCCGGGCGCTGATGCGGTCGTGGAGATAGGAGTTGAGCACTCCGTTGCGGACCATGTAGGTCTTCTGGCCAGGCACGCCCTCGTCGTCTACGTTGACCGAGCCGCGGAAGTAAGGCAGGGTGCCGTCGTCCACGATGTTGATGTCGGGGTTGCAGATGAGCTTGCCCATACGGTCGGAGAATATCGATGTGCCCTTGCGGTTGAAGTCGGCCTCGAAGGAATGGCCTATGGCCTCGTGCAGCAGGATGCCGGAGCCGCCGGCGCCCATGACCACGGGCATCTCCCCGCAGGGCGGGCGTGAGGCCTCGAAGAGGCGGTCGCATCCGTTCACCACATCGTTGGCCAGGGTCTGTACGAGTTCCTGAGAGAGGAAGTCGAAGCCCTTGCGGTAACTCTTGGACGCGTAGAAGTTCTCCATCCGGCTGCCCTCCTGCATCACCACGGTGGCTGACATAAGGGCCATGGGGCGCATGTCAGTAAAACATTGTCCCAGGGAATTGAAGAAGAGGATTCGGGTCTGCTGGTCCCCGATGCGGCCGGTGATGTTGATGACCCTCTCCGAAGCCTGCTGTATCAGGTCGCGGAGCATCAGGAGGTATTCCTTTTTCTCTTCGACTGTATGCCTCTCCCAGTCGTAGGAGTCCGAAAGCAGGGGGTAGTGATCGTAGAAATCCACCGGCGTGCAGTCTTCCGGCAGGCTCACCTTCGAGGATGAGTCCCGGGCTATCTCGGCGGCGGTGGAGGCGGCCCTCATCAGGTCCTCCATGCGGGTGCTCTCCGAGAAGGCGTAGCCGGTGCGGTCTCCGCTCAGGACACGGATGCCGATGCCGAAGTCGATGTTGGAGCGGGCGGAGTTGACCTCTCCGTCCCTCAGTGACAGCTCGTTGCTTACTGTATGCTCGCAAAATATATCGGCGTAGTCACCGCCTTTTGACAGGGCTGCGGACAGCAGTCTGCGTGCATCGGAGGGTTCTGTTCCGAATAGCCTGTAAAAGTTCGTGTCTATGTTGGCTGTATTCATTCTTTCAAGTCAAATAAAAGGGGCCAGTGTTATACGCAAGCCCCTTTTAGATCTTTAAATGTGTAGCAGAGTTTTGAGATAATTAGATATTGGTAGCCTTGACCTTGACCAGCTTGCCGTTCTGGACGAAAGCCAGCTCGGAGTTGGTTCTTTTCTTCTCTTTGACCAGCTTCTGGAACGTGGCGTTGAGCCCGTCAAGGATGTTGTCTCTAAGCTCCCGTGATTCTAGTTCGCTCATAATTGATCAATTGGTTGAACAAGGTTTTATTATGTATTTTCGTCGTTATGTTCTTACCTCCCTCGCAGATGATCACAGGTGAGTTGGAGTTGTCTATGATCATCCAGTATTCGCAGACCGGAATGTACAGGTGGAACAGGTTCTTGATACCCATATCGTACCGGCGCCGGATACTTTCCTCGCTTACGTTGTGCCCGCCTGACTCGACCCTCAGCTTCACCCTCTCGACAGCCAGTGACGGCATGTTGAGCCAGAAATACAGCAGGGTCACCACGTAACCCTGGCTCTGGGCCTTGCGGATGAGATTGACATAGCTCCGTGTCGCCAGCGTTGTCTCTATCGCGAAATCCTGCCCTTCATTCATCAGCTCCTGCACCCTTGCCAGCATTATCCTTCCCGCCTGTATCGCGGCTTTCTCCGGGTTGAAGGGGGAGAGGCCCCGCGCTATCTCGTCCGCGTTTACGAAGTTGCCGCAGTTCAGCATATTCGGAAGAATGGTGTAGGAAGCTGTCGTCTTACCCGCACCGTTGCAACCTGAAATGATGAATAACTTAGGCATACTTCATAACACAACTGCTTACAAAAATAATGAAAAAACCTCAAAAATCCGGCACAATTTGCGAAAAAGTTTTCAACATCCGCCCGATGCCGCCACGGCGAAAAGGGCGAAATCTCCCAGTACAGGGTCCTCCGGGAACACTTTCAGCAGGAAACGGGTTATCTCTTCGGCAGTCCTGATATCCGCGCTGCGCCTTGCAGTTATACCCAAATTCGCCGCACTCCGGTGCACATGCACGTCCAGCGGGATGATCAGTCCCCGCTTGTCTATGCCCTTCCACAGTCCCAGGTCCACCTTGCCGTCGTCCCGGACCATCCACCGCCTCAGCATGTGGATCTTCTTGTTGGCCGCCGAAGGGTCGTCCTTCTGCCCGTAGACGCGGACGCGCATCTGTCCCGGGGTGAGGACCTCGAGACTCTCATTGTCACGGTAGAATTCCCTGAGCCTGCCGCATATGCCCGCGAACTCCGACCATCTGACCGTACGGTGCAGGGAGGTACTGTCGTTGCGGTATTTTCCCGCCATGACATATTCGTAAGGCTGCCATCCCATCTCGTCCATTGCCCTGCGGCAGTCTCTGACTATCATCTCCCTGCGGCCCCAGGCCAGATGTGCCGCCACTGCCGCCGCCACCTCCACGTCCTGGAGAGTAGCCCTTCCTTCCGCCATCAGGCCGGCAAAGTGCTTGGGAAAGATTATCGGGTCGCCGGTAAAATATTTCCAGTCATTGTATTGCGCCGCGTATTCCCGCAGCAGCTGCATTACCTCGGTTTCACTCATGGTTTTTTTGACTATTTTTGCCGTGCAAATATAATGACTCGACGACAATGATAATCACGGCGGACAGCGGTTCGACCTCCATCGACTGGAGGATCCTGAGGCGGGGAGAGCCTGTCCGGAGGCTGGCGTCTCCGGGGGTCAATCCTGTGCTCCAGGGGGTTGAGGCTATTCGCGGAGTCTTCGCCGAAGTTCTGAGGGGTGTTGAGGGGCCGGGCATCCGGGTGTATTTTTACGGTGCCGGGGTGGTCTCGGAGGCTGCCGGAGAGAAGGTCCGGGAGGCTCTGCGGGCTGTACTCCCTGGATGTGAGGTGACGGCCGGTTCTGACCTCGAGGCAGCAGCCATTGCCCTGCTCGGCGATAAGGACGGAGTCGCGGCAATCCTGGGGACAGGCTCCAACAGCGGGCTGTACCTCGGAGGACGGATCGTCCGGAACATTCCGGCCGGAGGCTTCATCCTCGGAGATGAGGGCAGCGGGGCCTGGCTCGGAAAAATGCTGCTGGCGGACTACATCAAGGGGTTGCTGCCCCAAGATGTGGAAACGGCTCTGCGGGAGGAGTTCCCGGGGCTCGACTATCCGGCGGTGGTCAGCCGGGTCTACGGTGGGGAGATGCCCTCGCGGTATCTGGCTTCATTCTCCCTTTTCCTGGGGCGGCGGAAGGATTGTCCCTATGTCCGAAGCCTGGTGACAAGTGGGTTCCGCCTTTTCCTCGAGCGCAATGTGTCGCGCTACGGCCGTCCCGACCTGCCTCTGGCTGCGGTCGGATCGGTGGCCTGCGTGTATGGGGATATTTTACGGGAGGTTGCAGCGGAGTGCGGCGTGGGGCTGGTGATTACTGCTCCCGGGGCTGGGGACGGCCTGGAACGTTATTTTTCCAAAATGATAGAGTGACGACTTGAAGTTATGATGATACCTTTATTACAGGAGGCGGTGGACGCGCTCAGCTCCGTGCCCGGAATCGGGAAGGTGACGGCCATGAGGATGGCGCTCTTCCTGCTGCGGCGGCCCGAGGAGGAGACTCTCCGGATGGGCAATGCCCTGATACGGCTCCGCACCGAGGCCCGTTACTGCCGGATATGCAATATGCTTTCGGAGGAGGAGATATGCCCGATATGCGCGGATTCCCGGCGGGACCGCTCGACCATCCTCGTGGTGGAGAATATTCAGGATGTGATGAGTATCGAGGAGACGGGGGAGTACAACGGGGTCTACCATGTGCTGGGAGGGGTGATATCGCCCATGGACGGTATCGGTCCGGATGACCTGCCGCTGGACTCGCTGGTGGAGAGGGCGTCCTCGCCGGAGGTCAGGGAGGTGATCATCGCGATAGGCAAGGGGATGGCCGGTGAGACCACCTCGTTCTATATCAACCGGCTGCTGGCCAGAACAGGGGTGCGTGTGACGGCTATCGCCCGCGGTGTGGGCTTCGGGGATGACCTCGAGAATGCCGATTCGCTGACGCTCGGAATGTCCATTAAGAACCGTACACCTTTGTTATGAGCTATATCGAACTTTTTCTCCTAGCGGCAGGTCTGTGCTTCGATACCTTCGCCGTCTCGCTTACCGGCGGGATATGTACCCGCGGCAGTCTGTGTGTCAGGCAGATTCTGCGGATTATTTTCTGCTTCGCGGTGTTTCAGGCAGGACTTACTTTCGCCGGCTGGCTTTTAGGCTACAGCGTGAGCGACTACATCTCGAAGGTGGACCACTGGGTGGCATTCGTCCTGCTGGGCTACATCGGGGTGAAGATGATAATCGAGGGCTGCTCCAAGAAAGAGGAGGAAGTGTCCGGCACCTCGCTGCTGAATACCAGGCAGCTCGTGCTTCTGTCCGTGGCTACCAGCATCGATGCCGTGGCAGTCGGCATATCCCTGGCCATGATCAAGCTGTCATTCCTCAAGATAGGCATCACCACAGCCATGGTGCTGGCCTGCACGGCACTGGCCTCCCTCGCCGGTCTGCTCGGCGGCCGCCGCCTCGGAGCCGGCATCGGCAGAAAGTCCGAAATCCTCGGCGGTTTGATCCTCATCGCCATCGGAGCGAAGATTCTCATCGAGCACTTGTCCGTATAATATAGCATTTTCTGATTTTCAGGAATACGTATCCTCTGAAAAGCATGCCACCCGCGGCTTGTTAGCGGGAGGGACCCGCCCTGAGTATCACCGAGTTACGAAGTAACGAGCTGATACTCACGGTGGGAGGGATAGCGCCGTAGGCGCGTACTTTTCAGAGCATGCGTATTCCTGAAAATCAGGCGTCATTAGAAAAATTGCCGATTTTGGCAGGTAATTTATTATCTTTGCGGCCGAGTATTAACGAATTAAGTTTATAGAGTTGAAATTCAAGCCTTTCGAGTTCAGAGTCCGATGTTATTGGTGAGTCAGGCGCTCTCCAGCGGGAGAGTATTTCCCATCAATTTAACCATCATCAAACTCCGAAAGAAGCATGATACAGATATTCTATAAAGACAAAGGCAAGATATCCATCTCCCAGTCTGTAGTATTTTTAGATGAACTGGGAATGGACGATGTAATCTGGATTGACCTTTTCTCCCCGGACGGAGACGAGAAACGCGCGGTCGAGGCTTTCCTCGATACCTCCCTGTCCTCCAGGGCCCAGGCCGAGGAGATCGAGTCATCGTCCCGCTACTCCGAGACCGAGACCACCATCTCCGTCAACACCAACTTCCTGATTCCCGGCCCGGACGAGTACTCGATGGAAGCTGTCTCGTTCATTCTCTGCGAGGGTATCATCGTGTCCATCAGGAACGTGCAGTTGCGCAGCTTCTCGGACATACAGCGCAGGATACAGGTCAACAGCCGGCTCTATCCCACAGGCTATCACGTCCTTATCGGCATCGTCGAGAACCGGATCGACCTCGACGCCGACATGATCGAGCTCATGTCCAAGGAGATAGACACCTACAGCAAGAAGGTCAGTGCCGGCAAGGATGTCAACGAGGAGTTCCTCCTGGATATCAACCAGCTGCAGGAGAACACCATGCTGGTGCGCGAGAACGTGGTCGACAAGCAGAGGATGATATCCTCCATCATGAAGAGCGACAAGTTCCCCCGCGATATCTTTCCGAAACTTTCGGTCATCAACAAGGACATCGTCTCCCTGCTTAACCATACCAACTTCAGCTTCGAGCGTCTGGACTACCTCCAGAACACAGTAGTCGGTCTGATCAACCTCGAGCAGAACCGCATCATGAAGGTCTTCACCTTCGTGTCCCTCCTTCTGATGCCGCCGACCCTCATAGCCTCCATCTACGGCATGAATATCAACCTGCCGGTGGCCGGAAGTGGACTGGCGGACTTTTTTATTCTGCTGGCGTTGATGATTGTTGCGATTTTTGTAGTAATTTTGGTTTTCCGAAAACGAAGAATGCTTTAGAATATGAGTGATATCAAGAAACCTGAAACCTGGGCCGAAGGCCGCCGCAAGATAGACTGGGTAAGGGCCAACATGCCACTGCTCAACAGGATAGAGAAGAAATTCAAGGAAGAAAGACCCTTTGAGGGACTGAAAATAGCCCTCTCGATACATCTCGAGGCCAAGACGGCTTACCTCTGCGAGACCCTGGCCGCCGGCGGGGCTCAGATGTACATCACCGGCTCCAACCCTCTTTCCACCCAGGACGACGTGGCCGCCGCTCTTGTACACGAGGGCCTTGAGGTATTCGCCTGGTACGGCTGCTCGGAGCAGGAATATATGGACAATATCCGCAAGGTAGTCTCCTGCGGACCCAATATCATCATTGACGATGGAGGCGACCTGGTGCATACCCTGCATACCGAGATGCCGGAACTCATCCCCGGAATCATAGGAGGCTGCGAGGAGACCACCACCGGAGTGATGAGGCTCGAGGCGATGGCCAGGGCAGGGGAGCTGCGCTTCCCTATGGTGCTGGTCAACAACGCCAAGTGCAAATACCTCTTCGACAACCGCTACGGTACCGGCCAGTCCGTCTGGAACGGCATCAACCGCACGACCAACCTCATCGTAGCCGGCAAGAATGTCGTCGTAGCCGGATACGGCTGGTGCGGCAAGGGCGTGGCTATGAGGGCAAAGGGACTGGGGGCATCTGTCATCGTCACTGAGATCGACCCTGTCAAGGCCATCGAGGCCGTTATGGACGGATTCAAGGTTATGCTGATGGACCGCGCCGCAGAGATAGGAGACATCTTCGTGACCGTGACCGGCTGCAAGGACGTCATCACTCCCGCGCACTTCCTGAAGATGAAAGACGGAGCCATCTGCTGCAACGCCGGACACTTCGACTGTGAGGTGGACGTCCGCGGCATCAAGACTATGGCAGTGGAGTCATGGAAGGCCCGCGAGAACATCATGGGTTACAGGCTGGAGAACGGCCGTTCAGTGTTCATCCTCGCCGAGGGCCGTTTAGTCAACTTGGCTTCGGGCGACGGGCATCCCGCTGAGATCATGGACATGAGCTTCGCCATTCAGGCCCTGGGAGCCCGCTATCTGGTGCGGCACCGCGGAGAGGACATGCCCCGCATCATCAGCGTGCCGGAGGAGATAGACGCCGAGGTGGCCCGGATGAAGCTCGAGAGCTGGGGCACCGGCATAGATACCCTGACCCCTGAGCAGGAGGAATACTTGTACGGCGGTCATTAACAGAAGATCCGGAAGATTTTAAAAAATTTAAAAAATATAAAAATGCCGAAAGTAAAGTTCTACACTGGCATAGATATCCCGTTGGAGTTCCACCGTGCGCGTATCGTTCAGAAGGTGAAGCTCCTGCCTATCGATGAAAGACTGGAGGCCCTGAAGAAGGGCGGATTCAATACCTACCGCATGGATTCGGCCGATGTCTATCTGGACATGCTGACCGACAGCGGAACCAACGCCATGAGCGACCTGCAGCTGGCCGCCATGATGCGGGCCGACGACGCATACGCCGGCAGCGAGTCGTTCAAGCGGCTCGAGAAGGCCGTATTCGATGTGCTCGGCAAGCGTTATGTGGTGCCCGCTCATCAGGGCCGCGCCGCCGAGAATGTAATCATGCGGGCATTTCTCAAACCGGGGGACGTGGTGCCGATGAACTATCACTTCGGAAGTACGGCCAACCATATCCGGCTCAACGGTGGAAAGCACATCGACCTCGTCACTCCCGACGTGGCCTTCACCTCCGCCTCCGACAACCAGTTCAAGGGCAATATCGACATAGCCCGTCTCGAGGACTGCATAGCACAGTACGGGGCGGAGCATATTCCCTTCATCCGCATGGAGGCTTCCACCAACCTCATCGGCGGCCAGCCTTTCTCGATGGCCAACCTCATGGAGGTGCGCAAGGTGGCCGACCGCCACGGCATCAAGGTGCTGCTCGACGCCTGCCTGCTCGGGGAGAACGCCTGGCTGATTATCCAGCGCGAGCCGGAGTATGCCCATGCAACCTTGGCCGAAGTACTGCTGAAGATGTGCTCGCTGGCCGATATCGTCTATTTCTCGGCCCGCAAGCTCTCCTGCACCAGAGGCGCCGTCATCGCCACCGACAACTATCAGGACAAGCTCAAGATGGACCAGGTCGTAGCCGTGTTCGAGGGCTACGTCACCTACGGCGGCATGTCCATGAAGGAGATAGAGGCCATGGCCCAGGGTCTGTACGAAGCCACCGATGAGGAGTACATCTGCCAGAACCCCGAGTTCATAAGGTATTTCGTGAATGAAGCCGTCAGGATGGGCATCCCGATGGTGACCCCTCCGGGTGTGCTCGGAGCTCAGATAGATGCCAAACTCTTCTGCGACCATCTGCCCGTGAAGGACCTTCCGGCCAGCTCCCTTGCTGCAGCCATCTACCTCTGCTCCGGTGTAAGGACTATGGACGGCGGCACCTATCAGGATGTCTCGGAGGATGATCCCGACTTTGTAGCGGACATGGAGCTCGTGCGCATGGCATTTCCCCGCAAGGTGCTGACATTGTCCCAGACCATGTACGCCCTCGACCGCCTGAAATGGCTCTACGACAACCGCCGCCTCATCGGTGCCATCCGCTGCCACGACATCCCCGGCATGCAGCGCTGCTTCCGCACCCCGATGGAGCCCATCGGCGACTGGCCCGAACGCCTCGTCGCCAGGTTCAAGGAAGACTTCGGTGACAGCCTGTAGGCAATGGTATTAAGGCTGCAAAAGGCCTATTTGAAAGTAAGGGTCAGGGTACTGTCCTTGCCGGCAGTCAGTGGGGTATAGTCTATTTTTATTCCTTTGATGTCCGGACCGGTGTATTTCTCCGTCAGAGGAAACGTGGCTATGCTGCTGGTGTAGATTACGAACGGGTCGTTGTTGGTGTCGTGCAGGAAGCGGAGGTGGTAGTAGCCTTCTGCATCAGGATTGTCTGTCCTGGTGAGGTCATCTACAATATAGGTATAGTGCGGCAGACCGAATTCGCTTGCTTTTACGGAATATGATATGGTAAGGAAGCGGGAGGCTCCTTTAACTCCTCCGCTCTGCCATACCGATTGGAGGTCGGCCGGGTCATCAGCTTTGATACTCAAGGTGTCAGGTGAAGAGGTGGCGATAATCTCCAGAGGGTCCAGCAGAACTAAGGATGTGAATTCGGCCATCACTGGGTCTGTAATCTCTCCGGACGGAACGGAAAATGTGGCAAAAAGCCTGTCATCGGTCTTCAGGCTGCCTATATTTGATATACTGTTGGTAGGAACAATGGTAAGGGAGTCGTCAGAAACGAATATGCAGCCGCTCTCTGACTGTACGGCTGTCATGTAGGTGTTGTAGTATATCGTCGGTTCGGGTTGCTCGCAGGAGGATAAAGCAATGATAGTCAGCGCTGAGCACAGTAAAGTCTGTATTTTCATCTTTAATCTTGTTTAAAATACATGCTAGTGCAAGCAAAGATTGTGCCTGTATGATTTCTTTTGAAAAATATTTGGAAATCAGTAAAATAGTACTTACTTTTGCGCTCCCTTCCCCCGGGGAGGGGCTTATAAATATTGTCTAACTCCTTAATGGAAAGATTGTTTAATTAAAATTATGACAAAAGAACAGGAAGTAATGACGGAGACCGCCGAAGTGGAGGCTCCCGTAGAAAAGAAGGAGACCGCCGAGTCCTATCAGGAAGAGGCCGCTCCCGTAGTGGACGCTATGGCTCCCAAACGCAAGAGCAATGCGTCAGTGCCCGTTGACAAGTTCGACTGGGACAGTTTTGAGGAAGATACTCCTTATGCAGACCGCAAGGCCGATGAGGAGATGTACAACCAGACCCTCTCCAAGGTAGTGGAGAATGAGGTCGTAGAAGGAACCGTGATGGCCATCGGCAAGCGCGAGGTTCTCGTGAACATCGGCTACAAGAGCGAGGGCGTTATCAACATCTCCGAGTTCCGTTACAATCCTGACCTGAAGGTCGGTGACAAGGTAGAGGTCTATGTGGAGACAGCCGAGGACAAGAAAGGCCAGCTGATTCTCTCCCACAGAAAGGCTCACTCCCTGCGTTCATGGGATCTCGTGAACGAGGCATTCGAGAAGGACGAGATCGTGAAGGGCTACGTGAAGTGCCGCACCAAGGGCGGTATGATCGTGGACGTATTCGGTATCGAGGCCTTCCTGCCCGGCTCGCAGATCGACGTGAAGCCCATCCGCGACTACGACGTGTTCGTCAACAAGACCATGGACTTCAAGATCGTCAAGATCAACAACGAATACCGCAACGTGGTGGTTTCCCACAAGGCTCTCATCGAGGCCGAGATCGAGGCTCAGAAGGCCGAGATCATCAGCAAGCTCGAGAAGGGTCAGATCCTCGAGGGCACCGTCAAGAACATCACCTCCTACGGTGTGTTCGTGGACCTCGGCGGTGTGGACGGACTCATCCACATCACAGACCTCTCCTGGGGCCGTATCAACCATCCCGAGGAGGTCGTGCAGCTTGACCAGAAGATCAACGTGGTCATTCTCGACTTCGATGATACCAAGAAGCGTATCGCTCTCGGCCTGAAGCAGCTCCAGCCTCATCCCTGGGATGCTCTCGATCCCAACCTCAAGGTGGGCGACGTCGTTAAGGGCAAGGTGGTCGTTATCGCTGACTACGGTGCGTTCGTGGAGATTCAGCCCGGCGTTGAGGGCCTGATCCACGTATCCGAGATGTCATGGTCTCTCCACCTGCGCAGTGCCCAGGACTTCCTGAAGGTAGGCGACGAGGTAGAGGCCGTTATCCTGACCCTCGACCGCGAGGAGAGGAAGATGTCTCTCGGCATCAAGCAGCTTAAGGAGGACCCTTGGGCTACCATCACAGAGAAATATCCTGTAAATTCCCGTCATATCGCCACCGTCCGCAACTTCACCAACTTCGGTGTCTTTGTAGAGCTTGAGGAGGGCGTGGACGGTCTGGTTCACATCAGTGACCTGTCCTGGACCAAGAAGATCAAGCATCCCTCGGAGTTCACCTCCATCGGTGACAAGCTTGAGGTCGTAGTTCTCGAAGTCGACAAGGAGAACCGTCGTCTGAGCCTCGGCCACAAGCAGCTCGAGGAGAATCCTTGGGACGTATTCGAGACCCAGTATCCTCTCGGCTCTATCCACGAGGGAACAGTAGCCAGCTTCGCAGACAAGGGAGCTGTCATCTCTCTCGGTGAGGGCGTTGAGGGCACATGCTCCATCAAGAACCTCCAGAAGCAGGACGGCACTACTGCCAACGTAGGCGAGAAACTGCCCTTCAAGGTGGTTGAGTTCAACAAGTCCAACAAGAAGATCATCCTCTCCCACACCAAGACATGGGAGGAGCCCAGGAAGGAGGAGAGCCGTCGTGAGAGCGAGAGCACCCAGAGTGCGATGAAGAAGATCAAGACCAATCTGGAGAAGACCACTCTCGGCGATATCGCCCAGCTTGCCGACCTCAAGAGCAAGATGGAGCAGGAGGCCAAGTAGAGTAACTCTTCCATGAAGTTTTCGTTGACGACACTGGGAGTCTCCTCAGCCTCCCCGACAACGGACAGATACCCCAGCGCTCACATATTGAATATATGTGGGCGCTTGCTGCTTATCGACTGCGGTGAAGGCTGCCAGATGCTGATGAAGCGGCACGGGATATCGCTGATGAGGACGGAGCGGATCTTCCTCTCCCACCTGCACGGCGACCACGTTCTGGGGATATTCGGACTGATGTCCACCCTGTCCATGTCCGGAAGGACGGAGCCCCTGCATATCTATGCCCCGGAGGGATTTTCCAGGATACTGGACTTTTTCAAGGTGCAGTTCCTGGAGCGGGAGACCTATCCCGTCGTCTTCCATCCGCTGACGGCCTCCGTGCCGGAGGTGATTCTGGAGGACTCCGTCATGAGCGTGACGGCCCTGCCCCTGCTGCACCGGGTCCCTGACTACGGGTATCTCTTCCGGGAGCGGGAGCCGGGGCTGAATGTCCGGAAGGAGGCTGTCGCGTCGCTTGCATTGTCCGTCAGCGAGATACTGGCCCTGAAGGAAGGACGGGACGTGCAGAGGGAGGACGGGAGTGTGCTGAGGGCTTCTGAATTGACCTACCGGCCGTATCAGCCGCGGTCATTTGCCTACATAAGTGATACCGCCGCTTTCGGAGCCCTTCCCGGCATGCTCCGGGGGGTGGACCTGCTCTACCATGAGGCCACCTTCGGGGACGACTGTGCGGAGAAGGCGGCGGAGATGTTCCACTGCACTGCCCGCCAGGCGGGGGAGACGGCCCTGCGCTCCGGTGCCGGGAAACTGGTGATAGGACATTTCTCATCCAGATATAAGGACCCTTCTGTACTGCTGGCTCAGGCCCGGGAGGTATTCCCGGAGACGGAGATGGGCTGGGAGGGCCGTGAATTTGAAATACCTGTAAAAAAGACAGAATAATGAGACAGAATAAGATCAAGGCGGCGCTCATTTGCGCGGTCCTCCTGCTGGCTTCCGCCGTCACGGGCGCGGCCCAGCAGAAGAGCGAGATGAATCGGGCTGCCGGAAAGTTCAATCAGACACTATTCTACATCGACCGGCTGTACCTGGAGGATGTGGATCTCAATGCGCTCGTCGAGAAGGCCATCGTGGCGGCAGTCGGGGAACTCGACCCGCATTCTTCCTATATCTCGGCCGAGGACGTCAAGGCTATGAATGAGCCGCTGCAGGGGGAGTTCGAGGGCATCGGCATCGAGTTCGCGATCATCCGGGATACCCTGACCGTGCAGGCAACTGTGGCCGGAGGTCCGTCCGAGAGGGTCGGGCTGCTGGCCGGGGACAAGATTCTCCGGGTGGATACCTCCTTTATCGCGGGTATCGGACTGAGCAATGAGGATGTCTACGGCTATCTGCGCGGCAAGAAGGGCACGAAGGTCGGGCTGGGCGTGCTCCGCAAGGGCGTGGCTGAACTTCTCGATTTCACGGTCGTGAGGGACAAGATTCCGATAAACAGTCTCGATGCGGCCTATAAGGTGGAGGACGACGTGCTTTACCTCAAGCTCAGCCGTTTCGCGGCTAAGTCGCGGGACGAGATAGTGGAGGCGATCAGGTCGTTCGACGGGGTAATCCGCGGAGTGATACTGGACCTCAGGAGCAATTCCGGGGGATACCTGCCTACAGCCATCGACATCGCGAACGAGTTCCTGGAGGCCGGGGACCTGATAGTCTATACTGAGGGACGGGCCCTGCCCAGGATGCAGGAATCGGCCCGCGGCAACGGGCTGTACCGTCAGGGGCCGCTGGTGGTGATGATAGACGAGAACTCGGCTTCGGCCAGCGAGATCGTGGCCGGCGCTATTCAGGACCAGGACAGGGGTGTGATAGTCGGGCGACGCTCCTTCGGCAAGGGGCTGGTCCAGCAGGCCATTCCGCTGGAGGACGGCTCGGAGCTGAGGCTTACCATCGCCAGATATCATACGCCTTCGGGCAGGGTGATTCAGTCGCACTATGAGGCCGGGCATGCTGACCAGTATTACAAGGACTTCTACGAGAGGTATCTGCGCGGGGAGTCTTTCAGCCGGGACAGCATCCAGTTCCCGGATTCGCTGAAGTTCAAGACCCTGCGGCTGGGCCGGACGGTCTACGGAGGCGGAGGCATCATGCCGGATGTCTTCGTGCCTCAGGACACCGCTTCGTATTCGGCCTATTATGCGGCTCTGCTCAGGCAGGGGCTGGTCATAGAGTATATGAACGGGCTGTGCGACCGCAACCGCAGCGCGTGGACTTCCAGGTACCGCACTTTCGAGAAGTTCGACCGCAGTTTCAAGATTACGGACGAGATGGTGGACGGGCTTGTGGCCCTGGCTTCGGAGAGGGGAATAGAACTGAAGGAGGATGAGCTGGAACGCTCCCGGGAGGACCTGTGCCTGTATATGAAGGCGCTGGCTGCCAGCTCTATCGTCTCGCGTGACTGCTTCTACCGGGTGATGAACTCGCGGAGTCCGGAGTTTCAGGCTGCGTTGGAGGCTTTGCGGGAGGCTTCTCTCTCGCGGAACGCCTTGTTGTAGGCCCTTGAGTTGGCCTTGTGCTGACTGTAGGTGGAAGCGAAGTTGTGGGTTCCGTCGAACTCGGGCTTTGCACAGAAATACAGGTAGTTGGATTTCTCGTAATTCAGCACCGCGTCTATGGCTGTCACTGTGGGTATCGCAATCGGTCCCGGTGGCAGCCCTTTTATTCTGTAGGTGTTGTAGGGGGAGTCGATCTGCAGGTGTCGGTGCAGGAGACGGCGCAGTCCCGGCTCAGTGTCCAGATGGGCGTAGATGACGGTGGGGCAGGCCTGGAGCCTCATGCCGCGGTGGAGGCGGTTCATGTACACGCCGGCTATCTTGGGCATCTCTCCGGCGTTGTTGGTCTCGCCTATGACTATGGAGGCGAGGGTCATCACCTCGTTGCGGTCCAGGCCGATCTCTTTGGCCAGGCGGTCGCGCCTGCCGTTCCAGAAGGTATCGTACTCCTTCTTGAACCGCTTGATGACGGACTCTGGGCTGGAGGTCCAGTAGAATTCGTAGGTGTTGGGAATGAACATGCCGATGAAGGTCTCGGGCCTGAATCCCAGGGAATCGATCATGGCAGTGTCTTTCAGGGCAGTGGCGAATGCGGCGGAGTCGGCCTCAAAGTTGCGGCCGAGGAATGCTGCCAGCCGGTCGATGGTCTTGATATAGCCCCTGAGGGTGACCTTTGCCGGAGTCTGCCAGCCGTTGGCTATCATGCGGATGATGTACTGGTTCGACATGCCCGGCTCTATGACGTAGCGGCCCGGCTCAAAGTGGGAGGCCAGGTCCCGCTTGCGGGCGGCACGCTCCAGACTCTTGAGATTCTTTATTGTACCTGAGGCTTTTATGGAGTCCTCCACTGCCTGATAGGTGGCGTCGCGGTAGATGAGGATGACGCCTTCCTGCACGGTGTTGGGCTTTTTATAAGTGATGTACCAGTTGAGGCCGAGGGCCGCAATGATGACTGCGGCGGCCGCTGCTGCGATGATGAGTGTCCTGCGGTTCATATTGTCCTATCTGTGCCTGCGGAGGAAGATCTCGTCGCCGATGTGGAGGATGTCTCCGCTTTTGTAGTCATTGTACTTGAAGAGTTTTTTCATGCGTACTCCGTATTTCTGGGATACGTCATAGTAGGTGTCGCCTTCCACAGCGATGTGTATTTCGAGGTGTTTCTGAGCCTTGCCCTTCTTGCGCTGGAGGTAGACGACTGTGCCCGGTACGAGGTCGCGGGATTTCTTCAGATCGTTGAAGCGGAGCAGTTCTCCTGTGAAGAGGTTGTACTCCTCGGCGATGCTCTCGTAGGTGTCCAGGTCTCCGGCGAGGATGAAGGGCACGCCGTTGCGCACGTAGATGGTGCGGTTGCGGGAGTACTTGTACAGCAGTGAGTTCTTGGCGGGGTTAAGTTCCATGACCTGTTGCAGCTGACTGGGACTGGGCGGCAGCAGGTCGGGTTTCTTCTCGGCCTTGGCGTATATCTCCCGGTCGAAGCGGTAGAGCTGGTAGTCCTCGATAATCTTAATCAGCTTCTGGGCATACTTGGGGTCGGTGGCGTAGCCGGCTTTCTTGAGGCCGTGGCTCCAGCCCTTGTAGTCAGTGATCTGCAGGTCGAAGAGAAATGCGTATCGCTGGCCGTAGCGCAGGAAGTCCGAGTGGTCCTTGAATGACTCGGAGGCGCTGCGGTACTTGCGGTAGCATGATTTCCCCGGGTCGTCGCCTTTCTTGTAGTAGGTCGGGCCCTTCCAGTCGTTGTGGCACTTGATGCCGAAGTGGTTGTTGGCCCTGACGGCCAGGTCGGAGTTGCCGTTGGCCGACTCCAGGCAGCCCTGGGCCAGGGTGATACTGGCCGGTATGCCGTGGGTCTTCATGTACTGGATGGCCGCGTCCTTGTATTTTTCGATGTATTCCTCGCGGGTCTGCTGCTGTTGGCTGTATCCGGGCAGGGCTGTCAGTATGAGGACGGCGGCTGCTACGGCTCCCGTGATGAGTGCTTGGATTTTCTTAAAATGCAGTGTCTGTATCATGTCGTCAGTTCAGCTGTGAGTCTGAACGGACAAAAGTACGAAAAAATTCTATTCATTGGAGATGGACTCGACCGGATTGCGCAGTGCGGCCCGGCGGCTGCAGAGGGTGACGGTGACGGCCGTGACGGCGGCAGTCAGGGCGAGGGCGGCAATGAATATCCACACCGGCACCGGACTCCGGTAGGGGAAGGAGGACACCCACTTGCGGATGATGATGAAGGAGACGGGTGCGGTCAGGATGAAGCAGATGAGGGTGATGGTCAGGTAGTAGCGGTTGATCATGGTTAGAATCTCCGCTACCGATGCCCCGTGCACGCGGCGGACGGCTATCTCCTTGCGGCGGAACTGCGTCTCGAAGTACACCAGGCCGAGGATGCCGATGACTGAGATCAGCAGGGATATCCAGGATGCGGTGGTGATGACGCGGCCCAGCCTGTCCTCCTTGGCGTAGAGGCTTCCGACGGTGTCGTCCAGGAAGTGGATGTCGATGTCCTCGGGGCTGATGGAGGGATCCGCCTCGTGGAGTGTCTTGCGGATAAAGTCAAATGTGGCCTGGATGTCGCCGGGGATTATCTTCACGTAGCCGGTCGACAGCTGCCACCAGGGAGTGCTGCCGAAGTTGTACAGGCAGAACGGACCGATGCTGTGCTGGAGGGGCTTGAAGTTGAAATCCCGGATGGTGCCTATGATGGTGCTGTTGTCGGTGTGTCCGGTAAATCTGGAACCGATGCGGTAGAACGGGTACCTGTCCAGGAAGGTCTGGTTGACAATCATCGTGCCGTCCGGACTGAGGTCGTCCGAGGGCAGGAAGTCCCGGCCTCCGGTCAGCTCCAGGCCGAAGAAGGAGATGAAGTTGCTCTCTACCGGCAGGCACTCGACCTCCACCGGCTCATCGTTGTACGACCGGCCCCAGGGCATTTTCGTCTCCGAGGCAATGGAGTAGCCGGAGAATGTGACGTCGGTAACGGCGGGGTTCTCGAGGAGCATCTCCCGGAGGGTCTCCCTGCTGAAGCTGTAGTCGTTCGAGATGCTGAACTCTACTATATGCTCCCGTTCGTAGCCCATGTCGAAACCCTTCATATACTTGACTTGCAGGGTGATGAAGAGGGCGCAGATAATCAGGACAAATGAGATGAGGTACTGGACACCGACGAGGACTGAGCGCAGGTTCCGGCCCCGGGCCGAGAGGGAGAAGGACCCCTTGAGCACCATCGCCGGGTTGAAGGAGGTGCTGTAGCGGGCGGGGAAGATGCCGGCCGTGAGGGCTGTGACAGTGGCGGCACCCAGGCCGATGAGCAGCACCGCCGGATTGTCCTGCACCCTGAGCGAGCCGGAGATATAGGAGGCAATGCCGGTGGTCGCAGCTATGGACATAGCTCCCGCGCTGAGGACAAATGCAGTCAGCACCAATGCCAGTGTGGCTCCCAGCTGGCTCCATATCAGGCTGCCCCGTGTCGCCCCGACGACTCTTCTGGTGTTCAGACCCTTGATGCGGAATGGAACGGAGGCCATCGAAAAGTTGACGAAGTTGATTGCGGCGATTATCAGGATGAGCAGGGCGACGGAAAAGAGGGTGATGGTGGTGGAGCGGTTGCCTTTCGCGATGTTGTCGGGCTGTGTGTTGTGGTTGTAGTAGGCGTCGTGCAGGGGAGTGAGGCGGAACCCGGCTTTTTCATTTCCCCCGGACATCCCGTATGCGTAGGTATCCAGTACCGACTGCAGCCCGTCCCGGCCGGATGTCCTGACGTAGCAGTAGTAGGCCCATTCACCGGTATTGTTCAAGGATGTGTTGCCGAGATTGACGAGGATTTCCCGGTCCATGCTCGAATTCTCCGGAAAATCCCGATAGACTCCCGCAATAGTGAAACGTGTGGGAAGGTACCTGACTATGGTAGAGGAACTGAACTCCACTTCCTTTCCGACCGGAGATTCCTTTCCGAACAGTTTTGCCGCTCCTCTTTCGGATATGAGCGCCATGCGCGGAGCGCGGAACAGGGCGGTGTCCCCTTCCGTAAATTCGAATGGGAATACTTTCAGCAGGCCGTAATCGCAGTCGGCGAACCTGAGGCTTACCCCGGACTTATCGCTTCCGGCTTCCCGCATGGCTGCTGCAGCCCCCTTGTCGTAAACGTACGTTCCAATTGCCTCGGCCTGGGGCAGGACATCCTTCATCATGGTTATCATCGGTCTGGACCAGTTCACACTGTAGGCGTTCATGTCCTCATGGGCGGTGTATTCCAGCCGGTATACGTTCTCGTATCCCGGATAACATCTGTCGTATCTCCAGTCGTACATCACCTGCACCATCAGTATCATGAACACAGAGAGGGCGAGGGTCAGTCCCGTTACATTCAGGATGGTGGAAAAGAGAGTGTGGCGGTTGAAGTGTATGCGTCTCATGGCGGTGTGTTATGGCTTTGGTAAGTTGCTTGGTGGTTGTGGGGGCTGCTGTTTGCTGTATTGTTGTTTGTTGTCTGTTTTTAGCTGTCTGTTGTTTGCTGTTTGTTTTCTGCTCGCTGTCGTCGGCTGTTTGCTGTCTGTTGCCTGCTGTCTACTTTTGTTATCTGTTCACTATTTGTTCGCTGTTTGTTCACCCTCTGTACACTTTCATTTCGCTTTCATTTCGCAGTTTGTTCGTTCTCTGTTCATTGTCTGTCTGCTGTCGTCAGCTGTTTGCCAGTTGCATGCCTGCAGCAGTCGGCCGCAAAATTAAGTACCGTTTCCCCGCCTGGCAAGCCCCGGAAGTTTTTTCTAAACGGCAACCCCTGATTTTCAGCCACTATCTATGCCTTTGCGGAAGTTTTTTCTCATTGCGTTTATGTGGCATTTATGTGATGTGCGTCCCCCGTCAGTATTCCTGCCTTCGGCCATCCGGAAGGTGCCGGATGAAACGTCCTTTCTCCACCACCTTCTCGAATTCGTTATAGGCCGACCTGCCCCAGATGTCTCTCTCGCCAGCCCTGCCCGGGAACCCCACCCGGAAGGTGCCGGGCGAAACGGCCTTTAGCCACCACCTTCTTGAGCAGAGTACAAGGCAATCCAGATGAGAAGGCATACGGACAAGGTGACCAATCATCTAATTGAAGGTGAGACGCAGACGCGGGAAAACTGCCCACCTTCGGAAGGTGAGCAGAAAAAGCGGGAAACCAACGCACCTTTGGAAGGTGGAAAAGGCGTGTGGTGCTGGAAAATGCAGCTGCAGGCGTTCTCGTGGCGGTAGTGCATCTACTCACCTTCGGAAGGTGAGCAGAAAAAGCAGGAAATCAACACACCTTCGGAAGGTGGGAATGGTGCGAGGTGGAAAGTAGTGGTTAATTAGAAGGGCTAGGAGTTAAGGGGAAGAGTTAAAGAGGTGGCAAGCAGGCAAGATGTGGTATACAGGCCTTCCAGTGAGGTTATGCGCAGCGGCAGGAGGCCAGCCGGTCCTTGAGGTATTTGGAGAGGCGGGTGGAGAGGCCCATCTGCCTGGCGAGGGATGTCTTCCATTTGTTGAGGCGGTTGAGGTCGCGGTCGAGGATGACGCTGGCGGCGTTGGGGGAGAGGCCACAGCACATCAGGCAGATGAGCAGGCGGTCGTCGTCGGTCAGCCAGGGAAAGTCGTTGAAGAGTCCGCTGAGGAAGCCGGGGTAGGAGGTCTCGATGAGGCCGCCGATCTGCTCCACTACCTCGTGGCCGGTGAGTCCGGTCTGAAGGGTCTCCTTAAGCCTGCGGCTGAGGGTTGCGGGGCTGGATGCGCTCTCGTAGTGTACGTTGGCTGTCTCGTCGATGAGCATCAGCAGCCGCTCAGTGAAGGCGGTGAGTCTGCTCTGGCCGTCCTGAGCGCGTTCCAGCAGCATCCTGGCCATGGCCCTGCTCTCCTTCAGTTCCGCCCCGAGGCTCTCAATCTCGTGCATTTGCTCCCGTATGGTGCTGTTTTGTTCCTGAATCGTACTGTTCTGCTCTTGAATGGTGCTGTCCTGCTCCATTATCGTACCGTTCTGTTCCTCGATAACGTCCTTCTGCTTCCACGTGTCCCCCTCCAGGTCCCTGGAAATGCCGTAGAACATCGATGTCTTCCGCCGTTCCTTCCTCAGTTTAATGCGGCTGTCCAGCAGTGCAATCAGAGCCGCCGACAGCCCCACGGCCAGTATGCAGTGTATGATAAAATCCCAATCCATGGTACAAATGTACGCAGAAGCCGGGCGCAGAGCAAATTTATTTGCTATGCCGAGGCGCAACAATATATGTGGCGAAGTCTAAAATGATTCCTTACCGCACCGCCAGCAGTCTGTAAATAGCCGTTTTTTGTATTTATCTGGATAGCATGTGATTACATGGTTATGCCGACAACAGACAGAGCGGTGCACTGTGACACGTGCTCATTTAAATGCGCCTGTAAGGAGCTGTGGCAGGGTTATTCCGCGGTCAGCATATTTTCTCCCTGACGAGTCTGTAATCGGAATATTTGTGTAAAGTATTGTTATACAGAGAGGTAGACGAAAAATCAGGATAACAGACAGGCGTCGGTAGCCTTCAGTCTGTAAGTCACCAGTTCAACCTAAGTTGCTGTGGAATACGGTAATATGAAAAAATGAGCATAACAGACTGTGGCTGTATGGCTGTATGGCTGCATGGCTGTATGACTGTGTGACTGCATGACTGTGTGGCTCTCCGGCTGTGTGACTATGTGGCTGCATGACTGTCCGGCTATCAGTATCTCGAAGGGGGTTGTCTGAAAGCTAAAGCCGTTTACGACCGCCGCATCATCACTTTACATTTAGCATTTTGCGGAAAATGTTAAATGACGACATACTGGGATGCCAGTGAAAGCCTCAGCCAGAGCATTGTGGCAATGTGTCCGGTCGACAGCGTGAGACCTGGCCATAACTGTTTTCGGGAACGATAGGATAAAAGCCGGGAATACCTTGACGATAGAGACTTCAGATTTAGCCTGGAAAGGTGCTCCGCCCATAAAGCGACTGTTACAGATAGTTATTAAGTCAAAGTTAGAAAATTCCCGGCGGAATTGTTAAATTTGTCTCGTCAAAGCAATAAACGATAAATGCCATGGCTCAGAAAAGACTCACGATAGATTATCAGGAATATGCCTCGATGGCGGAGATGGAGGAGGCGGACCGCTCGCTGCTGGGAAGGGCGGTCAAGGCGACGGAAGGCTCGTATGCCCCTTATTCCAAGTACAATGTGGGAGCGGCGGTGCTCCTTTCGGACGGTACGGTGGTCACCGGGGCCAATCAGGAGAATGCGGCTTTCCCCTCGGGCCTCTGCGCCGAGCGGACTGCCCTCTTCGCGGCCCATGCGCAGTATCCCCATCTGGCCCTAAGGGCCATTGCCATAACAGCCTGCCGTGACGGCCGGATGGTCCCCGAGCCGGCCTGGCCCTGCGGTGCCTGCCGTCAGGTCCTTGCCGAGTCCCAGAAAAGAGCAGAGGCCCCCGTCCGTGTCATCGTGGGAGGCCTCAGCCGTATTGTCGTATTTTCCTGTGTAGAGGATATTCTGCCGTTTATTTTCAACGGACTATAGGGAGGAAAGGTCGTAAATCGAGGAATTCTCCTCGCTGACGGACTGGAAGGTGCCCTTGACTCTGCCGTCCGGGGATGCGAATATGTAAAACATAAGAGCGGGCTCCCCGTCCTCGTCCATTATTCTGTAGAATGTAGAGGAACCATCGTTCATGTCGTATACCAGAAAGTACGGTCCGTGTCCGGAACTGAGGTAGAGGTATGCCTTGTCCTCTGTTATCAGAGAGCCGTTGTGTATCAGGTAATGAGCGTCCGGATGCTCTTTTGTGAACTCAAACCGCTTCAAGACGTCGTACTTGATGTCGGCGGGATAGTCGCTTTGACCGAAATCGATTATCAGTGCCGGATCTATTCTGTCATTATAGGCAACGTAGATGGTGTCTGAGAACGCCTGGTTGAGGTAGATTCTATCACCGGCCCTGGATATCGGATAAGGGGATGCGAAGCCTCCTTCGGGGTGTTTGGTCCTGCATGTGTCCACGATGTTCCAGTCTTTGTCGTAGATGGTGAACAGGGGAGTGGTCCATCCCGGTGTACCGTTCCAGGTGTTCTTCACGAAATATCTGCCGGGGATGTCAGGGGTGGAGAAGATTTTGGAAATGCTCCAGTTGAGCTGTTTGATGGGTACTCCGGAGATAGGTTCATATCCTTCGGGGGTGATGAGATAGCGCAGGAGCTTTTCCTTGTTATAGAAACTGGCGACGGTCAGTGTGTCACCTGTCATGAATATTGACGACACATCCAGAAACTCACCTGGACCGCGGCCCTGATGGCTGATGTCGCAGATGTACTGTCCCTCGCTGTCGAAGTACATCAGTCTGACGGCATTTCCGCTGTTGGATTTCAGGATATAACCATGGGGAGCCAGTACAACATCCGTAGCGTAGCCGATCATGCTCTTTTCGGAGTATTCCAGAACAGTCTTCTCCAGATCCGCCAGATTCAGCTCGATGACTTCCTTGCCGGTCAGGTCGGCGTCTATGACGCTGATGCCGTCCGAGGCAGTCCGGTCAGAGCATGAGAAGACTATGGCGGCAGCAGTCAGGGTAATAATAAGTCGTTTCATATCAAATGTAAGTTTAAACATTGCAAGATACGAAAAAAAAGCGGGATGTGCAAATATTACCGCAGCAGACCCTCCGGTTCGCTCCATGGCAATACAGTGACAAGTCCGACTTGCATGACGTTTTTTTGTCACAGACTTGTCACTGTCTGATTTTTGTTTTAAATTTGCATTATTTAAAACTGACCATTAATTCAAGCAAGATGCAGAGCATTTCACTAACTCATCAGTTCATTAGCGATTCTTAGTAAATTTTCGTTAAGCGATTACTGACATTACATTTGTGACGGCCATGCGGCGATATTCTGCAATCCGTCATTCCACGACATTGCAGCAGTCAGCCAAGAAGACTGCTCCTCCCTGTGACATCACCGACGGTGCAGTCATAATCACTGCCTTGGCTACATATAGCTGGATGCCGAGGTAACCTGCAATGGAAGTCGGAGCTGCAGACACTTCAGTTCCGGCAGTATTGAGAAATTCATAATACACATCAATAAATTCAAAACCAATACAATCAATGAAGACTGATTATATTTCAGCAATTTTAGCAGGACTGGCCTGCTTGTCTTTATTCTCTTGTGAGAAGAGTCCCGCTACTGTAGAACCGAAAATCTCGATATCTCTCATCGAGGCCCGCGAGACATCCATTGACTTCACACTGACACCTGTAGATGCGGAGACAGTAGCATGGCAGATCGTGGAGACAGGAACCACTGTTCCGGGAGCCGAGGAGATAATCAGCTCCGGACATCAGGTCGGCACCGGGACCGGAACATATACGGCAGACAATCTGACGGCAGGTACATCTTATACCATTGCGGCAGCAGCTTTGAACGGTGAGATATACAGCAGTGTCGCCATACTGGAAACAGCGACTTCCCAGAGCGAGCCTGATGAACCTGCCGTTCCCACGCTGGCAATAGAGTCCGTCATTCCGGCCAGGAAGAGCATTGCCTTTACATACAGCAGCGAGAATGCAGAAGCGATATCCTATATGGTAATCGGCAGAAGTGAAGCGATTCCGCATGCGGATGAGATAATTCTGAATGGAACGCAGGTAGACATGACCCAGGAGGAAGTGGTCGTGGAAGGCCTGGAAGCCAACACCTCATATACTCTTGTCGTGGTTGCGCAGAACGGAACAGAATACAGTGAAGTACAGTCAGAATACCCTACCACCATGTTTGAGTACGAGATAGACTATGACCTTGATCTGACATTCACGTCTGTTCAGATAGATATGACAACTACAGACAGCGGGGTGGGCAGGGTTGTCGCTGTATTCAGTACTGATGACGGAACAGAGATGACAGCACTTATCTACGCCAATATCGACAATGGAAGCCTGGAGTCAGGAACCTACAATGTGGTGCCTACCGGTACCAACACGGCATTCAGCATCATAGAAGGTGAGGTCTCCTCGAGCTATTGCTCATTCACTCACGTGGTAGTTGATGACAATAATCTTGGAGCAGTAGTCGGCGGCTCGATGGAGGTTGATGCCGATAATAATGTGACATTCGACTTTGTCATCAACGAGTACTACAGGCTCAACGGTACGTTCGCAAATCTTACAATTCCTTCATAGGTTCTGATCTTACAGAAAGATTTGCTGATGCAGGTCTTGGGTATAGCTGCTGAATAGCGGGTGTCTCTTGATTTTACAGGAGCGCAAACTGCCTGACAGACGGTGGGTGCGCTCCTTTTTCATGACAGGTCGTACCGTCGGGCCATAAAAAAAGGGTAAGCTGATTACATCGCACCGCTACGACCATCGTGTCCTTGCTGCCTTCCGGCCCTGGGGAGGTTGGATGGGAGCTGGTCGTGTAAGACTTACCCGGCTGCAAAGATATAAATTTTCGCCAAGATTTCTTACTTTTGCGCAGAATTTTTGAAAATCCAATGTTAGGAACGATGTCTGGAATAGAAATAAAAGAGAATCTTCGTGGTAAGAGAATTGCCGTAGGGCTTTCCGGCGGAGTGGATTCGTCGGTGGCGGCGCTGCTGCTCAGTCAGGCCGGGTACGATGTGTTCGCGCTGTTCATGCAGAACTGGCACGATATCACCGGGACCCTGCACGGGGAATGTGAGTGGGAGGAGGACCGCAAGGTGGCCGAGATGGTGGCCCACAAGATAGGCATACCCTTCGAGTTCATCGACTTGTCGGATACATACCGGCATCAGGTGGTGGACTATATGTTCTCTGAATATGCCAAGGGCCGTACTCCCAATCCGGATGTGATGTGCAACAGCCGTATCAAGTTCGACGCTTTTCTGAAGGCGGCAAGGGATCTCGGGGCGGACTATGTGGCCACCGGGCATTATTGCCGCAAGGATGTGACGGAAGGTCCGGACGGTCGGCCTGTATACCGGATACTGGCCGGGGCGGACGGCAACAAGGACCAGAGCTATTTTCTCTGTCAGCTGACCCAGGAGCAGCTGGCTCCCGCGCTTTTCCCGATAGGGGATATCGTCAAGCCGGAGGTTCGCAGGCTGGCTCGTGAGGCCGGGCTGCCCAGCGCGGAGAAGAAGGACTCGCAGGGCATCTGCTTTGTGGGCAAGGTGGACCTGCCGGTGTTCCTCCAGCAGAAACTGGCTGCAAGAGAGGGCAATGTGGTGGAGATTTTCCCGGATTTCTACGGTCGTCTCCTGGAGGAATATCCGGGCTATGCGGTCTCTTCCGGTATCTGTGGAAATGATCCGGAAGTGGGTACGGCAGTGCCGGAAGCTGATGAAGGATTCTGTCAGCTGCAGCCGGAGGAGGTGAAGGCCCTGGCGAGGGCGTACCACTATAAAGAGAGTGACGGGAAGAAAATAGGGACTCACATCGGGGCGCAGTATTATACCATCGGGCAGCGCAAGGGTTTGAATATCGGAGGGCACCGAGAGCCGATATTTGTCCTCGACACTTCCGTGCAGACCAATACGATATACGTAGGGGAGGGACATGAGCATCCCGGTCTGATGCGCCGGGCCCTGAAGATAAATGCGGACGAGGTGCACTGGATCCGCCGCGACCTCCGGATGGGCCCCGGGGAGGTGCGCCGCTATCTGGTCCGGATACGCTACCGCCAGCCCCTGCAGCAGGCATCCCTTTACTGCCTCGACGACGGGACGTACATCGTCTTCGACCAGCCTCAGAGGGGTATAACCCCCGGGCAGTTCGCGGTGTGGTATGCACCGGAGGATCTGGAAATGCTTGGCAGCGGAGTGATCTACGAATAAATCCCATGTGAAAAATATGTGTATGCGTAAAGGAATATCGGACAATCATGATGATATGGCGGTTAATGCTATGGAAACATGCTCAGGCATGGATAACGGTACCGGAGCCTTCGGCAAGGACGGCGGCTGCAGAATATGGGGACAGGCAACTGGCCGGTATACCCGTTATGTGGTTATACTGATGGCAGTGTCTGCTGTAGTAAGGGTTCTGTGTGCGGCACTGATAGAGTTCGGCAACGATGAGGTGTATTACAGGCTCTATGCCCTTTTCCCGGACTGTAGCCATTTCGACCATCCCGGGATGGTGGGCTGGATGATCCAGATATTTACTTTCAATCTTGCGCTGGACAGCGAGCTTGCAATCCGGATGGCCTCGATAGTGCTGGGTACTGTCAATATCTGGCTGATGTACATCATCGGCGCGGAGGTAGGAGGCGACAGGCGTACCGGTTGGTACAGTGCCCTGCTGTATGTCTCGTCGCTGTACGCTACCGTTATCTGCGGTACCTTCATCATGCCTGATACACCTCAGGCCACTTTCTGGCTGGCGGCTCTGCTTTGTTTTCTCAGGGCTTTCGGGGACGGACGGCGCAGCGGCAGCTGGATGCTGGCTGCAGGGCTGGCATGCGGGCTGGCTTTCCTCTCGAAATATACCTCAGCCTTTCTATGGACAGGTGCAGGTCTGTATATTGTCTTCCATGATCGCAGGTGGCTCCGCCGCTGGGAATTGTATGCTGCCATTGTTGTGACAGCGGTCTGCATGCTGCCCGTGTTGGTATGGAACATGCAGAATGATTTTATCAGTTTCACCTTCCATTCGGAGAGAGTGGTCTCACAGCACCAGCTGCACCCAGAGTATTTCGGACGGGAGATAGCGGGTGAATTTTTCTACAACAACCCGGTTCTGTTTGTATTGACTGCCGCCGCGGTCATACTGTTTTTACGCCGGCGGTTGGAAACGGACAGGAAAAAAGCCTCCTACCTGTTGTGGACGGCTCTGCCTTTGATCCTGATTTTCTGGGTGGTGTCGTGGCAGAGGGCGACTCTTCCGCATTGGTCAGGACCGGCCTTTGTGACACTTGTCCCGCTGGCGGCCTCGGCAGCAGTACGGATGGACAGGCGTACCTTGAAGGATGGCATTATGAGCCGCTGGGTGACGGCAGCCGTGGGATTTACAGCAGTGCTGCTGCCTCTGGCCTTGGTGGAGATACGGACCGGTGCCATCCCTTTGGACCGTCATACGGAGTACAACAGGATGGGCAAGGATGATTTTACTCTCGACATGTACGGCTGGGATCAGCTCAGAGACGGGTTCGCGGCTGTCAGGGATGAGGCGTTGGCGGAAGGACTGGCATCGGAGGATGACCCGGTGTTCAGCTGGCGGTGGTATCCGGCTGCCAATATCGACTATTACGTGACTTCGCCTCTCGGAATACGGATGCTCTGCGTAGGGCCGATGGAAGATATCCACAAGTATCAGTGGATCAACCAGGAACGGGGAGGTCTGCAATCGGGGCAGGACGGCTGGTTCATAACTTCTAGCCGTGACTGGCGCGATCCTTCAGTCATGCCTTTCGGCAATGTGTCCGACTGTGATACGGTGGAGGTGATGCGGTGTGGGAGGCATGTGTACAACTTTTATATCTATAGGGTAGAGGATTTGCAAGTGAATGAATAAAATAGAACAATAGGAAATATGTTGGCAAAAGTTACAGTCTATCTGGGTTCGGCTGCCGGTAATTCTCCGGTGTACGCGGACAATGCAGCAGAACTCGGCCGCCGTCTGGCACGTGAAGGTGTGGAGATAGTCTACGGTGGAGCCTCAGTAGGAACAATGTGGACGATGGCCTCGGCGGCAATCGAGGCCGGTGGAAGGGTTACGGGAGTGTTCCCGAAGAATTTCAAGGGAAAGAAGGAGTCCCGGGACCTCCGTATAGAGGTGAGGGCACAGGGGCTTGCGGAGATGGTCGAGACTCCGGACCTGGCTTCCCGCGTGGCGAAGATGACAGAGCTGGGCCAGGCCTGCATCGTGCTGCCGGGCAGCTGGGGCACCATGCATGAGCTCTTCTGCTGGCTGTTGGGCCGACAGTTGTGCGAGCATTCCAAGCCAGTGTTCATTCTCAATACGGACGGATACTACGATCCGTTGCGTGAGCTTTTCACGACAATGGCTTCCCGTGGTTTCATGTCGGAGACCGATGCCGCCATACCCTGCTTCTGTTCCACAGTCGGAGAAGTCGTAGAGAAAGTATTGAACTGGGAGTAACCGTTTGGGTGAATAACGCTCCCTGATGGCAGCATAGATGCAGCTTACAGCGACTGCAGGGCATGGTGTGCCGAATCATGCATACCACAACGGCACCGAATTCCGCGATTTGCTGCCGTTGTGGATGTAGGTGGTGACGGTATGGTGTCCCAGAGGGTGCTGTCGTCGATGTGCGGCATGTGGCGGTTTGCCACACCGGCAGTGTTTCCCGCGATTTGCTGCCGTTGCGGATGGAGGTGGTGACGGTATGGTGTCCCAGAGGGTGCTGTCGTCGATGTGCGGCATGTGGCGGTTTGCCACACCGGCAGTGTTTCCCGCGATTTGCTGCCGTTGCGGATGGAGGTGGTGACGGTAGGTGTTCCAGAGGGAGCTGTCGTCGATGTGCGGCATGTGACGGCTTACCGCACCGGCAGTGTTTCCCGCGATTTGCTGCCGTTGCGGATGGAGGTGGTGACGGTAGGTGTTCCAGAGGGAGCTGTCGTCGATGTGCGGCATGTGACGGCTTACCGCACCGGCAGCGTTTTCCGCGATTTGCTGCCGTTGTGGATGAGGGTGTTGGAGGTAGGGTGCCAGGAGGATGTGGTTGTATAGAAGAAGGTAGTGATTGATTGCGGTTAGGACTGACCATTTGGAAATAAGATATATGACAGACAGAGAATACATAACGATCAATGATGCGTACGAGAACAACCTGCAGCATGTCTCGCTGCGTATCCCGAAGTATAAGATAACGGTCTTCACCGGGGTGTCGGGCTCAGGCAAGTCCTCGCTGGTGCTGGATACCATTGCAGCCAGGTCACGCAGGGAACTGAACGACACATTCCCCTCATTCGTGCAGCAGTACCTGCCCAAGTACGGCCGTCCGCACGTGGGCAGCATTGACAATCTGCCGGTGGCCATTGTCATTGACCAGAAGAAACCTGCCTCCAACTCCCGCTCGACAGTAGCCACTTACACCGATATCCACCCGCTGCTGAGACTGCTGTTCTCCCGCGTCGGGCAGCCTTTTGTGGGATATTCCGACACATTTTCCTTCAACCATCCCCAGGGCAGCTGCCCGAGGTGCTCCGGCTTGGGGGAGATACGGGAGCTGGACATCCACAAATTGGTGGACTTCGACAAGAGCCTCAATGACGAGGACACGATACACTACATCGCATTCCACAAGGGCGGCTGGAGGTGGATACGCTATGCCCACAGCGGTCTGTTCGATCTGGACAAGAAGATACGGGACTACACTCCCGAGGAACTGGACCTGTTCCTGTATTCGCCGCAGATACGTCTGAAGAACCCTCCCTCCAACTGGCCTAAGACCGCGAAGTACGAGGGCCTGGTTCCGAGGATGTACCGCAGCATCATCAATTCGGAGGAAGGTCTGCTGCACCGCAAGGTCCTGGACCCCATGCTGCGTACCGGAGTCTGTCCTGACTGCGGAGGCACCCGCCTCAATCCCAAGGTGCTTTCCTGCCGCATTGACGGTAAGAATATCGCGGAGGTTACGGCCATGTCCGTTTCAGAACTGGCGGAATGGATGCGCACTCCGGCACCCGGCAGCATGCTGGCCGGTCCGTTGGCCCAGGATATCCGGCAGGCAGTCCTGAGCCGGCTCGATGCATTAGAGGAGATCGGCTTAGGCTATCTGACCCTGGACCGGGCCGTGGGAACCCTGTCCGGAGGCGAGGCCCAGCGGTGCAAGATTGCAAAATACATCAATTCCTCCCTGTCCGACCTGCTCTACATCCTCGACGAGCCCAGTGTCGGCCTGCACAACCACGATATCGCCCTGCTCAAGAACTCGGTCCGCAAGCTCCGGGACCACGGCAATACCGTCCTGCTCGTGGAGCACCACCGGGAGATGATCCGCATCGCCGACCACATCGTGGACATGGGGCCGGGAGCCGGAATGGAAGGGGGCCTGATAATGTACGAGGGACCGCTGGAGGGGCTGGTGGCGAGCGGTACGGACACGGGGCGTATGCTGGAGGCGGACCGGGAGTTCAACCCTGCTCCGCTGGATCCTGCCGGATGGCTTAGGGTGGAGAATGCCCGTCTGCACAATCTGAAGGGAATCACTGTGGATTTTCCCCTCGGGGTGCTTACGGTCGTGGCGGGAGTAGCCGGATCGGGCAAAAGCTCTCTGATCCAGTGCCTGATGGACAGCTGCCCGCAGCAGGATGACATAGAGTACATCAGTCAGAAAAATATCGGGGCCAGTCTCCGCTCCACGCCCGCGACCTATATGGGAGTGGCCGACGACATAAGGAAAATATTCGCCAAGGAGAACAAGGTCAGTGCCGACTGGTTTGCGTTCAACTCGAAGGGAGGCTGTCCGGTCTGCGGCGGCAAAGGGGTGATAGTCTCCGAAATGGCCTTCATGGATTCGGTGGAGACGGTCTGCGAGGCCTGCGGCGGTCTGCGCTATTCGCCGGAGGCCCTGCAGTACAGAGTCCGGGGAGAGTACAATATCGCCCAGGTCATGGACATGACGGTGCGGGCGGCGTCCCGGTATTTCGCCGATACGGTGATAGAGGAGAAGCTGCGCCCCCTAATGGAGGTAGGGCTGGTGTACCTGCATCTCAACCAGGCCCTGTCTACTCTTTCCGGAGGGGAGCTCCAGCGCATGAAACTCGCTTCCCGTCTCGGTCAGAGCCGCAGGATATTCATCCTCGACGAGCCTACCGATGGCCTGCATTTCAAGGATGTGGAACACATCACCCGGCTGTTCCGTTCGATGGTCTCAGCCGGCAACACCGTCATCCTCGTGGAGCACAACACCGGTCTGATAAAGTCCGCCGACTGGCTCATCGAGCTCGGTCCCTACGGCGGCGGCTCAGGCGGCGAATTGCTCTATAGCGGAGTCCCTTCAGGGGTCATGGAAGAGCCGCGCTCTGTCACGCGGCGGTATATGTAGTTGCCGCAGTTATCGCTTGTTGTAGATGAAATCGAGCCCTTGGGCTCGGTAGTAGCTAAAACGGGTGTCGCTGGAGATCAGTGGCATGTGTTCTGTTATGGCGTGGGAGATGATGACGTGGTCAGATGGGTCTCTGTGGTCCTGCCGTGTGTTGAGGCTGAGTCTTGCATAGGTGTGGATGTGCTCGCGGTTGATCGGTCTGATGTATATGCCGTACTCGTCTTCAATCGAATTCAGCAAATCCTCGGCTTTTCCCCATCGTTTCGTCAGCAATCCTTTATTTCTGTATGCTATGACCAGCTCCTTTGCAGATTCCGAACTTGTATATAGTGTGTTGTCAGGATCGGATATGATTGCCTTAACATCATTGTCCAGAGAATCAGGGTCACTGATGATGTAGACAATGATATTTGTGTCTATGAGGTATCTCATCGTTCGTAAAGTGTCCGGTCAAGAACTATCACGCTGCCTTTATACCGCATCGCAGCTTCCCAAGTCTTGCTGACTTTCCTCTTCTTTCCGGCATCTGCATTGTCAGTTGAATCGTGCTGGATCAGCTGCTCCTGAACATGTCCGTTCTTTTCTTCTTTCACATTCTTCATATTCTGTCTGCTCAAAAAGTTAACACGAAACAAAGCTACAAAAAATAAAGGCAGCATAAGCCGCCTTATATCAAATTTATACGTTTTTAAAAAATTGTATGCTTTTAAAAACGTCAATTATTCGTTTTATTTTGCCAGTTCCAGTGCATATTTCAACAGGGCGTCAGTCCCGTCTTTCAATTCGTCGACCGTGCTTTGTACCTCTATATCAGGAGTCAGGCCGACACGATATGTGGGATTCCCGTCTCTGTCCAATACGGATATTCCGCTGAATCCGGTCAATACACCTCCCGGCAGCCATATTGTCGAGATGTCCCCGTCTGTCCCGGAGGTCTGTCTGCCGACCGACTTTGCGTTGGGCAGTGACGTGAAGGCCAGGGCAGTATATTCTGACTGACTGAATGAACCTTCATCGATTATCACGTATATCGGATTTTGGTAGGAGGATGATTTGCTGCCTCTTAAAGGCTCTGCATCGATTATCTCAAAATCACGGGGCCTGACAGTGCGTAATCTTCGGATTTCCGCAAATTTGTAAGTGCCGTCAGCGAGCATGTCGCCCAATCTGTACAGAATATACTCGTTGGGGTATGGTCTCAGATCGATTATAAGCGCCTTTGTCCCTTTTATTGAATTCCATAAGGAAGTAAGGTGCTGCTGCTTCAGACTCCCGACATCGATATACCCGACTCCGTTTATCTCTTTATAGCAGGTGTCGGATGCCGGCTCTGATGTGCCCGGCATGGTGCTGAATGCCGGTATTGTTATTTCTTTCAGTGCATTATTGTCTGCTGACTGCAGGACAAGAGTCAGTGAGTCTCCATCTATCCTGAAGATTTCCTCGCTGATTCTAAGCTTGATGGCGCCTTGGTTTGCGGCAATTGTCAGATGCTGCCTTTTATCGTATATCCCGCTGACGCTTTGTCCGTCGATGGAAATAACCCTGTCTCCCGGCTCTATTGCGCGTGCGCTTTCACCGGCACTTGAGACATATAATTGATTGCCGATAAACTTAGCTTCCAAGTCCGGTTTCTTTGAGCCGTACAGTATTCTGTAAGGGTCGCTCTCCGCATACACCTGGCTGTGCCCGTCAAATACCTCATGCGAAAGCCTGTTTAATGACGATACGTATTCCTGCTTTGACTCTGCGTTCATGAATATTGGAATGTATTCTTCAAGAACATCGTCCCAATTGGGGATACTCCCGATGTTGGGATAGTAATATTGCACGGCATTCCAGAATCTGAACAGGCTTAGGAGCTGTAATGGCTGTGAGGGGAAAGGGATGTCTTCATATCTCCTTTCATTCTGAAAATTAGGCACGCTGTTGATTTCCAGACGGATGTAGTGGGACTCCCGCGTGAAATCAGCAGACCAGAAACTGTTCATGAGATCTTTGATATAGGCTGATGTGTTGGAGTAGGCCCATGCGGGAGCCACACTGTTGCCAGTCTCTGGAATGTTGCCGGGTCTGCACCACTCCCGCAGCAGAACCCGTACAGAATCCTCATTGTCAGTATTTATTATGGCAGGCAGGATTTTGGCCAGTTCCAAGTCCATGTCGATGTCTCCATTCATAGCATCGGGATGGGCATATTTCATTGCGCCCCAGAGTTTGCATAGGTCGAACAGGCGCATTGCCTGTGAGTTGGAGAGTTCGCCATGGAGAAGCTGCCCGCGGAAAACGGAATCACTTTTTTCCGGAGTGTTTACATCTTTTCCGTCAAGTCGGCAGACCGGAACTCCGTCAATGGAAATCGAGAAATTGTCAAACCATGCCTGCCCTTCTCCGATCAGCATTCCTCCAAAAACAATTTGCTCGGCTGATTCACTGTAAGGTACGGTTAGCTCGTATCTTTTCCAGTCAGAGTCACCCTTGACGCCGTTATTGCTCATATTTGCGAACGAAACATCGGGGTCGACCCGAACCCAGAGTCCGGCATAGCCGTTCCGGACATCTTCGGTTTTGATGTATCCCGAAAGTGTCAGCCACTTTCCATCGAAACGTTCTGAAATGATATTTGACCAGGAGCCGAATTGGCTTTTCCTCCCGTCCGGAGACTTAATGCTCAGGCAATATCCCAGACCTTCAATCGAATCTAACGAAAAGGTGTAATCAGAATGCTGCGAGTTTGTCCTCCAAAGAACCGGATTGCCATCCTTGACTGCATCGCAGTCCATGTTGTAGCATGAAGAATCATCTGTCTTGTTTTGGAAGCTGCAAAAGCAAAGCAGGAGCGCAAAAGTCAGTATGAAGGCTGTAAATTTTTTCATGGCACAGTTTGAATATTATAGCTTGATTATTATAGCCAGCCGAGAAAACCGCCCGGCAGGTCTGTAGGAGTGTGTCCGGGGAAGCGGACGGTCAGGGGAGAGGAGAGGTTGCAGTGCAGGCTGGTGATCTGCTTTTCAGCCGGAGAGACATGGAGGGTGTCCCCATGACGTGTCACCGTGCAGTTATAGCCTGTAACGGTACCGTCGGGACGTTCTATAATGAAGGCATTTGTGAGCATTGCCTCTCCGATGAACTTGAATACCTCGTGTACGTCATTGTCCTGGGTATTGACGGTCTGCCAGTCGCTGATCATGTTGACATACTGCTCTCCGATAATAAAGCTGCGGGTGTCGTACAGTTCCGGATGAGGATTGCCGAAGCTCAGGGAATCAGCTGTTACATGTGAATCTGCGCTGCATGCCTGGGTGACTCTCAGATAGGGGTCGACCACAAAAGCCCATCGCAGGTCGCCTGTACGGTAGTCGATGAGGTTGGAGAAGGCGCAGGCTGCGTTGAATGTCTCGGTAAGCCAGCGCTCCTCACCGGTGAGCAGGTAGGCGTAGTAGGTGGCGTATGCCCTCCATCCACTCCATCCGTGGGGCGAGTTGAACATGTTGTGCAGCATCTGCACGTCGTACTGAGCCTCCCAGTAGCGCATGGTGCCTCCGCGGCGGCGGGCGTCAGGTACGCGGAGCTGTGCCAGGCAGTCGTGGTAGCGGAGGATGTCGAGCATTGCCCTGGTATAATGCTTTCTGGCGGCAGTATCCTCCTGCAGCAGGGCCAGCATGCCGATCTGTAGGGCGGAGCATGAGATCATCCCGTCCTCGAAGGTCATCTCGCCTTCTGTCTCGAAGTCTCCCTGCGAGGCCACTAACTGGTCCACGGCCCGTTTGGCGGAGAGATAATGCCTTTCGGCTGCGGCGGCCCAGCGGATATCTCCATCTTCGCTTCCGGAGCCTGCATCCTGTCCGGCTGCCTCCCGCTCGGCCAGGGCCAGTTCCATCATGCTCTTGGCGATGTAGATGACGCTGGTGTATACGGTGCTGCGGTTGACATAGGCTCCGTCTTCCCGCTGCTGCTCAGAGATGAGCCAGTCGGCCAGACGCGAGGCCCGCTGCAGGTCCCGTATGTCTCCGTGGGCCTGGTAGCGGTCCACCAGCATGCCTATGGTGCCGGAGGTGTTCTGTATGCGGAAGGAGTAGTACCGCGGCCGTATGCTTACGGTGTCGTGCAGCAGGTTGAAAAGGTATTCGAACCGGTCGGTGAGCTTGGCGTCCAGCTCCTTGTCGGGGAAATACCGGGCGGCTATGAATGCCGAGTGGAAGCCGTACCAGCTCTCGATGTGCGAGGTGGCTTTCTGGGAGTATTTCCAGGCACCTTCCCGGGCCCTCTCCAGTATCCATTGCCACGGGGCATGTACTGTAAGGATTCCCTCTGCCTGTCTGTCCCCGTCCGTCACTTTTACGGTGTAGAGCCCGGTCTCTGTCAGCGGACAGCTTATCCGGACGGCGCCTTCTGCCCCTGGAACCTTCCCGACCGCGAGGTCCATCTGTCTGCCCGAGTCATCTGTGACAATGACCTGCGGACTGTCTCCCAGGACATCGAATACAGCTGTCTCTCCGGCCCCGTATCCGGTGCGTTCCATACGTATCATGGGAATGTCCGCAATCCTGCTGAGCTCCGTCTCGAACTGTCCGGGGTCTTCAATGTCGATGAGCACGAGGGTCCAGCTCCGGCTCTCACCCTGACGCAGGCACCACAGGTCCTGAGGATTGCGGGAGGGCAGGGGCAGGGCGTTGAGCAGGTCGATGTTCAGGGATTCGATGCGGTGTCCCATGAACCAGTGAGGGGCGGGATCCTGATATCCGAGGTTGTACTCTACGCTCCACGATGCCACGGGCTGCGGGCATACAAGTCCGAGGGTGTGGCCGGAAGGGGTCTGGAGGTATCCTGTAAAATGGGTCTTCTCATTGCGCATGAGGGTGGGAAAATATTTTCCGAACCATTCGGGATAGGTGTCCATATAGGTGTCAATGCCCATCCGGAGTCCGGCCTTGACGGGCTGAAAGGGAACGTGTCCGCGGTTGGTGAGGGTAATCCGCAGGGCCGGCTCCCCTTTCCACGAGGTATAGGTCAATGAGCATTCCACCCCGTCAATCCCCGCACGGTAGGAGAGATGCCCGTCCGGAATCCAGGCGGCATCCACTGTCTCCCCGCTGCCTAGGACAGCATAGAAGGAGGGGCCCCGGAACTGTTCCGCGGCTTTGAAGAAGGGAACGGTGTCATTGTCCCTGCCTCTGTCATGGAAAAATACAATCTGCTCCAGGCATCCGTCCCGGGAGATACGGCCCTCCCATCCACGGCCTTTCCATAGAGTGCTGCTCTCTTCCGGGGCGGCGGATGCGGTGCTGTGGAGAGTCAGCAGGAAGAGGGCGATGGAGAATAGGACTCTTTTCATTACAGCAGGGCGTGCATCTGTGCGGCGAGCCCGGCCGCTGCGGCTCCGGCGGCTTCGGCGAAGTCCTCGCCTGAGGAGGCATAGATGATGCCGCGGGAGGAGTTGACCAGCAGGCCGCAGTGGGAGTTGAGGCCGTGGCGGGCCACCTCTTCGAGCGAGCCGCCCTGGGCACCTACTCCGGGCACCAGCAGGAAGTGGTCGGGACAGTACCGGCGTATCTCCGCCAGTTTCTCAGGTCTGGTGGCTCCGACGACGAACATCAGACGCTCGCGGGAGTCCCCGAACTCGGTATCCACGTTCCTGGCGGTATCACGGATCACGCGCTCATACAGAGGCATGCCGTCAGACAGGGGCAGGGTCTCGAACTCCTCGGCCGACTTGTTGGAGGTCATGGCGAGGACGATGCCCCAGCGGCCTTCACGCTTGAGGAAGGGCCGGATGGAGTCGGAACCCATATACGGAGCAAGGGTGACCGCGTCGAAATCCATGGTCTCGAAGAAGGCCCTGGCGTAACGGTCAGCGGTGTTGCCGATGTCTCCGCGCTTGGCGTCGGCGATGATGAATATGTCGGGATAGTTCGAGCGGATGTAGCGGACTGTCTCGGCGAGCTGCTGCCAGCCTGCGACACCCTCGGCCTCGTAGAAGGCGATATTGGGCTTGTAGGCCACGGTGTAAGGGGCAGTAGCATCGATAATCGCCTTGTTGAAAGCCAGCATGGAAGCGTCTCCGTGACGCTCCCGGACGCAGGCCGGAATCTTCTCCGGATCGGTGTCCAGTCCCACGCAGAGGAATGAGCCCTTGCGCCGGATATTGTCGTAAAGTTCAGTGTAGTTCATCTTGGTATTGCATTTAAGTCAAGGTGCCGGAAAATCAGCGTCTTCCGGCACCCGTCGATGATGTGTCAGCTGTTAGAAATACTTGTAGAAGAGAGCAATGGACTCCATGCCCTTCTCAAACTGGGAGAGCAGGTAGCTCTCGTTGGGCGAGTGGATGGTATCCCGCTCGAGTCCGAAGCCTATCAGCAGCGGGTCTGCCTTGAGAATCTGCTGCATCTCGGCCAGGATGGGAATCGAACCGCCGCCGCGGCTGGGCACGGGCTCGATGCCGTAGACTTCGTAGATGGCCTTAGATGCGGCCTGATAGGCAGGGGAGGAGATGGGAATCAGGAAGCCGTTGCCGCCGTGGTGGGTGGTCACCTTCACGCGCACACCCTTGGGTACGTGGCTCTCGATGTGCTTGGCGAAGAGCTCCGCGATACGTCTCCAGTCCTGATTGGGCACCAGGCGCATGGATATCTTGGCGTGAGCCGTGGTAGCGATAACGGTCTTGGCACCCTCTCCGGTGAAGCCGCCCCAGATACCGTTTACGTCCAGGCAGGGACGGATACCGGTGCGCTCGGGAGTGGTGTAGCCCTTCTCTCCGTCCACCTCGGGGATGTCTAAGAACCGCTTGTACTCGTCTAAGTCGAAAGGTGCGCGTCCCAGCAGCTCTCGGTCAGCCTTGGAAAGCTCCACTACGTCGTCATAGAAGCCGTCGATGGTGATGCGTCCGTCGGCGTCGATGAGGCCGTCCACTATCTTGCAGAGAGCGTTGAGCGGGTTGACCACAGCTCCGCCGTAGTGGCCCGAGTGCAGGTCCTTGTTCGGGCCGGTTACCTCTATCTCCATGTAGGTCAGGCCGCGCATACCGCAGTTGATGGAGGGTACGTCCTCACCGATCATAGTGGTGTCGGATACGAGCATGATGTCGCAGGCGAGCAGGTCCTTGTGCTCCTCGGCCCATGAAGCCAGGGAAGGAGAGCCGATCTCCTCCTCACCCTCGAGGATGAACTTGATGTTGTGTCTCTGGAGTCCGTTGCGCACCAGGTATTCAAAAGCCTTGATGTGCATGAAGGACTGGCCCTTGTCATCGTTGGCACCTCGGGCGTAGATGGCTCCGTCACGGATCTCAGGCTCGAAGGGTGCGGACTTCCACAGCTCGATGGGGTCCACCGGCTGCACGTCGTAGTGGCCGTAGACCAGTATCGTCTTCAGGGACGGGTCGATAATCTTCTCTGCGTAGACTACGGGATGTCCGGTAGTCTCATATACCTCGGCCCTGTCTGCTCCGGCCTCCTTGAGCAGGGAGGTGAGCTTGCGGGCGCAGGCGTACATATCGTCCTTGTGTGCGGGGTCGGAACTGATGGAGGGTATCCTCAGCAGCTCGAACAGCTCGGAGAGAAATCTCTCGCGGTTGGCTTGGTAGTAATTTTTCATGGGTGTATGCTGTTATTGATTGATATTCAAATTTGAACTGTCGGTAGAATCAGGAGTACTGAGCTCTGCTATGATGGTTTCGGCTCCTACGACCTTGTCTCCCACGGATACATTGACCTTGGTCCCGAGGGGCAGGAAGACATCGGCCCTGGAACCGAACTTGATGAATCCTATCTGCTGTCCGGCCTTGAACTTCTTGTCGTATTCTGCGTAGCAGACCACCCTGCGGGCGAAGAGTCCGGCTATCTGGCGGCAGAGCACCTCGGTCCCGTCCTCATTCTTGAAGACGATGGTCGTCCTTTCGTTCTTGGTGGAGGACTTGGAGTGCCAGGCAGCCAGATAGGAGCCGCGGTGATAGCGGTAGAAGGAAACGGTGCCTGAGACAGGGGCCCAGTTGACATGCACGTCGAAGAAGGACATGAACACCGATATCTGGAGTCTGCGGCCGTGGAAATACTCCGGCTCCTCCACTTCCTGGATGATGACCACCTTCCCGTCGGCGGGCGCGGTGATCCTGCGGCCGTCTCCCGTGGGCCTGCGCCTGGGCTCCCTGAAGAAGCAGATGAAGAATACTGCGAATCCCATCGGGATGCAGAAAAGTATCCAGTACAGGACTTTCGGGGCGCCGAAGTACCATGACGTCCCGCCGAGAAGTACGGCGAAGACGATCGCCATAAGTATCGTGACAGCTCCTTCCTTGTGTATCTTCATGACTCTCTTTCTGTATTACAGTCCAAACAATGTGATGTACAGGACAGTTGCCGGAAATGCCAGCAGCGCTCCGTCGAACCGGTCCAGCAGTCCTCCGTGCCCGGGCATGATGCGTCCGGCGTCCTTGACTCCAAAGTTACGCTTTAATTGGGACTCTACCAAATCTCCCACCGTCGATGTCACGTTGATCAGCACTGCCAGGGCCAGGCAGTGGTACCAGGGAAAGTCCACTAAGGAAAAATATCCGATGCACCATCCTGCGGCCAGGGCGAGGACGAGTCCTCCGAAATACCCCTCCCAGGTCTTCTTGGGGGATATGGTGGGAAACAGTTTGTGCCCGTGTTTCTGTCCGAATGCCATGCCGCTCAGGTAGGCCCCTACGTCGGAGCTCCAGATGATGATCATCACGGCCAGCAGCACCCTCCCGTCGAAGTCTCCTTCAGGGGAGAATACGATAAGTCCGGTCAGGGCGAAGGGCAGGGCGATGTAGACTATGGAGGTCAATATAAAGGGTGTGGTGCGGTAAGCCTCTCCCTCCCGGGCATACAGCACGGCGACAAATATGAGGGAGACCAGCACCGGCAGCACCAGCAGCCATTTCCACTCCAGGCCGTAGCCGGAGCAGAGGAAGAACAGCAGGAAGGTGAGGGCTCCGGTAATCAGGGCAATGGCCTTGGCGGCCTTCTCATGAGGACCTACGGTGATTCTGAGGTATTCGGTCATCATGACTGTTACCGCGAATAGGAACAGCACGGCGTATGCGGCCGGATGCCACAGCAGGGCCGTCAGGAAGAGGGCCAGGAAGACTGCCCCGCTAAGCGTTCTTATCAGCAGGTTCTTCATGAGGCTCTACTATGTCTGCCGTGGATGAGGTGGCTCCTGATGCGCCCTCTGTCGTGGAAGCTGTGGAGGAGGGGGCTGCCTCGGAGCTGACGCTCTGGGGCTTCTGTCCGCTGGGACGCTCTCCGAATATCTTGACCAGGTCGTCTGTGAAGATGACCTCGCGCTCGAGCAGCATCTCGGCCAGCCTGATGAAGCCGTCCATGTGCTCGCGCAGCACTTTCAGGGCTGTCGTGTGGGCCTGGTCTATGAAGCCCTTGGCCTCTGCATCGATCAGCTCTGCTGTCTTCTCGCTGTAGGGCTTGCTGAGGTTGTAGCCGGAGTTGCCCGACGAGTCGTAGAAGGAGATGTTGCCCACCTTGTCGCTCATGCCGAAGTAGGTGACCATGGCGTAGGCCTGCTTGGTGACTTTCTCGAGGTCGTTCATGGCTCCGGTGGATATCTTTCCGTTGATGATTTCCTCGGCTGCACGGCCTCCGAGGGTGGCGGCCATCTCGTCCATCATCTGCTCGGTGGTGGTTATCTGCCTCTCCTCGGGCAGGTACCATGCGGCGCCGAGGGCGTTGCCGCGGGGGATGATGGTGACTTTCAGCAGGGGATTGGCATTGGGCAGCCACCAGCTTACCGTGGCGTGGCCTGCCTCGTGGTATGCTATGGTCCGCTTTTCTGCGGGCGATATGATCTTGCTGCGTCTTTCCAGTCCGCCAACGATGCGGTCGATGGCATCGAGGAAGTCCTGGCGGTCTACGGCCTTCTTGTTCTTGCGGGCGGCTATCAGCGCGGCCTCGTTGCAGACGTTGGCTATGTCGGCTCCGGAGAAGCCGGGGGTCTGCTTGGCCAGGAACTCCATGTCGAAGTCAGGCACGAGCTTGACCTTGCGCAGGTGTACCTTGAATATCTCCAGGCGCTCGTTCTGCTCGGGCAGGTCCACATGTATCTGACGGTCGAAGCGTCCGGCACGCATGAGGGCCTTGTCGAGGATGTCGGCGCGGTTGGTGGCGGCGAGGATGATGACTCCGGAGTTGGTGCCGAAGCCGTCCATTTCGGTAAGGAGCTGGTTGAGGGTGTTCTCGCGTTCGTCATTGGAGGAGAAGCCCACGTTCTTGCTCCTGGCCCGGCCCACGGCGTCTATCTCGTCGATGAAGACGATGCAGGGAGCCTTCTCCTTGGCCTGACGGAAGAGGTCGCGCACGCGGGAGGCTCCCACGCCGACGAACATTTCCACGAAGTCTGAGCCGCTGATGGAGAAGAACGGTACGTTGGCCTCGCCTGCAACGGCCTTGGCCAGCAGGGTCTTGCCTGTACCCGGAGGGCCTACGAGCAATGCGCCCTTGGGTATCTTGCCTCCGAGGGCGGTGTATTTCTGAGGGTTCTTCAGGAAGTCGACTATCTCCATCACCTCGACCTTGGCTTCCTCGAGACCGGCGACGTCCTTGAAGGTCACCTTGACATTGTTCTCCTTCTCGTAGAGCTTTGCCTGGGACTTGCCGACGTTGAAGATGCCGCCGCCCGGACCTCCGCCCATATTTTTCTGCATCGGCCGGAACATGATGAACCACAGCAGTCCGAAGAGCAGCAGGGGGAAGATGATCCAGTCGAAGATCTGACCGAAGTAGTTGTTGCGCTCCTCAGTGGAGATGGTGAAGCGCTGGGCCGCGGGAAGCTCCTGACGGGCCTCCTCGAAATTCTCCTCGGCGTTGAAGTTGGAGGATACTATGAAATAGAAATGGGGACCGGCCGCGGGGGTCTGTCCTCCGAAGTAGCGGTTGACGTACTTCGAAAGAGAGTCCTTGCGGATGTAGACCTCGGCCCGGTGCAGGTTGGTGACGTAGGTGATCTTCTCCACGTCGCCCTGCGGAATCATGGACTCCTTGACCGTCAGCCACTCGGTCTTGACGGGGTCGGAGCCGGAGTAGTTCCTCACTATCCAGATCATGGCGATGCCGAAGATGACGTACAGGGCCCACATCAGCCCGCGCATGGGGCGGACGGGCCCGGGTGCGCCTCCCGGCCTGCGGTTGTTGTTTCCTGTATTGTTGGTGTTCTTGTTCTGAGGGGTGTTCATATTGTCTTTACTGTTCATCCTTGTAATCCTTGCGGTCTGCGTCGGCCCAGAGGTCCTCCAGGCGGTAGAAGTTCCGGTATTCGGTCTGGAAGATGTGCACCACGACATTGAGGTAGTCGAGTATCACCCAGAAGCCGTTCTCCTTGCCCTGGGCGCGAACCACCTTGCGTCCGGCACGCTCAATCATCCTTTCCTCTATGTTGTCGGCGATGGCGGCCACCTGGGTAGTTGAGTCCGCGTTGCATATCACGAAAGCATCCGTGATGGCTGTTCCTATCTTCTTCAGGTCGAGGGCGCACACATTCTTCGCCTTCTTCTCAAGCATAGCCTCGGCTATGATGTCGATTTCTGTCATAAATATTTTTCTAATTTTGCCGTGCAAAGATAATAATATAAAAATTGTGCCATGAATATTCATTGGGAAAATATAACCGATTCCACCAATCTCGACGCCTGGCGCGGAAAGGACACGGCAGAGGACGGAACGGTCTGGTGCGCTGAGTTCCAGACGGCCGGTCGGGGGCAGAGGGGCAATCGCTGGGAGAGCTCCACGGGGGAGAACCTGATGTTCTCCATCCTCTTCAAGCCTCTGGGACTCAGGGCTGCGGACCAGTTCGTCCTCTCACAGGCCTGCGCCGTGGGCATAGCCCGCTATCTCCTGGGCAAGGGGCTCTCGGGAGTCAGGGTCAAATGGCCCAATGACATCTACATCCACGACCGGAAGGTCTGCGGAATGCTCCTCGAGAACACTCTCAAGGGTGACACATTGGCAGTGAGCATCGCAGGTATCGGCCTCAATATCAATCAGAGGGTCTTCCCTCCGGAACTGCCCAACCCCACCTCTGTCCTCCTTGCTCTGGAGGAGGCAGCCCCGGTGGAGCGCAGGCCGCTGCCTTCTCTCGACCCGCATGCCGAGCTGCCGCTGGTGCTGGATGAAATATTTTCCCTCTACCGGGCGATAGGGGAGGACGGCCGCGTGCCCGGGCTGGACGGGGAGTATGAGGCCCTGCTCTACCGCCGGGGAGTGCCCTCGGAGTTCGAGGAGACGGAGTATTTTACCGGCGGAGCCTCCGTCCGCTTCCGCGGTACAATTCTCGGGGTGGAGAAAAAAACCGCCCGTCTTATGGTTGAACATGAAGACGGACGGGTGGTCAAGTATTATTTTAAGGAAATAAGGTACGTGCTGTAGTCCGGTGCGTTACAGGGATTTGAACAGTTCCACCGTAGCGACGGGGTCCTCGGAGGCGAAGACTGCGTTGCCGGTCACCACTACGTCGGCTCCGGCATCGCGCAGGGCTCCGGCGTTGGTCAGGTTGACGCCGCCGTCGATCTCGATGAGGGCGTGTGAGCCGGTGCGGAGCAGCAGTTCCTTGGTCTCGGCGACCTTGCGGTAGGTGCTCTCGATGAAGGATTGGCCTCCGAAACCGGGATTGACCGACATCAGGACGACCATGTCGCAGAACTCAGCGATGTATTCCAGGGAAGATACGGGAGTGTGGGGATTGAGCACCACGCCGGCCTTCATGCCGTTGGCGCGGATGTTCTGCAGGCTGCGGTGCAGGTGGGTGCAGGCCTCGTAGTGGACCGTGACATACTCGGGGGCGGCGTCGCGCAGCACTCCGATGTAGCGGTCGGGGTCTACTATCATAAGGTGTACGTCCAGGGGTTTGGCGGCCTTCTTCGCAATGTTGCGGATGACCGGGAAACCGAAGGAAATATTGGGTACGAAGACTCCGTCCATCACATCCAGGTGGATGTAGTCGCACTGGGAGGAGTTGAGCATCTCCAGGGTCTCTCCCAGGCGGGTGAAGTCCGAGGTGAGGATGGAGGGGGCTATCTGCAGATGACGTCTGTCGCTCATGACCGTAGGATTATTTACATTCTCTGATGACATCCTCGAGCAGCAGGACGAAGCGGTCCAGGCTGGCCAGGTCCAGTCTCTCGCCCGGAGCGTGGACTCCGCGGAGGGTGGGACCGAAGGATATCATGTCCAGATGAGGGTATTTGTCCAGGAAGAGTCCGCACTCCAGTCCGGCGTGGATGGCCCGCACTACGGGATCCTTGCCGAAGAGGCGGCGGTAGGAGGCCTTGCAGACCTCGAGGATGTGGGATTTCAGGCTGGGTTTCCAGCCGGGATACTCGGACTCGTGGGTGACTTCGGCTCCGGCTACGCTGAAGGCGGCCTCGATACGGGAGGCGGCGTTGCGGCGGGCGGAGTTGGTCGAGCTGCGCTGGCTGGTGCCTACGCGGATTATGCTGCCTTCCTGCATCTTGACCGAGGCGAGGTTGGAGGATGTCTCCACCAGGCCCTTGACCTCTGCGCTCATGGCCATCACTCCGTGGGGTACGGCGTGCAGGGCGCGGATGAGGTTGAAGGCGGTGCTGTCGTCTATGGCTTCTGACGGTACTGGCAGGTTCTCCTCCCATACAGAGGCGATATCAGGGTCGGTTACCGAGTACTCGTCCTTCAGCTCGGCCAGTATCTCTTCCAGTATGTTCTTGACTGTAAATGCATCTCCGGGGTTCACGGCTATCACGGCCGAGGCCTCTCGGGCGATGGCGTTGCGCTTGTTGCCTCCGTCTATCGAGCAGAGGACGGCGGGAACCTCGCTCCATACGCGGAAGAGCAGCCGTGCGAGGGACTGTACGGCGTTGGAACGGCCCTTGTCTATGTCGTCCCCGCTGTGTCCGCCGATGCCGCCGCAGAATCCGGCCTTGACACAGACCTTACCGGCGGGTACGGGTACAGGGGTGTAGTGGAATTTCGCTGTGGTGTCGATGCCTCCGGCGCAGCCGATGAACAGCTCGCCCTCATCCTCCGAGTCGAGGTTGATCAGGATGCTGCCGGTGAGGAAGTCCGGTTTAAGGGCGAAGGCTCCGTCGAGTCCGGTCTCCTCCGAGGTGGTGAAGAGGCACTCTATCCTGCCGTGAGGCAGTTCCTTGTCCTCCAGTACGGCCAGCTGGGCAGCTATGCCTATGCCGCAGTCGGCTCCGAGAGTGGTGTCCTTGGCTATCAGCCATCCGTCCTCCACCACTGCCTTGATGGGGTCCTTGGAGAAATCGTGCTCGACCCCGCTGTTCTTCTCGCAGACCATGTCGGAATGGCTCTGGAGGATGAGGGTCGGGGCGTTCTCCCGGCCGGGGGTGGCGGGTATGGTGATGAGGACATTGCCGGCCTCATCGGTCCTGCAGTCCATGCCGCGGTCGGCGGCGAACTTCTGGAGGTAAGCGATGATGTGCTCCTCGTGGCCCGACTCGCGCGGAATGGTCATGATCTCGCGGAAGTGGGAGAGAACTTGTTCTGAAGTCATGGCTGTATGATGTTTAGATGTTTGATCTCAGTCTTTTCTCGATGTCCGTCACGTACTGCTTGAAGGAGCGGTCCGTGGCCATAAGGTCACCTACTGTCTCGCAGGCGTGGAGGACGGTGGCGTGGTTCTTGCCTCCGAGCTCGGCACCGATGGCCGTGAGGGACTTGCCTGTCATACTGCGGCAGAGGTACATGGCAATCTGGCGGGCCTGGACGATCTCCCTCTTGCGGGTGTTGGAGAGCATGAGTTCGTTGGTGATGCCGAAGTAGTCGCTGACCGTGTTGCGGATCTTGGTGATGGTCATTTCGGAGCGGTTGACGGTGACTATCTTCTCCAGGACTTCCTGGGCCAGCTGAAGAGTGATTTTCTTCTTGGTCAGGGTGGCATGGGCCATCAGGGAGGCGAGGGTGCCCTCGAGCTCGCGGACGTTGTCTGTAACCTTGCCGGCGATGTACCTGATGATGTCGTCTCCGAGGATGATGCCCTCCTTGAAGCTCTTGGCCTTGAGTATGGCCACACGGGTCTCCATGTCTGGAGGAAGGAGCTCGGTGGTCAGGCCCCACTTGAAGCGGGACAGAAGTCTCTGCTCCAGGCCCTGAAGGTCTACGGGGGCACGGTCCGAAGTAAATATCAGCTGCTTGCCGAGCTGGTGCAGATAGTTGAATATCTGGAAGAAGGCGTTCTGGGTGCCGGGTTTGTCGGCGAACTCCTGTACGTCATCTATTATAAGCACGTCCATCGACTGGTAGTAGTGCAGGAAGTCGGTTACGGCATTCTTGATGACCGCGTCCATATAGTGGGTCTGGAAATGGTTGGCCGTAACGTAGAGCACAACCTTGTCGGGGAATCTCTCCTTGATGTCGATACCTATCGCCTGGGCCAGGTGGGTCTTGCCGAGACCGGGACCGCCGTATACAAAAAAAGGATTGTACGCGGTGCTGCCGGGATTCTCGGCGATGGCCATGCCGGCGGCGCGGCCGAGGCGGTTGCAGTCACCCTCGATGAGGTTGTCGAAGGAGTAGTTGGGGTTGAGGTTGGGGTTGACGGTGATGCCCTTGATGCCGGGGATGATGTACGGATCCTCAATTTTCTGTACTTTTTCCTTAGGTAGGGCGATGTCCGGGTTGCTGATTCCAGAGGCAGGTTTGGTTGCCGGATATCTCACTGTTGCATCCTTGACTACCGGCACTTCGTACACCAGCTTTGCCTCAGGTCCGATGACTCTTTTAAGGGTCTTGCTGAGTATGTCTATAAAGTGGGCTTCAATGAATTCAGGAAAATAGCTTGAGGGAACTTTTATAGTGAGGGTACTCCCTGTCATCTTGACGGGCCTGATAGGCTCAAACCATGTCCTGAAACTGCTTTCAGGAATGTTGTCCTTAATGATTTCCAGACAGTTATCCCATGCTTCACTATATTTCATTCCTAGAAAATCTAATTTGATTATGGTTAATTTCAGTACTCTTTATCCCCTTAGCGGGACGACAAAAGTGAGTAAAAAAATCCAATAAAAAAAATTAAAATTCCAGCAGAAATTTGAACATCTTGTTTTTCAATATGAAAAAATTTAAAAAAAATTTAATATCAAAAAATGTTACATTTTTATTTCAAAATACAGAAATTTTTATGTACTTTTTGGGGTCTTCCTTTATGCCTCTGACCAGAGAATCCAAATCGTTTGTAAGCCGGGTGAGTGAGTTGTGAAGAGAGTCGGATGTAACAAGCCGGCCGATACTGCCGGACGGATCCTGGAGTTTTATCACCAGGCTTCGCAGTGAGTCTACTGTCTCGTTCAGTCCGGCGTCCCGTAGGGAAGCTGTTATATCTTCGGCGTTGGATACAGTGACAGCTGCCGATGCCGCTGCTGAATCCAGACTTGCGGATATAGAGTGCAGGCGGGAAATGATTTCGCTTATTTCCGGACTTTTACCTTTTACAGTGTCAGCCAGAACACATAGGCTTTCAGTCATATCTTCAATCTTCTGCAGTATCCCGTCAATCCTGCCGCGGTTGTCATCGCTGAGAATCAGTTTGGCGGATTCGGCCGTGCGGTTGAGGCTACGGACAAGGGTGTCCAGTCCAAGGGCTACGGGTTCTATGCTTTCTGCCAGTGAACTCAGCATGTCGGTCTCTATTCCTCCCTGAAGTGTGTCTCCCGAAACGGCAATTGTCCCTGAATGGCCCATTACCGCCTTAATCTTCTTTGTCCCCAGAATATCAGAACTGTATATGTCCATACGGCTGCCCTTTGGAATGGGGAAATTGCGTGATACAGAGATCTCTACCGTGTAATCCCCGGATTCACGGTTGTAAATCACGTCGGAAACCCTTCCGGCGGCGTAGCCTCCGACAGTGACCGCAGTCGAAACATCGATTCCTTCTACGGAAGGATAAATTATATAATAGGTATCTGTTCTGGAGAAAATGTCTTTTCCTTTCAGGTATTCCACTGTGAACAATGTTGCTGCCAGTACAATTACCGCGAATAGTCCTGTTCTGACTTCTTTGCTCATATCCTATTGTTCTATTTTGATTATGAATGCCTCCGGGAAGCTGTTGCGGACTTTTGGCAGTGCATTCAGAGCCTCTTCCCTTGTAGAGTATTGGCCGACATAGTATTTGTAGTTTCTGCCTGATTTTACGTGACGGCAGTTCCATCCTTTGAACTCTTTGGCATCGGCAGGCAGGAGGTAGGAGGATGCCAGTATCTGGATTCCGAATCTACCGGATGCAGACGGTCCGGATGGTGTTGATGATGCGGCAGGTTCGGCAGTATTTGATGACGGCAGGTATATGTCTGTGTCATAACTTTTTTTGTATGTCTGGAAGGCCTTGAATATGTTGGATGCGATTTTCTGCTGACTGTTTTTATCGGTCAAGGCTTTCATGTCGTTGGCATTGGAGATGAATCCGAGCTCAATGAGGACAGCAGGCATGGTGCATTTCCACAGGACTATGAAATTGGCTTGTTTTACGCCCCTGTTGTTGGTAATGGGACCTGCATCGGCATTCTTCTGAACCAGTGTGGCGAAATCAAGACTCTGCTCAAGATGAGCGTTCTGCAATAGGGAGAATATGATATAGGATTCCGGATTCTTGGGGTCAAATCCTTGGTAATTTGATGTATAGTCGTCCTCTAAAGTAATTACGCTGTTTTCCAGCTGACAGATTTCCAGATTCTCACTGTTCTTGTCCTGTCCCATTACGAAAGTCTCGTGACCGCGGACAGAGCGGTTGTCGACAGAATTTACGTGGATGGATATGAACAGGTCCGCGTTGTTCTTGTTGGCTATGTCCGCTCTTTTGTACAGTTCGACAAAGGTGTCGTCATCGCGTGTGTAGATGACCTTTACGGAGGGGTAATTGCGTTTTATGAGGTCTCCAAGCCGCTTTGCCACGGATAATGTAATATTTTTCTCGTAGATTCTGCCGTTTGTGGCTCCGGGGTCGTGTCCTCCGTGTCCGGCATCGATTACAACGGTTTTGAGCTCTACAACTTGTTTGTTCTGAGCTGATAACCATGTGACGGGGCATAGTGCCGCAAACATGGTCGACAAAATGATTGTTAAAATAGATTTTCTCATTTCCGAGAGCAAAGTTAATAAATTTTGGAATGAGTTTTGCGGGAAATTAAAAAAAGCCTATATTTGTCGGCGATTACTCTAAAATTAATTCGAATCCTCATTAACTTTAATGAAGTCCCATAAAGAATTGATGAATCTTGCAGCGGTGTTGACTGTCCTGGTGTCTTCTGTGTGTCGGATGGATGCTGTACGACAGGACTATTCCGTACATTCCGGAGCATTACAGATTCTGGATTCTTTAAAGACTGTACATACGCGGGCAGAGGTGTCTGATACACTCCCCGGCGCTGTTCCTCCCCTTGTCCTGGGGGATTCGGTGGCATTGTATGTGGCTGACACTCTTCAAGCACTTGATTCGGTGGATGTTGATACAGCTTCCAATATTTTTGCATCCGATACTGCCAAAGGCATGCTGGACATGCCGGCATTTTCTACTGCGGTGGATTCGGTGATAGAGGACTTTTCTTCCGGCCGTCAGATGATATATTACTATGGGAAAGCCAGTGTGACATACGGTGATATGACTCTAAAGGCCGAGTATATGGAGTATGATGTGGATCGCCAGGTAGTATATGCGGCCGGTGTCGCTGATACGGCAGGTGTGGTGAACGGTAAGCCTGAGATGACCCAGGGGGGCAAGACTTATGCGATGGACAATGTCTTTTACAACTTCAAGACAGGCAAGGCCAGGATAAAGAATATGGTGACTCAGGAGGAGGATGGAATACTGCGGGGTGATAATCTGAATATGATGCCCGACCGCTCAATAAATATCTCAGGCGGAAAGTACTCGGTGTGCGACCTTGACCATCCGCACTACTATCTTCAGATGACGACTGCGAAGATCGAGACAGAGCCAAAACAAAAGACTGTTTTCGGGCCGGCATATCTTGTTCTGGCGGATGTCCCGCTCTATCCATTGATGCTGCCGTTCGGATTTGTCCCCAAGCGTCCGGAAAGAGCGAGCGGACTGCTGTTCCCGTCATTCGGAGAAGAGGCTTCACGTGGACTTTTCATGAAGGACGGAGGATTTTACGTGGTGCTGGGGGATTACTTTGATGTAGCGTTGACAGGAAGTATATATTCAAAGGGCTCATGGAGTGCCAATATGTCAACTCGTTATAAATTACGATATAAGTTCAACGGAACGTTTGATCTGTCCTACTCCAATGACCAGACGGGAGAGCGTGGAAGTACGGATTTCTTCCAGACACGCAACTTCAGTGTCAAGTGGACTCATTCGCAGGATGCAAAGGCACGCCCGGGGACATCATTCAGGGCATCGGTCAATTTTTCCAGTCCTTCCAATAATAAATACAATTACCAAAGCATCAATGAAGCTCTCCAGAACCAGGTCTCCTCATCCATATCATATTCCAGAACCTGGAGTGCTCTCAGTATTTCAGTCAATGCCCTGCACAGTCAGAATTCAAGAGACAGTTCGTATGCTATCACTCTTCCGAATATAACGATGAATATCAATCGTTTCTACCCGTTCCGCCGGAAGAACAGGGTGGGGCCTGAAAAGTGGTATGAGCAGTTCGCTCTGAGTTACAGTACTACATTGCAGAATAAAATAAACTTTAAGGCAAGTGAGGTCAGGGATCCGAATTTCTGGGATAAGATGCAGACAGGAATGACGCACAGCTTCTCTATCGGATTACCGACATTCACGATCCTGAAGTACCTGACACTTTCCCCTTCGGTGTCTTATGGAATGAATTGGTATTTCAGTTCGCAGAACCAATACTACAATCCGGAAACCGATAAGGTGGAGACTGTCAGAACCGGATTGTTTGAAGATTTCGGCATTACTCAGAATTTCTCAGCCAGCGCCTCACTCAGTACCAGGCTGTACGGTATGTTCAATTTCAGGAGAGGAAAGCTCAAGGCTGTACGTCATATGATATCTCCGTCCCTGACAGTTTCTTATGCGCCGGAGATGGGAACCCCTCTCAATGGCTATAGAGTCTACGAGTATACCGATATTCATGGTGAACAGCATACTCTGGAATATAATAAATGGTCAGGCGGACTGTATTCACCTCCAGGAGCCGGACAGACAGCATCTCTGGGCTTTCAGATAGGCAATAACCTGGAGGCCAAGGTCGAGGATAGGAAAGATACTACCGGAACAGGTCTTAAGAAAATAAAGCTCATAGACAATCTCAATCTGTCCGGTAATTATAACTTCCTGGCGGATTCGATGAAACTGTCCAATATCAACGTGAATATGACCACGAATGTTCTGGAAAAGGTCAGTATCTCGGCCGGTATGACTTTGGACCCCTATGCTGTGGATTATCAGGGACGGCGTTATAACCGCTTTAATATTACAGCTGTACCTGGACGTCTGGTGCGTCTGACCAATGCCAATGTCTCTATCGGCTTCAGTCTTTCCGGAGAGGGCAAAGGTAAGGGTAACGACGGTTCGTCCTCGGGAGGCGGTGGAGGTGGAGTGAAAATGACTGGAGAATCACCTGCGTATAATAGGGTATACTATCACCCGGTAACCGGTGAGTATATTCCCGGAGGCTGGATTTACTATCTCAATCCGGATGTCCCCTGGTCCTTGTCTTTCAATTATTCGTACAATTATTCAAAGTCATATCAGTACAGCAATAACCAACTGATAGTAAGGAATAATCATACACAGACACTGAATGTAAACGGTCAGGTACGTATCACGAAAGCACTGAATATCAACCTTACTTCAGGTTTTGATATTACAAAACTGCGTCTGACTACAACTCAGATAAGCGCGACTTATGACCTGCACTGTTTCCAGATATCATTCTCGTGGGTTCCTCTTGGGCAGTATAAGCAGTGGAGTTTCAGAATCAATGCCAAGGCTGCAGCCCTGGCAGACTTACTGTCGTACCGCAAGGGTACCTCGCAATGGGATAATTAATTATTATTAACTAAAATATTTTACAAATGAAAAAAGTAATTGCATCTCCTCTCGCTCCTGCAGCGGTAGGTCCTTACAGCCAGGCTATAGAGGCCAATGGAACACTTTATGTATCAGGTCAGCTTCCTATAGATGCCGCTACAGGTAAATTCCCTGAGGGCGGCGTCCGCGAACAGCTTCATCAAGTATTCAAGAATATAGGTCACGTGCTTGCAGAGGCTGGATATTCATTCAATGATGTGGTGAAAACAACGGTGTATCTTCAGGATATGGCGGATTTCGGGACCCTCAATGAGGTTTATGCCCAGTACTTCAGCGAACCTTTCCCCGCGCGTGTGGCGTATCAGGTAGCTGCTCTTCCTAAGGGGGCTCTTGCAGAAGCTGAGGTAATCGCTGTAAAATAATTGACAGATGTACGCAATACAGGATTTACACGAAAAGAGCTTTGACGAACTTAATCAGATAGCTCAGGAACTTGGAATAAAGAAGGCTGAATCCATGTCCAAGGAGGACCTGGTCTATAAGATTCTGGATGAGCAGGCAGTGCAGAGTAAGGAGACTCCAAAGCTCAAGAGGCGTAGAAGAAATGCTGCCGGACAGAAGACTGAGGAGTCGGCCGGTGCTGGTACAAAGGAATCTGAATCAACAGATTCCACTGTCGAGACACCTCAGCCGAAGCGGAAGAGGGGACGTCCCAAGAAGAATGCCCAGGCCACGCAGTCTGCCGCTCAGGGTTCAGAGACAGTTCAGGCAGCTGAACCTGTGCCGCCCGCAGCGGAAGAGAAAGTGTCAGCACCTTCAGAGCAGCCGGAAGCAACTCAGACTCTTTCCCGTCGCGGACGCAGGCGCGCAAGAGTTCAGGCTCAGGAACCTGTCGCTGAGCAGAAACCTGAAAAGACGGCAGCCGCAGCAGAGAGTGCTTCTGAAAGTGCGTCTGGAGAATCCGTCCAGCCTCAGCCTCAGCAGTCTCTGCAGCCTGTAAGGCAGCATCAGGGCTATCAGCGGCAGGTGCAGTCTCAGGACAAGGATTTCTCCAGGACACAGCAGCCTCAGCAGCCGCGTCAGCCCGAATATGACGGAATTGTGGAGGCTCAGGGAGTGCTGGAGATTATGCCGGACGGTTATGGTTTTCTCAGGTCATCAGATTATAATTATCTCAATTCTCCTGACGATATCTATGTTTCGCAGAATCAGATTAAGTCGTATGCCCTGAAGACAGGTGACACCATCATCGGCGAGATCCGTCCTCCCCGTGAGGGAGACAAGTATTTCCCCTTGGTGAAAATACACACCATCAACGGACGTACTCCCGAGTATATCAGGGACAGGGTTCCGTTCGATTTTCTTACTCCTCTTTTTCCGGATGAGAAATTCACCCTCACCGGAAATGGACACAATGACCTGTCCTGCCGTGTGGTGGATCTCTTCACCCCTATCGGAAAAGGGCAGCGCGGCCTGATCGTGGCGCAGCCTAAGACCGGTAAGACCATTCTGCTCAAGAATATAGCCAATGCCATTGCGGACAACCATCCTGAAGTCTACATGATAGTCCTGCTTATCGACGAGCGTCCTGAGGAGGTTACGGACATGGCCCGCAGCGTGAAGGCCGAGGTGGTCGCCTCTACTTTCGACGAGCCTGCGGAAAGGCATGTCAAGGTCGCCAGTATAGTGCTCGAGAAGGCCAAGAGACTGGTGGAGTGCGGTCATGACGTGGTTATTTTCCTGGACTCCATCACTCGCCTGGCAAGGGCCTTCAATACGGTCCAGCCCGCCTCCGGCAAAGTGCTTTCCGGCGGTGTGGATGCCAATGCCCTGCACAAGCCCAAGAGGTTCTTCGGTGCTGCCCGCAACATTGAGAACGGAGGTTCGCTGACAATCCTGGCCACGGCACTGACCGATACGGGGTCAAAGATGGACGACGTGATCTTCGAGGAATTCAAGGGTACCGGCAACATGGAGCTGCAGCTTGACCGCAAGCTGGCCAACAAGCGTATCTTCCCCGCAGTGGACGTGACCCTCAGCAGTACCCGCCGCGATGACCTGCTTCTGGACAAGGACCGCATCAACCGTCTCTGGGTTCTGCGCAACTTCCTGGCCGACATGACCAGTGTCGAGGCTATGGAGTTCCTTAAGAAGCGGATGGAAGGGACGAAGAACAATGAGGAGTTCTTAATCTCCATGAACGGCGAATAAAGCGCGAAACGGGGTAAAATGCTGCGTTGTCTGCGGCATGTAATAAAAAAGGGAGCCCGATGGGTTCCCTTTTTCTTTATTGTTATTTAATAAGTTATGCCGGTGAGATGGCTCCGTTGGGACAAGCGTCCACGCATGTACCGCAATCGGCGCAGGTATCAGGATCAATCGAATAAACATCTCCGGCGGAGATAGCTCCAACAGGGCATTCGTCAATGCAGGAGCCACATGCTACGCAAGCATCAGGATCAATTTTGTGTGCCATAAAATGTAGTAGTTGTGTTATTAAAATACCCTGCAAATATAGTCAAATTTTTCTGAAAAGATTATCTTTGCGCTACAAAACATAATGCCCATAGTGTTGAAATGAAAAACCGTTTGATTCTCAGTGCTGTCGCTGTGTTCTGTGCTCTGTGTGCGGATGCTTTCAGGGCAGAGGCTCAGAATATTTTCGAGCAGACTGTGTCATTTGATAAGATAGTTTATGATTTCGGAGATATCATGCTTTCCGACGGACCGCAGTCGTGTACTTTCACCATGAAAAATATAGGTGACATACCGGTGGTGATCCATCGTGTAATCACTTCCTGCGGATGCACCGAGCCCACCTGGACCGAATCTCCTATAAGACCTGGCGAGACAGGCACTGTAAAAGTGGTGTTTTCCAATGACCAGGGGCCTTACCCTTTCAGTAAATCAGTGACCGTCTATGTTTCAGGATTGAGTAAGCCGGTGATACTGAAGGTTAAGGGTGTGGTGCACGACAAGCCCAAGAGTCTTTCTGAGCTTTTCCCCGTGTCCAGTGGCCCGCTCGGTTTCAGAGAAGCATCTGTGTCAATCGGCCAGATAGAGCAGGGCCTTGCACGCAGTGTCGAGGTGGAGGTGGCCAATACCTCCGGCCGTCAGGTGGAGGTCAGATTTACAGACATGACTCCAGGACTGAAAGTGTCCATGGCCGGCTCGACCATACCGGCCCGTTCCAAGGCCAGGATCAACTGCATGATAGATACTCGTAACACAGATGGAGAACAGTGGGGCAAGACCCCGTTTACATTCTCTGCTGTAGTGGATGGAAAGAAGTATACGAAGGTTCTTACAGTTGAAGCCCTTATTAAGGAAAATTTCACATCGTTGTCGGAAAGTCAGAAGAGGGCCGGTGCCTTGCCGCAGTTTGAAACATCATCTTTGGAACTTGGAGTGGTGGAAGCCGGAAGCGTGCTTAGCGAAGAGTTTGTTGTAAAGAACATAGGAAAGGATTCTTTCAGAATATACAAGGCGGATGCCAGTGAAGGCGGGGTAAGTGTAACGTTGCCGGATCCTGTGCCTTTCGGTGAGACAGAAGCCGTGAGAGTCAAAGTCGATACTCACGGGCAGAGTGGAGAGATTCTCAACATTCTGACGCTGATAACCAATTCGCCGACAAGGCCTATTATCAACCTGTTTATTATTTATACCGTAAAATAGATATATATCATGAACAATAAATCAGACAGACAGGGCGACTTCTTCGACGAGTATCATCACGATGACTCGGCACTGGTGATGAACGACGGGATAGAGCAGCCGCCTATTGTGAATCCATATCTCAGCAACATCGTCCGTCGCAGGCGTGCCGCCATGACGGTGGAAGACTATATGAAAGGTATACTCGAGGGCAACACTATAGTCCTCAGCCAGGCCATAACCCTGGTGGAGAGCTCTCTGCCCGAGCACAGGGACATGGCACACGAGCTGATAGTGCGCTGTCTCGAGCACTCCAAGCGCAAGGAGTCGATGCGTATCGGCATCACCGGTGTGCCCGGGGCCGGAAAGAGTACCTTTATCGAGGCATTCGGTAACTTGGTTACAGCCAAGGGCCATCGTCTCGCCGTCCTGGCCATCGACCCCAGCAGTGAGAAGACCAAGGGCAGTATTCTCGGTGACAAGACCCGTATGGAGACCCTCTGCAACAACCCCAAGGCCTTCATCCGTCCCAGTCCATCCGCCGGCTCTCTCGGCGGCGTGGCCCGCAAGACCCGCGAGACCATCCTGCTGTGCGAGGCCGCCGGCTATGACGTGGTGTTCATCGAGACCGTGGGCGTGGGCCAGTCCGAGACAGCCGTCCACTCGATGAGCGATTTCTTCCTGCTTATCCTTATCTCCGGTGCCGGAGACGACCTCCAGGGCATCAAGCGCGGTGTGATGGAGATGTCGGATCTGATAACCGTGAACAAGGCTGACGGCAACAATATCGACAAGGCCAACATGGCCCGCGCCCTCTATTCCAACGCCCTTCACCTCTTCCCGCCCACCGAGTCCGGCTGGGCTCCCACAGCTCTGACCGCCTCCTCTGTAGAGAAGACCGGTCTGGAGGATATCTGGGCCATGATGGAGAAATACTTCAAGCTGGTCAAGGGTAACGGCTACTACTGGAAGAGGCGTCTGGAGCAGGACCGCTACTGGATGTACGAGACCATCAACAACTCTCTGCGCGACATGTTCTACGAGGACCCGTCCGTGGCCGCGGCCCTGCCCGACTACGAGAGGGCTGTGCTTGACGGCAAGATCGACTCGTTCTCGGCCGCCGGAGAACTGCTCAAACTCTACCGCAGGTAACAGATGTTCTGGCATATTCTCAAGGATGTCCTGCTCAATTCATGGCTCATTACCTCTTTGGTGATGGTGATGATGATCATGATAGAGTATGTCAACGTGGCTTCGGCAGGGCGCTGGTTCGGCCGGCTGCAGGGCTCGCCGCTCAGGCAGGTTATGGCCGGCTCGCTGCTGGGCCTGATACCGGGCTGTATCGGCGGCTTCGCGGCTGTTTCATTGTATTCACACGGTATTATCAGCCTTGGGGCCTTGGTAGCCGCGATGATTTCCTCTTCCGGAGACGAGGCCTTCGTGATGCTGGCCATGATACCCAGTCAGGCCCTGGCTCTTTTCGGAATCCTGTTCGTATTGGCCTTGATATGCGGACTTCTGACAGATTTTATTTTCCGCAGGCATCCACTTCGTGTGAGCTGTGTGCCAGGCTTCGAGATACATGAAGCCAATAAAGGGGAATTCCCCAGAATTTTCCGCCTCTCATCTTACCGTGTCATGCGTTCAGCCGGATGGGAGAGGATTGTCCTGATAGCAGGTATACTGCTATTCGCGTTCTCTGTTTTTACGGGAATACTTGAGCATGAACATGTCGGAGATGCTGCATCGGCTGCTGCGGGACTCCCCGCTGCTGTCTCTGCGGATGGCGCTCATGCAGGCAGTCTGCCATTCAACTTTCTTAGTGAGAGATGGATGAATGTGCTGTTTGCTGTTCTCAGCCTTTTCGTCGCACTTCAGGTAGCTGCATCTTCTGAACATTTTGTTCGTGAACATCTTTGGCGTCATGTCATCTGCAAACATGCTCTCAAGACCTTCCTGTGGACGGCAGGGGCTTTGGCTGTCATATCCGTAGGAATGCATTATGTCAATGTGGAAGACTGGCTCCGCGACAATACGTATTATTTACTGATTCTTGCCGCGCTGGTCGGAATGATACCGGAGTCTGGCCCGCATATGATTTTCATTTTTCTGTTTGCGGGAGGAAATGTGCCGTTTTCAGTGCTGCTGACGAGCTCTATGTCCCAGGACGGACATACATCTCTGCCTCTTCTGGCATCCAGTACCCGCAGTTTTGTAGTCGCTAAGGTGATAAATGCTGTGTTTGCAATAGCTGTCGGTTCGGTATTTTATCTTTTCGGCTTATAGGAATACCAGCCGTGAGGGATTGCGCCGGCCGGTGAGATGACCTCCGCGCACAGTTCTTGTACCGTTGACGAATGTGTCTGTCACGGCCCAGTCAAATGTAACGCCTTCGAGCGGTGACCATCCGCATCGGTAAGCGATATTTGCTTTGGATACAGTCCATGGGGCGCGTCGGACAATAACCAGGTCTGCGTAATAACCCTCACGTATATAGCCGCGGCGGTCGATTCGGAAAAGGCATGCTGGTGAGTGGGACATCATCCGGACTACCTGTGTTATGGGGAAGCAGCCGCGTTCAGCAAGCTGGAGCATCATCACCAATGAGTGCTGGACGGTGGGCAGGCCGGAGGGAGCGTGGAGGTAGTCATTCATCTTTTCGGCAAAAAGGTGAGGGGCATGATCTGTTGCGACAGCCTGTACCGTACCTTCGCGTACTGCGGCGGTGATGGCTTCGCGGTCTGCAGGTGCCTTTATGGACGGATTGCATTTGATGAGGGAACCGTAGCGGTCATAGTCGTTGTCGTCAAACCACATGTAGTGGACGCATACTTCCGCGCTTATGCCCGGATGTGCCTTTCGGGCCTCTTTTATGGCTCTCAATTCATCTGCTGTGCTGATATGGAGTACATGCAGGCGGGTACCGTGCCTTTTGGCCATTTCTATGGCTTTGGAGGATGATAGAATGCATGCTTCCCGGCTGCGGATCAGAGGATGGGCACTGAACGGGATGCTGCTGTCTCCGTATCGGGCTCTGGCATCTGACATATTGTTGCGGATGGTGGACTCGTCTTCACAGTGAGTTGCAATCAACCGGTCTGGCAGGGAGAATATTTCTTCCAGGGTTTCCTGTGAGTCTACCAGCATGTTGCCGGTGGATGAGCCCATGAATACCTTGATGCCGCAGATATGATGCGGGTCTGCCTGCTTGAGCTGGTCGAGATTGTCATTGGTAGCTCCTAGATAGAAGGAGTAGTTGGCCAGTGAGTCCCTGGATGCTGTGTCGTATTTCTGTTCCAGGGAGGAGATGGTCGTGGCCGGGGGATTGTTGTTGGGCATGTCCATGAATGAGGTAGTACCGCCCAGGACTGCCGCTGCGCTTTCGGATGCTATGCAGCCCTTGGACGTAGCCCCGGGCTCGCGGAAATGCACCTGGTCATCGATGACACCGGGGAGAAGCAGAGTGTCCGGACCGCAGTCGACAATCTCTTCCGCTGATGCCGCAATTTCCTGCACCGCTGAACAGTATCCATCACTGGCGCTGAATAATATCTTGGAGATAAAACCGTTTTCAACCAATACGCTGCCTTTCCGGATACTGTCCTCGTTGACGATCCGTGTGTCACGGATGAGAGTTCTCCCGTTCATCGCCGGTCGGATTCAGAGTTGGGAACAATCTTTCTGAAACGCAGGGCCAGGACTCCGCGGAAAGCCTCTCCGAAAATGGAACTGCTCATCTTGGATTTACCCTCTTTGCGGTCTGTGAAGATGATGGGCACCTCCTTTATCTTGAACCCAAGTTTCCACGCATTGTATTTCATCTCTATCTGGAAGCCATAACCTTTCATAAGAACCCGGTCCAGGTCGATGGTGCGGAGCACCTTGCTGCTGTAGCAGACGAAACCGGCCGTGGAGTCGTAGACCTTCATGCCAAGGACAGTCCTTACGTAGAAAGAGGCACCGTAGGATATCATTATGCGGCTCAGCGGCCAGTCTCTTACGGCGATGCCCTTTACATAGCGGGAACCGATGGACATGTCGGCACCGCCTTGGGCGCATGCGTTGTATAGGCGGATAAGGTCCTCGGGGTTGTGGGAGAAGTCGGCGTCCATCTCGAAGATGTAATCGTAGCCGTGGTCAAGGCACCAGCGGAAACCGGCTTTATAGGCTGTGCCGAGACCCTGTTTCCCGGAGCGTTCAAGTATGAACAGTGTGTCCTGGAATTCAGTCTGCATGTCCTTGACAATAGCTCCTGTGCCGTCCGGGGAGCCGTCGTCCACCACCAGGATGTGGAAGTCTCCGTCCAGGGAGCGGACTTTGCGGATCATTTTCCCGATATTCTCTTTCTCGTTGTAAGTAGGTATGATAACTATCTTTCGGTGTTCCATGATACATTTTGATTACACTCATACAAAGGTAGGAAAATATTCGTATCTTCGGCCAAAATTCCTAATACACCTATAAATTATATATGAAACGTATCAAGATGTCGCTTCTGCTCAAGATAGTAATAGCTATCCTGCTTGGCATAGGCTGTTCATATTTTTTCCCTGATGCGCTGGCCCGCGTATTCGTGACATTCAATTCCCTGTTCGGTAATTTCCTGAATTTCATAATACCTCTGCTTATTCTCGGTCTCGTGGCTCCGGGTATCGCCGAACTCGGAAGGGGAGCCGGCAGGATGTTGGGTGTAACAACACTGTTGGCTTACGGCTCGACTGTGCTTTCCGGATATTTTTCATACGGAGTCTGCAGTGTGACTTATCCTCTTATTCTGGATTATAGCTCTTTTTCTTCCAGTGAGGCTCTTGCAGCTGCAGAAGGGCTGGAACCATACTTTGTCATAGACATGCCGCCGTTGTTCGGGGTTATGTCGGCCCTTATCCTGTCATTTGTGCTTGGTCTGGCCCTGGCATCAGTGAAAGGAAATGTGTTCAGGACGATGCTGTGCGAGTTCAGGGAGGTGATTATGCTGGTGATACGTAAGGTGATAATTCCTCTGTTGCCACTTTATATTTTCGGTATTTTCCTCAAAATGGGTGTGGAGGGTACAGTGATGATGATAGTAAGCCTGTTCCTGAAAGTGATAATTGTGATATTTGTCCTCCATATTGCTCTCCTGCTGATTCAGTTCTGCATAGCCGGCGCAGTGGCGGGCAAGAATCCGCTCCGCTGTCTCAGGACTATGCTGCCGGCCTATATGACTGCTCTCGGCACGCAGTCTTCAGCTGCGACCATCCCTGTAACCCTGGCACAGGCTAAAAAGAACGGTGTGAGGGCAGAGGTAGCGGACTTTGTTATACCTCTCTGCGGAACCATTCATCTCTCGGGCAGTACTCTCAAGATTGTAGCCTGCGCCTTTGCCATTTCGTTCATGACAGGGATGCCTACAGATCCGGGCTTATACACTGAGTTTATTTTTATGCTCGGTATAGCCATGGTGGCAGCTCCAGGAGTACCCGGCGGAGCGATAATGGCTTCTATCGGAATTATAGACTCCATTCTGGGTTTCAATGAGGATATGCAAGGGCTTATGATTGCTCTGTATATAGCTATGGACAGCTTCGGTACGGCCTGCAACGTGACAGGTGACGGTGCCATAGCGCTGATTGTGGACCGTATATTTAAAAAAGAGGCTGTCAGATGAAAGAACTTCTGAATGTTGCAGTATGCCAGTGCGGAGTGGTCTGGGAAAATCCTGATGAGAACCGGCTTCGCCTGAAGTCATTTATCGACAGTTATCTGAGACGATGCCGGGAAGACACCCATCCGGACCTGATTGTCCTGCCGGAATTTTTCTGCACAGGCTTTACGTCCAACACCGCTATGGCTGAGGATCCTGATGGTCCTACCATGCGGTGGATGCAGGCGCTGGCCGGGTCGTCCGGTGCCGCGGTGACAGGCTCGGTGCCGGTAAGAACCGGAGAGAGGGTGGTCAACCGTATGTATTTCATCTGCCCAGATGGAAGGACTGAATCCTACGACAAGCGTCATCTGTTCCGGATGAGCGGGGAAAACGAAGTTTTCGCTTCCGGAAGCACACGCCGTACGGTGGAATATCTCGGGTGGAGGATATGCCTGAATATCTGCTATGACCTTCGTTTTCCGGTGTGGTCCAGGCGAACGGCTGAATGTGATTACGATGTGCTGTTGAATGTTGCGTCCTGGCCCTCTTCACGGATGACAGCCGCTTCCATTCTAGTTCATGCCCGGGCTGTCGAGAACCAGGCATGGACTATTTTCTGCAACAGGGTAGGAGAGAGTCCCGAGAACAGCTATTGTGGAGGGTCGTTGATAGTTGATTACAAAGGCCGTTCCGTCGGAATTTTCCAGCCGGACGATGCAACTGGCTGTGGCGGTGGATTTCTCCAAGCCGGGCTGGATATCCATGAACTGCGCCGTTTCCGTGAGAAATTTCCGGCGTGGATGGATTCGGATGAATTTTTATTGAAATAAAATTATTTTTAAAAATATGAATAGATTTTATATTCTTATTACCGTTACGGCTCTCTCAGTTCTTCTCGGTTCATGCGTGGAACGGACTGTCAGGGTAGAGCTTGCAGCCACCAATGATACTCATGGCGCAATATTTCCCAAAGGTTATACAGAAGGTGCCGCCGCGCATTCTTCCCTGGCTTCCGTATGTTCGTATATGGACAGTCTCAGAGAGGCTGCAGGAGATGACAATGTGATACTGATTGACTGCGGAGATCATCTGCAGGGGGATAATGCCACTTATTATTTTAATTATGTGGATTCGACAGAAGAGAACCACCTTGTGAGCCGCGTGTTCAATTTTATGGATTATGATGCGGTGGTAGTGGGCAACCATGACCTGGAAGCCGGCCATCCGGTCTATGACCGCATTGCCCGGGAACTGGGCTGCCCCTATCTTGCGGCCAATGCAGTAAAGGTGTCGGACGGAGAAGCTTATTTTGACCGTTATACTGTGCTGGAACGCGACGGTCTGCGTGTGGCTGTCATCGGCTTTACCAATCCGAATGTCAAGTCCTGGATATCTCCTGACAAGTACGAAGGTATTGATTTCATTCCGGTAGATTCTATTGCAGCGTCCCTGGTCAGAGAGGTCAGGCATCGGGAGAGCCCCGATGTCGTTATTCTGGCGGTGCATTGCGGCCTGGGAGCGGAGGACGTACCAAGCATAGAGAACAATGCGCTGTATCTTGCTGCTCATGTCCCCGGTATAGACGCCGTGATATCTTCGCATGACCATAAGCGTTTGGCGACTAAGGTTATGGGTGCTGGCGGAGATAGCGTATGTGTGGTGGAGTCCGGTTCTAAGGCTAGGGCACTGTCGCGTCTGAGCATAACCGCGGTCAAGAAAGGTAACAGGCTTATATCATTGGAAATAAGTCCTTCTGTGGAAGATGTCGCGCATCTGCAGCCGTCCGGGCGTTACATGACTGAGTTCGGAGAGGAGTGGCAGAAGGTGTACGACTTCTCAAATAGAGTGATAGGCCGTTTGACTTCTCCCCTTGACCTGAGTTACAGGCAGGACTGCCGCTCGGATTATCTGGCACTGATACATTATGTGCAGCTTTCGTGTCCCGGTGTGGAGATATCATTTACCGCACCCTTGGTGTCGGAGGGTGTGATGCCGGCCGGGGATTTGAAATTCAACGATTTGTTTACCCTTTACCGTTTTGAGAATCTGCTGTATGTCGTGGAAATGACCGGCCAGGAGGTGCTCGATTATCTGGAAGGTGCTTATGACAAGCGGATTACCGGGTCAGACTTTCTCTACAATTATGATACGGCCGGAGGATTGATTTATACGGTCGATCCTTCAGCGGAGAAAGGCAGGCGCATCCGGATTATTTCCATGTGGGACGGAACTTCCTTTGATCCGACACGGCGTTATAAAGTGGCGATGACATCATATAGAGCCAGCGGTGCCGGCGGATTGCTGGCCGAGGCAGGACTGGACAGGGATGAGATGACCGGACGGGTGATTGAGATTTATCCTGAGATACGCGTGATGCTTTGTGATTTTATTGAGAATCAGAAAGATATCGATCCGAGGAAAATCGCTGATGAGAAAATGACAGGTTCCTGGCATTTTGTAAGATAATTTTTGTAACTTTGTGGCCCTGCAAGTTTTTAATATGGACGAAAGTTACAAAATAGTACTCGATGCTCACAAAAAAAAGATAGAGCTTATAATATCCAGATACGAGACCCTGCTTGCCAGGAACAGAGAACTGGAAGTGGCATTGGAGCAAAGGGATGCTGAGATTGAAAACTGCAGGAATAAATTGAATGACAGTAATAACAAAATTAAAGAATTAGAACAGAAGATAGATAAATTGCAGGTGGCAGGAGCCTTTGCGGCATCTGCCGTGGACATGAAGGAAGCTAAGCAGAATATCGGAAGACTGGTGCGGGAGATAGACAGATGTATAACCTTGTTGAATGACTGATATGGCTGAAGACGGAAAGTTTTTATGTAACTTCACGATATTGGACAGGAAGTTTACTTACAGGGTGTTCCCCGAGGAAGAAGCTATGATGCGGAATGCTGTCAGGAACATCTCCGATAAACTTGCAGAATTGAGGCAGAGGCACAGCTTCAGGGATAATCAGGATGCGCTTACCGTGGTACTGATACAGTTTGCAGTCCTGTTGGAAAAGACGAGGATGGACGATGTGCCAGGACGCATGATCAGAGACATTCAGCAGTTAGACAGGCAGTTGGATGAGTATATAGAAAATGATGTGAAATAGCTTACCAGCCGTTAGACCGCTCTTTGCGAAAATCAACATTATTTACAATCCTGAGCCAACTCGATGGATGAAGGCAGGCCTGGGTTACCCGCAAGGGGATTCGGTTTTTACTGGACGTTGGAAGTCTGATTCCGTAATCGGAGCTCAAATCCTATTTTTTTAGGTTTTTCTGATAAACAGTGATCTAACGGCTTTTTCATATCTTCATGTTGTAGTTCTTTTTAAAGTTGAGAATTTTAACTCAATATATTTAAAGACGCGATATGAATATCATTTTAGTAATTGTTCTTTTAGTCGCAGTCGCCTCAGTGGCTGTGATTGCGACTGTTTTAGTTATAAACTCGATCCGCAGAAAAGAGGCTGACAAGATTCTAAAGGAAGCCGAGACTGAGGGAGAGAACATCAAGAAGGAAAAAATTTTCCAGGCAAAAGAGAAGTTCCTCCAGCTTAAGAGCGAGCATGAGCGCTATATCAACGAGAAGAATCAGCAGATTCAACAAACTGAGAACAAACTCAAACAGCGTGAGCTCCAGATGAAGCAGCAGTTCTCCGAACTTCAGCGTAAGCAGTCGGAGGCGGAAAGTATCCGTGAGAATCTAAAGGCTCAGATGGATGTAGTCAGCCGTAAAGCTGAGGAATACGACAGGCTTCACAAAGAGGCAGTCGAGAAGATAGAGAATCTTGCCGGCATGTCGGCAGCAGAAGCCAAGGAAATGCTGATCGAGACCATGAAGGAAGAGGCCAAGACCCAGGCGATGTCTTACATCAATGATGTTATGGATGAAGCACGTATGAATGCCAGCAAGGAAGCGAAGAGAGTTGTTATCAACACTATTCAGCGTATAGCTCCGGAAACAGCCATTGAGAATGCCGTCACAGTGTTCAACATTGAGAATGATGAGATGAAAGGCCGTATCATCGGACGCGAGGGACGTAACATACGTGCGCTGGAGGCTGCAACAGGAGTTGAGATTGTCGTGGATGACACTCCTGAGGCGATATTGCTCTCTGCATTTGATCCCGTCCGCAGGGAGGTAGCCCGCCTGGCACTACATCAGCTTGTGACGGATGGCCGTATCCACCCGGCCCGTATCGAGGAAGTGGTGGAGAAGGTCCGCAAGCAGCTTGATGACGAGATAATGGAGACAGGAAAGAGGACATGTATAGATCTCGGTATTCATGGTCTGCATGCAGAACTGGTAAAACTGGTCGGCAGGATGAAATATCGTTCTTCGTACGGTCAGAATCTGTTGCAGCACTCGCGCGAAGTAGCCAATATCTGCGCGACGATGGCAGCAGAGCTCGGCCTGAATCCCAAGCTGGCAAAACGTGCCGGTCTCCTGCATGATATCGGAAAAGTGTCAGAGGAAGATTCTGAGCTGCCTCATGCCATTCTGGGTATGAAACTGGCGGAGAAATATAAGGAAAAGCCGGAAATCTGCAATGCTATCGGAGCGCATCATGAGGAAGTAGAAATGTCATCACTCATTTCTCCTATTGTACTTGTCGGTGATGCTATTTCCGGAGCTCGTCCCGGGGCACGCCGTGAAGTGATAGAGTCGTATATCAAGCGTCTTAAGGATATGGAAGCGATAGCTCTTTCTTATCCTGGGGTCACCAAGACCTATGCAATACAGGCCGGCCGTGAATTGAGAGTTATCGTGGGTGCCGATCAGGTATCCGATGCTGAATCCGAGATGCTGTCCAATGAGATAGCCAGGAAGATTCAGAACGAGATGGTGTATCCCGGTCAGGTAAAGATTACGGTTATCCGTGAGACCCGTTCAGTAGCATTTGCCAAGTAATACAGATGACAGTGAAACGGGTTGTCATTCTGCTGCTGCCAGTTTTGTTTCTGTTGGTCTCGTGCAATAAGGCATGGAGAGGTGACGGACCGCCCGGGACTGTAGCCGGAACTGTATGGATAGGAACAAATGAGGCCAGGGGGGAGATTCTTGAGATAAGATTCCTCTTGTCGGAGGATGTGTCTTATATTCTTGAGGAAGACGGCTCATCGACAGAGACGGGAGAATCGGAGATTCTTTTCACCTCCCCTGCTGCAGACGTTCAAGGAGTGAGGGACACAGTTTATTATAGTGGACCTTATACCTATTCACGGTGGCCGTCAACGGTTGCAGGAGATGTGTATCATGGTCAGGTCCGTTTCACGTTAACTGGGGAAAACGGCGCTGTGCGTGAGGCGGTAATGGTATTTCATAATATGAGATTCTATTTTGAGTTCAAGGACAGTCCGGGCGCATGGCCGGCAGATCCGGCAGATGGTACCGGCTCTGCGTATTAACAGTGAACAGTGAGGATTTCATTCCACTCGGTAGTGTAACAGGGAGATAGGTGCTCCCTGTTCATTTTTATACCCTCCAGGGACTGGGAGGCCACTCCTATGGTGTTGCGCCCCTCCTTCCGGTTGATGCTGTCCATGACGCTCATCAGGCGGGAGTGCCGCTCGCGGTCCACGTTGTCGAAGAAGGAGAGCTGGACCTTGCCCGCGGGGATGATGTCTCCCAGCATGACTCCTGCCCGTTTGTAGCCGTATCCGTCCCTGTACATTTCCTGGGTGGTGCGCATAACGGCGGTGTTGATTTCCAGCGTGCTGTCGGTGTCTGTCGGGAACTGGACGATGCGGCTTTCGAACTGTTCGCGAGCGCTGTCGCGGTGGAAGCGGTTGGTCATGATGAATACGGTTACATTGCCGCAGCAGGAACCCTGTTTCCGCAGTTTCTCCACGGCCATGGAGCAGAACATGGATACCTGGGCGGAGAGTTCGTCCAGGTCTGTAATCTCCTTGGCGAATGTCCTGGAGATCATGATCTGTTTCTTCGCCTGGGCGGTGTCCTCGAAGCTGATGCAGGGTATGCCGTGGAGTTCCTGCCATGTCCGGACTCCGCCGATGCCCATCTCGGCATTGACCCATGACTCGTCCCGGGTGTAGAAGTCCCAGGCGGTGCTCATCCCGAAATAGCCCTTGAACCGCTTGGTGTAGCGGCGGCCGATGCCCCAGATGTCCTCTATCGGGAATTTTTTCAGGACTTTCTCCACATCCTGCTGCCGGTGCATCCAGCATCCGCCTCTTGTGGCCGGGTACTGCTTGCAGAGCTTCGAGGCTATCTTCGCCAGGGTCTTGGTGGGGGAGACGCCTACGCTTACGGGGATGCCGGTGCAGCGGCGGCATTCTCTGGACACTGTCTTGGCCCAGAGGTCGAAGTCTGTGTCCGGACTCAGGCCGGTCAGGTCGATGAAGGACTCGTCTATGGAGTAGACCTCGATGGCCGGGGCGAAGCGGGAGAGGGTCTGCTGGACGCGGCGGGACATGTCGCCGTAGAGGGCGAAGTTGGAGGAAAATACGGTTACTGCTCCTGACTCTATGAGGGGACGGAATTCGAACATCGGCTGACCCATCTTGATGCCGAGGCGCTTGGCTTCGTTAGAGCGGGCTATGGCGCAGCCGTTGTTGTTGGAGAGTACGACCACAGGCCTGCCTTCGAGGTCGGGCCGGAAGACCCGCTCGCAGCTGACGAAGAAGTTGTTGCAGTCGGCCAGGGCGTACATGGCCGTCAGACTTTCTTGATGACGTACCGGACTATTCCCCAGACTGTTAGGTCGTCTCCCTCGCGGATGGTGATGGCCCGGTATTTAGGGTTGGAGGGCAGCAGGGTGACGCTTCCGTCGTCATGGATGGAGAGCCGCTTGACGGTAAATTCTCCGTTGATGAAGCATACGGCGATGGCTCCGTCGTGCGGTTCCTCCGATTTGTCGATGACCAGTATGTCCCCGTCCCGGATGCCGTCGCCCTCCATGCTGTCTCCGCTGACGCGGGCGAAGAAGGTCGAGGCCGGGTTCTTTACGACCAGCCTGTTGATGTCCAGGGCCGTGCCGGGAATGTCCTCCGCTGGGGAGGGGAAGCCGGCGTGGATGGACTCGAAGAGCTTGATTTCCGGTCTTTCCTTGGGTTTGGGGCTGTCTGGTGTGCTGCTCATTGTTCTGACTGAGATGTGTTGCTTTATCCTGGACTGAACTTGTTCACAGTGATATGTAACTGGAGTTCGGTCGGGAATATGTCCTCTGGATGTGCTACTGAATCTTAGCCAGGAACTTGTCCACCTTGATGATGAAGCGTTCGTGGGTGCCGTTCGCTATCTCGCCCTTGGAGTCCCGGGCGGTAACGTCGAAGACCAGACGGCGGCCGTCAATCTCCTTGAGTGTGGCTGTTGCGGTAATGGTCTCTCCGATAGGGGATGCCTTGATGTGGGCGATGTCTATCCTAGTGCCTACAGTCGAGAGTCCCTCTTCGAGCAGCCCGTTGACCGCATAGCAGGCGGCCATCTCCATGTAGGCCACTACGGCCGGTGTTGCGAATACGTCCAGTGCGCCCGAACCCATGAGGGAGGCGCAGTTCTCCTTGCAGACCTTGGTGGTCGATGTCGCGGAAATTCCTACTTTGATATCTTCTGTTGCCATATACGTTTTATTTTAAAGTGTGCGCAAATTTATAAAAAAACATCACCCCCGATACCACAACGGCAGCAAAACCCGCGGTTCGGTGCCGTTGAGGAACGGCATTTCCCCGGCACCCCTGCCACAGCCCTTCTGAGCGGCATCTCTTCTCCGTCCTCCTGCCACAACGGCAGCAAAACCCGCAATTCCCTGCCGTTGCGGAAAGGAGGTAGAAGGGCAATGCCTCCCAGAGGGCCTATAGACAGGGTGCAGCATAGATGGTGGTGCCACAACGGCACCTAATCGCGGAAAACACTGCCGTTGTGGAAAAAGAAAGATGCCGATAGAGCGAGATGTTCGGAGAGAGAGTTCCGTCAGCTTGCTATCAGAAGAGACGGAAGCGCAGAATGGAGAGGTGCGTCATATCGCTGTCAAGAGTGGTGGCGTATATGATACCTGGAGCCGGACTGCAGCTGATTTCTGAATATGAGGTGAGGCCGGCAGGTCTGAATGCCTTGATGAGATTGCCGTCCCAGTCCATGACAAGCAGGAGAAGATTTTTGGACTCAGCATCGGGAACTGATGAGGTCATGCTGCCGTTGCTCCTGCGGATTTCTGTATTGTCATCAGGTATGCCGCTGTAAAGCAGGTAGATATATTCATCATTCGCGCAGCATGACTGGTAGGAAACCGCAGGAGGTATGTCTGCGAACATAATTTGGTTGTAGAACACTTTGTATTCGGGCATGAATTTGTCCGGTCCGCTCACAGAATGGAGCAGGCTAAGGAGATAAATTTGCGGTAAAATCAAGATATGGGAATACTGGAACAGCAGTCGGTGAAAGACAAGATTATCAGTCTGAGAGGACAGGATGTTATTCTGGACTTCGCAGTGGCGGAGATTTACGGAGTGGAAACACGCGAAATTAATCAGGCAGTAAGGAACAATCCTAAAAGTCGAACAATTCCGAAAGCATTTACAGAGAAGGGACTCTATATGTTGGCGACAATCTTGAAAGGTGAGAGGGCCGTGGAGGGAACTGTCGCGGACAATCGGTGAACTTTCGGCAAATCCCGATAAGTATGCGCAGAAGTCTTTGATGCAGAAAAGCGGGGACATCATGGCAGACCTGTTCGGTGAGGAATTGCATACCAGCGGGACTGAGACTGAGATAGAACTGAATTTTGCGGTGCTGAAACTGAGGCACTCGGTCAAAAGAGAGCGCGGTGAGAAATGAAAAATCCGGCGGAGAGCGGTGTCTCTGCCGGATTCTTCAATGTTTGCGCGGGAAGGCGGTTAGCGGACCTTAACGGCGGCTTCCATGCCGACCTTGATGGCCTGCTCGTTCATCGGGATGAGGTTGTGGTGACGGGGAGGGAGGGACTTTTTCAGTCCGGCTGTCACGTTCTCCATCTTGACGATGGGCTTAACCTTCAGGAAGGCTCCGAGGACGATCATGTTGTAGGCCTTGGCGTTGCCCATCTTGGCGGCCTCGTCTGCGGCGTCGATCTTGTAGATCTGGATGTCGGTACGGGTCGGATGGTGGGTGATGCCGTTGGGGTCATAGACGAGCAGTCCGCCGGGCTTGATGCGCGACTCGAACTTGTCGAGGGACTGCTGGTTGAGGATGATGGCGGTGTCGAACTTGCTCAGGATAGGAGAACTGATCTTCTTGTCGCTGAGGATGACGCTCACGTTGCAGGTACCGCCTCGCATTTCAGGGCCGTAGGAGGGCATCCATGCCACTTCCTGGTCTTGCATGATACCGGAGTAGGCCAGAATCTTGCCCATGGAGAGGACTCCCTGTCCTCCGAATCCTGCTATGATGATTTCTTCTTTCATATTTTATCTAAATATTTAATCGTTTATTACCTATCCTTCATATCTCCTAACGGATAAAAAGGAAACATGTTTTCCTCCATCCACTTATTGGCCTGAACGGGAGTAACCTTCCAACCGGAGTTGCAGGTGCTGACCACCTCTACGAAGGAGGTTCCCTTCTTCATCATGGAGTTCTCGAATGCCTTGCGGATGGCCTTCTTGGTCTTGCGCACTGCGGCGGGGTTCTGTACGGACTGACGGGTCACGTAGCAGGTACCTTCGAGCTGGGCGATGAGCTCGGTAATCTTGAGGGGATAACCGTTGAGCTCGGCCTTACGTCCGTAAGGAGTGGTGGCTGTTACCTGTCCGAGGAGGGTGGTGGGGGCCATCTGGCCTCCGGTCATACCGTAGATGGCGTTGTTGATGAAGATGATGACGATGTTCTCACCGCGGTTGCAGGCGTGCATTACCTCGGCTGTACCGATGGATGCGAGGTCGCCGTCACCCTGGTATGTGAAGACATATTTGTCGGGCATCAGCCTCTTGGTGGCTGTGGCGAGGGCGGGAGCACGTCCGTGGGCTGCCTGCTGCCAGTCGATGTCCAGATAGTTGTATGCGAATACGGAGCATCCTACAGGGGAGATACCGATGGTCTTGTCCTGGATGCCCATCTCCTCGATGACCTCGGCGATGATCTTGTGGACTACACCGTGGGAGCAGCCGGGGCAGTAATGGAGGATGTTGTCTTTGAGTATGGGGGTTTTCCCGTAAACCTTGTTCTCAGGTTTGATTATTTCGTTAATATCCATCATGATTGCCTTTTTTACATAGTTTTTTTGAAGACTTCCAGGATCTCCTCGGGGTCAGGAATCATACCGCCCTGACGGCCGTAGAAGTTGACGGGGATGCGTCCGTTGACGATCAGTCTGATGTCCTCCACCATCTGGCCTGCGTTGAGCTCGAGGGAGAGGATGTTCTTGAGCTGGGGTACCAGGGCGTCGATCTCCTTCTTGGGGAAAGGATAGAGGGTGATGGGACGCAGCAGGCCGAGCTTGATGCCTTCCTCGCGTGCCAGCTCGACTACCTTCTCGCCGATACGGGACATGCAGCCGAATGCTACGATGAGGTACTCGGCGTCGTCGGTCATGTAGGTCGAGTAGCGGACCTCGTTGGCCTCGATCTCGGCGTACTTCTTCTGGAGCTTGATGTTGAAGTTCTCCTGTACCTGAGGGTCGAGGGCGAGGGATGTGATGGTGTTGCCGTGACGGCCCTTGTTGCCGATGGTTGCCCAGGAGTCGCACAGGGCACGGATCTCCTCCTCAGTGCGGCGGGGCTTGGCGGGACGCAGCTCCACTTTCTCCATCATCTGTCCGATGACACCGTCGCCGAGAATCATGGCAGGGTTGCGGTACTTGAACGCGAGCTCGAAGGCCTCGCCTACGAAGTCGTACATGTCCTGAGCCGATGCGGGAGCGAGTACGATGGGATGATAGTCACCGTGTCCGCCGCCCTTCACTGCCTGGAAGTAGTCTCCCTGGCTGGGCTGGATGGTTCCGAGTCCCGGACCGCCGCGCATTACGTTCACAACCACGCAGGGCAGCTCGGCGCCGGCGATGTAGCTGAGTCCCTCGCACATGAGGCTGATACCGGGGCTGGAGGAGGAGGTCATGACCTTCTTTCCGCAGCAGGCACCGCCGTATACCATGTTGATGGATGATGTTTCACTCTCGGCCTGGAGCACTACCATGCCGGTGGTCTCCCAGGGCTGTACTTTCATCAGGGTTTCCATCACCTCGGACTGAGGGGTGATAGGGTATCCGAAGTATCCGTCGCAGCCGCAGTCGATGGCTCCGTATGCGATGGCCTCGTTACCTTTCATAAGAATCTTTTCTGCCATATTCTCAAAATTTAGATTTTAACACGATAAACAGTAATAACTGAATCAGGACATACGGTCGCGCAGTTGGCGCAGCCGATGCATTTCTCGGGATTGACCAGAGAAAGGAAGTTGTAACCCTTGCCGTTGACCTCGTGGGACAGGGCAATGGCTTCGGTGGGGCAGTTTACGACGCATACGCCGCAACCCTTGCACCTTTCTTTGTCTACTACAATAGCTCCTTGTGTTGCCATAAAATTAGTGTTTGTTATTGGTTGAAGTTTAAAAATCCGAATGCAGCCACCACCCTGCTGCTGATATAGTCCCAGCGCAGGATGATGCCTATGATGAGCAGCAGCCCGATCCAGATGAATCCCTTGGCGGTGGAAGTCTGCTCAGAGTACCAGTTCTTGAGTCTAGTGAATGGGTTGTTCATCTCGTTCAGGGTTTTATATTGCCGCGTCTGCTTTTTCTATCCTTATGCGGGCGTCCACTGCAGTGATGGATTTGGAGTTGCCCAGCAGGGGATTGATGTCCATCTCGTAGATCTCCGGAGCGGCGGCGCAGAGAGCCGACACGCGGCGGATGACCTCGTTGAAGAGTACCAGGTTGACTCCTTCCTTGCCGCGGATGCCCTTGAGAAGCTTGAAGCTCCTGAGTCCGCTGATCATCTCGTCAGCCTCTATCTTCGAAACAGGGGAGAGTGCGTAGCTGATATCGTTGAGAGCCTCCACGTAGATACCGCCCAGGCCGCAGAGGAGCAGATGGCCGAACTTCTCTTCCCTCTTGGCGCCTACGAAGACCTCGGTACCGCTGAGCATCGGCTGCAGGAGGACTCCAGTAGCGTCCTTGATGCGCATCATGCGGTAGAACTCGGAGGTCAGGGTATTGTCGTCAGTGATGTTGAGGGATACTCCGCCTACGTCCGACTTGTGGATGGGACCTACTACCTTCATGACCACGGGATACTTGATCTCCTTGGCGGCCTCGATGGCCTCGCCCAGCTCGCTTACCACGTACTCGCGGCTGCGGTTGATGCCGGCTGCGTCGAGCAGGAGCTGTACCTGGTCGGGGGCCAGATAGCCGTTGCCGTTGGAGTCGATGACCTCGCGGATCATCTTCTTGTCCACGGGCGGAAGGGTGCATCCGTCGATGGGCTTGGGCCGGTTCATGATCTTCACGATGGCCGAGCCGAGAGCCACCTCGTCGGGGAAACTGATGAAGCCCTTGTCGTGGAAGGCCTGGATCTCGTCGTGGGCGTTGACCACGGAGGGCAGGACGGGGTATATGGGTTTGCGGGAGGCCCTGATCTTCTCGCCTATGAGGTCGTACACGTCATAGACAGTGGTCAGGCCGGGATTGCCGAAGATGATGGTGATGGCGTCCACGTCGAAATCGTTCTCGCAGGCGTCGAGGATGTAGCCGAGCTGCTCTGCGGTGCCGGTGGCCAGGAAGTCGATGGGGTTGGCTGTGGATGAGCCGATGTAGAGCTTCTTGAGGAGTTCCTCGGCCTTCGGACCGGAGAGGCGGGGTATCTCGATGCCGTTGGAGGAGAGCACGTCGGTCTGCATGACTGCGGGACCTCCGGCGTGGGTGACGATGCCGACCCTGCGTCCCTGAGGCTCGGGGTACATCATGGCGGCGGCCACTGTCACCAGCTCGGTGCGGCTGTAGCACCTTACGATGCCGGTCTTGCGGAAGAGGGCGCTGACGGCCTTGTCGGGTGAGGCCATAGCACCGGTGTGCGAGGATGCGGCGCGGCTGCCTGCCTCACTGTATCCGGCCTTGATGGCAGCGATCCTAGCTCCCTTGGCGATGAGGGACCTGGCGTGTCTGGCCAGTTTGGCGGGATCGTTCATGCTCTCGATGTACAGCATGATGACGGGCGAGCTCTTGCCGTGCACGTAGTTCTCATCCATGTACTCGAGGGCGTCCTCGACTCCGATCTGGGCGCAGTTGCCCACGGAGAACACCTGGTTGAAGTGCAGGCCGAGCTGCATGGCGGCCTCGAGGATGAATACGATGGTCGCTCCGGAACCGGAGATGAGGGTCGCGCCCATGGGGTTGATCTTGGGCACGGGCTGGATGAAGGCTCCGATATAGTGCTGAGTCATCACACCCACGCAGTTGGGGCCGATGAGGGCGGTGCCTGTGGAGTTGCAGACCTGGGTGATCTTTCTTTCCCACTCGGCTCCCTCCTTGCTGTCCTCCTTGAATCCGGCGGAGAGGATGATGATCGCCTTGCAGGCCTTCTTGTTGCAGAGGGTCTCCACTGTGGCCAGACACATCTTCGCGGGGATTGCGAGGATGGCGCAGTCCACGGACGGAAGCAGCTCTATGTCCCTGTAGGACTTGACTCCCTGGGCCGTGTCGCACTTGGGGTTGACGACATACAGCTCTCCGGCATAGTGAGTGTTCAGAAGATTCTTGAGGGTGGCTCCACCCGGCTTGTGGACATCGTCCGAACCTCCGACGACCACAATGCTTTTAGGCGCGATTAACTCTTTTGTTATCATTGCGTGCAAAATTCTATTTACATTCTGCAAATATACGAAATATATACCAAAAATATCTAATCTGCTTATAAATTTAATCAACGGCGCCTCCGCTTCTTAAAATTTTAAATTCTTTGCAAAAAATTCCGTATTTCCGCCACTTATTCCTATATTTGTTGTTTGCGACAGATGTGAAACGGATGATATGAAAGGAAATCTTCTGCTCAGGAACGTCCTTCTGGAGGGCTGTTCCTGCGACATTTATATAAAGGACGGGACAATCTCCCGCATAGGCTCCGCCCTTCAGTGCGGGGACGGTATCCAGGTACTCGACGGCCGCGGCATGAGCGTGCTGCCGGCCTTTGTCAATATGCACACCCACGCCGGAATGACCCTGTTCCGCGGCATCTGCGAGGACATGCCCCTGAAGGCCTGGCTCGACGCCGTATGGAAGGCTGAGACGGCCCTGGACGACGACCTGGTCTATTGGGGGACCCGCCTGGCCTGCCTGGAGATGATCCGCACCGGCACCGTGGCCTTCAATGACATGTACTGGAGGATAGACCGCGCCGCTCAGGCCGTGGAGGACAGCGGGATGAGGGCCCGGCTGACCTACTGCTTCCTCGACGGGGGCAACCCCGACAAGCAGAGGCTCCAGAGGGAGGAATGTGAGGCAATGTACGCGGAGTCCCGTTCCTGGTCCTCAAGGGTCCGGTTCGGAGTCTCTATTCACGCGCACTATACCGTCAGCGACGACAATATGCTCTGGGCCGCGGATTTTGCCCGCAGCCGGGGACTGCTGCTGCATACCCATCTCTCCGAGACACGGACGGAAAATGAGGCCCATCAGGCCCGCTACGGTGTCTCTCCGACCCGTCGTCTGGCCGACATGGGGCTGCTGGGCCGCGACCTGACAGCAGCCCACACCCTCTGGCTGAGCGATGAGGACGTCCGGCTGCTGGGAGATTCCGGCACTACGGTGGTGCACAACGTCAACTCCAACCTCAAGCTGGCCTCCGGCTGGCGGTTCAGGTACAATGAGCTGCGCGACGCCGGTGCCAATGTGACCATGGGTACGGACGGGGCCGGCTCCTCGAACAATCTCGACCTGCGCGAGGCCCTCAAGACCGCCGCCCTGGCCCAGAAGGCCTGGAGGGAGGATCCGGCGGCCCTGCCCCTGGACGAGCTGCTGGCCATGGGAACGGTCAACGGTGCCCGCGCCCTCGGCCTGAACTCCGGAAAGGTGGAGGAAGGAACCCTCGCGGACCTGATCCTGGTGGACACGGCCTCGCCCTTCTTCGTTCCGGCGCATAATTTCAAGGCCAATTTTATCTATTCGGCCAACTCCTCCTGCATCGACACTCTCATCTGCGGCGGCCGTATCCTCATGCAGGGCGGCAGGGTAGAGGGACAGGAAGAGATTCTCGCCAGGGCCAGGGAGGAGACAGAAAGGTTTTTAAGGAAAATAAATGCATAAGATATGGACAACAGAATGACAATAATAAACGAGGCGGTACAGTACCTCGAAGGCCGTCTCGGTGGTCTCAGACCCCAGATCGGCCTCATCCTGGGCAGCGGTCTGGGCAAGCTGGCGGACCGGATCGGGGCTCCTCTGACGATACCCTACACCGATGTCCCGGGCTTCGTGAAGTCCACGGCCATCGGCCACAAGGGCAATTTCATCGTCGGAACCCTCGGCGGGAAGACCGTCATGGCCATGCAGGGCCGCTTCCACTACTACGAGGGCTATCCCATGGACAAGGTGACCCTCCCCGTGCGGGTGATGGTCCGCCTGGGCATCAAGGCCCTCTTCGTATCCAACGCCGCCGGAGGAGTGAACTTTGACTTTCACGTGGGCGACCTTATGATTATCCGCGACCACATCAACAAGCTGCCCAACCCCCTCATCGGTCCCAATCTCGATGAGTTCGGCCCCCGTTTCCCAGACATGACCCGTCCCTACGACCCCAGGCTGATAGCCCTGGCCGAGGAGATAGGCCGGGAGAAGGGCATTGAACTCAAGAAGGGCGTCTATCTCGCCGGTACGGGTCCGAGCTACGAGACTCCCTCGGAGTACAAGTATTTCCGTCTGATAGGAGCGGACGCGATAGGCATGTCCACTATCCCCGAGGTGATAGTGGCCCGGCACAGCTCCGTTCCGGTCTTCGGTATGTCCGTCATCACCAACGAGGCTCATGACGACTACGCTGAGGACTTCGAGAACAACGGGGACGACGTGGTACGCGCAGCGGATGCCGCCGCCGACCGTATGACCGTGATATTCACCGAGCTTATATCGAGGCTCTGACGGGGAGGAGGACACGGCAGTGCAGCTGGACGATCTTTTCGCATACGACAGTGTGGACCTCACGCCCGCGGGTGACGGGGTGGTGATAGTGGACCAGACTCTGCTTCCCTGGGAGGAGAAATTCCTCACGCTCAGGGACGAGACTCAGGTCTACGAGGCCATCGCGAAACTGCGGGTCAGGGGAGCGCCGGCAATAGGGATAGCGGCGGCTTACGGGCTGTACGTGGCGTTCCGGAGGGAGGTGACAGTACCCGGGTTCGACTTCCGGCATGCCGCGGAGGAATTTTCCCGTATCAGCCGTTACCTCTGCTCGGCCAGACCTACCGCAGTCAATCTCTCCGCAGCACTGAGCAGGATGGAGAGAAGGTACGCGGCCTGTGCCGGCATGAGGCTTCCTCAGTTGCTGGAGGCTCTCAGGAGCGAGGCGGAGGCGATAAAGGCCGAGGACGTGGCCATGTGCCGTGCGATAGCCGGGTATGGCGCTGGACTCATCGACCGTCCCGGTATGGGAATCCTGACCCACTGCAATGCCGGGCACTATGCCGTCTCCCGCTACGGTACGGCCCTGGCTCCCATCTACCTGGCGCACAGCCGGGGACTGGCGCCGAGAGTCTATGCCGACGAGACCCGTCCGCTGATGCAGGGAGCACGGATCACCGCCTTCGAACTGCAGAAAGCCGGGGTGGACGTGACCCTGGAATGTGACAGCATGGCCTCTTCCCTGATGGCCTCCGGCCGGGTGGACCTGGTCTTCACCGGATGTGACCGGGTGGCCTGCAACGGGGACACGGCCAACAAGATAGGAACGAGTGCCCTGGCCATACTGGCCCGGTACTACGGCATACCTTTTTATATATTGGGACCGACATCCTCCATTGATCCTGAGGCTGCCTCCGGAGCCGATATTCCGGTGGAGCAGCGGCAGGGGGACGAGGTGACGGACCTGTATTTTTCCAGGAGGATTGCCCCAGAAGGGGTGATGGTCTACAATCCGGCCTTCGACGTGACTCCTGCCGGCCTGATAGCCGGTATCGTCACCGAAAAGGGGATATTCCGGCCTCCGTACGATTTTACTTTCCTGAAACTTAATGAGAAGACAGTATGATAAAGAATTTGGTTTTCGATCTAGGCGGGGTGATAGTGCCCCTTAACCGCGTGGCCTGCATAAGGGCGTTCAACGAAGTGGTCGGTTATAAGGATTTCGGGGACGTGTTGCGTTCCTACCGGCAGGTGGGGTATTTCGAGAAGTTCGAGACCGGCCGGATAACGGCACCGCAGTTCCGCGACATCATACGCTCGCGGGCTGTCATGACTACGGCGGACGGTCAGCCCAGGGTGGTGACGGACGAGCAGATCGACTATTCGCTGAACTGTTTTCTCTGCGGCATTCCCCAGGACAGGATAGACGCGCTCCTGCGCTTCAGGAAGGAGTACCGGATGCTGCTGCTCAGCAACACCAATCCTATCGGCATGAACTACTGCCGCAAGCTCTTCAGGGCCCGCGGCTACGATGTCAAGGAGATATTCGAGCGGCTGTATCTGTCCTATCAGATGCGGGTGGCCAAGCCGGATCCGGCTATCTTCCGGAAGATGATCGCGGATTCCGGAATAATCCCCGAAGAGACACTGTACATAGATGATTCTCCGGCCAATGTGGAGGCCGGTCGGGCAGCGGGTCTGCATTCGCTGCTCTTCAGTTCCAAGGAAGACCTTTATGGCAAGATTTCTGAGTATCTCCAGCGGGAGCAACGGTAACTGTTACTACATAGGGGATGAGCGCACGGCTCTGATAGTGGATGCCGGGGTGGGTTTCCGGACTGTCAAGTCCAGGCTTGCCGGTGCCGGTGTGGATATCGCGTCGGTGGAGATGATTTTCGTCACCCACGATCATGTGGACCATATCCGCGGACTGGCTTCCGTGGCCCAGCGGCTGTCGGTGCCGGTGTACGCTACGGCGCGGCTGCACGATGCCCTCTCGCGGCATAAGGCTGTCGGACCGGAGATAGGCGGGTCGCGCAGAGTGCTCCGGCCCGGATTCGAGACGGAGATGCGGGGCGTAAGGTGCCTGGCTTTCGAGGTGCCGCACGACGCCACGCAGACGCTCGGATACCGGCTGGACTTCTTCGGAACCAGTTTCGTGTTCATGACTGACCTCGGGAAAGTTCCGGAGTACGCATACGATATGTGCGCCGGGGCGGATTATCTGGTCATAGAGTCCAACTACGACCTGGACATGCTCATGGGCGGCAGTTATCCTCCCGACCTCAAGGCCCGCATCGTCAGCGACTGCGGGCACCTCAGCAACCAGGCCTGCGCCGCCGCCGTCCGCCGTCTCTGGCATCCCGGTCTGCGCGGCATATTCCTCTGCCATCTCAGCAAGGACAACAACACTCCGGACCTCGCCTATGCCTCCACTCTCCACACCCTCGAGTCCATGGGCCTCTCTGTGCCCGAGGACTTCCGTCTGGTCAGTCTGCCCAGGTCCGAGGTCTTCTCAATGGAGTTCTGACGTCACTAGTAGGACAGGCTGGTGGTCTGAGTATCTGTAACTTAGGTCAATGGTACGGACGCTGTCTGTCCGGATGTCAGGGGAGATGTAAAAATAATCGGTGACGGTGAGGACGGATTCCGGGCCGTAGGGGATGTTGAGGTGGCGCAGGGTCCTGGCCGAGGGGTCCCAGGCGATGCGGCCGGTGCCCTGGAGGAGGGCAGTGTCGAGGGCGACGGTGGTAAAATGCGGGTCGTCGGTCTCGGCCGCCGAGGGGGTGTAGTCGGGCGGAAACTGGTTCCAGTCGCCGCCGATGATGAAGGGGGTACCCTCCGAGGCGAGACGGGCGGTCAGTCCGCCCAGCCAGCGGGTCTCAGCGGTGCGCATGCCTCCGGTGTCATAGGCGGTGTTGTGGGTGTTGCCGATGACGAGGCTGCTGCCGTCAGCGAGGCGGAATGTAGCTGTAAGGAGGCAGCGCTTGAGGTTGAACATGCTGACAGGCCACGGGAAGCGGGAGGGGTATTGCCACCTGACCACCTCTTCCGGGGCAATGCGGGACATCAGGACCACTCCGCTGGCGACCCGTCCCATCGGGGCTTTCAGGGGGATGGGGACTAGGAAGGATTTGTAATTGTACCCCAGGAAAATGTGATAGTCGGGGAAGGCCCCGCGCAGCATCTCCACTTCGTTGATGCGGTAGGTGCGTCTGGAACATTCGTCCACTTCCTGGAGGAGGATGATGTCGGGGCTGTGGCGGCGTATCTCTGCTATGATGCCGTCGATATTGGCCTGAGTCCGCTCCCTGGACGTGCGAACCTGCGTGCCGCCGTCGTAGAAGAAGTCCATGTCGTCCCCGAGACCTCCGTAGCCGATGTTCCAGCAGAGAATCGTGAGAGAGTCCGGGAGAATCTCTGCAGAGCCGTCTCCGGATATATCTGACGCTCCGGTATCTGAAAGTCCGGACAAGTCCTGCAGCACCTCCCTTTCGGCCGGCCGGTAATCAGTGATGACAGCAGTCAGCAGGAATATCAGGAATGCGGCCGCCACCGCAGCCAGAACATAAAGTACGATATGCATTGCTCGTCTCATTTTCATAAAACTAAAAAGGCTGTGCCGGGAATCTCTCAGCACAGCCTCTATTTATTCTGTCAGAAATTTACAACTTAGGACCGGCGGCCACGAGAGCCTTTCCAGCCTCATTGCCGGTGAACTTCTCGAAGTTCTTGATGAAGCGTCCGGCGAGATCCTTGGCCTTAACCTCCCACTCCTCAGGAGTAGCGTAGGTGTTGCGGGGATCGAGGATGTTGGTGTCCACCTGGTCGAGCTTGGTAGGGATGGCAAGGTTGAAGTAAGGGATGGTTGTGGTCTCAGCCTTGTCCATGCTGCCGTCGAGGATACGGTCGATGATAGCGCGGGTATCCTTGATGGAGATACGCTTGCCGGTACCGTTCCAGCCGGTGTTCACGAGATATGCGGTAGCTCCGACTTTCTCCATTCTCTTCACGAGCTCCTCACCGTATTTGGTAGGATGCAGGGAGAGGAATGCTGCTCCGAAGCATGCGGAGAAGGTGGGGGTAGGCTCTGTGATACCGCGCTCTGTTCCAGCGAGCTTGGCGGTGAAGCCGCTCAGGAAGTAGTATTTGGTCTGCTCGGGGGTCAGCTTGGAAACGGGAGGAAGTACTCCGAATGCGTCGGCGGTCAGGAAGATGACCTTCGAAGCGTGGCCGGCCTTCGATACGGGCTTAACGATGTTGTTGATGTGGTAGATAGGGTAGGATACGCGGGTGTTCTCAGTTACGCTCTTGTCGGCGAAGTCGATCTTGCCGTTGGCGTCCACGGTCACGTTCTCGAGGAGAGCGTCGCGGCGGATGGCGTTGTAGATGTCGGGCTCGTTCTCCTTGGAGAGGTTGATTACCTTGGCGTAGCAGCCGCCCTCGAAGTTGAAGATACCGTCATCGTCCCAGCCGTGCTCGTCGTCACCGATCAGGCGGCGCTTGGGATCTGTGGAGAGGGTGGTCTTACCTGTACCGGAGAGACCGAAGAAGATGGCTGTGTCGCCGTCCTCGCCGCAGTTGGCGGAGCAGTGCATGGAAGCGATGCCGCGCAGAGGGAGGAGGTAGTTCATGTAGGAGAACATACCCTTCTTCATCTCACCGCCGTACCAGGTGTTCAGGATAACCTGCATCTTCTCGGTGAGGTTGAAGACTACCGCTGTCTCGGAGTTCAGACCGAGCTCCTTGTAGTTCTCTACCTTGGCCTTGGAGGCTGTGAGCACTACGAAGTCAGGCTCGCCGTAGTTGGCCAGCTCCTCTTCGGTGGGGCGGATGAACATGTTCTTTACGAAGTGTGCCTGCCATGCCACCTCCATGATGAAACGGATCTTCTGGCGGGTGTTCTCGTTGGCGCCGCAGAAGGTATCCATCACGTAGAGCTTCTTGCCGGAAAGTTCCTTGGAAGCGAGGTCCTTGAGGACTTTCCAAGTCTCCTTGGTCACGGGCTTGTTGTCATTCTTGTATGCGTCCGAAGTCCACCATACGGTGTCCTTGGAGGTCTCGTCCATTACGAAAAATTTATCTTTAGGCGAGCGTCCGGTGTAGATACCGGTCATTACGTTAACGGCACCGAGCTCAGTCAGCTGACCTTTCTCATAACCTGTGAGAGAGGGATCCATCTCAGCCTTGTAGAGATCATCGTAAGAGGGGTTGTAGATGATTTCGGGAGTTCCGGTGATACCGTACTTGGTTAAATCGATTTTAGCCATTGTGTTACGTCTTAAATTAATTAATCAGTTCTTTCAATTTCTAAGGTTCACACGCACGTATGCAAATATTTTGCCAAAATATTCATTATCTTTGCCAAAGTGAAAGAAATATTGAGGAAATACTGGGGATACACGTCGTTCCGTCCCAAGCAGGAGGAGATAATCTCTTCCGCCCTGGCCGGAGAGGACGTGCTGGCCATCCTGCCGACGGGAGGGGGAAAGTCGCTGTGCTTCCAGCTCCCGGCCATGATGCGGGAGGGCCTGGCCATCGTCGTGTCTCCGCTTATATCCCTGATAAAGGACCAGGTACAGAATCTCCGCGCCCGCGGCATCAAGGCCCTTGCCGTCCACTCCGGCATGACCCGCAGGGAGATAGACATCACCCTCGACAATGCCGTCTACGGCGACTACAAGTTCCTCTACCTCTCCCCAGAGCGCCTGCGCACCGAGATTTTCCGGAAGAGGGTGCAGAAGATGCAGGTGAGTTTCCTGGTGGTCGACGAGGCACACTGCATCTCCCAGTGGGGCTACGACTTCCGGCCGGACTACCTCCAGATAGCCGATATCCGGGAACTGCTGCCCGGGGTGCCGGTAATCGCCCTGACAGCCACTGCCACTCCGTCAGTCGCGAAGGACATCGAGGAGAAACTGCATTTTCCCAAGGACAATATCATCTGCTCCGGCTTCGAGCGCCCCAACCTCTCATATATAGTAAGGAAGACCGAAGATAAGTTCGGAGCCCTGCTTGCAGTCTGCCGCGCCGTGCAGGGTTCGGGAATAGTGTATGTCCGGGAGAGGAAGGCGGCGCGGGACATCGCGGCATTCCTGCAGTCGCAGGGGGTGGATGCAGGGTTCTACCACGCGGGGCTGAGCAAGGAGGAACGGAATGCCGTGCAGGAGCGGTGGAAGAGGGGAGAGCTGCGCGTGATCGCCGCCACCAATGCCTTCGGCATGGGCATCGACAAGCCGGACGTGCGGTTCGTCTGCCACTTTGACGTGCCCGAGGCCGTGGAGTCCTACTACCAGGAGGCCGGCCGGGCCGGACGCGACGGGCTGCGCTCATGGGCGGTGCTGCTGTGGAACAAATCGGACCTCAAGCGGCTCGAAGCCATCTATCAGACCACCTTCCCCGGCCTGGACTACATCGCGGACATCTACCAGAAGATGTACAAGTTCTTCAACATCGCCTACGAGGACGGGGCCGGAGCCGTCTATAAGTTCAACCTCATGGAGTTCGTCCGCCGCTACCGGCTCAACGCCGCCACAGCCTACAACGCCATCAAGTACATCGAGACCGCCGGTTACTGGAGCGTCACCGACGAGATAGACAATCCGACCCGCATCACCTTCACCGTCAACCGCGACGATCTCTACCGCATCCAGCTCCGGGACCCGTCCCTGGATACCTTCGTCAAGGCCCTCATGCGCATCTATCCCGGGCTGTTCTCCCACCTGGTATCCATCGACGAGGACTACGTCGCCCGCGTCATCCAGCAGCCTGTCCGCGTGGTCAAGCTCAAGCTCCTCCAGCTGTCCCGCTCCAGGGTTCTGAAATACATCCCGCGGGCCCGCTCCCCGCTCATCTGCTTTGCCGGAGAGCGCCTCACCCCCCGCAACCTCTACCTTTCGGAGAAAAACTACGAGCAGCGCAAGCGCCTCTTCAAGGAGCGCCTCGACGCCATGTACACCTACATCTCCCCGGTCAGCGACCGCTCCGCCGCCCAGTCCGCCTGCCGCTCCCGCCGCCTCTCCGCCTACTTCGGGCAGGAGCAGTGCAGGCCATGCGGTATCTGCGACCTCTGTGCACCGGGGGAGGCGGAGCTGATTTTGTAATAAGGTGTTTTCCGCCTTCAAATTCCATTGTCCTGGCTACCGGTTGTCCAGACTTCCGGCCATTGGCCATATGCCCTTTCTCCTTTATACTGTAGCACTTGGTCTCTGTATACGAAACCAGCAAAAGTACGTACCTGTCAGGATTCTTCGTATGGGTTCGGATTTTCCGTACAGGTTCGGACTCTGCGCATGGGTTCGGACTCTCGGGTGGGACTTTCGGGTCAGACTTTCGGGTCGGACTCTCCCGCATCTGAACATCACTTGAAAGGTTAATCTCCTGGAATTGTGATGTTTATGTGAATATGTCCAGTTCAGATGGTACTCTTACTACGGCTATCTGAACTTTGGTTGTTGTGATAAATGGCTGAGATATTGACAGTTGTGCAGAACAAATGTAAGGCGGCAGATTGTCTATTATGCACACCGTCTTTAGCCGGTATTTTGGATGATGGTATTTAAAGGCTGGATTCGAAACGAAAAAGAGGTTGCGCCGTAAAACTTCATTACGACACAACCTCTTTGGAAAGGATAACAATCTTAAAATAGGGTTCTGTCTGAAATTCCAGATTATTTGATGGTGACGGACTGGTTGCCGCGTCCGGTGAAGGGCTGTGCGTCGGGGCCTGCACCCTGACAGGTGAGCTGTCCGGCGGGCACACCAAGGCTTACGAGATAGTCATATACGGACTGTGCGCGTTTCTGTGCGATGGCAATGTTGTTGCTGCGGGCACCTGTGGAGAAGTCAGCATATCCGGTGATGGTGTAGACATAGTCCTTGGGACCGGCGAGCATCTTCCCGGCCAGTTCTTTCAGTGCAGTCATGTCCACAGCATCGAGTCCCCATACCTCATATCCGAAGAAGATGGTCTCCTCCGGAGTGGCGGCATCGAGGGCCTGCTGCTTCTTGAGGGCTTCCAGCTCTGCCTGTGCATCAGCAAGCTGCTTCTCTGCCTGTGCCGCACGCTGCTGAGCTGCGGCCGCATCCTTCTGTGCCTGGGCCAGATCGTCGCTGAGGTCTTCATTGACAGTATTCTGTGCCTGAGCCTGTTCTGCAGCCCTCTCGGCTTCCCTCTTCAGTGCCTCAATCTCATCCAAAGTGTAGCCGGCTGCACCGCGCTCAAAGTCACGCTTGCCGAAGCGGTAGGATATGCCGACAGTGGCATTGAGAGATGTGAGGAAAGGCCCGGACTCTTTAGTGCGTACTGGACTTATATCATTCTTGCCCAGCAGGCCTCCAATTTCCAGATTGACATCTATGCTGTTGGATACGCGGAACTTGTTCAACAATCCATAGGACACTACGAAGTTCTGGTTGAGGTAAGGGAAATCATTGGCCTCCTGAGCTTTCCTGCCTATGTTGGATGCCATGTAGCCCATACCGAAATAAGGTACGGCATAATACACGCGGTGTTCCTTGTAACCGCCTATCCAGTTGGACAGATTCATCATGAAGTCAGCATGCAGGGCCATGTAGGGCCAGGACTTTTTCTCCAGGTCAGCATTGACGCTGGAGTAACTGCCGCCTTCGAGGACGGCTCTCAGACCGAATACCGGGTGAAGCCATTTGGTCACCGATATGCTTCCAAGTCCGCCAAAGTAGTCACCGGCGGATCCGAGGTTCTGCTTGCCGAAGAGGGCTGCTCCGGTACCGCCTCCGATGGAAATCTCCCAGTTGTCCCAGAATTTATTGGTGACAAATCCCGCGACGCTGGGCTTGGGATCGACAGCAGAGGTGTCTTTCTTTTCCTGTGCCAGCAGTGTTGTGGCAGACAGGAGGGTAACGGTGAGAGTTACCAAGTAGAAACGTTTCATTGTGTTTTGAATTAAGAGTTGATAATTGTTATTGATTGATGATTTTGTCTATGAATCCGACAATGCGCGGGCAGGCCTGTCCGTCACCGTATGGATTGACCGCCTTGCTCATTGACTCATATACCGCGCTGTCATTGAGCAGAGCGGATACCTCGCTTGTGATACGTCCGTAATCGGTTCCTACCAGTCTTACTGTTCCGGCTTCCACCGCCTCGGGACGCTCGGTGGTGTCTCGCATGACCAGTACCGGTTTGCCGAGTCCCGGGGCCTCCTCCTGTATCCCCCCGCTGTCGGTGAGGACCAGGCAGGACCTCTCCATCAGGAGTACAAAACTCAGATACTCGAGCGGCTCGATGAAGAACATATTGCCGAGTCCTTGGAGACTGTCGCCGAATACTTTGTGGATCGGCTGCCTTACATTGGGGTTGAGGTGCATGGGGTAGACGAAATCCACTTCCGGGAATCTGCGGGTCAACTCCTTTATTGCCTCGCAGATATTGATGAAGCCCGTCCCGAAATTCTCCCTCCGGTGGCCGGTGATCAGTACAAGGCGTCTGCCTCCTTCGAGCCTGGAGGTGTCATAACCTGCCTGCAGCAGGCCCTTCTCAAGGGATTTGCGGAGGTTATGGTCCGTGTTGATACGTTCCACCACCATGTAGAGGGCGTCTATCACGGTATTGCCGGTGACGAGGATTCTTTCCCCCGGGATATTTTCCCTAAGCAGGTTCTCCCTGCTCAACGGAGTGGGGGAGAAATGCCATGAGGCGATACGGCCTGTGAGCTGCCGGTTCATCTCCTCGGGCCAGGGACTGTATATGTTGTGGGTCCTGAGTCCTGCCTCGATGTGCCCCACCGGAATCTGACGGTAGAATGCAGCAAGGGCGGCGGCAGTGGATGTGGTGGTGTCACCGTGGACCAGAACCATGTCGGGAGCATTGCTTGTCAGGATGTCCCGCATTCCCGTCAGAACCCTTGCCGTCACATCATAGAGGTCCTGGCCGGACTTCATGATGTTGAGGTCATAATCAGGTATGATACCGAAGATGTCCAGTACCTGGTCCAGCATCTGCCGGTGCTGTCCCGTGACACATACCGTGATTTTGAATTTTTCAGGATACTTCCGGAATTCCCTTACCAGAGGAGCCATCTTGATGGCCTCCGGGCGGGTGCCGAAGGTGAGCATTACGCTTTTCATAAATTGACCTATTTGAATTTCTTGATTACAAGCCACCATGCGAATCTCACCAAATGGATCTGCCGTCCGATGCGCTTGGGCTGCCGGATAAGGCGGTAGGCGAATTCCAGATTGTGGTCCAGCCACCATTTTGGAGCACGCTCCACGTGGTCGGTGTATACATCAAAACTGCCTCCAAGACCTTGATATATGGCCTGATGCCTTTTCTGCATCTCTTCCATCAGCATCTCCTGCTTAGGAGATCCCATAGCTACGAACACTATATCCGGTTTCTTTGTTGAGATGTCCTCTATAAGGGCCTCTTTCTCCTCAGATGTCCTCAAGTATCCATTACGGTATCCAAGAATCCGGATGTCCGGATATTCTGAGCGGAGTTTTGCGACGGTTTCCTCTATGACCTCTTCTTTGGCACCTACGAGGTAGAATGTTTTGGAGCCGTGATACTGGTGTACCATTTCCAGCCACAGCTCACATCCGGCTATCTTGCAGACCTCGTCATGGCCTTTCTGCTTGAGGGCCATAACGGCACCGGTTCCATCACAGTAGCCGATGTTGCGGTTGATTATGGCACGAGTCTGGTCGGTGGCATTGAGAATTTTCTCAGCGTTGATGGCGACAAGTATGCCTTTGTGTCTGTCAGCGAATTGCAGTAACTGGGTACTGGAGTTGAAAGGGTAGACTTTTACGCCGTTTAGTGAAACTTTTTTCATGAAAGTTGTCCAAATCTTTTAGTGTGGATGTTTTGTTTGATTATTCTAGCGGGATTGCCAACGACAATACAGTTAGATGGAACATCCTTAGTTACAATGGCGCCACTGCCGACAATCACTTCGTCCCCGATGGTTATTCCGCACATTATAATGGCATTGGCTCCGATGAAGCAACGATCTCCGATATAAGTGTCTTTGTGTAAGTCTCTTGAGAAATCATGTGAGAAGACTATGGAGCCAGATGCTAAATAGGACTCTTTTCCAATATGTATGCCTTTTGGATTTGTTTTATCGAGTTTTGCTCCAAAACTTATCCGCGCGCTTTTGCTGATGTGCATTCCATATAGATTACAAAGCATAAAATGTCTCAATGTTATGACAATAATCCTTATTAAAGATCTAATCTTGTTCATTCTCAGCTAAAAATTTAATCCAATAACTCATACCATAAAACATCCATGCATTGGGCCAGCGCATATAGGCAATTTTATTAATTGTTTTTCCACGTTTTTGAAAGTAGAAATACCCGCGTTTATCTTGCATGTTGTTTATGCTCCATTGTAGAATATTTTCAATAATTTCCTGATTATATGAGTCGTAGATTTTTTTTGTTTTATATATTGTTGGAATTGCCTGTGCCGTACAATGTAAATCAATTAAATTGTTGTCTTTATCCGTGTCGTAGTATTTTGCGATACCCTTGTCCTTTATGAAAAAGTTGTTTATCCAATATGCGAAACCTGTGTTTATGTTGTTATCAAACGAGTCATCATTGCATAATGCTTGATATATGGCTATGCTTTCAAGTTTGAATCCGGTATGAAAGTTATCCCGCCACTCATTGCCTACTTGCTCACTGTGAGGAAACGAACCATCAGGATTTTGTTTATAGCATACGGCGGCAATTGATTTTTTTGCCAATTCCTTAAAATCGGTGTTGTGTGTATAATGATAGATCAAGGATAAAGTCTTACTGCCTAATAAAGTGGCGTTATAAACAGCTCTATGGTCCAACGGAGAGTATGAGAACATGAAATTATCTCCATACTGTATTCTGTTCAAGTCTTTGGTTATAAAGTCTGAGGAAGATAGGGCAATATCTTTATATCTCTGAGTATTAGTAATTTCATAAGCATTCAACAATGCCTCAACGACAAAAGATGTGGCAACAACTGTCGGAGTGTTTGCAGGTAAAAAGAAAGCGCGGGACTGCCAATCAAAATCATAACCCCAGCAGGCGCCGCTGTATCCTTTTGATTGGAGCGAAACCAACAATTCTGCTAATTCATTGATTTTATCTAATATGACAGATTTATCTCCTATTTTGTCAGACAAGGAGACTTTTCTGGAAACAGCATGAAACAAATTACAATATCCTTGTAACAATAACGCCAGTCCCTTTGTATTGTATTTTTTGGGTACAATAGCAATCTTCCTTAGATTGACTTGATTACGCTTGAATGCCTGTATAACGGCAAGTCTGCAAAATGTAGATTTTCTTAAAGGCAGAATTTGAAATATTCTGGAATTCAATCCGTCATAAGGGTCCCAGCCTTTGAACCGCTCAGCCTCGCACCACGACCGCAGAGTAGCAAATGATTCAAAAATATCCCGCATTGATTAAATCTTTTGAATGTACTTGAAAAGTACTTCATTATTTTGAGTGTAAATTTTTTATAAATGAATTGAAAAGAGTTTCTATATCGGCTGTATTCTTCGTTTGTTTATGATTGTAAACGAAGACAGTATATTATTTCACCAATCCGTTTTTTACTTTAAATTTATTCGTTGCTTTTTCCCGGAAGCAGTTTTGGGGATTTCATCTATCCACTCGTATAATGCAGGCCTTTTATATGGCTCTAATTTATGTTGTAAACCATCATCGATTTGTTTAAACGTAAGATTGGTTGAATGTCGTAATATATAACATTTAACGACTTCTCCTAAAAGACCGCTATTGTCTTTTGCCGGAATGCATATACAATCTCCAACACCTAATGAGCATATTGCATCTTCTACTTCACATGGGCTTACTTTTTTACCGCCAACGTTAATCATTTCCTTTTCACGTCCTAGTAAATAAAAATAACCATCATCGGATTTGTAGCCATAGTCCCCGCTTCTAAAATAATCCCCATAGAAGGAATTAACAGTATCGCATTCTAATAAGTAGTGAGGCATTACCATATTTCCTTTTATGCAGATCTCACCTTTTGTGTCATTTGCCACCTCATGACCTTCTTTGTTTAATATTTTAATATAAACATCATTGCATACAGGTTTTCCTATGCTGTCTAAATGCTTTTCATCATGGAACTCGATAAAAGAACTTCTCGAGGCTTCAGTTGAGCCATAGTGCATGCATATACGAGTATTTGGGAACATTCTTAACATTTGTTTCTTAGTGTCTATTGGCATAGCGGCACTTCCGATTTCAATATATTTAATATTAGAAGCAAATTGAGAAATTTTTTCTCCACTTATTTTTACTAAGTATGCCCAAGCTGCGGGAACAACACCAAAACCAGTAACTTTATATTTGCCTAAATAAGTAAAGAACTGAGCAACGTTGGTAAAGCCATTAATAAAAACCATAGTAGCTCCTTTTAGTAAGTTGCATCGCACCCTACCTAATCCGAATGAATGGCATATAGGCAAAGCTATAATCTCAATATCATCTTTAGTGTTCTTGATAAATTTGTTGATATTGTTGGCAGAAGCATAGATATTCTTATATGTAAGACAAACCCCTTTGGGAGTTCCAGTTGTTCCCGTTGTAAATAGAATCTCGGAGACATCATCATCAGATATGTCCAAATTACGACAATTGTGTGGTTTATAATCAGACAAATTTAATTTGTCAAAAGGAAAAGATGTAATTTTTTCGGAGTTATACCCAAAACACATCTTAGGTGATACAGATGCCTCAATGTAGTCTAATCTTGTTTTGTTTGAATGTGAATCAATAATAACATTGATAATCCCTAGTAAGTGGGACGCTAAATATATGTAAACAAATTCAATATCCTTTTGTCCTGAAAGGATTATTTTATCCCTCGCATTTAAACCAGCGCTTACCATAAAGGATGCTGTTTTACGTACATTTAAAATTAAATCTGCATATGATATCCGCAGATCATTCAGTATAATTGCAGTTTTTTGAGGATTGGTTTTAGCTATATTGATAATATCTGTCAACAGTGGACTAAATATCCCTGAAACGTCAAGATTTTGCAGTTCTGTTAAAGCTGATGAGGTGCATGAAAGTAGTTTATTAATCTCATCAATAAATGCTTGAATTGAAACTAATTTAAATAAATCTTCGGTAGGAAAAGATATATTATATTCTTGCTCTAGTTTGTTTATAATTAAAATATTTTTTAATGAATCCCATTCAGGGATGTCTTCAATATTCTCTGTACCGCTCAATATCCCTCTTGGTATTTCCAAACAGTCTGCAATTATATTGATAATTTTATTATGGAAGTATTCATTGTTACATGATATATTGGCATCTATTTTAGAAGGTCTTTCTTTAAGGAGAGGCATTGTCCCTTCTTTATATTTTGGATTGATATTTATATCATATTCAAGATTTTTTCTCCATCCAACAATCTTTGCTGGATTACCTGATACAATTGCTCCGCAAGGGACACTTTTAGTCACATAGGAATTGCCTACGATAATCGCATTATCTTCCACAATAACAGGACCAGCGATTATGACGTTTGGACCAATCCATACATTATTTCCTATTTTAGGAACATTCTTGTAGGGAAATTGCCTTATAGTTGAAAATCGCAATCCCAGCACACAATTCTTTCCTATTACTGTTCCTGGTATTAAAACGGTACTTATGCCTTTGCATACAAAGTATGTACCTTTTCCAATCTCTGTATTCCCAGTTATTTTGCTATTATATATTAAAAATATGAATAATTGAATTATTTGTGGAAGGAATGGGATCTTGTATAAATAAAAAAAACGCATAAAGCGATATAGTTTTATTGCATTCATAGTTTAATATATATTCTAAGTATTTTTTCTATATTTCTAGCAACATTCGATGCCATAAAATGTTTTTTGGCATATTGAAAATTGTATATAGAAGTTGATTGAGTTAGTTTCCAGTCGTTCAAATATTTTTCAATGTAAGGAACGTAATCTTCAGGCTTTAGACTATCTACCATTTCTCCCATCTTTCCATTTTCAAAGAAGTCGATAAGTCCGCCTACTGGCCTAGTTATTATCGGAAGTCCAAAAGCCATAGCTTCTAAAACGGAAGTTGGCATGCCCTCTCGAAATGTTGGTAAAATATAAATATCTCCATCTCGGTATTCCTTTATTAAGGATTTATCACTTAAAGCACCTGTAAATACCACATTGGATAAATCATTCGTTTTGCAAAAATTTTTAGCCTCAATAAGTGCAGGCCCATCTCCTACAACTCTAAATTTTAGATTTGGGTAATTGTTTAGAAGCATTTTATAAATATCTAATGCGATAAAAATACCTTTTTGCTCTGTTATTCGAGCTAGAAATAATAAATTATTTATATTGCCTTTTCTGTCTTCTATATTGAAATCAGCAACTAATTTATCATCAACTTTTGTGGAAACTACATTTATTGGAACTGTTACTCCTATGTTTTTTAAAATATTTGCAAATTGTGAAGCTAATACAAATACTGTAGATGTTCTATTTAGCCAACTCACTAAATTAGAAGTATCATGATTACTGATATATTCTTCATCAAACCCATGGAAGAAAACAGCCGTTTTTTTAGAGAAAATATGTGCAATCTTTAAAAAAATTAAATCTCTGACTATTGCCCTTCTTGACAGCGATGGATTTACCAATACTATATCGGGATTAAAAACAATTATTTTAAAAATAAATTTTATTATATCAATTGGCAGTCTATATTTGCCACTTCCTAGTTTGTTGCGTCTTTTCCCAATTTGATTATATCGAACGTCTTCTGTCCAATAATCTCTTAAACCTAAATAATGATTAGCAACTCCGCCTTTAAATTTTAAAAATGGGATATTAATCAATATTTTCATTTTGAAACTTCTTAAAAGGACGTTAAAATAGATTTGAGGGTATTGTTCACAATATTACACCAACTAAATTTGCAGAGGGATTTTCTGATATCACTATCGTAAATGTTATGCCGATTTAAATAGATCCTATATAAGGCGTCAGCAAATGAATCGGATGTATCGGATATTAAGATGCCATTTACCTCGGAGATTATTTCCTTATTTGCATTTGTGGCCGTGGCAATTGTGTACAATCCGGAAAATACATATTCAAAAGTTTTAGTTGGTGGTTGCTCGTCATAGTACTCTGTTATAGGAATAAAGGACACGCCTATATTGCATTTGTCGAAAAAGGGCTTAAGAGCAGTGTGGGCAATTCTTCCATGAATGGTTATGGAGTCTTCCAGATGTAACTCTTTAACGAGTTGTTTGTATTGCGCAACTTCGTTGTTAAATCCGCTGCCGATGATATCATAGGTGATAGGGATGTCGGAATGTTGGTGCTTGAATATATCAATACCAATAATTGTTTTGTCGATATCGCGTCCGGCGAATGTACCCACATACAGCAGATGTAGAGTGTCGTAAGATTTAGGTATTTCAGATATGCAGTCAGCACCTAAAGGAAGTATATAGATGTTGCTGGAGGATAATCCAAGTTGACGTTTTGTGCCTTCGGATATTATAGTTACAATATCAAATTTTGAGCAGGCCTTTTTAATTTGCCTATTCTGCATAGTTCGAACATTGCTGTCTTTGTTGATGGAGAGTGTCCTGATGTCCAGAATCATTTTCTTTTTAGGGAAAAAGTATTTGAATATCTCGCAATGCTCAAAGTGGACGACGATAATTTTCCCATGAAAGAAAAGCAGATTCAGCAAGCATGCTGCTACAAATATAGCACCTCTTAGCAATCTATTACCTATAGATTTAATACCGTAGACACGGATTCCTTGTAATCTGGCAGAAACTATATTTTTTGAATATTGGCATAGGACAGTTATATTATAGTCCTCTCGTAAATATTCACACCATTTGAAAGAGTCTGTCAATTCTCCAAATGGTTGAGGCTGAATAATTAGAAGTCTACTTTTATTATCCATTATTGGAGTAATGAATTTAATGCGTTAGTATTATCAAAAAAGAATTTATATATTGATGTCTCATTTGCAACGTTATGAATAATAGTCGCTTTATATAATATAAAATAAATATACAAGAAAGCGACAACACATACAAACCAATAAGCTATGTTATTTCTTATATTGTACAGATAATATAGAAGGTATGCGGTAAGGGGCAACTTGAAGATAGTGAAGTAGCCGACAGGTCTAATAAATATGTGCGATGTATTAACAAATAAATTATATAGGTAAGTTCCTATGAGGAATAAGAAGAAATATGTTGAGAGATATTTGTCGTCTTTATAGTAGTTCCTCATTGCGGAATAAAACCAGATGATAGCAATGTCGATAACTAGCAACCCTATTCTGCTTGGTCCCCACGCAGTGTCCCTCAATCCCTCACTGACCATCCTGCCTATTTCCTGGGAATACCTATCATATCCTAAGAAAGCAAGAAGCCCGTCAAGGTTTGTCATGATGTGCAGCCATGTGGGGGTAGAGCCTACAATAATGCATAGGAGGAGCACCAATAAAAGAATTTTATTATTTTCTAATTTGTTATCTTTAAAGAAGATGAAATATATAGGAAGCAGAATGAGTGCAGACCTATGCATCGTCGTTGCCAGCAGGATACCTGCGGCATAATACCAAAATTTCTTCTTTACAATGAATTCGGCAAGAAAGACGAAGAAACACATTACGATGCATTGACGTATGCCGTTCATCCAATTTAAAAAATAGGGACCCAGCATAATAAGAAGACCGATATATGGAAGCAGGTGCTTCCTGTCCCGTAGAGCATAGTATATGAAACCTATTTGAAGTATGGCTAAAAAAGCAAAGTAGAAAAAAAAGTGGAATCCACAATTGGCGAATGCGTTTGTAATAAACAAAAATCCAGGTTCATAAGTCTCTCTTGACGGATGTCCAGTATGTTGAATACTTAGGTACTCACTAAGATATGACAAATGGTCAACGCCGACATTATATCTGGCTCCCGCTATGAAGCCAAAAAGAAGGATGGACATTATTATTTCCAGACTCCAGAATGATATATGAGCCCCGTATCCACATGCGACAGTCTCTCTTTTAGAAACGTTATCAGCAAGCAGATATAGCATTAAAGCGGTTGCTGTATATATAACAATGCTTAGAATCATAAATTATTAATGGAGGACCGTATTGTTGATGAAATCCATAGATTCATGCCTGAACTTGTTTAAACATGTAGCAGCGTCCTGATAATCAAAACTTAATTCCTTTTCAGTAAATTTATTATAAATGACAACTCTGTCTGACGTGTGTGTGTGTTTCAGCAGGTCTACTATTCTTGTGTCGAATCCGGAATAGTCCTTTATTACAGAGAAGAAAGGCTTTTCAAAATTTAATGCGAAAGCTGTTCCGTGAAAGGAAGTTGTTATTATAAACGATGAGTCCTTTATTAAATTGACAAATTCCAATGGTCCTATATGTTTTATCTGGGTGCAATTAGGGATATCATTATTCATCTTACCATCAATGATTATAACTTTGTGACTAAGTTTTGATTGCACATATTTTATGATTTCCCAAATATCCGGATATGGATTGTATGCGTATCCAAGAATATACACAAGGATGTACGGCCCTTTTATGTTTTTTACTTCATGCCCTTTTGCTATTTCAGTCCATTGTTCTTTGTTTAATAGTAATGTCGGATCGCAAACATATTTTGGTGTTCGGGAAGTTAATTCTTCGACTATAGTTATTCCTGATTTTTCTCTTACAGATATGCCTGCATAAGATTTCAAATATTTACTGAATACTGGTTTTAGTTCAGAAGGAATACTTGATGCCGAAAAACTAGCCGCATAAGAGTACTTGGGAATATCGAGCGGAGCATAGGGAAAGAAGAAACTGAAATCATCTTTTATATGAATCGGATTCCAGACTTGATCGCTGCCAGTCAGTAAAAGGTCGTATTTCAGACTGGCTTCTGCAAATGCTTCTTTTGACTCATACTGAGTGGATGAAAGATTATAATAATTTTTATAAAAGTGCTTGAACTTTTTTTTAGCCTTAAATCTTCTGGAATAAATATCTTTAAGAATGCGTATTGTTTTATTTATAACTGTTGATTTTTTCTTGTTGGGAAATAGATAATCTATGAGTTCCGGCTCATGTCCTGAATCGGAAATGTATTTTTGTAGTGCGTAGGCTTGTAGGGCTGAACCGCAGTTCAGTACTCTGTGCATTGTTAAAATGCCTATTTTCATATTATCTGATAGATTTTATTATTTTCCTTAACGATTTTTCGAAAAGAAAAACCATAGTCCATATCGGTGAGGCAAGTGAAATATTTTTCTTATGCAATAAGTATTTTACAATAAGGGAAGTATACGCTATAGATACATTTTTTTTCATTTGTCCTTCTGCAACAACTTCAAAAGGATGTTCAACCAATGTGACGTCCGTTTGTTTTAATAATTCCTGTCCCTTCGGAGTGAATACAACAACTGCGCTTGTCCCTTTATCATCTGCGGCATAAGTTTTTCCCCATAAGTCACCTATCCTGATATCTGCCGAAGATTTGTTGTACTTAAATTTACAATTTTTATTACAAGCTGGATTGACGCAATAATCTCCAAAAAACAATTTGAAAAAAATAGAATTTTGTGATGGACAACCATTAATAACAATATGGTATGAATCATGCCATCCATACTGTTTATTTCTCCAGGACACAGATTGTATATACTCCTCTTTGTGAAGCTTAAGATATTTATCCCAAATAAGTATTGATGGTACGCTGTGACAGAAGAAGTCGATTAGAATAAAATTGTCTTCAATTTTTAATTTTTTTGTATATCTGCGCAATGAGTCTATTTGACAAGGTGTGCCGATAACTATATATTTCCCGTATCTTTTAAATTCGCTAAAACCGTTTATCGTATAGCTTTGGATATACTTACTTCCGATTGATTGCTCAAGCTCATGAATATCCTTTGCTACGTAGTGCTCGGCATACTGCTTGTCCGTATTGTAACGTACTGCGCATACACTATAGTTGTTCTGCATTGCAGTTTTGCATAGTTCATATCCTATACCGCCGGATGAGCATCGCTGTCTTGCTTCAGTGTTATTGCTCCACGCTGCATGACTTTCAATTACAGGGACATTGTTCGCGATAGTTTCATGCGAGAATGAGCAGACGTCTTTACATAAGCCGCAATGTATACATGCAGATACATCTGTGAGTTTGGGAGTATAAAAACCATCTTTATTCAAACTCAGGTCAATAATTTTTTTTGGACATATAATAGCGCATACACCGCACCCAAAACAGTATTTGATATCGCTTATGTTATCTTTTGAATGCTCTTGCATGGATTATTTTTTTCGTATAGGTTCTGATTATGTTTTTTTCATTTTTATCAATGCCACACCCATAGATTGATATGGCTGTGAATATCAAGCATGATAAAATGGTACAGATCATTCTAGTCCACATGCTGTTATCACATAGAGTATAGATAATCACAGGTACAGGAATTGACAGCAGCATTATCAACGAGCTTCGCAAAATTACAGAAGTTATATATTTTATGACAGGGAACCCATATAAATGCTTAAGGTATAATGTCCTGACCATCGAGGTAATTATATTGATACCTACTCTTACTATTAATGCTATCTCTGGAATGTGAAAAAATTTGAATAGTATATAAGTTAAGGGCAGATTAGAAAGAATTAAAAAGCTCATTAACAATTGGTAAGTTCTTATTTTACCAGTTGCTTGTGCGGAAACCCATAGTGGCCCTTGCCATGCGTCAATCAATGAGAATATGATAGTTAATCTGCAAAATGATACAACGTGTTCTGGAACGTTCCCCAACCATACCGTTACAGTCTCCTTACAGCAAATGAAGACAGGTAATGCAATAAAAAACAATAAATAAAAAGAATATCTGGATGTATTTAATATGAGACTGAAAAAATATGTTTTGTCTCCTGATGCGTAGGACTTTACAATCTGAGGATTGAATGCAGTTTGGAAATTTGAGACAAATTGATAGATTGCGGCATTTACTTGATGAGCTATTCCTAATGCTGCATTGGCGGTGACTCCAAAGAAGATATTCATAAGTATGCCTATACCGTGATTTGCCCCGACATTTGCTACGGCACCGAACAAACTCCAGCCAGAGAAATTAATAAGAGATAAATAGCACTGTTTGTCTTTATGGTGCTTGTACTTGCATATGGGAAATTTTGCAATACAGTATATTGCATAGCTCACAAATATCAATATGGAGACAACTGCGACTAGTGCAGAATAGGCTATCAATCTATCGTAGAAAACAACGACGAGGAATACAATCAGCAGTTTTAAGACAACTTCAATTATGCTTATATATGCATATGCGGACATTTTTTCGTAAGCAATAATTGACGAATTATAAGGAGTTCGTATAATACCAATTAAGGATGTTAAGATTGTAAACTGGTAGACCCAATTTGCAGCAGTTTCTCTCCCGTCAGGTATGTTTATGTACTTGTTTAGGAACCAAAGTCCAATAGTTTCAGCAAGAATTAAGAACAGAATGGCGATACCAATATGTATAACTAAACTTGCGGAGAATACCTTTTGTGCTCCAGATATGTTATTTCTTCCTAATTCGAAATTAAGGAATCTCTGGATGGATACAGTCATCGCACTATTTATGAATGAGAATAATACGACAACACCTCCAACGACATTATATAGCCCAAAATCCTCCACACCAAGCACTTGAAGTATTACTCTCGAGATGTAGAGATTTACCAGCATTACAAGAATCATCCTGATGTAAAGCATCACGGTGTTTTTTGCAATGCGCTTATTGTTTCGAGCTATATCAGGCATGAAATTATAAAGTATTTTGTTTGTCCGTCAACCACATTCGACATGCACGAAATTCTTGATCATTTGGGTTGATATTCAACACATGGTTGACTTTCCCTAAAAGGTGTTTTATATATAAACTGGAAGATGATATCTATAAAGGAACGACTTTTGACTTTTTTAAGATGTTCATTCACTAGTGTCCCGTTAAAGGGCTGGTAAATGTTTATAATTGTTTTATTTTAAGTTAATTACATAGGTTTTTTCTTGTGCGCGACTTAATCCGTAACTTTGGACTGACCATTTTATTTGCCTGCTTATGTTCACAGGTTGTCGTACAGGGCCTTGCTCTCGCGCAGGAACTCCGGGGCGAACAGCAG
>CABMPD010000006.1 GCA_902388455.1 uncultured Alistipes sp. | reverse complement strand
TATACCCGGTACATTTGAAAGTGACATGGACGGTACATTTAAAGTGATGCAATCAAAGAGGTTGACGCAATAGAAGATATCCTTATTATAGGATACCCAAACGGCATATATGATAAAAAGAACTTATTACCTATAGTAAGAAAAGGCATAACCGCCACTCCTGCAAACATAGATTTTGAAGGGAAGCCAATATTTCTCATCGATGCCTCAATATTTCCGGGCTCCAGCGGAAGCCCTGTCTTCATATGCAATACAGGAGGCACAAGCAAGCAAGGTTATGACAAACAATCGAAAACCCGATTTATATTCATGGGCATTGTAGCATCTGTATTCATAAAACAGGATATAAATAAGATAGAAATTATAAATATTCCCGTAAAAGACATACCCTTTGTTAAAACAAGTCAAATGCTAGATTTAGGGGTTGTATTCAAGTCTCACTGCATAATTGAAACTATAGAATCATTTTTAAAAACTAGACAAAGCATAACAAAATAATTTATACTACGTCTAAAACCATGAGCAAATTACAAACTGCTACTTGCTAATCTCGCAATAACTTGTTATCACAATAATCAGCGGTGTCAGCGAGCCGTCTTTCCTCCCTCTCCACTCCCTCATGCTCCGCCTAAAGCTCCGCTGCCGGTCCCTCCGAACTCAGAAAGCCGCCACCCTGACCCTTTCCATACCGTCCGCCTTCCGGCACCGGCCCCCGGCGCCTCCCCACATCCCGACCCCACAAAGCCGGAGCCCGGAGCCTCCCTGCGGAAAAACGCCCGCAAGCCCCCGCCAGGCAAGCCGTCCGGAGCCTTGCTCCAAGGGCAGAGCGGCCTCAGACGTGCACTTGTCCTCACTCCGCAAGCTCCGTTGCGGTAACCGCACCGCTTACCCTCCCGCACGCCGGCCTCGAGGCCGGCTGAAAACACACTGATCAATCTGGAATATAACGGATAGTCTGCCCCTTCATAAACTGCGACACATCCTTATTCAGATACGGAGAATCCTCAACAGCCTCCCCCTCAAACATATATCTTCCATCCTCCGCCACATAACCATCCCTCTGTACACGCTCCCACCTAACCGGCCTATACACAGTTCTGACAACACCTTTGTACACCCCAAGGACATAATCCACACTCTCAGCCCTTTCAATATTCACTTTCCAATACTTCCGAGTCCTCTCATAGTCATTCTTACGTTGATATATCCGCTCCTTCGCCTTTCCCGAATACGACTTGTTCAGATTTACCAGCAGCAAGCGGTCATCACCGACCCTTTCCAAGGGAGCACAATCATACATAGCATTAATTTCCTCCACCCGCTTTATCCCCTCATCCCACTGATGATGCCCGGCTTGAATATTAGTCAATGTTGATTCTAAATTGAAGTCCCTGAAAGTCAACATATCAATAAGTACAGACTCAACTAAATACGCCTCTTCCTCTGAAAGCCTGTGCCGTACAATATAACACCTCACATGCAGCCCGCATTTTTCTATCTCTCTTATTCGTCCTCTCTTAGGAGTATCACCGCATTCGAACAATGCCTCCTTAACATGTTCAAAAACCCTATTCCCACGTCCTTTTCCGACATAGAAAATCCTATTGTCCCTCGGATCCACCAGACAGTACACATAATACCCCAGTGCCTCTATTACAGAACTTTTGAAAGCCATATACCATGCAAAATTATTACATACTCTTTTGCGAGAGATACTTAAAAAGCCGCTCAATATCGATAAATCGGAACCACCATCCGATTCTCCGGCTCATGAGACCACTGTACCTGATAAACACTACCGGCAGATGTATCCAGCAGAATGAAATTATAAATATTGTCAGTGGGATAAAGCTTGAACCGACCGTTCATCTCCACACCGTCAAAAGCCAAAGACACATCACTCAAGACCGTCTCAAAAGCATCATCATCACCAACAGCATACTGCACCTGCCAGATTTTCCCCGTAGAAGTCTCCAGTTTCAGGAAAGTCCACATATTCTCCGTCCTATACAACTCGTAAGCAGGCTTGTCATTCAGTATCGTCTTTAACAATATAAGACTCTGAACATCCTCCTCACTTAGGGAGTACCCGGCTGTATCCGGCACAGCATTCCCATAATTCTGAGCCGACAGCGTAGAGCAGAACAGAACAGCAATACAAAGAAGCAGATATTTCATAGCAATTCAATTTAACAGTTCCACCACAAAGATAACTGATTGCCGCAAATAAGCAGACCCAAATTTGATTATTAGACAAATATACCCGACATTTGTTACGACAGACCATCAATCGAGCAAGACAATGAAAGACCAGATTGACATCTTCGAAAAAGAATCCGAATGCGATTATAAAGGAGAACACTACTCCGTAAGAGACAACGGCGCAGTCATGAGACATCCGAAAAACAACCACCACCCAAGACGATTGGACTGCTTCTGGACATTCGGTAAAAAGGATGACAAAACAGGCTACATGTTCCTCGGCTCTGCCCGAGTCCATCAAATCGTAGCTACTGCATTCTACGGGCCTCCCGAAAGCAGCACAATGATCGTGGACCACAAGGACACCAACAGATGCAACAACAGGGCCGAGAACCTACGTTGGCTCACAAGATTAGAGAACGCCTTGAACAACCCCATAACCAGAAAGCGGATAATCCTCTGCTGCGGCAGCATCTCCGCATTCATAGACAATCCAGCACTGCTCAGAGAAGACCCATCCGATCCAAACACCAAATGGATGCGCACAGTAACCAAGGAAGAAGCAGAACGATGCCGAAAACACCTGGAACGTTGGGCCGCAGAAGATAAAACGCCCATTGGGAAAGGCCTGGGCGAATGGATATACAGCAAACCAGCCCCACAAAACCAAGACAAAGGCGAAAAGACCATTGAATGTAAAGACTCCCTGACCCCCGGAGCGAAGCAACGGAATTGGAAGATTCCGACAGAATTTCCATTATGCCCGTCTTTACCAGTTGCCGACAATCCCCTAAAAGTATATCTCGCAAACCTCAAATCAGGAGCAGTCTTCACTAAAACAGAACGGTACCAGTCCCTGATCCACAAAGCGGACATCTCAGAGGACGGAAACACCTTAGCAGTAATCTCATCGCAGCCGGACGGCGTCAAACCTTTCGCACTCACCACAATCACATTTGAAGATGGCTGCTACATACATACCAGCGGACACACATACTTCAGCGAGGAAGGTGCAACCAAATACTACACACTGGCCCTTGGCAGAGAATGGACTGGTGTTGACGTCTTTGACGACCACTGCTGATAATCCCATTTTTGTGCAAAATAACCAACGGTACATACGCTTTTTACATACATTTGCAGAAACTACAAAAAATTAAAACTACAGCATGAAAGTCCTAAAACTCATTACCTTTGCCATATTCCTGACGCTGATTAGCAGCTGCGCTACCCTCAAACCGGTAACCCATACAGGCAACACATCCCTCACTGGATACAAATACGCCTACATCACACCGACCTCCGGCCTTTCATCAAGCTCCGGCGGAGTATATGGAAATGCCTATGGAGTCTATGGGGGAACAGTCAGCAAAAGCATTAATCCGGCCGACATCATATCCGGAATCCTGATGAAAAACGGATTCACTCTTATCCCGGAACTCAATGAAGACGTAAAAGACAGAACAATAATCGTCAACTACGGAGAAACTGGACGTAGAAACGTGTTCATAGGCTATACTATTGAAATAACTCTGCAAATACTGTCTGCTGATAATCTGGAAATCCTATGCACAACTACAGCAGAAGGCATGGGCGAAACAGAAGCCGATGACATCAGAATAGCAATAACCAGAGCCATGGAAACAATATTTAATAATTAGCGGTGTCAGCGAGCCGCCTTTCCTCCCTCTCCACTCCCTCCCGCTCCGCCTACAGCTCCGCTCCCGGTCGCTCCGAGCTCAGAAAGCCGCCACCCTGACCCTTCCCATACCGTCCGCCTTCCGGCACCGACCCCCGGCGCCACCGCACATCCCAACCCCACAAGCCGAGGCCCGGAGCCTCCCTGCGGAAAAACGCCCGCAAGCCCCCGCCCGGCAAGCCGTCCGGAGCCTTGCTCCAAGGGCAGAGCGGCCTCAGCCGTGCGATTGTCCTCACTCCGCAGGCTCCGTTGCGGTAAGCGCACCGCTGACCCTCCCGCACGCCGGCCCAGGGGCCGCCGGCAAAACACAAAGCGGTAGGGAGAGTCAGCCGCAAGCGTCCGACACTCCCTGTCCTCTCTCAGCCCTCCGGGCCATCCGCCCGCCCTCCGCCGGAATGCCTCGAACACCCGGGCCATTAATCCGCTACTTAACATAATCCAACCTTTATTGTGTGAGCAAAGCGCACACAATCCGGATTATGTTAAGTATCTCCTCATCAACAAGTTCTCAGATTATCTCTCTTAATCCGGGCAGACGGGGCGGGGTCCGGCGAGAGTCCCGCTGCGTCGGCCACCGGCCTCCAGGCCGCTTGCGGGACTCCGGAGCCAGGCTCACAGGCAGACCAGCACACCCCGCATCCACCTCATCCCGCACCGCAGCCCCTCACTCCGCATACGGCCTGACTCCTATGGCCGGCCCCCTTAGCAGCACAGCTGCGGGTCGCTCCCGTCTCCCTGCCCTCCAGTCCGGCAAGCCGTCCAGGAAGACAGTCCGCCTCCGCTTCATGGCATTCCTCATACAGGGAGACCTCCGGCCTCCCTGAAACCCGGTTCGGAACGCATCCAGCCCAGTGAACGCCCTTATTCCTCGAAGCCCCCTGTTAAGGGACGAAGCGGTATCTTCCATACAGGGAGCCCTGACGGCCTCCCTGAGGCACGTGCGAAGTTCACACCGCCACATCAGCGGCATCACCCCTCAACCGTTCCCCAGCATACCTCCGACTCAGCATCCCGCGTCATCGTCCCAGCCCCTCTGCGACCGGCACTGGGGCCGGAAGTGCATCGCCTCCACTCCCTCGCTGTCGCCCGCGCCGCACTCGCTCACTACGTTCCCTCGCTTGTCATCGGGCTCGGCTCGGTCCCTCCGGCAACGCACATCCGGTCGGCTCCGTTGCAGCGACAGCACACAGGAAACCCTCACTGGCCCGGACTTCGTCCGCCCCAGAGAGGAGAGCGGAACTTTAATACTCATAAGAGACTGCAGCCGGCAAAGCCGTCCGCAGACACCCATACAAAACAGAAGAGCGGCAGCTCACACCACCGCTCTTCCACACCAGCCAGTTCGCTCAGCTTACTCGCCGAAATATTTTACCATCATATTATAAATTGACGACATATACAAAAAATAACCGGTTATTGCACATTATCCACATAAGCCTTGGCATCAGCCAACCCCAAGCCCAATGTATCTACTACGAGTTTTACGGCAGGTATCAATTGACCTGCTGCTTTCAATCTCCTAACCTCATCCTCCAACGGATCGCTCTGTGGCATTACTGGTTTATTCATGTTTTCTCTATTTGAAATATTCGAACTATTTGCCGAACCCTGTACAGATGAGTTTGATTCTCTATCTACCATATCAATAATAACACTGACACTGTCCACTATTCTTTGCGCACAACTCAAGCCTTGTTTATAAATATTGTATTCAGTACTTCCGTCCTTTACAGGTTTCCCTTCCGTAGTCATTGTTCTGCAATCAAAACATGGTATCTCTACTGAAGGAGAAGCATTATTTCGAAGAAGCAACTTCGTTTTGACGGACAAATGAAGATTCTGCTGCTTGGAAGACCCGGAAAGCCCTCCAACAATAGCGCCTACACCACCAGCCACAAATCCACCTACTAACGCACCTCCTATTGTTCTTCCTGTAGATTTCTTAGATATAATATTATTATCCTCTATCAATTCAACAGATATGACATCTTCAAAAGAATAAAAATATTTGACAGAGCCCGGCATGTAAAGAATCTTACGAGTTGAATAATCTACAGCAAAGACAAAGCGATTCTGTGGTCCAATTATTTTTGTCGTAGGGTTAAAATCAGGCATTTGGCTGATTGTTTGATTTATTGCCTTTCCTCGGTTTTCCATTTCTTTTTGCTTTTTATTTGCCGACATGATTGCAACTACAAAAATGACGATAACAAAGATTAATATAATCCATCCCATAAGTTATTAATTATTAGTATTAAACATAATTTCACGATGACTACCCTAACACCATAAAAGGCGTAGGTACTCCATACGCCTTCTGGGCTCACCACAAGCCACAACACAATACGGAATCACCTACGCCTAAGCCGTAAGTGCCAATTGTGTTGTAATGCTCGCAAAACTCCGAGGTGGTGATTCAGAAGGCTATTGAGCAATATGTCTGTCATCCGATATTTGCGGATAACGAAACAAAGATAAGACTTTTTCCTATCCATTGCTTTAAAAATATACTGATTATCTGCCGAGAAGGATATTAGACAAACTGCATTGACTCCCAAAAAACAAAAACTCCCGCAAAGCTAGCCCCTCTCCGCCGCCCTGTCAAGGTCAGGCGGCTGCGCCGTTTTCCGCAAAAAATGACACCCTCCGGGCGTAATTTTTTCCGCAAAAACCTTGACAGAACGCCTCCGCGGGGCAGAGAAGGCAGTCCTTTTTCCTTTTTTTCTTTTTTTACGGTTTTTTCTTTCCTTTCCTTTTTCCGGTTGAGGTCTGTCCGCCACTGACAGGAATCTCTTCCCTGCCCAGCGCATAAGGGCGCAGCCCGGTGTCCGCCCCGCCGTTCTCCCCGGACCGTGCATACCGTTTGCTATATTGGTGCCCGACCGGACCACCCCCGAGCCACGGCCCAGCATAAGACTTGCGCCGCAGGGGGACAGGGGCCGCGACACTGACGCCATGCCCGCTTTCATACCTGACATACCGCTCTCGGACTGCTGGGGCTCGGTGGGGGAGGTCACCTTCTACCACCGGGACGGCAGGTGCATGCTGCGCTCCAGGCCCCGGCCCGTCTTCGGTGGCTCCCCGGCCCAGCTCCGGCAGCTGGAGCTGCACCGCAGGGCCATCGCGGCATGGGGCTCGCTGCCCCACCGGGCACAGGCCGAGTGGAACCGGCTGGCCCGCGGGGTGCCCTCGCGCCGTCCGCCCTTCGGCGACGGCAACAGCATCAGCGGCTACTGCCTCTTCCTGTCGGCCTACCACGGGCTGGCAGCCCTCGGCAGGGAGGGCGTTCCGTCCCCGGCGGCGCCGGGGCCCTTCCCGGTCCGCTCGCTCGCGGTGACCGGAGCCAGGACGGAGGGTTCCTCCCTGGTGCTGGAGACGGCCCTGACCCTAGAGCCGTCCGCACCCGAAGGACGCTTCCGGCTGCTGGCCATGCTCCAGCTGGCCCCCGAGGGCAGGGGACGCAATCCCGGGATGATGCGCCGCTTCCTCCCGCCATCCCCGGCCGGGCCGGGTACGACGGCGGCCCCGCTCCGCATACCGGACTACGCCGCTCTCTTCCGCCTCGGCTCCGGAGCACGCAGGCTCAGCGTGCATATAAGACACACACTCCTGGACACCATCACAGGGCTGCGCTCCGACAGCCGCAGCCTGTCGGCGGAGGTGGACGTCAGGGACGGGCAGCAGGCTATGGCGACGGCAGGCTTGCAGGAGCATAACAACGCATAATTCAGCCACTTACGGCACCCATATCCATTTCCCGGGACTCTGTCCCTCCTTCCGCTATCTTAGCGTCCGACTCTCAGACGCAGACCATGAAAGCCCTCCCCTCCATAGCATTCAGCGCCTTCTCCGGCACCGCCGGGGACGTGACGGCCAAGGTCTCCAAAGGCCGCCAGGTCCTCTCAGTGCGGGCCACACAGCCCCATGTCTGCACTCCCGCCCAGGCCGCGGCACGCAACCGCCTGGCCGACATCAGCCGGGCATATCCCCACCTGACGCAGGACCAGATGAAGGCATGGGAGGAACTGGCCGCACATCTGGACTTCCCCGCAGTCCTCGGGCAGAAGGCGGAGTACTCCGGCATCAACGCCTTCGTATGCGTCAACTCCAGCCTCCGCATGGCCGGACTGCCCCTGCGCAGCGACGCCCCCGACTGGAGGGAGCACATCCCCACAGTACTCTTCTCAGACATGTGGCTGTCCCCCGACAGGGTGATCATCACCGGACTGCAGCCGCCCAAAGAGAGCATGCTGCTGGTATTCCGAATGTCCCCAGCCCAGAGCCCCGGTACCGTCTCCGCATGGGAGAGGACCGTGGTCATCACCCCCGGCATGCGGCCCGACTGGGGGGACGCGGACCTGACCGCCTCCTGCGCATCCGTACTCGGAGTCACCCCCAGGCCGGGGCAGCGATACTTCTGCACCCTCTGCTGGATGGACGCCGCCACGGGACTCACAGGGCGCGACATCCGCCTCTCCCTGCTGTGCCGCACCGAGTCCATAGCCGGCAACACATACGTGCCCCGCAACCGCGTCACCTCCGAAGGCGCCCTCTCCATGGCCGGAGTGGCCCGGGCCGACATCGAGGTAACCCCAGGCTCGTCCGTGCTCAACGCAGACATCACCCTGACGGAGAGCACCCGCGACGGCATCGTCATGCTCTCCCTCCCCCTGCCCCAGGACGACTTCCTCACCGGCTACGGATACGTGGTCGGAAGGACAGGAGCCGCAGGAGGATACAGGACGCAGACCTACTCCGTATCACTCAGGGAATACCTCGGAGAGTACGCCGTCATGCTCTTCCACCTGGGAGGCTGCGACGACCTCGACGCCGACATACTGTCCACCGGAATATTCTTCAAAAGCGACTACAACTGATATGATACACTCCACGGGAAACAACTTCGGCTGCGGCCCCATCGCCCTGCAGGACTTCCAGTCCGGCAGCATGGCCGTGCTCAACGGCACGGTCACCATCGACACCGCCTCCCCGGAGTACGCCGCCGCGCAGGTGCTGGAGATCACTCTTCCGGAGCTGTCCATCCCCCGCAGCTGCATCACCTCCTGCTGGATGCGCTCGCTGAAGACGGTGGAGTACCCCGGCTACACCAGGACATACTCCATCGGCACCGCCGTCAGGACATGGCTCAGGGACAGCCGTACCCTCTGCATAGAGAGACTCCCCATATACGACGACCTCGGCAGCGTCACCCTCGTCCTCTGCACCATGTACGCCGTCAGGGGAGTGCGCCGGCCGGTGCTCCCCGGCACGAACACCGACCTGACGCTCGAATACCTGACCGAAGAGCTAGACCACAGGAACGTCGTCTGCGCCGTGGAGGACGGATGGTGCTTCCTCCACATATGCTTCGACGAGTTCACCTCCGAGTTCGGGGACTCCGTATCCATACACCTCGGAGGATTCCCGGAGGACGTCAGCGCAGACCTCTGCCTCACCGGAGGCAGCAACAACACCGGCCACCCCGGCTCCGCCATGGCCGCGGGACGCGTCGAGGGCGGGGTGCTCACCATACCCGACCTCGGGGGCATGTCCAAGTCCACCGGATGGACACCGTTCATTTTCATGTTCGCCCCCAGGGGCGGCACCCAGCAAGGAAACTTATTGTCCAACCCTTAATACACAAGCATCATGAAGTACCTACCTTCCATCGCATTCGAAGAGATGTCGGGCTCCGCAAAGGGAGTCACAGCCGCCAAGACACGCGGCCGAAAGTACATCCGCAACCGCGGCTACGGAGGCTCCGTCAGGACCTCCTCGCAGGCCGCAGTCAAGTCAGTATTCAAGGCCCTCTCACAGAGCTGGAGGAGCCTGACCAACGAGCAGATCCTCGCATGGACCGCCATGGCCGCATCCCAGAAGGGACGCAGCGTCCTCGGGACGGCATCGAAGATCTCCGGCTCCAACCTCTACTCCCGCCTCAACTTCTGGATCGTCCGCTGCGGAGGAGAGGCCCTGGCCAACCCGCCCGAGCTCACGGGAGTGGAGGCACCGGCGGAAGCCGCAGTCGAGCTCACCGAAGGGACATTCTCCTTCCAGCTCCCCTCCGTCCCCGCGGACGTCACAGGGCTGAAGCTCGTCATCATGGCCTCCGCACCCCAGTCCAACGGCATCTCCAACGCCTACGCCAAGGCAGTCCAGATCGGAGGAGTGCGCGAGGTCGTCAACACCTCCATCGACATCCTCAGCGACTACGCCGCCCTCTTCGGCGAGCCCGGCGAGGCCGCACCAAAGGTGTTCATGAAGTACTTCTTCGTCAACTCCGCCACGGGAGAGAAGTCCGGAGAGATGCTCCACATGGCGGTATACACCCCCGCACCGTAGCCCACGGCAGCGCAGTCCCGCCCCCGCATCAAAGAAAGCAGGAGCGGGACTTTTACCAAACACCGCACGCCCATGACACCCGACCTCATCATACAGCTCATAGCCTCCGCCACCGGCACCGGAGGACTCATCGCCCTCTTCCTCATCACCGAGAAGAAGACCGCCGCACGGCTCGAGAACACCCGCAGGATAGACGAGAAATGGCAGAGCGTCATCGCCCGCCAGGAGAAGGAGCTCGAGCTCCTCAGCCGCAGGTACGAGGCCGCCACCGCCAAGATAGACAGGCTCTACGACGACAACTCCGACCTGCGCAACCGTCTCGACCGCCTCGGCACCGACTGCGCCGTCAGCAGCCTCATGCGCTGCGACTGCGTAGCCTGCACGGCCAGAAAACCGCCCTTCGGCACACATAACCCCACAGACACACATGAACAGGAACACGAACACCTCCGCTGACCGCATCTCCGAGCACTTCACCTGGTCAGAGATGCAGCGCAGCGACACCGCCCGCCGCATGGGCATCGACAACACCGTACCCGAAGGCCCCGCAAGGCAGGCCGTCGTCCTCCTCGTGACCCGCGTCCTCCAGCCCCTCCGCAAGGCATGGGGCAGACCCCTGGTCATCAACAGCGGCTACCGCTCCCCCGAGCTCAACGAAGCCGTCGGAGGAGTCCACGGCTCGCAGCACGTCAGGGGAGAGGCCGCCGACATCGCCGCACCCGACCCCCTCCTCCTGGCACAGACAGCAGTCCGCAGCCGCATCCCATTCGACCAGATGATACTCTACTCCACATTCGTCCACATCTCCCACAGACCCCGCGGACCACAGAGAGGACAGATACTCTACGACATCTCCTACAGACAGCACTACCCCGACAACACAGAACTATGAATGCAGCAGCACAAAGAACCCTCACCGCCGCCCTCGCCGTCCTGAACCTGGCACTTGCCGCAGCCCTGATCCTGAGCAGGCACACATCCAAGCGACAGCTGCCGCCTGAAGTCCATACCGTCACCGACACCCTCATCATCCGCGACACCGTACACATAGCCCTGCCCAGCCCGCAGACCACCGACACCGTCGGCACCGTCACCATACCCGTTCCCGTCCCTCCGGACAGGCACACCGGCACAATCCGCACCGATACCCTCCGCATCACCGACACCATCTACATCCGCCTTCCCATCGAGCAGCGCTACTACACCGGCCCCCATTACGAAGCCTGGATCAGCGGCCACCGCCCCCGCCTCGACAGCCTCCGCATCCGGACAGAAACCCTCCGCCTCACCACAGCCACCACCGTCACCCGCACCGCTACCACAGCCCGGCAGCCAAAACCCGAACGATGGGGCATAGGCATCCACCTCGGCTACGGCATGACCATCGCACCCCAGCCGCAGCTCCGCCCCTACATCGGCATCGGAATATCATACAACCTCATCACATTCTGACACTCCCCGGTCAGAACCGCAGTCCCACAGCACCCATTACAATACACCGCAGTACATACCCTGCTGAACTCCCTATACCGTCCATCCGCACCCCCAATACTCCGTTCAATCGCAGGTAACAGCATAAAAACAAATACGAACAGACTTACAAAATTGTTCGTAAATCTGTTCGTATTTTTCAAATTCGCCTGAAAATCAAGCTTTATTGCGGTGAGGGGGGGATTCGAACCCCCGGTACGGTAACCCGTACGGCAGTTTAGCAAACTGCTGGTTTAAGCCACTCACCCACCTCACCGTGGTTTTGTGAACGGGAGGGCAAAAGTAGGCATTTTTGTGGAATTTGCAAAAAATATCGTGTCAAGTGCAATGTTTTGCATGAAATTGGATTTAATTTGTGAACGGAAGTTAAACAGAAAATGAAAATTGGAAAATGAAAAGCATTGCAAGAAAACTGATACTCACGGCTGGAGTCACAGCCACATTGCTGTCCGCACAGTCATGTATGAAGGATACCGACAGTTATTACATCTACTACCCCAACGCCATAGTGACTGTAAAACAGGTTCCCGGGGATACGGCCGGATGCTACCTGCAGCTGGACGACTCTACTACTCTCATTGCCGAGAACATGCCCGTATCACCTTTCGGAAATAGGGAAGTCAGGGCATTGACCAGCATACAGGAGACCGGAGCCACGGTCGAGGGATATGACAAGGTGGTCCATGTTTTCGCCATAGACAGCATACTGACCAAGAGCACAGTTCAGTACACCGGTGAGCCAGAGATTACGAACACCTACGGAGATGACCCGGTAGCCATGATCAATGACTGGATGACAGTGGTGGAGGACGGCTACATCACTCTCCGTTTCAGGGTCAGGACATCCGGCCCTGGCACTATACACAAGGTCAATCTGCTCACCAACAGCACTGATGATCCATATCTGCTGGAATTCCGGCACAAAATCGAGGGTGCCTCATATCCCGATGAAATACATCCGGCCAATGGATATCCTGCTGACGGACTTGTAGCTTTCCGTCTGGACGACCTCCCGGACACTAATGGCGAGACCGTAAAGATTACACTAAAGTGGAAATCTTTCGACGAGAAGTACCACACGGCTCAGTTTGACTACTGCACTGGAAAATCCTCGCCGTCAGAAATGAGAATCGAGAGCGGTGCCTCGTTCCTAACAGGCATACAGTAACATACAACATAATAGAAACCGGATACCAGGTGATATCCCGCATACAGCAAGACCCTGAAAGAGACACTGTAAGAGCTGCAGCAGAAGGAGACCGCAGTGCTGCCAGATCCATCTACGAAGCTCATATAGGCTATCTTACTGCCGTATGCTCCAGGTACATAGATAATGATGAGGATGTACGGGACCTGCTGCAGGAGAGTTTCGTAAGGATATTCAGGTCACTGGACAAGTTCCAGTACCGGGGAAAGGGTTCGCTGAGGGCATGGATGACGAGGATAGTGGTCAATGACGCATTGAAATACCTGAGGGACAATAGCCGAAACTCCATGGTGGAGTTCAAGGACCATCTTCCCGAGACTGCCATGGAAGAGGATGAGACCGATATAAGCGGCATTCCTCCTGAAGAGATGCAGAAGATGATCCGCAGCCTGCCGATCCCACACAGGACAGTATTCAACCTCTACGTATTCCAGAGGATGAGTCACAAAGAAATAGCCCGGATGCTGGGCATGGCACCAGGAACTTCGGCATCTTGTCTGCACAGGGCCAGGAGGATGCTGGTAAAAATGGTAAATGAATACAGGAATGAAAAGAATGTTTGACGATATAAGGGATAAACTGGAAGGCTGGGAAGCACCGGCTCCGGAAGGCCTGTGGCAGAGGATCGAGGCGGCTCAGGAATCCGCAGGCGCACAGGAGAAACGGTCATCCGGAAAAATCCGGCCTGCCATCCGATGGATTACCGTCGCCGCAGGTACCGCAGCAGCTGCCGCAACCCTGCTCATCATGCTCTTCAGCCCTGCACAGGACAGCACGGACATCCCTCTGACAGCTGAAGTGCTGACTGAGCGGAACCAACCTGAGACAGCCATTGGCACACCCGGCGCGGACGCCACCACAGGCACGGAAAAAACAGACGCCGTAAATGAGGCTGCTGTCATGAAAGAATCCAGGTCCGCAGAATCGACAGACATACAAACCCATACCGTACTGAACAGCGGCGGGTCCAGGCTGCCCGTAAGGGCCGCGGCAGACATAACGGCCACGCATAAAGACCGAGTACATGAACAAGTGGCCGGAACCGCAGAGAGAAGGGTCATAGAGAGGGCTGAAGTCCTGAAAGAAAACAGGTTGAGCAACAGAGACTCCGGCCGTCCGGAACGGACACTGTCCGCGGATATGGAGGGGAGAGAGGAGGGAAGAAGACCCGCCGGTCTGTTCAGCGTCGGTATATCCTCATCAAACTCCCCGGGAAGCACCGCCAACAGACAGGGTTACACCGGCATGTCCGGATATCAGGCTGCCCCGATGTCCCTATCATCCTCCAACCCTACCGGCCTCTGGATTGATCCCGACGCCAACATGCGCTATGCCAACCAGGGAGAGGACGTCAGCACCGATACACGCTACCGACTTCCTGTAAGGACAGGAGTGACCCTGCGGTACAGCCTGCCGTCGGGCGTAGGCTTTGAGACCGGCCTGACCTACACCTGGCTCTCATCCACCCTACAGTCCGGCTCGGAGCAGAACCACTATACCGCTGCCACACAGATACACTACATCGGCATCCCCCTGAACGTCAGCTACACATTCGTACACAGCCGCTACGTGGATGTCTACGCCTCCGCGGGCGGCCTGATGGAGAAATGCGTAGGAGGATCCATACGCACAGAATATATTCTCGACAGCCGGGACCTCGGCACAGACCGCACGGAGACCCTCAGTACCAAGCCGCTGCAGTGGAGCATCAACGCCACCGCCGGAGTACAGCTCAACATAACACCCGCAGTCGGTCTCTACGCCGAGCCCGGAGCCGCCTACTACTTCGATGACGGCACCTCCCTGCAGACCACCTACAAGGCCCGGCCGCTCAACTTCTACCTGCGCTTCGGCCTGCGCTTCTCGTTCGGCCTATAGTATGATGGAGTTTTTCTCCAGAAAATCCTGAAGTCCCTGACGGTAAGTATCTGACACCGGTATCCTCACCTTCCCGTAGACCACTCTTCCCCTCTCGATGCAGGACATCGCTGACGGCTGGATGATGTACGAGCGGTGCACCCTCACGAAACGCTCCCGTGGAAGCTGTTCCTCCAGCGCCTTCATGCTCATCAGCGAGAGCACAGGCTCGGAGCGGTCCCGGAGCCATATCCTGACATAGTCCTTGAGCCCCTCGATATATAGAATATCGTCCAGTTCCAGCCTCAGCAGCCGGTAATCTGTTTTTACATAGATGGATGCCGGGGCAACGCTGCTTCCCGCCATCTCGAACCACCGCAGAGCCTTGGAGGCCGACTCCAGAAAATCGGCATAGGAAATGGGCTTGAGCAGGTAGTCCAGGGCATTGACCCTGAAGCCTTCCACCGCATAATTGCTGAAGGCAGTGGTAAATATCACCCGCGTCCGCTCAGGCAGCATCCGGGCCAGCTCCATCCCGCTGAGCTCCGGCATCTGGATGTCGCAGAAGAGCAGGTCCACAGCCTCCCGTCCCAACGCCTCGAATGTCGCCGAGGCACTGTAGAAGGATCCTTTCAACTCCAGAAAAGGAGTCTTGCGGACATATCCCTCCATCAGCTCCACCGCCAGGGGCTCGTCATCCACGACATAGCAGGTCAATTTCATGGCATTCTCATTTTCTAAGGTCAATACTCAGGAAAGCGCGGTACTCCTCCCCCTCCTGTCCGTAGCGGAACTCATACTTCCCGGGATAGAGCAGCTCCAGCCGGCGGCTGAGATTCGCCAGGCCTACGCCCGAGCCGCTGCGGTCAGCCCCCTGCGCCTTGGGAAAGCAACTGTTGACAGTAACGCACTCCAGCCGGCTTCCTTCCACGGCAATCCGTATGTGTACGGACGAGGGCCTGTCATTGCTGACTCCGTGCTTGAAGGCATTCTCCACCAGGGAAATAAACAGCAGCGGGGCTATCATCTGCCCGGCCGGAGCCTCCGGCAGCTCCACACTCACCTCCACATGCCGCGGCAGACGGATGCGCATCAGGGCTATATACTCCCGGATAAAATTAATCTCGTCCTGCAGCGGCACCTCCTCCCGGTCACCGCCGTAAAGAACGTAGCGGAGCAGATGGCTGAGGTCATGGACGGCGATCTGGGCCCGGGCAGGGTCGATCTGTATGAGGGAATAGATGTTGTTCAGGGTATTGAACAGAAAATGAGGATTGAGCTGCTGCCTGAGATTCTGCAGTTCGGCCTCTGAGCGGCGGTGCTCCAGCTCCTTGCGCTCAGACTCGGCCCGGTACCATCCGGCAGTCATCCTCACCGCCACGCTGGCTCCGGCGACCAGGACATACATCAGGGCGTTGCGTCCGAAGAAGACCAGGCTGTCCATAATAGGCCGCATCCCGTGAGGTCTGTGAAAATCAGGGGGGAGTACATACCTGAAAAGCAGGTGCACCGCAGTCATTGCCGCGGCGATGAGCAGGATATTCAGGATGACGAACGCGCCCATGCGGCGGCGGGCCAGGAACTTGTCTATCAGCAGGAAATAATTGAGGTAAAATACCGCCATGAAGGACAGCGGCACCATCAGGAAACGGACGTACTCCGGCCCGGTCATCATGGGTCTGTCGGGAGAGGTCCTGAACAGGGGCATGAATATCACCACCGCCCATATCAGGGAGTGTATCAGCCATCCGGTATATCTTGTCTGACGCGGTGTCATAGGCAGTGTCTCATCCTGAACGCAAAATTAAACATTTTACTCGTATCTTATCGCCTCTATCGGATCCAGTCCGGCGGCTTTCTTCGCAGGATACCATCCAAAGAACACTCCTGTGAAGGTGCAGACGGCGAAGGAGAGTATCACGCTCCAAGGCTGGATGAAGACGGGATAGGAGGCCAGGAGGTTGACCAGCAGGGCTGCGCCGACTCCCAGCACCACACCTATCAGGCCGCCGGTGACGCTGATGAGGACAGACTCTATGAGGAACTGCGCCAGGATGTCCCGGCCCTTGGCCCCTATCGACATCCTCAGACCTATCTCCCGGGTGCGCTCGGTAACGGAGACATACATGATGTTCATGATACCTATGCCGCCGACCAGCAGCGAGATACCGGCCACGACGGCAAGCAGTACCGTCATCGTGTCGGTGGTGGAGGTCATCATCGAGGAGAGCTCCTGCTGGGAACGGATGGAGAAGTCGTCCTCGTCGGTGTCCTTGAGCCGGTGGTTGTCTCTCAATATCTGTGATATCTCCTCTATCGCCTGCTCCGTATAGTCCTCTGAGACGGCGGAGCAGATAATCTCCTGGAGGTGGGTGATGGCCAGCATCCTCTTCTGAACGGTGGTGTATGGAGCGATGATCAGGTCGTCCTGGTCCATGCCCATGCTGTTGTAGCCCTTGCTCTCCAGTACTCCAATGATACGCAGGGGGATGGTTCCGAAACGGATTACCTTCCCTATCGGATTCTGCCCCTCGGGGAAGAGCTCATCCACTACAGACTTGCCCACCAGACAGACCTTGGCTGCCGTACGGATATCCTGCTCGGTGAAGATATCCCCGTCCTGGACCCGGTAACGCCGTATCTCCAGATAGTCCCGGTTGGCACCGTAGACTGTGGTCGGTGTATTCCTGGCCCCGTAAATGGCCTGGCCGGAGCTGTTGACAGCCGGCGAGACGTATGTTACGAAACTGGTCTGCGTCTGAATATCCTGAAGGTCCTCGAGCTTGAGGGACTCCATGTCCTCGGGGCTCAGCCTCACTCCTCCCCTGCGCTCGCCGCCCGGATGGATCATTATCATATTGGACCCCATCTCGCTGATCTGCGCCTGGATGCTCCGCTTGGACCCCTGGCCGATGGCCAGCATCGTTATCACGGCCGCCACCCCGATAATGATGCCGAGCATAGTCAGGAATCCGCGGAATTTATTGTTACTGAGAGCCTTTACGGCTATTTTAAAAAGATTGCCTATATTCATTGCCTAGTCCTCCTCTACCGGGATGGACGCGAGGGTGACGGCCGCATCGAGGATGTTTCCGTTGAGGACATCCCCGGTCACCCTTCCGTCGCGGAGGGTGATGTTGCGGCTGCTGTACCGCGCGATCTCGGGATTATGCGTTACGAAAATTATGGTCCGGCCCTCGGCGTGGAGCTTCTGGAAGAGGACCAGCACCTCGAAGCTGGTGCGGGTGTCGAGGTTGCCGGTGGCCTCGTCGGCCAGGATTACCGCCGGGTCGTTGACCAGGGCCCGGGCGATGGCCACCCTCTGCATCTGTCCGCCGGACATCTGGTTGCTCTTGTGCCACAGACGGTCGCCCAGACCCACTGACTCCAGGGCGCTGACGGCCTTCTGACGCCGCTGCGAGGACGAATATGAGGAATTGTACATCAGGGGCAGCTCCACATTCTCCACTGCCGTGGTCTTGGGCAGGAGGTTGTAGCTCTGGAATACGAAGCCTATCTTGCGGTTGCGCAGGGTCGCCCTCCGGTTCTTGTCCATGGTCCGGACGGATATGCCGTCGAGCCAGTATTCTCCTGAAGTGGGGGTATCCAGGCAGCCGAGGGTGTTGAGCAGGGTGGACTTGCCCGAGCCGGAGGAGCCCATGATGGTCACGAACTCCCCTTCGCTGATGGTAAATGACACCTCTCTGAGCGCATGGACCGTCTCTTCTCCGACTATGAAGTCGCGGCAGATATCCTCCAATCTGATAATTTCTCTCATAGCCTGCTGTCTTTATCTGGGAGGTCCGGGCATGAAGGGGCTGCGCTCCTGCTGGGCTGCCTTTACGGGCAGGACGGCCGTCTGCACTCCGGTGACTACGGTCTCTCCCTCAGTCACTCCGGAAATAATCTCTGTCATCTCCCCGTCGGACTCACCCACAGTCACCATCCTGGGTTCCAGTTGGGTACCGTTCAGGACCCAGCAGATATTTTCGGGAGCCGCCGGAGCCGGCATATCTCCAGGGATACCGCCGCCAGGACCGGCCGGCATCTCCATACCCGCAGCGGGAGCAAATCCTCCGGGTCCTGCAGGGCCTCCTTCCTTCCCGGCTTCCGGAACCGCAAGGTTATAGCCCATGGACTCCATCATGCCTGGGTCGGGGACAAAGCGCAGCGCCTTGGACGGGACGCAGCAGACATTGTTGCGCTCGAGGGTATATATCGTCACATTGGCGGTAAGGCCGGGCTTGAGCTTGAGTTCCGGGTTATAGGCCGTGATCACCACTTCATAAGTCACGACACTAGACTCAGTCGTAGCCTCAAGCCGGACCTGTTCCACCGTACCTGTAAACACATCGTCAGGATAGGCGTCCACCGTGAAGTCCACCCTCTGGCCCTCCTGCACATAACCTATGTCGGCCTCGTCCACATCGGCTATCACCTGCATGTCGGTCAGGTCGTTGGCTATCGTAAAGAGGGTCGGGGTCTCGAAGCCGGCGGCCACTGTCTGTCCTTCCTCCACGGCGCGGCTTATGACCACTCCGTCGATGGGTGAGGTGATGGTGGCGTAGCCCAGATTGCGCCGGATGCCGACGATGGAGGCCTGACGCTGGGCGTAGGTGTTCCTGGCCGTCTCATAGAGGTAGAGTGCCTCGTCGTACTCGGCGTCACTGACCAGTTCCTTTTCATAGAGCTGCTTGGTGCGCAGGTATTCCTTCATGCGGTACTCGTACTCGGTCTTGCTGCTGGCCAGCTGGGCCTCGGCCTCCTCCAGGTCGGACTCCAGAGTCACCTTGTCCATCTCGGCGATGAGCTGGCCGGCGGTGACCCGGTCATTGTAGTCCACATAGAGCCTGTCGATGATACCGGAGACCTGAGTTCCGACCTCCACGAGGGTGACAGGCTCGACGGTACCAGTGGCTGTCACGGAGTTGCTGATGTTTCCGCGGGAGACCCGGACTGTCTGAACGGTAATCTCACCGCTGCCGGAAGGCCTGACCATCAGCCAGACGCCGACGGCCGCCGCGGCCAGGACCACCGTCCATACGGTTATTTTTACTGCTGTTGTCTTTCTCATTGTATTATAAGTTTTTAATTCCTTGATAGATATCGAGCAGCTCGAGATTGAGCAGCGTCATGTATTTGGACTGGAGCACTTCCTGCTGAGCGGATGCCAGCTCGTTCTGGGCCGTAATCAGCTCGACAGTATTTTTCACTCCCAGGGAGAACTGCTCGTACGTAAGGTCGTAACTCTGACGGGCATAGTCCTCCTGCTGCAGGGCGGCGATGTAGCGGGACTGGTTAGAGAGGGCGCCGAGATAGGCTGACTCGACCTCTTTCAGAAGGTTCTTCTCGATGCTCAGCTTCTCCAGGCGGGTGTTCTCGGCGGAGATACGGGCCTTGTTGAGAGCGGTGCGGTTGCTGCGGTTGGAGTAGATGGGGATGCTGAGGGTCAGGCCTATGTTCTCATGAAAATTGTTCCAGTACTGGTTGCCGGTGCGGTAGCCGGGCGTAGAGCCCGTGGCCGTTCCCGCTCCTGTGGCGGTCATGAAACTGGTACCCACTCCGGCTGAGAGAGAAATGGACGGAAAGAATCCTGCGCGGGCCTGACGTATCTCCAGCTCGGCCGCCTGTATGGATAGATTGCCACGCTCAACCTCAGGCATGGCGTCAAGAGCAGCCAGATAGATGTCGGACTTAGGGGGAAGTACCGACAGAATACGGTCCTCCTGCACCTCAGGCCCGGCAAGATTCATTTCGTCCATGATATCGAGTTCCAGCAGCTGCTTGAGCTGCAGGAGGTATTCGTCGTATGAGGCCTGTGCCGAGACGACCTGGTACTCGTCGCTCTTCCACTGACTCTCGAGCTGGGCAAAATCCACCCGGCTGATCGACCCGGCCTTCCACATCTCCTCCGCCCGGTCGCGCTGAACCTTCGAAGCCTCGGCCGTACTGCGGCTGACAGTAACGGACTCAGCTGCGTAGAGGCACTGCATGTAGGCCTGGATGATGGCAATACGAATATCGTTGGCTGTTTCCTCCACGGAGAGCAGGTCCATCTCGTTCTGGACTTTCTGCTGCTTGAGGGCAGTCGACAGGCTGCCGCCGCGGAAGAGACTCATGCTCGCATTGAGATTGTACGAGCCGGTGTACATGTTGTTGTCCGTCACATCGGAAGACGGATAGTTGGCCAGACTCTGGGAAGTGGAGGCCGACAGGGAGGGGAAGAGGGCCGCGCGGGCCTGCTTGGTGTCCTCAACACCGGAGAGGTAGGTGTTGCGGGTCTGCTTCAGCTGGATGTTGTGCTCCATCGCGTAGTCCAGGCATTCCGACAAGGTCCATACCTTGGTGGAAGAAGCATCCCCGGTCTGAACCTGAGCCATGACCGGGATGCTCACACACATGAAACATATCTTGAACAGTAGCTTTGCCATGGTCTTTTCTTTTTTTCGGCAACAAAACTACTGTCTGCCCCGTCCTTCAGCAACTCAAATCGACCAATCGCCCGATTTCCTCGACTACTGCCACATTTTGACTATTGCCCCATTTATCTGTTTTCCTGACTACCGCCCCATTTTGATCACCATCCCGTTTTCGCCACTCTGTTTCTCCACCCTGCTTCGTCATCCTGTTTCGCCATCCTGTTTCGCCACCCTATTTTTGCCACCTGCTTCGCCATACAGTTTTCGTCACAATTTTTGCCATCAATTTTGACACTGGTCTATTTTGGACACAGTCCGCTTTCTTTGGCCGCTGGCCCGTTTTGACATTCGTCTCACTTTGGCCGCTAGCCCGAACCCACAACCCACAACGGCACCGAATCGCGGAATTTGCTGCCGTTGCGGAAAAAGGAAATGACGGCAATGGCGTCCGGAAGGCCTATAGAATGGGCGCAGAGGGATAGGGCTTTCCACAACGGCACCGAATCGCGGAAAATGCTGCCGTTGCGGCAAAGAGGCAGAGGGAGAATGCCGTCCAGAAGGCCTGCAGGAAGGGTACTGAGGAAAATGGCTTTCCACAACGGCACCGAATCGCGGGAAACGCTGCCGTTGTGGCAAAGAGGCAGAGGGAGAATGCCGTCCAGAAGGCCTGCAGGAAGGGTGCTGCAGAAAAGGGCTTTCCACAACGGCACCGAATCGCGGGAAACGCTGCCGTTGCGGAAAAAGACGAAGTGAAGGCAAAGTGGGCACCAACCGAAATGCGACTATGCGAAAGGCACACGCCAATCAGAACGGGAACAGCACGGAAAGACAGAACAGGCAGCTACATCTCCGGCATGATTCCGAGCTGGTCGGTACGGAACTGTCCGTACTCGTCGGGGGAGAAAACGTAGGGCCAGGTCATCACGCGCATCGGAACGGGACGCGAGTCGGGATGATAGGCCGGCTGGATGTGGTCGTGGGGATTGAGGATGAAGCCGTTGCGCTCGTAGAAAAGCTTGCGGCGGAGAGTCATCTCATCCTCTTCGGAAGGCATCTCGATCTCGAGTATCATAGGGATGCCGAGGCTCTTGATGTAGTCGAGAACCCTGGTGCCGGTGCCGCCTCCGCGACGGGACGGGTCCACCGCAAAATGCTCTCCGTACAGATAGCCGTGACCGAAGTCCCAGAAAGTGAAAAAGCCGACAGGGCCGTCCTCCTCCCGGTCTCCGTAAAAGACGATAAAATGGAACCTGTCATCCGACAGCATTCCGGTCATGACAGCCGTGTCGCGGCGCTCCTCGTATGGGAAACTTTCCTCATAAATCCTGACGCACCCGGAATAAAGGGCGTCCGAGGACGATGTGATTCTGCGTATATTAAGGGTACTCATAGTACGGTCAGCCTATGCAAATTCCGCACCACCGCTACAGGATATTGACCTCCGGACGGAGCTCCACTCCGAAACGTTCGCGGACGGAGTCCCGTACAGCCGTGGCGAGGGCCTCGACCTCGGAGCCAGTGGCCCCGCCGAGATTGACCAGCACCAGAGCCTGCTTGGGATAGACCCCGGCCCTTCCGAGGGAGCGGCCCTTCCATCCGCACTGCTCGATGAGCCATCCGGCGGAGAGTTTGACGCAGTCCCCGGGAGCGGGATAATGGGGTATTGCGGGCCACTGCCGCTGGAGTTCCTCGAACTTGGAGCGGGACACGACCGGATTGGTGAAGAAACTGCCGGCGCTGCCGGTTTCCGAAGGGTCGGGCAGCTTGGAGGAACGCACCGCCCGGACTGTCTCCCGGACATCCCGCAGAGTGATATTGTCCCGTCCTGAAAGAGCCTCGGAGAGAGCCTTGTAGCCTATATTGAGCTGCGGTCGGAGCCCAAGACGGAAGAGGACAGACAGCACTACGAACCGTTTATTGTCCTGCTGCTTGAAGATACTGCGGCGGTAGCCGTAACCGCAGTCCGCGGCCGGGAAGACCTTCTTCTGCCCGCTGGCCATGTCCAGAGTCTCCACCTCGAGGATCAGGTCCTTGACCTCCACCCCATAGGCCCCGATATTCTGCACGGCGGCGGCGCCCGTCTCCCCGGGGATGGCCGAGAGGTTCTCCGCCCCGTACCATCCGCGCTCCACGCACATCTCCACGAAATCGTCCCAGACGACGCCGGAGCCTACCCGGACCTCCACCGCATCTTCATTTTCAGAGACTGTCTCACAGCCGGTTATCCGTGAATGGAGGACGGCGCCGGGCCAGTCGCGGGTCAGCAGCAGATTGCTTCCACCGCCGATGTGCAGCCAGGGCGAGGGCAGGGCACCCTCCCGCAGCATACGGGAAGCCTCTAACAATTCCGCATCCGAGGAGTACTCCACGAAGGCAGCGGTGCGGGCGTCTATTCCGAATGTATTGTGTCTCAGCAGGGAATAATCTTTATGAATGTTCAGCATAACGGCATTTCAAGTCAATGGCACATCTCAGTCAATACGGGTAATCCGGGCTCCGAGGGCATTGAGCCTCTCCTCGATGTCCTGGTAGCCGCGGTCGATCTGCTCGATGTTGTGGATGCGGCTGGTGCCCACGGCTCCCATGGCGGCAATCAGCATGGCGATGCCGGCGCGTATGTCGGGGGAGGTCATCTCCCGGCCTCGGAGGTTCATCCGGTGGTTGTGGCCCACCACCACGGCGCGGTGCGGATCGCAGAGGATAATCTGGGCGCCCATGTCTATGAGCTTGTCCACGAAGAACAGGCGGCTCTCGAACATCTTTTGGTGAATCAGCACGCTGCCCTTGCACTGGGTGGCCACCACCAGCATGACGCTCAGCAGGTCCGGGGTCAGGCCGGGCCAGGGCGCGTCGGCGATGGTCATGATCGAACCGTCCAGGAAGGTGTCTATCGCATACTCCTCCTGAGCTGGCACATAGATGTCATCCCCCTTCTGCTCCAGGGCGATACCGAGGCGGCGGAAACTTTCGGGGATAATGCCCAGATTGTCGTAGGATACGTTCTTGATGGTGATCTCACTTTGGGTCATGGCTGCCATACCGATGAAGCTGCCTACCTCGATCATATCGGGCAGGACGGTATGCTCGGTCCCGTGCAGCTCGCTCACACCCTCGATGGTCAGCAGGTTGGAGGCGATGCCGCTGATGCGGGCACCCATGCGGTTGAGCATCCGGCACAGCTGCTGGAGGTAGGGTTCGCAGGCGGCGTTGTAGATGGTGGTGGTGCCCTCGGCCAGGACGGCGGCCATCACGATGTTGGCCGTTCCGGTGACGGAGGCCTCGTCCAGGAGCATGTAGGTGCCGCGGAGCTTCTTGGACCGCAGCTCGAAGGTGGCATTGTCCTTATTGTAGGTAAATTCCGCACCGAGCCGCTTGAGTCCCTCGAAATGGGTGTCGAGCCTCCGGCGGCCGATTTTATCCCCTCCCGGCTTGGCGGCCAGGGCATAGCCGAAGCGGGCGAGCATCGGGCCGGTGAGCATGATGGAGCCGCGGAGGGAGGCGTTGCGCTTGAGGAACTCCGGAGTGCGGAGATACGCCGTGTCTATGTCCTCGGCGCAGAAGGAATAGCTTCCCCGTCCCAGCTTATCCACCTTCACGCCCATATCCTGCAGGAGGGCGATGAGGTTATTGACATCCAGAATGTCGGGCACATTGTGGACGGTTACTTTCTCCCGGGTGAGCAGTACGGCGCAGAGTATCTGCAGCACCTCGTTCTTGGCACCTTGCGGGCGGATTTCTCCTGAGAGCCTGTGGCCCCCTTCTATTACGAAACAGGACATGACGGTATTTTTATGTTGGTTTTCAATTCTTCGTATCCTATGGCGGGCAGCTCCTGCTCCAGATAACGGCCCGGCACGACATCAGGGATGATTTCCGACTCGATAGGTATGTAGAAGAGCCGCGAACTGACCTGTGCAGGCATCCCGGCCAGTGAACGGAGTCTCTGCGCATCTTTCTCGGTGGTGAGTATAACCGCTGTAGGATGACGGCGCACTGCCGCGGCCACCCTGGAGATATCGGACAAGCTATAATTATGATGGTCTCCGAAGCGGAATGCCTCCACCACGGAATAGCTCCATCCCACTCCGCGGCGCACCGAACGGTCATCGGCTATGCCCGCCAGCACTACCGCACTCTTGGCATAGATGAAGCGGCTGTCTCCTTTTCCAGGGATTACCGGCCGAGGGGGGAGATATTTTATGCCGGAGAACAACAGCGGGATATCCTTCCTCAGTTCCAGATTCTCCCTCCACCGTAAACGCTCGGAGGACGGGATTTCTCCCTCCATCTTGGTAACAATCACCATGTCTGCCCTCCGGATCTGATTCGGCAGGTCGCGCAGCCTGCCTATCGGCAGAAGGCTGTCCTTGAAGACAGGACGGGTGCTGCTTACCAGGACAATCGAGAAATCCGGACGCAGCCGCCGGTGCTGGAAGGCATCGTCCAGAATCACCAGATCCGGCCGCACATCAGGGGACATTGCCGCAAGGGCATCCACCGCCCTTCGGCGGGAAGCGTCCACGACCACCGTAACATCCGGAAACTTGCGCTTTATCTGCAGGGGCTCGTCCCCCACATCGCGGTAATTGTCCTCCACGGATACTGTCCTGAACCCTTTGGTCCTCCGCCCATACCCCCTGGACACAACGGCTATCCTCCGGCTGTCCCGGTAGAGCCGGATCAGCATTTCCACCGCCGGGGTCTTGCCTGTGCCACCGACGGTGATGTTGCCCACACAGATGGAGGGCAGAGCCGAAGAATATGACTTCAGCACCCCCTTGTCATAAAAAAGATTCCTCACCGCCAGCACTATGGCATACGGGAAAAGCAGCAGTCTGTCTATCTTCATACCTGCATTCTTCACTTTTATCAATCCCCAAAGATAGTCAAAACCGCCGAATTACGGCTGGTTATTCCAACTCCATAAAATCATTTCCGAGCTTTTTCGGCCTGTAACCCTCGGGCGTGCTTATTGTCACGCCGGATGTTGAGTAGTTTCCTATATAATATGAAAAATCCGCCTCAATCTGGGTCTTCATTTCCAAGTACTTCTGACGGGTAGTCTTAATGTAGTTATAATCAGGATACTTTATCGTTCCCTGGGCCGTGGACGAGATGTTGGCCACATCGAACCTGAAATAATTTCCGGTATCGGATATGGACAGGATCAATCCGGGCAGTCCATGGAACTTCCACGGGCCGTACGGAAGAGGTATCTCTGTTGTAAACCAAGCGACATAGTCTCTTCCCCTGAACCTGCAGGTAGCCTTCTGGGCTGTGTACTCCCCTATGGTTTTCAGGCTGTCTTCTATACTCCATTCTATAGCCGGAAGCTTTTCTTGATATTTAAAATCCAGCGAGCCGATTCTACCGGTAGAGACAGCCTCACCCTTTGCGAAGTCGACATAGTAGGCCTCGTATACGTATGAATACCAAGAATATGGATCCAGGCCGTGCGAAGCATTGCCAATAGCCTGCCTGCTCGAGTAATTTTCAAGGACATAGCAGATCTCCTCATATAAGGCGGAATAGAACTTGGTATAGTGTTCCCCTATTTCAAGCAACATCTTTTCCCTGCCCACGGAGTTTGCTGCGGTATCAGTAGTAGTGTGTGCAGTGTATTCAACACGCAGAAAGACAGTGTCAAGACGAATAAACTGTGGGCTGACATCATCCAGCGCCAGGCCTTTACCCGCTTTAAACAGCATTGTTGTCTGGGCAACGGCAGCATAATTTGCTGTTAATGCTAAAGCAGCAGCAAAATTCAATATAAATAGAATACGGCTCATACCTTTACCTTTAAGTGTTAAACTGACGTTTCTCAGTCACAAATTTAAACAAAATGTTTCAAAAAACTAATTTTTTTCTTTCTTTGCAAAAAAAGAAATGAAACGATTTCTCACATTAATTCTGCCAATCCTGTTGATGTCATTGATTCCACTCCACGCCCAAAGCATAAGCGGAACTGTCGTGGAGAAGGGGAACGGCTCTCCCGTGGCCGGTGCGATGGTGATGCTGAAGAATGCCGGGGGAGCAGTGGTCAGGTATTCATATGCTGACGGGGACGGAAGGTTCACCATAGTATATGCGGCACAGGCCGGTGACAGCTGCTACATAGAAGTGAGGATGATGGGATTCAGGACCGAGGTCATCCGTCCTCCGTTTAAGGAAGACATGACGGTGAGGATGGAGGTGGAGGAATTCCTGCTGGGAGAAGTGGTGGTGCAGGCTGAGAAAGTAGAGGTACGCGGGGACACGATTTCGTACAGCGTGCCTACCCTGCTGTCCAACGATGACCGTATCCTGGGAGACATATTGGTAAAGATACCCGGCATAGATGTGAGCAGCAGCGGATTCGTCAGATACCAGGGAGTACCCATCAACCGCCTGTATATAGACGGGAACGACCTGCTGGAGTCGAGGTACAACATAGCGACAAAGAATATCGATCCGAGGGACATCAGTTCAGTGCAGGTGTACGAGAGACACCAGCCGGTAAAGGCACTGGAGGGGCTTGTCGAATCAGACAAGACGGCTCTGAACATCACTCTCAAGCCTGGAGCAAGAGGAAAATGGACAGCGACCCTGCAGGCAGAGGCCGGGGCATCCTCGGAAAAGCCCAGAATCCCCTACTCCGGAAGCGGGTTTCTCATGAACATAAGCCGTAAATTCCAGACCGTGAACACCCTTAAGACGGATGCGGCCGGCAACGACATCATCCGCAACAGGGAGGTATCGGCTCCCGGAATGGTCGTTATAGACATCAACGACAGGGACTTCGCAAACCGATACAGGGCAAGGGACTATCTCAGCATGGCCACGTCTTCGGCACCCATCAGCGCGGGGAGGACGCGGTTCAACACCTCGTATTCGGCATCTACGGACAACAAGTTCGTGCTGGCCAACGGCTATACGTTGGGAGTAACAGGGGACTACGAGAACCTCACTCTGTCCTCGGAGGACTATATGGAGCAGACGTACTGGAATGAGGACGGAACCCGGCTGACATACTTCCGGGATGAGAACAAAGGGGCTTCCGGCGGATGGTACGGGGTGGCAGCGGTAAAACTGAATGCAAATACAAGCCGGCTGTACCTCAACGACCATCTGCGTTTCAGCATCTCCGGGGACCGGGCGTCCAACAGCCTAAGCGGCACCTCCATGCGGCAGGAAGGGACGGACGGAAGCAAAATAGAGCTCGCCAATTCCCTGAGCTTCATCACCCGGGCATCCGGCACATCGGCATTCTCGCTGTCCATGCTCAGCCAGTACGCGGAAAACAGCGAGTCCCTGCGGGTAACTGCCCCCGGGAGCGGAGACACAGCCTCACAGTACATCGGCACGAGATTTTTCTACAACAATATCCAGTCTGCCTCCTCGTTCCAATTAGGACGGTACATATCACTCCAAAGCCAGACCGGCATCGAGTTCCTGTGGCGTTCGTTCAAGACCGGCCTGAACGGTATAATGCCGGCAGAAGGGACGGGCGGAGTACTCGACAAGACGTCCAACAACCTGGATTTTTTCTACATAAGACCCCGTGAGACTTTATCGCTGTCTCTCACTCTCAGAAACTTCAAGGCATCCCTGTCCGTCAACGCATGGTACCAGTACATAAGAGGAGAGCATCACTGGGCCATCGACCCTGGACTGAACCTGAAATACACGTTCGGTCCCAGATTCTGGGCCATCGCCAATGCTTCCTACAGGATCGCGCCGATAGACGAGCAGGGGATATACGACGGAGTGATAATGCAGAATTACAGATATTTCACCTTGGGCAGGGACGATATGACAGGCGTACCGTCACTGTATGCGGGAGGCGGACTGAACTTCAGGGACCCCTTATCAGGATGGTATCTCCGGGGATATGCGTCCTACATTAAGAGCCGGACTTTTGAAAACACAAGATATCTTATAGGAGAGTACATAATCCAACAGCAGTCGGACAAGCAGGTGCCCTACAGCGGCGTGAATGCAGAGGTGGCCGTCGAGAAATCCTTCCTGGACATAGCCGGAAAGCTGTCCCTTGAAGGAGGCTTCAACATGTTCAGCACCTCTATGAACCAGAACGGGGTGTATACGGACTACACCGGATACAGTGCCGATGTCTCCGCCGGATTCTCAGGGGACATAGCACGATGGCTGAAACTCAGGTACAAGGGCAGTTACAGCTACGACCGCTACATGATCGAGGACCGCTGGTCCGAAGATGCCTCCCACTCGTTCCGCCAATCGCTGACCCTGTCGTTCTTCCCAATCGAGAAGCTGGAGGTGGACATCTCCGGCGAGCACTACCTGGACAAATATCAGGAACCGGAACCGAGGCAGACCTTCTTCCTGGACGCATCGGCATGGTTCTTTGTCACGGACAGCTTCCAGATTTTCCTGCATGCCAGGAACCTACTGGACCAGAAATACTACACCTACACTTTCCTCAGTCCTCTGAGCACTTCCGTGTTCTCATACAGGATCAGGCCGCTGAATGTCCTGCTGGGGTTTCAGATCAAGTTCTAGGCAAATAATTGCATGATGCCGGTATAGCGTCGGATAAGCATCTCGAAAATTAGCTATATTTGCAGCACTAAAACCACCTGTACTTGAGTATGACAGTAATTATCAAAGAGGTGCTTACCCTCAAGGACCTGAAACGCTTCGTAAGATTTCCCCGCGAGCTGTATAAGAACGACCCGCTGTATGTCCCGCCTTTAGACGCGGACGAGATGAACTCGCTGCGCAAGACCAACCCGGCGTTCGCTCACTGCGAAAGCCGTTACTGGCTGGCTTACAAGGACGGAGAGATAGTAGGACGTATCGCCGGCATCATCAACCACAACGCCAACTCCGACTGGAACGAGCAGAATATCCGCTTCGGCTGGCTGGACATGATAGACGACATCGAGGTCACTGAGGCACTGGTGGATACCGTGGCCGAATGGGGCCGCGAGAAAGGTCTGGAGACCATGAACGGACCCTGGGGCTTCTCCGACATGGACAAGGAGGGCCTGCTCGTGGAGGGCTTCGACCGGGAGCCTTCTATAACCACTCTTTATAATTTCCCCTACTACGGCGTACATCTCGAGAAGCTGGGATTCCGCAAGGAAGTGGACTGGATACAGCGCAGGCTGCTGGTACCCGAGGCCGTTCCCGAGAAACTGGTCGCCTACGACAAGATAATCCGCGAGAAATACGGCGTGTCAGTCATCGTACCCCGCAAGGCCAAGGACATCAAGCGCAGGGCCGAGGAGATATTCGCCGTGCTCAACGACTCCTACTCCGTCCTGCACGAGTTCACCCGCCTGACCGACAAGCAGGTTCAGATGTACATCGCCCAGTACATGCCCTTCATCAACAAGAACATGATCTGCGTGGTGGTAGACCAGAACGACCGCGTGGTGGGATTCGCCATCACCATGCCCTCGCTCTCGGACGGCTTCCGCAAGGCCGGCGGCAAGCTGTTTCCCTTCGGATTCATCCACATACTCAAGTCTCTGAGAACCTACCACACCGTAGAATGCTACCTCATAGGCGTCATCCCCGAGTACAAGCATAAGGGCATCAACGCTCTTATCTTCAACTATCTGCAGAACAACTACATCAAGATGGGCTTCAAGGACGTAGTCTCCAATCCCCAGCTGGAGAACAACCTGGCCGTCCAGCGTCTCTTCGACTACTACGACACCGAGTTCTACCAGCGCCGCCGCTGCTACACCCGCAGCCTGGTGGAGGGACGTCCCACGACCGAAACCGCAATCTTCGCCGCCGGCTGCTTCTGGGGAGTACAGCACTACATGGACAAGGCCCCGGGCGTGCTCTCCACCACCGTCGGCTACATCGGAGGTCACCGCCGCAACCCCACCTACGAGGAAGTCAAGTCGCACAAGACCGGACACTACGAGGCCATCCGCGTGGAGTTCGACCCCGCACAGACATCCTACGAGGAACTCTGCAAGCTCTTCTTCGAGATACACGACCCCGCCCAGCTCGACGGACAGGGCCCGGACCTCGGCCCCCAGTACCTGAGCGGCATCTTCTTCACCTCCGGCCTGCAGAAGAGCAAGGCCGAGGAAGTAATGGCCCTGCTGCGCCGCCGTGGCTACGAGGTCAACACCTTCATCGCCCCCGCCGCATCCGTCACCACTCCCGACACCCCCGTTGACCAGACCTTCTGGCCCGCCGAGGACTACCACCAGCACTACTACGAGAAGACCGGCGGCAGTCCCTACTGCCACTTCCGCACCAAGAAATTCTGATATTGCCATGACCGCCAGGAAACACATAGACAAGACCAATGCGGCCAGGCTGCTCGACCGCGCCGGGATATCCTACGAACTGATTCCATACGAGGTGGATGAGGAACACCTCTCCGCCGATGCCGTAGCCGCCAAGCTCGGAGAGGACATCGCCTGTGTCTACAAGACCATCGTCCTGCGCGGCGACCGCAACGGTCATTTCGTCTGCGTGGTCCGGGGCGACAGCGAGATCGACCTCAAGGAAGCCGCCCGCGTCTCCGGCAACAAGCGCGCCGAACTGATCCACGTCAAGGAACTTCTTCCCCTGACCGGCTACATCCGCGGCGGCTGCTCCCCTATCGGCATGAAGAAACCCTTCCCCACCTACTACCAGGCCTCCATCGCAGAGCTCCCCTACGTCTACGTCAGCGCCGGCATGCGCGGCCTCCAGCTCAAGATTGCCCCGGCCGACCTCATTGCCTTCACTCACGGCCAGCTGTTCTGACCGCATCACCACCCCGACACCCCTCCTCAACTCTTGCGAATGACACTCACAGCAAACACATCGCTCATCTCCCATATCGGCAGCACCGTCCTGCTGACATTGTTCCTCATACTGATTCTGGGCATTGCGGTCTGCGCCATACTCTCATTCGTTCCCAGACGCCCGTATCTGGACCGTGCCTCCGGCATGATTGTCCAGTCCTTCCTGATTCTCTCCTCCCCACTGCACTTTCCCCTGAACCGAATTCAGATCAAGGACATGCCCGAAGGCCTCATGGAGCACCTCTCGGTCATCAACCACGGATGCCTGAACATCTTCGGCATCTACTCCGGCACCTTCCGCAGCACCCGCGACAAGGCCCCGGTCTACATCTACCTCCGCAACCGCAGGCACGGCCTCGTCTACTTCGAGTACGACGGACGCCGCTATGTCCTCAATCCCTGGGAATAAACGCCATATTGCCCGAGCCCCATTCTACCCCATTCTTCTGTCTGTATTTCGCACATTCACTTAAAAATATGATTCTCAGAATATTACACCAAGATATTCCCCAACAGATTAGCGATACCTTCCACCTTCCGAAGGTGAGGAGGAAACACGGGAATTCTGCACACCTTCCGAAGGTGGGGAAGGTGCAGGGGGAGAAGAAACACGGATACAGAGTGCTCTCGATGCAGTGACGCTTCTGCGCACCTTCCGAAGATGAGGCGAAAACACGGGGATTCCGCACACCTTCCGAAGGTGGGAAAGGTGCAGGGGGAGAAGAAACACGGATACAGAGCGCTCTCGATGCAGTGACGCTTATGCGCACCTTCCGAAGGTGAGACGAAAACACGGGGATTCCGCACACCTTCCGAAGGTGGGGAAGGTGATCGGCATCACGTCCGGGATGGGGCTTAGAGCCTATGGGAGCGGGTGGACGGAAAGCGGCCGGCCTGCGGAGTCTACGGGATAGCGGGCGCCCTCACGCTCAAGCTGCGCGGCCATGTGCTCCAGCAGCGAGGCGGTCACGTCCGGATAGCGGGCACTGACATCCTCGGTCTCGCAGGGGTCGGAGGCCAGGTCATACAGGACACAATGCGCGGCAGAAGGCTTCTCCGGCGACCAGTAGTAAATCAGCTTCCAGTCGTCCTCGCGGTAGGCGGTGAAATATTTTCCGCGGTGGTCGTGGGGGAAATGCATAAGGAAGGTATCGGGATGGCGTCTGTCCTCCCCGCGCACGATGATCCGGCTGAGGTCGTGGCCGTCCACAGGATGGGTCTCCGGCACCCGGGCTCCGACAAGGGCGGCTATAGTCGGGTAAATGTCCATGATGGTCCCCATCTGCGTACGGATTTCGCCCTGAGGAATCGGGAGCAGGCGCTGTGCACCAGAAGTATTACGGGCCAACTGTCCACGGCGGACGGAACGGTCTTCTTCTACGGGGCATCCTTCATAAGTGGAGCGATCTCCATCCAGGGACAGTCTTACATCTGCCGAGCGGTCTCCATCTGCGTACCGTTCTTCATCAGCGAAGCGGTCCCCACCTTCGGGGCTTCCTTCGGGAGCAGCCCACGCAACAATGAACGGCACACGGATACCCCCCTCGAACTCCGTGCCCTTCTTGCCCCGCAACGGTGCCGAGGAGCCGTAACCCCGCTCCTCGCCTATGGGCGCATCGGAGCCATTGTCCCCGAGGAAAAATATCAGGGTGTTCTCCGCCACTCCCTTCTCTTCTAAGAAATCCATAATCTCCCCGAGGGAGCGGTCCATCCCCTCGATGAGGGTGGCGAATTTCTTCGCGGACACGCTGTACGATGTGTCGGCGTCATAATTCTGCATATAGCGGGGGTCCGACATGAAGGGGGCATGCACGGCATAGTGCGCCATGTTGAGGTAGAACGGCACGCCATCCTCTATGGCGCGGGACATCTCTTCCTCTGCCCTGAGAGTCAGCGCGTCGGTCAGGAAGACGTCGTCCTCGAAGAATTCCTCCAGGCCGGGGACTGCCCGCGAGCGTGTACCTCCGTAGAGGCCGTATCCGTCCCTACCGTAGTAGCTGCCGGGTTCACCTATCGAACAGCCGGCCACATTGACATCAAAGCCAAGATTCAGAGGGTCCTCGCCCTGACTTCCGAAGGGTCCGAAATGGGCCTTGCCCACGTGTATCGTGCGGTAGCCCGCATCAGAGAGCAGGCGCGGCAAAGTATAGTCGGCACTGTCCAGGCCCTGCCAGTTCCAGTCGGGCGGACCGTAGGTGTTGCGGTTGTTGGACTCGGAGTAGATCCAGTTGGTGACTCCGTGACGGGTGGCGTTCTGGCCGGTGAGCAGGCTGGTGCGGGACGGCGAGCTGACGCTCTGGGCATAGAACTGGGAGAAGCGTACACCCTGGTCGGCCAGCCGCTGCATATTCGGCGTGCGGTACCAGCGGTTGAGCGGATGCTTCACAGGCTGCCCCTCCGAGTCAGTCAGAAAGGGCACCGAAGTATCCATAAGTCCCATGTCATCCACGAGGAAAACTATGATATTGGGCCGCTGCTGTCCGGCCTTTCCGGAACCGCTGCAGGAGACCAAAGCCAGTGCCGCCGCGGATACCGCAACAACCGGCACGATTTCCATATTCTTTGTTTTCATACTTTTAACGTATTGATGTCAAAACTGTTGTCCCTGTAAGTTTCTTCTTGTCCCATGTCTGCTGCCTGACCAGGCCGATGCCGCGGGCGTACCACGACACCTGACGGGTCTTTTCATTGACCATCATGGCCTTGGCTGTCATCGTCTCCTCCACCACGTAGCAGTCGAATGTCCCAGCAGGAGTGGTTACGGACTCCCGGCCGATGACTTTACGGTCCCTGCAGCCCATCTTGGAGGTGATGAACATGACTTTTATCTCTATTTCGTAATCAGGCAGTTCCATGCCCACAGACAGCTCCGCCGGTATACCCCGGCATTCACCGGAGACAGTGGTCCTGTCCAGAATCTCATTCATGGCAGCCTGGCTCTCCGCGTCCTCGCCGCCGCCCATCGCGTCCATGGACTGCCTCATGCCTTCCTGCATGGCCTCTTCCATGAGGGCGGCCATGTCCATTATCGCCTCACCCCGGTCAAATTTCATCAGGACTTTGGAACGGAAACGGCTGGAGTCTCCCTGATTGATGATGGTGGAGACCACTGTCGCCTGTCCCTCTTCGAAGTCTCCGGTCATCACGGCCAGCGAGTCGGCATTGACAGATATCAGATTGCCGTCCGCATCCAGGTCCTCATAGACGAGCACGCGGCCCGGCTTCGAGGAGAAAAATGGTTCAAGGCTTTGCCCGAGGGCCATCACGGACATCAGCATAAGGCTCAGGAGCAGAATAAAGATTCTTTTCATCTGTGCGCGTTTTATGTTATTGACTACGGGATTACTCTTTTGCAGCGGACAGGCTGATCCACAGGTCTATCTTGGGAAAACGTCCGAGGAAATGCTCCAGATAGCTGCGGATATAGCCCTCGTCGGTAAACTGCATCATATTCGTCAGTTCGGAAAGCTCGATGCCCGCAGCCTCACAGGCAGCTTCCTGGGAAGAGGTGACGTAGTAGTATGTCGAGTCGGAGCCGTCGGGATAGTCCACGCTGATGCTCACAAACAGGTTGCCGCTGCCGGCCGGGGAAGAGAGGTCGGTAATCACCGTCTCCCTGTCCAGAGGTTCAAGCCCGCCTCCGCCAAGGAGAATCTGCGCATCGGCAGCCGCCGCGGACATTGTCAGGACCGCCGTCATGATAATAATTCTGAAGGTGTGCTTCATATCTGTCAATATTTGTAATGGTATAAATTATAGTCCCCGTCAAATCCCCAGATATCCCGGGTCTCAGGGTCAATATCAAATCTCATGAGCACCCGGCCTGTCCGGATTTCCTCCAGCGGCACTCCGTTACTGTCCAGGACTATGATACGGCTGCCCGCAGCAGGCTCTTCCACAGCTGCATCTTCCGGCACAGCAGACATTCTATCTCCTGTAAAAAGTGCATACAGCCGCCCTTCATGACTCCTCAGAGTCGAATAGAGCGACCTGACTTCCTCTTCCCAGACGACCATAGAACCGTACATAACGACATCCCCGTACTGCGTCGCATTGTTCTCATTGACGCTGAACTCCTGCATGAACCCATCCGGCCCCCAGGTGTTGGAAAGCAGGGCCCCGTCCATGGAGTAGATGCTGACCAGAGGCTCGTAATGATGGGCGACGGCCAGGCGGTCCGCTTCCGGGATATAGGCCAGAGAACCTTCAAATACAGACGAATAGGCCGGACCGGGCAGACCGGAAGTACCCTCCAGAGCAGGCCACTCACCCATGCCCTGCGGATCATTGAACGTACTGTCATACACCACAAATCGGCTTACATCATCAGTTATGCCTTCCGGTGCCGTGTATATCCTGCCTTCAGCCATGACTACATCCATCACGTGGCCCTGACTGAAACGGTCCTCGAAAGTCAGGCTGCGTGAGGGCATACAGTTGCCCGAAAGCACATCGCTCATGCGGTACACATTGATGCGGCCCAACTGCATGTCATGGGCCCAGAAACATTCCCCGTCCCCGGACACGCCGGCACAGAACGTATTGACCGCCTCTCCGGGACCGCGTCCGACATGCTGCAACTTAGCGACGGTCTCACCCGAACGGAGATCCACCAGATGAATGAAATGATCACTGAACTGCCGGACTATCAGCAGCACCGAATCCACTATCAGCACATCCGTAGCCCCGAAAGCCAGCGTCCCGTCCATCCCGTGCGGCACCTCCACGGCCTCCGTCACCGGCACGTCATAGTCCGTCATATCGATATACTCCCCCTCTATCGGTCCCTTCTGCGCACACCCTCCGGCACACAGAACTCCGGCCGCCAGCACCGCCGCCGACAATATCCTGAACATAATCCTCATATACGGTTTTTCCATTTACCTACAAATATACGGTTTCTCTACATTACTCCAATAAAAATCCCCGCAGGGAGAAAATTTCCTGCGGGGACCTGTATGCGATGCGGCTGTGCGCGGTTAGTCCTTGGTGGCGTTCTCCAGCTTCTTCATGATGGAGAAAATGAAGACGGCGGAGATGACGCAGAGGGCGATGAGGATGAACCACAGTACCCAGAGAGGCAGACCGCCCCAGAGCATACCGATGATGGACACCATGTAGTTGCCGATGGCGGTGGCCACGAACCAGAGACCCATCATCATGCCCTTGTACTTGGGAGGAGCGACCTTCGACACGAAGGAGATACCCATCGGGGAGAGGAAGAGCTCGGCGAATGTCAGCACGAGATAGGTGGATATCAGCACGTTGGGAGTAACACGCTGGAATGTCGCGCCTTCCTTCAGGGCATCCGGGGTAGGCAGGCCGAGGGAGCCGAAGACCATGATCAGGAAGCCGAGGGCGGCGATGAACATACCGATGCCGATCTTGCGGGGTGCGGAAGGCTCCTTGCCCTTGGCGGCGAGGGCTCCGAATACGGCCATGGATACAGGGGTCAGGGCCACTACGAAGAAGGGATTGAACTGCTGGAATATCTGGGGCAGCAGGGTCACGGGCTTGTCACCGAGGGAGCGGTAGCTGAAGATCAGGGCCACGATGGAGGCCAGTGTCACCAGGCCGGCAATGAGCTTGCTGCGCTTCTTCTCGGACTGGAAGATGGCGAAGGCTCCGTACACAGCGATGATGATCAGCACGAGGTTCAGCACGTTGGCCAGAATCCTCGACAGGCCGGTCATCTCGGTAGCCGTGTAGTCACGGGCGAAGAAGGTCAGGGTAAGACCGTTCTGCTGGAAGGCCATCCAGAAGAAGATGACCACTGCGAACACGAGCAGCAGGGCGGTGATGCGGGACTTGGTCTGCTCCTTGGTGAGCTCGACGACGGGCTGGGTGCTCTTGGCCTCGAGCTCGCGCTGGGTCACGTCGGCATGCTTGAAGCTCTTGCGGAAGCCGAAGTAGATCAGGATAGAGAGTACCAGCGACACGCAGGCCACGGCGAAGCCCCAGTGATAGGCTCCGGCGAGAGTGTCGATGTAGTGCTGGGAAAATGCTGTCAGGTCGGTCACGTCCGTCACGCCCTGGGCTGAGGCCAGAGTCTGGAAGCGGCTGAGAGCATCGGGAGCCATGGAAGAGGCACCGGCCAGATACTGGTTGGCCAGGGCCGGAATCTCACCGTTGTAGACAAGCCCCTCCTGCCTGAGGCAGAACTCGGTAATCTTGGTCGCCGCCGTGGGAGCGAAGAGCGAGCCGATATTGATGGCCATGTAGAACAGCGAGAAAGCCGCGTCCCTCTTGGACGAGTACTTGGGGTCGTCGTAGAGGTTGCCGACCATCACCTGCAGATTGCCCTTGAACAGGCCGGTACCTACCGCGATAAGCAGCAGCGAGCCGAACATGGCTATCTTTCCCATCAGGTCTCCGCCTGTCGGTATGGCCAGGCAGAAGTATCCAGCAAACATGACTATGATACCGGAAACGACCATCTTTCCGTAGCCGAACTTGTCGGCGAGTATGCCTCCGATGAACGGCATGAAGTAAACTGCCGCCAGGAAGCCTGCGTAGATGTTGGAGGTCACTGCCTCCGAGAAACCGAACTTCGCCTGCAGGAACAGGGTGAAGATCGCGAGCATCGTGTAATAGCCAAAGCGCTCGCCCGTGTTGGCGAGGGCGAGCGCATAGAGGCCTTTTGGTTGTCCTTTGAACATTGTATATTAAGCTTTTTTACCTTCCGTGATTCTCTCGAGCCAGCGTACCATTCCGAGCATCGCACCCATGGAGATGAGACATGCTGCTACGAACACGCACCATGTGGCCCACAGAGGGATTGAGTCGTAGAGTATGCCTCCGATGAACAGCAGCTGGTTGCCGATAGCTGTAGCCGCGAGCCAGCAGCCCTGCATGATACCCTGCAGATGAGGAGGCGCTACTTTTGACACGAATGACAGTCCGAGAGGGCTGATGAACAGTTCTGCCGTGGTGAGGATGAAATACATGGCCACCATAACCAGCGGAGAAAGTCTCTGCGATGCGTCCAGACCTCCCATTGCGGCCACTTCTTCACTTGTAGGAAGGCCGGCTGAACAGATGGTAAGGAAGATATAGGCCACAGCGGCGATGCCCATGCCGATACCGATCTTCATAGGAGTGGACGGCTCTTTGTCGCGGTTGCGCAGCCATCCGAAGATACCGATGATGATAGGTGTCAGGAATACTACGAAGAAAGGATTGACGGACTGGAAGATCTCCGCTCCCACTATCTGAGTGAAGCCGAGGTCGATATTGATGACATCCAGGTTGATATAGTCACGGGCAAAATAGGTCAGGGAATATCCGTTCTGATGGAAAGAGAACCAGAAGAAGATAACCACCGCGAATACAGCGAACAGGGCGTATATACGCTGGCGCACTTCCTTGGCATCCATCTTGACTTCCTCAACTGTAGGTGCCTGTGCGTTGTCACTGCTCTCTTTCGCAGCTGCTTTCTTGCTGTGGTCGGGAAGTCTCCTGCGGTTGGCGAGGAAGATCACGAGTGAAATCAGCATGGCCACGATGGCTGCGGCGAACGCATAATGGAAACCGGTGCTGAACACGTTGAGGTAGCTGTTAACGAAGTCACCGATGGTGTCGGCTGTATAGGCTGTGCCCCCGGATACCTGGGATGCCAGTTCCATCAGACGGTCGGAAGCCTGCTCGGTCATGGCCGTGCCGCCGTCAGCTGCGCGCAGCCACTGATGGCAGAGCTCCGGAAGGTCGGCATTGTAGGCGAATCCCTGCTTGCCGAGCCACCAGTTGCGGATACCGATGGCGATGAAAGGAGCGAAGAAACCTCCGATGTTTATGAACATGTAGAAGATCTGGAAACCTACATCACGTTTCTTGGCGTATTTCTCATTGTCGTAGAGCTGTCCGACCACGGCCTGGAGGTTGCCTTTGAACAGACCGTTACCGAATGCGATGACAAGGAGGCCGAAACATGTCAGCGTCAGGATGACGGCCATGTTGGAGACGGGGGTCTCGGTAGGCCATGCAATGATGAAATAGCCCACGGCCATCAGGATAAGACCTGCCAGAATAGTTCCTTTGTAGTTCCTGGTCCTGTCGGCGATGATGCCTCCTACGAGTGCCAGCAGATAGATGGCCGCATAGAAGACGGAGTAGATCAGACCTGTCTGAGTCTTGTTGAGACCGAATTTCGATGAGATGAAGAGGGTCAGGATAGCCATCATGATGTAGAATCCGAAACGCTCTCCCATGTTTGCCAGCGCGGCGGGTATCAGGCCCTTGGGCTGGCCGTGACGGTTGGTATAGTACACAAATCCCGCAGACGCGAGAAGCAGTACCGTCATGACGATAAATAGAATCATAAATATAAATTTAAATTAATAATTTTGTAGCGGTTGCAAATATAAAAAAATTTTAGAAAATATTCATAATGTAGATAAGTCCGAGTGAAAGCCTGTGCTCCTGAGCGGATGCGATGCCGAGTGAAGTGCCGTAGCCGGTGGAGGAGGCATTGTAGTAGTTGTAGTGCAGGAAGAAGCGGAAATCCCGGCTTTTGGTCGGCATGTATTCAAGACAGACCTGCCCGTTCCAGCTGGCGCGGAGTATCCCTGCAGGCACATCTCCGTAAGGACGGTAAAGCCCGCCGTACTCCCTCGAGCCCTTGAAATACATTGAGAAAGAAGGACACAGGAACAGGTGCAGATAGGCGATGGCGGACATGTAGTTCACGTCCTCAAGGGTACGGTAGTCCCCGTCCGGACCGGTAGGAGCGGAAGAACTGAGCACTCCGTTGATATCCAGCCCCTGCCGAGAATAGATCAGGTCGAGGTACACTCCCCATTTTTCCCTGCGGTAGGACTGTCCCATAGCAAAGATCCAGACATCCCGGCCCACCGCCTGTGTACCGTAGGAGGCCGACCAGCGGAATTCCAGCGCATCGTCCAGGAAATTGCCGTTCCAGTTCAGGGTATATAAAAAAGGTGCACGGGAACTCTCAACCCCGTCCGGCAGTCCGCCGTGATAGAACTCATCGTCCCAGAAGCCCCTGATATTGGACACCTGCAGGGCCAGGTCCTGTGTCGGAGTGATGTGCCAGGTGCCCATGACTCCCATCTGATAGCAGGGCAGACTGCCGCCTATGTCGCTGAACTGCACAACATAAACCGGTGCAGCCCAGAACTCCTGTCCTCCGAGGGCGAAGACCTGCTTGCCGAAAGTCAGGGAAAAATGCTGCCGCGGTGTCCACGTCATGTAGGCATAATCAATGGATTCCAAAAGGTTGTCAAAGGTATTGGAACGGAAATTGGCATTGAAGCTCTGGCGGAAATGATAGTAGAACTCCCGGTTGCGGCCGAATGTTCCCTCGAGGTTCCACCGGAAATTGTCCATGCGGAACCGCGCTGAGGTCTCTCCTCCCCGCGGCATCTCGGTACGGAATGAGCCGCGCATTTGAAATGCCATGTCGTGATGTGACAAAAAACCGTCATCCACAACTCCGTCCAGGAGAGTGTCGGTCAGGGACCATCCGCGTTTCGGTTCATAGCCAGCCGTTCCCGCAGTATCTACGGCCGCCGCACAAAGGGTAAAGGCAACGGTGAGAGCCAGCAGGACAAGGATAATTTTTCTCATAGATTTCAGGAATTATTTACAACTCATTCGATATTTTCAACGGAACGGGCATAGTAACGGACTATTCTCACTGTCGAGGTATCGGAGGCGAAAACCGAATACAGCCCCTGTTCCTCCTGGGCGGGATCTCCGGTGTAGTCGTCCCCGGGCTGCCACATCAGGTGGTCCTCGGAAGGCTCGGCGAGACCTCCCCATCCCCAGAAATTGAATCCGGCCAGGAGTCCACCTCCGGTAGCCTCGTCCACTATCTCCGAGAGCATGGCGTCATAGTACACGTCGCGCATGCTGACGGAGGTACTGCGGGAAAATCCCACGCTGTCCCTCGGGAAACCGAACTCCTCGACCACCAGGGGCTTGCCCATGCGGCGGGCTATCTCTATATGCTCCTGCAGATATTCGCGGGAGAGTTCCACGGCGGGCGCCACGTTGCCCGAGGCCATGTCCTCCCGGGAAGTCCAGCCCCAGTTGAAGGGCCAGATATGGATGTTCAGATAGTCTATATAGGGCGAGCGGCCTATCTCCTCCCAGAGGCCCAGATCCACCTCGCAGCCGTACTTGCCCTCGCTGCCGACGGAGACCATGTGGTTGGGGTCTATGGACTTGATCAGTTCTGCAGTGGATGTGAGCCAGTCGCGGAAAGCCTCCTTGTTGTCAGCGGCAAATGGCCGGGGCTCGTTGCATATCTGCCACGAGAAGATGGCCGGGTCGTCGCGGTAGGCCTTGCCGGTGACCGTGTTGGTGCGGGAGATGATGTCCATCACGTAGCGGCGGAAGAGAGTCTTCGCCGAGTCCGAGCGGATAAAATCAGCCACATAGTCCACGTATGTATTGTAGCCGGCCACACGCGGCAGGGGAATGTCCCCGTGACCTGTCCACTGGAGATACTGCGAGTAACCGCCGCTCCACTCCCAGGCATTGTTCAGATAGAGCACTGCCTCCATATTGCGCTTGCCGAGCTCCACGAGAAAATAGTCGAGGCCGCGGAGCAGGGTGTCGTTGTATTTCCCCGGGGCATACTGGAGCGTAGGCTCCACCTTGGTGTACACTCCCCTCGGACCGTCGGAGCCCACCAGCACGCGCAGGTTGCGCACTCCCATCGAGCAGAGACTGTCTAACTCGCGGGTCAGCCGCTCCCGGTCGCCTCCGCTGCCCTCCGAGGCAAGGATAGGACCGTACCAGAAATTGGTCCCTACGAAATAATACGGACTGCCGTTCTTGATGAACTGACCGTCCTCTATGCCGATAATATCGGCTCCTCCCCTTCCTGTGCAGGAGATGATAATCAGGGACAATGCCATAGCCGAGGCCACGCAGGAAAGGGAGCCCTTAGGATTGCGGCGGACCTTCCCGGCCCACGAGCGGGCGCGGTAGGATGCTGTCCAGAGTTTGGAGGCATACCGCCATTTGCGCTGGGTGGAGCGGAACGGGGTGCCGCCCCTTATTGTCCCCTCAACCACTACTCCGACCACATCGGAGACCGTCGCGCTGATATAGGGAGAGCTGCCGCAGTCGCACCGCAGCAGGAGCAGAGTACCCCATACATGGACCGCCCTCAGCAGACGGAGGGAACGGTCCTCTCCGGTACGGACGAGCACCACGTCCCGGCGCCGGACGGTGATACGGTCCTGTGCCGCCGTGACATTGCGCCACTTGCGGCCCGGCACGTCACTGTGCGACTCGAAAGCCCGCAGCTCTTCCTCCGAATAACGGTGAGCCCTGTTGAGCCTTACGGGAGCAAGCAGGACGCTGTCCTGGCCCGGGCGGAAGAAAGGACGCATATCCCCCTTCATGACCGTAAGCCGGACAAATGCGCCGCGGTCAAGTCTGGCCGCAGCCTCGCTGTAGTCTGATACTGCAACTGCTGTCATCTTTCCTACTATTTCAGTCGGTTAATCCTTGAGAGAATACTCGATAGTGGTAACCACTCTCACTACTTTGATATGGGGTGTATTCTGATCCCGGTCCGAAATCGAGAACTGGCCCTGGGAGGCCGAGCGTATCTTGCCGATCCTGCTTTCGGAGTCCTCGGCGAACTTCTGGGCTGTGGCCCTTGCGTTCTGAGTGGCCTCAGCGACCATTTCCGGCTTTATGTCGTTGAGTCCGTTGAAGGAGAATACGGTCTGGAACTGGTAATCATCACCGGCTATAGCCACGCCTTTTTTAAGCAGGTCTCCCTGCCTGCTCATCAGGCTGCGCACCAGGTCTATCTTGTCGGAGGCCACGGTCACCACCGATACCGCCTTGTAACGGTTGGGGTCCTCGTTGTTGTAGCCGTATCTCTCGGCCTGAAGGTCGGTCACCGAAGCCGGGGAGACAGTTATCTCGTCCTGGGGGATGCCGTTGGATGTAAGGAAGTCCACAATGACGGTGTTGGAACGCTCTATCTCGTTGTACAGCGAGCGCAGGTCGTTGCCCGCTAATCTGTAGGCCAACGGCCAGATGACCTTGTCCGCCACCACCTCCCTCTCCGAGAGGCCCTTGACCACCACGCTGCGGTCCCTGTCCGCAAACCGTCCGATACCGGCGTAGATGAACCATCCGAGGACTATCAGCCCGAGCATGATGGAACCTCCGCCGACCTCAATCTTTGTCTTGGAAAAAGTGCTGTTTTCTGCCATAGTGTTTAAAATTTCAGTACATCAGACAAAGATACAAAAAGTTTGCTTTAAATCCCAAAATTCAGGAACCCGATGCCGCAGATTTCTATCTTCCCCCTTTCATTCTGTCAGAAAAGCTTGTAACGCAGGACTGTCAGCGGAAGGTCTCCCCTGTCCGTAACGCAGGCGTAGACTTCGCCCTCTGTACCTGTACTGCTGAGCTGAGTCATCACGTTGACTCCGTGAATCCGCCAGCTGCCCTTGAAATTGCCGTCCCAGTCCATGACTATGAGCGTCATGTCCTTGAGGACAGTATCTCCGCCTGCAGAAACCATAAACGGCATTCCGTTCTTTATTTCACCCTTCATCACAGGATGACCGTCCCCCCTCATCGTACCGTCATACAGCAGATATATGTAGTTGTCATCCGAGCAGGACGACACGTATGCGTACGCGTTCCAGAGCTTGAAAAACAAGAACTGCTGTCCCTCCTGATAGAAATACTCCGGGAGATCTTCCCCTGGGCCGGTGACAGTCCGCCGCAGATTCAGCCCGCCGTCATACAGTTCCACGAGAGCGCATGAACTCTCCACGTATGCGATACGGTCCTTCACGTTATTGGTCAGAAGGCTTCCCTGATAAACATTGACCGTACTGAACTTATCCTGGCTCAGTCCGTAATCAGTATTGGCATCCGGGAAAATCAGTTTCGGTTCTCCCTGACTGATACCAAGATCCGTGCTCTCCAAATAATAGGGATTGACCGCCAGCAGACTGTCCCCGAAGGTCACTACCTTCGTGAGAAGTCCCGAGATACGATAATCGCCTACTTCGGCACCAGTCCCAGCCGCGGCGACAGGTATGACATAAAGCTTCTGCTTATTGCCATCCCGCACATACACATTGCCGTCCGTGACCGCCACTGTCGGCATAAGAACCTCCTGCGGCCCGTTACCGTAGTGCAGGTAATCTGCCGTCGGCTCCAGTGTCCTCACATCATATACTCTCAGAGAATACCCGCTCCTGCCCTCCATCTCACACATCACGTGGTCAGGGTCCATCATCCATGCCTGCCTCACATACACCGTATCCGGCAGCACGCAGACAGTATCAGGCACCGCCTCCAACGCCCCGTCCAGCACCTGCTTCTCCGTCAGCACAGTCACATTCTCATCCGGCTGCCCGCTGCAGGAGCACACCGCCGCGTACATTGACAGCGGACACAGTACATACATCGCAAGCATTTTTGCCGCTGCGGCAGCTTTCACTTTTACCTTAGCAGTAATTCCGTCAACCGCAATTACGTTAAGAGACATTTCTCTCATCGTTGTAGACCTTGTTTTCATAGACTCTGACATTTTATTTTATTGATAATTCATTCATAGGTTGAGTAATGAATGCTACAAATTTACGAAAAAAAATATTCTTCCAAGATGTTTTCTGAATTTATTCCAGTATATACCGTCACTTTACCTTTACCTTTACCTTTACCTCTACACCTACATCTACCTTTACCTTTGACTCTGTCCTTTCCCCTTGTCCCCTGCCGTCACATTCTCCTGATCGAAATGCGCATTCGTATTTCCAATTATCGGAAGGTGCCGACAAAAGCTAACTTGACCTGCACCTTCAGGTCATAAATACGTGGTAGGGCCGACGAGAACCTACTCTGACACCGATTGAAACATAACTAAATTAAGAAGGTGGTGGAGAGACCGCTCTTTTCCCGGCACCTTCCGACGGGCATTCAGGGCAAGGCCGCAGAGAAAGGCCTCTGACGCGGGTCTGATCATAACGAAACCGAGAAGGTGACGGCGAAAGGTCGCATCAGTCGGAACCTTCCTGAACGGAGCACGAGGCAACACCGGCGACAAGCGTCGCTCATAATTACTCCTTCCGAAGGGGTTGAGAAAAGTCGGGAATTGGACACCCCTTCCGAAAGAGTGCTTCCAAAGAGTGCTTCCGAAGGAGTAGAAAGGGCGCAAAAGAAAGTGTGGCACCACAACGGCACCGATTCACGGAATTTGCTGCCGTTGCGGCAAAGGGGCAGAGGGACAATGCCGCCTACAAGGCCTGCAGAACGGGTGCTGCGGAAAAGGGCCTTCCACAACGGCACCGATTCGCGGAATTTGCTGCCGTTGCGGCAAAGGGGCAGAAGGGCAATGCCGCCTACAAGGCCTGCAGAACGGGTGCTGCGGAAAAGGGCCTTCCACAACGGCACCGATTCGCGGAATTTGCTGCCGTTGCGGCAAAGGGGCAGAAGGGCAATGCCGCCTACAAGGCCTGCAGAACGGGTGCTGCGGAAAAGGGCCTTCCACAACGGCACCGATTCGCGGAATTTGCTGCCGTTGCGGCAAAGGGGCAGAAGGGCAATGCCGCCTACAAGGCCTGCAGAACGGGTGCTGCGGAAAAGGGCCTTCCACAACGGCACCGATTCGCGGAATTTGCTGCCGTTGCGGCAAAGGGGCAATGGAAAAATGAGTACGTATGGGGCAGCAGGGAAAGAGTAATTTTTTTAAATTTGCCTGATAAAATACTACACCTATGAATACAAGACGCATATTATCGGTATCTGCGGCCGCGCTTACATTAAGCGTTCTGACCGCACTTCCGCTTTCTGCACAGAAAAAGCCGCTGGACCACAGCGTCTACGACACCTGGCAGACAGTATCATCGATACAGAATCCCTACGGCGGCAACTGGCTGCTGTACAGCGTCACCCTGCAGGACGGGGATGACACCCTCCACATCTACGACATCGCGAAGGGCACAGTGGCCTACACCATCCCGAGGGGCAGCGGAGCCGTCATCTCTCAGGACGGCACTAAGGCAGTGTACATGATCGAGGCTTCGCATCAGGACAAGCGGCAGGCTAAGATAGACAAGAAGAAGGCCCACGAGATGCCCAAGGACAGCCTCGTGATCCTCGACCTGAAGTCGGGAGCCAGGACCGTCCTCCCCGACATCGACCGGATGTACCGCGGGGATGACCTGCTGAGCTTCATCGCCAGCCGCCAGGCACAGACCGAAGCATCCGGCAAAGGCGGCCGTGAGATGTACATCACCGACATACGCACACTGAGCACCGATACACTGAAGTATGTGGACGAATGCATTTTCTCCGCAGAGGGCGAGAAGATCCTCTACGCCACCGAGCCAGCAAAAGAGGATTCCCTCGGCCAGAGGGAGCTGCACCTGCTCATACCCGCGACAGGCGAGGACCGCATAATATACAGCACTCCCAAGGAAGGCCTGATATCCGGAATAGAGTTCAATGAGGAGGCCACCGCCGCAGTCTTCTACTCCCGCCGCGACACCTCCGAGGCCGCCAAGGACCTCCGCGACATATTCTACGCAGACCTCACGGCAGAGGAGCCGGAAGCAGAGTGCATTGTACCCTCAGACGCGAAGGGCATACCCGAAGGCATGGGCATCAGCGACAAGGCCTCCCTGCGCCTGAGCAAGGACGGCCGCTATATAGTGCTTGGGGTGAAGGAGCTGCCCGAGCCTGAGGACGAGACGGTGCCGGACTTTGAAAAGGTGAAACTCGACATCTGGAAATGGAACGCAGACTACCTGCCCACCCAGGAGAAAATCAACCGAAACCGCATGGCCCGTCAGACCTACACGGCCATCTATTATTTTGACAGGCCCGGAGAGATCCTTGCCTTAGCCGACGAGGAGATGCCGTCGGTACACATCCCCGAGGGCCTGACCGGCAATACCGTCCTGGTCCTCAACGATAAGCCCTACAGAGTGGAGCGCCAGTGGGACCCCACCCCCCGCTACGACCTCTACCGCCTCGACATCGGGACAGGTGAGCGCGAGCTCATAAGCGAGAACCGCACCGTGCGCAGCACCCTCTCCCCCGACGGACGCTACGCCGCGATGTTCGATGCAGCCGACACCTGCTGGCACCTCTACGACATCGTGAACAACGAATGGAGGAACCTGACCGCCGGCGTGCCCGCCCTTTTCTGGGACGACGAGGACGACACCCCCTCCGCAGCCGGTCCCACAGGACCCGCACTATGGTACAAGGACGGCTCGGCCCTGCTCATAGGAGCCCGCTTCGACGTATGGAAATTCTACGCTGACGGCAGCAAGGCCCCCGAGAACATGACCGAGGGCATCGGAGCCGCCGACTCCATCAAATTCACCCCGACGCTCAGCATTCTCTTCGACTCCCGCCTGGAGCAGCGCGGCGGCAGGGCGGCTGACCGTGAGATACTGGCCGACAAGCCATTGTATTTTTCCTCCTTCAACGACGTGACCAAGGAGACCGGCATCTATCTCAAGGACCTGAGCGCCCGCAAGCCGAGGATGAAAGAACTGGTGAGCGGCCCGGCCACCTACCGCCTCAGCGCCATCAGCTCCGGGAAGAAACCCGTCCTGTTCTACACCATGGGCGACTTCCGCAATCCCTACGACCTCTACCGCACCTCCGACCTCTTCAAGACCTCGGAGCAGCTTACCGCCATCAACCCTCAGCAGGACCAGTACCGCTGGGGCAGCGTGGAACTGGTGGACTGGCTGTCCGAGGACGGTGTATTCCACTGCGAGGGCATGCTCTTCACCCCCGATGACCTCGATTCCGCGGGCAAATACCCGATGGTGCTGTATTTCTACGAGAGAAGCTCCGACGGACTGTACTCCTACCGTGCCCCCGCCCCGAGCCGCTCGATCATCAACATCTCCTACTTCGTCAGCAACGGCTACATCGTATTCGTGCCCGACATCTACTACCACACCGGACATCCCGGCCAGAGCGCGATGAACTGCATCATGCCCGGCGTGGACAAGGTGCTGGAAGGCCGGCCCTGGATCGACAGCTCCAAGATGGCCCTCCAGGGACAGAGCTGGGGCGGCTACCAGACGGCCTACATGATTACCCAGACCGACCGGTTCGCAGCAGCCGGAGCCGGAGCACCCGTATCCAACATGACCAGTGCCTACGGCGGCATCCGCTGGGGCTCGGGAGTCACCCGCCAGATGCAGTACGAGCACGGACAGAGCCGTATCGGGGACAATCTCTGGGACGGATTCGACCTCTACGTCGAGAACTCCCCCCTGTTCTTCGTGCGCAACGTCACCACCCCCGTGCTCATCATGCACAACGACGAGGACGGAGCAGTGCCCTGGTACCAGGGAATCGAGTTCTTCACCGCCCTGCGCCGCTGCGGCAAGCAGGCCTGGATGCTCACCTACAACGGCGAGGACCACAACCTCGTGCAGCGCTACAACTGCAAGGACTACACTGTCAAGCTCGTGGAGTTCCTAGACCATTTCCTCAAGGGAGAGCCCATGCCGGAATGGATGAAATAATCTATAATTCAAATATTTGACAACATGAAATTAAAATTCGCAACAACACTGATGCTAATGTCCTCAATGGCAGTGATGTCCTCCTACGCCCAGAGCGGCAGGAAGGGCGCAGCCACAGTTATCGAGAAGACTCCGATAGAGGTCGTGGACGGCAAGTTCACACCCGAGATCATGCTCCGCCTCGGCAGGGTATCCGACCCTCAGCTTTCCCCCGACGGAAGTAAGATACTCTACGGAGTGACCTACACCAGCATAGAGGAGAACCGCAGCGTGCGGCAGCTCTATGTGATGAACGCCGACGGCACGGACAACCGCCAGATCACACATTTCTCCTCGAGTGCCAACAATGCCCGCTGGTACGGGGACGGCTCCACCATCCTCTACCTCCAGGGCGGCCAGATCTGGTCGATGAGCGCCGACGGCAAGAACATCCGCAAGGTGAGCAATATCCCCGGAGGCATCTCCGAGTTCAAGCTCTCCCCCGACCAGACCAAGCTGATGTACATCGCCCAGGTGAAGTACGCCACCAAGCCCGCTGACCTGTATCCCGACCTGGCCCAGTCCACCGGCCGCGAGATTGACGGTCTGATGTACCGTCACTGGGACTGCTTCGTGGAGACTATTCCCCACACCTTCGTGACCGATGTAGTCCGCTCGGGCAAGTCCCTGAAAGTGGCTCCCGGCAAGGATATCATCGAGGGCACCAAATTCGAGCTTCCCACACTGCCCTTCGGCGGACTGGAGCAGCTCTCCTGGAGCCCTGACGGACAGTGGATCGCCTACGCCTGCCGCAAGCTCACCGGCAAGGACTACGCCTTCTCCACCAACACCGACATCTACCTCTACAACGTGGCTGACGGTACCTGCGAGAACCTCTCCGAGGGCATGAACGGCTACGACACCGACCCCGTATTCTCCCCCGACGGCAAGAGCATCGCATGGCTGAGCATGGAGCGCGCCGGCTTCGAGGCTGACCGCAACAGGGTCTTCGTCATCGACTTAGCCTCCCGCGAGAAGAGGGAACTGACCGTGGGCTTCGACCACAGCGCCGCCTCCCCCGTATGGAAGGCTGACGGCAGCGGACTCTACTTCAACGCCCTCGCGTTCGGCCTCCAGGCCATCTTCTCGGTAGACCTCCAGGGCAATGTCACCCGCATCACCCCCGATGACCTCTGGTTCGACTTCGGAGGAGTGGCCGAGTTCGGCGAAGGACATCTGCTCTCCACCGCACACAACATGAGCCGCCCCGACGAGATCATTTCCGTATCCCTGGCAGACGGCTCGTTCACCTACCTCACCCACGAGAACGACGACATCTACGCCCAGCTCGAGCAGGAGACCTACGAGCTCCGCTGGATACCCACCACGGACGGCCTTAAGATGCTCACCTGGGTAGTCTATCCAGCAGGCTTCGACTCCACCAAGGTCTACCCCACCATGCTCTTCTGCACCGGAGGTCCCCAGCAGTGCCTCAGCCAGGGCTGGTCTACCCGCTGGAACTACAAGCTGATGGCCGCCGAGGGCTACATCGTCATCCTGCCCAACCGCCGCGGCACCATGTCCTTCGGCCAGAAATGGTGCGATGACGTGTCAAAGGACTACGCCGGCCAGTGCATCGACGACTACATGTCAGCCGTATACGAGATGAAGAAAGAGCCCTACGTAGGCAAGATGGGCGCCTCGGGAGCCAGCTTCGGAGGCTACTCCATCTACTACCTCGCCGGAGCCCATCCCGATGATTTCGACGCCTTCCTCGCCCACGCCGGCATCTTCAACCAGGAGCACATGTACATGATGACCGAGGAGATGTGGTTCTCCCACTGGGAGAACGGCGGAGCACCCTGGGACCTCGAGATACCCGCTGCCCGCAAGCATTACGTCAACTCTCCTCACAAGCTCGTCCGCAACTGGAAGACCCCTATCATGATCACACACGGAGAGCTGGACTACCGCGTACCCGTAGACCAGGGCATGGCCGCCTTCAACGCAGCCCAGATGCTCGGGGTACCCTCGCGGATGCTCCTCTTCCCCGACGAGAACCACTGGATCCTCAAGCCCCAGAACGCCGTCCACTGGCAGAGGGACTTCTTCGAGTGGTTCGACAAATGGCTGAAAGACTGACACTACAGCTGCCATGAATCAACAAAACCCTGCCGTACAGCTATTTCCGGCAGGGTTTCTTTTTTTTTGTAATAACGTGAATTCGAAATAATTTAGAAGAGAATCAACTGTCCGTCATCAACAAAAGCGATGTCCACCGATGGCTTTTGGGGGAAGAAACAGTGCTTGTTCCTGCGACTTTTGCAGTCATTCCGTCCGTCCTCAAGTGAATATTGCTGCCTGACTTTTGGACATTCCCTGCTGTATTCGTCGGCCATGTAGAAAATTTCAATAACTTTGTCCTAAATTAATGACTTTTATTTAACTTTATTTCAAATTCACGTTATCGTTATGAAACGATTCTTTATCCTACTCAACATACTGGTTTGCATTGCGTCATGCACTTTCATCACAACACCTGAAGAAGCCCCTCAGCAAAATCTTCCCGACAGAGAAACGAGTCTTGTCGCAGAGGCCGCACTGGAACTAAGGCAGTCTTTTTATGGTAACACATCAGTAAAAAGCTCCAATCCTGAAAACTTAAGTATCTTTCGTATGGAGACACTGTTAAAATCAACATCCTCATGCACCCCTTACCTAATCAATTACCCCAATGACGAAGGATACTCAATTATGCTCGCAGACGGGGAAAACATTAGACCACTAATGATAAGCGACATTGGAGCTCTTGACCCGCAAGTCCTGCAAAATGCAATAAACGGCAATACTCCGTCTAATACCCCTACTCCAACACCTATAGAACCGGCACCTATTGATGAAGATGAAGGCCTTGAGCCAGAAGATGCACCACATGGAGACGAACACATTGAACCATTTCCTATGGACATTCTTCCTTTCGACTACAACCCTCCTATAACAGGCGCACAGCCAAACCCTGGATACAACGAAAACATCCCCCCGATGATTGACGAAATCGTCGATTATATTAACAATGGAGGTAATGGAAACAGACTGGACACTGCAATTAACGAAATTCCTGGAACAACACCAAAACCACCTGCTCCTTGTCCGGATTCGCTTAAGGGCAAATGGCTTCAAATGTGGGGTGTTGCCCCTCTCATCAAAACCGCATGGGATCAGGATATACCTTATAATATCTATTGTCCGACAATAAATAACGAATACACACTTGCCGGCTGTGCTCCAATAGCTGCATCACAAATAGGAGCTCACCTGGCTCCTCCAGGGACTTCCTGGGATTGGGAGTTGATTATAGGAACAGACAGCATTTCAAAAGATGCAGCAGCAAAATTCATAGCTTATACCGGGGAGATAATGAATGCAGACTACGGCCTTGCAAATACAGGGGCGTCCATTTATGACGCAAAACGTTTTCTTAAAAACAGTATTGGATGTAAAAATCTCAGCATCAGGACATGTAAGGATTTTACTAAATTCTATGATAGAGTAACCGGCAGACTGAAATACCATCTACCAGTATATACGCGTGGTAAAAACAGTAACGGAGAAGGTCATGCCTATATTATTGACGGTTATGTTGAACAGAAAAAATATATCGGGGACTATGCGATGGAACGCAGATCCCTATTTCATATCAATTGGGGGTGGGGAGGCAAACATAACGGATGGTATCTTGCAGACCTCTTGGATTGCAGTAAGGAAATAGAAGAAGGCGCTCCTCAAACTGCCGCAATACCCACTGGCTCCGGGCCCAATATTTACGATGGTGGGATGCAGACTCTTACATACATGATTCCAGAATGGATGCAATAAAACAAACGATAAATATGAAACACATCATCAATGCAGCACTAATAGTCCTGGCCGTCATCTTCTTCTCCGGTTGCGAATTCAGAGACGGTCTTGGTGAACCTAGGTTTACTGAATCCACCTCGTTCGTACAAGGCTACTACTGTCCCACCGACAATAAAATGGAGGCCTTGCCGCAATCGTACGGCACAATATCAGTAGGCTGCGGAGAGGGAGGAAAGCTGTACAAGTATTTTTACGGTGCCTTCGATACAATAGGAAGTGTAAACTGGACAAGATATTATGAAAAATGCATGTCATTCTCTGACTGGGGATATGACACTCTGTATTATAATTTCAGTTCTGGCCTTGGCCCTGCTTTCAGCTACCAGTATTTCGCAGAGGAGATAAGAAAAGTCAATATAACATACAGCCTAGACTGGTCGGAGACATACCCGACCGGAAGTGAACTAGGAGAAATATTTACACTCTATTCCATCTCTCCTCTTGAGTATATACGCAGAGGATACAGGGATAGGAATCTGTGCTCGGAACATCCGGACAGGGACATCCTGGCCATCATGCAGAAACTGAATCTTTGCGACATGTGGGTCGGCACAGTTGGCAGTGACGGGGAATATGATATGGAATGCTATTGGCCGGCCGATGAGCAGACCCTGTTCACAAACTTTTATGGAGAGCCCGTTGTGTGCAAAGTTTCCGAACTGACTGAGGACGCACTGAGACTGACCGGAGGCGGAGAAGGAATGGATGGGAAATGCATACTTTTTCTGCTTAAACCGGACTACCTGCCGGAAAATCTCAACGGTACTCTAACCATAACCGTCACTACAAATATGAACACCTACTCCATTCCGTTCAAAGCTTTGGCTGATCTCACTTAAAATCAATATCACCATGAAACACTTTATTACAGTTCTATCAGTCATCGCAGGTGCCGCAGTCATGTCTCTATGCTCCTGCAGCAGCAGGACAGACAGCCGTGTCACCGTCCTGACCGATGAGGTCAAGACCGAGGCCGTCAGCGTCAGCGGCGAGACTGTCTGCACCTTTCCAGATACCGTACTCATAGACAGAGCCTGGATGGCCGGAGACCATTATGCAGTCTGCGAGACCCAGACCAGCTGGACCGGCCTGTCCGCAAGCCAGTGGGCATTTCAGGTCTACGATATCCGGACCATGCAGTGCGTCTCCCGCTTCCTCCATGCCGGCAACGGACCCTACGAGGTGCTGATGCCGTCCGCATACGCCGTGGACGACACACTGTACGTGAATGACAGCCAGAAGAGCAATCTCTTCGTCATTCCGCTCGACAAAGCCGCAGAAGGTATGCCGGCAAGCAAATGGATCAGGCAGATGCCTTACAAATTCCATACAATGAGAGTCATGACCTACAAGGGACAGATGCTGTCCCTCAATCCCTTCTGGTTCGAGGACAAGAGCATTGATGTCTCCAACGGTGAGCCCAAGCTGTTCTACTCCGACGGAGAGCTGATACCCTACGGTGAGGACAAGATTTTCTCCGGAAACTGCTTCCAGGGCCATCTGCTCGCCAATCCCGACAAAGGCACAATAGTCTACGTCGAAAGTTCCTATCCCCTCGTAGAGTTCTACGACGACAGCCTCCGTCTGGTCAGGAGCATCACAGGACCTGACAATCTGAAGCCTGAATACCTCAATGACGGCTCCTATCTGTTCTACGCCAAGATATACGGTTATCCATACGGCCCCGTCTGCTGCGACGACAGCTACATCTACCTGAGGTACGATGACAACATCGACACCAAGAATCCCATCATGACAACTCAGATGGAAGACGGCATACCGACTATCCGCACCGGAGGAGGTACAGAAACAGAAAAAGAGCCCAAGGATGTCCTGATCCTGGTATTCGACTGGAAAGGCCGTATGCAGGGCAGCTACCGCCTCGAAGGCATGACCGGATGCTCCGTCATCACCTCCGGCGGAGACGGCATCCTCTACACCTGCACCAAGGACCCGGAGACCGAGCAGCTCTCCATCCTCCGCTACAAGCTCTTCTGAGAGCATTCAGTTAAATGTAATAATCCTATTACTAATAATGCAATTAGTAATAGGATTATTTTATATATTTGCACTTTAAAACTACAAATATGGAAAACAAGCCTTTCGTATTCGGCGTTGAAACCTCGGAAGAACATTTTACTGACAGGGAAAAGGAGACTGCCCGTCTGATTCAGAATTTCCAGAACGGCGTCAATACCATTCTCATATCCCCACGCAGATGGGGCAAGACCTCACTGGTGCATAAGGTATGCAATATGGTAGAGTCAGAGCACATACGCACCGTAAGACTGGACATCTTCCCATGCCGCAGTGAAAAGGACTTCTACGATGCATTTGCAACAGCTGTTCTGAAACAGACCTCCTCCAGGATTGAAGAATGGCTGGAAAATATCAGACTGTTTCTGTCACGCATCAGTCCGCGGATAACCATGGGACCGGATCCGATGTCGGATTTTTCCATTTCCCTGGAATACAGCCCCAAGCCTCAGGACGTGGACGATATCCTCCAGCTTCCTGAGCGCATAGCCCAAAAGCGCGGATACAGCATCATCGTGTGCGTCGATGAATTTCAACAGATAGGAGAGTTCCGGGACTCCATGACCTTCCAAAAACGTCTCCGCAGTGTATGGCAGCTGCAGAAATCCGTCTCCTACTGTCTGTTCGGCAGCAAAAAACACATGATGAGCAGCCTCTTCGAAAACAGCAGCAAACCTTTTTATAAATTCGGCGACATTCTATTCCTCCAGAAAATAGACACTGAGATCTGGATAGAATACATCTGCTCAAGATTCATCGCTACCGATAAGAGAATATCACCGGAATTTGCGGAAGACATCTGCAGGAAGGTGGACAATCATTCATCTTACGTGCAGCAGTACGCATGGCTGGTATGGATACATACAGACAAAGAGGCCTGTACGGATGACCTCAACAGTGCATACCAGGATCTGCTGGATCAGAATACCCCACTATTCGAAAAACAGACAGAAAACCTGACCACATACCAGATGAATTTCCTCCGGGCCATAGTGAACGGCACACACAGTGAGTTTTCCAGCCGGGAAATCATCGAGAGATACCAGCTCGGCTCTTCCGCCAACGTCAGCATCATCAGAAAATCCCTTATTGACAAAGAGCTGATCGACATTTCCAGGGGCCAGATCTATATCCCGGATCCGGTTATGGAAGAATGGCTCAGAAGGGAGTTCAGGCATTAGACAGCAGGGCGTCGCAGAGAACAATGGCTGCGGCGCTTTCCACTACTACAGGGACGCGCAGGGCGAAGCAAACGTCGTGGCGTCCCTTTATTATGAGCTCTTCTTGACGGCCGGTAGCCAGATTGACAGTGGTCTGGGGACGGGCAATGCTGGAGGTGGGCTTGACGGCGGCACGGAAGATGATCGGGTTGCCGTTGGTGATGCCTCCGTTGATGCCGCCGGCACCGTTGCGGGAGGTGTGGCCCGCGATGTCGGTGAGAGGGTCGTTGTGCTGCGAGCCGCGCATGCGGGAGGAGCCGAAGCCGTCCCCGAACTCTATGCCCCGGATGCCGGGAATGGAGAAAATCATCTGGGAAATGGCCGCTTCCATCGGATAGAAGAAGGGCTCGCCCAGACCGGCGGGGACCCCGCTACAGACGCATTCCACCACTCCGCCGACTGAATCGCCCTCCGCCGCCACCTCTGAGAGGAGGGCATCGAGGGCAGCATTGTCCCCTTCATCCCCTGCAAGGGACAGGCCTCCGACCTCCGTCAGTCGGGCATTGACCTGTATCGGGGCAATGATTTTCTTGGCCACCACCCCGGCAGCAACGAGGGGAAGGGTCATCCGCCCGGAGAACATTCCGCCCCCGGAGGTGAGGCTGTCCGTTCCGTATTTTATCCTGCGCACCCAGTCCGCATGGCCGGGACGGGGGATGTCGGTAAACTGCCGATAAGCGGAAGGGTCAGTACTCTCATTGCGGAAGAGGAGCTTGAGGGTCGTGCCGGTGGTCAGCCCGTCCTCCACGCCCCGGACGATCTCCGGGATGTCCCTCTCCGTGCGGGCGGTAGTCCCCTTGCGGCCTGGACGGCGGCGGTCGATGTCCTCAGCGAAGTCCCCCGGACTCAGTGGAATGCCCTCCGGCACGCCGTTAATCTCAACCGACATGAGAGGACTGTGGGATTCCCCTGCCAGGGCAATCCTGAATATGTTTCCGAAAGCGTTGCGCATATCGTATCGTACTACTGGTGAATGGATTCGAAGAGCTTGAGGAAGCCTGGAAAGGACTTGTCGATGCAGTCGGTGCTGTCCAGGGTGACCTTGGAGGAGCAGCCGAGCGAGGCGACCTTCAGGGCCATAGCCACGCGGTGGTCGGAGAAGGTGTGGAAGTTGCCGCCCTTGAGCATTTTGCCCTCAACTATCCTGCGGGCAAGGCTTATACCGGTGATGTCCATGGTGTCTCCGTCGACCCGGGCCGGAACGCCCATGGCATTAAGGCCCTCCTCCATGACCACGGGACGGTTGCTCTCCTTGTTGCGCAGGCGGGCCACTCCGGTAAAATGCGAGGTGCCCTCGGAGAAGGCGGCCAGTACGGAGAGGGCAGGCACCAGGTCCGGAGAGTCCGTGGCATCGAAGTCGAAGGCCCTGAGACTGCCGCGTGTAATCCGGATACCTCCGTCGCCCGGAAGTTCCTCTATACCGGCCCCGCAGTCGCGGACCACATCCACTATCTTCTTGTCTGCCTGTATCGTATTGAGATTAAGACCGGTTATGGTCAAAGAGCCGAAGACTGCCGCCGCCACGATAAAGTTGACAGCCGCGCTCCAGTCTCCCTCGAAAGTCATCTCCGCGGGAGAATATTTCTGCTTACCGGGGATATTGAAGACCAGCTCATCACCCTCCCGGTGCCAGTCTACGGTGACCCCGAACTTCTGCATGACATCCACCGTCAGCAGGATATACGGCACACTGGTAGCATTCTGGACCCTCAGCACACTGTCTTTCTTCGACAGAGGCAGGGCCATCAGCAGACCGGTTATGAACTGGGAGCCCTTCTTGCCGGAAAGGGTAATCTCGCCGCCCTTGATAGGTCCGCACACCACTGCCGGCAAAGTCTCACCGGCCGTCAGAAGACAACTGGCACCCATTTCCTCCATCGCCTCCTTGCAGCCGTACATGTGACGGTCCATCAGACTGCCCTCACCTGTAACCGTCACCGACTCACCGAGCTGGGCCATCACAGGAATGCAAAGACGGGAAAGCAGGCCGGACTCACCGACGAAAGCCGTGCGTCCGCCGCTCTGCATGGACATGGATATGAGACTGGAAAAAGGAGACTCGCTTTTCTTCTTCTCAGGAGGAAAACCTCCCCGGATAATGAGATCGCCGCCCTTGTCGACGTATGCCTCCTGAGCGAACTGCTTGGCCACACCTATGGCCGAATCGATATCACGGCAGCGGGTGCAGTTGTGGAACTCGCTCTCGCCCCTGGCCAGCATGGCAGCGATTATAGCCCTCTGAGCCACACTCTTGGAAGCCGGCATCGCCACTGTCCCGCTCACCACAGTCTTGTCCTGGAAGTTCTCGACCTCTTCCATCGTGAACATCCCGGGGGCAACGATATATTTCTTACGAAGAGCACAATAAATGAACGGAGCCCCCAGCCTGTACGCCTCCAGCCGGCTGAACCGCCCCTCATCCCCCATCGCGAACGCCGTCAGCGGCACCCTCCTGCGTCCCAGACTGCCGTCCCTCTGCATCCTGTACATATCCAGCACCCTCAGGGCATCCTCCGTACTTGACGCAGTGGTGACTATCTTCACAATATCCGCACCGGCCCGCACCGCCTCCTTGTAGACCTTAGCCAAAGCCTCGGTCTTGGGTGTCATCTGATAATCGTGGAAAGACAGAATGAGACGGGTCCCGCGGCTGCGCAGCAGAGCCTGCTCCTCCTTTTTAAGACTTATGTATGAAAATACATTGATATCCACATAGGCGGCCCCGGCCAGCACCGCAGCCTCGTAGAGATGGCTGCTGCGTTTCATACAGGTGGCTATCAGAGGTATCCTGGAGCCGCTGAAGAGCTCGTGCACCTCGTCCTCCCCCAGCCCGCAGAGATCCAGGCGTATCTCAGCCACCAGGTCCGGAAACTGCCTGCGGTACTTCTCGCAGCGTCTCAAGGCCTTTCTGCAGGCATCCAGGCCGTAGTCCCCTATGCTAATACATATCATAGATTATCTCCCGTAATTCGTTCACGTCCAGAGCTGCTGTCTCTACAGAGCCCAGGCCGCGAATCAGTACAAAATTAATAAAATCTTCCTTACGTTTCTTATCATTGAGCACAAAGTCCGATAATTTTGCAGCCATCTCCTCCTCCGGAACATCGGCACAGCTTGCCAAAATCTCCCGAACATCCTTGTATCCCAGTGACTTGAAATCACGAACAATCCTCCCCGCCACATCCTCCGCCAGCACCCCTTTTCTCAGGGAAATACCGGCTGCGGCGATAATCCCCGCGGCGACCGCCTCCCCGTGCGTCACGGGCCGGCCGGCATTGAGACAGATGGACTCCACCGCATGGCCGAGGGTATGTCCCAGGTTCAGCTTCATCCGTACCCCCTTTTCCGTGCGGTCTGCCTCCACTATTGCGGACTTTATACCGATGCAGCGGCGGACTATCCTGACGAGCGTTTCTTTATCCTGCTCACTGACAATTTTTTCTGCCATGGACGCCCCGCCTCCGCTTTGCCCGGCCTTCCCAAGCCCAACTTCATTTCCCGGAATTCCCCTCCTTTCAAGTATTCCGCCATACCATTCCACCGCCTCCCCGTACATCTCCGCATCGCCTGTGATCAGCGTCTTCAGGACCTCAGCCATACCGGAATGCCATTCCTCAGCCGGCAGACTTCGCAGCACCCGGGGAGCGACTATCACCGCCTCAGGAGAGCCGAACGTCCCTATCACATTCTTGTACCCGTGGAAGTTCACTCCGGTCTTGCCGCCGATTGAAGCATCTACCTGGGCCAGAAGCGTTGTCGGCACCAGCGCATATTTTATTCCACGCTTGTAGACCGTAGCCGCGAATGCCGTGATATCCGTCGTCACCCCACCGCCGATGCACAGCAGCAGAGCCCCGCGGTCAGCCTCCCGCTCCAGCAGCCAGCCGACTATCTCCTGCAGGCCCTCGAACGACTTGCGCTCCTCCCGCGCCTCGAACGGCATCCATTCTATACCTGCGGCTTTGAGTGCAGGTGCGAACCTTCCGACCACATTGCCGTCCACCACCGCATAGATGCCTGTCGGCCTGACACCGGCAGACACGCCTCCCGTCTGCCTGACACCGGAAGTTTCCTCTGCACCAGCCGCACCCGCCCAAAGACGACACAGAATCCCAGGTAATTCCAGTTCAATGTCCGTGATATAAATAACTCTCTCCATTGACCGCAAAGATACGCAAAACGGCGGCTTCCCCTGTCCTTAACCCGACGATTTTCCCACTTCCCGCTTGGCGTATGAATAATCTTTCTTATCTTTGCAGTCCAATGCTCACCAGCACGCATCAGCCCGGATGGCGGAATCGGTAGACGCGTTGGTCTCAAACACCAATGGCCGCGAGGCTGTGCCGGTTCGACCCCGGCTCCGGGTACCGCCAAAAGAGGTAATTGTTTAATTTTCAAACAATTATCTCTTTTGCTTTTCTTCAAATATCCCAAAGAACCCATGTTGGGCATACGGTTCTTTATGCCCATCTTTTCCATATACTCTCTGGCAAACAGGACCATCATACTGTCCGTAAGCCTGTAATGATATGTGGCCTACCTACGTAGTGGGATTTTGACACATTCCGTAAAATAATGCACAGGCGTTGACTGATTTTTCTTGTTTTTCAAGAATCATTCGTTAATTTTGCAGTGTCATGATAGAAATGACCTTTGCAAACTAAGGCAGGCATCTATCCCTAAATGGATGTCTGCTTTTTTTTGAACTGTTACCGAGGGGAGGTAGTTATTACGAGAAGCCAATTGTTCTACAGCAAAGGTCCATTTAATTCTATCATGAAAAACAGAACGAAATGCACATTCGTGATAATCTCCATCAGAGCGGAGATTGTCAGGCTTGCCCGAATCAAAGTGCTTGCACTTTTCCGTTTCGGCAAGGTTGAGAGGACATGAATACCGTACCTGTCGGGTATTAGGGTACTCCGCTGATTTCGGAATTCATGTCTGAGCCGGAAAGGCACTCTGCCCTATCCCCTCGGTTTTTCAATGCTACTGCATACAAATCATAGCAGTCCGCAGTCCTCGAATATCTGCAGAGCCTTGCGGTGCTTGTCGTTGATGCGGGTCAGACGCTCCGCCTTTTCCGTGTCGCCGTCCTCCACAGCCTGCGCATAGGTCCGCAGCCCCCTCTCAAGATTGTGCCTGAGGTCGCTAATCTTGACGTGAATTGCCGTGATGTTGCCGGACGCAGCGATTCTCCGTACGTAATCGAAGTAGTCCTCCGTCTTAGCGTGCGTCAGCAGCCGCAATGCGGCCAGCACATCCTCATCGACCCCTCTGCCGCGCAGTTCATCTAAGGTCAGTTCCGAATCCTCCACCACATCATGCAGGAAACCCGTCTTGGTCTCAGCATCATTACAGCCCATAAGCCCTACGGCGACCGGATGCAGGACAGCCGACCTCCCGTCCAGGTCCTTCTGACCCTCGTGCGCCTCCAGCGCAATCCGCAATGTCTCTTCTACTGTCATATTCTCTGTATCTGCTATTTTTTCAATATCACCCAGTTGCCGCATTTCCGGCCATTATTCCGCTTAATCCAACCTTTGTCTTTGAGACTTTTTATTATTTTATACACAGAAGTTTCTCCTACACCCGCTTTGTCGGTAATATATGCATAAGTCACTGCCGGATTCTCCTTAATAAGATTAAACACCTTATATTCCATCTCAGTAAGCTTTTCCTCACTCTTTTCCTCACTCTTTTCCTCACTCTTTTCCTCACTACCACGAATACCTTCATTCGAGGATAAAGATATATGCTCTATAACCATAAAAGCAGTACCCAGATTAAGACTGAACTCAGGTTTCCCATTTCCATTCTCCTTCAACTCTTCTTCTACCCTAAGGACACCACGGCTGAAACGATTGACAAAACCCAATACTTTCATCGCCTCCGCCACAACAGGATTACGGTAATCATTCACCAAAGGGAAATTTTCAGAATTGACTTTACCATACAATCCTCCCGGATTCATAATTTCTATACGGTCGTCATACTGATAGAACTGTATCGGGCCGTTACTGTCGTAAGCACGGTGGCAGACTGCGTTCATCAACAACTCACGGGTCGCCCAGTGCGGATAATCCATCACGATTTTTTCTCTCAGAGCACTGACCGGTACAGGGCGCCTGTTTGTGATAGCGGTATCCACAAACGTGTCTAACTGCGCCAACACTTTACATAAATTCCCTGAGAATTTGTATTCATTCTTTATCTCACAAGCCCGTCCTTTACCTCCAAACCTCACATACTGGACATACGCTCCAGGTAAAAACCGTTCGACATGCTTAGCAAAAAACAATATGCCTGCGTATGTCGGGCAGTCATGACGGAAATCATAAAAGCCCAGAGACTGAAGCTGCAACTTAATATCCCTTTTGTCCTCCTGCAAAACATCCGGCGGTACAGCTTTAGAAAGGTACTGCTGTCTGAAAAGCACAGTATCCAGATCCTCCAGCGTAGCCCCCATGCATGGCAATGCATCAAAAGTCTTGATATGTGCCGCCCTTTTCTCGTACAATCTGCGCTCATCATCCTCATTGGCGATTCCTTTTCTCGGGCCGACCCTTATCCATACCCGTCCCTTATATTTTACAGGAGGGAACTGAGATGGATACACTTCTGCTACAACCACATCCCCTTCCGGCAAAGAGACTTTCTGCACATTCATGGACGGCTGGGGCTGAATATTTCCATCCGTGCGGATAGCACTGACATTTTTTAGTAGATCATCCGTCACGTGTATTGGATACACATCTCCGTTATCCCATGCTCCTATAATCAGATAACCTGGACAGTTGTTATCAGGAAGGTCATTTGCAAAAGCGCATATCGCCTTCGCAAATTTATCTGTATCAGTGGTAGAAATAGTGCGTTCCACACAGTCATTCTCCAAATCAGCCAACAGGGACTGTATCTTTTCTGCTGTAATTGCCATGTCGTCCTTGCTTTTTAGTTCCGTTTAAACTTTCCCAAAGTTAGTATACAATTCGGAACTAAGCCGACATCCGGGGAATTATTTTACAGAAACAGCATACTGACGCCGGCGGACCACCGCAACGTATATCAGCAGCACGACATTCATCAGCAGGGCATAGATGATGGCGGGTATGGCCATCTCGCCGCTGTTGAAGATGAAGGGGGAAAATGCTATGGCTATCGCCTGGGCGGCATTCTGCATCCCGACCTCTATGACGATGGTGCGGCGGACGGCGGGCGTGAACTTCCAGAGGCGGGACAGGAGCGAGCTGCACATCATGGCCAGGAGAATCAGGGCGGCTGTCGCAAGCCCCAGCACTGTGAAATTGTCCACTATCTCCTTTGTATACTGCAGGAAAAATACCAATGCGAGGAACATCAGGGCCGGAAACGCCGCCTTGCTCAGCACCTTATGCACCTTCTCGGCCGCCACAGGGCAGAAATGGCGGAAGGCCGCCCCGGCAAGTATGGGCACGAACAGCAGCACCAAATTCTGCAGCAGCAGCTTACCCACGGGCAGATGGACCTCCACCCCGGACTGCTGCGAGATGAAGACGGAGGCCAGGTCCATTATCAGAGGCAGGGTGAAAAGGGTTATCACGCTGCTCATCGCAGTCAGCGTCACGGACAGGGCGACATCCCCCTTGGCCAGCATGGAGAATACATTGGAGGAACTGCCGCCGGGACAGCAGGCTATGAGCACCAGCCCCATGAAATAGACCGGACTCAGCCCCAGGGCCCAGCCCACGCCGAATGCCAGCAGCGGAAGCACGATTATCTGTCCGACCATCCCGGCCACCACGGCCTTGGGATTGCGGACCACATCTACGAACGACTTGACTTTCAGATCTGTCCCGAGCAGGAACATCAGCACGATAAGAATCGGCATTACTATCCACACAGTATTCATGGCGCAAATGTAACATTTTTTGCCTATCACCGCATTTTACCAACAAATAGGGATAAACAGCGGAAAATCCGGCTAAAAAATCTCTATTTTTAGCGATTGCGCGGCAAAAGGCATTGCCCTACTTTTGCAGCGCAATGAGAAACATCTATCTTACAATAAAACGCTGCGCTCTCATAGGTACCTGCATACTCATGCAGCACATCTCAGCCTCGGCGCAGGAAATGACCGGCATATCCGGTAAAATCATCTCCGCCGAAGACCGGAGCGCAATAGATTTTGCCGACATCTATCTTAAAGAGACAACGTACGGGTGCATCACGGACGAGAATGGTACTTTCCGGCTGGAAGCGCCTCAGGGGACATATACTCTCGCAGTAGCCGCAATAGGATACGGGACATACGAAACGACAATAACCCTGAGCGGGCGGGACACCACCCTCAGGACCATAGCCCTGAAACCGGCCAGGAACCAGCTGGACGAAGTAGTGGTCATATCCGAAAGGAAGAGCCACGTCCGGCAGTCGGCATTCAACGCCGTAGACCTGAGTGTCAAGGAGATGCACAACAGCAGCAGGAGCCTCGGCGAGGCGCTGTCCCAGCTTCCTGGCCTGAAGCTCCGGGAATCCGGAGGCGTGGGCTCGGACGCACAGCTGACACTCGACGGCTTCTCCGGGAAGCACGTCAAGGTGTTCATCGACGGAGTGCCGCAGGAGGGAGCTGGAACAGCGCTGGACATCAACAACCTGCCAGTGAACTTCGCCGAGCGCATAGAAGTCTACAAGGGAGTGGTGCCGGTAGGGTTCGGCTCCGATGCCCTGGGAGGCGTAATCAACATCGTGACCAAAAAACGGCGGCACGGCTGGAGTCTGGACGCATCCTACAGCTACGGCTCGTTCAACACGCACAAGTCGTACGTCAATTTCAGCCACACCCTCCGGAACGGACTCGCCTACGAGATAAACGCCTTTCAGAACTATTCGGACAACAACTACTGGATAGACAACTACATCACTGAGTTCGGAGACGACGGCATATCGGAGAACACCGACCGCAGCAAGATCTACCACGTCCGCCGCTTCAACGACCGGTTCCACAACGAGGCCGTAATCGGTAAATTCGGAGTGACCGGAAAGTCCTGGGCGGACCGGCTGATGCTCGGCTTCAACTACTCGCACTTCTACAAGGAGATACAGACCGGAGTCTACCAGTACATCGTATTCGGCCAGAAACACCGCAAGGGCCACTCTCTAGTGCCCTCGCTGGAGTACAGCAAACGGAACCTGTTCACCAAGGGACTCGATGTCATGCTGAACGCCAACTACAACCACAACACCACCATGAACATCGACACCTCCTCCTTCAAGTACAACTGGCTGGGAGACCGCAAATACACCGGAAGCCGGGGCGAGCAGTCCTACCAGGACAACCGCTCCCTGAACACCAACTTCAACGCCACCTTCACCGCCGAATACCGGCTGAAAAAAGCCCACACCTTCACACTGAATCACGTCTCCAGCACATTCCGCCGCACCACCCGATCCAAGGTGGACGGCAGCCAGCAGCTGTCCGACTTCAGCATTCCCAAAGTAACCAGAAAGAACATAACCGGCCTGTCGTACAGGCTGATGCCGTCCAGGAAATGGAGTGTCACCGCATTCGGCAAATACTACAACCAGTACAACCGGGGGCCCGTCTCCCAGAGCAGCGACGGAGTGGGCAACTACGTGGAGATGAGCCGCACCACCAACGCATTCGGCTACGGAGCGGCCGGAACATGGTTCATCATCAAGGGCCTCCAGGTCAAGCTGTCATACGAAAAAGCCTACCGCCTTCCCACCACCGACGAGCTGTTCGGCGACGAGGACCTGGAAGCCGGCAAGACCGACCTGCGGCCCGAGAACAGCGACAATGTAAACCTCAACCTGGGCTACAGCCGCCACTTCGGCGAGCACTTCGTCAATGCGGAGGGCACCCTGATATTCCGCGACACCAAGGACTACATCCAGCGCGGCCTGAGCACGGTCAGCGGCATGAGCTACGGCTTCTACGAGAATCACGGAAGGGTGAGGACACAGGGGTACAACATCTCCGCCCGCTACGGCTGGTCCCGCTGGCTGAGCATCGGAGGCACCTTCAGCAACATCAATGTCCGGGACCACGAGCGGTATGTAGCCGGAAACACCCTGCAGGAGAGCGAGACATACGGACAGCGCATGCCCAACCAGCCGTATATGTTCGCCAGCTTCGACGCCACATTCACCTGGCATAATCTGTTCGCAGACGGCAACACCCTGACCGTCGCATACGACGGATACTATCAGCACGCATTCCCCCTGTACTGGGAGCATTTCGGAGACCCCGTCTCCAAGAGCGTCGTGCCCGACCAGCTCTCACACAACCTGAGCATCAGCTACTCCCTCCAGAACGGAAGATACAACATATCCCTGGAATGCCGCAACCTGACAAACGAGAAGCTGTACGACAATTTCAGCCTCCAGAAGGCCGGACGCGCCTTCTACGCCAAGGTCCGCGTATTTTTCGGAAGCAGACATTAATATTAATTTAAAATTATAGCACATGAAGAAAAGTATTTTCTCAAAGGCACTTTTACTAGCCATCCCCGCAGGCCTCCTGCTGGCAGCAGCATGCGAAAAAACCCCCACCCCTGACCCCGATCCCACTCCGGAGCCCGGGACCGAAGCCATAAGCCGCTACGTCATAGTAGCGCAGGCCGGCAGCCAGGACCAGTCCGCCTCCTACCTTATATCGTCCGAATCCCTGGACGAAGGAAGCGTCACCCCTCAGGGCAACGGTTGGGAGACCCAGTCCGCCTCCAACTGGATATACTACGGCGAACGCTATCTCTTCGGCTTCCAGTACAATGACGGAAACCAGGGCACCGGCTTCTCCTTCAAGCTGGGAAGCGACGGCAAGGTAACCGAGGACCGCCAGTACACCTTCAACCGCACCACCACCTACGGCACCTGGGGGGACAATGTCATCACTGCCTCGACCAACGCCGGCAACAACGAGCAGGACGCCGAGGGCAACTATGCCTACTACCTGCAGTTCAACTATCTGAGTGTGAATGACGGCAGCAGTACTACCGGAAGCCATATCGCCGAGAACTTCCTCGGCAACGGCGAGCGGGTGAGCTTCGCCGGATTCGTGGAGGCCAACGGAAAACTTTACACATCCGTCGTCCCGATGGGCATGAGCCACTACGGCGTGAACACCTACCCGTGGGCCGTTGTTGACCCCGGTTATGTTGCCAACGGCAGCGGAGGCAGCGGCTCCGGACAGTACACAGCCGGAATGATACCCACCACACAGTATCCGGACAGCGCCTTCGTGGCCATCTACAGCGGGGACAATTTCGACGAGACCCCGGTCATTGCCCGCACCGGCAAGATAGGCTTCGCCAGCGGCCGCATGCGCTCGCAGTATTACCAGACTATCTGGGCCGCCGACAACGGAGACCTCTACGTCTTCTCCCCCGGCTACGGACGCACGACCACCACTCCTGTCACCAACAACGACGGTACCCAGTTCGACCGGGTACAGGGCAAGCTGCCCTCCGGAGTAGTGCGCATCAAGGCCGGGGAGAGCACATTTGACCCCAATTACTATGTCAACTTGGAGGAGCTGGGCAACAACAACCCTATGTTCCGCTGCTGGCATATCAGCGGGGATTACTTCCTGCTCCAGATGTACAGCGAGGGGGCTGAGAACATGTCCGGAACCAGCGCACCACGCAACGAGCTTGCAGTCTTCAAGGGTGAGGAAGGCAAACTGACCGTAGTGACAGGCCTGCCCGAGGCCTCCGTCCTCTCCAGCATCGGAACTCCGTACAGTGAGAGCGGCATCGCCTACATTCCCATCACCACCACCGATGGCAGCGTTCCGACCATCTACCGCATAGACGCCGCCACCGCCGTCGCCGAACCCGGCCTTACTGTCAGCGGAGCCAACTCCGTCTCCGCATTGGGCAAACTCTCCACATCGGCAGAATGATGAGAAAACTGTTCCGCAACATACACCTCTGGCTGTCGCTTCCTCTCGGGCTCATCATCTCAGTCATCTGCCTCTCCGGCGCCTCGCTCGTGTTCGAGCGGGACATCACCCAGGCGCTCCAAAGAAAGCTGTACAACGTAACTCCGCCTTCGGAGGGAGCAGAACCACTCGCTTCCTCCGAACTGGAGGCAGCCGTCCGTACCTGGGCAGCCGACTCACTCACACTCAACACCGTCCGCCTTCAGGACAGTCCCCGTAAAGCCGCCCTCGCCACATTCCGCGAGACCGGCAAGAGACAGCTTTGCGTTGATCCGTATACGGGTGAGGTAAAAGGCTGGGCAAAATCGTACGAATTCTTCCGTACCATGAGGCAGCTGCACCGCTGGCTGCTGGACCCGCCTGCATCCAAAGGGGAGAAATCGGTCGGGAAAGTCATCGTAGGCGTAACCACCCTGACGATGACCCTCATCCTGATAAGCGGCCTGATCATCTGGATACCGAAAAACCGGAAAGCCCTGAAAAACCGCCTCAGCATATCCTGCACCAAGGGCTGGAAGCGCTTCCTGTACGACAGCCACGTGAGCATCGGCTTCTACTGCACCCTCCTCCTGCTGCTCATGGCCCTCACCGGGCTCACCTGGTCATTCGGCTGGTACCGCGAAGCCGCCTACTCCCTGACCGGAGACATGGAGCCGCAGGCCGCCAGACGGCTATTCTACTCCCTGCACACCGGCAGCTGGGGAGGCATGGTCACTAAAATCCTCTACTTCCTCGCCGCCCTCCTCGGAGGTCTTCTCCCGCTGAGCGGCTACTGGCTGTGGTGGAAACGCATACGGCGCAAGGCCGCATCCACCGGAAAGGCTGAGTCTCAGTCGCAAAGCACCTCGAAAGTATAGGTCTGTCCGGGCTCGAAGGCAGGGTCGTAGAGCAGCAGGAAGTTCTCGTCCAGGACAATATGGCGGGTCTCGCCTTCGGGCAGGACGGGGTTGCTCAGACGCTGGGGGAAGAAATAGCTGAACGGCAGGTCGAGGACATGCTCCTCCTTGAAGCCGTTGCCCTGCATCCGGCGGAGGCTGAAATCAGGGGAGGTCTCCACGGTAATCACGCAGCGGCGGGAGGCTCCGGTGGCGGCAGCCTCATCCCGGCTCAGACGCTCAAACTCCGAGGTCACGGTAAAATCGCTCTCGCCCTCTACCTCCTGCATCCGCACATTCCACTTAGGGTCGCCGTAGTAGGCCAGCACGTCGCGGTCATGCCAGAAGCCGAGCCAGAAGAACAGTTCGTTCATCACTTCTTCCTGAGAAAGTCCCTCCACGTCCACAAAACGCTGCAGGGCCGGCATCATGGTCTGGAAATAGTTCGAATCGTAATCGAAGGGGGCCACTGTCAGGGAATCACTGCACTCGGCCATCTGCGCCATCATATCCTGCTGGTTCATGTAGAATGCCTCAGGGACGGAATAGCGTCCAGGATTGGTAATCAGATATTTCAGGCCACCCCAGCCGTTGCGGCCGTACCAGGTGGTCACCACGTAGCCCACGAAGGTCGCGGCTTTCTGGCTGTTCATCCAGGCCGCGGCCATACTGTTGCGGGTATTGTTCATATTGCCTATCAGGCAGTTGCCGATGGGAAGATACACCATCCGGCTGTCGCGGTCCTCCACGAAGCGCTGCTCGCCCGGATAGTCCACATACAGGCGGCCGTCGCGGCAGCGGAGGTTGCCCACGGAGCCGGGCATCTCCAGATTGTTCTCCGTGGCGTGCGAGGCCGTAACCACCAGATCCGGCTCATAGCCCTCGTAGTACTCTAAAAACTGCCGCAGCACATCCGGCACATCCTTCCCGAAGCGCTTCTCCACGAACTTACGTATCCGCTCATTGGCCCCGGTCATATCGGTCCTGTATTCTATCTCACTGTAGGTCAGCGAGCTCTCCCCAGCCTTCTTCTCTCCGCGCATCCCGACCTGATGGTCATCCACGAAAGCGTATGCGTCAAACCACTTGGCGGCCTCCAGTTCCTTGATAGTAGCCACTCCGGTACGGAGGACCATCGGCTCCTGCGCATCATCCACCATCCTCTGCGCCCCTGCAGCGTCATAACCGGTGATTATTCCCCAGAGGAAATCCGCATATGGATCCTCATCCATCCTGCGGCTCATCTGATTGAGGGCAATGACATAGTCCCGTCCGATATTCTCCGGCACGTCCACCACCGCCACATAGCGGGGAGCCACCTCTTTCAGCCGGGCCTCCAGCTCCATCGGACTCTCCTCAAAGCGCAGCACTACGGCATCATGACGCTGCTGCAGGGAAGACACCACGCCCTCCCAGGCCTCCGCCTCCTCGGCAAAAGCCGCCGGCGCCAGCACCGCGTAAGAATCGGGTTCAACCTCAGAAGTACATCTGCTCACAGCAACTACAAACAGGGCGCACATAGCCGCCCCTAAAGGGAAAAATATTCTTTTCATAGCATCAATGCAAAATTTTCACAAATATAGCCTACTTCAACAAGTAAAAACAAGAAGTAGTGTAGAAATTGCGCAGCCACGGGATACCGCCCATCAGACGGGGGAGGCGGCGGGGCCTGAGGCCGAACTTGGCCTCGTAGTGCGGGTTGATCAGCCACAGGCGGCGGTCGATCTTCTGCAGGCCGGAGCAGCGCACAAGGCGCTCGAAGAGCTCTATCGGAGTAGCCGTCCGCTTGATTTCCAGGAACCCGGCGACAGCCGCGGGACTCTCACCGCCACGCTCCAGAATCCTGCGGTACATCCCGGCGGGCAGCAGGTGAAAATACGGAAGGCGGGCCAGCCGGCGGTTGGTGCACATCTGCTGGTGGCCGCCGAAGGGCATCTGCCAGGCGGGGAAAGCGATGAAAGCGAGGCCGGTGCCGGGTTTCAGATACGCCCTCACGCGGCGCATGAACTCCTCCTTGTCCCCGATATGCTCGATGACGTCGTGGCAAAGAATCAGGTCAAACTGCCCTTCCAGTTCCTTAACCGCAAAAATATCCGAGGCCAGGAAGCGCCCCTGCACCCCTGCCCCGGCGAAAAACTGCTCTGCGGCCCTTATTTTATCCTCGGACAGATCTACTCCGAGCACGGAGCAGCCGGCCTGGGCGAAAGGCAGCAGATTGCCTCCCTCACCGCAGCCGATCTCCAGGACATTGACCCCCTCACCTATCTTCATATATTCTGACAGATAGGGGATGTAATACTTCCGGCTCGTAGCAGCCAGCTGGTCGAAATACTGTTTTCTGTCCCGGGCCATGATTTCAGAGATTTAGATAAAACGGACGTAGTCAGCCTTGCGGGGAGCGGCCACAGGCTCCTTGCTGTCCTGAGGATAGCCGAGGACGCAGTGTCCTATACCCTCGTAGTCCCCCTCGATGCCCCATTGTTTCAGGAGATCCTGTCCTTCGGGAGAGCCGAACACCTCCTTGGCGCGGTGTATCCAGCAGCTGCCCAGACCGAGGGCGTGGGCGGCGTTGAGCAGATTGCCCATCACCAGAGCACCGTCGTACATATAGGTCGGACGGCTGCGGTCTGCGAGGACCACCAGCACCACAGGCGCACCGTAGAACGGGTCGGAAGCTGATCCCAGCACGTCTGCATTCATCTTCGAGAGCCGGTCTCTCACAGCGCGGTCCATAACCGCCACTATCACCGGCGACTGCTTGCCCATACCGGTCGGAGCGTATGTCCCTGCCTCGGCCACTTTGGCAACCAAATCCCTAGAAGGCATTCTATCCGGATCGAATGCCCTTATACTTCGCCTGGTTTTCAGGCATTCCAGTACTTCATTCTTTCTCATTGCATCATTTATTTTCTGATGCAAACATACTGAAAAAACGCGGAACCTGATACTTTGTTATAGCGAGATTCCGTTTCCTGTCAAGAAAGCTTTACGACCGTGATGCCGGAGCCTCCGCGCTCAACGTGCTCGTCGGCGAAGGAGACTACTCCGGGGGTGATGCGGAGAAGTTTGCGGATCTCCTCCTTGAGGACGCCGGCACCCTTGCCGTGCAGGATGCTCACCTCGGGCATGCCGACCATGAGGGCGTCATCGATATAGCGGGTGATGGTGGGGATGGCCTCGTCCAGATGCATGCCGCGGATGTCGATGGAGGGCTTGAAGTTGAGCTTGCGGTCGGAGATGGACGCGGAAAGCCTGACAGAAGAGGCAGCGGGACGCGGTGACTTGACGGACGAGCGGTACTGGTTGGCGGACAAGGGTGTGAGTTTCGAGATATCCACACGGGAGAGTATCTCGCCGACAGCTACGGTGGCCTTCCTGCCGGAGACCTGCACCACCTCGCCGGTCATGCCGCTGTCCTCCATGCGGACATATACTCCGGGGACAATCCGGTCAGGCGCAGCATCGCCTGAGAGCGCCCCGGCACCGGTACTGCCTCCCGGCACAGACCCGCTCCCCGGACCACCGGCGGCATCCTGCCCGTCACCTCCCGCAGCCCGCCTGGCCCGCCTCTCCTCCTGCCGCTTCTTGCGCTCGATGATCTGCGCCATCTTCCGCTCTATCCTGGCCTCCATCTCGCTGCGGGCAGCCGAGTCATCGGCCACCGAAGCCGCGAAGTCCCGCAGCTCCGAGCGCACCAGCTGGGTCCGCTCCTTCTCGGCCTGGGACTCGCGTATCTCGCGTATGGTCCTTTCTATCTGCTTATTGGCCTGGGCAACTATCTCAGCGGCCTGGGCCCTGGCCTCGTCCAGCACGCTCTTGCGCAGGGCCTTGATCTCAGAGAGCTCCTTCTCGTACTTCTCCGTCATCGAGTCCAGAGTACGGTCGGCGGCCTTGACCCGCACCAGCCGCTCCTCCAGCTCGCGCTTGTTGCGGGCTATCTTGCGCAGGTTGCGCTCGACCGCGACATAATCCTTTCCGGCCCTTTCCTCAGCCCCGTGCACTATGCTCTCCGGCAGACCTATCTTGCGGGCCAGCTCGAAGGCGAACGAATTGCCCGGCAGACCTATCTCCAGGCGGAACAGCGGCTGAATCTTCTGCACGTCGAAGAGCATGGCCCCGTTGACTATCCGGCTGCTGTTGCTGGCGTAGAACTTCAGGTTGGTGTAATGCGTCGTGATGACTCCGTAACAGCCTTTCCGCTCGAACTCGCTCAGTATCTCCTCGGCGATGGCCCCTCCCGCAGCCGGTTCCGTACCCGAGCCGAACTCGTCGATGAGCACCAGCGACCGGTCATCGGCCAAAGCTACAGCCTCCTTCATGTTCAGCAGGTGGGAACTGTAGGTACTCAGGTCATTCTCCAGCGACTGGTCGTCCCCGATATCCACGAACATATCGTGGAAAACGGTCAGTTCCGAACTCTCCGAGGCCGGCACCAGCATGCCCCACTGGAACATGTACTGCAGCAGGCCCACTGTCTTCAGGCAGACCGACTTACCGCCCGCATTGGGCCCGGATATCAGCAGAATCCGCCTGGCCGGGGTAAGCACCACATCCAGAGGCACTATCTTCTTGCCCTCCTTGGCCAGGGCCTCCTCCAGCAGCGGATGCCGCCCCTGCCGCAGCAGCACCTCGCCCCTGTCCGAAAGCACCGGCTTGCCGCCCCGGTAATGCGACGACACCACCGCCTTGGCCAGGATGAAGTCCAGCTCGCCCATGAACTTCTGCGACTCTATCACATCGTCGATATAGGGCCGCAGGAAGTCTGTAAACTCCGTGAGTATCCGGAGTATCTCCCTCTGCTCCTCGAAATGCAGCTCGCGCAGCTGGTTGTTGAGCTCCACGACCTCCATCGGCTCGATGAAGGAGGTCTTGCCCGAAGCCGACTCGTCAAACACTATCCCCGGGACCTTTTTCTTATTGCCCGAAGAAACGGGGATGAGCATCTTGCCCTCGCGCACCGACACCGAAGCGTCCGAGTCCGCCACCCCGTCCTCCTGAGCCTTGCGGAGAATGGCCTGGATGCGCCTGGACACCGCCCCCTCCTTGTCCCGGATGGCGCGGCGGATGGAGTAAAGCTGCTCCGAGGCATTGTCCCTCACCTCTCCGTACCGGTCCAGTATCCCGTCTATGCGCCTGAGTATCTCGGGAAATGACAGCACGGCCGAGGCCATGTCCCGCAGCAGGGGATACTGTCCTTCCTTACATCCGGCGAAGAAGCTCAATATCTTCCGGAGGGTATCCAGGGCCCCGCGCAGCAGTACCAGCGAGGGCAGGTCAATATGGGAGAAAGGGCTGCGGAGCGGCACCAGGAAAGGGATGCAGTCGGGGTATCCTGAGGTAGGGAAGGAAGCCTCGAACATCAGGATGACGCGCATCTCGTCGGTCAGGCCGAGACGGCGCTCTATCTCGTAGGGCACGTCCGACACCTGCTCGCCCTCTGCCCTGTCCCGGCCGTATCCGGTGGAACAGCGGGCGGCTATGGACTCGCGTATCTTGTCGAAGGCGAGCTTGCTTTCGATTTTTGCGGTATTGGTCATGGGAGGAATGAAAGGTTAATTGTCCTTGCGGTAGGAGTTCTCAATGGAGAGCTTCAACTCGCTGATGCTGGTGACGGTCTTCATCTCGCCCCCGCTTACAAAGGAGATATTGCCGGTCTCCTCGGAAACAACGATGGCGTCAGCATCGGTGTCCTGCGTGATACTTACAGCGGCCCGGTGGCGCATGCCGTACTGCGGGGGAATATTGGGGTTGTCCACGATAGGAAGGGTGCAGCGGGCAGCCACTATTCTGTCCATGTCTATGACCATGGCCCCGTCGTGGAGCGGGGTGTTCTTATAGAAGATATTCTCTATCAGACGCCTGTTGACAGCGGCATCTATGCTGTCGCCGGTCTCGGTGACAAACTCCAGGGAAGAGTTGTGCTGCAGGACAATGAGGGCACCCGTCCTGGTCTCTCCCATCCTTCGGCAGGCCTGAGCTATCTCGTCCAGGGAGGTGGCCTGAATCTCCTTGTCCCGGCGTCCCAGGAGGACACGGGTCAGGAAGTTGTTGCGGGAGGACGAAAGATAGCGGCTGCCTATATGCAGAAGGAAACGGCGTATCTCTGGCTGGAAAATGACGATGAGAGCAATCACACCGACTCCCAGTATCTGACCGAGAATAGAAGACAGTAATTTCATATTCAATGCCTTCACCACTATCCACATGAGATAGATCAGGAGTATCCCGGTAAAGATGTTGAATACGGAAGTACCTCGCATTATCCGCACCATCTGGTAGATCAGAAGACCTACCAGAATGATGTCGATAATGTCGATTACCGATATGTTGATGAAATCAAACATCGGGGATGGCTATGCAGTTTATTTAACCTCGAGTACGTCTCCGGCATCCTTGGCCACTGCCTCTTTCCACTTCTCGCTGTAACCGGGCTGGTCAGGCGAGGCAGGAATGCGGGGAGAGTGACCGTTATTCATGAATGTTCCGTACTCTGTCTCTTTCTTGATATTACCGTCCATATACTTGACCAAGAGATATATATCCAGCTTGCTCCAGACATCAAAAAGATCCTGGGCAGCAGCCAGACTGTACTCTGTCAGGAAGTTGCGGGCAGCCACTGTGCTTTCTTCGGTAGGATTTTCCCCGAGCAGGTCAAGAGCGGCGGCGTCGATGACAGGCTGAAGCTCGAGAGCGGCGTTCTCCCTCTCATCGATGACTGCACGAACTTCAGGCTCTATACGGTCGTAGAGCATGTATGCGAAATTGGCTATCCGGTTAGTCACCCAGAACAGGGATGTGGGAGAATACTCCACAAGGCTTCCGTTGCCGACCTCCACACAGTTGGGAACATCGAATACCGAAGTATAGACGGGAGTCAGGCAGGATGTGGCGGCATCGTCCACTCCAAACCAGAGGACTCCTCCCACCTCATCGGGAAGCCAGCTGCGACTCTGACAAACAATCCAGAATCCGGTCTGCTGGGTAGCAATGGCTCTCTCGTTGAGATATTCCTTACCGTCATACTCGAAGTACATGGGCCTCCATCTGTAAGGAGTGTGATGTCCACCGGCTCCGGCATCCACTGTCATGTCCATTGGAGTTCCTTCGTAATGGTCACGCATCACATCAGCCACTTCCTTCACACCGATCTTCTCTGCGGGCTTGATGAAAAGAGGCATCTTATTGTCAGGATTATACCCCATAGCAAAATCCAGATACTCCTCGGCCTTCCTGTCACCGATCATACCTCCGCCCAGGATGTTGAATGCAGACCATACGCGGGCCTCGCAGCCCCTCATGCCTCCGAATTCAAGAGGGTTGTAAGCATCACAGAAACTGAACTCCTCGTCAGTTCCTTCGAAGTATCCCATCTCACGGGCAAAATCCACCACGTCCTCGGCATAGAGCCAGTTCTCAGGGTCGTCGAAGACGATATGGTCTATACGGGACTGATTGGCGTGGGCGCAGATATATCCGTCAGGTACACGGGCAGCCACCCAGACTATGCCCTTGTTGACATTGCGCCCCTTTTTGTCGAGCTTGGTGCCCTTGCCGATAAGTTCCATAATCCACACCTCATCCTTATCAGCTATCGAGAAGGACTCACCGCTGGAAGCGTAACCGTACTCGTTGGCCAGGCTTACGATGGTCTGAATGGCCTCGCGGGCTGTCCTGGCCCTCTGAAGGGTAATGTATATCAGCGAACCATAGTCCATGACACCGGTAGAGTCATACAGTTCGGAACGTCCTCCGTAAGTAGTCTCGGTGATGATGAGCTGATGCTCATTCATATTTCCGACAGTCTGGTAAGTGCGGAGAGCCTGCGGAATCTGTCCGAGGTAACGGCCGCTGTCCCATTCGTTGACGGGGAGCAGAGTTCCAGGCCTGAAAATACCGGCCGGGGTATAATACAGCTCACCGTACAGCTGATGAGAGTCGGCCGAGTAGGTAACAAGTACCGAACCGTCCTTTGAAGCCCCCTTGGTTACCAGTACATTAGTACATGCAAAACCGCTCTGAACGAGAAAGAGTGCGAGAGCGGAGCACAGTGCTGATTTAAAGAATTTATTCATATTACTTTTCCGATTTTATGTATTTTTGCAAAAAATAAGACCAAAAATAGTGAATTTATATTTTATATCCAACAAGATGAGCCGCAACATTATTTTCAGCACCGCACTTATATTGACCATGACTGTTTTTTCCACAGCCCTCAGTGCTCAGAATCAACAAGAAGAGAAAACTCCTGAAGAGCTCGCCCTGGATGAGGCAGACCGTCTCGAAGAACTGCTTGCCCTCGAACCCCACCAGACTTTCTATATTGACTCCATCCTTCAGCACGACATGAGAGCCATGCACGATGAGCTGCAGCAGCTTCAAATGTCAGGCACCAGAGAATATATCGCTTTCAAACAGGTAAGGGACAAATGGATCGCGCAGATGGACAGCGCATATAAAAAAGTTCTGACCGAATACCAGTGGATGCAGTACCGCCGGTCCATAGGCAAGCTGAGCAAAGAGGACTTGAAGATTCTGAAGGAAAGGGAAAAAGCTGAAAAAAAAGCCGCCAAAGAGGCGGCTAAAGCTAAAAAGGAAGACGAGGATTAGAGTGTGATCATCTGAGGTCTACGCTCCCGGAAATACACTTCGTACTTGAATCCGGCCGCCAGAGCCATCTCCCTGCACCAGTCAAAACGGTCCCCCAACCGTGTTATATCGTGGGCATCAGAACCGAAAGAAAGCGCTTCTCCTCCCAGTTCCCGGAAACGTTTGAGAACTGCAATATCAAGTTCCGGACGCCTGCCGCGGAAGAGCTGGTAGGTCTTGGTATTTATCTCCATAGTCTTTCCGTTCTCAGCAAGGAATGACAGGATAGAATCCAGGACATCACGGAACTCCGCATAATATATCGTCACCTCCTTATAGTCGGGATAGCGTACAATATAATCATAATGTCCCAGAATGTCAAAGTCCGGCATTTCTCTGATCAGACGGGCAAATTCCTCCAGATAATGACCATACGCATATTTGTAAGTATAGGGTCTGTAATAATCTCCGAAATAAGGGTCATGCCCGTCAATCAGGTGCAGGGATGCGATGACGCAGTCAAATCTGTTTTCAGACAGGATCTTATGGATTTTCGGCATACTTTTGTCCTGCAGTCCCATCTCCACACCCTTGAGCAACTGGAAATCCCCGAAGCGGCCCCCGCGTCCGTTAAGACCGAGATACTCCACTTCCTCGTCAATCGCCTGCTGCTGAGCCGGCACCTCGAAAGTAAATTCAGTAACTCCGGCAGGTGCATCAAAATCCAGATGATCTGTCAGGCATATTCCGCGAAGTCCTCTCTCGTACGCCACCCTGACGGCATCTCCGATATTCATTCTGGAATCCTCGGAGAAATACGAATGGGAATGATTGTCAAAATACCAGCACTCCATCACATTCTCTCCTGCGCATAGACCACACTCCAGACATCCGAATCAGGATTTCTGACCACTGTCAAAGATGTTTTCATCGGCTCGATCTCTCCTGGATATATGATATCAAAATCGACTGATACCGAATCTTTTGACCACGTATGAACCTCAACCGTATGAGCCTGCATTCCGCGGGAAAGCTCCATAAACTCAGCCTGAGCGTCCGCAGGAAGCGAGTCTATCACCGTCCTGGTCTCACGCACCATTTCCTCCAGTTCCGGGGAGCACATAGCTGCCGCAGTCTCATAATCTGCGGAATAAAACGCATTGACAAATCTCTCCGCCACCTCCTGCGCATCCCTGGCCCTGCCTCCGGCACATCCCGTCACGAGCGCAACAGAGACGACCGCAGCCGGAACTGCCAATAATAGTCTAAATTTATTCATCACCTGTTCTTTTAAATTTCTATAATCCCCACAGTCCGGGCTCCAGTCTGGACTTCACCTCAGACGCAAGTTCAGGGGGAAGATTCTTGAAAAATGTAATACCGGTAAGTTCCTCAATCTGAGCGACTGTCCGCAAATCAGAAGCCTCCGGACGCGTACGGCCGTCATCCTCATTGAGATAGAAAAACCCGACAGCGTCATATTCCTGACTACCGGAATTTACACCGAGCATAACACGGAAATACCCCTCAGGCACTGCCACGCTGTTGCCGGCATTGTCATATATATGTCTCCACTCATTGTCCCCGTCAACATCCAGAACAGGGCCCGTGACGACATAAAGCGTATCATACCCGGATGCTACATCCCGCTCCAGCTGCTCTACTTCCGCCCAAATTCCGCTGTTGAAATCATAATCCTGTACCGTCATATTTGTAAAATAGAAAGTCTGAGCGTTCATCTCCTCGTTGGCATTACGGGCCGCAGAAGGAATCTGATGCCCACGGGCATATCCGTCCACGCCCCAGCTCTCCGGTATTACAGGCTCCCATGCATCTGGAATTTTTGGATCAAATCCCCATGCATCCGTCCGGTTTCCAGTTGCCATATACTGACCGCAGAGAGGATAGGCCACCCATAAAGCGAGGCGCTCAGTGGTATTGTAGAGCATAGAGTAATTGCGTACCTGAGCCCCGTCCGCCTGCGTATGATGGAAAGTAAACACCTCATCATCAGCCGTCTCTACGACTGGCAGCTCAAGCCAGTCCTGGGCAGGATCATCAGAGACGAGGATATCGTCTTCCGGATTGTCCTCGGCAGGGCTGTGGCTGATATAGTAGGCAGGAATATCTCCTCCGCCCTGAGGCTGGTCATTATGCTCCGCCCTGAGGGTCCTGAGCACCACCACATCCCCGACCTTAAGGCCCAAAGATGAGAAAGACTGGTCATTACGATCCACCTGGGCAGCCGTAAGCCCATAGATGTAGAGAATACCTGTATCATCCTTTATCCAGATATTTCCATAATTGGAATTCTTGATGACGAATATCGTACCGCGCAGCTCATACCAGTTCTCGTCATTGACCGGAGCGGCAAGGAATTCCTCTATGCTGGTATAATCCGGATACGCTCCTGACTGGACTACCCGGATTTCAGCTTCAATAACATCAGCACGGAAAACAATCACAGCCTCCCTGTCAGAAGCATCATTGGCTCCTGCAGTAATCGTAACAGGCACCTGATCCGCAGATGCAAAGCCAGCTGCGGGAGTAACCGTCAGCCAGTCCCTGGTATCTCCTGAAGTATAGGTTATCTCCGTGTCCCAGTCTCTGGTAGCATCCAGGACAATTACAGCCTCTCCCCCCTCAGCACTGAATCCAAGGCTGTCCGTATCGGAGGATATCTCCGCTGGCAATGACATCGGGTCTGTCCCGCAAGAACTAATAGCAAGCGCAAAAAACAACACACCAAGCGCACGTATAACAAATTTGCCGATATTCATATCTTTTGATTTTACAGGTTTCAAACAACAAAGGGCTGCACGACTCTCATGCAGCCCGCCTATCTTCATACGGGTGTCTACCGCTCAGTATTAATTGGATTTGGGCCTTACTGCATAGGCAGGACCGTTTACCTGAGGCTCACCGTTGTACTCATCCCTGATACCTACAAGTATCACAGTATCGCCGTCCTGGTATCCGAGTTCGGGGAAAGACTGGTTGTTGCTCATTCCGATACGGGGAGTAGAGGTCAAACCGTAAACATATACGGAGCCGGAATCGTCCACGAGATCGAAGTTACCGTAATTGCTTGCAGCAAGATTGGTAATAGTTCCCACCAGATGATAGAGCTGATCGTCACCAGGCTCAGCAGCCAGGAATTCTTCAACTGTAACTATCATAGCGGCATAGTATGCGCTGCCTACCTGAGGCTCACCTTCAAAGGAACTCCTCTTCCCGATAAGAGTCACATAGTCTCCCTCCTGCAGACCTGTCTCGGCGAATGTCTGGTTTCCGGCATCAGCAGAAACTTTAAGACCATAGACATATACACTGTTGCCTTCTTCATCCACCAGATCAAAATTGCCATAAGCACTATTTGCAAGATTCACAATCTTACCGGAGAGCCGGTACCACTGGTCTGACTCCTCGGCGGCAAGGAAGTCCTTGATGGTGGATTCCAAAATCTCAGGCGCCTCACCCTGAACGTGCGAAATATAGAAAGCGGTACCGCCGACCTGAGGCTCACCGTTATACTCATCCCTGGTACCCCCGAGAGTAACGATGTCACCCTCACGCAGACCTATCTCAGAGTAGGACTTGTCGTTGCTGCCTCCGTTCCACTCCTTGGTAAGACCGTATACCAGGATTGAGCCTGTCTCATCCTCGATGACAATGTTTCCGTACTCGGTATTCTGAACATCGGTGATAGTTCCGGTCAGCTCATACCATACGTCATCGCTGACTTCGGCTGCAATTACTTCTGCAACAGTAGCCTTAGTAAGCTCCGGTTCCGGATCGGGATCAGGTGCAGGAGATCCGCCCTTGGCTCTGACAGCGTATGCAGGGCCCATCACCTCGGGCTTACCGTTGTAGTCGCCTCTTGTTCCGACGATAGTCAGGGTATCACCCTCAACATAACCGAGTGTAGAGAAAGACTTGTCATTGCTCTCGCCAAGAATTACAGTAGATGTAAGTCCATAGACATATACAGAACCGGACTCATCGGTGATATCGAAGTTGCCGTACTCTGTGTTCACGGGACCTTCCATGATACCAGTGAGTTCATAGAGCTGATTATCATCTATCTCGGCGGAGAGGAACTCGGCTACTGTCACTTTGAGAGGAGCATAGTAGGCATCTCCTACCTGAGGAGTTCCATTGTATGAGGACCTGCGTCCCACGAGAGTTACATTGTCACCTTCACCTATACCGATCTGAGAGAACGTCTTGTCTCCGGCAGTGGCATTGAGATTGAGACCGTAACATAGAACAGAACCAGTCTCGTCCTCAATATTGAAGTTACCGTACTCAGTATTGTAGAGCCCCACTACCTTACCGCTCAGACGGTACCACTGGTTGGACTCCTCAGCTGCAAGGAACTCTGCCACAGTCACTGGTTTAGGACCTGTATCGGCATTGGGCTTGAGCACTCCGCCCATCTGATGTACGGTCGTTGTGGCATAGATCATATTGTCAGAGCGGAAATAGATTATCACTTCTCTCTGATACAGAACTGAATCAGATACATTTTCCTTAACGTTTATGGTAATCTCCTTAACATCCGAGGTATCGATGCTGGCAGAACCAGCGACAGGATCTACGCTTATCCAGGGATCAGCCTCGAAATTCTTTTCCTCGTCTCCCCACGGATTACTTATTACGATTTCAGCAGTCCACGCAGTGCTGCTGTACAAATCGACAGTGTAAGTTCCACCTACTGAGTCCACTTCAATGTAATCCGACGAAACCGTAATATTCACAGGAGTAATCGGCTTGTCCTGGATTTCCTTACATGAAGTCACGAACAGCGCTCCGAAAGCGGCTAACGCTAAAAGTACTTTTTTGAAATTCATTTTGTTTGAGATTAAACTGTAACTTTTCAAGGCGCAAATATATCATATTTTACAGATTAGCAATTTTAAATTTTGATTACATTTCCATATATTATCAAAATAATTTGGAATTTTCGGTTTCTTGCGATATCTTTGTGATATCGTTTTAATATCACATAAGCCATGAAAACTCATTCCGCTTCCAAAATCACAAAGGACACTCCCTTCCAGGGACATGCATGCAACGGATTTCTGATGATCTTTATCAGCATCCTCCTGATTGCCGCCGGCATCGCTTTCGTCTACATCGCAGAGACCTATGAAACCGCCATCGGCAATGCTGTTTACAGCATTCTCTGCACAGCCGCCATTCTCCTCTTTATCTTTTCTCCTATACTCCTTATAGGCCTTATGATCCTTGAGCCGAACCAGGCCAGGGCCATGGTCTTCTTCGGCAAATACCGCGGAACCTTCACCCGCACCGGCTTCTTCTGGGTCAATCCCTTCTACTCCAAGAAGAAAGTCTCGCTCCGCGCCCGCAACATCAACGTGGACCCCATCAAGGTCAATGACCGCAACGGCAACCCCATCCTCGTCGGTCTCATCCTCGTCTGGAAGGTCGAGGACGTCTACAAGGCCATTTTCGAGATAGACACCCAGACCATCGCCGCCGGCAATACCGGCATAATGACAGCCCTCGAGTCCTTCGTCCGCGTACAGAGCGATGCGGCCCTGCGCCAGGTGGCCGGCAACTACGCCTACGACAACCTCGGCATAGAGCAGGCCGACACCATTACCCTGCGCAGCGGAGGCGACACCATCAACAGCGAATTGGTCGAGAAACTCAACGAACGCCTGGAAATGGCCGGCATCTCGGTACTCGAGGCCCGCATCAACTACCTCGCCTACGCCCCCGAGATCGCCGCAGTCATGCTCCGCCGCCAGCAGGCCGAGGCCATCATCTCCGCCCGCGAGAAGATAGTCGAGGGCGCCGTATCCATGGTGCAGATGGCCCTCAAGGAGATAAACGACAAGGATATCGTAGAGCTGGACGAGGCCAAGAAGGCCGCCATGGTCAGCAACCTGCTCGTGGTCCTCTGCGCCGACGAGTCCGCCCAGCCCGTGCTCAACACCGGTTCGCTGTACCAGTAGCGGCATAAGCCAACAGCCATGCCTAAGGAACAGTCAAAAACCAAAAGTTTCGTACTCCGCATAGACGCTGAGACGATGGAAACCCTGGAGAAATGGGCCGCCGACGAGTTCCGCTCGATCAACGGCCAGCTCCAGTGGCTCATCGACGACGCCCTGCGCCGCTCCGGCCGCCTCCCGACCAAAAAACACGACCGATGATACGAAAAAGGGCCGGCCCTTGAAGGGTCAGCCCTTATTTCATTACTGTCCGCCGGGACTATTTGCGCTCACCGAGCTTGCTGTCCAGCATTACGAGACCGGCCTCACCGGCACGCTGAACCTTCTCATAGATGGAGAGGGCGGTAGCCTCCTCCTCGACCTGCTCGCGGATGTAACCCATGAAAAAGTCTTCTGAGGGCTTGTCCTTCTCCTCGCGGGCAATATCCACGATCTTGTCGATAAGTGCAGTCACATGGCACTCGTGCTCATAGACATGCTTGAAGAGAGCCTCCACGCTGCCCCAGCCCTGAGGCACTACGTCGATCATGCTGACCTTGGCGGTGCCGCCCCTCTTCTGGAGGAACGATGCCATATCGTAGGCATGCTCGAGCTCTTCCTGAGACTGTTTCTTCATCCAGTGTGCCATTCCGTCATAACCCTCTTTCTCAAGATAGAAAGACATGGAAAGGTAGAGGTTGGCCGACCACATCTCGGCGATTATCTGATCATTGATCGCATTCTGTAATTTTTCGGTAATCATGGTAGTAATGTTTTAAAATTTCAATTTCTGACTTACTCCTCTGCAAAACCGATACCACACCCGCCAGTCAGTGCCACAATGTCACAAAAGACCGACAGGGCGTCAATATATCGAGACATTGCTGATCAGCGGACAGGCGTATGAGTCTAAGATATTGAACCTTACCTCCGATGCCATGACCGGGTCGAAGCGCATGATCCGCTTGTAGCCTATAGTCGTGCCGCGGCAGACCTCCTTCCACTCGCCGGTATCGCCCAGACGGCACTCCACGCTGAACTCCCTGACCCTCTGACCCAGGGGGATATACTCCTGCAGCAGCACCTTGCTGACCTCCCTGTCCCTGCGGAAATACACGGTGAAGGAGGCGGAGGTGACACTGTCGTCCGTGGCCCAGTAGGTGGAGTAGCGGCCGTCCACCGCATTGGCGGCGGCATACTTGGGAGAATTGGCACGTACAGACTCGGAATAGGCCCGCGACATCTTGGCATAGTCGGCATGGAAGGCCTCGGTACGGGCATCGCGGAACTCCATCAGACGGGCCGAGTCGGCGGGATGAATGCGGCCGCGGCGGTCCGGGGGCACATTGAGCAGGAGGTTGGCGTTGCGGCCCACCGAAGCGTAGTAGATCTCCATCAGCTCGTCCACACTCTTGACTAAACTGTCGGTCGAGGGGGAATAGAACCAGCCGGGACGGATCGACACGTCGGCTTCTCCGGGTATCCACCGGGAACCGTGCACATTGCCGCAGTTGAGGGTGTCGCGGGAAGGGGCCAGACGGCCGGGGGCAAATCCGGCGGGATCGAGGCGGGACCAGTTGGTCTCTCCGGCATAGCCGCGCTCGTTGCCTATCCAGCGGCAGCCGGGGCCGACGTCGCTGAATATCACCAGGTCGGGATTGAGGGTATGGGCCGTGGCGTTGAAATAACCCCAGCGGTAACGGCTCGGAGCGTCGCCCTCCCCGTCGTCAGCCCCGTCAAACCAGAGTTCGAAGATATCGCCGTACTCGGTCAGCACCTCGGTGATACAGCCGGCAAACACCTCATTGTAGGCTTCAGTGCCGTAGGCAGGGTGGTTGCGGTCCCAGGGTGAAATGTAGACTCCGAGGCGGAGGTCATACTTCTCACAGGCATCCGCCAACTCGCGCAGTACATCGCCCTGGCCGTTCCGCCAGGAGCTCTGGGCTACGGTATGACGACTGTACTTGCTGGGCCACAGACAGAAGCCGTCATGATGCTTGGCTGTGAGGATAATACCTTTCATACCTGCCTCGCGTGCTATACGGGCCCACTGCTCACAGTCGAGGTCCGTGGGGGCGAACACGTCCGGATCCTCCTCCCCTGTCCCCCACTCACTGTCTGTAAATGTGTTGGGGCCGAAGTGTACGAACATATAGTACTCCATCTTCCGCCACTCCATCTGGGCTTCCGCCGGTACGGGACCATAGGGGGCCGGGACCGTACTGTCATTGCAAGAAGCCGCCACCGCAAGCGCGGCGACGGCTGTCAGGAAAATATTTATGCTTCTTCTCATATCGTCATATACACTGCATCTGTCTTACTGTCTGCCTCCTCCGAGGGAACGGTAGAGGTTGACCGTGGTCTGCAGAAGGAGATATTTGTCGGACACCACATTGAGCTGGGCCGTCAGCAGGGACTGACGGGCTGTCAGCACCTCCAGGTAGGTCATTCCGGTACTCTTCTGATAAAGGTACTCGGCTGTCTGTACGGAACGCTCGAGGTCCGTCATCTGGGAAGTATGCTTCTGAAGCATCTCGTCGTATATCTCGAGAGCGTAGAGATTGTTGTTCACTTCCTCTCCGGCATCCAGCAGAGCCTGCTTGTAGGTGAGTCTGGCTATCTCCTCCTCTGCCTTGGCCACACGCAGGTTGGATGTCAGCTGCCCCTTATTGAATATGGGCTGGGCGAGCTGGGCCAGGGCCGATACGATCAGACCGCCGGGGTTGAGAATCGCCTGTCCTACACTGTTGGTCCATCCGGCGCTGCCCGAGAGGGTCAGGCTGGGATAGAAGGCGGAACGGGCCTGGTTGGTCGAATAGTAGGCACTGGCCAGAGCCATCTCTGCCTGATAGACATCGGGACGATTGGAGAGCAGTTCCAGAGGAATTCCCACTGAGAAGTCCTGAGGCAGCGTCTGCTCGTCGAGAGTGCCTCTCTCTATCTCAGTGTACACTGAGCCGAGGATGGAGCAGAGGGCGTTCTCCGCCTCCTGACGCTGGCGCTTCATATCTGCCAGCGAAGCCTCCAGGCCGTAGAGCTGGGCGCGGGACTGGGTGACTGCATTCTCATTGACACGGCCGACCTTGAGCATTGCCTCCATACTGCGGATCTGCTCCGCCCAGAGGGTCACATTTTCCTCACTGACACGGACCTGTTCGTCCAGCATCAGCAGGGAATAATAGGCATTGGCCACTGTGGCGATAAGCTGGGAGCGTACTGCCTGACGGTAAGCCTCCTGCTGGAGAAGGGCAGCCTGCGCTCCGCGCTTGGCATTGAGCAGTGAGCCGAAGAGGTCGATGTCCCAGCTGACGGAGAGCCCGGCATTGTAGGTCCAGGTTCCGGAGGTGGTGACATTGCCCTGATTGTCGGCAAGGGTGTAACTGTATCCGCCCTGAGGGCCGAGGTTCAGCGAAGGAGAATAAGCCCACTTCGAGGCTTTCAGACGGGCCTGGGCCTGCTCCACTCTGAGAGCGGCGCTGAGCAGGTCAGTATTGTTGTCCAGAGCGGTGCGGATGAGTTCCTGCAGGTAGGGATCGGTGAACATTTCCTCCCATGGCATATACCCGAAGGAAGTGCTGTCCTCCGCAGCCCGGGCATCCTCTTCGGGGGAGACCAGCTCCGCGCGGTAGAGGCTGTCCATGGGAACTACATCCTCAGGCCTCTGGTACTTGCGGTAGATGGAGCAGCTGCTGACCACTGCCACCGCGGCTATTGTAAGTATTATCTTTCTCATAATGATGCTTCTCTTTCCTCCTTTCTTTTACCCATTACCTTCTCCTCCACAAACTGGAAGATGACGAAGAACATAGGCGTGATGAACATAAGGGCTATGGTTCCGACCACCATACCGCCGGCAGTGCCCACACCGAGGGAGCGGTAACCGTTGGCGCCTACTCCGGAAGCGGTGATCAGAGGGAGCAGACCGATAACCATGGTGAGCACGGTCATGAGCACGGGCCTGAGTCGGACACCGGCTGCCGATAGGGCTGCGGCGCTGAGGCTCATGCCCATCTTGCGGCGCTGGGTACCGTACTCGGTAATCAGAATCGCCGTCTTGGAGAGCAGTCCGATCAGCATGATCATTCCGACCTGAGTGTAGATGTTGCTCTCAAGGCCCCACATCTTGGTGAACATATAGCTGCCCATCAGACCGAAAGGCACGGAGCAAAGCACCGCGAGCGGCAGGAAGAGACTCTCGTACAGACCGGCGAGGATGAGGTAGATGAAAATCACGCAGATGACGTAGACGATGGCCGTAGTGTTGGACTCGGCCAGCTCGGCCTCCTCACGGGTCATACCGGAGAACTCGTATCCGAATCCTGTAGGCAGGGCCTCCTGGCTTACCTCCTCGATGGCCTGGATGATGTCTCCGGAGCTGTAGCCGGGGTTAGGCATACCCTGAACTGTAATCGAGGTGAACATATTGAAGCGGTTGAGCACCTCTGCTCCGTATATCTTTCTCATCGTGACGAACTGGCTTACGGGAGCCATACCGTTGGATGTCCTGACGTAGATATCATCGAGGGACTGCATGTTGTCCCTGTATTCGACAGGAGCCTGGAGCATGACACGGTAGAGCTTGGTAAAGCGGTTGAAGTTCGACACGTACATACTTCCGTAGTATCCGGAGATAACCGAGAGAACTGCGTCAGTGGTAGTACCGGCACGGATACACTTGGCGGCATCCACATCCAGCTCGTACTGAGGGAAGTTGGAGCTGAAGGAGGTGTAGGCCAGCTGCACTTCTGGTCTCTGGTTGAGGGCATCGATGAACTGATGGGTAACTGTCTCAAGTGCGTCGATACCGCGGCCCGAACGGTCCTGCAGGTCGACGAAGAAGCTGTTACCTGTACCGTAACCGGAGATCATAGGAGGCGCGAAGATGAAGATCTGGGCGTTGGTGATATGGGCCGTGTTGGCGTAGATCTTCTCGATGACGGCGGTGTTGCTGTGCTCCTTACCCTCACGCTGGTCCCAGGGTTTGAGACGGACCATCATCATGGCGTGGGAGGCACCGCTTCCTGAGAAGGAGAAACCGGCCACCTGGTTGTAGGTCTGTATCTCCTCGATACCGCTGATGCTCTTCTGCATCTCGGTGAGGATGTCGTTGGTCTCGGCCAGAGTAGTACCGGGAGCGGCGTCCACACTGATGAAGAGGGAACCGGTATCCTCGTTGGGCACGAGGGATGTCTTGGCGGTGGCCATGAAGTACACGAGCAGACCGCAGGCTGCTACGAGCAGGCTGACACCGACCCATTTGTGCTTGATGAAGAACTTGACGCCGTATTTGTACTTGGTAATCAGACGTCCGAAAGAGGTCTCGAAGGCGATTCTGAACCTGGTCGAGAACTGTTTGGGTTTCTCGCCGGGACGGACGATCTCGTTAGGTTTGAGTATGATGGCGCAGAGTGCGGGGGACAGGGTCAGGGCGTTGATGGCCGAGAAACCCACCGCTGCCGCCATGGTAAGACCGAACTGCTTGTAGAACAGACCGGAAGTACCTCCAAGGAAGGATACGGGAATAAACACTGCCATGAAGACCAGTGTCGCCGAGATTACGGCTGCAGACACGCCCTCCACACCGTCAACTGCGGCCTTGTACGGAGAGCGGTAACCCATGTCGAAGCGTGCCTGCACCGCTTCGACCACAATGATTGCGTCGTCGACGACCGTACCGATAACCAATATCAATGCGAAGAGGGTGATGAGGTTGATCGTGAAGCCGGCCACTATCAGGAATGCGAAGGTGGCAATCAGCGCGACGAAGATACATATAGTAGGGATGAGGGTGGACCTGGGGTTCTGCAGGAAGACGTACACCACCAGAATCACGAGGAGAAGGGTCTCGAAGAGGGTCTTGATCACCTCGTTGATGGAGGCATCGAGGAAGTCCTTGGTACTCATGATGTCCACGAGCTCCACTCCCTTAGGCAGGTCTGCCTTCACTGTCTCCAGGTAAGCATCGATCTCCTTGATGATCTCGTTGGCGTTACTGCCGGCGGTCTGGTTGATCATACAGCTCACACCGGGAGCACCCTTCACACGGCCCTCGAAATTATAGGAGAGGGCACCCAGCTCTATGTCAGCAATATCCTTCAGCCTCAGAACACGGCCGTCTTCGTAGGCCTTGATGACTATCTCTCCGAACTCCTCTTCGGTAGACAGACGGCCCTTGTAGCGGAGGGTATACTGAAAAACATTGTCCGAGTTCTCTCCGATAGCACCGGTGGACGCCTCGATGTTCTGACTGGCCAGAGCCGCACTCACATCGCTGGGCACCAGCTCGTAGCGGGCCATCAGGTCGGGCTTCATCCAGATACGCATGGCGTAGTCACCGCCCATGACGTTACAGTCACCGACGCCGGAGATACGCTGAATCTGAGGCTTTACGTTGATGGAAAGGTAGTTGGTAAGGAAGGTCTCGTCATATGTGCCGTCAGGAGACACCAGGGCGAATACCTTCAGGGTACTGCTCTGACGCTTGGACACCTCGACACCGACCCTGGTAACCTCGGCCGGAAGGAGGGATGTGGCCCTGGACACACGGTTCTGCACGTTCACAGATGCCATGTCAGGGTCAATACCCTGTTTGAAATACACCGTGATGGAAGCACTTCCCGAGTTACTTGCCTCGGAAGTCATGTAGGTCATGTTCTCCACACCGTTGATGGCCTCCTCGAGGGGGGCAATCACGGCGTTCTGCACGGCCGTCGCGTTCGCACCGCTGTAGGTGGTCGATACGCGGATAGTAGGAGGTGCTATGTCCGGGTACTGCTCCACAGGCAGCATCGCAAGTCCGATGATGCCGACCAGCACCAGGAAGATGGAAATAGCGACCGACAGGATGGGCCGGTCGATAAACGTTTTAAGATTCATATCCCTTATTCTCCTTTATTAGAATTAGAGCCGGCCTCCACAGGTGTACCGGCGATGGGAGTGCCCTCCCTGAGCAGACCGGCACCCTCGGAGACGATTACGTCGCCGGTATTCAGGCCGCTCTCCACCACATACTCCTTACCGTCATTGATCTTGAACACCTTAATCTCCGTGGAGACAGCCTTGCCGTCCACTACCTTATATACATAGATCTTGTCCTGTATCTCGTAGGTGGCTGTCTGGGGAATCACTATGCAGTTGTTCCTGTCGTAGGAAATATTGACACGTCCCGAGCTGCCGCTCATCAGACGTCCGCCCTCATTATCGAACACCGCCCTGAGGCTCACTGTACCGGTACCGCGGTCCACGATACGGCTGATCACGTCGATACGTCCCTCCTGCTCATATAGAGTTCCGTCGGTCAGAGTCAGGGATACAGGCTGGAAAGAGGCTATAGTGTTGTCGATAGAACCGTACTGGCGGGTCATCGAAAGCACCTCCTTCTCGGGCAGGGAGAAGTAGACGTACATCTCGGAGTTGTCGGACACGCTGATCAGAGGCTCCGCCATAGACGAGCTCACGAGGGCGCCTACCCTGACGGATGTCATGCCGGCCGAGCCGTTGACAGGACTTTTGACGATAGCGTAGGATAGGTTCTGGGCCGCGCTGGCCTCGGCTGCCTCCGCCTGACGGAGAGCCGCTACCGCACTGTTGTACGAGTTGCGGGCGGTCTGAAGCTCAAAATCGGAGATGACCTTCTCTGCATACAGGTCCTCGCTGCCCTCCAGCGAGAGCTTCGCTGTGGCGAGCTGGGCCTCGGCCGTGGCTACTGCCGCCTTAGCCTGCCTGTATGAAGCCGCATAGGGAATGGTGTCGATAACGAACAGTGTCTGTTCCTTTTTCACCTTGGCTCCTTCTTTGACCAAAACATCGGTAATGAAGCCGGACACCTGAGGTCTCACCTCCACGTCCTGCTTTCCCTCGATTACCGCTGAATAACTGACAGACAGTGTCCTGTCCTCAGGAGAAACCTTCAAAAGCGGATATGTCACCGCCTCTTTCTGACCCTCGGCTTTCTGCTTGCATGACACCATGCTCAAAACAGCCAGAAAGCTTACAGCCGCTATTTTCAGATACTGCATATTGTATAACTCTTTAAAAATTTCTGAGACTGCGCTAGCAATAATTGTGCCTAATCCAAGAAATTTCCTAAATTTGCACCTATATTTCTCTTTTTGACATACAACAGTTTAACACGCTATGAAACACAAGTGTTTACTCCCCTGCCTACTGGCCTTTGCCGCAGCCCCTCTGACACTTGGCTGCACCGTATCCTCCGACCAATTCCCCCCGAAAGAGGGCTCTCTCCAGGAACTCAGCTACACCCCCGCCAGTTCCCATTTTTCCCTATGGGCCCCGACCGCTGACTCCGCCCGCGTCCTGCTCTATGAGGAGGGTCTCGGGGGACAGCCCTACGAGGTCATCGAGATGAATAAAAATGCCGCTGACGGCTCCTGGAGCGCTGTCGTCGAGGGAGACCTCGAAGGCCGGTTCTACACCTTCAGGGTCAATGTCTCAGGCCGGTGGCTCGAGGAGACTCCCGGCATCTTCGCAACTGCGGTGGGAGTCAACGGGCAGCGTGCCGCCGTCGTGGATTTCAACGCCACCGACCCCGAAGGCTGGGCGGAGGACTGCCGCCCGGAGCTCCGCTCATTTGCCGATGCAGTGGTATATGAGATGCACCACAGGGATTTCTCCATCTCCGGCAATTCCGGCATATCCCCTGAGCACCGCGGCAAGTTCCTGGCTCTGACCGAGAGCGGAACACGCGGACCCCGCGGCGTGCGTACAGGAGTGGACCACCTCGTGGAACTGGGCGTGACCCATGTGCACATCCTCCCCTCATTCGACTACGCCTCCGTGGACGAGACCCGTCTGGAGGACAATGTCTACAACTGGGGCTATGACCCGGTGAACTACAACGTACCCGACGGCTCCTATTCCACCGACCCCTACGACCCTGCCTGCCGCATCCGGGAATTCAAGGAGATGGTCCAGGCCCTGCACAAGGCCGGTATCAGGGTGGTGCTAGACGTGGTGTACAACCATGTCTCCGACGCTGCCTCCCAGGCCTTCGAGCGGACCGTACCCGGCTACTTCTTCCGCATGAGGGAGGACGGCTCCTTCGCTGACGGCTCGGCCTGCGGCAATGAGACCGCTTCCGACCGCGAGATGATGCGCCGCTACATGGTCGAATCCGTCTGCTGGTGGGCCGAGGAATACCACATCGACGGATTCCGCTTCGACCTTATGGGCATACACGACATAGAGACCATGAATGCCATACGCTCGGCCCTGTACGATATAGATTCTTCGATACTCATCTATGGTGAGGGCTGGGCCGCCTCCGCTCCCCTGTATGACGGGAAACTGCTGGCCATGAAGGCCAACACCTGGGAAATGCCGGGTATAGCGGCATTCTCCGACGAGATGCGCGATGCCCTCCGCGGCCCGTTCAGCGATGACTCGCAGGCAGGCTTCCTCGGAGGCGTGCAGGGGCTGGAGGAAAGTGTCAAATTCGGAGTGGCTGGAGCGATATGGCATCCGGACGTGGACTTCGCAGACGTCAACTACTCCGACACTTGCTGGGCTTCTGAGCCTTCACAGATGATCTCTTACATCTCCTGTCACGACGACATGTGCCTGCGTGACAGACTTCACGCCTCCCTGCCTGGCATATCCGAAGACGAGCTGCTGAGGCTGGACAAACTCGGCCAGACCGTAGTATTCACATCCCAGGGCATACCTTTCATATATGCAGGCGAGGAACTTTTCCGCACAAAACAGGGAGTGCACAACAGCTACAACAGTCCCGACGCCATCAACGCCATCGACTGGAGCTTCAAGGCCAGATATGCTGACCTCTACGACTACTACCGCGGACTCATCGCCCTGCGCAAGGCCCATCCAGCCTTCCGCCTCGGAGATGCAGACATGGTACGGGAACATCTGGAATTTCTGGATGCGCCTGAGGGAGTGGTGGCATGGAGACTCACCGGACATGCCGGCGGAGACCCCTGCGAAGAGATCGTCGTGGTGATCAACTCGCGGAAGGAGGCTGTGTCGGTTACCGTTCCGGGGCAGGGTTCTTCGGACAGCGCTTCCGGTAATTCCGGCACGTCCGACACCGGCAGCCAGCCGTCCTCCGGAGAGACTGCATCCACTGCCGGGGCACACAACTATACCATTTACTGCCGGGACGGCCGCATCTCCGTCGACGGCCTCGGCACCCTCAACGGCCCCGTCCTCACCGTCGGACCCCAGCAGGCCCTCATCGTCGGCCGCTAGACCGAACGGCTCTTTCCACAGACTGGCGACTGACGGTGCGTGACTGACGGCGCCCGACGCTCCCGCCTTCCAATCCACAACGGCAGCATTTCCCGCGATTTGCTGCCGTTGCGGCATGGCGCATCCGAAGCCACAACGTCCACAGGCCACACAGGGCACTTTCCACCCTTCTCCCACTTCCACAACGGCACCATTTCCCGCGATTTGCTGCCGTTGCGGCATGGCGCATCCGAAGCCACAACGTCCACAGGCCACACAGCGCACTTTCCACCCATCATCCACTTCCACAACGGCACCGTTTCCCGCGATTCGCTGCCGTTGCGGTACGACCACTTGTGACCACTTGTAAGCTATTCACAACTAACGGTAAATACTGCAGCGGCCATTATTTGCAAAACATTGACAATCAGTCATATCACAATACAACGAGAGTCTTTCGGATATTTAGATGCGGCCGAAAGACTCTCGTTATATTTCCAACTACCTCTAAATCCAGAACTTATCAAAACACCCCGCTCCTGCACTTACCATTAGACCCTTCGCCTCCCGGCCTCAACCACCTTCCGAAGGTGGGGAACATCCGTTCCTGCAACAACGGCAGCGAATTGCGGGAAACGATATCATTGCGACTGACAGAGCACGATATTACAGCACCTCCATCCCGGCCACGGCCTGACGGTAGCCGTCCACCATCGAGCGGACGATATCGGCAGCCGAGGGCAGGTCGGAGATGAGGGAGACGCCCTGGCCTATCTCCAGCTCGCCGGCTGACAGGTCGCCTTCGAAGATACCCTGACGGGCCCGGCCACGTCCCAGCAGCTCCACGAGCTCTTCCTTCGAAGCCCCGCGGTCCTCTGCCTCCTGCACCTGTGCATAGAAATCGTTCTTGATCAGGCGGGTCGGGCTCACCTTCTTGAGGGCCAGCATCGTATCACCCTCCTTGAGCCCGAGACAGAGCTGCTTGAACTCCTCGCTGGCACTGCTCTCGCGGCACAGGGCGAAACGGGTACCGACCTGCACGCCCTCGGCTCCGAGAGCGAAGGCCGCAGCCATGCCCGCACCAGAGACGATACCGCCCGCCGCCAGCAGAGGCAGCGACACAGCCGCCCTGACCTGAGGCACCAGCACCATCGTAGCCGTCTCCTCCCGGCCATTGTGACCGCCGGCCTCGAACCCCTCGGCCACCACCGCATCGACCCCGGCCTCAGCGCATTTGACCGCGAACTTCGAGCTCGACACCACATGCGCTACCTTCACCCCGGCATCCTTGAGCCTCGGTGTCCATGTCTTGGGATTACCGGCCGAGGTAAACACCACCGGCACCTTCTCAGACAGCACCACCTCCATCAGCTCTGCGGCATACGGAGACATCAGCGGGACATTGACCCCGAACGGCCTGTCAGTAGCGGCGCGGCATGCGGCGATATGCTCCCGCAGCAGCTCAGGCTTCATCGACCCGGCACCGAGCAGACCCAGACCGCCCGCGGCACTCACCGCCGAAGCCAGCCTCCACCCGCTGCACCAGACCATTCCGCCGGAGACTATCGGATAGCGGATGCAGAACACCGAGCACACCCGGTTGTCATTGCGGATGATTTCAGTACGCGACTCGCACACCACCGCATCCATCAGCATATCGTGAGCCTCCCTGGGCACCGCATCCACCACCTGAAAATCGAAGCAGACCCCGACCTTGTACGGCCCGCCCTGAGAGCAGTCCGAAGCCCCTGCCAGTAGCCTGTCGTAGAAGCCCTTGCCGCGTCCCATCCGGCCGCCGTCCATATCGAAGGCCACTCCCGGCACCACGACCAGGTCAATATCGGTGATCCGCACTTCCTCCGACCCCTCCACAGGCTCCGGAATAGCGTACGATTCGCCCGGAGTCAGCGCGGCCCGACCGGAGAACCTTCTGATTCTCAAGAAATCCCCGTCCACCACCGGCAGAAACACGTTCTTCCCGGCAGCAGCACAGGCGAGCACCGCGTCCTGAGTTGCCACCTCATCCTGCATTGCCCAGTAGAACAGAATATTCTGCGCTTTCCGGAAACGCGGCAGCGCCATCAGACGCTCCATCACCGGCACAGAGCGGCGGCGGCGCTCCTCGAGGGGCACCTGCTTCTTGCGCATCGATATCAATTTGCGAAGTTCCTTTTTACTTTCCATAATTTTCAATATTTTCGCAAAAATATAAAATCCCAGCGCCAATCCAATGGAAAAAGTACTTCTGCACTCCTGCTGCGCCCCCTGCTCCGCCGCCATCCTCGAATGGATGGGACAGAACGGCTATGAACCGACCATCCTCTTCTACAACCCCAACATTTTCCCAGAGGAGGAGTATCTCAAGCGGAAAAATGAGATAGTGAGGTACGCGAAGGAAATCGGGGTGGCGATAGTGGACTTGGACGGGAGCAATACCGGGGACAATGCAGGAGGCCCGTGGGAGCAACAGCACGCACAATGGCTGGAATGCACTGTCGGACTGGAAGACGAGCCGGAACGGGGCGGACGCTGCCTCGCCTGCTTCAGGCACCGCCTCTGCACAGCAGCCTCCTACGCAGCAGATCACGGCTTCCCCCTCTTCACCACCACCCTAGCCTCATCCCGTTGGAAGGACATCCGGCAGATCAACGAGGCCGGCTTCTACGCCGAGGAGCACTGCGGCCGGGGCCTGACCCGCTTCTGGGACCGCAACTGGCGCAAGGGCGGCCTCTATGAACGCCGCAACATCCTCGCCCGCCAGTTCTACAATCAGCAGTACTGCGGCTGCGAGTTCAGCCTCCGGCACTCAGACAAGAACAACACTCTAAACACTACGCAATATGAAAAAGCTACCGGCACTCATGCTGGCCGCGGCAACGATGATTATGAGCGGCTGTAACGGAAACAACAATCAATCAGCGCAGACTATGAGCAATATTTCGGAAGAGACCGTCGGCAGGACGGTGCAGGCTATCGTAGAAAAATGTCCTCAGGCGGACAGGGCGCTGGTGCAGAAGGGCGTGGCCCAGGCAGCAGCGCTGTGGAGAGCAGAGGATGGCACTGAAGCGGAGTTCGGGCAGTTTGCCGCCGGAAGCTACGCGGCTACGCCGGAGGACCGCAAGGTGCTCTTCGACAAGCTGTCCGCGGCGTTCGAGACCCTCTACGGCACCTCGAACCAGGTGGCCGTGCGGCTGCAGGCTCCGCTGCATCTGACCGGCCCGGAGCTCACCGGGATAGACTACATCCTCGGAGCATTCGACCCCTATTCTCACCTGTCGGACGACCTCTTCGCCAACAAGACGGCATTCGTCACCATCCTCAACTTCCCGTTCTACACCCTCGAGGAGAAAAACACCCTCGGGAAGGACTGGAGCCGTCTCGACTGGGCCTACGCCCGCATGGGAGACGCATTCACCACCAGAGTGCCGGCAGCAGTCAAGGCCCGTTACGCCCAAGTACTCAGCGGCTGCGAGAACTACATCGCCTCTTACAATATCATGATGGGACATTTGCTCACAGATGACGGCCGCCGCCTCTTCCCCGAGGACATGGTGTTGCTCTCGCACTGGAACCTGCGCGACGAGCTCAAGAGCAACTACGCTGACATCCCCAACGCAAACGAGAAACAGGAGATGATCTTCCAGGTGATGCTCCGTATCGTGGACCAGACCATCCCGAAAGACGTGGTGAACAACCCGGCTTACGACTGGGCACCCTATTCCAACAAGACCTGGAAGGACGGCAAGGAAGTGCAGCTCCAGCCCGAGACCGACGTGCGCTACTCGCATATCCTCAACACCTTCCATGTGGAAGAGCAGATCGACCTCTACAGCCCTGAGCTGCCCACAGGCATCGCCCGCAACTTCGAGGAGGGCATGGAAGTGTCCGCTAAGGACATCGAGGAGCTGTTCATCCATCTGATCTCCTCGCCCGAGATAAAGGAGGTGGCCGCCGTCATCCGCGAGCGCCTGGGCCGCGACCTGAGACCCTACGACATCTGGTACGACGGATTCAAGAGCCGCTCGGCCATGCCCGAGGACGAACTGACCGAGATGACCCGGCGCAAATATCCTGACGCGCAGGCATTCGCCGATGACATGCCGCGTATGCTGAGAGCCCTCGGTTTCTCCGCCAAGGATGCCCGCTACCTGGCTGACCGCATCGTAGTGGAACCGGCCCGCGGCTCAGGCCATGCCTGGGGAGCACAGGGACGCTGGGAGCCCGCCCGCCTGCGCACCCGTATCGGAGACAAGGGCATGGACTACAAGGGCTACAACATCGCCGTCCACGAGTTCGGCCACAACGTCGAGCAGACCCTCGACCTCTACAACATCGATTACTACATGCTCAACGGCGTACCCAACACCGCCTACACCGAGGCCCTCGCCTTCATCTTCCAGAAGCGCGACCTCCAGCTCCTCGGCTTCGACTACGCGATGGACGACAACACCACCCTCGACATCTTCTGGGGCGCCTACGAGATCATGGGAGTGGCCCTGACCGACATGTACACCTGGCAGTGGCTCTACAGCCATCCCGAAGCCACGGCCTCCGAGCTGCGCGATGCCGTCAACAGCATTGCCAAGGACGTCTGGAACAAGTACTACGCCCCCGTGCTCGGCACCCCCGACTGCCCCCTGCTGGCCGTCTACTCGCACATGATCAACTCCCCGATGTACCTGCCCAACTACCCCTTCGGCCACATCATCGAGTACCAGCTCGAGAGCCATCTGGCCCAGTGCCGCACCAAGTCTGAGTTCGCCTCGGAGATCCGCCGCATCTACACCCTCGGCCGCCTGACCCCTCAGATATGGATGCAGCAGGCCGTCGGCTCCGAGGTCAGCGTGGATCCGCTGCTCGAGGCCGTCGGCCGCATCGTACGGAAATAATCTACATGAATATTCTACTGCTTGGAGGATTTCTCCGCATCCTCTGCGGAGAACTTCCTTTCAAGCATGAACGATATCAGCAGGCCGATACCGGCGAAGAGGAATGTCAGGCCAAAATACAGCATCTCGGCTCCCGTACTGTACCATTTCATTTCAGGATACAGACCCTGATGTATAAAAAATGCCAGTATGATGCCCAAAGCAGCTCCGGTCAGCAGCAGGCCCCACCGCAGAGGCGCATACTTGTTGGGAGCCGCTGCCCCGAACCACTTGTTCAGGTCCATCTGCCCGCTCTTCTGAGGGTCGAGGGTCTCTATCTTCTGGGCGATGATAAGCCGCTCCTTGCGGTGAATCAGGTTCTCGAGTACGCGATAGACGAAGTAGAAAATTACCGCACAAATAATTACTCCTTGCATAGCTTTAGATTTTTAAGTTTCTTTAATGTTCCGTTTGCATCTTTGACGCATAAACGGGAAAAGGTTACATGTAACCTTTTACATTTACATTCGTCTTATATTCAGACAGAATACCGCACCTATGACAAGAGCCGAAGAGAGCGCACTGATCCTTAAGATAATGGAAGGGGACAAGGACCTCTTCCGTCAGATAGTGGACGCTCACAGCGGCATGATTTTCTCAGTGCTCTACCGTGTGACGGGCAGCAGGGAGGATGCGGAGGACCTGGCACAGGAGACATTTGTCAAGGCATATTTCTCCTTAGGCAGGTACAGGGGCGAGAGCTCCATCTCCACCTGGCTCTACAGCATCGCCTGGCACCTCGCGGTCTCGTCGCTGAGGAAAAGGAAATGGACGGTAAGCCGGGAAAGGTTCACGGAACGGGAACTGCAGGAGAGCAGCGCATGGCTCGAAAGCGGGGAGGACCGGGAGATGAAAGAGCTGCGCGAGAGGCAGTACGAGGCTCTGGAAAGGGCGGTGGCGGCACTCGAACCGCAGGACCGGTTCCTGATCAGCGCATTCTACGAGGAGGGCCGCAGCATCGCCGAGCTCGAGCAGATTACAGGCATGACTCAGGCCAATGTCAAGGTACGGCTCTTCCGCTGCCGCAACAGGCTGGCACGGATGCTGAAAACAGATAAGGATTTGGAAAAATAGGAGGACACCATGGAAAATATCAGATTACCGGAAGATTTCACCGACAGGGTGATGCAGAGAATCGAGGTGCGGGAGAGGGCCGCAGCCCGCAGGACACGCACCGCTGCCGTCGCAGGCGGCATCCTCGGCGGAGCCTTCCTCATCGCCACAGCCGTCATCATCCTCCGCCACTATAACATTGACCTCAGTTCCTTTACAGAGGGCTTCCGTCGCATCGGCATCCTAGACCCCGTCTCCGACTTCCTCTCGAGGCTCTCCGCCCTCCTGCATTCGGTCCTGACCACCCCCGCCGGCCCCGTCACCGGCATTGTCCTCGCCGTCTTCCTCCTCGCCCTCGCCGGCCTCCTGCACGACCGCCGCAGCTCCCGCCATGATATCAGCGCCCGCGTAAAATAAATTTTGGCATATTACCAAAAATTGGTAACTTGCAGAAAATTTAGAAAAGGATGAAAAATACATCAGTGGCCCTTGGCCCTCATTTTGACAATTTCATTCAGGTCTCCATAGAAGAGGGACGCTACGGCAGCGCCAGTGAGATGGTCCGCGCAGGGCTGCGCCTTCTCGAGGAGGAGGAACTGCGCGTCAATGCACTCAGATGCGCCATCAATGATGGTCTGAACAGCGGCATCGCCACCAACTTCGACCCTGTCGCACACCTCGCCAGACTGAAAACAGGACTGCCCGATGAGTAAGCTCCGCTTCACCAACAAGGCAGTCGGCGACCTCACGTCCATCTGGAACTATACTGTACGGACATGGTCAGTGCAGCAGGCTGAAAGATACTACAACATGCTCATGAACGCATGCGGCAGCCTCACTGAACCGAGCCCGGATATATGCCGGCACTACGATGACATCATGCCCGGTCTGCTCGGACTTAAAACAGGCCGTCACATCATATTCCACACTATTTCCGAAAGCGGAGACGTAACAATAATCCGCATCCTGCACGAACGGATGGATGTGCGGCAGCGGTTCAGATAAACAAAAATCCCCGCCACATTTGCTTCTCGTGGCGGGGATTCTCATTTCATCCTAAGGCAGCAGTCTGCCCGCTATGACGCGCCGTTACTCCTCTTTCATGTAGGTGTAGCGATGGTCGGTGGGAGGCACCAGCGTCTCCTTCACCGCACGCGGCAGCACCCAGCGGATGAGGTTGAACTCGCCGCCGGCCTTGTCATTGGTTCCGGATGCGCGGGCTCCGCCGAAAGGCTGCATGCCGACTACGGCTCCGGTGGGCTTGTCGTTGATGTAGAAGTTGCCGGCTGCATATTTCAGCTTGCGGGAAATCTTCTCGAGAGCCAGGCGGTCGCGGCCCCAGATGGCTCCGGTCAGGCCGTAAGGCGAGGTGGTGTCGCAAAGCTCGACGGCCTTGTCCACATCGGCGTCATCGTAGACGTAGACTGTGAGGACGGGGCCGAAGATCTCCTCTTCCATGCTCTTGAAATGAGGGTCGGTGGTGACGATGACGGTAGGCTCCACGAAGTAGCCCTTGGACTTGTCGTATCCGCCGCCGAGCACGATCTCAGCATCCTTGGATGCCTTGGCGTAGTCGATGTAGGAAGCGATATTGTCGAAGGAAACCTCGTCGATAACGGCATTGATGAAGTTCGAGGGATCGCAGACGTCACCCATCTTGACTTTCGATGCCGTATCCTTGATCTTCTCGAGGACAGCAGGCCACAGGGACTTGGGCACGTACATACGGGAAGCGGCGGAACATTTCTGGCCCTGGAACTCGAAGGCACCGCAGTAAGCCGCATTGCCGACCTCTTCGGCCACTGCCGAAGGATGCACGAAGATGAAGTCCTTGCCGCCGGTCTCGCCCACCAGACGGGGATAGGAACGGTAGTTGGCGATATTGTCGCCCACCTGACGCCACAGGGTGTTGAATGTAGCGCTGGAACCGGTGAAATGCACGCCGGCCAGGTCCTTGGACGCGAATATCTCCTTGCCGATGACGGCGCCGCTGCCGGGGATGAAGTTCACGACTCCTGCAGGTACGCCGGCCTCCTCGTATATCTTCATCAGATAGTAGTTGGAGAGAATGGCTGTGGTGGAAGGCTTCCATACCACGGTGTTGCCCATCAGGGCGGGAGACATCGAGAGGTTCGATGCGATGGAAGTGAAGTTGAACGGGGTCAGCGCGAAGATGAAGCCCTCGAGGGGACGATACTCCACGCTGTTGATCTGGTTGGGGCCGCTCTTGGGCTGGATGCCGTAGATCTTGGAGGCGAAAGCGGCGTTGTAGCGCAGGAAGTCAATTGTCTCGCATGCGGAGTCGATCTCTGCCTGATAGAAGTTCTTGCTCTGTCCGAGCATGCAGGCTGCGTTGATCACGGCGCGGTACTTGCCTGCGAGCAGGTCGGCTATCTTGAGCATGATGGAGGCGCGGACCGTCCAGTCCAGCTCGGCCCACTCCTCGTGAGCGTCGAGAGCCGCCTTAATGGCCATCCTGACCTCCTCGGGACCGGCCTTATGATATGTTGCCAGCACATGGGCATGGTCGTGAGGCATAACCACCTTTCCGGTGTTGCCTGTACGGACTTCCTTACCGCCGATAATCAGGGGGATATCCAGCTGAATACCGCTCTGTCTCTTCAGTTCGGCTTCGAGGGCTACCCGCTCGGGAGAGCCTTTCAGATAGGATTTCACCGGTTCATTGGCCGGCAGAGGGAAATTGAAAACTGCATTTTTCATACTCTATGGGTGTTTTGTTAGTTGTTTTGTCAATCGCCCACGAATATACAGATTTTTCAAAATTTTTCAAATATCTGCTGAAAATTAAATGCTCTATCAAAAGTGATTCGGATAATTTTTATAAATTTGTAGATATTAACCCCAAATTAAACATTTTTATGAGAAAATTTATCTCCTTCGCGGCCATCCTCATGATGATTGCGGCACTGCCTTTAACGGCTGCATCCCCCGAAAACGGAAAACTCACATTCAATCCCGAACCCAGCGACAACAGGCCTTTCGGAATCTCTGTAGGAATGAGCCTGAAGCAGATCAACTCCAACGGGTATAAATCCTCCTGGATGATGACAACCCTGTTCGATGATGAGAAAAAAGTATCTCCCGCTTTCCAGATAGGTTTCACCTGGTCTCCCGAGTTCCGGTATGGTATAGGTATTCAGACCGGTATCTACTATGAACTTTCCACGGACTCCTACAGCGAGAACGGAACTATCATGGACGAAAAATACTCCTCCAGTATCAATCTCAACGAGCACAACCTTTCCATCCCCGTCCGTGCCCAGTGGAGATATGAGATTATTCAGGACTTGAGTGTATTCCTGTATACAGGTCCCAGCTTCGACATAAGCCTGGCGTACAATATCTCAATAAGCAATAAAATTCCCGCATTCGACATTGACGAGAGCGCAAAAATGAGTCTTTACGATGAATCCGACATCAACAGATTCAACCTGATGTGGGGCGTCGGAGGAGGTATCAGATGGAAATTCCTGCAGTTCAAAGTAGGCGGAGACTGGGGACTTACCTCTCTCTATCATGATGAAGTAGAGAAGACTACATTAAACAGGCCCTTCTATTTCTCACTTTCCTACCAGTTCTAGACACAACCAGCACAAAAAAATAAGAGGCTGCCCGGAATATTAATCGGACAGCCTCTCATTTTAGCCCCTTTTGCCTCCGAAAAGGCAGTGGACCCGGCTGGGCTTGAACCAGCGACCCCCTGATTATGAGTCAGGTGCTACTAACCGACTGAGCTACGGGTCCTAATCACTATCTTTGAATCAGAGCTGCAAAGATAGTGTTTTTTTCTTATCTGCCAACTTTCGTCAGACTTTGATTTCAACTTCTACTCCGCTGGGAAGCTCGAGTTTCATCAGAGCGTCTACGGTGCTGGGTGTCGAGCTGTAAATGTCGAGGAGACGACGGTAGGAGTTAAGCTCGAACTGCTCGCGCGACTTCTTGTTGACGAAAGTCGAACGGTTCACGGTGAATATCTTCTTGTCTGTAGGAAGGGGTATAGGACCATTCACGACAGCACCGGTAGCCTTCACCGTTTTCACGATCTTGTCCGCGGACTTGTCCACGAGAGCGTGATCGAATGATTTCAGTTTTATTCTTATTTTTTGGCTCATTGCTTTTAATTTTAATCTGGTTATTCTTCGTCCTCGTCATACTTGCGGGCTCCGCCTGCCTTTTCGATAACCTCCTTGGCGAGGTTGGCAGGAAGCTCTGCATAGTGCGAGAACTCCATAGTACTGGTCGCACGTCCCGAAGTGATGGTACGGAGGATGGTGACATAGCCGAACTGCTCTGCAAGGGGCACCTTGGCCTTGACGATCCTCGCGTTGCCCTTCGAGTCCATGTTGGTGATCTGTCCGCGGCGCTTGTTGAGGTCGCCGATGACGTCACCCATGTAATCCTCGGGAGTAACGACTTCCAATGACATGATAGGTTCCAGAAGAATAGGATTAGCTTTGGGCAGGGCATGCCTGAATGCCATGCGGGCGCAGATCTCGAATGACAGGGCGTCGGAGTCCACGGGGTGGAACGATCCGTCGAGCAGAGTGACCTTGAGCGAGGGAACCTCGAATCCGGCAAGGACACCGTTGGCCATTGCGGACTTGAAGCCCTTCTCCACTGCGGGGATGTACTCGCGGGGAACGTTTCCTCCCTTGACCTGGTCGATGAACTGAAGTCCTGTGACTCCTTCGTCGGCGGGTCCGATCTCGACGATGATGTCGGCGAACTTACCGCGGCCACCGGTCTGCTTCTTGAATACCTCACGATGCTGTACGGTGGAGCGGATAGCCTCTTTGTAGTTGACCTGAGGCGCACCCTGGTTGATCTCCACTCCGAACTCGCGTTTCAGACGGTCCACGATGATCTCCAGATGGAGCTCACCCATACCGCTGATGACGGTCTGTCCGGTCTCATGGTCTGAGCGCACTGTGAATGTAGGGTCCTCCTCGGAGAGCTTGCCGAGAGCGATACCGAGCTTGTCGAGGTCCTTCTGGGTCTTGGGCTCCACTGCCAGTCCGATCACAGGATCAGGGAATGTCATGGATTCCAGGACGATAGGATGATTCTCATCGCAGATGGTATCACCGGTACGCAACTCCTTGAAGCCGACTGCGGCGCAGATATCGCCGGCCTCTACGAAGTCGATGGGGTTCTGCTTGTTGGAGTGCATCTGATACAGACGGGCCACACGCTCCTTCTTGCCGGAGCGGGTGTTGAGCACGTAAGTACCGGCATCCAGTCTTCCTGAATATGCCCTGAGGAATGCCAGACGGCCTACGAAGGGGTCAGTGGCAATCTTGAATACCAGGGCGCAGAAAGGCTCTTTGGAATCGGGACGGCGTACCTCCGGCTTGTCATTGGTGGGGTTGGTGCCTTCCACCTCGGGAACATCCAGAGGAGAGGGCAGGTACCTCATGACAGCGTCCAGGAGGAACTGTACACCTTTGTTCTTGAAGGAAGAACCGCAGCACATGGGCACGACCGCCATATTGATGGTGGCCTTGCGGAGGGCAGCGATGATCTCATCCTCGGTAATGGTGGCAGGGTCATCGAAGAATTTCTGGAGAATACGGTCGTCATACTCGGCGACAGTCTCCAGCAACTTGTTCCTCCACTCCTCTGCCTCAGACTGCAGGTCGGCCGGAATGTCCTTTATCTCGTAATTGACGAGCTCCTTGCTGTCCTGATCGTAGTAGATGGCCTTCATGGCTATCAGGTCTACGATACCTGCGAATTTGTCCTCCGCTCCGATGGGGATGCAGATGGGAAGAGGGTTGGCGCCCAGCTTCTCGCGGATCTCATCCACTACGGCGAAGAAATCTGCTCCTACGCGGTCCATCTTATTGACGTAGGCGATCTTGGGAACATGGTACTTGTCAGCCTGACGCCATACGGTCTCAGACTGAGGCTGTACGCGGCCTACTGCGCAGAATGTCGCTACAGTTCCGTCAAGTACGCGCAGAGATCTCTCGACCTCCACGGTAAAGTCCACGTGGCCCGGAGTGTCTATCAGGTTGATCTGGTAGGTCTCTCCGTTGTAATGCCAGAAGGCTGTGGTGGCAGCGGAAGTAATGGTTATACCCCTTTCCTGCTCCTGGACCATCCAGTCCATGGTAGCAGCTCCGTCATGCACCTCACCTATCTTATGAGTTTTTCCCGTATAGTACAGGATACGCTCGGACGTGGTAGTCTTTCCGGCATCGATGTGAGCCATGATACCGATATTTCTGGTGTATTTTAAATCCCTTGCCATCAGCTAATCTTTAAACGCTAAAATCTGAAATGGGCGAAGGCCTTGTTAGCCTCTGCCATCTTGTGCATATCTTCTTTTCTCTTGTAGGCAGCACCTTCACAGTTATAGGCTGCCATGATTTCTGCGGCCAACTTTTCCGCCATGGAGTGACCGGAACGCTTGCGCGAGAAGACTATCATATTCTTGATCGCGAGAGAGACTTTTCTTTCCGGACGCACCTCGGTCGGAACTTGGAAGTTCGCTCCACCAACCCTGCGGCTTTTTACCTCCACCTGAGGGGTGATGTTTTCCAACGCTTTTTTCCAAATGTCGAGAGGAGCCTTGTCAGAATCTTTCATCTTCTCGCCCACCATGTCGATGGCGTCGTAAAAAATAGAATACGCGATACTCTTCTTACCCTGGAGCATGAGGTTGTTCACAAACTGTGTGACCAGAACTTCATGATACTTGGGATCAGGAAGTAGAATCCTCTTTTTAGGCTTCGATTTTCTCATTTTTTGATACTTTAGGAAAAATTAATAAAATGTTTACTTCTTAGCGGCTGTCTTCTTCGGTCTCTTGGCTCCGTAGAGTGAACGGCTCTGAGTACGTCCCTCTACACCAGCTGTATCCAAAGCGCCCCTAAGGATGTGGTAACGTACACCGGGAAGGTCCTTCACACGGCCGCCGCGCACCAGCACGATGGAGTGTTCCTGAAGGTTGTGGCCCTCACCGGGGATGTATGCGTTGACCTCTTTCTGATTGGTAAGTCTCACACGGGCTACCTTACGCATAGCCGAGTTAGGCTTCTTGGGAGTGGTGGTGTAAACACGCACGCACACACCTCTCTTCTGAGGGCACGCATCCAACGCGCGAGATTTACTCTTCTCGACGATAACCTCGCGTCCTTTGCGAACTAACTGTTGAATTGTTGGCATAAATGTTTGTTAATCTAAACTTTACATTATTCCCGTCAAATTAAACGGGCTGCAAAGATACATAAAAAACCTATTCTGCCTAATTTTTTTACCGACTTTTGATGTTAAATATTAGTTACGGAAGTCGCGGAGCCAGCGGCAATTCATGACTCTCCGTCAATTTTGACGAATTGCAATTATCTGGATTTGCAAACTTCATCCGCGGATATGACATTTGCAGAAAAGACAGTATTAATTTAAATTTTTCCCTTATGAAGAAAAACCTATTATTATCAGCCGCCCTGGCAGCCGCAGTCACTCTTATATCCGCATGCGAGCCGGAGAAGAAGACGGTTGTCGAGTTCAATCCTATAAGTGAGACCTCTTTCACTATGGACAAAAACGGAGGCACCTGCGAGTTCAGGTACGAAATCGTCAACCCTACCCAGACAGGAGAAATCTCCGCCAGTATTCAGGAAGGAGTGGACTGGATAACCGGCCTAAGCACACAGGAATACGGAGTAGTCCGCTTCAATGTGGAGGTAAGCGAGGAGGATGCTCCACGCGAAGCCGTCATAAGCCTGAGCTACGAAGGTCTTGGGATAGACCTTACTGTACGCCAGGACAAAGGAGAATACATCCCTCCTTATACTATATATGTGCACGACGTGGACTATCTCTCGGCCAAGTGGGACATCACGGCGAAAGACAAGGAGATGACCTACCTCAACATGATTGTGGACAAAACCACCTGGGACTCTTTTCCCACATTTGAGGAATACCTGGCCTACAATATGGAGATTCTGGAAATGAATGCAGAGAGCAAATCCTTGACTCTGGCACAGTACCTCGAGTACTACATACTGATCTCGGGTGACACCACTGACGTATCCGTCTCAAGCCTGACACCTGACACCGAGTACGTAGTATATGCCTTCGGATTTACCCCCGAACAGGAACTGCTGTCTGAAGTATCCTACGAAGTATTCAGGACCGAGCCCATCCAGATGCTGGATGTCAGCTTCGAAATCCAGTGCTCACCTTCATTCAACACTGTAACCATGTCCGTCACTCCTCCCGACAACAATCTGTACTACATGTATGCTGTCACCGAGGGGACCGGCCACTCTCCGGAAGAAATAATGGACAGCTACCAGATTTACGTCAACAGCCTTATTCAGGAATTTCTTTCCTACGGAGCGGCAGGTGTGGATATAACGACAATAGTGGACTGGATTGCATCCAAAGGTCCTGTAACCGAGGTAATAGACGAACTGACTCCTCTGACCGGATACACCGCTTACGCTCTCTCCATAGACCCTGCATCAGGAGTATTCAACTCACTGCCCACTCTGGTGGAATTCACCACAACCGAAGAAGTCGGGGACTGGCAGTCTACCCTGAGCGAAGACTATACACTGGACCTGAGCAGTGCCGTAGGTACAGCGGAATGTTTCAGGGACTACTACGGCTCCGGCGGCTACAACTGGCAGATCAAGCTCAAACCTGAGGACGGAGTATCCTGCGACGAACTGGACATCGAGCTGGTGGTCAACAGCACCGACTTCGCTGACGGCATCGTGTCCGGGACATACAGCGTCGCCTCCGACAACTCCGATCCCATGCCCGGTGAATTCCTGGCAGGAGAATATTTCTACGGGTACCTCTACACCTGGTACAAAGGCAACTGGGACGCTGACGGCAAGCCGCAGTCCAAGGCTCCCGCCACCGGAGGCAGCATCACTGTCACCAATCATGGAGACGGAACCTATACCATAGATTTCAGCCTCAAGGACGACAGGCCCACACCCAAAACTTTCTCAGGCTCATGGACCGGGAAAATAGACCTTAAAGACCGCTACGCGGATTGATATTGATTCTCATGCAGTGCGGGAGACCGGGCCGGGATGAAAATTCCGGTACGGTCTCCTTTTTATTTTATATATTTGTTATTTTTATACGCACTGCAAATGAAAAAACTATATTCCGTCCTCATTTCCGCCGCACTTGGAGCGTGCATAATATCCTGCTCAGGCACGTCCAGGCATGAAAGCCTGCACGACCAAGCCCATATCGAAACATATAAAGAGGCCTGGAGAAAGTTCAACACCGCAGGGCAGGACAGTGCCCTGATAGCCTACACCCGCCCTATCCTATACAGAGCCCTTAGGCAGAAAGACACACTGACAGCACTATACTGCGGCACCTACATGGCCCAGGCCTGGCTCTTCATGGAACAGACCGACTCCACTGCAGCCCTCCTGGAACAGATGCGCAGAGACATCGCCCGGCAGGACGACAACATCCTCAAATACCTGTACTGGAGTATCTGCGGAGGATACGCCATCAAGGCCGAACTGAACTACACCAAAGCCATGGAATACTACAGCCGCAGCTACGAATACTCCGTGGCCTCCGGAGACGTGAGCCGGCAGCTGGGAATACTCATGGATATCATCTACATCTTCTATATCAGGTCCGACGGAAATGGAATGAAATATGCCGAGCAGGCCTGCAGCCTGGCCCATAATGAGAGTATGCCGCTGGAGGACAGATGTGCGGCGGACATGATGATGGCCATGATGCACCATATCAACGGCAACGACAGGACAGCACTTGGCTACATTGACTCGGCGGCGGATATGGCGGAGAAAGGCGGATATCTGACTCTTTATCCACTGATATACAAAGTATACGGAGATGTCTGGACATCCAGTGCCAGATACTCCGAAGCAGAACGGTACTACAGCCGTGCGCTCAGATACACCGGCTACACCGACGCCGGTATAGAGACCATGATATACCTGGACTACGGCCGGATGCTGCAGAAAGCCGGAGACTACGGTAAAGCTGAGAGAATCCTGGAACAGGGCCTGGAAATATCCTACAGAAACGACAATCACGAATGCCGCAAGGAACTACTCTCATCCCTGATAGACAATGCGCTTCATTCCCGGGACAGCCTCCGTCTCGCAGCATTGGCCGGCAACTACCGCGCATATCTTGACAGTGTATCCAATCTTCAGAGGGAGAGAGAGTTCAACTCCATGCTCATGTCCATGCAGAGAGTAGAGTACGAGAACATCGCCCAGGCCGCCGAACTGGAATATCTGCGTTCCCGCCAGAGACTGCTGGCCAACATGGCAGTGCTCACGCTTATAGCCGTCGTAGCCATCTTCCTGCTGATTCTTTACCGCCGCCAGCGCAACACTTACAAGCTCCTGGTAGAAAAATATCAACAATATGCCGACCAGTTCAACAAGGAGAAAGAGAAAACAAAGACTGCCGGAACGGATAAATCCGCTCAGAACAACACGGACCGTGCCGACCGGGAACTGTTCGAACGTATCGAGACAATGATGCAGGAACAGAAAACCTACAGAATGAAATCCCTGACCAGAGATTCACTTGCCGAGATGCTGGGCACGAACCGGACTTACCTCTCCAGAGCCATCAACAACATGTCGGGCAAATCCTTCAGCGACTACATCAACACCTGGAGAGTCATCGAAGCCACCCGCATCATGTCCGACAGATCTGTGGACATCCCGCTCAAGCAGCTGGCCGATGACCTGGGCTACAGTTCCACATCAGTATTCTACCGGTCCTTCCAGAAAGAAACCGGTGTTACCGCCGGGAAATATATGAAAGAAGTCCGGGCCATGCACGGCGGACAAAAAAACTCGGATATTGATGATGATTCGGCAAAATTGCCGGATTGAGATTATTATGAGTTGCATTTCACATTACGGGCAGGTAGTTTTGTCTCATTAAAAATCATTTGAACACCATGAAAAGACAGATTACCATTGCCGGCGGCATCGCCGTCGCCGCCGTTCTTACACTGGCATCCTGCAATCCGCAGGAAAACACCCCTGCAACCCTGTTCAGCGCCGTCTCCGACCAGCATCTTAAGGTCGGTCCCGAGAATGCCGTTCACGAGATTCTCTATAAAATAGACAACCCCTCCCCTGATAAGGCAGTCACAGCAGACATCACCCCCGGCACTGAATGGATATACGGCATCAACGCAACAGGCTCCTACGGAGTAGTCAGCTTCGAGACCGCAGAGAACACCGACACCACTGCCTCCAGGGAAGCCGTCATAACCCTCACCTACGGAGAGCAGAGCCTGGATTTCACCGTCACTCAGGACAAAGCACGCACATACGGCGCGTTCTCAATAACCACCGGTCCGAACACTACCGGCGAAGTCGTCTGGAGCGTAATCCCTCCTGACGAGAATCTGACATACGTCAACATGATTACAGACAAGGCCACATGGGAATCCTTCAGCACCTATGAGGAATACATGCAGTACGACATCCAGTACTTCCGGGATCTGGCTGCCGAGCGCGGAATATCCTACGAGGAATTCCTGGCCAAAAGTGTCCTTAAGAAAGGCGGGATAGACGACTCGGCAAAAGATCTCTCCCCTGACACGGAGTACATCGTCTATGCATACGGCATGGACTCTACAGGCAGGATACTTACCGGCATGTACTATGCGGAGACAGCCACCCTTCCGGTAGAGGATACCGATGTGACATTCGAGCTCACAGTCACACAGGACTTCCCCTACGCCACCATATCCGCAGTTCCGAGCAGTGATGACGTGTACTATCTGATGGATGTCTACAACGGCACCGGCACCCCGGAGGAAGTGACCGAAGCCTATCAGGACATGCTTAATGAAGTTCTGTATATGGTATCCGCTTTCGGGATGTCCGTCTATGACTACATGATGGACACTGCTTTCATCGGCCCCGCCACTTCGGACCCCATCCAGGTAGGACAGGTCATGGAGTTCACAGCATTCGCGGTAGCCGTGGACGTAAACACCGGAACACTGACCTCAGTAGCCTCAACAAAAGTCTGCGAGCTCGATTTCGGATTCTGACACGCCACACTGTCCACGGGTATAACTAAACTGCCGGCCCTGATAGCGACAGGAGCCGGCAGTCTCTCGACGATGTCTCAGAGTCCTAGAAATAGCACCTGAAACCTAGACTCGCACTGAGATTGAAACCCAATGAGAAGCTGTTGCTGCTCATCGAGGTCCCCGAGGTGTTCTTCATGTTCTTATATGCGTAACCGGCACTGCCCGCACGGAATGAGATACCGAATCCATCTACAGGACGGTACTCAAAAGACAGAAGCGACAGTGTCACTGATATGTCAGTTGCATCGTAAAGACGCTCCTTGCCGGCTTCAGACTTATAATTGGCTCCTCCGAAACCCACCGAGAAGTCCAGTCCGGGAGTATAGTAGAACTTGCCGTCTACGATACCGACATAGTAATTTATTCCCGGTACGATAGAGAATGAACTGATGTTCGTACTGGACTCTTCTCCGAACGAAGGATCTTTCTGGAAACTATAGCCCAGGCCCAGGTGTATCTCCAGGTTATCCATCACGAAATAACCGAACTGAGGAGTAATGCTCACCGAGAATCCTCCCGGAGACTTTACGGTGCTGCCGCCGGAAAGGCTGGTACTGTTGCCGCCGGACATTCCGAGGCTACCGGAGAGATACATGTCACCTTTCTCCTGAGCGGAGAGACATACGAGGCCTGACAGGATTGACAGCAGGCCGACAATTAACATTTTCTTCATAGACTGTGGTTTTTTATTGTTTGGATTATGGTTTTACAAAAATAATTAAATGTTTTAATCGGCAGGAACAACTCCGACCCCCGGCAAAAGTCCACTCTCATCTATCCCGGCTATCGCATTCAAGATATATTGCAACATCAAATCGTGCGTTCCCATCTCCAAGTGATTTACGCCCTGCACAATATGGGTCTTTACTCCAGCCGCAGGGGTCTCCCAAAGCGCCAAAGCGGTTCCGATAAGCCCGTCATGATCATCATTGATCTTCACGGTACGTACTTCCTCTCGATATCCGATAATACCACCGACCTCTCCGATCACTTCTTGATTACCATTGCCTCCACTACCTGTGCCTGGGTCTTCCCCTCCAGGATTAATAGATGTTTCATAAATCGGCACTGTAACAACTCTCTCCTCAAAATGATATGCTCCAATCTGTTCTGCCCACTGAGTATGAATATCTACTTCAAGCAATCTCTGAAGATCCTCCCAATTTCTCCGCGATGTATTGACCGACTCACGTGTAATCCATACCCAGGGCATTAAAAATGCTACCCATTTGGAACCGTCGTACACACAATTGTGAATATTTATCATTGAGATTATAAAACTTTGCAACTGCCTAAGCGCACCACCATTCTGAATCAGAGACATATCGTTTCCGTCTATTGCTGTTCCCATAAGACGGTACAACTGCCAAGGGTCCTCAGCACCGGCAATGGTATGCAATGGTGTTCTCAATGATGAGTTCAAATTTGTAAGATACGAACTGGACGGCTCCATATCTTCAACTAGTTGCAGCTGCAGGTAAGTCTCATCAATATATTCCATCAAAGCAGGATACACACCGGTCTCTATAAGCTGGTTAAAATAGCTGACCTTCTCATAATATAAGATATCCAGTATCGGTTTGATAAATGATAATAACGGCCATGTGACTTGGAAAAAAGATTCATAAGTCGTAGTCAGTGTATTCTCTGCCTGATTAACGATATCGTCAATAAAACTGATATAAGACGCATCCTGCATGGATGAAATAATGCCGGCTCCGTAATTAGGAGTTCCCACTGTTATCACCCCAAGCACATCATCCTGATGACTACGCATTATTGATCTCGCAATCAGACCTCCGGCACTATGTCCTACCAGCACTCCATTGTCCATGGGGAAATACGTGTTGAATATATCAGACGCTATGCCGGATGCGCCATTACTGTGAGACGAATTATATGACGGAGCATACCACTCATAACCCTCGTCCTCCAAATCATTGACAAATGTATTCCAAAAAGACGCTGAGCTATTAAGGCCATGTATAAGAAGCACTTCCTTATCTTGAGAACTATCCTGGGCCCATAATGTCATTCCAAACCCCGTCAGCAAAAACGCGACAATTAAGGGTACATATATAAACGTTTTCATGATAACACCTCCTGATTTAATTTAATTTAAATTTATAATTGTTCTGTTTCTCTTATAACCTACAACACTGGTCCTTATTTTAGGAGCACTTCCTTCGGAATAAACCAGATGCTGGGCAGTCACTTTTTTAGGCGACATTATCCTAATGTCACCAATAGATACACAATAATCATTAATTTCTTCTTCAGGAGCATATTCAAAGAATGTCTGAGACATCAACTGTCCTCCGGTAAATGTCTGAGTACTGTATGTACGTCTCAGGTCTGCCGAAACGACCGTTCTGACATAATTTCTATTCTGGGCATATTCTATAGCCATTCTGCTCTCCGACACCTTTTCCACTTTATAGTCGGATACCGCAGCTCCGGCAAGACGGCTGCGTACAAGAGACATCATACTGTCAACATCCAAGTCTGCACTCTTAGTCGTCGGAGGAGTTACGGCAATACACTCCTCCTGACAACGCTCATAATAATGAGCAACCGAATCACAGAACTCAGACATATCAGGCTGAGGCTGAAGGCCTTCATAAAGAAGCGTACCGTTTTTCCCATAAAGCCTCATATAGCCGTCAGAATATACTGCACGTTTAGGAATATCGTCAAAAGCTATGGATGAAGCTCCTACTGACAATATCGCGTTGATATCCTCGTCATCTATAATACTGGACGTTATGTCAAACTCTATCGAGCCATCACTGTAAACAGACTGCATGGCCGTAGTATATTCCCAAATCGGAATATCATCGGATTCTATAGGCTGCGCACCCGTCTCTATATCCGTTAATACTGCTTCTGGCATATTCTGAAGCAGGCTGCCTGTACAGAATACTGCATGTTTATCAAGCGATACATTCTCAGTCATGACTACAGAATATGATTCCGTTTCTGTCCTCATGAACTCTGTTTTCGTCTCTTCTGCTGGTGGTTCTACACTCTGCACCTCCTTTTCTGTACACGACGCTAGAAGGAAAAGTAAAGATTATTATAATTTCTATATTTCTCATAAACATGATTTTAATTTGTTAACATTTAATAATATCCATCCGCTCCTTATCAGACGGAACAGCACAGCCCTGATAAAATGCCAGGACCAGAACGTCCATAACAGATACAGCTTTCTCATGGCAATTGAAATTAAAGATTGAAATACCCTTCATATTCCCCACCGGGTCCCTCAAGGACAAGGCGGAACATACCCTCGCCGATACCGGAGAGATCGTAGGAGTACTCCATGCCGTCGGCAGGGAGGATGTCGGCATAAACCAATGTCCCAAAAGAATTTGTTATTGATATCTGGTACATGCCACCGCCAAAAAAAGACAGCACAAGTGCTTTGTCATTTATAGATCCTTCAGGTCCAGATGATAGTCCTCCGCGAGTAATAATTTCGTCTATTCTCAAAATTTCAATAACGCGATTATCAACAGAGCTATTTGAAGAAGAAATTCCTGCAAAACTTGCAGTAAGCAATAACAAAAAAATTAAATAATACTTTTTCATAAATTTTGATTGTAAAATTTAATTCAAAAATATTATGCAATCTTCAAAAAGCCAAATTCAAAATCTTATTATTGTATTTTTAGATTATTAATATTCAATATATTAGCCTTCATAATTCTTAGACACAAAAGACTGCCTTTTTAAGCATGTGTTACCAGCATAAAGCAATACAAACCTAAGAATTTTTATCTTCTGTCGGAATTTAAATGAGTAGTATACTCCTCTACTTCTTGTACCACTAATTTAGACAGCATCATATTTTTACCTACTTTTGCAGCCACCTTTGATCTAGCTACTGAAATGGATTCAATTTTTGTTCTGGTGAGAATTTGTTGCGAACGGTTACTAAACCCACACAACAGCAATGATATATAATATAAATCCGAATCCGATAACCCGTATTTAGATTGAAGCTGATTAAGAAATCCCGGAAACAAAACTTCAGCAATATATATCACACTCCTCCTAATTTCTTTTTTGGGGAAGTTCTTATCCAAAATATCTGCTATGCGTATGCTGAATCTATCACTACCACAATAAACATAATAACTATCCAGAACATCGTTCATAAATGCCAATTGAGTCTTTAATACAATAACAGCATCTATTGAAGCTTTGTTTACTTTCATTAGGCCTATCAGATTTTGTAGATAACCGGAAAGGATTTCTATATCATCAGCATCTCTGGCAACATCTAATTCAATATCATATTTATATTTCGCGGAATCAAGGATTTTACGAATTTTCAAACGAAGAGTCTTGTATTTTGTTCTTATGGCAAGAACTATAAAAACTAACGTCATTAAAACAGACACTATCATCAATATTATTACCTGGTAGCCTCGGCGCTCATACTTACGCAACAAATCCAGATAACGGATATCCAGATATTGCTCTCTATTCTGTAAATCAGCAATTTCTCCATCAATAGTTAAACTATCCCTTATAACTTGTGAAGCAGTTTCATGCATATATGCAGCCTTCCAATCTTTAGAACACTTGGCGATAACTTCACTTACTTCATGCCATATCATAGTTGATACTGCATCCGCACGAGGAATATTTCCTGCATATAATTTCGCTGAATCCATTTCGCCTAAATAAGCATAACTTTCTGAGATCAATGATGTAAAGTCACAGTAGTAATCGTATTTACAATATTTTGAATAAGTTCTTAACACATATTTTGATATTTCTATCACTTTCGAATAATCTTTTTTATAAAGTGACAGATATCGCACATACTGATCCAATCCATCCACTATGCATAAAGAATCCTTGGTATTTTTTGCATACTCAATTCCTTTAGCATAAAAATCTTTCCATACATCAAGTGAGTCCTTATCTGCTAAAAGCACTCTTGAAAGAGTGAGGCAGGAACTTGGCAACCTTTTAGCAACTCCCTCACTTTCAAAACACAGCAAGGCTGATCGATACCTATATACTGCTGATGGAATATCGTTAAAGGTTCTTTGGTATAGCAATCCTATTTTAGTATGAAGTAATCCATATTGTTCACTGTCGCCAACCACTTCAATTATACGTTCAGCTTCCTTATAGGATTCAAGAGCGAGGACCGGCTGTGAACGTTCCATAAATACTGCGCCGGTCATCATCAATGCTCGAGCCAACTTTTCTTCAACGCCGGGACCGCAACTGTTATAATATGCTGTTGATTCAAAAATCGAGGTATCATTGCCTACCGGAAGCCAGCATTTGTACTCCGCCTCCGTCCTCAGCAGAGTATAGAACGCATGG
>CABMPD010000005.1 GCA_902388455.1 uncultured Alistipes sp. | reverse complement strand
ACAACTTCTACATGCAGCGCGTCTTCTCCCGCCTCGGCTTCACCTACTGCGGCCGCATCCGCTACGATGCCGGCGAGCGCATGGCCTACGAAAAGCTGCTGTAAACATAAATTGCAAATTTTTCCTACATTTGTTATTTTATTGAACGGAAATATGCAAGCCATGGCCGACGGAACACCACAGGGAAATATTATACTTTATCAGACCGAAGATGGGCAAAGCCGGATAGATGTCACTCTATCAGGCGATACAGTGTGGCTTACCGCAGATCAGATGGCCGAACTGTTCCAGCGCAACAAGTCCACCATTTCAAGGCATATCCGCAATGTCTTTGAATCTGGGGAACTGAATCCGGATTCAACTGTTGCATTTTTTGCAACAGTTCAAAACGAGGGAAACAGGAAAGTAGAACGAAACATAGCATACTACAACCTCGATGTAATCATCAGTGTCGGCTATAGGGTCAATTCCCACCGTGGCGTACAGTTCCGCATCTGGGCCACGCAAGTACTGCGCGAGTACCTTGTCAAAGGCTTTGCTATGAACGACGATCTTCTGAAACGCGCCGGCGGAGGCAATTACTTTGACGAACTCCTGGCACGCATTCGGGACATCCGCTCCTCGGAAAAGGTATTCTATCGCAAGATTCTGGAAATCTATGCCCTCAGCATAGACTATGACCCGAGAACAGAAGCCACGCAGAAGTTCTTCAAGACAGTCCAGAACAAGATGCACTTCTCCGCTCACGGACATACTGCGGCGGAAGTCATTCACAGCAGAGCCAATGCCGACAAGGACTTTATGGGGCTGACATCATGGACTGGAGCATTGCCGAAACGAACTGATGCCGGAATCGCCAAAAACTACCTTTCACCCGACGAACTCGATACCCTGAACCGTATCGTCAGCCTTTACCTTGATTTTGCAGAACTCCAGGCCAAGTCTCACAAACCGATGTATATGAAGGACTGGATTCAGAAACTTGACGAATTCCTGTCACTTTCCGGCAAAGAGCTCCTGACCCATGCCGGGACAGTCTCTGCTGAAATCGCGAAACATAAGGCAGACTCCGAATACGACAAATACAGCAAACGGATACAGTATGAGCTCTCTCCCGTGGAAATCCATTTCATAGAGAGTTTTGAAAAGGAAGTCAAGCGGCTGAAAAAGTAAGCGACAGCTCTGGGAATTCCTCTGCGGCCGCATCCGCTACGATGCGGCGAGCGCATGGCCTACGAAAAGCTGCTGTAAACATGGAACAACGGGACTATATCAAACGGCAGATTGAGCAGATCGGCATTTTGCTCGGACGGATGCTTAGCACCCTGCTCGGATTGCGGTCCGGCGGAGACACCGGCTCTGCCATCCAGCAGATATGCGAAGAACTTAAGGACGAACTGGACCTCGACATAGATTCACTGGCCTCCGCTGACACTGAAGTCATGATTAAAGACTTGCAGACCAAGGGTTTTGATTATGACCTGCTTATAAGGTTGCGTGGCGTAATTGACAGCATGGCGGCCTCTCTGCCTGAAAACGACCGGCGCAGGCAATCACTGACAGATCTTTCCGATAAACTCGCCGCCGGTACACAGGCCGCCTACTCCACGGCGGATTTCTCCGATTTCCAGTAAATCATTCCTTCAGCTTGGCTTTAAGGCGTGAAGTCCGGTTGTACACCACGCTTTTATCTTTGCCCAGCAGGACAGATATCATTGTCGGGGTAAAGCCGGCCGAGAGGTAGCAAAACAGCCGGATGTCCTGTTCAGTAAGTTCCGGATGCTTCTCCCTGACTTTTGCTACTATCCCGTCCCGTGAGGCATTCAGCCAGTCTTCCAAAGCCTGCAGAGCCTTCCCGTCATGCCGCAGCCTGTCGATTATCCCCTCCACCTCCCGTACAATTCCGTCCCTAAGCCTGTCCGTACTCTCATAGACATAGTACTGCTCGCAAAGCCTTTCCAGAATAGCGAAGTCCGAACCTTCAGGCAGCGGCGGTCTTTCCGTGCTGTGTTTTCGGAAAGCCCTGAAATCCTGAATGAACGACTTAATGTCATTGTACGAGATTTCTTTGTACCTGCCAAAACGTATGTTCCCTATTAACCTGAAATTAAAAAGCCGGCCTTTAAACAGTTTTAAATCCCCCGGAGCATTAAAAATCTTAATCTTCATAATTATGCGTTTTTGCAAAATTACGGAATATCTCCCGGTATTCACTATCAATGCAATAGAAAAACCTATCTCAACAAGATTTAAAAATACAGACTATCAATCATATACATAAAATCATCCAACAAAAATCTATCTTGTCCGTATTCTGTACCTGATGCAGGCAATTCAGTACTGTTGTCAACGGTAAGTAATGTAGCACCTCGAAATTGCAACACGCTGATTCACATGATATTATGACTACAGTGCGTACTTTTAAGCTGGTTACTGTAGAGCGAAAAGTACACCTTCTTTATGCAACTGTCTGATTATCACATAACTGTAAAAACACACCGCTCGCGTACTTACCATTAAGGATTTTACCAAATGATAAGAGAAGTTTCCGGCATAAAGTGTACTTTTGCACCGCAAAGTAAAACACACGGATATATGAACTGGATTATTCTTTTCGTTGCAGGACTTTTCGAGTCCGGATTCGCTTTCTGCTTGGGAAAGATGAAAGAGGTTTCGGGCACCGCGTGGTGGCTGTGGGGAGCCGGTTTCCTGCTGTGTCTTATAGCCAGTATGACCCTCCTGGCCAAGGCGGTGCAGACCATTCCCATCGGTACGGCATATCCGATATGGACCGGCATAGGCGCAGTGTGTACGGTGATTCTCGGCATCATATTCTTACATGAGCCTGCGACATTTCTGCGTCTGTTCTTCATCACTACCCTTATCCTCTCCATTATCGGACTCAAGATAGTATCCCACTGAGTATGGAACAAGAAGCATTATTGAATCTCAGTGAGCAGATGCGGGTGATCATCTCCTGCGCTCTGGTGGTCGCGGCATATCTCGTGGACTTTCTGTGCTGCAAGCTATTGATCCCTGTAATCAGGAAGATTGCGGCCAGGACTGCGTTCAAGTGGGACAACTATCTGACCGGAGGCAAGGTCCTGCACAACATTTTCCATCTGATACCGCCGGTGACTTTTCTCGTTGCCCTGCCGCTGCTCTATCCCGGCCAGAACTGGACTTCCTTCGTTACCAAGGCACTCTATATCTACCTTATCGTCATCGGGACCCGCCTGATCAATGAGTTCATATCCTCGCTGTACGCCATCTCCAGCGATTCCGACCTTCTCAGGGACAAGCCCATGAAGGGTGTCTACCAGATGCTGAAGGTCCTCGTAGTCTGCGTAGCCGTCATCCTGACGTTGGGCGTGCTGCTGGAAAGGGACTTCACTACCCTGCTGGCGGGACTCGGCGCGTCGGCTGCGGTGCTGATGCTGATTTTCAAGGATACAATCCTCGGCCTGGTGGCGGGCATCCAGCTCTCGGCCCACGACATGCTGCGTCCGGGGGACTGGATAGTCATGGAAAAATACGGTGTCAACGGTACGGTGGAGGAAGTGACCCTGAACACGGTCAAGGTCCGCAACTGGGACAATACGATAGTGACCGTTCCGCCATACGCTCTGGTCAGCGATTCGTTCCAGAACTGGCGCGGCATGCGCGAGAGCGACGGCCGCCGAGTAGCCCGTTCCCTCAATATAGACGTGAATTCCATCCGGTTCTGCACCCCGGAAGAGCTGGAACGCTTCTCCTCGGAAGCATGGACAGAAGGCAGGGCTTTGGACAGCAATTCGGTGAACCTCGGTCTTTTCCGTACCGCCACCGAGCATTATCTCAGTACCCTAGCCCAGGTCAATACCGATCTCCGCATCCTCGTGCGTCAGCTCGAGCCCACATCGGAAGGTCTGCCGATACAAATCTACTTCTTCACCCGCGAGAAAGACTGGGTGGCCCACGAGCACATAGCAGCCGATGTCATCGAGCACATCATCGCCACTCTGCCCCGGTTCGGCCTGCGCCTCTTCCAGAAACCTACAGGTGAGGATATAAAGAATCACCGGAGAAGCTGAACACTAAAACCACCACGGCCGACGACAGATACTGGCCATGAGCCTCTCCGGTGAACCAGATGAACGGAATAAAGAGTAAGTACTTATGCGTGTGAAGGGGTCATGTAGAGGAAGCGGCGGATCTTCTGGGTCGCGGTCTTCTTGAAGGGTTCGGTGAGCATCTCGATACGGGCGAGGGCACTCTGCTTGTTCACCCGTTTGTTGACGTATTCGAGGATGGACTTGGCGGCATCGGCCAATGAGCCGTGCTCAGCTTCCTCCTCCATGCATGGCTTCGGGTCCGATGAGTCTGTTGTGCTCTTTTTTATATTAAAGTGCTGAATTTAAACAAACTACGTCTAAATAAGAGATAACAGACTGAGGGTTGAAACGGACAGTCTGTTATCCTCGCATTTTAAATAGAGAGCTAATATTCAAATACTTACGCATAGTGTAAAATTACAGACTTACCTGATAGAAAAGGAGTCGAAAAGGAGTCAAAGAATCTTTACCCCCGCTACAGTGCCTCTCTGACCGGTATTGAGATTCCCATGCCCAAGTCATACCCTTCAGTCTGTTTCTGTCAAAACCGCCTAATTCATTATCATTCAGCAGAATGCCAGATTGCCTACATTACAGACTCTCCGCATTGGCTGAATCCCGCGTAGATGGTATTAGATGGTATTATGTCAAGCGGCTTTTACTTCAGATACTCGCGGTAGAAGGCCTCTATCCGGTCAAAGGGAATCTTCTCGAGGTTGTCGTAGAGGTCGGTGTGGACCGCATCCGGGACGATGAGCAGCTGCTTGTTGTCGCCCTGGAGCTTCTTGTAGGTATCCTCGCTGAAATAGCGGGAATGGGCGTTCTCGCCGTGAACGAGGAGGACTGCGCTCTGGATTTCACCGGCATACGTCAGGAGCGGCATATTGAGGAAGGACAATGAGGAGGTCCTGTTCCATCCGTTGTTGGAGTTGAGCGAACGCCCGTGATAGCCGCGCGGAGTCTTGTAGTAGGCGTAGTAGTCTTTCTCGAACTGGGGAGCGTCCTCAGGCAGAGGGTCGACGACTCCTCCGGCAAGCGCGTATGTGCCGTTCCGGTAGTCCTCGGTACGCTGGGCGCTGAGCTGACGGCGGGTCTCGTGGCGGGCATCGGCATTGTCCGCTGCATCGAAATAGCCGTTGGCTGTAACCCGGCTCATGTCGTACATCGTAGAAGCCACCGTGGCCTTGATGCGGGTGTCTATTGCCGCTGCATTGACCGCCAGTCCGCCCCAGCCGCAGATGCCCAGGATGCCGATGCGCTCCGGATCCACATCCTCACGGGTGGACAGGTAGTCCACCGCTGCGCAGAAATCCTCCGTATTGATGTCAGGCGAGGCGACATAACGGGGCTGTCCGCCGCTCTCTCCGGTAAATGAAGGGTCGAAGGCAATGGTCAGAAAGCCGCGTTCGGCCAATGTCTGCGCATACAGCCCGGATGCCTGCTCCTTCACGGCTCCGAAAGGACCGCTGACGGCTATTGCGGGCAACTTGCTGCCATCCGTATTCTTGGGAATGTAGAGGTCTGCGGCGAGTGTTACGCCATAGCGGTTGTGGAAGGTGATCTTGCTGTGGGTCACCTTGTCGCTCTGAGGGAATACCTTGTCCCACTCCTGGGTGAGGTTGAGTTGTTCTTCCATAAATCCTGTATTTTCTTGTGCATTAACTGAGTTTGCATTGACTGCCGTGATAATCACTCCTGCTAGAAGGAGTCTCCGGATAAATGATTTCGTCATATTCATACACTTGGTTTTTACAGCGCAAAGATATTCCCCAAAACAACAGACCCCAGTATCTGATTTACTGAGGTCTGTACGCATTTTACAGATTCCGCCGCTTACTGACTATCGGACGAAGTTGGTCTTGACGGCCGGCTCTTTCCCGGGCAGGGGCTGAGTCTTCAGACCTTTCAGCACCCAGGCCATGTTGCGGCCGAGAGTGCGCATGGTCTGCATGCCCTTGGCATCCCGGGCCGCCTCGCCGGGCTGTGATCCGTATGCGATATTCCAGTACTGGGAGCTGACCACCGGCATATTGCTGATGGAAAAATATTTGTTCAGACGGTCCAATGCCGCGCTGGCTCCTCCCCTCCGGCAGACAGCCACCGCTGCGGCCGGCTTGTACTCCAGCAGCTGCGAGGCTGAATAGAAGAGCCGGTCCAGCAGTGCACAGAGCGAACCGTTGGGCCCGGCGTAATATACCGGAGAGCCGATGACGATGCCGTCTGCAGTCCGGAGTTTTTCACAAATACTGCTGTAGAGTCCGTCATTGAACACGCAGCGGCCCAGTTCCGCGCACTTGCGGCAGGCGATGCAGCCCTGGACGGCCTTCGCCCCTATTGACACTAACTCAGTTTCCACTCCCTCCGCCTCGAGGGCCCCGGCCACTTCCTTTAGGGCCGTGAATGTATTCCCGTTGCTTCTCGGGCTTCCGTTGATTAAAAGTACTTTCATTGTATCCTGGATTTTAAAACAACGCAAATTTATAAAATCAGACAGTTTGCAGCAATCCAAATTATTGTAATTTTGCCACCCTTTAAAAATCATTATTACAATGCGAGAAATCAACCCCGAAGAAACGACAAGGGCCGAGGCGTTCCGGCTGTGGATGGACGCGCCTATGCCGATGGTGACGCTGATAAAGACAGTGGATGTGACGAGGCTCGTCCGGTTCAGCCGGAGGAAAGGGCTGAAACTGAATATGCTGATGTGCTGGTGTGTCGGACGGGCGGCCAGCGGCATCAAGGAGTTCTACATGCTGCCGGTCGGACGGAAGCTGATGCAGTATGACTCCATCGCCGTGAACACTATTGTCGCGGACAGCCGGGGTGAGGTCAGCTCCTGCGACATCCCCTGGTCGGAGGACCTGGCGGCGTTCAACCGGGACTATCTGCGGCTGACGACGGAGGTGGCGGAGAAATGCAGGAACCACGACATCACCGACAGCATGGTCATAGGCACCTCCGCCCTCGCCCGGTACGATATAGACGGAGCCGTCGGCATGTACAGCGGTATCTTCAACAACCCTTTCCTGATATGGGGCCGGTACAGGCGGCATTTCTTCCGCAAGACCCTGACCGTCTCATTCCAGTTCCACCACACCCAGATGGACGGAGCGCACGCCGCGATGTTCCTCGACCGTCTCCAGAAAGCCGTACTGCTATGATTAAGTCCATTCTTATCGTCGGATTAGGCAGCTGTGCAGGCGGCATACTGCGGTATCTCGTATCGCTGGCTCTTCCGCCCCGTGGAAGTGGCTTCCCGACAGCCACCTTCATAGTCAATATCGCCGGCTGTCTGCTGATCGGTCTGCTCTACGGCCTGTTCTCCAAATACTCCGAGACTCCTTCCGCCCTGTGCCTGCTGCTCACGACAGGTCTGTGCGGTGGCTTCACGACATTTTCGACATTTTCCAACGAGGCTGTGACAATGCTCCAGGGCGAGAATATCCAGATGTTCCTGCTGTACGTTATCGGTAGCGTAATCTGTGGAATACTGGCTACTTTAGGCGGGTATGTGCTGATACGGCTGCTGTAACTGCTTTAGTAGGAATTTTGCCGGTATGGGCTGCGCCCGGAATTCAAATTATACGTATTACTGAAAGAGATACCGCAAGTACGTTTTCACACTTCCCCGCATCAAGACTTTCGTAGAAAAGTGTACTTTTGCAACGGAACGCACATAATGGTCAAGTATATGGAAATCATAAAAGCAGACACGATAGAGCAGTACAACCGGTTTTTCGGATTCCACACGCAGCATCCGCTGGTCAGCGTCGTGCATTTCGACGGTTCGGAGAGCCAGCCGGATGCCCATAGGATGACCTTCGGGTTTTACGCCCTCTTCCTGAAAAAGACCGTGGGATGCACCATCAATTATGGAAAGACGAAGTACGATTACGACGACGAGACGGTAGTCTGCTTTGCACCGGGGCAGACCATTGCCGTTCACCGCATCGAGGACGGTCCCGTGCCGGAAGCAGACGCGCTGCTGTTCCATCCGGATTTCCTGCACCGTACGCCGTTGGCCCAGAAGATAAGGCAATACACCTTCTTTTCGTATGCGTCCAATGAGGCCCTGCATCTGTCCGTGGATGAGCGCGTGACCATACAGGACTACATGAGCAAGATCGCCCACGAGCTGAACCATCCGATAGACAAGTTCTCCAAGCCTCTGATTATCTCCAATATCGATGTGCTGCTCAATTACTGCATGCGTTTCTACGAGCGGCAGTTCATCACCCGTGAGGAGCTGAACAACGATGTGCTTGTACGTTTCGAGCGGCTGCTGGATGATTATTGGGATTCCGGCATGGCCGAGCGGTACGGACTGCCTACCGTGAAGTATTTTGCGGACAAGATATGCCTGTCACCCAACTATTTCGGGGACTTGGTAAAGGCCGAGACCGGTAGGACCGCCCGGGAACACATACATCTGAAAATCGTCGAAAAGGCCAAGAACGCCCTATTCGAGCCGGATGCGAGCATTAAGCAGATTGCCGACATGCTCGGCTTTCAGTACCCGCAGCATTTCCAGCGCTTCTTCAAAAAGGAAGTCGGGTGCACGCCCAAGGAATACCGCATAAACAGCTGACGGGCTTACTCCATCCGCCCGTACTTCATCTCCTCCCCTTCCCTGTCGTACTGCTTGCGCTTGCCGGTCGGCGGCGCGGTGAGGGTGATGCGCACCACTGCAGTGCGGTGCAGGCTGCGGCGTACGGACTCGTCGAATGCATCCATGTGCCGGGGCAGGAACCGCTCGCAGATGAGGCGGAGGGCCCGGATTTTCTCCCCCTCGTCGAAGACCTGCTCAGCGCGGCCGAATGCCACTGCCGAGCGGTATTGAAGTGTGAATGAGCCGTCCTTGGGCCCGACCGTCGGGGAGCATTTGCTTACGGCCGAAAGGCATACCTGAGGATGCGCCTCGATAGCCTCGAGCTTCTCCCCTTCCTGGGCGCAGTGGAAATACCATACCCGCCCGTCCTCCGCCGATGCCAGCGACAGCGGCAGACCGTAGGCGGAACCGTCCTTCCGGATGAAACTTACCGTGATATACGGGGCCTTGCGCATGACCTCCAGAGCCCATTCGGCGGGCATTTCTCTGCTGACTTTTCTCATTTTTCGATATTTTTTAAAAGACTGTTCCTATATTCAGTGGGACAAACACCAAGCCGTTTCTGGACATAGCGGCTGAAATATGACGCGGAAGAGAAATTCATCCGCTCTGCGATTTCCGTCAGCGGAAGCTCTTTCTGCCGGAGCAGACGGGTGATTTCCTGCATGGTGAAGCGTTCAATCCAGTATGAGGCAGGTTTTCCGCTTACTTTTTTGCATATTTCGGACAAATAATGGGGCGTGATGCAGAGGCGTGAGGCATAAAAATCAAGGTCCCTGTTCCGGATATATTCCCCGTTATACAGCAGTTCTATGAAATTCCGCAGCAGGGAGGTAACACGCTCCGAGACCTGCACTTCTTTGCGGCTGCGGGCGTGAATATCGTACAGGTCAAGGATATGCGCGGTCAGCAGGCTGCCCAATAATTCCTCGCGGAAAAGATGCGTATCATCCTCCATGCGCATCCTCAGATACTGCAGGGCAGCCTCACAGACAAGGAAGTCCCGTCCGGAAAGTTTCATGACCGGGTTCCGCAGGAGCGACAGGTGTCCGATGATGCCATAGTTGCTGCGGATGGCAATCGAAGTGACGAATGCCTCCGAAAGGTTCATAAGGATGCCTTGGAAATCATCTGACGCGGAGAAGTCCGAAGCAAGTGCCGCATTGGGCAGAATGACATAATCCCCGGCAGCGATGTTATAGTGGGTGTCCTGAAAAGTAAATCCTATATTGCCCTTTCTGCAAAGGATGTGGATTACCCTTCCCCCATACTGCAAGGTGTTGAATTCCTGCCATGTGTCGGCAAAAATGATTCCGTCGAATTTCGTATCGCCCATTTTCTGACAATCTGAGTCCGTTTACCCGCAAACATACGCAAAAACCACGAAAAGTGAAAATATTGCCCCCAATTATGTAATAACGGAACGAGAGTCACGCCGTAATTTTGCACCAGAAATTAAAACTCTGAGTATATGAAAGATGTAAGATTGAACAATGGCGTAATGATGCCGGCTATCGGATTCGGCGTCTATCAGATTCCGGCGGATGAGACGGAAAGAGTTGTAAGCGATGCCGTCGAGGTGGGTTATCGTATGTTCGACACGGCCGCTTCTTATTTCAACGAGGAGCAAGTGGGCAATGCTATCCGGCAGAGCGGCATCAGGCGCGAGGATTTTTTCATCACCACCAAACTGTGGGTGCAGGACTACGAGTATGAGGATGCGCTCCGGGCCTTCGACAAGTCGTTGAAACTTCTCGGGCTGGATTACATCGACCTCTACCTGCTGCACAAGCCCTACGGAAACTATTATGCCGCGTGGAGGGCCTGCGAACGGCTTTATAAAGAAGGACTTATCCGGACCATCGGCGTGACGAGCTTCTCCAATGAACGCCTGCAGGACCTTTTCCTGCACAACGAAGTGAAACCTGCCGTCAACCAGTTGGAGACCCACCCGTTCTTCCAGCAGCAAGCCGCCAACAAGTTCCTTCAGTGCGAAGGCATACAGCATGAGGCATGGGCGCCTTTTGCCGAAGGGCAGAACGACATCTGGAACAATCCCGTGCTGAAAGTCATCGCCGAAAACCACGGGCGCACGGTCGGTCAAGTCGTGCTCCGCTGGCTGAACCAGCGCAATGTGGTGGTCATTCCCAAGACGGTACGCAAGGAACGGATGATAGAGAACTTTTCTATTTTTGATTTCACACTGACCGAACAAGAAATGCAGGCTATTGGCGGACTGGACACAGGGAAGAGTCCGATTTACGATGATATGGATTTACCCACCGTAAAAGGCATCGGCTTGCACAAGATTCACGAATAACAACCAATGAACATATTGAACATGGAAACGAAATACATCGATACCCCCGAATGGGACAAAACTTTTGCCCTCAGTGACAAAGTTAGCCACAAGAAAGTCAGCTTCACCAACCGTTACGGCATCCGTCTGGTCGGCGACCTGTACATGCCTAAGAACCATGCAGGGAAACTGCCTGCCATCGCTGTCTGCGGTCCTTACGGGGCGGTAAAGGAGCAGGCATCTGGACTGTATGCCCAGACCCTTGCCGAACGCGGGTTCATCACTCTTGCCTTCGACCCGTCTTTCAGCGGAGAGAGCGGCGGACAGCCCCGATACATCTCATCGGGGGAAATCTACACCGAAGATTACAGTGCGGCGGTGGATTTCTTTATGCTCCAGCCGGAGGTAGACCGGGAGTGCATCGGCATTCTGGGCATCTGCGGCTTCGGAGGCATCAGCATCAATGCAGCCGTGCAGGATACCCGCATCAAAGCCACCGTTTCATCCACGATGGGAGCATTCGACCCTTACGACAAGGAACAGAGGTATGAAATGCGCAGGCAGCTCAACGAACAGCGCACCGCCGATCTCCTTGCCGGACGGACCAACGAACGCAGCGGCGGCGTGCCGGCAAATCTGCCCGACGACGCGCCCGGCTTTATGAAGGATTACCGAGACTATTACAAGACCCCGCGCGGCTTCCATCCCCGTTCGGTGAACTCCAACGGAGGCTGGGAGAAGATAGCAGACCTGCCTTTCCTCACATTCTCCCTGCTCGACCATGCAGACGAGATCCGTTCCGCCGTACTTGTCATACATGGGGAAAAGGCCAATTCGCTTCCGGCTTCCCAGGAGGCCTTCGGCAAATTGAAAGGAGACAACAAGGAACTGATGATCATTCCCGGTGCGAGCCATACCGACTTATACGACCGGACGGACATCATCCCGTTCGACCGGATTGAAGCGTTTTTCAGAAAATACCTGAGATAAAAATCAGAGAGCAATACATCTGAACAAACGGTGCTGCCCAAAAGTCTTAGGCTTTTCAGCAGCACCGTTTTTATTGCCATAGATGTTCATTTTGCCAGCATTTGCAGAATCTCATAGTTGTAATACATTATACATGCTCTCTGGTTTTTAATATTTTTCAAAAAAGATTTGGTTTATAATATAAATTAGTTTATTTTTGCTCAAAAATCATAAAGAGGAGTTAGGCGCCCCTCTTCTTTTTGATGTTCTTAGTTTATTTTATAAAGTATTTTATTATGAAAAGAACAGTCACATCCTTAGTCATCCTGATGACATCCGCCATCGTATTTACGTCCAAGGCACAGAGCAACACCCTGCCGGTATCAGTCCAGGACAGCATCCACAACGCTTTCACCACATGCATTGTCTCCGGCAACCCCGGCACACTGACCGGTATCCGCTCCATACTTCAGGACCTCCACGCTGACAGACCTGACAACCTCATCCTCTACTGGACCGCCTACACCGACTACTGGCTCACAGTCCTGCACATGCAGACAGGCAACGACAGGGAGGCGGCAAAAGCCGTCTCCGACGGTATCAGCCTCCTTGAAGGCATACGCACCAAGACCTCCGATGACTACGCATTGCTCAGCCTCATGCAGGGAATGTCGATACAGTACCGGAGCATGAACGCCGCATCCATATCCACGGACATGATCAAAAACGCATCCCTTGCCCTCGGACTGGACCCCGACAACCTCAGGGCAAACTACGCCTGCGGCATCGCCGACTTCTTCACACCTGAAGAATACGGAGGAGGACAGGCCGCCGAGAAATATTTCCTGAAAGCCATCTCCCTCCCGGCACAGAAAGTTCCGAGCAAATACCACCCTTCGTGGGGCGGGCAGGAGGCCTACGAATACCTCGTGAGACTGTATCTGAAACAGGGCCGCACAGACATGGCCGGAAAATACTGCTCTGAAGGCCTCAAGGCATACCCCGCCAGCTTTATGCTCAATTCTTTAAAAGAACAGACAGGAAAATGAAGACCATGAAAACATCCGCCCTCATCATAGTATCGGCAGTGTTGTCCTGCGCCCCATATATATGCCCGGCGCAGGACACCCTCTCCGGCCGCGTCATAACCCCGAAAGGCGACCCGGTATTCGCAGCCACAGTAGTCCTGACCTCTGACAGCGGTATATGGACATCCTCGGACATGGACGGATATTTCACTTTGGCCGTACCGTCCGGACAAGACACCCTGCATTTTATCTGCATGGGCTACAAAGACCTGTACGTTCCGGTAGAAACAGCCATCTCCGGACACATCCGTGATTTCATCCTGAAAGAGGACCTGATTACCCTGCAGGGAGTCACTGTCACTGCAAAGAATCCCATATCGGAACGCTCCGCCACAGCCATAATCAACACTATGGACATCTACATGAATCCGGTATCCCAGGCCGACCCGCTGAAAGCCATATCCCTGCTTCCTTCCCACACAGGTGTGGACGAGAGCGCCAACCCCTCATTCAGGGGCAGCCGGGCAGACAGGTCCATCGTCACCCTCAACGGAGTGCCCGTCTACAACCCGGTGCGTTCCAGCCAGCTCAACAACCAGGGATTCTTCAGCATCTTCAACCCAGAAGTCATGGAAAACGAATACGTCCATCCGGGAAACCCGCCGCTCACCTACGGCAACACCAGCGCCGGCCTTGTGGAGATCGAAACCGCAGGCAGCATCGGACAGGACCAGCTGCAGATGTCCCTGAGCCTTGCCAGCGCAGGACTCTTCCTGTCAAAGCGGATAAAGAACGGGCGCAGCTTCATCCAGGCATGGAGCAATTACCAGTTCTCGGACGCCTTCATCGGAATACAGCGCAAATACTATCCTGAGATACAGCATTTCTGGAACGCCGACGCCGGCATCAATTTCTACGGCAGGATAGGAAAGCACACAGAACTGAAATCCTACGCCTACTTCCTCAAGGAAGGCTACGACGGCCGGGACGGCAGCCTGAATTACTACGGCCCCGTAACCTACGGCAATACCAGAGCCCTCAGCGTCAACAGCCTCCGCCACATATCCGGCATCCATACAGTCTCCTTGAATTTCGGAGCGGACTGGAGCAATCCCGGCACCACTTTCGGAAACATCCTCTCAAAGGAGACCAAAACCCAGGCATTCGCCTCCCTTAACTACAAGCTGCTCCTCCACCCTGACCTCAACATTCAGACAGGAATATCGTTCGAACACCTCCGCTACAGTCTCCACGGCCGCTTCCCCACATACTTCTACGCACTCTCCCCAGAAGCTCCGACCGTTCCGATAGATGCCGCATCGGCCTGCACCCTGCTCGAAGCCTACGCATACTCCAACTGGGACATCACCCAAAAACTGCTGCTCACAGCCGCAGTCCGCAGCAACATCCCCGTTTCCAACGGCCAGAAATGGTATCTCAGCGGCCAGCTCTCACTCAAATACTCCTTCCGTCCCGACCACTATCTCAAACTCAGCGGCGGCAGATACAACAGCCACTCCATGCCCAACTACTATCTATGGACATTCAATCACCTGACCAGCAATCAGCTCTCACTCGATTACTCCCTCAGGGCCGGAAACACCGCTCTCGACGCCGCAGTATACATCAAAAACGAGGATGGCAGGACCGCAAAAGGAATGGAAATATTCGAGACAACGGACAGGGCAGACATCCTCGGCGTGGAAGCCGCATTCTCGCAGATATTCCTGAAAAATTTCAAATTCAGCATCTCCAACACATTCATCCGCCAGAGAGTAATGATCGACTCAGTATTCTACCGGGGACCGGAAAACCTCGCCTGGTTCATAAAATCATCAATAGAGTACAGCAACCCCGAACTCTTTACCATTGCCCTCTCCTACACCACACGTCCCGGAACACTCTACAGCTCCGTCTCAGGCTCCGCATTCATCCATGAAACCGGCACATACATGCCGCTTTATTCAGACTGGTACGACACCGGATATCCGGCCTACCACCGCCTCGACCTTACATTGAACAAATACATCCCCCTCGGACGCTGCGCACTCACCCTCTACCTGTCAGTAAACAACCTGCTCGACACCAAAAATCCGGCAAAAATACTATACAACACGGACTATACCTCCCGCTCATACCTGTACCTTCAACGCAGAAGCTTCTATTTCGGACTGGTATTCACATTAAAATCAAGCCACTCCTAAGATTCCCCAATATGCTTATCTATACAACCACACATACATTGCTTTGAACTGCACGGAACCGACATCCAACTGAAAATCAACGGCTCGCCTCAGATTGTTATGATGTTTATCTAGTCAATGTCATCTTATGATTTTTCTATCACTTATTTTTGGAGTAGTATATAACTTGTAATCAATAAAGAACGTCATCACACAAGTGATATTATTATTTCTTTAGCTGTATAAAACTTGATTCAAAAGCTAAGAAGTTATGCGTGCCGATTTGTCCCCAATTGAACTTAATGGGTTCTGGCAAGACCTTGTATATTTCATAGAATCCGTCGGCCAGTCCCCCAGTTTCAACATATCTTCTGTTATCCTTTGCAGACAGATAGCAGATTTTCTGCTTAAAACTATCAATGTATTTGCTAATTTTCTCTGACTTATAGAGCTGATTCAATGTGTCCGAAAGTTGTTTTTTTGCCGTTTTGATCTTTTTGTTTGATGCTTCATCAGACAACTCATGAACTATAAACACAACCTTTGATTCAGACTGCTCGTAAATCAAAAAATCTGCCACTTTAACACCGTCTTTCAGTCTGCTGACATGTGTATGCCCCTTACCGTCATCAAATGTGAATTGATGAATAAAGTCGTCGTAACAAATAATTTTCAGATTATAGGTATTATTTTCTTCTCCATTTATATAATGTGCAGTACCTGTTTTAAACTCTCTTATAGGGAGACCGTCTCTTGAATCAACCAGATCAAACTTATGCTTCGATGTCTCCGCACATTTTGGAATTATCTCATTCTCAGTCAATACGGGTGCATTAGTCCTTTGTATGGCTTTCAAGATTTCGATTATTTCGGCCTTCAATAACTGTTCCATCATCACAATGAATTAAATTCAGTATACATTTCTGTGATAGGCTCTGACATCGAACGCGTATCAATGATAGGTCTGCCATTGAGTATTTTCAATTGGCCTGCACTCCCTTCAAAGATCTCATATACATTCACCTCTTCCGGGCGCATGAAAAACTTTTCGCGTTTTTCCGATCTGCGGATCAAGACATTTAAATAATTGACTATGTATGGGCTATGTGTGGCTATCATCAGTGTCATATTATATGGATGTTCAGTCATGAAGCAACGGTTAACTAAGAAATCCATCAAGTGTCTCTGACTCTCAGGATAAAGGCTCAATTCTGGCTCTTCGATAAACAAATGCACATTTTTATCACTTATTTCACCGATATTCTTTGCCGTATTGAATGCATCAAGCTTATCATTATCCTGCAAATAACTGAACAACGACGAGTTCATTGATTTTTGCGAATCAAACTTCTTGGCGTAATACTCCACTATAAGGCTTAGGGGTGTCACCGTTTGCATACCCGATGATGAGTTTCGCAACTGAATAGAACATGGTGCCCCATCAGTGCTCTTAATCATATATTTGTCACCTTTGTTACTTCTTTCAATCTTCAGTTCTACATTCAGATAATCCAACGGTAGTTGGCGAATAGAATCGGCAGCAAGCAGAAAGTTTTCAAATGTATCTTGCAAATAATAATTGGCGTTCTTTCTTTCAACCTTATTATCCAAAAAATCTGGTATCATAGAACGCTTATCTGATATATAACATATTTTTTCCAAACTGAGATTGTCAGCAGATATGTCTGTCCGTGCATTCAACTTGCCTTTCTCATAAGATATGGTATAATCATTTCTGCAATAGACAATTATAGTATCTTTCTTCAAATATTCATTCAACTGCGACGTTTTTAACAAGGTTTTCATCTGAATGCCTATGCCTGTTTTTTTAATCTTTGCCTGCCTGACATAAGAACGGAGAACTATACGCTTATATATCCACCTGAACATAGAGAGAACCTTCATGACCGTACTCTTGCCACTACCAGATTCCCCTATAAGGATTGTCAAGGGGACAATATTGTCTAATTCTATATCTACAATCGGACCGAAATTCTGTATTCTCAAATATTCGTTCATGTTTTGCTTCTGTTTTCAATTTGTTATTCTGCTTCCATTTTCTTATCCATCAGTAGGGGCACAGACTGCCACAGGTGACGAGTGGAATACAAAAGTAGAAAAAATCCGTGATTTAACGCTTTACAATCACAGATTTTATTTATAAATTACTTAATTTTTCCTGTCGGTATACCCAGCATTTCCATAATCTCGTCTTTTTTCGTTTAAACAACGAACATGCGAAACACGACTTTTGCGATATGTGGCTTTCGCACGGCTGTGTGCTTTATATCAACCCAAAAAGAAAAACGCCCACAAGCCCCGCTTACTAACCATCATCAATGTACCGACATCCTTGACATAAGATTGATAATCAGGACACCTGAGATAATCGCCAGAGCAAGAGAAACAAAACTTTTCATACCGGGACAGTCTCAGGCATAATGCCTGCTGTATTTGCGAATAACTACACAAGATAAGTATCTTTGTTGCCACAAAAGGCATATATGAACATATCGAATATAAGACTATTGAATCAGCAGTTAGTTAATCCGCAAATGTCAGACATCCACGAATTGGTCGCATGGATGGGGATGCTGCAGGCCCAGGAATACACAATGATGCGTTGGGCGGTCGGCATTCGTATGAAACGGCCCTCCATGTCATCATTTCGTAAAACCTTTGATTCAGGGCAAGTTGTCAGGACGCATCTATTCAGATGTACATGGCAGCTGGTGGCGGCCGAGGATCTGCGTTGGATGCTGAAATTGTGTGCCGACAAAAACAAGAAGGCCATCAGATATTACGGACAAGGCATTTCTGAAAAAGACTTTGAACACGCCTGTGACCTTATCTGTCAAGTACTTTCAGAGCATCAATCCATGACAAAAGAAGCCATTATTGCCAGTTTAAGGGAACTCGGGCTTTCCGGTGATGCCTACACAATGACCAAATATCTTCAAATGGCTGAAGCAGAAGGACTGATATGCAGCGGACATCTTGATGACAATCAAAATACATACGCTCTGATTGACGGACGGATACCGTCAGCAAACGAACCCTCACATGAAGAATCGGTAATCCTGCTTGCAAGAAAGTATTTCCGCAGCCATTCACCGGCCACATTGAAAGACTTTGTATGGTGGACAAACCTCAGTGCAGGAGAATGTAAAAATGCCATAGACTCCATTGCCGGCGAATTGGCGGCAGAACGCCATAATGATGATACATATTATATACATCAAGACTGCAGGACAAAAGGCTGCCGCAAGAAAATCCTGTTGTTACCGTCCTATGACGAATATCTGATAGGCTACAAGAGCCGCCATCATGCGATCGCAGAACAGTTCTGCCGACAAGCCTACAACAAAAACGGCATTTTTTACCCTGTCATTGTGCAGAATGGAGAAGTCATAGGAAACTGGCATCCTGGCAAACAGGCAAACTTCTTCGAAGATGGAAACAAGGTGGATATTTCAAGATTACTCTCGGACTTTCATCAATTTATGGAGTGTTGAGATTGTAAAAATTCCCACCACAATGATCTGCGCTGCCGGAAAAGCGATTATTTCTTTTTCGGCAATTTCGAGGACGACTTCTCTATTTTCTTGTGCTCGGAAGCAACCCTGCGCTCCAGCTTCTTTATATCTTCAGCAGGCGGCAACTCTTCAGGGCAAATGCCGCGCTGTCCAAGCATATCGCGGACACTCTTATTGTTCTGCATATGCTCTACGGTGATAGCATTTTCTCCATACAGATCTTTACCCTCCACATTGTAATTGGTCATCTCCGTAGCAAGGTTCTTTGCAGCAATGGTAAGTGTCGGAAGGAAATCAGCCAATGGCCTGTTATCCTTAACTCCAAGACGCCTCTTCATGTCCTCCGTAGTATGACCACCGAACAGAACTGCATCACCCTTTGAGCGGATTCTGCCAAAGCCTTTGTCATCTACGCCTCTTTCATAAATATTCTGTGAAAGCTGCTTCTCTGAAGCCCTTAGCCTATCGCGAGACTCCAATCGTGCAACATAGTTGATGCGTTCCTCAATCAGTTCCGCCTTTCTGGTCTGTACGGCAAAATAACTTTGGGCAAAAGCTATCTCCTCCTTTTTCGGGTCACCATTTTGGGCAATCAGATAACACGCATATCGGGTAAGCATATAATCCTTGATTTCCCTTTCAGCACCCTTTGCAAGTTTTATCATTTTCGTGACCTCACGAAAATGATCATCTACATTGATATTCTGACTTTTACAGGATTCCACGGCTCTGTTGATAGCCGTCAGGAAGTTCTCCCACCTGGCATATCCAAGTACCTGCTGCAAGTCACGGGCAAACCAGACCTCCACCTGCTCCTTGCCGTTATCACTCTCAATATAGGTAGCAATAGAATCAAATGCTCCCTTGTACTGCATTATACTCTGTTTGTCCATAGCAAATAAAACTTTGATGCCCAAAATTACCGAATATTCTCCAACGATATATCAGATTCTCCATTTTTTCTCCGCATACATACAACCCACCCGCCCAACTTAGCAGTGTCAGCGAGCCGCCTTTCCACGCCAAACGCTTTCCTGCACACTTTGTACCGCATGATATTTCCCTAAAAATACCTATCTTTATGCCCGCATATCCTCATATAAGAACATCAGGATAAAAGCATTGGAACAAAACTCGTCAAGGAGAATACACCATGGAGAATAACTTAACGCCACTTCTGACAATCACTGCGAGAGTCTGCCAGAGCTGCGGACTGCCCATGCCCGACGGAGAACTGTTCGGCACTCACGGTGACGGGCATCCGTGCACGGAATACTGTAGGAACTGTTTTCAAAATGGCCTGTTTACCGCAGCCTCACTTGAAGAGGTGAGGAAATCCATTGTCGTTTCCGGAAGAAATGACGTTCCGGACCTCAGTACCCTGAAACGCTGGATGCCGGCCGGACAACAAGCCTCATGGATACTCACCCAGTGCGGATATGTCACCCTCTCAACAGTCGACGGAAACGGTTATCCCCGACCTGTGGCCATAGACGTACTTCGTCATGACGGCATAGCGGCTTTGTGGATGACGACCTCATTGTCCTCAGAAAAGGTAAAGCACTTGAGAAGCAACCCCAAAGCTGGAATCTCCTTTGTCCACGAAGCCGACAGCGTGACCTTGACCGGAATAGCCGAAGTCATTACAGACAAGAAGACCAGGTATGCCTTCTGGAGAGACTACATGGGCCACTACTTCCCGCAAGGCCCGGACGATCCGGAATATTGCATCCTCTGCTTTCATTCCCGGAAAGCGACATTGTGGATAGACCGAAAATTCAGTAAATACAGCTTCGGCCATGAGTAGACTATTAATTTTGGAAAAATTTGACATCAATGGCTTCATTGACATGCCCCCTAAATCCCGTAATGAGAAAGTAGCCCAGTCAATGTTCATGTTCAACCTGTGTGAGAAACGAGGCAGCGGCATGGACAGGGCAGTCGCCGGAGTAGAAGAAATGAGACTGCCTGCCATACGAATAGAAAAAGGTGAATACTTCACAAGAGCCAGTTTGTTTCCATTGGTGAAATACACTGAGATGTCAAAATCTGATAAGGTACAGGCTTGTTATCAGCATACCTGTCTACTCTATGAAAATGGTATGGAATTGACCAACGCATCATTGAGAATGCGCTTGGATATGAATAAGAACAATTCAGCAGGAGCATCAAGAATAATATCCGACACTGTTGAAGCCGGTCTCATCAAACTTTCAGACAAGGCTCCTGACTCAAAGAAATATTCCTCCTATGTGCCTTATTACGCATAGAAGTTTTATTTGCTGAGGAAATCCCTCTACACAAAATCGGTCGCAGGTTCCCTTACCCACATCCTAAATACCCACCCATCCCAGCGGTGTCAGCGAGCACCGCAATCCAGCACTGGAGAAGTTCCTTTGAAATTACGACAAGTGCCTGCCATTTTGATAAATGATTCATTCGCAGTCCGCAATAAGAAAAAAGAGTTCACCCCGTTGACAACGCCAATCGGCACAGATTGAAAGAAATTTCTAGTTGGACAAATTCCGATTCCTATTTATTCCCCTCCTGCATTCTTTGCCGCACTTTGGCCCAAGCCGGAGTATTAAAAAGGCAGCACTCGCGCATTGTCCGGAGCATTTCGGCAAAGCGGTTGGCAGGAATGACAAAACTCAATTCATTGGCTTCCACATAAGGGCGTACCGAAGGATCGAAGAGCCCGATAAATGTCCGCCGACCGCCCAAACGGTTTTCACGCACAGCATGGCTGATGACCGATGCGCATCCTGCACCGAAAGGAGCAGACACGGCATTTTCGGCGTTGTTGTCGAAATACGCCCATGTCGCCAGACCTGAAAGCATATCGGGTGCGGCGAAGAAAAGCAAGCCTTCCATCCCATCAAAAGAAGCCGCCCGGTCGATACGGACAAAGTTCAGGTATTTCCGGTCCGTCAGCTTTACGTCAAGCAGCTCCGCATATTCCTTTACGTCCTGCGGCGTTTGCTTGTACCGTTCCTTTTCGGAAACAAACGTATAAACACGCTCTGGCAGCGGGGCAAAGCCTGCATAGTGTTTGCCACCACCGCAAGTAACTGTATCGGCACTGAGGGCGACATCATGCCCCTCTTTGACTTTCATCAATAACTTGAACATACAGCCATTGGTTTTCTCAGGAAAAGAGACAGGAGTATCACTGTAATAAAACAAGATGGGTAGCGTGGCTTTTTCGCCGAATGCCTCATGGAAATCCTGAATAAAAGTACTAATGTCAGTCATTGTCCTATCGTTAATAATCAACAGTTACAAAAGTATGAAAAATCCAGAGACGAATCTAATGCCGACACGGATTTAAGCAAGCAAATGTTACTCGATATAGGGGTAATATTACGGATAAACATGTGCTTTTATTTGCTGAGAAAATTCCTCTACAAAAATCGGCTTCAGATTCCGGCAGCTCTCCTGCCGTCAGCCTACCGGAGACTGACCATCCAATTCGGGAAGTCAGTCAACCATTGACTCTATTTCACTTTTGTTATCCTATCCTGACAGCACCGTCAGCAGTCTGTAATTGACAGTTTAGAATATATGCATGGTTAACACACAATTACGAAGTCATAACGACAACAGACTGACCTATACTCTGGTGCATGGGCTTCTTATAAATGCACCTGGAAAGTGTTGTGGCATGGATTGTATGCGGTCAACACATTCTCTCCAGGATGAGTCTGTAGACGGATAATTCTTGCAAAGTATTGTTAAACAGCGTTATACACGAAAAATAGAATTACAGACAATAAGTGACAACCCGCAGTCTGTAAATCACACATCTTATGTAATTCTATGTGAACTAACAAGATACATAGAATATGGCTGAACAGACTGCCATTTCCCTCGTACTGAAACTGCCCCACCTCTTGATAAAATCACAAAGTATAAAGTTACTCCTATTCCAGCCACATTAAAGAATTCTGCGTATATTTGTCAGAACATTCACAAACACAGACAGAAAACAGACCGACATGCTCAACCTGCTCACAGTCACATGGGACGTCAACCCTTTCATCCTGACCATAGGAGATTTCGGCATAAGATGGTACAGCCTCTTTTTCGTTGCGGGCATCTTCCCTATCGGCTACTGGATCATGCGCTCATTCTACAGAAGAGAGGGCCTGCCGACCGAGGCGCTGGACCCGCTTCTGATTGCACTCTTCATAGGAACTATCGTCGGAGCCCGGCTGGGGCATTGCTTGTTCTACGACCCGGAATACTACCTGTCCCATCCCTGGAAGATACTGATGACCAGGGAAGGCGGCCTGGCCTCGCACGGAGGAGCAATAGGCGTACTGCTGGCCATGTGGTGGTACGTGCACAAATACGGCATAAAATACGGCTTCGGATATATCCAGATCATCGACCGCCTCGTTATTCCTGTCTGTTTCGCCGGCATGATGATACGCCTGGGCAACCTCATGAACTCTGAGATATACGGCACATATACGGACCTTCCGTGGGGCTTCATCTTCGTAAGAGACCCCCGGGGAGACGGCCTGCCGCATCACCCCACCCAGATATACGAGGCCCTCAGCTACTGCATCCTCGGCCTCATCCTCCTGTGGCTGTACCGCACCAGACTCGACAGGCTGCGCACCGGCACCATCTTCGGCATTTTCCTCATCGTCCTCTTCGGCATGAGGTTTCTTATAGAATTCATCAAGCAGGATCAGTCTGCCTTCGAGGCCGGTATGGTTCTCAACATGGGACAATGGCTGAGCCTGCCCTTCATCCTGACCGGCATCCTGCTTTTGATATGGAGTGCCAGAAAAGGCGGTCCGGCAAGGATCCAGAACAATACTGTCCGGCATGGTGCAAATCAACAGCATTGAAAAAGACTTCAGGACCCCGGAGCTCATAGCCGGACTGCTCGGAATATGGGATGCTTCCGTCCGCGCCAGCCACCATTTTCTGGCGGAGGACGATATCCGGAGCCTCTGCCCTCAGGCGGAGGAGGCCATCCGGCAGATCGAGACGTTATGGGTGGTTGAAGATGAGAATGTCCGCATCGGATTCATGGGCATCCAGTCCGGCAAGATAGAAATGCTGTTTCTCCATCCGGACTATTTCCGCAAAGGCATAGGGAGAATGTTGATCCAGAAGGCGTTTTCAGAACAGGATGTGCAGTATGTCGATGTCAATGAGCAGAACCCCTCGGCCGTTAGATTCTACGGGAGGATGGGATTCCGCACATTCCGCCGGGACAGCACCGATGATCAGGGCAACCCCTTCCCTATTCTCAGGATGAAACGTCTGTGAATCTGCTCTGTTAAGGAAAGCAGCAGCTATTCGTAATGCTCGAGGACCGGAGGTGTAAAAAGTGATACGCTTCTCCACGGGTTTGCCAAGTTCGGAGAGATAAATGTCAAACTCAGCCATATAGTCTTTGAACAGAGGATGTTCCATCGTAATAGGAACCAGCTGCCTAAATGTGAAAAAATTTTTAAAAAAAAGTTTTTTGACGCATTTATGATATTTGCTTACCTTTGTAGAGTGAATTGAAATACAATAAATCTTATGGACAGAACAACAATAGAAGATGCTGTATTCCCCGATTGCCCGATACGGAATATTCTCGCCAGGCTTTGCGACAAATGGTCGCTTCTGGTCATATACACGCTGGACAAAGCTGGCAAAGAAAGAATACGTTTCAAAGAGTTGCAGCGTCAAATCCCCGACATCTCGCAGAAGATGCTGACCGTAACCTTGCGCACTCTGGAGGAGGACGGCTATGTCACCCGCACAATATACCCCGAAGTACCTCCCAGGGTGGAATATGCGCTGACCGAGCGGACGCACTCTTTGTTACCGCATATCAATGCGCTGATAGAATGGGCATTGGAAAATAAGGATGCGATTATTAATAACAGAAGAAAAGCCAATAATAAATAACACTCATCCACCGTCGCTTCAAGAACCGCTCTCATTTCTCCATCGCCTTCAAGCGGCAGTTCGGCGTATCGCCCATCTGCTGGTGGAGAAGCTGAAAGGACAATGGTAGGCCGACTTCCGTAACAGTAACATTCCTATGATTTGAAAAGGTCGTCCATGGTGACCTCACTGTGGACGATACTTTTATGTTTTCCATCCACCACTCCGTATGTGGTGACAAATGTGATTACCAATGTCTTTCTGGTCTTTGTCGCCATACGGAACAATCCCATCCGTTCACGGAGTCTCATCTCGTAATTATCAGTAATGGCATAGCGGTCAGTGCTGAACTTCATTTCGCACAAGTGGATGATACGGTCTGCTCGCTCGATAATCATATCAATCTGGAAGCCAGGCATGTTTTTGTCAGGATCTGCCTTGCTTCTCCATGAGGATATGGCCGTTCCGACACCGGCTATTCCGAGTGCCGCCTTTATCTGCCGGTGATGTGCCAGACACACAAGTTCAAAACTGAGTCCCATCCATGCAGAGACGCTGCGGGAATCCATGTTGTTGCTCCACCACCTTTCATCCTTGGCATTGTTGGATTCTATGAACTTGTAATAAAACAATGTAAAGAAGTCCGTAAGCCTGAAAATGCTTCCCCGGGTTTTGCTTCCGAAATGTGTCAGACGAGTTACGAAATCGCAGCGTTCAAGATTCTTCAGTATCTTGCTCAAGAAAGAGCCTTCCAGACCTGTGGCTCTTACTATGTCCTCCCTTGTCAGTCCCGACTTGTTCTCCGACAATAGCCTGACTATTGATATATATGTGTCGGCATTGCTGAACAAAGCATTGTACAGTTCGTCGAATTCCCCTTTGAGATGGGCACCATCTGCAAAAAAGAGCCGGTCAATGTTCTGTGCAAGACTGTCAGAGGTATTCAGGAGGCTCAGGTAAAAGGGAACGCCGCCGAATATCATATAACATTGCAGAATCTGGTATCTGTCCCATCTGCAGTTGCGCTGCCTCAGATATTCTTCCGTCTCATGCAGATTGAACGGGGAAAGATGCAGGTTGCAGGTCACTCTTGCGTGCAATCCTCCCTGATTGGCTTCTATCTTGTCCGCCATCCATGATGTCGCCGATCCTGTGGCGATGAGCATGATGTCTGTGCGCCTGTTGCCCCAGCCGTTCCAGAATGTTTCCAGGGCATTGACAAAATTCGACCTCTGCGTATCCATCCAAGGCATTTCATCAATGAATATGACTTTTTTCCGGTCTGAAGGCAATGTCTCCAGATAATCTTCAAGCGCATTGAAGGCATCATACCATGTCCCGGCTTTCGGCTGTCTTCTTTTCGAATGACGCTTGATCGCCCTCATGAAATTCTGTATCTGCACCGAAGCCGGAGTGTTGTGCTCGCCGACAAAGGTGAAATCATATTTATAGTTGAAGAACTTGTCTATGAGATATGTCTTGCCGATACGCCTCCGTCCGCTGATGATGACAAATTCGGAGCGGTCTGATTCCAGACACCGCTGCAGTTCGTCACATTCCCTGTTTCGTGAAACCAGTCTGTCCTGCATAATATTTCCGTTTCTGCAAAGATACTCAATCCATATGTATCTGCCAAATTTCAAAGAGTGAGTTTGTACTTTATCTCATAAAATATTTGAGTAAAAGTATAAACTCACCAATGCAGCATAATGCCGAGTTACTACTTTATCTATGATTTTTTTATAAGATAAAGTAACGGTTCAGTATATGACAGTGTTCCTGTCAGCCGGACATTTATGTTATATTACGGGCTTTATTTGTATCCGCGCGTTTGTTCAGTGTAGTCTAAATCTTGCAGTATCTTTCTACAGCTTTCATCAAAAGAGATGAAATGACTCTTTGGTACTTGTGCATTTGGATAATCCAGGTTGATGCGCACCAATGTGATGTTTTTCCTTTGAGATGCCAGCCGCTCAAATGGGAAACGGATGATGGTCGGAGTGTTGTAGCCTACGCCGAGTTCCAGCAGAAGAGCATTGCCATCGCAAGCCTTTCCCAGAAAGTCCTGATAGCGTTCATTATACTTGCGTACCATTCGCTGCCTCCCGTTCGGCAAGCAGAGTCCGGAGTATGTACCGCAAATTCTCAATCCTGCTCACTGTATTCATAATGCTCAAAAGCGGGAGGTGTCGGTGTCAGGTCGTAATAATCCAATTTAGCTACAGGCAGGCGGAAATAAACCAAATCGGTATATTGCCTGTACAGGCGTGGCAGAACCGGATTATCCGCGTAGATTTCACGTGCCACGTCATCCGATACATCAAACAAAGCGCGTCCGGTCACCCGCACGGATACATTGCCGTCCATGGCGAGCAACTCGATGTTGGGGTTCTCCTGCAGTTGGCGGTACACTTCCTTATGCGGAGAAGTTGCGAAGTAAAGAGTATGCCCTTCCTGTTTCATAATCTGGAACACCCGGATTTTGGGTTTGTCCTGCTCCACGGTGCCAAAAGCCACATCCTTATGACTGCTTAGAAATTCCAATGCCTTTTCCATGATTGAAGTCCGTTTATCCATTGATTGAAAAAGGCTTCGGACTGTGCTTGAAGTCACACTGCCCGAAGCGTCATCACTCAGTATGCATTATTTGTAGAGTGCCTTGCCCAAATCTTCCAATCCGGCTTCTCCGGGAAGTCCGGGCCATGCCTGTTTCATGGCATCCGTGAAAGCCTCTGCCGTTTCGTTGGCCGCAAGCAGCTCCTTCATCTTTTTCAGATAGGCGATCTTGAACTCCACCGCATTGCGTGTGGCAGCACCACCGTGTCCGCCGATGAACAGCTCCGCACCAGAAGCCAATGAGTTTTCAGCTTCCGCAATCTCAGCGTCAATTGCTGCAGGTGATGATATCTGCAGGTGGCTGACATGCGCCTTTGCCGGAGTCCAGTGGGTGTAGTAAGCCTTGCCGCCTATCAGGATGCTGGCACCGGGAAAATCGGAGCTGGCACCGGGGCGGAACTCGAAGGTAACCCCCGCCCATGTCTGGGTCGTACCGAATGCCACCTCAGTTGCATTGCCCGTAGGCATGTCTGTCAGAGCATCACCGAATGCCTGGGCAAAACCGTTCATCATGCCGCCATAGATCTCACCTTTGGTAAATTCGGGCATCCCCTCAGCCATTACCACATCGTGGTTTCCTGTTCCACCCACATGGTAGTCTGTGATACGCTTTTCCACGGGTTTGCCAAGTTCGGAGAGATAAGTGTCGAACTCAGCCACATTGTCCTTGAACAGCGGCTGTTCCATAGTGACAAGTGCATCCTTGCCCTCGATGATGTAGCTTGCGTCGCCGAGAGCATCGTTAGTGTAGTAGACATGCAGTCTGTAATTGCCGAGGTCATGTACCTCGAAACGTCCTTTTGTCTGTGCCATAGCTGTAACAGTTAGAAGATTAAATAAAATAAACAGTACCTTTTTCATTGCTTTGATCCTTATTAGTTACTAAAAGTTTCTTTATCTCTTTTGCACTGCAAAGATGCGCGGTTTATTTTAATCCTGCAAGTAGACACTTAGGAATCAGATACTTACTGATAAGAAACCTTTGCTGGGTATCAGCCACTTAAATGTGAAAAAATTTTAAAAAAGTTTTTTTTGACGCATTTATGATATTTGCTTCACTTTGTAGAGTGAATTGAAACACAATAAATCTTATGGACAGAACAACAATAGACCGCCACGGCTTCACGGATGACTGCGGGTGCCGGGCGTACCGCCGTAGACATTTTACCGCTGCCGTTTAGGATTGCGCGGAAACCAGCCCTTGGCCACCCGTTTTTCCTGCTCGAACAGCTCAAGGATGGACCAGAAGCAGGAAAAAGCTACTACTCCGACGAGGGTGGAGACGATGATGCTGCTGATAAAAAGCGAGCCTGCCGCCGCACCCGCTCCGGCCAGCAGAAAAACCCACCAGCACTGCTTTCCAAAATAGTATTCAGCCTTGATGACTATGGGATGGAACATCCCTATGATTAAAAAGGTGCCTAAGCCGATGACAATACCCGCGTAATTCATATTCTGACAGTTCTTGGACTGCAAAGGTAGGAATTTTCCACTTGCTGTGCACTCCGGCAAGTTGATAATCCCAATAAATAGGTATTGCCGGACAGCCTTAAGCCCTGTACCTTTGCAAAGGTAAAACCACTGTAAATGCAAGTGCTGAAAGAGGACATACGGGGTCGTATATTGGCGGTTGCTAGACAACAATTCGAGAGGAAAGGCTATTCCAAGACTTCCATGCGCGAAATAGCGGAGTTGTCAGGTGTTGGCGTCGGAAATATCTATAACTACTTCACGAATAAAGATGAATTGTTCCGTGAAGTAGTCCGTCCTGTCTTGTGTGCTTTGGAAGCCATGCTGCAAGAACACCACGGCATACGGGGCGAGGATATTATGATGATGCGGTCGGAAAAATACCTGAAATCCTGCATTGACGAATATGTTTCGCTGATTGACAAGCACCGCGCACTGATGGAAATCCTGCTGTTCCGTGCACAAGGTTCTTCATTGGAACGCTTCCGCGAGAATTATACCGACCGTTCTACGGAATTGGTCAAGGCGTGGTTCGCGTCCATGCAGCGGAAGCATCCCGAAATCAATACGGCGGTGTCCGACTTCATCATCCACCTGCATACGGTATGGATGTTCACGATGTTCGAGGAACTGCTGATGCATTCCGTGTCACGGCAGGAAATGGAGGCCATCCTGCACGATTACATACTGTTTGAAATTCAAGGTTGGAGGGCAATTATCAAGATATGAGATACAGGCAACGCACATACAGACAATCAGCCGCGTCAAGACGGCTGGCAAGGAGGAAATCTTCACGGAGGTTTCCTCCTTTTTTTATGAACAAATCTGAATATCGTTCACTATTAAATCATAATTCTTCTATGAAAGTAAAACCAAAAAAGAAAAAAGGCCTGGCCCGCCTGTTCGAGATAGCGGGTCAGAGAAAAGGTCTGTTGATACTGGCAGGTCTTTTATCGGCAGGCAGTGCCGTATGTATGCTTGTGCCTTATTGGGCTGTTTATGAAATCTTGAAAGAGCTGTTATCTCATGGCGTAAACCCAGCCGCTTCGGACGGAACGTATATGATGCGCTGGGGATGGATAGCGTTTGGAGGGCTTGTTGGCGGATTGATATTGCTCTATGCCGCCCTGATGTCCTCACATGTGGCTGCATTCCGTATCTTGTATGGGTTGCGTGTCCGTCTGTCTGAACATATCGGCAAACTGTCTTTGGGATATTTGAACAACACTTCCACGGGAGCCATTAAGAAAACGATGGACCAGAACATCGAAAAGATAGAAGGTTTCATCGCCCATACCATCCCGGATTTGGTTAATGTCGTGGCAACAGTGGTGGTGATGCTCATCATCTTTTTCTCTTTGGACGTGTGGCTGACGGTGGTCTGCCTGGCGGTTGTGGTGCTTAGCCTTTTCCTGCAATTCTCCAACTTCATGGGAAAACGGGCAAGGGAGTTCATGTCCATCTATTACGATGCACAGGAAAAGATGAGCGCATCCGCCGTTCAATATGTACGTGGAATGCCTGTGGTCAAGATTTTCGGGCAGAGCGTCTGCTCATTCCGTCAGTTCAATGCCGAGATTCAGGCATACAAGACATTCGCCTTGAAATGCTGTGACACGTATCAGAATGGTATGATAGCATTTACCGTCTTGCTCAATTCAATGGTGACATTCATCCTTCCGATGGGTATCCTGCTGTTGCAAGCCAGTCCGCAATCGCTCTCATTGGCAGTGGTGTGGCTGTTCTTCATCATCATGGGGCCGGGCATGGCTTCGCCCGTTTACAAACTGACCTTTTTAGGAGGCAATACACGCGACATCAACGAAGGGGTAAACCGTATTGACCGCATATTGGAAAAGAAACCTGTGCCAGAGCCGGAACATCCGCAAGTGCCGACCGCTTACGATGTGGAGTTCCGTCATGTGTCATTTTCCTACGAAAACACGGAACAGGGAACACGGACGGAAGCCCTGCGTGATGTCAGCTTTGTCGCGCCACAAGGAAAGATAACCGCTCTCGTAGGTCCGTCTGGAAGCGGCAAATCAACGGTTGCCAACCTGATACCCCGGTTCTGGGATGTGGAGCAAGGGAAAATCTGCATAGGTGGCGTGGATATACGCCAGATAGCTACTGCAAAGCTAATGAACATGGTTTCATTCGTGTTTCAAGACACTTTCCTTTTCTACGACACGCTGTATGAGAACATCGCCGTCGGCTCTCCTTATGCCACGAAAGAGAAAGTGATAGCCGCAGCAAAAGCTGCCCAATGCCACGACTTCATAGGGTGTCTGCCGCAAGGCTACGAAACACGGATTGGCGACAAAGGCGTCTTTCTGTCCGGCGGCGAAGCCCAACGGATATGTGTGGCTCGTGCCATATTGAAGAATGCGCCGATACTGGTATTGGACGAAGCGACAGCTTTCGCCGACCCTGAAAACGAGCATAAAATGCAGATGGCTTTGCAGTCGCTGATAAAGGACAAGACGGTCATTGTGATTGCCCATCGCCTTTCTTCCATCATTTCTGCGCATCAGATTGTCGTCATGAAAGAAGGAAGCATTGTGCAATGCGGAAGGCATGAACAATTATCCGTGACAGAGGGTGTATATAAAAATATGTGGGATGCCTATACGAGCGCATACCATTGGACGTTGAACAAAAACTAAATAAAAGGAGAACTGTATATGAACGCAATCAAAAACATTACAATAGGACATACCGAACGGCTTTACAAGCCCGTGGGATACACCATGCTTGCCAATTTGGTGAATATCGTGCCGTTTTGCCTTTCCATAGAAGCGATACGTATCATCTTCAATGCGTTTGACGGGAGCGGACAGCCGCTCGACACGCCCCGTCTTTGGTGGATATTCGGCATTATGGCTGTATATATGCTGGTAATGGCTTTGGCTGAACGGGCATCCTACCGCGCCAATTTCAGGGGTGCATACGAGATGAGCGCTTCGGGACGTTTGTCACTGGCGGAACACCTGCGGAAACTTTCATTAGGCTTCCTTTCAAGGCGTGACCCAGGCGACTTGTCCTCCATGTTGATTACGGATTTCATGATGGCGGAAACGGGAATTTCTCACCATCTGCCCCAATTGATGGGCGCAGTGGTAATGCCAGTGCTGGCTTTTGCTTCATTGGTATGGATAGATTGGAGGATGGCGGTCAGCATGTTTGCCGCCTTGCCGCTTGCCTTGCTCGTCCTATGGGCAAGCACAAAGGCGCAACGAAGTCTGAGCGGTAGGCAAATCCAGGCGAAGATAAATGCAGGAAACCGATTGGAGGAATATTTGCAGGGTATCCGGGTGATGAAAGCCTACAATCTGTTGGGCGACCGTTTCGTTCGGCTGCGCGATGCCTTTGCCGAACTTCGCCGTGCCTGCATCCGTCAGGAAGCCCTATTAGGGCCATTTGTCCTGTTGAGCATCACGTTGGTACGTGCAGGGCTGACCCTGATGGTGCTGTGCGGAACGTATCTGCTATTGGGAGGGAAACTTTCCATCCTTGTGTTCGTGCTGTTCCTCGTAGTCGGCTCCCGTGTGTTCGACCCGCTGACTTCCGCCCTGACCAATTTCACCGAGTTCCGATACTTTTCCATTGCCGGAGGGCGCATCCTTTCCTTGATGAACGAGCCGGAAATGAAAGGAGAACGACAATCCCCGGCGACGGGCGACATCCGGTTTGAGCACGTATCGTTTGCCTATCAGGACAAGGAAGTGCTGCATAATATAACCGTCACGCTCCCCAAAAACTCCTTGACGGCTCTTGTAGGTCCTTCGGGAAGCGGGAAAAGCACGGTGATGAAACTTTGCGCCCGTTTCTACGACCCGCAGCAGGGACGTATTTTCTTTGGCGGCGTGCCGATGGACGAAATAGCCCCCGAAAGTCTGATGAGCCACATCTCTATGGTGTTCCAAGATGTCTATCTGTTTCAAGACACGATACGCAACAACATCCGTTTCGGCAAGACGGATGCAACGGACGAGGAAATCATTGCCGCCGCCAAGAAAGCCTGTTGCCACGACTTCATCATGCGCTTGCCGCAGGGCTACGACACGATGGTGGGCGAAGGTGGCTGTACCTTGTCCGGAGGTGAGAAGCAGCGCATATCCATCGCCCGCGCCATATTGAAAGACGCGCCTGTTATCTTATTGGACGAAGCTACCGCCTCGCTCGACCCAGAAAATGAAGTGGAGGTGCAGAAAGCCATCGACTCTTTGATTAAAGGACGCACCGTCATTGCCATTGCTCACAGGCTCAAGACCATAAAAGATGCCGACCGCATCATCGTCCTGGAGGACGGCAGGATAAAGGAAGAGGGAACTCATGACGAACTCATTCAGAAGAAAGGGCTTTACGCTCATTTGTGGGACATTCAGGAAAACACATCCGGATGGAAATTGCAGAACAATACCCAAACGGAGCAATCCGTCCGCTAAGCGTAGGAATGCATACCGCCGAGAAAAAAGTTGACTCCGAAGTAGGTAATCAGCACACACAGGAATGCGGCTGCGCTGTACCGGTGGAACGCCTTAGGGGCAGCAAGAAACCTCAGGGAACGGGAGTGCAGCGCGGCCGCATACACGATAATCGTAATCAGGGCCCACACCTCCTTTGGATCCCAGGCCCAGTAGCGCCCCCATGATACATTGGCCCATACCGCACCGATGACAGTACCGGTAACCAGCAGAAATAGCGCCGGATACAGCAGCAGTCTGCCTACATCCGCCAGGGACGAGGACACTTCCTGCGCTTCAGGAGAAGAGCCGCGTCCGGCCCATATACCCATCACCCCGTTGAGGGCCAGCAGCCCGAGGAGAGAATAGGATATCATCATACAGGCTACATGGACAGAAAGCAGAGGTGAGGACAGTACCGGCATCAGCGAAGTCATCCCAGGATCGGACTCTCCTATCGATGCGACAAGTAGTGCGAAACCGCACATCAGCATGGCGAAAGGCTGTATGACCCGCAGTCTGCGGAACAGGACCAGGGACAATAGACAAGATGACCATGCAATCATCATCATGGTCTCGAATCCATTGCTCATGGGCACATGTCCCGAGGCCACCCACCGGAGTATCAGCAGAAGGGTCAGATAAAGAAAGAATACGCCCGTCAGAATTGCAGCTGGACGCACACTCCTGCTGCAGACCCTGCGCAAGGCAGGTGATGTCATACCCGCACAGGTCAGAACGAAAAGCAGAATTCCTGCGGTGAGGACCGCCATCGCCGCGGGCTTGGGACGGTCAACGGTGTTGTACAGCTCCTCAGCCTGCCATACGGCATTGGATGGTAGGTTGTCCGCTCCGCATTTTTCCACCTGCCACTGCCTTAGCTTCGCAAGCACTTCCGAAGCCTCGTTATAGTCCCCGAGAACCACATCTTCCCGCACCAGTCCCAACACCTTGCGGACAAAAAGCCATTCCCCGCTGTCCATGTCAAATGGAAGCGTATCCGTCGATGCGTACCACATCATAGTCCCATCCTCTCCGACGTATGGGAAAATCCTGATTATAGACCATGTAGCGGCCATACTCACCACCTGAAACAGTTCCTCCTCTGGATTCAGATCCGTCAGAGGCAGCCGTCCGCGGCCCTTCACCTCTATCATCGGCTCCCATTTCCAGCTGTCGTAGTAGAACATCCAGCCCGAGAGCACCTGTTCCGGAGTGAGCCCCCTGTATGACTGACGTCCGGTAAGTTTCATGGTGAATTCGCGGGCGAGAGTCCGGATGGAGGTAACCCGGTCGTTGTAATAGACATACAGCTCTCCGAAATCCTCCGCAAGGTCTTTCGGAAGCGTCTTGGGTATATCCCCGCGGCCTGATGAGCAGGAGGCCAGCAGCACCCCGGCAAAGACGGCGATTCCCTTGGACACCCTCCGCAAGGCAGTACGGAAACTACCTGAGGGATTGAAGAAATGCAGTATCATGCTTCCTATCAGTAAAATAAATCCGGTGTAGGTCAATGCAATGCCCCAGATGTCCCTGCTCACGGACAGAGTCGTCCCCTGCAGATCGGTATCGTAGGACGCCTGGTAGAAACGGTATCCGCGGTGACGGCATATCCGGTTCATCGACACCTCCCGCTCCAGTTCCTGCCCGGCATCGTGTATGACGATAAGGCTGCGGTAATCCATAGGGGCGGTTGTCCCGCGGTAAAAGTCTATCTTAAATTCCTTCAGGGAGACATCGAATGGCAGTGCCTTGGTGCTCCCGTCATCACAATCAAATGTTCTTACAGTTTCTCCGTCCGTGCGCAGATGCAGGGTCCCCTTCTCCCCCACGAGAAATGTCATGAGTGCCCCCATGAGGATGAAGACAAATGACAGGTGCATGGCGCTGACCGCCAAGGGAAGGGTGGTATGGCCGCAGCGTACCATGGTAACAGTGCATGCAGCCACGGCCAGCACCCACAGCAGGGCAAATACCGGCGAGCGGTATATGTACTCAAAAACAACCCCGCTACCGCAGGATTTCTCCAGTACGGTAGCGAGGATCAGAATTGCAGTCAGGACTGCAGCTGCCCCGAATGCAGTGTATTTTACTATCTTGTCCAATTGCTTAGATGGCTTCAATGAATTTTACAACAGCATCGCGGTCCTCCTTGCTCAACTCGCGGAACTTCTCTACAGACTGGCGTGCGTGACTCTGCGCATTGCCGTGCCACATGATGGCCTCTACCACGTTACGGGCGCGGGCATCGTGCAGGCGGTCGCTGTGTCCCGAGCATATCAGGGACAGACCTCTGCCCCAGAGAGGGGTCGTGCGGCACCATCCGCCGCGGATATCGTTCTGCATGAAAAGCTGGTGCTGGATCAAGTCGCTGTAAGGCCAGATAGTCTGGTTGGGATATTTCGGCAGCTCTGTATCGCCGCGGGCGAAAAAGTTATTGGGATCGTTGAACTCGTCAGGTCCGGTAGTCCATGAAGGACGGTGGCAGGTGGCGCAGCCGATCTCGCGGAAGAGCTGACGGCCGCGCTGTACATCCTCGTCATCAAGGTTACGTGCGGCCGGTACGGCCAGACCGCGGTGCCAGATCATCAGGTCGGTATACTCTTCATCGCTCATTTCAACTGGAAGGTCCTGGGCCATCAGGAAATTGTAGATATCGGCCTCCACGTTACCGGTGCGCCATCTGTCCTTGGCTTCGGGATACTTGGCCTCGAAGTTATCCAGGAAGGCATAGAAGCCGTTCTGAACATCGGGATCCTGGGAAGCGGTGGTGGCGTATGCCGCGGTCATATAGTGGTAGCGGCGGTCGCTGCGGGTGACATTGGTTATGTTCCAGATAGCATTGGCTCCGGGACCATCCTGCAGAGCACCGCGGGAGAGGGCATAGGTAAAGCGGAATGGATGCTGCTCGCCATCACCCTGAACAGTGTTTGAATACTGCTTCACCCACTCGCCTCCGGAGAAAAATGCCGGATTGATAGGGATGCCCATCGCCTCTTCCTTTGCGTACTGGGCCTTCAGGGAATCGTCGGGGATGGCGTCCAGCAGACCTGTACCGTAGATTCCGATAGTGGTTTCAAGCCGCACGCCCACCTGGGAATGAGGGATGTCCTTGCCGCCGGACTGGATAGGCACGTAGAAAGCGCTCTCCGGTATGGTCACTTCCGGATAGATGAGCTCATATGTTTCCCCATCCGGAAACTTGTTGCCCCATTCGTCCACGTATGTGAGCCACTGGATGGTTATCTGGTCCTCGTCCAGAGGGGCCTTGAAAGGCTCCACCGCCGCAGTCTGAGGCATACCGGTGAGGGAGGACAGATAAGCATCGTTGCTCTTGTCATAGACTACCAGCAGATAGCCGTTGCCCCAGTCGTCCCAGCGGTAGCGTTCCATGCGCTTGCCGTGACCGTATCCGGGGTGGCAGGCCTGACAGGAATTGCGGATGTAGAGCGGACCGAGACCGTCGAAAGGCTCGGCGGTCTGGGTATAGGAGCGCTCAAAGAAATACTCGCCGTATTTGAACCGGTCGGTGAGACCGGCTTTTTCTACGGCAGGAGCAGGGTCCTCAAATGCCGATGCAGATGAGTTGAATGTAGTTCCGAGAAGACCTCCGGCGTATATCTCGGGATTAACATCAGGATCCGTTCCGTTGTTGTCAGGATCCTTGCCGTTGGGGTCTTCATGGCAGGCTGTCAAGGCAATGGCTGCGGCTGCCAGTAATGAAAGGTATCTGAATTTCATAGTCTGTTACTCTGCGTTGCGTACGGCATCCTTGGCCTGGCCGAGAACCTCGTCGAGAGCCTTGCATGCCTCGCTTGCCTCACCGGCTGAAGGGTCGTTGATATTGTTGACGAAAGGAGCTTTCATGGCCTGAATCTTGGCGAGAGCATTGTCTATAGCGGCCATCACCGCATCATCCACTGCCTTGTTGTGCTCTGCCAGGAAGCCGTGAAGGGAATTGGCCTCGTCACGGTTTCCCTCGATGCCGCCCATATAGACGCTCTGGATGCTGATTATATTGTCATAGAAGTCCTGAATCGACTTATGGCTGTAGGGAGACTCGATATAGTTGGGGTCCTCTCCCGAATAAGGCTTGCCTATCTTCATGGTGCCCACCTCGTCTGCGATGGTCTTGCAGCCGTCGATAATAGCCTCCATAGCCGAGGTCATGCTGCTGTAGGAACTTCCGGGCTTGCCGGCATTGAGCATATTGTCTCCGTATGAGGAAGTACCGCCGTTGACAGTGTAAGGGAGCTCAAGCTGGTCAGCCACTTTTTCCAGACGCTCTGCGGCGACTCCGTCTTCACCGGCCCAGCCGAGTTCCATCTGCCAGCAGCGGTTGCGCAGGTCGCCTGCCACTGCGGCGGCATAGATGAGATGCAGCTCATTGATATCTGCTACATTCTTAGGACCACCGTTTTCAAAAAGGATGTACTCGATGCCATGGAAACCCAGAACGGTGTTGCCGAGATTGTCACCGGCAAACTGATCGCCGCCCTCGCCGTTCATAGCATTGATCTGGTCAGTATTGCTCAGGGCCATATTGAGGGCGTCCACATCGAGAGGCCATGAGTCGATGTGAGGGTCCACTCCGAAATCCGTAGCCGGTCCGAACAGGAAGGCCTCGCTCTTCTCCCACCATGCGCGGGCCTCGAGAAATTTCTCGCAGGTGGCCTCCAAGGTGGCCTGGGACTTGTCTTCCTTGAGCTGCTGCAGCAGAGTCTCCAGCTCGGCTGTTGATGTAGAAAGAGCCTCATAGGTAGGAATTACAGTTTCGTTGACAAAGCGGTCGGCGATTTTGGCGAACTGCTCATCGTAGGGGTTGGTGATGTCCGTCTCTCCTCCGTTCTGTTCACAGGATGCGGCGCCGGCAAATACCAATGCAGCTGCCGCAAAATAGATTAACTTTTTCATTTTTCCTTTACGTTATTTGTTTGTTAATGTATCTGTTATTTGAAAAATCCGGCGTAGGCTATGCCTATCGAAACCGACGGCTCGTCAATATACTGGCTCTTCAGGAACCGGTGGGAATATTCGGCCTTTATGACGATCTCGTCGATAGGATAATAGTTGATACCCACAGCGATACGGTGCTTGTCCGTCCACGGATAATCTGTAGTGGCCGGAGCCGGGATATAGGAATCATAATACTCGTACCGTCCGAAGATATAGAATTTCTGTTTTCCGGAAAGCTTGTTCACAGCAGAGAAAATGTCGTAACCGGCCTCTACCCCGCCAGCCATTGCGGCCTGTCCCACAAGAGTATGCTTGTAAGGAGACTCCGTACTGTTCATGGACGAACTGTTCCAGGCGCCTATCAGCTGTGCGTCCTTAAGATATCCGTAATCGTAATTGCCCCTGACTATAAGTCCGTGTCCCTGATACTCGAAATCGAAGGCTCCTATCATCACCATGCCCTTTACTCCGGCATAGCGGGAACGCTCCTCAGTCACTATATCATTGTTGAAACTGTTGCCGATATAACCGCTCAGGCTCATCCGCAGACCCTTTACCGAGTAATTGTCCACTCTGAACGCTCCGGCAAGATGATTTGCGGGCTTGAACTCATAGGGTGATGCCGAGCCTCCGTGGACCCATTCTGAATTACTGAAGAACACTGAGTTAAGTCCCGGCAGCAGCTGAACCTCATATCTCCAGTCCCCTGCGCGGCCCCACAGGCTGATACCGGTTTCGTGCCAGGTGCAAGGAATGATGGTGTTCTCGCCCTCGGGACGATAAGCTGTGAAAAACTCCGTCGGCAGATGCTTGTTATTGGTTGCACCGACCGGCACCACGATATGTCCCATTCTCAGATTGAGTTCCGGCATGAACTCCTTCTGTATCCAGAACTGCTCCAGGGCCACCTCTCCTCCCCTCTCTATCTCCCTCTCGAACTCACCGGCTTCCTCGTTCTCCATCTCCACTGCAGCCTCTACACCACCATGCTCGAATTCAATCTCAGTCCCCAATGTCCATCCTTTACCGAAATCATAGCCCAGCATAATTACCACGTGCGGCAGATCAAAGCGTGCATGACCCTTCGAATCGCGGTAACTGTCCGGGAACTGATATCGGAAAACATTGTCACTGTAGAAATTATATGTTCCCACGGCCTCACCGTAGCCGCCTACTGTCAGACGGGAAAATGCCTTGGTCCACTTGCTTTCCTGCCTTGCAGACGTATCTGCCGCTGCGTATGCTTCGGCCAAGACTTGCGGCGCCCACATACCTGCGGCAGTCAAGACAGTGATTGTCAGAACTATTGTCCTTAATTTCATACTTATTGCCTTTACAGAATTTACGGCTGCAAAGGTACCGCCGGCCGCTCAGGCGGACAATCACAACAAGTTGGTATTTCCGCATCAAAACCTAACCATTTTTTGCAGCAGCGGCACTCATCCGTAAAACCGTCACCTACCCCAGTAAAACAGGTATCCGTTTTAAAACATATACCGCTATCTTTGCAGCATGAAAAAGATACTGGTAATATCATCGAGCCTGCGCCGCAACAGTAACTCCGACGCACTGGCAGAGGCCTTTGCCAAAGGTGCGGCTGAGGCCGGCAATGAAGTTGAGACTATTACATTAAAGGGAAAGGAACTGCATTTCTGCACGGGCTGTCTGGCCTGCCAGAAAACTCAGAGATGCGTTATCGCAGACGATGCACCGGCCATCGTGGATAAAATGTATGCGGCGGATGTCATCGCTTTTGCTACGCCCATCTACTACTATGAGATGAGCGGCCAGCTGAAGACTCTTCTCGACCGTGCCAACCCGCTGTTCACCACGGATTATCATTTCCGGGACATCTATTTCCTGAGTTCGGCCGCCGAGGAGGACCCCAAGACTCCAGAACGCGCCGTCACAGGATTAAGCGGCTGGATCGAATGCTTTGAGAATGCCCGGTTCGCTGGTTCTGTATTCGCCGGAGGTGTGAATGCCCCGGGGGAAATAGAAGGGCATGCGGCAGTGGAGGCGGCATACAGGATGGGAAAGGCCGTCTGAGCATCAGGTCATAGGTGTGCTATAGTTTCAGGCAGCCCACTGGAACGATGTAAATACCATCCTCCGAACGCCGGTAGGCATATTCGCCCGTAGCGGTCAGTACCATTTTGAACGCCGGGGCTTTCATCCGTGAGGTATCGACCTGCGCTGCCAGAGAGTTGAGTGTCCTGACCCCGTCGTCAATTAAAGATTGACCGCCAAGCTTTATCTCTATCAGTCCGTATTGTCCGTTACGCAGATGCACCACCGCGTCGCATTCCAGCCCGCTCTTGTCCCGGTAATGGTATACCTTGCCGTTCAATGCTTCGGCATATACCCTCAAATCCCTCACACACATAGTCTCAAAGAAAAATCCCATGGTGTTCAGGTCATTCACAAGGTCTGCCGGCCCCATTCCCAACGCAGCTGTCGCAATCGACGGATCTACGAAATACCGGGTATCGGCAGTACGGATGGCTGTCTTCGAACGAAGATTGGGGTTCCACGCCTGCATGTCTTCCACTACGAAAATCTTTCTCAAGGCTTCAAGATATGAAACGATGGTGTCGTCGTCCAGCGTTGCGGTGTCGTTGTTTTTCAAATCCTCACGCAGCGTGGCTATCGACGCCTGTGTGCCCTGATGACGCGCATATGCCCGCATCAGACGCCGTACTCTCTCAGAAGCACGTTTTACACCGTCCACTCTCGTAACATCCTCTTTCGTCACGGCGTCGTAATAATCGAATGCCTGTTCCAAGGCCGCTTCTTCAGGAAGCCCTACGGCCATCGGCCAGCCGCCACGACATATCAGAAAAGCAATGTCCTGCAATTTAAGACTGTTCCTTTCAAGTAACTTTCCCGGGGCTGTGAACAGATCGGCAAGACTGACGCTGCCATTTGATTCGCCGGACTCGGACAGGGTCATCGGACGCATAGTGAGCCATGCGAAGCGTCCCGTACCTGAATGCTCCCTTTCTTTCTCCGCATCTTTGTCGGGGACTGCGGATCCGGTCAGAATGAACTGGCCCATCTTCCGGCGGTGGTCAACGGTATAACGCACGGCATCCCACAGTTTCGGCACCGTCTGCCATTCGTCTATCAGCATCGGTGCCTCACCTGACAGAGCCGCATCGCTGTCTATCTCCAACAAACGCTTGAACTGCTCCTTCGCGTCTGTCTTTGCCAGCAGCACCTTGCTCGCCGCTATCTCTTCCGCAGTCGTGGTCTTTCCGCACCACTTCGGGCCTTCTATGAGTACTGCTCCTTTAGCCTGTAGCTTTTTAGCCAGCAGACTGTCCATTATCCTATGCTTGTAACCATCCATAACCTAACTGTTTGGAGTACAAAAGTAGCAACTTTTTTTGAAAATTCGGTAATTCGGCGTTGATTTGTTCGGTAATTTGACATCAAATCATTCGGAAATATGGCTTACCATCCTTAATTTCTACGGACAATCCTCTTCTATACAGGCATCGCTACTATTCGCGATAAAAAGTAAATAAATTTAGACTGCCGATAATTAGGCAAAATGTACTGATGTCACTGCCAATAAAAATTGATTGGCAAGGCCGTCTGACCATCCGTAGTACAATTTTAAAAAGCTGCTCCTTCTTTCCTGAACTGTAAAGGCGAGACACCGGTATGCTTCCGGAAGAACCGTGCGAAAAAGGAAGAATTGGGGAAATACAGTTCCTCCGCTATCTGTGAGATAGTTTTGCTGGTGGATCGCAATTGGAGTTTGGCTTCGCGTATCAGGAAGTCCGATAACCAGAAATGAAACGTACTGCCAGTCCGCATTTTTATGGTCCGCATCAGGTGTTTGTCCGATACGCAGAGGCGGTCGGCATAAAAAGCCGCCCTGTGCTCTTCCCGATAATAAGTATGCAGGAGACTGAAGAAGCGGTCCGTCAACTCGTCAGGACGGGATGCGGCATCGGAAATGGGGCAGCTGCCATAGAGGCGGCCAAATTCGACTATAAACGAGAAAAGCAGCCCTTTTGTGGTATCCGCTTGTACGGATGTATGCCTGGCGTGGCATTCGCGGATGAAATCGAAATAGCGGTTTGCCAATTCAAATGTATCCGCATCCAGCAGGCGCTGAGGAGTATTGACAGCGTTGTCAGATATCTCCGCTTTCAGCAACAAGGGGAAATCAGACAAATAGTCGAATCCGAAGCGAAGGTATTCATATTTGAAATCTTCAGAGCTCGACATGCCGCGCAGCAGCATCTGAGGGAGGAGGAAAAGAAAAGTGCCTTTGCGAAGCCGGAGGGTATGGCTGTCAATTTTCACCAAGGCATCACCTTGCAGCACCAGCACGAAATGAACATAACCGACAGGGGTGCGCTGCGCTTCGTCTGGTGGGAACAAACAGGACAATTCGTTTATCTCAGGAGTGATATAAAACAATGATGTGGAATTCATGACGCAAATATAATCACTAACTGGACGATTTCAGCTTGGGATGGAGCGAAATGCATCCGGTAAAAGTGGCGAACTTTGCGCCCGATAAACAGTATGACTGACAATGGTAACTCAAACAAGAAATTCAGACCTCTATCTCCTCACAGTAGTCGGTATCATCGCCGCATTTGGTCCTTTCGTAACAGATTTTTATCTTCCTGCATTGCCGGCTCTGGGCGGGTATTTCCATACTACAGCATCGTATGTTCAGCTGAGCTTGACTTTCAGCATGGTCGGACTCGCCGTAGGCCAGCTGGTAATCGGTCCATTAAGCGACAGGTATGGACGCAAAATGACAATGCTGGCTTCGCTGGTTCTGTTCTGCATAGCAACGGCAGGATGTCTGTATGCACCGGATATACATTGGTTTATCTTTTTCCGCCTGTTGCAGGGCATCGCTGGAGCCGGTGGCGTAGTCATCTCCAAGTCCATAGCGACAGATCTTTATGAAGGGCGGGAATTGACCCGTTTTTATGCCTTGCTGAGCAGCGTTCAGGGCCTGGCCCCAATTTGCGCTCCGGTGCTTGGCGGACTGTTGTTGGAAACGACCGACTGGAAAGGTATCTTCTGGATTCTGCTTGCCATCGGGCTCTCATTGATCGCAGCATTGTGTTTCTTCAAGGAATCGCTTCCGAGAGAGCGGAGAATATGCTCAGATGTACTGTCTTCATTCCTCTATTACATGCCTGTACTCCGCAACAAACGCTTTATAGGTTATGTGCTGACGCAGGCATTTGCCATGGGCGTGATGTTTGCATACATCGCCGCATCTCCCTTTATCTTTCAGGAACATTACAGGCTCTCGCCCATGGCATACAGCTTATGTTTCGGGGCTAACGCCTTGGCAATAATGCTGGGAAGCCTTACTGTTCCGTTCTTCCGCACTGCAGAACAAGCTCTGAAAGCCGGGGCTGTAGGTTTCGGAGGAGTCAGTCTGCTGGCAGCAGGCGTGCTGATGGGAAATGCCCATGTGGCAATAGTAGAAATCTGTCTGTTCATCTTCCTTCTGTTTCTGGGACTTATATTACCAAGCTCCACTACACTGGCTCTTGATCAGGAGCGCGGCAATTCGGGCAATGCATCGGCCGTGCTCGGATTTCTGATATTCCTGTTCGGAGGCATATTGTCACCGCTGACCGGACTGGGGAACATACTCTATACGACCGGTATTATTATTGTGGTATGCAGCTTGAGTGCAGGAGCATGTGCATGGCTGGTACATGAGAGAACACCCCAACGCCTCCAGTGCTTCGTCCGAAACCGGATAATACGTTCTTATCTTTCTGATAATGTTTTCCATAAATCCAAGAAAATGATATGAATTACATTACGGTCGTCAACCTGTAATCTGTCAGTTCCGCAGTCGCTGGCAGAACTCCGACGGCGTAACCCCCTCCTGCTTCTTGAACATCCGGCTGAAATGCTGGGGGTATTCGAAGCCGAGGCGGTCGGATACTTGGGAGACGGTTTCCCCTGCCGCCAGCCCGTTCTTGGCAAGCTGGATGACGAACTGGCGGATGTGGTTGCTCGCCGTGTCTCCGGTGGTTTTCTTGATGACATCGCCGAAATAGTTGGGCGACATGCAGAGTTTGTCGGCGCAATACTGCACTGTGGGCAGGCCAATGGTATACTGGAGGCTGTCTTCGAAATAGTCGCGGAGCAGGCGGTCGAAGCGGACGAGGATGTCGGAGTTCTCTATTTTCCGGGTGACGAACTGGCGGTTGTAGAACCGCTGGCAGAAGTTGAGAGCCAGTTCGATGTAGCCCACGAGGATGGCCCGCTGAAGTTCGTCCGGCTTCTTGCCCAGTTCCTCGCGTACCTGACGCATCAGGGAGGCCAGGATGTCGTGCTCCTCTTCGGTCATGTGCAGGGCCTCGTTGATACGGTAATCGAAGAAGGAATACTCCCGGATGCGCTTTTCAAGCGGGAAGCCGTGCAGCAGGTCCGGGTGGAAAAGCAGCGCCCAGCCCGTCAGCATCACCTCCTCCCCATTGTCCTCCTTGCCACCCACCTGTCCGGGAGCCACGCAGATGACCGTACCCTTCTTGTAATCATACTTGCCGCAGCCGTATGCCAGGTCTATCTCCGCCTCGTCGTGGAAGAAGATGCCGTACACGCCGTAATCATTCAGGCTGTGGCGCACGGGCGACACCTCGGCATAGTCAATGACGCTGACCAACGGATGCTGCTCTACGCATCCAACGTAGCGGGCATAGTCGTTGACGTTCCTTACTTTCAGTATCTTGCTCATTGCTCTGCCTGTTAAAGTAATACAAAGATAGAGCATTTCACGGACAATAGGTTACGCAGAATGCAATTTCCGTAAAAATGGTACGCTTCCCCCATTTATGGTTACGGCATTACGCATTGTTCCGGTGTAATTTTGCATCGGATAAAAACGAGAAGAACAGCATGGAGCAGAAAACAGCATTACCTGAAAATTTGTGCGCGGACGAGGCGGTGTGCTTCATCGCTGACCGCCACCACGTTACGCCGCAGCAACTCTTGCGCTGTTTCATCTACGGAGAGACTTCCATACCCTTGGAGGCTAACGAAGTTGAAATTCTAAAAGGGCTGTCCGACATGGTGAGAGGTTTGGCTAAATAAAAAGTAAGAATATGGACAGACGCGATTTTATAAAAAGTGGTCTTCTCGCCGCAGCCGTAGGAGCGGTGGGCGGCCCGAAAGTCATTGCGCAGGAAGCCGAAAGGCAAGTGGCGAGGGAAGAGATGTCGAAAGACATTCTCAATTACAATCCGCAGATGCAGTACCGCCCGATGGGACGCACGGGTGTGAACGTATCGGCACTGGGCTTCGGGATGCTGCGCCTGCCGATGAAGAACGGGCACGTGGATTTCGACCAGACCACGCCGATGGTGCGCCGTGCCATTGAGGGCGGCGTGAACTACATAGATACGGGGCGCGTCTATCTCGGCGGCGAGAGCGAGCAGGCGGTGGGCAAAGCCCTTGCCGGGGGCTGGCGCGACCGGGTATATGTCACGTCCAAGATGCCGTGGTGGGAGATGCAGTCGGCGGATGACTTCGAGAAGTTCTTCGACCAGTCGCGCCGCACCATCGGCACAGACGTCATCGACTTCTACCATATCCACATGATCATGCACCGCGCGTGGAAAGACTACGTGCTGCCCTACAAGCTCATCGAGAAGATGGAGCGGCTGAAAGCGCAGGGCAAGATACGCTTCATGGGCTTCTCCTTCCACGACAGCCTGCAACTGTTCAAGCAGGTGGTGGAATACACGCCCGCCTGGGACTTCTGCCTCATCCAGCACAACTACCTGGATTACGAATACGAGGCGGGCGTGCTCGGCCCGAAATTTGCCGCTGCCAACGGCATGGGACTGGCGGTAATGAAGCCCGTACGCACGGGATTCCTCGCCAATCTGCCGCAGGTGATGCGCGACGAGCTTGCCTCCACGGGCATCCGTAAGCCCGACACGGAATGGGCGTTGGACTACCTGTGGGACATCCCCGAAGTCAGCGTGGCAGTGAGCGGCATGGGCAGCATGGCGGATGTGGAGGAGAACCTGAAGTACGCCGCCAAAGCCCGCCCCAACATGCTCACCCCTGCCGAGCGCGAGGCGTTGGGAGCTGCCATCTATGCCTACCGCCACGCACCGGGCCACATCGACTGCACGGGCTGCTACCAGTGCATCCCCTGTCCGCACAATGTCGCCATCGGCTACATCTTCGCCTACGTGTACAACAACTACATCCTGCACAAAAACAAAGAAAGGGCAATGGCGGATTACACCGTCTCGATGTCGCCCGTCCAGCGCGGCGACCCGGCATCCTCGTGCGTAGCCTGCGGCGAATGTCTGACGAAGTGCCCGCAGCATCTGGACATTCCTAACCTATTGGCGAAAGTGAAGGAAACGATGGGAAAATAATAAGTTGATACTAAAGCAATCATTAAAATGCAACAATATGACAATCAATGAATTCAAAGACTATGTAAAGACAGGACATGCTCTTAGTACCGAGGAAATACATCTGTTCATGGACGAGATGAGCAATGCCGCACGTCGTATCACTTTCCGGTTGAATACGGCTTATCACACCCCGGCAGAAGTACGCACACTCCTTTCGGAGTTGTTCGGCTATGAGGTGCCTTCATCGCTGCGTGTTTTTCCACCGTTCTATACGGACTTCGGTAAGAACATCACCGTCGGTGAGAATGTCTTTATCAATGCCTGTTGCCATTTTCAGGATCATGGCGGCGTTGTCATTGGCGACGGATGTCAGATAGGACACAATGTCGTGTTCGCCACTCTGAACCACGGTTTGTCGCCCGAAGACCGCAAGAACACTTATCCAGCACCGATTGTGTTGGGCAAGAATGTGTGGGTCGGCTCAAACTCGACTATCCTGCAGGGCGTGACCATCGGCGACAATGCGGTCGTGGCTGCTGGAGCTGTCGTAACTAAAGATGTACCGGCCGATGTAGTGGTCGGTGGAGTCCCGGCAAAGATTATCAAGAAAATCCGATATTGACAAGTTTATAGAAAGGAGGCATATATGAAAAATCCCATTGATGCTGTTGCTCACATCAAGCACGCTGGGCAATATGGCTGCACGCATCCCGGAATGGCTGGGAGAATTAGGAGCAGAGTAATGGTCCGGAATCTATTAGCCGCATTATTATTTATGTTCGGACTGCTTTCATGCGGCGGGACAGAGAGAAACACACATTCATCCCAGCAGCCGGGCATGTGCGCCAAGGAACCGATGGCTGCCGACGGCATCGTGCGCCTGTCGAAAATCGAAGTCTATCCGGAGTCCCTCGATGAATATATAGAATATGTGACCGAGGTGGGCGAAGTCTCCCTGCGTACCGAACCGGGCGTGCTGACGATGTATGCCGTTGCCGAGAAAGAGAACTCCTGCAGGATAACCATTCTTGAAACATACGCGAGCCGGAAGGCATACGACAAGCACATCGCTTCCGCGCATTTCCAGAAATACAAGCAGGGGACGCTGCACATGGTCAAATCGTTGGAACTAATAGACCAGACACCGCTCAACCCTGCCAACCGGATTAACAACTTTATAAAATAATATATTCAACACATGAAAAGGATACTGTTTTTATTATTCGCAGCAACAATGATTAATATTCAAGGAATTATGGCACAGGAAAAGATTACACAGACGACAGAAGCGGAGGGAAAGGCCGCTTTCCAGCGGGAAATGATATTCCCCATCGGCGAGCCGAACACCGCATACGCCAAGTATTTTATCGGCAACAGCTATCTGGCTCCGATATCCAAGGAGCAGATACCTTTCAGCAATGTCACTTTCGAGCCGGGATGCCGCAACAACTGGCACATTCACCATGCGACTAAAGGCGGCGGACAGATGCTGGTCTGCGTGGCGGGCAAGGGCTGGTATCAGGAGGAAGGCAAGCCTGCCGTGCAGATGCTTCCGGGCGATGTCATCCACATCCCGGCGAATGTGAAGCACTGGCACGGAGCGGCGGCTGACAGTTGGTTCGCGCACCTTGCCTTTGAGGTTCCCGGAGAAAATACATCCAACGAGTGGCTGGAGCCCGTGACCGATGAAGAATATGTTCGACTGGGAGAATAATTAGGACACTCTAAGAATAACTTGCTCTACGAGGTATTGGCGTTGCCAACCGTGCTGAAAGCTAAACTACAAAGGCTGAAGCGGACGTTGGGTTCTGATGAGAATCTTGCCGGATATGCGGATATGTTTCTATGGAAGAATTCGGAAAAGCTGTTTGGCAATTACGGGACTTCAGACGGTACAAAATAAAGCAAATTCAGTGAAAATGGTACGCTTCCCCCATTTATAGTTACGGCATTCCGCCTTGTTCCGGCGTAATTTTGCATCTGATAAAAGAGAATAACCATGAGGAAAGCAATCGTAATAACCGCCGCCGCACTGGTATGCAGCCTGTCCGCGACGGCACAAACAGAGGACAATATGGACAGAATCGAAGTATGCAAACAGAATTACCGCACCCTGTTCGGCGGCGAGGCCCTGACCGGGCAGGGCACGGACCCGGAAATGATGGATATCCTTCAGAAGTTCATCTTCGGCGATGTATTTCAGACGGGTGATCTGACTCTGAAGCAGAGGGAAATGATCACCTGCATCACCCTCGCCACGATGCAGACGCTCCCTCAGCTGAAGGCCCATGCCGGAGCGGCACTCAATGTAGGTGTTACCCCCGAGGAGCTGCGCGAGGTGATGTATCTCACCGCCCCGTTCATCGGCTTTCCGAGGATGCTGAATGCCGTGGCGACGGTCAATGAAGTATTTACGGAGCGGGGTATCTCCCTGCCTCTGGAAAAGCAGGGCACGGTGACGGAGGAAACGCGCCACGAGGCGGGCAAAGCCATTCAGGACAAGCACTATCCGGGCGGCATCGCCTCGGTGATGGAAGGTGTGCCCGGCGATATGGGCAAGGACGTGGAGCGGTTCCTCACGGACTATTTCTTCGGCGATATCTACAGCCGCGGCGCACTCGACCTGCGGACCCGCGAACTGCTCGGCTACTGCGTCCTGACCACCCTGGAAGCCGAGAGCCAGCTCCACTCCCACTATCACGGCAACATCACCGCCGGCAACTCTCCCGAAATCCTGACCGCCGCCGTCATCCAGTGCCTGCCCTACATCGGCTTCCCAGCCGCCATCAAGGCCCTGCGCATAATAAAACAGGAATGCACAAGCCGATGATTTCCGGACTGAATTTCTAGAACGGGAATACCAGCGGAGTGAATACCAGCGTCGCTATCAGCATTATGATATTCATGAAGATACCTATGCGCATGAAGTCCGAGAACCGGTAACCGCCCGGGCCGTAGACCAGCATGTGGGTAGGCGAACCGATCGGCGAGGCGAAGCACAGGCTGACGGAGATGAGCAGTCCGATGCAGAATGTCAGCGGATTGACGTCCATTACCAGTGCTGTCTCGTATGCTACGGGATACAGGATGGCGGCAGCGGCCGTATTGCTGACGAACTCCGACAGCACCACACCGCATACGCAGATGCACGTCAGCACCCAGAACGGACTGTTGCCCGCCAGTGCGAGCAGGTTGTCAGCCAGCAGTTTCGCCAGCCCAACCCTTTCAATCGCCATACCCATGCAGACCGAGCCGGCGAATATCATCAGGATGCTCCAGTCGATACTGTCCCTGGCCTGTTTGATGCTGCAGCAGCGGGTGATGATCATGGCGAACGCAGCCAGGAAGCAGGAGGACATCAGCGGAAGCACATTGAACGACGACAGCAGTATCATCGCGAGCATTATCAGGGCGGAGAGTACGGTCTTGCTCCCGATGTTCGGCACCTTTTCAGAGTCGAAGAGCTGCAGGTCGGAGGCGTAGCCTTCCTGACGCTTCAGGAAGGAGGGGCTGTATTCCAGCAGCAGGGTGTCTCCTTTTTCCAGAACCACTTCCCGCGGACTGTCCTGGATACGCTCGCCTTCCCTTGCGACGGCCACCACCACTACATCATTGCTCTCCTCGAAGTCCGTATCCCTCATCCTCTTTCCGACAAGGGAACTGGTGAATTTCACGTTGGCCATCTGCAGGCGGCGGTTGCCCTCCACTTCCTTCAGGCTGAACACATGATGCGTGGCATTGACCAGCTGATGGGTTTTCTTCAGTTCCAGGATACGCGCCACGTCCCCGGAGAATATCAGGCGGTCGCCTCCGAAGATAAATTCGTCCTTGCTTACGGGCGATATAATCTCATGGTCAAAGCGGATAATCTCGATGATATGACCGCCCTCCACATTGTACAGTCCCGCTTCCTCCACAGTCTTGCCGACATGGGGACACTCCGTGGGAACCATGAGCTCCACCGTATAGTCTGATACGTTCTCCAAAGCGTCCTACTGAGACTTCCGCACAGGCAGCAGACGGCTCAGCGCAAGCATGGACAGGATGCCGACAGCCAGACAGAGCAGTCCGACGACGGTAGGTGTGAAAAGTCCGAGCGACTGGCCGGTGTCGTCGGCATAGAAACCGGCGATTACTAAGTTGGTAGGTGAGCCGATCAGGGTGAGTATGCCGCCCAGTCCCGAGGCGTAGCTTAACGGTATCAGGAGCTTGGAGGGTGCGATATTGAGCCGTTTCGCCCACATCTGCACGGCCTTCAGGAACAGTGCCACTACAGTCGTATTACTGAGCATCGAACTCATCATGGAGACCGGCAGCATCAGCCTCAGGAGGGCTTTGCTATAGGTCTTTGGCGTCCCCAGACAATACTTGACAATCCATTGCAGCACACCGGAATACACCAGTCCGGCTATTATGACGAACAGCGTGCCCGTCATGACCACCGACTCAGAGCCGAAGCTGCTGAGCGCATCTTTCACAGGCAGTACGCCGGTGACGGCAAAGACCACCAGGCTTCCCATGAACACGTAGTCGCCGGGCAATTTCGTAAATAACATCAACCCGAAGACCACCAGGATTGTAAGCAGCACAAGCCACATGTTCAGGTTCATCCCTAAGAAGATAAAGCTTTCCATTTTCTGTTTTCAAAATAACCGCGCAAAGATAGCATTTATCGGATTTCCCACATCATGCCTTTACTCATGCACTATAAATTTTCCTATATTTGCGTTCAGAAGCCATCTAAAATATGAAAATGACAACCCCCTTCATCCGCATACCGGCAGTACTCATCTCCACCGTCCTGACTCTTTCGGCGCTGACCGGCTGCCGCGGAACCTCCTCATCCTCAGATACCGATACCCATCCGTACGAAGAGGCCGCATCCGCCGTCAGAAGTCTTGACCGGCTGGAAATGCTGGAGCATGTTTCCGCCGGAGGACTTCCGGAAATCCGGAAAGTGACCGAGGTCTTTGCCGTCAAGGGCGCCGACACGTTGCGGCTCGACCGGTATTTCGTGCCCGGAGCGGACTCATGTGCCTCACCCGTAGTTGTCTTCGTTTTCGGCGGAGGCTTCAGGTTCGGTGAAAGGTACTCCGAAATGTTCGTGCCTTATTTCGAGTTTCTGGCCCGCCACGGCTGCACGGTCGCCTCAATAGACTACCGCACCATGCTGGGCCGGATAACCTTCGACGGACGGCCCTCCCCCGTCGATTTCATGAATATCCTCCAGTCTGCCATTGACACAGCCGTAGTGGACCTGTACGACGCGACGCGGTACATCGCGCAGCAGCGGGAGGCCTGGGGCATTGACCCTGAGAAAATTGTCATCAGCGGCTCCAGCGCCGGGGCCATCACCGTCCTGCAGGCCGAGTACTACCGCTGCAACAGCCACAGCCTGGCGGCCCGCCTCCCGGAGGGATTCCGCTACGCGGGGGTGATATCCTTCGCAGGAGCAATCTCCGACAAGCAGAAGCTGCACTGGCAGACCCTCCCCTGCCCCGTCATGCTCTTCCACGGCAATGCCGACGGCATCGTCCCCTTCCGCAAGGCCCACCTTCCCTTCCTCGGCGGCCTCTGGGGCTCGGAGACCATAGCCCGGAACCTCGAATCCCTGGACTCCCCCTGTCATTTTTACGAGATAGACAATGCCGGACACGAGATAGCCTCCCTCCCCATGAGCCGCAACCTCTACGACATCGCGGCATTCCTATCCCGCCAGGTCATCGACGGCAAGCCGCTGTCGGTCCATACGTTGGAGACCGTCCCCGGGGCTCCGGCCGCCAAGAAGAGATTTACCGTCATCGACTATATCAGGAACAATACTTAAATATTTGAAAATATGAAGCCCACATCCGCCATCATACTGGCCGCCATCCTGACTGCCTCCTGTGCAGCAGACCGTGATGCCGACTTTGCGTGGATTCTGGAAAGGTAATCAAGATGCAGCAGAACGATACAGGTAATTTTTTCCGCCCGATAAGTACGGCCATGAAGATTCCGGAGAGTGACTATGTCCGGACTGATATCTGTGTGGCTATGGCCAATGCCTTGGCGCGCAATACGAACCACAGTCTGTACATTATCGACTATAATCGCAGGAATTTCCTCTATGTATCGTCCAATCCGCTGTTCCTCTGCGGCCGCTCACCGGAAGAAGTGCGGCAAAAGGGATATGCCAGTTTCAGTTTTTTTATTCGTGGAACAGATGTGGAGTGCTATAATGCCGAACTAGGTTACTGGCTCGCAGAATGTTACTGGAACAGAGGAATAATGACCGCCGTGCTGCGACATACCATAGACGATTACTTCCTTAATACCGATGCAATACGTATCTACGCTAATGTATACGCAAACAATCCGGCTTCAATGAAAGTGCTGGAAAAGAATGGGTTCAGGAAATGCGGGATTCATGAAAAAGCGTGCTTTAAAAACGGAGAATTCATAGACTGCCATTACTTTGAACTACTTAAATAAGGGGTTGAGATTAAGCCGCGCAAGGTGAATTTTTAAGTCTGTAGTTGACCGTTTTGAACATTTCGCTGGAAAACAAACGATTACGGAATCATGCGGACAACAGACAGAACGGTACGCCTGAGGCGTGTATTTCTTCAAATGCGCCTGGAAGGTGCTGTGGCTGGGGTAGTCTGCGGTCAGCATATTTTCTCCAGGATGAGTCTGTTATCCGATGATTCCGTGTAAAATGCTGTCATATAGCAATGTATGCGAATAGCGGGATAACAGACACGCAGTGAAAGTCTTCAGTCTGTAAATCGCGTAATTCGTGTAAGTTTCTATGAGACATTGGGATATGTGGAGCTGAGTGTAACAGACTGTTTTGGGATGTCGAGGTTGGGGATGTTGAATGGTTATTTGGTTGGGATTAAGCCGCGCGGGGCGGCTTTTTCCCTGACCCTGCGCCGCGGGCGATCTTACATACGCCGGGGGACGCAGGATGTGCCGGGCTTTGCCCGGATTTTTTGCACCGCAAGAACATTCCGTAAGCAAGCTTCCGGAGTGCCCTTCCGGCACAAAAAAACGCCCAACCTTAAGGTCGGGCGCATCCTGCTTGTTGCGTCTGTGATCCGGTTGGGATTCGAACCCAAGACCCACAGCTTAGAAGGCTGTTGCTCTATCCAGCTGAGCTACCGGACCCGGAGTCATTCGGATGGGCTCGCACGCCTTGTTGTACTCTTTTAGGTACTGAGCGTCGCCTGTTTCCCGAATGCGGCTGCAAAGATAGAAAAATATTTACATTCCCAAATTTTTTCCATAACTTTACCAGCCTAACTTTAAAACACTGAGAGAATGGAAGAGAACAGAGAGCTGGGACTGGCGTGGGAGCTGGTTGAGAGGACGGGGGTTCATGTGTTTCTGACCGGTAAGGCGGGGACGGGCAAGACGACTTTTCTGAAAAGGCTGAGGGACGAGGGTACGAAGCGTATGGTGGTGCTGGCGCCTACGGGGATTGCGGCCATCAATGCGGGCGGTATGACGCTGCACTCGTTTTTCCAACTGCCTTTCGCACCATATATTCCTGATACATCGTTTACTGCCGGCGGCGGAGCTCAGGCGGCAAGGTATTTCCGTTTCAGCCGCGAGAAGAAGAACATCATCCGGAGCATGGACCTGCTGGTGATAGACGAGATAAGCATGGTGCGCGCCGACCTGCTGGACTCTGTGGACAGTGTTCTGAGGCGTTTCAGGGACCGCAGCAAGCCGTTCGGCGGTGTGCAGCTGCTGATGATCGGGGACCTGCAGCAGCTCGCGCCTGTAGTGAAGGACGAGGAGTGGGAAATGCTTAGAACGTACTACGACACCCCTTATTTCTTTTCCAGCACTGCTCTCCGCAAAACCGAATTCTGCACCGTGGAGCTCAAGAAGGTCTACCGCCAGAGCGACAGCCGCTTCCTGGACCTGCTCAACAGCATCCGGGACGGCCGCTGCGGGAAGGATGTGCTGAAGGCCCTGAACGAGCGGTACATCCCCGATTTTCATCCCAAGGAAGAAGACGGCTATATCCACCTGGTGACCCATAACCTCCAGGCCCAGCGCATCAACGACCGGGAGATGGACCTGCTCGCGGGGCCCTCCTACTCTTTCCAGGCCGTCATCGAAGGCAAGTTCCCCGACTATGCCTACCCCGCCGACGAGACCCTGACCTTAAAGAAAGGAGCGCAGGTAATGTTCGTCAAGAACGATACCTCCGGCGAGCACCGCTACGTCAACGGCACGATAGGTGAGGTTACGGATATCTCGGAAGACATGATCGAAGTGCAGTGCCGCGACAGCGGAGCCACGTACACCATTCATCAGGAGACATGGAGCAATGCCCGCTACGTCCTGGACGAGGACACCCGGGAGATCCGCGAGGAGGTCGAGGGCACCTTCCGCCAGTATCCGCTGAAGCCGGCCTGGGCCATCACGATACACAAGAGCCAGGGCTTGACTTTTGACCGGGCCATCATCGATGCCCGCGCCGCATTTGCCCACGGCCAGACCTATGTGGCCCTGAGCCGCTGCCGGACCCTCGAAGGCCTGGTGCTGAGCTCTCCCCTCGCCTCCCGGACGGTCATAAGCGACAGTGCCGTGGAGGATTTTACCCGGCAGAGCAAGCTCACCGAACCGGATGCGGAACGCATAGGGACGCTCCGGCGGCAGTATTTCCTCGACCTGCTGACGGACCTCTTTGATTTTTCCGGGATAGAGAAACCTCTGAGAAAATACATCCGGACAGCTGAAGAGCACCTCCAGAAGCTCTATCCCAAGCAGATAGCCGGACACCGGGAGGCTCTGGAGCATTTTGCCGCAGAGGTGACGGAAGTTGCCCTGAAATTCCGCCCCCAGTACACCCGGATGGTGGAAAGTACTCCCGACGGCTATGCCTCCAGCTCCGTCCTGCAGGAGAGAATCCGCTCCGGCGCTGAGTACTTCAGGGAGAAACTCGAGGCTCTCGGAGAGATATTCAACCCCGATTCCCGCCTGAGTTCGGACAACAAGGAGATAGAAAAGCTGCTGAGCCAGAGCATGGAGGAATTTTACGACAGTCTCCGCCTCCGGACCGCCCTCCTGGAATTTACCGCAGGCACCGGCTTCGAGACCTGCGCCTATCTCCGCAAGAAGGACCTGTTGTCAATAGAAGGGCCCGGTCCCGCACCTAAAAAGGCAAAGTCCACCTCAGAGGAAAATAAGAAGACGAAGGAGCAGAAGGTGGAGGTTCCGGCGGATATCCTGCATCCCAGGTTGTTCAGCGCCTTGGTGGCCTGGCGCCGCTCGGAGGCAACTGCAAGGAATGTCCCTGCGTACGTCGTCCTTCAGCAGAAGGCCCTTCTCGGCATCAGCAACCTACTGCCGCAGGACCTGCCGTCGCTGCTGCGGGTCCCGTATTTCGGCAAGGCCGGCGCGGAAAAATACGGGGAGCGTATCCTGGAAATGGTCAAGGAATACCTCAGCGGTGGAGACAGCGCGGATAATTCAGTTGTCGACGTGAATACGGAAGGAGCGGGCACGGGTTTTGAAGAATAAAATGCTGTTTGGAACTTTTAAATGAAAATGATATGAGAAAGCTGTTAATGATCGTAGACCCGCAGATAGACTTCATAAGCGGAAGCCTGAAGGTGGAAGGTGCAAAGGAAAAAATGGACGCTCTTGCCGACTACATCCTCAGGACCGACGGGGAATACATCTGCAAGCTGATAACCATGGACCAGCATCCCTACCGACACTGCTCGTTCTACGAGAATGGAGGGCAGTGGCCGATGCACTGCGTGGTGAATACCATTGGTGCTGCCGTCTATCAGCCGATTATGGACGCCGTGTACAATACTCAGGGTGAGGTGAAGATGTTCCGCAAGGGCGAGAAGAAAAATTTCGAGGAGTACTCCATCTTCAAGAACCTCTGTTCGGCCCGCCACATAGATTTCCTGCTCTACCGCCTGGATATCGAAGTGGTGGATGTCTGCGGTATCGCCGGAGATGTCTGCGTACTCAACACTCTCAAGGACGGCATCGCCATCTACGGCCGCTCTCCGCAGTTCAATGTGCTGGAGGAATACTGCCCCTCAATCGACGGAGGCACGGCCCTCCGGGAGTTTCTGGAGTCATAAAGTAAAATTGGGAGATTATTCTGTAATCCGGGTTGCGGACGGTACGGGCACGGAATGTAACTTTGCAGAAAAATTATCCATCGAATATGAAACGTATTATTCCAACCATTGCGGCGGCCCTGGCGGTATGCCTGACGGCCACTGCACAGAATCAGCAAGTTATGAACAGTAAAAAGACACTCGTGGCCTACTTCTCAGCCACCGGAACTACTGAGAGGGTTGCAAAACTTATTGCAGAAGTCACCGGCGGAGACCTTTACGAAATCACTCCCGTACAGGAATACACTGCCGCCGACCTCGACTGGACCGACAAGACATCCCGCAGCACTAAGGAAATGAACGACTCCAAGTCCCGCCCCGCCATCAAGGCAGACCTGCAGAACGCCGGCAGCTATGACGTAATCTACATCGGCTACCCTATCTGGTGGAACCTCGCGCCCCGTGCCGTGAACACCTTTTTAGAGACCTACGACTTCTCAGGCAAGACCGTCATCCCCTTCGCCACCTCCGGCGGCAGCGGCATCACCAACTCCGCTGCCCAGCTCAGAAAAGAGTATCCCGCACTCGACTGGCAGAGCGGCAAGCTGCTCAACGGCGCCTCCCGGACCGCCATCGAAGTCTGGGTGAAATAATTTCAGTTCTTTTTCGAAAGTTTGTCCTTCATCGAAGCGATGAACGCCGAACTTATGATACCGGTGGGGATGGCCAGCATGGCTATTCCCACGAAACTGATGAAAGCACAGAGAATGCGGCCGATGGGAGTAACAGGATAAATGTCTCCGTATCCGACTGTAGTGAAGGTGATTACAGCCCACCACATGCTGTCGCCGATGTTCTTGAACACTTCGGGCTGGGCACCTTTCTCCACGAAGTATACCAGTATGGCCGAAAAGCAGATGATGATAAGACAGGCGGTGAATGCCGTCAACAGTTCCGAGCGGACACTCTTCATCACCTTGAGTATAAGCTGAAAGGCTGTTGAGTAACGTATCAGTTTGAAGACGATGAAAACATACGGAAGAATGATGATGTGGACTGTCTCCGTATCCCAATAGAAGTAGGTCATCACAAAAGGAATTACAGCCACAAAATCCACAATACCGTAAAATGAGAAGATATACCTGAGACGGCTCCTGTATGCGGGCAGCTCCGGATTAAGCGCCGGTGCCGAATAAATCCTGAGGACGTACTCTATGAGGAAGAGCAGTGAAGCCAGATGTATAAAACTCTGGAACAGCCATCCATACGGCTGGAACTCCTTAAACGATGAGAGTATCACACATGATATGGACATCAGTATGACCAGCATGGAGGCAAAGCGCATCACCTTATTCTTCAGCAACCTCTGAATTATTCCAATATACTTTCCCATAAGATACTGATTTAAAAGGCCGGCCGGAATTCTGTCCGCCGGCCATATTTTAAAGATTCCGGACCATTCCAAGGAAGAGCACTGTTCCGGTCGCTCTCTCCCGGATAAGGAAGACGAAAGGACGGTCTACTGTAAACACTGCATAGTCCGGAGGAAGTGCCGTAGTGCGCATTACTGAGACAGATGTCACAGCAGCAGCTTCAGACCCTTTCTCATTGACCTCTATGAATGTTTTCTGCCTTACATCACTTATCATCAACGGATCCTTTGATATTCCGGAGAAGTCAGCTGAGACTGTGAAGGCTGTATTCATTCCAAGATGTTTAAGAAAGTTGACGAGTGATGTCTCATACTCTGCTTTAAATGAAGGCATTGTAACTTTGACCTTGCCGAATTGTAACAAACCTGTAAATACCGCAAGTCCTTCCTCATCCAGTCCTGAAACAAATTCATCCACCGAGACACCCTCACCAGGCAGAAGTACATCCATGACATAAGCACCTTCCTCCCCATACGGCATCTCCAGCATAGAGCCTTCCGCACCTATATAGTAATGAAAATGCTCAGTATTGTGCATAAACCTCACCCTGCTGTCGGCATCATCGCCATGGAACACATCTTCCCGTGTACGCTCACCGTCAAACGGTACCTGCCAGTCACCCTTGAAATAAAGGGCATTGAGCAGATACATCACCATGTTAGGTTCTATCCTATCTAACATCTTGTCGATGCGGCCGGCTGTATTATCTGCACACCAGCGGTTGATGACAGACGGAGATGAAGGATCCGAAAAATCTAGATTTGCGGCCTCTGCTGCATAATTTTTCTTTACAGTCTTTATAAATTTCTTCTTTGCCGGAAACCGATCTGAAATCCACAAAGAGTTAGCTACATTCAGCACAACTCCGTCTGAATTGGATGACAGCATCGCCATAACACTCTTATTGTATGCATTAAGTTCTTTTATTGAACAATCATGACCAAGAGCTGAAATCATTTCTTCCTGAGTAGTTCCATCCGCACCAACAGCTGTCATGGACAATGCCAGAGAAGCACTAAGAGGCGAAATAAATATAATATTTCCGTCATCATATGCGGCTATTTCCTGGAAAAGTCCAAAAGTAAAAGAGGAACCGGACGCAACTGCGCCGGTCCCCCTCTTCAGGACACTTTCCGCCTGCGCCGCGGCCGTAATCGGCAGCAGTGCAAGCATCAGTATGCATAGTCTTTTCATTTCTGCATCTCTTTACGTAATCTCTCGGCCAGCAGGGGCACTATCTTGTTGACATCTCCTACTATACCGATATCGGATACATTGAAGATGGGCGCGAACTTGTCCTTGTTCACGGCCACGATGAAGGCGGACTCCTCCATACCGGCCAGGTGCTGGATGGCACCGGAGATACCGAGGGCGAGGTACAGGTCGGGACGTACGGTCTTTCCGGTCTGGCCCACCTGACGGTCGTGCGGCATGATGCCGGCGTCGACCATGGCCCTGGATGCGGAAACCTCGGCGCCGAGGACTTCCGCAAGCTCCTGCAGCTTGGCAAATCCCTCCTTGCAGCCCACTCCGCGGCCTCCTGAGACGAGAATCTTGGCCTCGGTGATATCTACCTTGTTCTTCTCCTCGCGGACCTCCTCGAGCAGTTTTACGCGGATTTTGGAGTGGTCGAACTTGGTCTCGAAGCGGACGATGGAGCCGGTGCGTCCGGGCTCGGGATCGCGCTTGGGCATCACTCCGGGACGGACCGTGGACATCTGGGGACGGTGCTCGGTACACATGATGGTGGCCATCAGGTTGCCGCCGAAAGCGGGACGGGTCATCATCAGCTGCTTGTCCTCGGATATCTCCAGCTTCGTACAGTCGGCGGTGAGGCCGGTAGCCAGACGGGCCGAGAGCCTGGGCGCCAGGTCGCGTCCGATGGTGGTGGCTCCGAAGAGCACGATATCGGGACGCATGGCGGTGATAATCTGATATATGGACTGAGCGTACTGCTCGGTAAGATAGTCCTTGAGCTCGATGTGGTCGGTAACCACCACCTCATCGGCGCCGTACTCGAAGAGGGGCTGGATGAGATGCTCCACATTGTAGCCTGCGAGCATGGCCACCACCTTGGAGCCGAGGGCCCCGGCCAGGTCACGGGCCTTGCCTATGAGCTCGAGGGCAACAGGCTGGATAACACCGCCTCTCTGTTCTGCGAACACATATACGTTCTTGTAGTCGTTCTTGTTGATCATATCTGTAAAATATTAACGGTGTTACACTGTTAGATGATGAATTTCTCCTTGAGACGGGAGACGATGATGCCCACAGCCTCCTCGGCATCCACCTCGAATACCTCTCCGGGAGCCTTGAGACCCTTGGTGAAGGCCTTGAGCACCTTTGTCGGAGAACCCTTGAGTCCGAGCTTGGTCTCGTCCACGTCGATATGGTCGGCGCCCCAGATCTCGACCTGTTTGTTATAGGCCTCGACTATGCCGGGAGCGCTCATATACCTGGGCTTTACGGCTGAGGCGAGAACAGTCAGCAGACAGGGCATCTGAGCCTCGAGTATCTGTACCCCTTCCTCGGTCTCCTTGGTCACGCGCAGGGCCTTGCCGCTCTTCTCCACCTCGAGGTCGCATACGTACGAGACCTGAGGCACATCGAGATGCTCTGCAATCTGAGGGCCTACCTGGGCGGTGTCACCGTCGATGGCCTGACGGCCGGTGATGACAATGTCCCAGTCCAGGGTCCTGAGAGCTCCGGCGAGAGCATTGGAGGTAGCGAGGGTGTCGGCTCCGGCGAACTTCCTGTCAGTTAGGAGTATCGCCCTGTCCACACCCATTGCGAAGGCTTCCCTCAGAATCAGGTCGGCCTGGGGAGGTCCCATGGTAATGACCGTTACATTGGCCCCGTACTTGTCCTTCAGACGGAGGGCCATCTCCAGTCCGCCCTTGTCATCGGGATTCATGATGCTGGGCACTCCGTCCCTGATGAGGGTACCGGTAACAGGATTGATCTTGATCTCGGTGGTATCGGGTACCTGCTTGATACAAACTACTATATTCATACTTTCCTGATTTTACTTTTTAAACATACTGGCTGCTATCACCATTCTCTGTACCTCGGATGTACCCTCGTAGATCTCGGTGATCTTGGCATCGCGCATCATCCTCTCCACGGGATACTCGCGGGTGTAGCCGTAGCCTCCGTGGAACTGCACTGCCTTGGTGGTCACTTCCATAGCGGTCTCTGCAGCGAACAGCTTGGCCATGGCGGCATCGGCCGAATAAGGCTCCTTGCAGTCCTTCTTGAAGGCTGCGGAGCGGACGAGCAGACGGGATGCCTCGACCTTGGTCTTCAGGTCGGCCATCTGGAACTGGGTGTTCTGGAACTGGGAGATGGACTTGCCGAACTGCTTGCGTTCCATGGTGTACTTGACGGTCTCGTCGAGAGCTCCCTGGGCTATTCCAAGGGCCTGCGAGGCAATACCTATGCGGCCTCCGTCGAGGGTCTTCATGGCTATCGCGAAGCCCCCACCCACCTTGCCGAGCAGATTGGCCTTGGGTATACGGCAGTCGGAGAAGATAAGCTCTGCGGTGGCCGAGCCCCTGATACCGAGCTTCAGCTCCTTCTTGCCCACCTCGAAGCCGGGAGTGCCGTCCTCTACGATGAAGGCGGAGATACCCTTGTTCTTCAGGGATTTGTCAGTCATGGCGAAAATTACGTAGACATGGGCATGGCCGGCATTGGTGATGAATATCTTGTTGCCGTTGAGCACCCACTCGTCCCCGTCGAGGACAGCTGTGGTCTGCTGGGCCGAGGCGTCCGTACCGGCGTTGGGCTCGGTCAGACCGAAGGCTCCGAGCCATTCGCCGGAGGCCAGCTTGGGCAGATACTTGCGCTTCTGCTCCTCCGTGCCGTGCTCGAAGATAGGAGCCAGGCAGAGGGAAGTGTGGGCCGAGAGGACCACGCCGGTAGTGGCGCAGACTCTCGAGAGCTCCTCTACTGCGATGGTGTACATGATGTTGTCCCCGCCTGCCCCGCCGTATTCAACGGGGAGGGGTATGCCGAAGAGTCCGAGCGGAGCCATCTTCTGGACCGTCTCTATGGGGAATCTCTCCTGTTCGTCGATCTCAGCTGCCAGGGGCTTTACCTCTTTCTCGGCGAACTCCCTGATCATCTGCCTGAAAAGCGACTGTGTCGGTGTGAGTTTGAAATTCATATTCAGTAATGCTTAAATTTTAGTATTTGTAAAATCCTTCTCCCGTCTTGCGTCCGAGCAGTCCTGCACGCACCATCTTCCTCAGCAGAGGATGAGGGCGGTACTTGTCGTCCCCGAACTCGCGGTGCAGCACCTCCATGATGGCCAGGCACACGTCCAGACCGATCAAGTCGGCCAGGGCGAGGGGACCCATCGGATGGTTGGCTCCGAGCTTCATGGCCGCGTCGATATCGTCACGGGAGGCCACTCCGTCGGCGAGGATGCCCACAGCCTCATTGACCATCGGAATCAGGATGCGGTTGACCACGAAACCGGGGGCTTCGTTGACTGCCACGGGGGTCTTGCCGATCTCCTGGCAGAGGGCGAACACTGCGTCGAACACCTCCTGTGAGGTCCTCTGTCCCTTGATGATCTCCACGAGCTTCATCACTGTGGCGGGATTGAAGAAGTGCATGCCTATCACGTGGCAGGGCCTGGAGATAGCGGCGGCTATGCCGGTGATGGACAGCGAGGATGTGTTGGTGGCGATGATGGTCTCAGGCTTGCATAGACCGTCCAGCATCTTGAAGAGCTCGATCTTCAGGTCCATCTCCTCCACTGCGGCCTCGATGATCAGGTCGGAATCGGCGATGTCCTTGTAGTCGGTGGTAACTGTGATGTTGGCTAGAGTGGCGTCCATAGCGGCCTGCTCCATCTTGCCTTTCTCGACGAGCTTGCCGAGGGACTTGGTGATGCGGCCCATGGCCTTGGTGTTGGAAGCCTCGCTGCGGCTCTTCATGGTCACCTTGCGGCCGGCCTGAGCCAGAGCCTGTACGATACCGGAGCCCATGGTCCCGGTGCCGATAACGGAAATCTTGTCTATTGTCATAACTGTCAGTGTTTTGTTCTATCTAATTATCTGTTCTTGAACTCCGCCTTGCCCTTGGCCAGGAAAGCCTGCATACCGGTCTTCTGGTCCTCAGTGGCAAAACATTCGGAAAATGCGCGGTTCTCGGCGGCCAGGGCCGTGGTCTCGTCCAGGTCGTAGCAGGTGTTGATGCAGGTCTTCGCCTTGCGCACCGCTATCGGGGCGTTAGCACGGATATCGCGGGCCAGGGCCAGGACATAGTCCATAAGTTCCTCCGGGGGCAATACGTGATTTACCAGGCCAATGCGCAGGGCCTCGGCGGCATCAATCGTTCTTCCGGAGTAGATCATCTCCTTGGCATAGCCCTGCCCCACCAGTTTCGGGAGGCGGTAGGTGCCTGAGAATCCAGGAATAATACCGAGTTTCACCTCCGGCTGGCCGAACTTGGCCTTTTCAGAGGCAATGCGGATGTCGCAGGCCATGGCCAGCTCGCACCCTCCTCCGAGGGCATAGCCGTTCACGGCGGCTATCACCGGTATCGGCAGCTCTTCTATCCTGCGGAAGACCTCGGCTCCGAAACGGCCGAAGTCCAGCCCCTGCTCTGCGTCGAATCCCGCCATCTGGGAGATGTCGGCTCCGGCCACGAAGGACTTCGGGCCGTCTCCGCGGATGATAAGCACCGCGGTACCCTCGGGGATGTCCGTCACGAAACGGTACATCTCCTCCAGTACCGGCCGGCTCAGGGCGTTGAGCGACTGGGGGTGGGATATCGTCAGGATGCAGATACCCTCCTCGGGAGTCTCTATTTTAAGAAATTTCCAATCCATTTTCCAGTAAAATTACTGACGCATAGGTTTCAGGTCCGGGTCAATGATGAGCTGAGCCTCGGTAGCGGCCTGTACCTGTTCTACCGTGAACTCGGGATGAATCTCGCGCAGGACGATACCCTTGTCAGTGATGTCCATCACGCCCATCTCGGTGATGATCATATTGACCTGACCGGCTGCTGTCAGGGGCAGACGGCATTTTTTGAGGATCTTGGGATTGCCCTTGGCAGTGTGCTCCATGGTCAGGATGACCTTGCGGGCACCCACTAAGAGGTCCATGGCTCCGCCCATTCCGGGCACCTTCTTGCCGGGGATGATCCAGTTGGCCAGGTCTCCGTGCTCGTCCACCTCAAGGGCTCCGAGGAAGGTCACGTCCACATGACCGCCGCGGATAATCTCAAATGAGGCGAGGGAGCTGCATGCGTAGGCTCCGGGTACGGCAGTGATATATCCGCCGCCGGAGTTGATAAGGTCCGGGTTCTCCTCTCCCGGCTTGGGTGTGGGGCCCATGCCCACCAGTCCGTTCTCGCTCTGGAGAACGACGGATACCCCCTCAGGGAGGAAATCGGGAATCATGGTGGGAAGTCCGATTCCGAGGTTCACCACATCCCCGTCTTTGAGCTCGAGGGCAGCCCTGCGGGCTATCACCTCTCTTATCTGATTCTTGTCCATTGTAATAATGTATTTAGTGATTATTTTTTGTTGTGTCTGCGTACATATTCCTCGGCGATGAACGAGGCCACGTCGTCAGCGTAGGTGTTCATGCCGAAGCCGGCGTCATAGCCCAGCTCCTTGGCCAGCTCGTGGGTGATGCGGGGTCCGCCGCAGGCCAGGATGACCTTGTCGCGAAGCCCCTCTGCCTCGAGCAGTTCCACCAGCTCGGTCAGGTTCTTGATGTGGATATCCTTCTGCGTCACTGTCTGGGACACTATCAGGGCATCTGCATGCAGCTCAACCGCCTTGGCGATGAAATCCTCGTTAGGCACCTGGCTGCCGAGATTGTAGGCATCTATCATGTCATAGCGCTCCAGACCGTAGTGCCCGGCATAGCCCTTCATGTTCATGATAGCGTCGATACCCACGGTATGCGCATCAGTTCCCGTGCTGGCACCCACCACTACGAGCTTGCGTCCGATATTCTCCCTTATGTACTCGTCGGTCTGCGGCATATCCATTACGGTAGACTCGACCTTGGGCACGTGGATTGCCGTAAAGTCCACCGTATGAACGGCGGAACCGTAGCAGTTGAAGAATGTAAAGCCCGGTGTAAGCTCCTTGTAGAAGACCACCTGGGGGTTGTCCAGTCCCATGCCTTTCAGAAACTGCTTGGCAGCCTCCACGGCCTCTTCGCCGACAGGTACGGGAAGCGTGAAGCTCAACTGTACCTTGCCGTCGTTCATGGTGTCTCCGTAGGGTTTTATAGCCTTGAGGTTCAGATTCTTGTCGTAATCCTTCTCCTCCATCGAATAAAGTCCGCCGCTCATGTTATTTTCCTCCTATCATTAATTTAACAAAGGGATTCATGTAATTGCTGCCTTTCGGAGTAACTCCGTCGAGGCCCTTGCCCCCGTTGCGGGGACGCTTGACATCCGCAAAGATACCTTTCTCCAGAGCCGAGAAGAGTCCCTCCTCGCGGAGTTTCTCCAGCAGCTCTATCGCCTTGTCCAGTACCTCCTTGGCACGGATGCGCACGATGCCGCCCTCCTTGAACTCCACCTCGTCGCCGATGCTCTTCATGTTGTTGAAGATGTATTTGGCATTCTCTATCGACAGGAAGCGGTCCGACATGAAGGGGGTGTGGATAGCCTCTGTAGGCATACCGAGAAGCTGTATGCCCTGATTGGTCCAGATACCTATCATATTGAAGAGAGCATCCTGGATATGGCCGCGGAAGATGTTGCCGGTCATGAACTTTGTGGGAGGCATGTACTTCAGCGGAGCCTTGGGGAAAATCTCGCGGGCCATCTGGGCCTGGGCCAGTTCCAGCAGGAAACCGTTCTCGAGCATCGGGTCCATCTCGAAGGCGTGTCCGAGTCCCATCTGCTCCTCCGGCAGACCGGCGATGAGGGCCAGCTGCTCGTTGATGATATCGGAGGCAAGCACGGTATGGGCAGCTTCGACGGCATCGGCTGTGGTCAGGTAGTTGTCCTCGCCGGTATTGATGATGACTCCTGCAAATCCGTTGATTACCCTCGAGAAGAACTGGTCGATGAGGGTCCTCTGCATGTTGATGTCCCTGAAGAGGATACCATAGAGAGCATCGTTGAGCATCACATCGAGTCCCTCGAACGCGCCCATGACGGCTATCTCAGGCATGCAGAGACCGGAACAGTAGTTGCACAGGCGGATGTAGCGTCCGACCTCCTCGCCCACCTTGTCTAAGGCCTGGCGCATGATGCGGAAGTTCTCCTGGGTAGCATAGGTGCCGCCGAACCCTTCGGTAGTGGCTCCGTAGGGCACATAGTCCAGCAGGGACTGGCCGGTGGTACGGATGACCGCGATGATATCGGCTCCCTGGCGGGCGGCTGCCTCGGCCTGCACCACGTCCTCGTAGATGTTGCCGGTAGCCACTATCACATAGAGGTAGGGCTTCGGCCCCTCGCCGATCTCGCGAAGGTATTTCTCGCGACGGGCACGGCGGGCCCGAATCCTCTCCATCGAGGTATTTATCGGCTCTTCGAGAGCCTTCTGTATCTCAGGTAACGGTTTAATTTCAAGTTTGGTAATATCTAATGTTCCGGCAGATATGCGCTCGGCAATCTCCATCGGAGTCAGGCCGAGAGCTGCCATGGCGTTGCCCACGTAGAACAGGGCACCCTCGCTCAGGACTCCCGCAGCCTTCAGGCTGTCCACCACCACGTTGGGCAGGGGTACGGAGTTGGCGTCCACCCCGTCGATACCGAGCAGACGGCAGAGGGTCCTCTCCACCGCCACGGTAGTGTAACCGTCCACGAAATTCTGGACGTCGGCGGCCACACCTGCGGCAAGCTGCCTGGCGTATGCCACTTTCTTCGAATCTAATCCTAATTTGCTATTCATACTCTAACAGTTTTTTTGCCTTCCCCGTCCATTCCGGGGAAATATTCAGGGACTCCGCCACTTTGAGAGCCTCGTGAGGCACGTCGCCCTCCGGTGCGGGGCAGAGCCGGTAATTCATCTTTCCGTCCTCCATTCCCCTTACCCTCAGGCGGGTACAATGGGATGAAGGGATGTTGTAATGCGTCGTCAGCAGCAGGGCCACTTCCCTCTGTCCGAGGATATCCACCAGGGCCTCGACCAGGGCCGTACCCTCGATGGGGTTGGTGCTGCGGGCGGGCTCGTCTATCATGGCAGCTATGCGGCTGCCGTCCGAGGCTTCCGCGGAGGCCCGTACGACTCCGTCTATCGCCTTCATCTCGGCGGCGAATGAAGAAAGGCCCGCTCCCATATCCTGGGCATCCCCGGAAATGAAGAATACCCGTTCCCTCGGAGCAATGAGAGCCTCCTCTGCGGGAATACCCATCCCGAAGCAGAAGAGCCACTGGCAGAGGGCGGCGGTCTTGAGCACCACCGTCTTGCCTCCCATATTGGCCCCTATGATCACTACAGGCCCGTCTCCGAAACTCAGGTCGATGGGAGTGAATTCCCCTCCTGCCCTCTCCACAACCTCCTTGACGTATGGATTGTACATCCCCTTATAGGAAGTAACGCCTGAAGTGGAGATCTCCGGAATACAGAGCCGCATCCTCAGCATCTGGACGGCCTTGGCCAGGTCAATGTCCAGCCGGGCGAGCTCCTCCTGCAGCTTCCGCAGTGCGGGAACGGAAGGACGCAGGGTCCGGCAAAGTTCCTCGCGGATTCCGTCCTCCAGGGCCTGTTCCCTGTCCATCAGGTCGGTCCTGCGGTCAGCATCCGCCTCCCTGCGGATATCGGCCCTGAGGGCCGCCAGCTCGGGAGAATAGGAGTCGTAAATGTAGAATGAGGCTATCTCCGTCCCGTCCGGGTCCAGGACCTTCAGGGCATCCTCCAGATCGCCGGTATGCGGCGCTATGGACGTCTGTGAGGCCTTTTCCAGGACAGCCGACACCCTCCGTCCGAGCAGAATCAGGGCCTTGACCTCGAAGAGCTCAATGTCATCGACGGTGTTTCCTGCCTCTATCCGGCTAAGAGTATGGGAGATATCCTTCAGACTGCACAGTATGGAATGAAGCATGGACACCAGGTTCCCGTCCCCGGCGGCAGACAAATGCTCCCGCATGCGCGAATATGCGGCGGCTATATCCTCCTGGGCAGTAAGCGCCTCAGTATCCATCAGATACCTGAGGGAATAGCCCGAAGCCAGCGGCAGTGAATCTATCACATACCGCAGTCCGCAGGGAGAGTCTATGATGTCTCTAAGCTTCATCTTCACATTGTCGTCTTATATCGTAAACCGGCAGTTGGATCTTATCGGAAAGCGTCCTGCAAAGCAGGTCCGAGTCAAGTCGGTAACCGTTGGGAGCAAGTGGATTGACACATACGGCCAGCAGCACTGTCCGCCTGTGCACCAGAAGCCTTCCTCCTGCACGGACGAAACGCCTCCAGTTCTCCGGAGAGATAAAGATCCGGGTAAAATCCGCGACCGTCACCTCTATCTCCGGCAGTCTCCTTTCCGTCAGCAGACGGGTCAGCAGCCTGTCGGTCAATGCTCCGGATACTTCCACCCTTCTGACCTCCGGGGCTATCTCCACCTCCGGGGTCATCGAGGATACCGTCAGGATATGCTCCGAGGGCACTTCCTGACTTTCAACCTCGGGTAACCGAATCATCTCCACACAGAACGCGGTCCTGTCCACCAATGCAGGCATATTGCACGAGAGTGCGGCACCTGTAGCCAGCACCATTGCCTCGCTTACAGCCGGGGACGCGCTGCTCTTGCGGGAAAGGGCTCCGTCGATTATCGTCAGTCCGATTCCAAAGCCGGAGATGCTGTCCATCCATCTTTTCAGGGATAACGTCGAAGAGGGCCCCGAGAGGATTACCTTCCCCTCGAGGGCCACCTTCGCTGTTATCAGCCTGCCCAAAGCTGTCGTCTCGCCGGAGACGTCCACTATCTCAGAGACCAGGCGGCGGGAGCGGTAGTGTGTCTCGGATGTGGCGAAGAACATTCCGCTGCGGAGGATTATCTCCGGCTTCGCGGTGCCCGTCACCTGGTCCGTCCTCTCCCCGTCCAGTCCTATCGAAGTTACGCAGACTCCCGGGCCGTCGGAAGGCAGGCGGCGGAGAATGTAGTTGAGACACTCGGTCTTACCGCAGTTCTTCTCCATGCCCACCACGGCCACGCTCCGGTACTTCAACAGCTCATGGACAAACGGCATCTGTACTGTTTCAAATAACTATTTGCTGTGGTGTCTTTCCCTACGCTTGAGCTCGGTGGGCTCGATGGTCATCCTGACACCCTCGAGCAGGGTTGCCACACCCTCGGACTTCTCGCCTTTGTGACGGCAGTCCTCGCAGTGGCATTCGTTGTGATACTCAGGCGGTTCTGTATAGGTCGTAATAACACCTTCGAAGTTGCGGAGCACCACCTTGCCGGGCGACTGGGAGATAACATACTGAGGCATGACCGGAGTCTTGCCGCCACCGCCGGGAGCGTCCACCACGAATGTGGGCACTGCAAAACCGGAGGTATGTCCCCTGAGGCCCTCGATGATCTCGATACCCTTCGAAACGGGGGTACGGAAATGCTCCAGGCCCATCGACAGGTCGCACTGGTAAATATAATAAGGTCTCACCCTCATCTTGACAAGTTCATGCACCAGATGCTTCATCACATGCACGCAGTCATTGACCCCGCGCAGGAGCACGGACTGGTTGCCGAGAGGGATTCCGGCATCTGCAAGCCTTGCACAGGCTGCGGCAGACTCGGGAGTCACCTCGTTGGGATGGTTGAAATGGGTATTGAGCCAGATCGGGTGGTACTTCTTGAGCATGTTGCACAGGTCGTCCGTAATCCTCTGAGGACAAACGACCGGTGTACGGGAGCCTATGCGTATAATCTCCACATGGGGAATGGCCCTCAGTCTCTTGATAATGTATTCGAGCTTGGCGTCACTTACCATCAGGGCGTCACCTCCGGAAAGCAGTACGTCACGGACAACCGGAGTCCTCTCTACGTATTCGATGCACTTCTCTATCCTGTCATTGGGAGACTCGGCGTCCTTCTGTCCGGCAAAACGGCGGCGGGTACAGTGACGGCAGTACATCGAGCACATGTCGGTAATGAGCATCAGCACTCTGTCAGGATATCTGTGCGTCAGGCCCGGTGTCGGGGAATCCTCATCCTCATGCAGGGGGTCCAGCAGGTCCTCGGGAGCCTGGAAAGTCTCGGCGGCCGTAGGTATGGCCTGCCTGCGGATAGGACAATAAGGGTCATCCGGGTCAATCAGGGACAGATAGTAAGGAGTGATGGCCATCCTGAGGGTGGAGAGAGTCTTGCGGACTCCCTCCTCTTCCTCGGGTGTGAGCTTTATGTATTTCTTGAGCTGGTCGAGAGTCTCTATACGGTTCTTGACCTGCCATTTCCAGTCATTCCACTGCTCGTCGGTCACTTCCGGGAACAGGGCTTTCCTACGGGATACGTTTACCATAACAGGTAGGATTTAGGCATACAGCTCGGTGAAAATCTTTCTCAGTTTCTCGCTCTCACGGAGTTCCTGGAGAGTAATCTCGGCATGGCCCTTAGTGTATCCGTTGCCTACGAGCATGGTTACGTCGCTGCCGACACCCTCTGCTCCGAGAGCCGCCTTCGTAAAGCTGGTGGCCATGGAGAAGAAGTAAACCAGACCTGTATCCTTGGTGCAGAGAATCGAAGTCATCTCGGTGTCGGGGATGTTGACGTTGTTGATGGTGATGTCGCACATCTGACCGCCGGTGAGCTCCTCTATCTTCTCGAGTACGGGAACGGGCTGGGTGGCGTCAGCGGAGAATACGTAGTCGCAGAATCCGAGATCCTGCAGTCTCTTGGTGCTCTTCTCGCTGTGGCACAGGCCGATTACCTTACCGGTCACACCGGCGCGTTTCTTGGCCTCATAGCAGCAGAGCATTCCGGACTTGCCGCCGGCACCGATGATCAGGACGGTATCTCCGGGCTTTACAAGCTTGGCAGTTTGGGCGGGAGCACCGGCTACGTCGAGTGCGGAGAGAGCGAGCTTCTCGGGCAGGTCTGCAGGAATCTTGGCGTAGATACCGCTCTCGAAGAGGATGGCCTTGCCGTCGATGTCCACCTGGTCCACATCGGCACGTATCTCCTTGATCTTGTCGATACGCAGAGGTGTGAGAGACAGGGATACGAGGGTAGCGATCTTGTCGCCTACCTTGAGATCGATCTTGTCCTTGAGGGCATCGCCGATCTGCTCGACAGTACCGAGGAGCATTCCGCCAGAGCCTGTCCAGGGATTGCGGTGCTTGCCCTGCTTTGCAACGATGTCGAACATGATTTCCTTGATCTTCTCGGGATCGCCGCCTGCTCTGTTGGATATATCGGTGAAGGAAGCAGAGTCGATGTTGAGAGTCTGTACATCGATGAGGATCTCGTTGTCATAGATCTCATCCATGTTGTTGTCCAGCTTGTTTGCGGGCTGAGGGAGGACTCCCTTGGGTTCAAGTACTCTGTGAATTCCGTATTTGTTTCCGTGTTTCTGTACCATAATATTTTGATTTTAAGATAGTTGATTATTGTTATTTAAATTATTGACTTATTATTGGAGAGGCTTGAGGGACAGTATCTGACGGGCCTCTGCGGGGGTAGCGATGTCACGCCCGAACTCGCGGGCGATGCGGACCACCTTCTCCACTAACTCTCCGTTGGAGCGGGCCAGAACTCCCTTGCTCAAGTAAACATTGTCCTCGAAACCTACCCTGACGTGGCCTCCGTCGATGATGGCGGCTGCAGCCAGAGGGAACTCGTAGCGGCCGATACCCGCTACGGTGTAAGTCGCGTTGGCGGGAATACTGCCGCGCAGGAAGACGAAGTCGCGGAGCTCGCCGCCGATACCTCCGTTGACACCCATCACGAAGTCAAAGTGCATGGGGGCCTGGATGAATCCCTTGCGGTGCAGCCTGAGGGCCATGTCGATCATAGACTTGTCGAAGACTTCGAGCTCAGGTTTGATACCGCGCTCTATCATCCTCTGTCCAAAATACTTGATAGTGTTCTCCGTGTTCTCGAAAATGTCGTCTCCGCCGAAGTTCAGAGTACCGCAGTCGAGGGTAGCCATCTCGGGCAGCAGCTCGGTGGGCTGCAGCCTCTCGTCGTTGGTCATGCCCACAGCTCCTCCTGTAGAGGGCTGGATGATGACATCGGGACACTCTTTCCTGATAGCGTCGATGATGACTTTGAAACGGTCCTTGCTCTGAGTGGGGGTACCGTCGTCCTCACGCACATGAAGGTGGATGAGGGAGGCGCCGGCATTATAGGCCGACTTGGCCTCGCGTACACACTCCTCTACGGTGTAAGGTACCGCGGGATTGTGCTCCTTGAGCACTTCCGCACCGCATATCGCGGCCGTGATTATCAATTTTTCCATAAGATAGTGATGAATTGTCCGTCAAATTACTGCTTTCTCTGGCATTTCTTGGGCACCACGCAGGTACCGCTGGCGCGGCAGACCACTATCGGTTCAGCGAGCACGTCGGCCGCTGAGTCGGATATGTCAGGTCTGGGAGCTATCACCTTGCGGGCCTCGAAGACCATCTTGCGGGAAGTGTTGCCCACCGATACGATCTCACCCTCGGCCTCGATATAGTCCCCGGCATACACCGGAGCCATGAACTCCACATTGTCGTAAGCCTTGAAGAGACCTTCGTCGCCATCATTGATTATGAGCAGCTCTGTAGCCACGTCCCCGAAAAGCTGAAGCATCTTGGCTCCATCCACGAGATTGCCGCCGTAATGAGCATCATGGCAGCTCATGCGCATGCGGATAAGAGATTTCACACCCATGACTACCTCCTTTTATAGATATAGTTCACGAATATGCCGGGGGTGTGCACGGCCTCCGGTGCTATCTCCCCTACAGGCACCACTTTCTCTGCCTCTACGATCACGAGGTCGGCGGCCATGGCCATCACGGGGTTGAAGTTCTGGGTCGTACCCTTGTACACAAGATTACCGGACTCATCGGCAATGGAGGCTCCCAGAAGCGCGATATCGGCACCAAGAGGCTTCTCCAGCAGATAGTCCTTGCCGTCCACGTTGACGACAGGCTTGCCCTCGGCTACGAGGGTTCCCATACCGGTGGTGGTAAGGACTCCTCCGAGCCCAGCGCCCTTTGCCCTGATTCTCTCGGCCAGAGTACCCTGAGGAGAGAACTCGACCTCGAGCTCACCGGCGTTCATCTGATTGCCGGTCTCGGGATTGGTTCCGACATGGGATACGATGAGTTTTTTGATCTGTTTGTTTACTACCAGCTTTCCCAGAGACTTGTCGGGGAATGCAGTGTCATTGCAGATGACAGTCAGGTTCTTGACTCCGCTCTCTGCGAGGGCGTCCATGATCTGCAGAGGGGCTCCGACGCCCAGAAATCCGCCGACCATGACGGTCATGCCGTCCTTAATATAAGAAACGGCCTGCTCCAGTGTTATTTCCTTTTTCATCAAAGATAGTTTTAGTAAAATTCTAATTAGCAAATGTAATAAAAGTTAAGTAAATTTGCCAATAAAATTACAATTATTAATCACAAACAGCTACCACTATGTTGCCGCAAATAGACATCAAGCCAGACCCGTCAGATACACTGGCCATGGAAATCAGCGAAGTAATCCATAAAGTCTCTACCATGAGCGGTCACGAAATCTGGACATCCGTGGCCGACACTGTCATCAAATGGGGCCTGAAAGTTCTTGCCGCCCTTCTTATCTACCTGGCAGGAGCCTGGCTGATACGCAGGATCAGGAAAATGCTCCGCAAGGTCTTCACCCGACGCAAAGTCGAGCCTTCCCTGACATCCTTCATTATCAGCTTCGTGAACATATCCCTGACCGTACTGCTGTTTGTTGTCGTCGTCACCATCCTCGGAGTACCCGCCAGCACCTTCGCCGCCCTGCTGGCTGCCGGAGGTCTTGCCGTAGGCATGGCACTCAGCGGCACCCTCCAGAATTTTGCCGGAGGCGTGATGATACTGCTGTTCAAGCCATTCAAGGTGGGAGACTATATCGAGGCAGGCGGCTACAGCGGCACCGTGGATGCCATAAACATCACCTCCACCCAGATTCATACTCCTGACAACAAGATAGTGTTCCTGCCCAACGGCAACCTGGCCAACAACAGCATCCAGAACAACACCGCCTCCGATATCCGCCGCGTAGAATGGAATATAGGAATATCCTACGGGGACGATGTCGGAAAGGGCATTGAACTGCTTCAGAAATACCTTGGAGAGGATTCGAGGGTATTGAAGGGACCGGAAGCTCCGGATGCACCGTTCGCCGCATTGTCACAACTTGGGGACAGCGCCATAGTCCTGACTGCAAGAGCCTGGACCCACGGTACTGACTACTGGGGACTTTTCTACGACATCAACCGGAAAATATACGAGGACTTCCCTAAGCAGGGTCTGAGTTTCCCGTTCCCGCAGCTTGATGTACACGTGCGGAACGTACAGGATTAGCATAGATTGAGAGGAATATCTCCCTCAGCTCATCCTTGTCCATATCAGGGTCTTTCTCCACTATGGCGGAAAGGCCCTTTTCCATGCGTCCTATGAAAGCCTCCCTTGCCTCCGGAGTATAACGGGCCTCACTGGCCGTATTTCCCTCCAGGATGTCCAGAGCGATGTAGTTGGTGTCCCAGAGCCTGTAATTGGAGCATATACGACTGTCAATCAGGGACGCCAGAGCCCTAAACCGGTCATTCTTCCCCTGAGCTGCACAGGAAGCAATGTCGCCCTCTGTCAGCGCCGGGCAGAAGCAGAAGGCTATTCCGCCCTTGTCCTGGGTCACACCCGTAATGATGCTGTGAGTGTCCTCTCCGGGTTTCTTGACGTACTGCCCGCGCCGGGAGATATAAAGCTCCCTGGCTTTAAGGAAGTCGCAGGGTTCCAACTGGTAGGATATGACGAAAGGCAGTACCGATATCTCAAGGAAATCTTTGACAAAGTCCCCTGCCCCGCTCATGTCCAGCATCTTAAGCACACCCTGACTGGTTGCGTCGCATCCGTCTTTGGAGCGTCCGTTTCTCTGGGCAATCCACACCGAACAGCGGCCCGAGGATATATTCTCCCGCATGTAGGAGGACAGCAGGGCCGAGGCCATGTACTTCTCCCTGGGATTGCCACCGCGGACTACCTTGATCATCCGGTTGGAGCGGAAGATGTCCTCTATCAGGGAGTTGGCTATGAGATTGTCCCCCACTGCAATCTCTGTCGTGGAGACCTTGTGGTCAAAGAGTATCAGCTGCATGATGGCCGGGTCGAGGATGATATCGCGGTGATTGGACATCAGGACATGCTTACGGCCGTCCTCCACATACTCCAGTCCCTTGACTTCCAGAGAAGTGGATGTCTTCTGCAGAATGGAGCGTATGACTCCGGCCATTACCCGGGCCTGGAATCCGTCTATGGTGTCTATCGAGCGGATAAGAGCTCTGAGACTCTCTTCACGGTCCTCACCGGGGCCGAAGAGAAATGTGGAAAAAGCACTCAGCTCAGGAGCGTCCGCCACTCTTTTCAGGGCAATAGAGGTCTCCTGGTCAGTATAGGGTCTGATGCTGTCGTAATCCTGGTTCATCGTCTTTGATTCATAAAGCACCTCATCAGCGAGGCGGTCAATACAGTGTATAGGAATGCTAGGAATATCACCACGCCCAGCGCCCCCGCCGTCAATGCAGTATAGACATTATACAGGAAAGGCAGGAAGGCCATCTCCGCCAGCAGCAGAACAGGCAGGGACATGATGTTCAGGTACAATATCACGTGAAGGAGGAGTCCGGTCAGGGCACATGCGGCTGGGAATATCAGGAAGAAATTCTCCCCTGTGGTGAACAGCAGCACTCCGGACAGGACGAGCATCAGCAGGATCAGGCCCATAAGATGCTCGAAGACAAAATTTTCCGACTTGCGGGACTTGCGCAGGAAAAATACAAGATAAGCTACGAACATTACGGCTATGAGCCCCAAAGCCAGAGCCCAGTCCCACGAAAGGAACTTCAAGGCCGTGAATGAGAAAGGTACGCCGGCAATCTTGGCGGCAGCCCAGACCGCACCTTCAGCCGCTCCTCCGGCAAGTACCCCTGTCAGCAATATCCACAAGGAGTTGAGCAGTACCTTCCCAGGCCTCACCCTGCCCAAGCCCCTGTACAATATCATAGCCAGGCAGAACATAAGCAGGACAGCGGCGTTCAATATCCAGTTCTCCGTCCGCGTGAGACAGAAGGTCTTGATTCCAGGCACAGTAAACACCACCCTGTCCTCTTGGGAACGGAAATAGTCTGTATCAGCATACGTCTTGTCTGTCAAATACTTGTGCAGCACAGGCTCCAACTGCACGCCATAGTGTGCGACGGACTCGGGGTGAATATTGGAGAAATTGTCCCTTTCGTTATGATAGTAATGGAGGTTGTCTATGACAGAAAAATTGTATCCGGGGAAAAGCCGTTTGGCCGGGGTAAAGTCGGTGAAATTGGGCATATATCTGTATATCACCGATGTAAGTGAATAGGTATAGGGCATACGGGCATTCTCCACATAGAAATCCATCAGAGCGGCATTGCCCAGGGATGTCTCGAACAGCAGGGCCGGTCCCTTCACTCCACGGGCCTCCAGGTTTATCAGAAGTCCCACCCTGTCAAAGAGCCTGTTATCCCTCTCCAGGGCATAACGCATCCCGTCCAGTTCGTGCTCTTCCGAGTCCGTGATGAGGATCTTCAGTCCCTGGTTCCACTCTCGGGCATAGGTCAGCGCACCGCGCGTCAGTTCCAGTATCGCGGCCAGTCCGTATCCGTCATCGGCAGCACCGTAGGAAAGTGTCTCACCGTCAGGGGTCTGCTCTGCGAATCTGGAATCCAGATGAGCCACCAGCATCAGGTAGGATTCCGAGGTGTCCCTGCCCTGAGGCTCGAACTTGCAGTAAAGATTGGCGATGTTGAGGGTTCCTCCGAACTTGCAGGGAATGGAGTCGTAGTGGAAAATCTGCGGCTTACCGCCCATATCCTCCAGTCTGTCATGAAGATACCACCTTACACGAGCCCTTTCCACAGGATGAGATATAGAGTGTGGACGGGCGGATATAAAACGGATATCCTCTACTGCACGGTCCGTGGAGAAAAGGATATTTTTCTGATTATCAGCATTTCTGTAAGTGAAAAAGCCCATAGCCGCAAAGGCTGCGGCAACTATCAGTGCGAGAGCTGTAAGGAACTGGACTTTCTTCATTTCTGCGGGAAACTGGGTTTTGGTCCGCAAATTTAATAAAATATTTGAAATTAGCAAGTCTATTTAACGGGGAATCAGCAGCGAAGAGTCTCCGTAACTCAGGAAACGGAAGCCGTTGCCGAGGGCATAGTCATACACTTTACGCCAGTCCTCCCCGATCAATGCGGCTATGAGCAGCAGCAGGGTACTCTTGGGCTGGTGGAAATTGGTTATGAGCCAGTCCACTACGCGGAAACGGTAAGTGGGGACTATGATTATGCGGGTGCGGCAGGTGATCCGGTCCTTTCCACGGCTCCGGGCATATTCCAGAAGGGCCTCCAGGGCCTCATTAAGGGGGATTTTACCCAGTTCCGAGGTATAGGGTACCCATTGCTCCACGGGCGACGGCTCCCAGTTCCCAGGTCCCTTTACAGCACATTCCGCTCCTAACCAGTAGAGGGATTCGAGAGTCCGCACGCTCGTCGTTCCTACGGCTATAACCGGCTTGTTTCCTTTTATTTGTAGGATTCTATCGAGAACATCGGTCGAAATGGAGAAGGGCTCCGAATGCATGGTGTGCCCCTCTATGGCCTCGCTCTTGACCGGCAGGAAAGTTCCCGCACCCACATGCAGGCAGACATTCTCGCAGTCCAGCCCCTTCTCCTTGAGCCGGGTAAGAACCTCAGAGGTAAAATGCAGCCCGGCGGTAGGCGCGGCGACCGAGCCCCTGTAGGAGGCATAAAGCGTCTGATACCGCTCACTGTCAATACTTTCTGACTCCCGGTGCAGATATGGTGGGATGGGCACGCGGCCGCACATCTCCATCACCTTGGAAAAAGGCTCGCCGCCATCCCAGGTAAAACGCACGAGGATATTGCCCTCGAAGCCGTCCTCGAGAGTAGCCCGCAGGTTCAGGCGCTCAAGGTCAGTGTTATGGTTTTCAGGAAGATAGAGGCGGATAGGCTCGCCCTTCCACTTCTTCCGGTTGCCTACAATCGTCTTCCACACGCAGGTGGAGGTAGCGGCAAATGAAAGGTTATAATCCTCAGGATCCGACGGTTCCAGGCAGAAAATCTCTATCATGGCCCCGGTCTCCCTCCGGAAAATGAGCCTTGCGGGCACCACCTTGGTATTGTTGAATACCATGAGGGCTCCCTCAGGCAGATAGTCCGGAAGGGAAGAGAAGACAGTATGGGTTATCTCGCCCTTATTATATAAAAGGAGTTTGGAGGCATCGCGCCTCTCCGTGGGGTAGGATGCGATCCGTCCGTCGGGCAGGTCGTAGGTATAGTCGGAAATGCTGATCTGAGGTATTGCCATATTTTAATGTTTTCGGGCGATGTTACGCACTTGCGGCGGCAAATCTATACAATATCCCGATGAAGTCAAAATAAACGTTTTTACAAATTGTTCACAAAAGTTAATTACAATATTACTCACTCTGGGTTATACAGGTGTAAACGGGATAAATACAATATTCAACATCCTGCATAAGTGGTGTAATTTGTATAATAAAACTTCTTTATAAAGTAGTTTTTAAGTAGATAAACTCTGAATAACCAGTAAATTAACCGCTATTATATAAAGTAGATTCGATATGTTTTACGACATTTTATGGCTTTGATGAGTAAAAACGGCCTGTCCAGAGCGTCATATTTTAGAATAATGGCTTCTCAACCAGTTAATTGCACTATATTATATCAATTTTTAAAGGAAATTGTCCGTTATTTTCATGATATTGATATTCAGATAGATTTCTCTTACGCTTCTATTTGTTTACATTTGTTTCCTCCTCTTTGTGTGATTTTGTAAACAATATTTTATGTACATTTGTAAAAATTTAAATTCACAATAATGAATCGCCGTTTACAACAATTTTTGGAGCTCGAACAGCTCAAACCGGCCCAGTTTGCGGACATCATGGGCATCCAGCGCTCCAATGTCTCCCACATCCTGTCGGGACGCAACAAGCCCGGATTTGACTTTATCCAGAAATTTCTGCTGAAGTTTCCCTCCGTCAACCCGGACTGGCTTCTCCTCGGACGCGGCAAGCCCCTGCGGGAGCAGAACACCTCCGCTCCTGCTCCCCGGCAGCAGGACTCCTCCCCTGACCTGTTCTCCCCGCCCATCGAACTGGACATAGACAGCGGCCATTCGTATGCTCCGGTTCCGGAGACTGAAAGCACCCAGGACATGATTGAAGACGGTGATGAGCCCATGTCCGCACCGGTACGCCCCCAGCCCAGGGATGTACGGCGCATCACATTGTTCTATTCCGACGGAACATTTCAGGAATTTTATCCACCCAAATAGTTTTTGGCGTATCTTTGCCTGCGAATCAACGCTGAAACACTATGTACAGACTGCTCATCCGACGTATACTCTTCTCCTTCTCGCCTGAAACGGCCCATCACATCACTTTCCGCCTCCTGCAGTTCCTGCGCTATATTCCACTTTCCCAGAGTCTTATAAGGGCTATTTTCCGTGTCAGGGACAAGGAGGGAGAGCTGCGCCGCGAAGTATTCGGCCTGACATTCAGGAATCCCGTGGGCCTGGCGGCAGGTCTGGACAAGAACGGAGAGTTCTACAACGACATGGGCAACTTCGGCTTCAGTTTCGTGGAGATAGGCTCCCTCACCCCCGAGCCTCAGCCCGGCAATCCCAAGCCCCGCTCTTTCAGACTCGTAGAAGACCACGCCCTCATCAACCGCATGGGCATCAATAATAAAGGTGTAAAATACGCCGTGGCCCAGCTCCAGAAGCGCGTCCCGAATGTCATCATCGGCGGCAACATAGCCAAGGCCTCCAAGACTCCAAACGAGGAGGCCTACAAGGATTACGAGCGTTCCTTCTCCCTGCTCTACGACTACGTGGACTACTTCACAGTGAACGTATCCTGCCCCAATGTCAAGGACCTCACAGTCCTGCAGGATGTAGGCTATCTGTCTGAGATAGTGGATCATCTGCTCACCCTCAGAAGGTATTACGACGACTACCGCCCCATCCTGCTCAAGATATCTCCCGACATCCCTTACGAGCATGTGGACCGCATCGTGGACCTGGCCCTGAGTTCCGGCCTCGACGGTATAATCGCCACAAACACAACCAATTCCCGTGAAGGGCTCTCCACCGACCCCGAGAAGGTCAAGGCCATAGGCAACGGCGGCCTGAGCGGCCAGCCCCTGTATGAGAAGAGCCTGGCGATGGTACGCCACATCCATCAGAAGACCGGAGGCATCCTGCCCATCATCGGCGTGGGCGGCATAATGACCCCGGAGCAGGCCAAGGAGATGCTGGACGCCGGTGCCTCCCTGATTCAGATATACTCCGGCTTCATCTACAACGGTCCCGGAGCCGTACGCAAGATTCTCAAGTACCTTAAATCCCATAAATAATGAAACGAGCAGCCGTCTGCACCATCGGCGATGAGATTCTCATCGGCCAGATCGTCGACACCAATTCCTCTGCCATAGCACGCGGGCTCAACGCCATAGGCGTGAAAGTGCTCCGTATGGTCTCCATCAGCGATGACAACACCGACATAAAGCAGAGCTTGAAGTCCCTGCTGCATGACAACGATATAGTGATAGTTACAGGCGGGCTCGGCCCCACCAAGGACGATATCACCAAGAAGGCTCTCGGGGAGCTCTCCGGCAGCCGAGGCACCGTCTTCTATCAGGGACAGATGGATGTGATAGAGCGGATACTGGCCCACCGGGGCATCGAGATATCCGACATCAACCGGGACCAGGCCATGGTGCCCGACACCTGCGAGGTCATGGTCAACCGGAAAGGCACCGCTCCCGGGATGATATTCCGTTTCCCGGCAGCCCTCTTCTCCCATTGTCCCGTGCTCTATTCCCTGCCCGGGGTGCCTTACGAGGCCATCGGCCTGCTGCCGTCAGTGATGGACGACATACGCAGCCATTTCGCCCTCGACAGCATACATCATAAGACCATAGTCACCTACGGCATAGCTGAGTCCACCCTGGCCAAGATGATAGAGCCCTGGGAGGATGCCCTGCCGGAGGACATGCACCTGGCCTACCTGCCCAATCCCCTGACTGGTGTCAAGCTGCGCCTGTCGATATACGGCGGAGAGCGGGAAGACGAGATACGGCGCATCGAGACTGAGTTCGCCAAGCTCGGCCCTGTCCTCGGCGACGCCATCTACGGTGAAGGCGAGGACACCCTCCAGTCAGTGATAGCCCGCAGGATGACTGCTGCCGGAAAGACCTTAGCTGTAGCCGAGTCCTGCACCGGAGGCCGGATAGCCTCCCTCATCACACAGATACCCGGAGCCTCCAGGTTCTTCTACGGCTCAGTCACATCATACGACAACTCGGTGAAAGAAAACGTACTGCACGTTCCCACCGAAATAATCGCTTCAAAGGGAGCCGTCAGCCGCGAATGTGCCGAGGCCATGGCTCTCGGAGTCCGCAAGGCACTCGGGACGGACTACGCCCTCTCGACCACCGGCATCGCCGGCCCGGACGGAGGCACGCCCGACAAGCCCGTCGGCACAGTCTGGACCGCAGTGGCATATCCGGATACGAAAAATCCGGGCAAGACCGAAGTCCTGTCCCGGATGTTCCGTTTCAACAACGACCGAAGCACCAATATCGACCGTTTCGCCGGCAGCGCCCTCAATCTGCTGAGGACTGTGCTGCTTTCTGAGCCTGGTGCATGACCCGCAGGAAGTTGCCGCCCATGATGCCGCGTATCTCGGAACTGCTGTAGCCGCGCTGCCGCAGTTCCGCTGCTATGTTGCCGTACATGGAGATGTCCCTCAATCCCTCTGGCGCCACATCTATCCCGTCGAAATCCGAGCCGAGACCCACATGGGCCGCTCCCGCCACCTCCACGGCATGGTCGATGTGGTCCACAACCCTCCTGACAGAGGGCGTGGGATAGACGGCCAGCTCGTCCATTATCCTCCAGTAATTGTCCCGGTACTCGATATTGTACAGGTCGGAGCGGTAGAGTTCCTGCCAGTGCTCCACTTCCTCGCTGAGTTTCAGAAATTTCTCGTCCTGGGCAAAATCGGAGTCGATGAATTTGGGATAGAAATTGATCTGAATCACTCCGTCAGCGGCACCCAGATCCCGCAGCATGGCGTCGGACATATTCCGGGGATGGCCGCACATGGCCCTGCAGGAGGAATGTGAGGCGACAATAGGAGTTGTGGAATATTTCAGCAGGTCATAGAACGTCCCGTCCGAGGCATGGGAGCAGTCCAGGAGGATGCCCAAGCGGTTGCATTCGGCCACCACTTCCTTCCCGAAAGCGGAGAGACCGCCCCATTCCGGCTCCAGGGGCATGCACGAGTCGCAGATCTGGTTGTGCCGGTTATGGCAGAGCGTGAGATAACGTACTCCAAACCGATGATAAAGACGTAGATATGCCAGATCATGCTGTATCGGGGTGCCGTTCTCCATACCCAGGAATACGGAGATAAGGCCGTGCTTCTTGTGCTCGAAAGCCTGTTCCGGGGAAACGGCGAATGCCGCGACAGCGCTGTTGCTGTCGACGGCATCGTAGCATTTGGATATGAGCCTTATCGCATGGACCGTAGCCTCCGCGTCCGTAAGTTCCGGCGGGGAATATATCGCGAAGAACATTCCGTCCACCCCTCCTTCCCGGGCCCTCACGAAGTCCACGTGCCCCCTCGGCTGCCGTTTCCCAAGGTCTATCTCCTCGAGCAGCATCGTCGGAGTATCGCAGTGCGAGTCCAGCACGAAATCCTTGTCTGAATGTATCCAGGACATCTTCTCTTATCTGCGGTTTCTGACGCTGGATGCTTTGGATACATCCACTAGATCCATATCCTTGGCATTTACAGTTACACTTGAAGCACCGCTGGCTTCTACCCTGGCTCTCTTGGCTATAAGAGAGGATGCCTTGCAGCTGGAGGCTCCGCTTACATCCACGTCCAGATAGTCAGCCGTTCCGTTGACATAGAAATTGGACGCACCTGAAAGACTGATGCGGAGGTTCTTCATCCTGACCTCCTCCATATCCACGTCAGAGGCTCCGGAATTATCTACTACGCAGTCAGTGTAATTGCCGCCTATGATGTAGACATTCGAGGCACCGCTGCATTCGATATCGGAGTTGTCAATGCTGCCTGACAGATCCATTTCAACGTGGGAAGCACCTGAAGCCACAATTCTGAGATCACCCACTGTATTGAAAGCAGCTTTCTTGAGGGATGAGGCTCCGCTGGTGCGGATATCGAGCGACTGAGTGTCAAACCGATCCAGAATACTCATATTGGCTGCACCTGAGAGGCGTACGCTCTCTATCCCCGGACAGCTGACCTTTGCGTAGAGCTTCCAGTCCCCGCTGTTGAACTCGCGGCGGATATCCCTGGGAGCTTTTTCAAGATCGAGGGTAAGAACCAGTACGCCCGACTGTACTTCGGCCGTCACATATTCCTCCAATTCTACCGGAAATGTGAGTTCCAGAGCGTGCTTAGAGGCTTTCTCCACGTCCACCTCAAAGCGGTTTCCGGCCCTGATGCCGTTGAAATTACGGACTTTTACCTCTTTGGTAATCTCGTCGTAAGACCTTGCCTGTGCGCATACCGGTACCATCAATGCCAGTATGGCTGCCATTGTAATTAATCTTTTCATATCTGCGTTGATTTAAAATGTTTTATTCTGTCTCATTCAGCCCCCTAATGGTTCCTACCACATGATCCAGGGCTGCTATCTGCCTTGCCGAGTACTCCTGCAGAATCTCTCTCTGCCGCTGTATATCAACTCCTTCCAGCTGGTCAATCAGGGGCACCGGTTCCCGGACGATATCGTCTACCACAGCCATAGCCTCCTCCGCCCAGTCCTCCGGCATATAGGCCGTCAGGACTGCGACCTCGACGGTAATATCGGCCACCGTGCGGCAGTACTGCTGATAGATGTACCCGGGAGACAATGTATCCTGTTCCTCTGAAAATGACTTCTCTTCCGCTATCTGCACCCGGGGTTCTTCTTCCCGGATGTACGGATTCATCAGGGCCCGTACGCCGAAAATAAGGGCCAGGGAGGCCACAAGGGGGAAGGCAATGACCTTCCACAAGGGTTTCCTGCGGCGCTTGAGGTTCGAGCGGAAGTGTATGCGGTTGTGGCTGGAGTACTCCCAGCGCTGCTCAAAGCGGGACTCGTCTCCTTCGGGGATGAGTTCGTCTGATTCCTTGATGGAACCGCTGTTCTGTCTGAAGTATTGCTGTAAGTTATCCATTGTCCTGTTATTTTTCGTTTTTAATCATTTCCACTAATTTGCGCTTGCCCCTGAGATACTGCGACCGCACCGTGCTTTCCTCCACCCCCAGTATCTGCGCGGTCTCTGAGTAATCGTACCCCTCGAAGAGCAGCAGGGAGAGCACCGCCCTGTATCCGTCGGGCATCAGGAGCATCTGCCGCTTTATTCTCCCTATCATCTCCTGCGGGCTCTGACTCTGCAGGAGACTGTCCCACTGCTGCGACGAGTCCTCCTCCGGGTCTTCCTCCGCATATTTCTCAAGCTTCACCTTCAGCCCCCTGCGCATGCGGAGCATGTCTATCGAGGCTCTGGTGCAGGCTTTTGTGAGCCAGGCCGAGGTCTGTGCCTCGGACAGTTTAGCGGTATTGGTCCTCAGATACTTGATAATAGTGTCCTGGACTATCTCCTCGGCGTCGAAACTGTCGCCGGTTATCCGCAGCGACGTATTGTAGAGCCTCGTCTTGTATCTGTTGTAGAACGCTGTAATCTCTTTAGGTATCATCTTTTGTTTTTTCCACTTATTTAACGTATGGGCAGGGCCGTCTGTTGCATCTGCCGCGTATTATTTTCTCACTATTTTTTCCAGGACCTCCGTGGTCTCCAGTTTCAGGTTCCTGTCGTAGGTGTCGTGCCGGACCATACCGACGCCGCGGGCATACCAGGTGCGGGCAGTGGTGATACGGTTGCGCATCATCCCCTTCTCGACCTTGTGCTCGGAAACTATCACGCACGGGAATGTACCGGCCGGGGTGGTCAGGGTGTCAGTACCGAGGACCCGGCGCTCCGTCACGGTGACGTTCATCGTCATGCCTAAGGCCCTGACCTTGCCGGAAGCACTCTGCAGGGTATCGCCGGGCGTCAGGACGGAAGGCAGCAGGGTCAGGCCGCCCTCCGCGGTGATCCGGGCATTTTTCCAGAGTATTCCTTTGAGAACGGAGACCAGGCTGGCGGCAATATCGAGGGTCACGTCCCCGTCCCGGCTGATCAGTGCCGTCATCACGGCCGGAGTCTCCATATTCTCAAGTCCCTTACCGTCCACTGTCCGGATAAAGGAGGAATAAGTCACTGTGAGAGAAGAGTCTGCAGAATCGAGAGCAGTCTCAAGAATATTCATGGTATGGTTCCACTTGACCGAGCCGTCCTCTGCATAATACCTGGTGTAGACCAGCTCCGTACCCTCATCCGTACAGAACCATGCCTGGGCCCGGAGGCATACAGGGCAGCAGATGAGGAGGATGGACAGAAAGAGGTATCTCATATAGCACAATAATATCCTACAAACATACGGAAAAATGAAAAATTTTGCTAATTTGGCTCCGCAAATACGCGAGCAGAACACTATGACAAGACCTACAGTAGCCCTCATCTACGACTTCGACGGCACCCTCTCCCCTGCCAACATGCAGGAATTCGGACTGATACAGACTTTCGGCAAGGATCCCGCCCTCTTCTGGAGCAGAAGCAACCAGCTCTCGCAGGACAATGACGCCAGCGAAATACTCTGCTACATGAAGACCATGATCGACGAGGCCCGCGCCTCGGGAGTCCACCTGACCAGGGAGAGTTTCCGCCGTTTCGGCTCTATGGTGAAACTCTACCCTGGGGTCAGGGAATGGTTCGGGAAAATCAATGAGTACGGCCGCTCCAAAGGTCTCCAGATAGAGCACTACATCAACTCCTCCGGCCTAACGGAGATGATCGAGGGCACGGAGATATATCCGGAGTTCAAGAATGTCTACGCCTGCTCCTTCCTCTACGAGGACGGAGAGGCGGTCTGGCCCGCAGTGGCCGTGGACTACACGGCCAAGACCCAGTTCCTGTTCAAGATCAACAAGGGAGTGATGAGCATCCGGGACCACACCCTTGTCAACAGGTACCTGCCTGAGAAAGAGCGGCCTGTCCCCTTCTCCCGCATGATCTACTTCGGAGACGGAGCCACTGACATCCCCTGTATGAAACTGGTCAAGCAGTTCGGAGGCCACTCCATAGCCGTATATAACCCTGACGGGCACGAGCGCGAGAAGTCCGAGCGCCTGCTCAGCGAACAGCGGGTACACTTCGTATGTCCTGCGGACTATTCCGAAGGAAAGCGTATATACCGGGTGGTAACCGCCATCATAGACAAGATAAAGGCTGATCTGGAAATAGAGGCTCTAAAGGGCTGAGACGACTTCCTCTGCTATCCGGGCTACCCTCTGTCTGGTCTCCCGTACGGCAGCCACCTGAGAATCAGAGTCAAATTCTCCCCTGACATTCCGGAAATCCGCCAGAATCTCCTCCCTGGCAGACCCGTCCAGGCCGAAGCCGGTCATCACCCCGTCGCCGAACTCCTTGGAAGCGTCCCTCTCTATATCGGCGAAAAGCGACTCGGAAGCGGCCCTCCACTGACGCAGCAGGTCTATCAGTTTCTTGCGGCTGATCTTCCTGGGGTCCACATTGAAGACAGTCTGAATGTGGGCATAGACCCATCTCCACTCGTAGAGCTGATAATTGGAGGCGATGGCCGAGAGCCTGGATTCCACCGCTTCCGGCGTGCTGAGCAAGCCGGAGGCTATCTCCTCCACGATCTGGTCTATCTCCGCTTTCGGCGCCAGCAGTCCGGCCACGTCCACCCAGCGTCCCTCACCTACGGGAGATACGGGAGAAAGGGCTGCCGCTATAGCCTCGTCGGAGGTCAGCCGGCGGCCGCGGAGTGTCAGGGCCACCTGCAGACCGATATAGTATTTGAGAGCATTCTCATAGCGCTCTACCCCTGAAGTAAGGGACGAACCGGCTATCGTGCAGCCTCCATAGCTGGAGGGAGTCCCGGAGAAACGCTCCTCGGAGAGCATGCGGACCAGCTGGTCCCTGCCTGCCAGCATTGCTCCTGCCGTATAGGGGGAAAATGCCTCGAAACGGATATTGTCTATGCGTCCGGAGGGGCTGCGGCGGTCCCTCGCGGGCCATTTGCGGATATCGCGGAACAGTCCTATGCTGCGCAGGTTCACTCCTGGGACAAGATATGAGCTGCCCTCCGACTCCAGGATATAGGAGAAGGGCATGTCAGGAGTATCGATCCTGCCAGTATGATGGCCGAGAACCGTGGTGAAAGGGGCTACTCTTACGGGCAGCATCATGTAGGAGCCGGAGCCGCACTTGACACCGCGTCCGAAAACGCCCTGGTGCACGGGGCCCAGTTTGTACAGGTGGTTGCTGAAATTGGTGGCCGAGCCCGCGTTCATGAAGGAGAACATCGAGCCTATCAGCAGGGTGGACTTGTGATGGGAGACTGTGAATGGACCGGCCAGTACCGATACGGCCTCTCCGTTCTCACAGTGGGAATTGGCGAAAAACAGACTGTCAGAGCAGGAGAATCCCTTGGCCAGGGTCACACTCTGTCCCACGAAACAGCGGGTAACTACCGCACCGTCCTCCACCACCGAACCGGACTGTATTATGAAGTCCGTGCATACCGTTCCGCTGCCGATGAGCACCGGAGCCACGGCACTGCTGACTACCGTCCCGTCGAAGAGACGGAGACAGCCCTGGAGGACGGCGGCCTCTCCTATTCTCACGTTCCGGATGATGCCGACATTCTCTATCCTGGCTCCGGGACCGATGAAGCCGCGCTCCGATGCCGCTGCCCGGGCACGGAGATCCGTCATGGCCTGCAGCCTCTGTGTCAGTTCCGGACGGTGCCTGTACATGGCCGCCAGATAGGCCGTCTGTGCTGAAAGTTCCTCATATATGGCCACCTCGCGCCCTCCGGTCTCCGGAAGCACATTGACCCGGGTGCCCACACCGAAGGACGGAACGCCCTCCATGTATATTTTCCCCACATCGCAGATGTAGACGCGGGGACCTATGTCGTAGTTGGCTATATAGCCGTGAATGTGGGTGATGAGCGCGTCATCATCCACATTCACGTTGAAAAGGGTCGCATCATAGATACCGCTGCGTATGGACAGGCCGCCCGGGAGAGCGATGCTGCCGGAGAATGCTCCGAGACGGACCACTCCGTAGAAATTGACCCTGACTATGCTTTCCGGAGTAAAGCGCTCCGATACATAGACATGCTGCCAATCCTCGGCCCAGCATCCCTGGGACCTGAGGGTGGATATCTCCACGGAGGTCAGCTGGCGGTAACCCGAAGTCATACTACTTGAGCAGATTGACCATAGTGATAACCATAGTGGCGATGGATGTCGTAGAGGATGCGATGGAGACAATCTCCGCAGCCGAGATCCTCTGACGCTGCGACAGGTCCTTCTGAGGCACGATTATCTCGCATCCGGGCATGGGCTTGAAGTTCTTGTTGCCGCGGGTAGAAGCCGTACCGTTCATGAAGACGATATACTTGCCGCCCTTGATGGCTCCCTTGACATAGCCTCCGGCCATCTTTATGTACTGGTTCACGGAGATGGAGGGGTCGTACACCACGGTGTTGGGATACAGAACGGCTCCAGATATCTTGACGGTGTTGTTCAGCTTGGGAATATTGACTATGTCCCCGTCCTGAAGCACGATGTCGTTGTACGAGCCGGGCTTGTCCAGGGCAGCGACCATGTTGATACCTATCTTATACCGGTCATCTCTGTCAGGTATCTCTATCATCGAGGTATCCACGCCTTCCTCCCTCATGGCGAGTCTTGCGGCCTGCACGGCCCTGTCGTATTCCTCGTCGGAGAGGAGTCTCTCGACAGTGGCGCCTTCGAGATAAGCATCAGGTGTGCATCCGCCTGTACGTGCTATGACTTCGCTGAGATGGACTACATTGCTTTCTATCACATAATAACCGGGGAAGACAACTTCGCCGTTGACGGTTATGCCCTGCTGCGGCTTGTAACTGGGAGACGGCCTTACGGATATTATATCGAAAGCCTTGAGCTCAAAATCGAGAGCCGCGGGGTCGTCCACTATATTGAAGTTATAGACAACTGAGATGGTATCGCTGCGCTGGCTGTTGTCGAGAATATTTCTCCTGGCAATGTCGATATTGGTCTTGGAAGCACCTACGGCAAATCCTCCGGAGAGCAGGATAGCATCTCCGAGTGTCATTCCTGGACGGAAAGGCAGGACGGAAGGATTATTCAGGTGACCTCTGGTCTCAATCTCTGTCCGCACCATCATGTCCGCAGTCGAGAAGATACGGACGGTATCCTCTGTGCAGAGGGGTATGTCCTGAGCACCGGCCATTACCTTCTCTACGTTGAAGTACAGCGATATGGTATCGCGCTTCTCGTCGAGACGGATGATGTTGCCTCTGTCCATGAAGGCCTCTTCCCTCAGTCCTCCTGCGAACTCAATGAGCTGTCTGAGGCTGGAGACACTGTCAGTTATCGCGTACGAGCCGGGATGCCATACGGCACCTCGGATGGTCACGATGTTCCTGTTGCGGCCGATGTTGGGCATTACGTTCACGATGTCTCCGTCCTTGAGCTCAAATGTGCCGAAATCCTGTGCCATGACATTGAAGGTCTCCGTTCTCTCGCCGTTGACCCTGGTCACGCGTACCAGCCGGTCGTTCGCATTGTCGGAGAATCCGGCTGCATATTTAAGGACATCGGCCACTGTCTCCCCGCTCTTCATGTCATAGATCATCGGACGTTTCACGTGACCGCTGACAGTAACATGTACGGTATAAGGCGCAATCATGATAAGGTCATTGTCCTCCAGACGGATATTTTTGGAAAAATCTCCGTTGACGATGAAATCGTAGACATCGAGGGTCTCCGCCAGCCTGTTGTTCCTGTAAACGCGGATATCGCGGACAGATCCCAGTTCTGTAGGTCCTCCTGCCAGATAGATGGCGGAGAATACGGTAGAAAGCGAAGGAAGGGTATATGTTCCGGGACGCACTGCGTCACCCACCACATTGACCGTGAAAGAGCGGATCCTGCCGATGGTAAGGCGGAGGAAGGTGTTGGGCTGGTCTCCGGAGAGTCCGGAATATATCGTGGAGAATTTTTCCCTTACCCTTGCCTCGGCATTCTCAACTGTATTTCCGGCAATGTAGACCGGGCCGACATTGGGTATGGTGATGCTTCCCTCCGGGCTGATGGTAAAGGTATAATTATTATAGGTGGCACCCCAGAGGTCGATGACTATCTCGTCCCCGGCCGCCAGCCTGTAATTGGCCGGTGTGGGTATGTTGTAACTGGGAACAAAGTTGAGACTGGGAGACTGGAATATGTTGTGTCCGTAGATTTGCGGTGCTTCTGTCTGCGCGGCGGTCCGTTCTTCTATTGCAGGGGTTCCGGCTTCAACCGTAACCACTTCCTCGTTCCTGTTGACTGCGGGGGGGACGGCCGCAGTTCCGGCTGCGGCGCCTGAGCCGGAAGTATTCCCCTTAACCATTGCCTCGATCTCACTCTCGCTGTAGCCGTATGACCGGGCCATGGACTTGGCCATCTCTATCTCGGCCTGTGACTGAGCACGCACCGTAAGGACGGGCAGCAGTGCCAGGGCGGCGACAGCAATAACTTTGTAAATATTTCTCATACTTAAATTTAAATATAATTTCGCAAATTAAATTTCCACAAAAATAGGCATCTTTTAAGATTCTGCAAAAAAATATCTCCGCATCTGCTTTTTACACTATATTTGCGCTATGCAAAAAGGAGTTAGACTGGTTATTAAGATATTGTATCTCATCTATATAGGTATGGTGCTGTTCTTCTGTTTCTATAAGTTCGGCTCCACCGGCATAGATCTGGGACAGTATTTTCTGGGCATCAGGCTTGACCGCTATGCCCACTTCACTATGTTTTTCCCCTACCCCTTCATAGCCTGGCTCACATGCAGGTACACTACACGTTTCAGGTTCCTGCAGCGCCATGCCGTAATGCTGACTCTGCTCACCGGCCTGGCTTTCGCCTGTATGACAGAATTGTTCCAGGACTGGTTCTTCGCTTCACGTCAAGGGGACATACTTGACTTTGCGGCAGATTCGGTATCCATACTGACGGGCACCCTTATAGTTGCCGCCGCCGGTGAAAAGATTGTAAAACACCTGGAGGCGCTGTTTATTCCTAAAGAAGAAAGAATATGAGCAAGTACAAATATCCTTTGATTGTCCCCCTTCTGATATTTTCCCTGATCCTGACCTCCGTCCGGGCATACGCCGACGACAGGGACAGCATCCGCCAGGCCACGACGGAAAGACTGTTCGGAGGCGCACCGGTCAGGACTGCGGTGAAACTCAACGCTGCCGTAGTTCTGGGAGCTGTCAACCCGGCCGTGGAATTCCGCGTTCACAGGAACATCACCGTCGGACTGGAAGGAATTGGCATTTTCTATCCCAAGGGATTCGGCAAACTCATTGACGGTCCTGTCGTCATGGCGACGACCTTCGCCGAGAGCCGCTACTATCCCGTTGAGTCATTCCGGGGTTTCTTCGTCGGTCCCAATGTCGGATTCTCCTCATACACCCTGAGCAAAGGCATACATCCGATGTACTGGGGGAATTATTCCAACGAGTATCAGGTAGGCTGCAACTTTATGGCAGGTCTTACTCTCGGATATGCCTTCACACTGACCAGGCACTGGGGTATAGAACTCTCTGTCGGCGGAGGTTTCCAGACCAGTGTCTATGAGGGACATTATATGTCGGACGGTTCCATGTATATAGGCTGGAACGGTTCTTCTGAGTGGATTCCATATAAGGCGGCAGTAAACATCGTCTACAAATGGTAAGAATACATCCGGCCGCCATCGTTATGCTATCGGCCCTGCTGGCCGTCTCAATGTCTTTCTCTGCGGCGGCCCAGACCCTGCAGCCAGCGGCGGACTCCATCAACAGCCGGCTTTCCTCCAGGGCTTCCACATTGTCCCGGATAAGCATCGATACGTTCTACGTGTTGAAAAAGCCTAAAACAGTGAAGGTCATCCTGAGCGATGACATCAAGGATTATCCCTTGAGAGACAGTGACCTGGAGTATTTTTCCCGGATTGTCGGCGAATATCTGCCTTCCGGCGTCCAGGAGTACGGGATACAGTTCTACGTAAAGGACCGTCCGCTGTCAGCTTACAGCAGCGGCTACTATTCGGGGCGGAAATACACCACCGGAGCCCGCTCCGGACAAGACGGGAAGCGGACTCCCTGGATCAGCCGCATATCCGTTCCCTCTCCCGAAGAAGGCCTCTACGGAAGGAACATCGCCCTGTGGCCGGGCCACGGATACTACTATTCCCACACGGAGGACAGATGGAAGTGGCAGCGCGCTCCATTTTTCTCTACGATCGAGGACCTGCTGCCCCAGAGCTACGTCATATCCTTCCTTGCTCCCATGCTTGAAAATGCCGGAGCGACCGTGCTCCTGCCCAGGGAAAGGGACCTGCAGAAGAATGAGATCATTGTAGACAACACCTCACCTTATTATACCGAAAGGAACGGAGACAGCCGGAACGGTTGGCAGGATGCACCGGGACCCGGTTTTGCCCATACTGAAGACATCTATGACTCAGGAGTGAATCCTTTCGCACAGGGAACGGCCCGGATGGTCGGATGCAGTCTCAGAAATCCGTCCTCGGCCACATACATTCCATATTTTCCCGAGAGCGGAGACTATGCCGTCTATGTCTCGTATCAGACTGTAAGACAAAGTACCAATGCCGTATATACTGTCCGCTACAGCGGAGGCGAGGCCAGTTTCTCCGTAGACCAGAGGATGGGCGGAGGAATGTGGGTATATCTGGGAACATTCCGCTTTTCCCAGGGTGAGACAGGACAGGGGGTAATAGTCAGGAACAATGCGGAAGAGAGCGGCGGCAAGGGGGTAATCACGACCGATGCGGTCAAGTTCGGCGGAGGCATGGGAAATATCCGGCGCGGTACAGGAACCAGCGGGGTACCCCGGTATGCCGAGGCTGCCCGCTACTGGATGCAGTGGAGCGGTTTCCCCGAGGAGGTATACAGTCTCAACGACGGCAATGACGATTACCGCGATGACTATATGTCCCGCGGTGAATGGGTCAATGACCTCTGCTCCAGGCTGGACATACCGGTAGACCTGGCACTGGCGCTGCATACTGACGCCGGTTCGGTGCTCAGCGATTCCACCATCGGAACCCTCGCAATATACAAGGAGGAGTCCGAAGGAAAGATTCATTATTCCGACGGCCGCCCCAGGATTACCGCCAGAGAACTGGCTGACATAGTCCAGACCTCTGTCGTAGAGGACATCCGGGCATTTTACAGGACTGACTGGACACGGCGGGCTCTCTGGGACCGCTCATATATGGAGGCAAGGGTTCCCGACGTCCCTACGGTGCTTATTGAACTGCTTTCCCATCAGAACTATCCCGACATGCAGTGCGCCCTTGACCCGCAGTTCAAGTTTATTGTCTCGCGTGCTATATATAAAGGTATACTCCGCTATCTGTCCTATGTCGATGACAAGCCGTACAGCGTTCAGCCTCTGCCGGTACAGGACTTCGGTATCAGAATTGACAACAAACGCAAGGACGGAGCCTTGGTAAGACTGAGCTGGGCTCCCCGTCAGGATCCGGGCGAACCTACTGCAGTGCCCTCATCCTATATTGTTTACAGGAGAATTGCCGATACGGCTGCGGCTGCGGCCGGCAACATTCCCGGATTTGACGGAGGCACTCCGGTCACGGGAACGGAATACACCGACAACATACAGCCGGGACGCATCTACAGTTACAGGGTAGTGGCCGTAAACGGAGGAGGACTGTCATTCCCTTCTGAGATTCTGTCCGCGGGATATATTCCCGAATCGGAAGAAGTACTCGTCGTCAATGGTTTCTCATCTGTCTCCGCTCCTGCCCCCTTCCCTGTCTGTGACTCGGTGACTGCCGGATTCGATTTCCGGGCCGACCATGGGGTACCCTATCTTCAGGACTGCTCCTATATCGGCGAGCAGTTCGAGTACCTGAGGCAGAAAGAATGGATTCACGACGACCGTCCCGGCTTCGGCGCCTCCTACATGGATTACGGACCGGCACCGGTAGCCGGAAACAGTATGGATTACCCCCGCATACACGGCCTGGCCCTGATGCGTGCGGGCCTGAGCTTCTCATCTACATCCATGAGCAGTTTCCTGAACCGGGACTATGAGCCGGAAGAATATCCGGCTGTGGACATCATTATGGGCAAGGAGAGTTCGGACGTTCTGAACGGCCGGCTGTACTCACGCCTGGCCGACTACAGCCGGAACGGAGGCAATCTCCTTATATCAGGCGCCAATATCGGGAAGATCTCGGCCTATGACAGTGACCGCAGTTATGCCGGTACCGAGATGCTGAGGGATGCCCTTTCCTCCGTGAAGGCAGCCGCCGGCATGATGAAGGTTCTCCGGGACTCATTGGAGCGGACTGCGGACTCAACCCTGCTTTCCAGAATTGATGCCGCTGCCGTACAGCTGATGGAGATAGCCGGGAATACTGCACTTGACCTGAATGAGGACATCATAGCCCTGCACAGGGAGAGTGATCCGGATTTTATTGCCAACCGCCTGGCATCGGATATATTCAATTACGGCTGGAGCAACGGTTCCGCCTCCACCTCCGGCCTTGTGCGGACTGTCCCCGGCCCTTCAGGGATGTTCGCCGACAGCACATATACGGTAAGCTTCAGGACCAGACCCAATCCCGACACCTACTGCGTTGAGTCGCCTGATGCCATCCTGCCTTCCGACGACAGGTCGTTCACATTCATGCGCTACTGCGGCTCCAACACCTCGGCGGCAGTGGCCTATGACGGAGATTACCGTGCTGTCTCCCTTGGCTTCCCCATAGAAGCACTAACCTCGCAACAGCAGGTCGATGACCTGATGCGCGAGGTTATAAGATTTCTGCTGCGGGACTGATCCGGCTACAGCACCTCTATGCTTCTGCGGATGAACTCCGAGAGATCCTTGCCTTTCAGCATATTGTTCGCCAGCAGGGCCAGGTCCACTACCTGATGCAGGAGGATATTGTCCTTGGCAAAGCCCTTCATGGCTTCCTTCCTCTGGTCGCGGACTTCTCCGAGCTCTTTCTCCAGTTCCTTCCTGGCATCCTTGTCCGCAGTGGGGATATCCTCATCCTTCTTGTCCTTCATGGCTGCGTCCAGCTTGTCGATACCGGCCTGCAGCTCATTCCTGCGGCTGTCGAAAGACGCGCACTGCTCTGATAGAGACGTGCTCTTGGCCTCGAGGATACGCTTGATCAGCGGATGCTGGATATTGACGTCGATGGTATAGGACTCGGGCATCTCACCATAGAAGTTCATTCCTCCGCCGAGGGCCGACATGTCGCGGTAACGGCGCATGAATTCGGACTGGGTAATCAGGATAGGAGCACCGTTCTCACCCAGATTCTCAGGCTTTACGAAGTAGTGGTTGCCTTCGGGCAGGACGGACTCGAACATGTCGGAGAGGTCGGTCTTCTCGGCCTCGGGCATCTCGGGTTCCTTGACATCCTCCTTACGGATAAGCTTGTCTATCGAGTCGGCGTCCACACGGGCAAATGTAGAGTCGGAAAGCTTGGTCTCCAGCAGGTTGACGAAATGGGCATCGAGCTGGCAGTCGAAGAGCAGGACATCGTAGCCCTTGTTCTTGGCTGTCTCGATATACTGGTACTGGGCCACGGGATCGGTGGCGTAGAGGTATACCACCTTCTTGTCCTTGTCGGTCTGGGCGGCCTCTATGGCCTTGCGGTAATCGTCGTAGGCGAAGAACTTACCGTCGGTGTTTTTCATCAGGGCGAACTTGAGGGCCCTCTCGCAGAACTTCTCCTCGGTCAGCATACCGTACTCGATGAAGAGCTTGAGGTTGTCCCACTTCTCCTCGTACTCCTTGCGGTCATTCTTGAAGATGTCCTCCAGGCGGTCAGCCACTTTCTTAGTAATGTAGGTGGAGATCTTCTTGACGTTGGAGTCGGACTGCAGATAACTCCTGGAAACGTTCAGGGGAATATCCGGGGAGTCTATCACACCGTGCAGCAAGGTCAGGAAATCGGGCACGATATTCTCTACAGAGTCGGTGACGAACACCTGGTTGCAGTAAAGCTGGATCTTGTTCTTGGTCACGTCCAGACGGTCCTTGATCTTGGGGAAATAGAGGATACCGGTGAGGTTGAAGGGGTAGTCCACGTTCAGATGGATGTAGAACAGCGGTTCCTCCAGCATCGGATAGAGCTCGCGGTAGAACTTCATGTAGTCCTCCTTCTTCAGGTCGGCGGGCTTCCTGTTCCAGATGGGGTCGGTATCGTTGATTATCTTGTCCTTGTCGGTATTCACGTACTTGCCGTCCTTCCACTCCTGCTCCTTGCCGAAGGCGATGGGTACGGGCATGAAGCGGCAGTATTTCTTCAGCAGTTCCTCCACCTTAGAAGTCCCCGCGAACTCCTTGGAGTCGTCATCCAGATACAGGGTAATCTCGGTGCCCCTGTCGGTGCGGCTTCCCTCAGTCATGGCAAACTCGGGATTGCCCTCGCACTCCCATCTTACGGGCTTTGCACCCTCTTTCCATGACAGGGACTCTATCACCACTTTCTTTGAAACCATAAAAGCGGAGTAGAAGCCCAGTCCGAAATGGCCTATGATATTACCGGCCACATCCTTGTACTTCTCCAGGAACTCTCCCGCACCGGAGAATGCTATCTGATTGATGAATTTGTCCACTTCTTCGGCCGTCATGCCGATTCCGCGGTCGGTAACGGTCAATGTATTCTTCTTATCGTCAGCGGATATCCGCACGGTCAGGTCTCCCAGCTCACCTTTCAGCTCACCGGTATTGGCCAGTGCCTTCACCTTCTGAGTAGCATCCACTGCATTGGCCACTATCTCCCTGAGGAAGATCTCATGGTCCGAATAGAGAAACTTCTTGATGACGGGGAAAATATTTTCAGTTGTTACCCCTATTTTTCCTTTTTGCTGTGTCATATTTTTTAAATTTGAGTATTTTCTGCTATCCGCCGACGCAAAAGACATACCATTTTTAAGCTTCTGCCAAAATGGCACAGACGCTTCCAAGCATGATTTGACTCGAATATGAAAATTATACTTTTTTTATAAATAATTTTCAGGGCAACTATTGTACGAAAGTGGTTTTTTTATTCATATTCAACAATATACCTTTGCCTCCGCATCCGATTCCCATGTGAAGGGTGATAAGGATAGTGCTGGAGGCAAACTGAGTTTTAGGGACGGCTCACGTGATTAAGGATTCCTGTGCAATTGAGAGGGACGGATGCTTTTTTCAGGATAATAAAAAACACCATATGAAAAGAACGGCAACTATTTGGAGCATTACGGTGCTGATGACGACATTCAGTCTCACCGCATACGGGCAGAGATGGAGCATAGCTACAAACTTACTGGATTATGCCAATTTTCTCACGCTGAACCTGGAGGCCGGAGCATCTGTCCACCAGCACTGGACAGTATCTGTAAAAGGAAGGTATAACCCCTACTCTTTCAGCACGACTCTCAATGACGCAGGCAGGATACAGAACAGGACAGGTTCTGTTTCAGCAGGATTCAAATACTGGCCGTTCTTTGTTTATTCAGGATTCTATTACGGAGGCCGCATTCAATGGAGCAGATACAATTCGGGAGGTATCATCTCCCATTCATCAGAGGAAGGCGATGCTGTCGGCATAGGCATGAACCTGGGTTATTCCCTACTGGTAACCAAGCATCTGAACTTAGAGTTCGGATTAGGGCTGTGGTTTGGTGGCACAAAATACAAAAAATATAACTCAACCACCTGCGGTAAACTTACGGAATGGGGGCTCAAACCGTTTATCGCACCGAACGACATTCAAATCAACCTTTTATACACATTCTGACATGAAATCCATACATTTGATTCCGGCAATAACAGCCGTAACGGCCAGTATATTCCTGCAGACTTCATGCGCCGTCTCTGTCCGAAGAAACATCAAGATACTTGAAAGAGACAGCCTCTGTGCGCAACTCTTCCTCCCTGCTGACAACATAGATGATGATCTTTTCTACCAAGACTCATACAGTTACGTAATAGATGATTCCGTCTCCTCTGACACACTCACTATTATCGGACCGGAAGGAGAAAAGGTTTATTTCATGAAAGCCACTGTTGACTCCTCCGGTGCTTTACACGCGACAGAAATGCTAAACGAAGTAGTTGTAACAGCCAGATTCAAGAACGTGGCGGAAAGGAACGGAATGGTCCGCATTGCTTTCGACATACGGATTCCGGACCGAATGATCAATCCACATTGGCAAATCAGGCTCTGTCCTAAAGCTATTATAACAGAAGATACTGTCGACATGGAAGATGTTCATGTCACAGGATGTGAGTATAGGGAAAAACAGATACGTGGATATGAACTATACAACAACTTTCTTTCATCCATCATCACCGATTCGTCGAAACTTGTTCACAGCACACTACTAGAGAGATTTATACAAAGAAATATACCTTTACTGGCAAAATTAAAAGAGGACTCCGCAACCGTCAATCCGGAAATGATAAAAGGCATATACGGCATATCTTTCAAAACTGCACGGGAACACTATCTAAAGCAAACAGCCATCATGCGCAACAATCGCAGACAGAAAAAACTCCCGGATAAATTCACCCAGTATATAAGTGATCCTTATATAAGCGAAGGCGTTCGTATTGATTCTGTTATATCAAACAACGGCGAAGACATAATTTACTGTTACAGCCAAAGTTTCAGAACACGACCGGGACTGAGGAAGATTGATCTGAGTATCAGTGGAAGCATATTCCATAATGGAGAAATGCTATACAGTATCCCCGCCTCAAAAGCATTGACATTCTACATATCATCCTTCGCCACACTGGCTGAAAATAAAGAGAAATTCATCACCAGGATTATAGAACGCAAAGTTAAGAGCAATACTACTGCAGCCCTTGATTTCCGTCCAGGCGAACATCTGCTGGATGAGAACTTTGGTCGGAACCTGTCAGAGATACAGCATATAAAATCCCGTATAGAAGATCTGATTCACAATATGGAATTCGACATAGACAGCCTTGTAATAACAGCCTCGTGCTCACCGGAAGGCAGTTATTCTCTCAACAGCCGCCTGGCAGGAATGAGAGGAAAAGAGATTGCGCGGTATTTTAAGGAATATATCAAAGAATACAACCTCAAAGCGGACTCTGCCGAAAAGGCGGACCTGGGAATTATCTTGAATCTAAATCAATATGACAATATCGATTTCTCCGGAACAACACAGCGTATTACAGATTTTGACTTTATCGTCAAGCATATCCCGGAGGACTGGGACCGCCTTACAGAACTCATAATGAAAGACAGCATAATTCAGGACAAACCTGGTATTATCGCTATATGCCGGACTGAGTCCCCTGACATCAGGGAGAACCTGTTGAGCAGACATTCAGAATACACCTATATTAAAGAGAACCTATATCCGGCATTGCGCGAAGTAAAATTCGACTTCCATCTCCATCGAAAAGGCATGGCCAAGGATACTATCCACACGACAGTGCCCGATACGGTTTATTATGCAGGTATGCAAGCTATTAGAGATAGAGATTACAAAAAAGCCGTTCAATACCTCGGTCCTTACAAGGACCTCAACAGTGCTGTCGCATTCCTGGCCATGGACTACAACGCCTCCGCCATGAAGATTCTGGAAAGCCTGCCTGTCTCCAGTAAACGTGACTATCTTATGGCTATTGCCTACTCACGTAACGGAAATGAAAAGCGGGCTGTGGAATGTTTTGTCAGTTCAATTAACCAAGACCCGTCTATGGCATTCAGAGGAAATCTGGACCCTGAGATAAGCAGACTGATTGAAAAATACAATCTACTTTCTGCCATGTAAGATTTTTTTAAATTTTTTCAACTTTTTTTTGGTGGATAAAAAATTTGCCCTATATTTGCACCCACTAAGGCAAAGGGAGCATAGCTCAGTTGGTTTAGAGCGTCTGCCTTACAAGCAGAGGGTCGGGGGTTCGACTCCCTCTGCTCCCACTGAAAAAGAAGCAGTTACAGAGATGTGACTGCTTCTTTCGTTTTATCCCGGAACACCTGCAAAAGCATCCTAGCCCTGCCTTCGAGGCAGGCCTCCTAAAGCATGGGCTTCAAGAGGCCGAACATCAGAAGGGCTACCAGGAGGGTTACGACGATGTTGAAGCCCTGGGCGATGAGGAAGGCATAGAGGGGACGGCGGTTCTCCTTGCCGAAGATATCCTTGAACCGGGTTTCAAGCCCGATACAGACAAAGGCTATGCTGAAGAGGGTATTCTGGAAGCCTTTGGTGACTGTTCCTACTGTCTTGGCGGTGACCTCGTCCATGCAGAAACTGAAGACTATGGATGCCAGTATGAAACCTACTACGAACTTGGGAAAACGGTCCCAGATGACCTTGGCCGTTACCTTTTCCTGCTGGCCGGAGGGAGTGCCCCGGTAGGACCACAGCAGGGAGATAATGAAGGCAGCGACTCCGAGCAGAACATTCTGCGAGGACTTGACGATAACGGCAGTTTTGGCCGCGGTCTCCCCTATCAATGTTCCGGAGGCGGCAACAGCCCCGGTGGTGTCAATCGTGCCACCGAGCCATGCTCCCGCCACTTCCTCATTGAGCCCCATCACCCTCGAGAGCCAGGGCAGCAGGTACATCATCGGAATGGCGATGATCAGCACTAACGAGATAACGTATGAAAGCTTCTTATTATCTCCCTTGATAACCCCGCAGGTGGCTATGGCCGCCGACACGCCGCAGATGGACACTGCCGAAGAGAGCATTGTCCCCATCTCCGGATCTATCTTCATCCTCCGGCAGAGCCAGAATGCGAAGTACCACACCGTGAAGACCACTATCAGCGACTGGGCCAGCCCGTATGCCCCCGACTCAAGGACTTCCTTGAACAGGATGGTGGAACCGAGGCAGATGATACCTATCTTTATATAGAACTCGCTCTGTATGGCGGCCTTCATCCACTGCGGCACTCCAACGGTATTGCTTATCAGCAGGCCGAGTATGACCGAGAAGAATACCGGTTCCAGTCCCAGCTCCTTGAAGAACGGCACGGCGGCCAGCAGCTGCGCTCCGAAAGTCAGGAGGAATATCACCAACAGTGAAAGGAATATCCCTCTGAGCGGACGGCGTAGGGCTGCGGAGGTCGCGTATGTGAGAATCAGGATGAATACGAACATGTACAGGGCTGAGAGCCAGCTGTCGGCGGTGCCTATGGTCTTGGGCATTTGTGGCATCGAGGAGGGAAAAGCGGCTGCGAGGGCGAGGATGACGGCCCCGGCGATGACGATAATCCAGTCCTCAGATGTGAATTGTCTGAGCCATTTTTTCATATCTGTCGAATCTTGAGGCGGCAAAGATAACCAAACTTGGATAAATCATCGTATCTTTGTTCTCCAAAGTGTGAAAAACAGCGCTATGAGACAGATAATAACCCACTTCACCGATGATGACCTGTACAAGTTCACAATGTGCTGCGCGGTCATTGACAATTTCCCCAGAGCCCAGGTAAAATATTCATTCACAGACCGGGATGACACTGTCTACCCTGCCGGCTTCGCAGACGAGCTTTCCAGACAGATTGCCGCCCTGGAGGATGTCGTCATCACTCAGGAGGAAATAGACTTCATGAAGCGCAGGTGCAGCTACATCCCGGGATGGTTCTACAACTATCTGAAGGGCTACCGTTTCGACCGCCGGTGGGTGCAGGTGAGGCAGGATGAGGCTGGACACCTCGAGATAGATATCGAAGGCAGCTGGGCCGACACCATCCTGCTGGAAGTGAAGATTCTGGCTATCATATCTGAACTCTTCTACATCTTCACCGGGGAGTGCCGCAAATTCGACTACAGCGCATATTATGACAAGACATACCGCAAGGCGGAGCGGCTGCTCGGCGCGGGCTGCGTATACAGTGACTTCGGCACCCGACGCAGGGCCTCATTCGAGGCTGAGGACACGGTCGTCAGGGCAATGAAGGACTGCTCAGGAAGCCGTCAGTGGTCCGGGCGCTTCGTAGGCACGAGCAATGTCTACTTAGCCATGAAATACGACCTCATACCTGTCGGCACCATGGCCCACGAGTTCATCTGCGCCATCGGCGGCATGTACGGCCCGCAGATGGCCAACCACATAGCCATGGACTGCTGGCGCAACACTTTCCGGGGAGCCCTCGGCACCTTCCTCTACGACAGCTTCGGCTGGGATATTTTCAGCCTGAACTTTTCGGAGGACTTCGCCAACCTGTTCAAGGGGCTGAGAGTGGACAGCGGGGACAACCGCGAGCAGCTCATGCGCATAGTGGACAAGTACCGCTCCCTCGGCATCGATTCCCGCACTAAGCAGGTGATATTCAGCAATGCCCTGGACGTAGACCACGCCATCGAGATCCAGAGTTACGCCACAAACTACTGCCAGCCGTCGTTCGGCATAGGCACACACTTCACCAACGACTTCGACGGTGTCCGCCCCATGAACATCGTCATCAAGCTCATCGCCGCCAAGATTACCGAGTCCTGGTCCTTCTACAACGACACCTGCAAGCTCAGCGAGGACACCGGCAAGCACACCGGCCACCCCGAAGTCGTGAAGCGCTTCATGCAGGCCCTGAACTTCAAACAATAAAACCCAATCTGTTCCCTACAACTCAGTCCCGGCTGGGAGCCCTGCTTGTAGGTCTCCCGGGTACGGGCAAGACCCTCATCGCCAAGGCCGTGGCCGGAGAGGCAAAAGTGCCGTTCTTCAGCATGTCCGGCTCGGAGTTCGTACAGATGTTCGTCGGCATGGGCGACAAATACGACATGATGGCTTTGGAGACAGTCAGCAACGCCTACCTCCTCGAAAAGGAAACCATCACCGGTGACGAATTCATGGCCATCCTCGCCAGATACACCAAAGCCTGACGGCTCACCTTCCGAAGGTGGGAGGTTTTCCGAAAGTGGAAAAGGCGGAAGACGGACGGGCACAACTCCTTCGGAAGGAGTGAGAAAGCGAAGGGCGGACAGGTCAGCCGATGAGCTCGAGGGCGATGCGGCCGCGCTTGAGGTCGACTTCGATGACGCGGACGCGGACGTGCTGGTGGACCTTGAGGACGTCGGAGGGACGGGCAACCCTGCGGCGGCGACCGTCGGGGCCGGCAGCACCCATGCGGGAGACGTGGATCAGGCCGTTCTGCTTGATACCGAAATCCACGAAAGCTCCGAAGTCGGTCACATTGGTCACTATGCCGGGCAGTTCCATGCCGGCCTGCAGGTCCTCGATCGTATGGATGTCCTCCGCGAACTCCAGTACCTTGTAGGAGGCACGCGGGTCGCGTCCGGGCTTGTCCAGTTCCTGCATGATGTCGGTCAGGGTCGGCATGCCCACCTCATCGGACACGTATGCCTTGAGGTCTACGGCATCGCGCAGGTCCTTGCGGGCAATGAGCTCGGCCACACTCACTCCGGCATCGGCCGCCATCTTCTTGACCAGCGGATAGCGCTCGGGATGCACGGCGGTATTGTCCAGCGGATCGGCGGCACCGGGTATGCGCAGGAAGCCGGCGCACTGTTCGAAAGCCTTCTCTCCTAACCTCTTCACGTGAAGCAGGTCCCAGCGCGAGGCAAAGGCTCCGTGCTCGTCCCGGTACTCCACTATGTTGCGGGCCATGGCCGGGCCGACACCGGAGACGTATGCGAGAAGGTGCCGGGAAGCCGTATTGAGGTTGACACCCACACTGTTCACGCAGTTCTCCACCACCTCGTCCAGACGCTCCTTCAGCAGTCCTTGGTCCACATCGTGCTGATACTGGCCCACACCTATCGACTTGGGGTCTATCTTCACCAGCTCGGCCAGCGGGTCCATGATGCGCCGCCCGATAGACACGGCTCCGCGCACAGTCACATCATACTCGGGGAACTCCTCCCGGCCGACCGGCGAGGCCGAATATACCGAAGCTCCGTCCTCGCTCACCGAATACACGCGGACACCCTCGGGCAGGGCTATCTTCTTGATAAAGGCCTCGGTCTCACGGCCGGCTGTGCCGTTACCGATAGCGATGACCTCTATCTTGTAGGTCTCGACCATATTGGAGATCTTCTTCATCGCCATGGTGCGCTCATTGCGCGGCGGATGAGGGAATATCGTATCGTTGTGCAGCAGGGCGCCCTGGGCATCCAGGCAGACCACCTTGCAGCCGGTGCGGAAACCGGGGTCGATGGCCAGCACCCGCTTCTGTCCGAGGGGCGGAGCCATCAGGAGCTGCCGCAGATTGTCCCCGAACACGCGGATGGACTCGATATCGGCCCTCTCCTTGGCAGAGCGCAGCGTCTCGTTCTCTATCGACGGATGCAGCAGCCGCTTGAAGGAATCCTCCACGGCGTAATCTATCTCTAAAGCAGCTGCCTCCGAAGGCGAGGGCTTGCCGCGCAGCACCGACGAATATATCCGGTCTAAGGTCCGGTCCTTGTCCACGTCCACCTTGACACTCAGCACCCCTTCCCGGGCCCCGCGCAGCACAGCCAGCACCCGGTGCGAGGGAGCCCGCGAGATATCCTCCGAGAATTTGAAATAGTTCCGGTACTTCGATGCCTCCTCGCTCTCCTCGTCCACTCCGGAAGCTACATGAGCCGTCAGCCGGCCGTACTTCGAGTACGAGCGCCGCATCATCTCCCTGACCGGCACCGACTCGGATATCCATTCGGCCATGATGTCCCTGGCTCCGGACAGCGCAGCCTCCGCATCGGGAACCTGCTCCGTGACATAGGAGGCGGCATCCTTCTCCGGACTCCTGGATTTGCAGGAAAATATCGCCTCTGCCAAAGGCTCCAGCCCCTTCTCCTTGGCCACCGACGCCCGCGTACGGCGTTTGGGACGGTACGGCAGGTACAGGTCCTCTAAAACCACCGGGTCCAGGCACTCCCGGATCTGTTTCTCTAATTCCGGAGTCAGCTTCTCCTGCGAGGCAATGCTTTCCAGCACCGACTCCTTGCGCTTGGCCAGTTCCTCGAACTTCTCATTATAATGCTTGATCTCTGCCACCTGGGCCTCGTCCAGCCCTCCGGTGCGTTCCTTGCGGTAACGCGAGATGAACGGCACGGTCGCCCCCTCCGCTATCAGTTCGATACAATGCTCCACCCTCCAGGGCGCCACGGACATAAGTTCCGCAATATGATTTACATACAAACTTTCCATACAGTTGGAATTTAGTCGCACGACACGTCCTGAAGACGCTTGCGATAAGACGAGAATATCTTGGACTTGGAGACATAGCCGACATACCGCCCGTCCTCGTCCACCACGGGCAGATTCCAGGCCCCCGTCTTGTCGAACTTGTCCATCACACTGTCCATCCTGTCGGTGGAAAGAACAGTAGCGGGAGCATTCTTCATCAGGGTATAGAGTTTGGTCGTCTCGTATTTGTCCTTATCAAACATAATCTCGCGGATATCGTCCAGACCGATATATCCACGGTATATCCCCTCGTCATCCAGTACCGGATAGAGGTTGCGGGTCGAGCGGGCCACCGCCTTGACCAGGTCCCCGAGCGTGTCATCCAGCCTGACCGAGGTAAAATCGGTTTCCACGAGGTCGGAGGTCTGAAGGAGGGTCAGCACGGCCCTGTCGCTGTTGTGGGTTATCAGGTCTCCGCTCTTGGCCAGACGCTTGGAGTATATCGAGAACGGCTCGAAAGCCCTCATGGTGGCAAAGGAAATAGTCGAGACCACGATGAGCGGCAGCAGCAGCGCATAGCCTCCGGTAATCTCCGCTATCAGGAAGATGGCCGTCATCGGAGCCTGCATCACTCCGGCCATGAGCCCCGCCATGCCGACAAGGGCGAAATTGGCCTCGGGCACGGCGTGAAAGCCCATGAGGTTGATGGTCCGCGCCAGTATGAACCCGGCGATACCGCCCACGATAAGGGTCGGTCCGAAGGTTCCTCCGACACCTCCGCCGGCATTGGTGAAGGACATGGCGAAGACCTTGAAGACCAGTACCAGCGCGAAATACACCGGTATCACCCACTTGTGCTCGAATATCCCGGAGAACAGGGAGTTCTCGAGAATCGTATCAGGATTGCCCTGCAGCATGTGTCCCAGGGACGAGTAGCCCTCCCCGAACAGAGGCGGGAAGATGAATATCAGCAGACCCAGCATCCCGGCGCAGAAAGCCCAGCGCTTGAAGGGATTGGAAATCTTCTTGATGCGGTCCTCCAGCGACAGGGTCGTCCTCAGAAAATACAGGGAGACCAGACCGCAGAACACTCCGAGCAGGAGATAATAAGGCAGATTGCCCATTGCGAAGGGGTCCACCGTACTGGTGAACGGCACCTCGCGGCCCAGGAACAGATACGAGACCGTAGTGGCCGTCACCGAGGAGAGCAGCAGCGGCAGGATGGAGGACATGGAGATGTTGAACAGCAGTATCTCCAGGCAGAACAGGATACCGGCCATTGGAGCCTTGAAGATACCGGCCACGGCCCCGGCAGCACCGCAGCACAGGAGGATGGTCATGTTCCTGTAAGACAGCCCCAGGGAACGGGCCACATTGGAGCCTATCGCCGCGCCGGTGTACACGATAGGCGCCTCCGCTCCGACCGAGCCTCCGAAACCGATGGTCACGGAACTCGAGAGCATGGAAGTCCACATGTTGTGACGCTTTATACGGGAATTGTTGCGTGAGATGGCAAACAGAACCTTCGTCACCCCGTGTCCGATATCGTCCCGGACCACATAACGCACGAAAAGCAGGGAAAGAAGCATACCCACGCCGGGGTACAGAAGCAGGAGGAAGTTGTTCCAGGAAACATCGAACCATCCCGTAAGCAACTTCCCTATAAGTTCGATAAGCGTCTTAAGCACTACGGCGGCCGCCCCGCTGCCCAGTCCCACCACCACCGCGAGGATCATCATGACCCTCTGCTCCGGCTGGTGCTTAAGCCATATCAGCGGCCTAATCTTCCATCTGGTCATCCTCGCCCCCCTGAATCTCATCTCCATTATCGGGGAACACCTCGCCGTCTATCTCGGCTGCATCATCCACTCCGTCGTCGAAGAGATCTTCCTCCGCCTTCTCATAGTCATCTATGTCCACGTCTATCTTCACCAGGTACACTGCGTCGGGTATATCCACCTCCACGGCGTAGAAGCATGATCCGTCGGGCTTGTCCACCTTGAAGAGGTCTCCCATGTAGTCCGCATAGCCTCTCGGATATTTCTCCTTGAAAGCAGCCAGGAGCTCGGGAGACATGTTGTCATAACTGATAACAGCCCTCTTCTTGGGACGGGCCGAAGATGATTTCACTTTCTGTTCCATATCTATTTTTTCTCTTTTCAAAAACGGCTGCAATTATAGTGTATTTTTTCTAAAAAAAAGAGATTTTTGGATTTTCTTTCCCTGGATGCTCCTCTCGACGAAAACCGGCCGCCCGGACAAGTCCTTTCCCGTATAGAACATCACCGAGGAGGCGGTCATGGGCGTAGGGGTGAAATCCTGCACCTGTTCCAGCTGTATACCTCTGAGTTCTTTATTCTTAGCCAGAGCCTTCATGTCCTGTAGGGTGCATCCGGGATGCGAGGATATGAAATAAGGTACAATCCGGTAGGGCAGCCGCTCCCCGGCCACAATCCTCGAGAACTCCCGCCTCAGCACGGAGAAGAGGGCGAACGGCGGCTTGGACATCAGCCTCAGCACATGGTCCTCCGTATGTTCAGGGGCCACCTTGAACCACCCGGAGGTGTGGTTGGTCACCACCTCCCTCAGGTATTTCTCCGAATACTCGTCTAGGAAGCCGTCCTTATCCAGAAAAAGGTCGTAACGTATGCCGCTGCCGATAAATGCCTTCCTCACCCCCGGAACGGCCGTAATCCGGCTGTAAAGTTCCAGCAGCGCCCTGTGTGAATGTTCCATGTTCGGGCAGCGCGAAGGGAAAAGGCACGAGGGCCGGCCGCAGCGGGCACAGCGCGAGGCGTCCCGTCCGCGGAGACCGTACATATTGGCGGTGGGTGCCCCCACATCGGAGATTATTCCCTTAAAATGCGGCATGGAAGTCAGACGCTCCACCTCCCGGACGATGGACTCAGGACTGCGGCTGCGGATAAATTTCCCCTGATGGGCGGCAATGGTGCAGAAGGAGCAGCCACCGAAGCATCCGCGGTGAATCGTCAGGGAGTTCTTAATCATCTCCCAGGCCGGAATGTCCTTCCCCCGGTAGCGGGGATGCGGCTGCTTGGTGAAGGGCAGGGCATAATACGAATCAAGTTCTTCCGTTGTTTCCGGGAGAAATGGCGGATTGACCTGCACATATCCTCCGGGATAGGGTTCAATGAGGGTGGCGGCATGCAGGCGGTTGGCCTCCCGCTCCTCCACATTGAAATCCTCGATAAATGCGTCCTTGTCGCGGCATACCCGCTCATAGCCGTGCAGCAGGAGCATCCCCTCCCCGGCCCGGGGGCATGGTTCCTCAGCGAAAAATGCGGTCTGCGGGATGTCTCTCAGGTCCTCCCCGGCGGCAATGGCCCGGGCGACGGCCGTCACAGGCCTCTCCCCCATCCCGTAGATGAGCAGGTCGGCCCCGCTGTCCACCAGGACCGAGGGGAACAGGCGGTCCGCCCAATAGTCGTAGTGCGTCAGGCGGCGCAGGGAAGCCTCGATGCCTCCTATGACCACCGGCACATCGGGGAAAAGCCGCTTGAGGATACGGGTATAGACGGTAACTGCATAATCGGGACGGTGTCCGGCCTGGCCGCCGGGGGTATAGGCGTCGTTGCTGCGCAGACGCTTGGCGGCGGTGTAGTGGTTGACCATGGAGTCCATGGCCCCGGAGTTGACCCCGAAGAACAGGCGCGGGACTCCCAGTTTCCGGAAGTCCCGCAGGTCGTCCTGCCAGCCCGGCTGAGGCACTACGGCCACTCTCCAGCCTTCCCGCTGCAGGACGCGGGCTATCATCGCCGTACCCGACGAAGGGTGGTCGATGAAGGCGTCGCCTGAAAACAGTATGATGTCGATGTAGTCCCACCCGAGCCTCTCCACCTCCTTGACAGAGGTGGGAAACATATAGGCGGGCTGTGTCTGCTCCGTCATGGCCTACATCCTCTCGGGCAGACGGATTCCGAGGATATCCATGGCCTTGACCAGCACGGACGCGATGGTGCCCAACAGCATCAGGCGGGCATCGCGCAGGGCCGAGTTCTCCTCCTTGAGAACCGGCACGTCGTGATAGTACTGGTTGAACTCCTTCGCTAAGTCGTAGGCGTAGTTTGCGATGAGGGCCGGGGACAGGGCTGTTCCGGCCTCGGCTACCTTCTGGGGATACTGGTTGAGCAACTTGATGATGCTGATCTCCTTGTCGTTGAAGGCAGCGTTCTCAGCCAGCGCTGGGGCATATCCGGTCTCTGCGGCCTTGCGCAGGATGGAACGGATACGGGCGTGGGTATACTGGATGAAGGGACCGGTGTTGCCATTGAAGTCTATGGACTCCTTCGGGTCGAAGAGCATGGTCTTCTTGGGGTCCACCTTGATGATGAAGTACTTCAGGGCGCCGAGGCTGAGTGTGCGGAAGAGCTCTTCCTGCTCCTCTCCGCTCATGTCGGCCAGCTTGCCGAGCTCCAGCGAAGTCTCCCTGGCGGTATTGTACATCTTCTCCAGCAGGTCGTCGGCATCGACTACCGTACCCTCGCGGGACTTCATCTTGCCCTCGGGCAGCTCCACCATACCGTAGGAGAGGTGGTAGATGCTGTCGGCCCATACGAAGCCCAGTTTCTTGAGTATGAGCTTGAGCACCTGGAAATGGTAGTTCTGCTCGTTGCCCACAACGTAGACGTGCTCGTCCAGGCTGTATTCGGTAAATCTCTCGACGGCAGTACCCAGGTCCTGGGTGATGTACACCGAGGTGCCGTCCTTTCTCAGGAGCAGCTTGCGGTCCAGCCCGTCGGCGGTCAGGTCGCACCACACGGAGCCGTCCTCCATCCGCTCGAAGACACCCTTGCGCAGTCCCTCCTCCACCAGCGACTTGCCGTGGAGGTAGGTCTGGGACTCGTAGTAAATCCGGTCGAATCCCACTCCGAGAGCCGCGTAAGTCTCGTCGAAGCCGGCGTAGACCCAGGAGTTCATCATCTTCCAGAGCTCTACAGTCTCAGGATCGCCCTGCTCCCATTTCACGAGCATCTGACGGGCCTCCTGCAGGATGGGGGCCTTCTCCTCGGCCTCCTCCCTGCTCATGCCCTGAGCCTCCAGCTGTGCCACCTCGGCCTTGTAGAGGTCGTTGAACTTCACGTAGAAGTCTCCTACCAGATGGTCGCCCTTCTTGCCGGAGGACTCCGGAGTCACGCCGTTTCCGGCCTTCTTCCATGCGACCATGGACTTGCAGATATGGATGCCGCGGTCATTGACGATATTGGTCTTGATGACCTTGTGGCCGTTCTCCTCCAGCAGGCGGGATACGGACCAGCCCAGCAGAATGTTGCGGATGTGTCCCAGGTGCAGGGGCTTGTTGGTGTTGGGGGAGGAATATTCGACCATCACGGTTTTTCCGGTGGAGGGCAGATGTCCGAAGCTGCCGTCAGCGGCGATGGAGCCGTAGACCTCCTTCCAGAAAGAGGGCGCGAACTTGATATTGAGGAAACCCTTCACCACATTGAAGCTCTCAATCTCCGGAGTATTGGCCTTCAGCCACTCTCCTATCTCCTGGCCTGTGGCCTCGGGAGACTTGCGGGATGTCTTGAGCAGGGGGAAGGTGACGAGGGTCGCATCGCCCTCGAACTCTTTTCTGGTCGCCTGGACCTGTATGGGCAAATTAACGCCAGAAGCCCCGTAAAGGGCTTCCAGCGCATATTTTACCTTGTCTTGAATAAATTGTTCCTGATTCATATAAGGTTTGAGTGTAGATACTATTTGAGGCCTCTGTTGGCGAGGAGGGGATCGATGCCGGGCTCCTTGCCGCGGAAGTTGACATAAAGGGTCATGGCGTCGTCCTCACCGCCGCGCTCGAGGACTTCCTCGCGGAACTTGCGGGCCACCTCCTGGTTGAAGATGTCGCCGGTCTCCTTGAAGGCCTCGTAGGCGTCAGCGTCCAGAACCTCGGCCCAGATGTAGCTGTAGTAGCCTACGGTGTAGCCGCCGCCGAAGACGTGGGTAAAGTAGGTCGAGCGGTAGCGGGGAGGTATCTGGGAGAGCAGTCCGCGGTCACCGAGAACCTTAGCCTCGAACTTGTTGACATCCAGGTCAGCGGGTATCTCGTCCATGATGAAGTAGTCCATGTCGAGCAGGGATGCCGCCAGGTACTCCACTGTAGCGAAGCCCTGTCCGTACTTGCCGGACTTGTCGAGCTTGTCCACCAGTTCCTGAGGGATGACCTCACCGGTCTCGTAGTGCTTTGCATATACTTTCAGCACCTCGGGCTCGAATGCCCAGTGCTCGTTGATCTGCGAGGGAAGCTCCACGAAGTCGCGGGTCATGGAGGCATTGCCCTGATATCTTACATCCTGGAGCAGGGACTGGAGGGCATGTCCGAACTCATGGAAGAATGTCTCGGTCTCGTCAGGAGTCAGCAGGGCCGGAGAGTCACCGGTCCCGCGGGTGAAGTTGCCGACGATGGTCACGATGGGGATCACCCTCTCTCCGTCCTTGTAGTACTGCTCGCGGTAGCCGCCGCACCATGCGCCGCCTCTCTTGTAGCCGGGACGTGCGAACATATCCATGAAGATGATGCCGAGGGTTGAGCCGTCAGCATCCTTGCACTCGAATGCCTGAGCCTCGGGATGGGGCACGGGTACGTTGTTCAGCTGGGTAAAGGTAATGCCGTACAGACGGTTAGCCACATAGAAAATACCCTCACGCACGTTCTCGAACTTGAAGTAGGGCTTCAGTTCATCCTCGGAGAGACTGAACTTCTCGGCCTTCGCCTTCTCGAAGTAGTATCTCCAGTCGGCGGCTGTCAGTTCACCGTTGACTCCCTGAGCCTTGGCGATGGGATACATGTCGGCGAGCTCACGCTTGGCGGACTTCAGCGCGGGAGTCCAGAGCTGGTCGAGGAGATTGTATACAGCCTCGGGGGTCTTGGCCATGCGGTCCTCGAGAACGAACTCGGCATAGTTGTCATAGCCCATGATCTTGGCCTTCTGGTTATAGAGGTTCACCATCTCTACTATGATAGCCTTGTTGTCATTCTCATTGCCGTTGTTGCCGCGGTTAAGGTAGCCGTTAAGCAGCTTGGCACGCAGGTCTCTATTGTCATCAAACTGGAGGAAAGGCATTACACTGGCGTTATCCAGGCCAAAGGCCCACCATCCGCCCATACCTTTTTCTTCCGCACGCTTTGCTGCTGCATCAACAGCCGCTTTGGGAAGTCCTGCCAGGTCGGCTTCATTCTCCACTACCAAGGTAAAATCAGCCGTCTCCTTAAGCACATTCTGCTCGAACTTAAGCTGAAGCTCCGATATACGTGAATTTATTTTCTTCAGCGCTTCCTTCTTCTCTGCGGGAAGAGTAGCGCCGGAACGCTCGTAATCTTTATAAGTCTCGGTAAGCAGTCTCATTTGGTCAGGCTCAAGACCAAGACTCTCACGGCTGTCGTATACGGCCTTGACCCGTTCGAACAGCTTTTCATTGAGGGATATTTCATTAAAATGGGCACTTATCACCGGTGCAAGCTCTGTTTCGACAGCCATCAGCTCCGGCGTAGAATTGATCGATGTCTCACTGCCGAATACCGAATACACACTGTTGAAGAGGCTTCCGGAGTTATCCAGAGCGACTATGGTGTTCTCAAAATCAGGAGCCGCAGGATTGTTGGCAATTACATCTATTTCCTTGTTGTGCTCTTCTATGGCTGCCAGAATGGCAGGTTTGTAATCATCTATCCGTACTTCCTCAAAAGGTGGAATACCGAAAGGAGTATCCCACTCCTCGAGAAGAGGATTTTTCCTATTGTCACATGATGTCATCATAAGTGCAAGTGTCAGGGTTGCTGTGGATAATAAAATCTTTTTCATATTTGGCGGTAGGTATTGAGGTTTTCTTCATTTCGGATGCCGCTCGCTTAGCCAAGATAGCTCTTGAGAAGCTTGCTGCGGTTACTGTGCCGCAAACGGCGGATGGCTTTTTCCTTGATCTGACGCACCCTCTCACGGGTCAGGCCGAACTTCTCGCCTATCTCCTCGAGGGTCATTTCCTGGGTCCCGATGCCGAAAAAGTCTTTCACTATATCCCTTTCTCTCTCGGTAAGAGTAGAAAGGGCACGCTCGATCTCCTTGTTCAGGGACTCATTGACCAGTCCTTTGTCGGCATTGGGAGAATCGTTGTTGACCAGCACATCGAGAAGACTGTTGTCCTCACCGTCGACAAACGGAGCATCCACTGACACATGACGTCCAGAAACCCTGAGTGTATCGGCAATCTTATCGCGGGGAATATCCAGAATCTCCGCCAGCTCGTCCGGTGAGGGCATACGCTCGTTATCCTGCTCGAACTTGGAAAGAGCCTTGTTGATTTTGTTCAGGGAACCCACCTGATTCAGGGGCAGACGGACGATCCTGGACTGCTCGGCAAGAGCCTGGAGAATCGACTGGCGTATCCACCAGACCGCATAAGAAATAAACTTGAAACCGCGGGTCTCATCGAACTTCTCGGCTGCCTTGATAAGGCCCAGATTACCTTCATTAATCAGGTCTGGAAGGCTAAGTCCCTGGTTCTGGTACTGTTTCGCAACAGAAACGACGAAGCGGAGATTGGCCTTCGTCAGCTTCTCGAGGGCCGCCTGGTCCCCTTTGCGTATTCTCTGTGCCAATTCCACTTCCTCATCCACCCCGATAAGCTCCTCCCTGCCGATCTCCTGAAGATACTTGTCCAGGGAGGCGCTCTCGCGGTTGGTAATCGATTTTGTAATCTTAAGTTGTCTCATTATCTCTATTATAAACCTATTCCATAGTAATAGAGGTTGCCGGCCGGATCAAAGCCTTCTATCAACAGAGATCTGCGGGCTTTCTTAACTTCTACAGCCACGTCCTGAGGCGATGCGACCGGATTATTATTGATGTATGTAATAATAAATCCTGCCTTAATGCCTGCATCACGGACTTTACCCTTATCCACAGACGCCACTTTCACACCTGCTTTCAAGCCAAGCTTCTCCAATTCTGCACGGGGTGCAGGAACGAGCTGCGCTCCGAAGAGATTGACATTACCCTGCTGGTTGTAGGCATTCATCTCCTGAGTTTCCTTCCCGATCAGGGTCACTTTCAGTCTCAAGACTTTACCGTCACGGGATATCTCCAGCTCAACCTTGTCTCCGGGGCTGTGCTGGTTGATAATCTCCTGCACTGCCGTTCCTTTGGAGACCGGCGTACCGTCAATGGACAGGAGAATGTCGCCCTTCTCCACACCCGCAGCTTCCGCCGCACCGCCTTTGACTACCTCGGATATATATACGCCCTCAGAAGTGGAAAGTTTCAATTCTTCCTTCAAATCTTCAGAATTATTCAACATTGTAATCCCAAGCATTGCTCTCTGTACCGAACCGTACTCCCTGAAATCATCCGTAATCTTCTTGACCATATTGACAGGAATGGCGAATGAATATCCTGTATATGAACCTGTCTGAGAAATAATAGCAGTATTGATACCTACAAGCTCGCCCTTGATGTTGACCAAAGCTCCGCCACTGTTACCGGGATTTACGGCAGCATCAGTCTGTATGAACGACTCAATCTTGAACTCGCGGTTACTGCTGGGCATCGAACGTCCCTTTGCACTCACGATACCGGCAGTTATGGTGGATGTCAGGCCATAAGGACTGCCGATAGCCAGCACCCACTCTCCTAAACGGAGCTGATCCGAATCACCGATAGGAATGGTAGGCAAGCCTTTGGCATCAATTTTCAAGAGGGCCACGTCTGTAGCCGGATCAGTACCCACTATATCAGCCTTGAATGTCTTGTTGTCACCTACCGTAACCTCAACTTCGGTTGCACCGGCCACTACGTGATTATTGGTCACGATAAATCCGTCCTCCGAAATAATCACTCCCGAACCGGTACCGACCTGCTCACGCGGAATGGTGTTGCCGAAACCGAAAAAATACTCAAATAGGGACGATGGGCCCTGAGGCTGCTCGCTCCTCTTGACTACCTTAACATATACCACAGCCTTTACTGATGTCTCCGCAGCGTATGTGAAATCGGGGAACTCCCCAGTTATGCTGACATTGCGCACCATTGCGCCCTGCTCTGAATCCTGATAGACATAAGTCCAGCTTCTGTCCGATGTCATCCGGACGGTGATGTATCCGGCCAGACCGCCCGCCAGGACAGCTGCCAGAACTATTAACCAATTCTTCTTTCTCATATTCTGTAAATTTTTCGTATTTGTGAATAAAATAACTCAAATTATATGCCAAATTTTTTGTACTTTTGTCTTTCAAAAGCTAAAAAAACTGAAGATGAATTTTACTGTATCGAGCACTGAACTTTTACGCGGGCTGCTCTCCGGACTGAGAGTTATCTCCAATAAGACGACCACCCCTATCCTGGATAACTTCCTCTTCGTCCTGAAGGGGAATTCCTTGGAAGTCACGGCTTCCGATTCAGAAACCACCCTGCGGACCGTCATTTCCGTGGACGAAGTGGCGGAGGAGGGTGCCGCAGCCGTACCGGCCAAGATTCTCACAGATTCCCTCAAGGAATTCCCAGACATGCCTATTGAGTTCAAGACTCTCGAGGACAACAATACTTTGCAGATCAGCTGGGCCACGGGTGCTCAGAAAATACCGTTCTTTCCTGCGGACTACTACCCTGAGCTTCCTGTCCTCGATGCCCTGGCCGTGACTGTGACCGTTCCGGCCGAGACCCTCTCCGCCGGACTGGGTTACACTCTTTATGCTACAGCTGACGAAGTTCTGAGACCAGTCATGAACGGAGTGCTGTTCGACCTCACCCCCGAAGCCACTTCCCTAGTAGCATCCGACTCACACAAGCTGGTATGCTACACCCGTATAGATATACGCTCCGAGCAGAAATCCTCTTTCATCCTGCCCAAGAAGCCCGCAGCCATTCTCCGCAGCCTGCTTTCCAAGTCCGACAGTGATGTTAAGGTGACCTTCGACGGCAAGAATGCTCATTTTGACTTCGACGGATGCCTGCTGGTGGGCCGCCTGGTGGACGGAACCTACCCGGCATACAGAACAGTTATCCCGAAAAACAACCAGAACAAGATGTTCATCAGCCGCACCACCCTGCTCAATGCTGCCAAACGAGTATCAGTGTGCTCCAACCAGGCCACTTCAAGCATGAAGTTCTCTCTGTCATTCAACACACTGGTAATCTCGGCCCAGGATACAGGATTCTCCATCTCCGCCCACGAGACACTGCCATGCCAGTACGACGGCGAGCCGATGGATATAGGATTCAAATCCACCTTCCTGATAGAGATACTCTCCAACCTGCCATATGAGGAAGTCTGCTTCGAGCTGGCTGACCCGGCCCGCGCCGCCCTCATAGTAGCGGCCGAAGACCACAACCCTGACGAGGACATCTGCTCGCTGCTGATGCCTATACGTATCCCCAACTAATCTCTCATACCATAATCATGAAACTGAATCTCAAGAATCCTATTATATTTTTCGACATCGAGAGCACCGGTCTCAACGTTGCCACTGACCGCATTGTGGAAATATCCATGGTCAAGGTAATGCCCGACGGCAGCACCGAAGTCAAGACACGGCGCATCAATCCCACTATCCATATTTCCGAGGAAGCATCCCGCATCCACGGTATTCACGATGAGGACGTAAAGGACTGCCCTACATTCAGCCAGATAGCTAAATCCTTGGCTCGTTGGATGGAAGGCTGCGACATCGCCGGCTACAACTCCAACAAGTTCGACATCCCGGTCCTCTACGAGGAATTCCTCCGCGCCGGAGTGGACTTCGACTTCCGCAAGCGCAAGCTGGTGGACGTGCAGAACATATTCCACAAGATGGAGCAGAGAACCCTGTCTGCCGCCTATAAGTTTTACTGTCACAAGGATCTCGAACACGCCCACTCCGCTGAGGCCGACACCGTGGCAACATACGAGATACTGCAGGCCCAGCTGGACAAATACTCCGACACCCTCCAGAACGACATCAACTTCCTGGCCGACTTCTCGTCCAAGACCAAGTTCGCGGACTATGCCGGCCGCATCATTTATAACGACAAGGATATACCGGTCTTCAACTTCGGAAAACACAAGGGGAAACCGGTAGCAGAAGTCCTCCGGGCAGAACCAAGCTACTATGCCTGGATGATGAACGGAGATTTCACCCTGGACACTAAGAAAGTCCTAACAGAGATCAAGATAAAGTCCTCCGGAAAGTGAACATCCTCATATCACCTCTGACCGGCGGCAGTTTCTACTTCCGTTCCGACTCTACCCTTATCAGGTCTTTGACGGATTTCTATATTCCGGACTATGTGGAAGGTGTATCCGCAGTACCGATACTCTGTTTCCGTTCTGAACGTTCCGGAAAAGCCGTCCGGGAACAGTTTGTTCCCCGCTATCTCGGGCCTTTCTCATGCGGCATACTGCTGCAGGCAGCTCTTTCAGAGAACAATGTCCATGAAGCAGACCGCATATTCGTCCAGAACGCCCTTGACTATTCCACGGTAATCCCCTACGACCTGATACCGGTGGACAAGTATTCCGACTGTATCTCCACCGTCAAACCTTTTGTTATCAAGGTCAATGGAATGGAACTGTCCCGCATAGAACAGTGTCCTGGAATGGAAGAGCTGTGCAGGCGCTTTTCTGCCGTCAGCCGCTACTGTTCGGTAAGGACCGGAGACATGATTGCATTTGAACTGGCACCTGCCATACCAGTCTGCCGCAACGGGCATCTCACGGCACAATTCGGAACTGCCGGCAATATCAGCATCATTGTAAGGTAGAGCGACTGATAACATTGCGGATGGCCGCAGCAGCAGTGGAGAAGGCTATCTGCAGATTATACCCGCCCGTATCTGCATCCAGATCCAGTACTTCTCCGGCGAAATACAGTCCGGGGACAAGTTTGGATTCCATTGTTTTGCGTGAAACTTCCTTAAGCGACACACCACCTGCTGTCACTACAGCCCTCCGGTAGTCGACATAATCTTTTATCTGAAATTTCCAGCATTTCAACCTTACCGGCAGGCTCTGCACCGTCACATCAGGAACCGCCTCCAAAAACGGCCTTACAGCCTGCAGAGGCAGGAATCTCTCTAAAAAACGGGCGGAACTTATGCCTGGACGATACTCCCTCTCAACTCTGGCCTTCAATTCGGCTTGAGTCACCGCAGGCTTAAGATCTATTGCCACTTCCACCTTCTGCCCTGCTTCCAATGCCTTCACGGCCCTGCGGCTGACCCGGAAACCAAGCGCTCCTTCAATACCGTCCTTAGTAAATGACAACTCTCCAAACTCACTCTGAACCACACCTCCGTCAATCACTAGAGAAAGAGATACGTTGCGGAGTGTAAGACCGGCCAACGCAAAATTATATCCGTACGGCACCAATGCTGTGAGTGAAGGCGTCGTAACCGTCACAGTATGCCCTAGACGACCCGCAATACGATAACCGCTGCCCGTAGACCCGGTTGCAGGATAAGAAAGCCCGCCTGTTGCTATTATGACTGAGCCGGCCACAATCTCCAGCATCTCCAGTCTTTGCCCTGAATGCAGGACCTCGACCACGAAATGACCAGCCGGAGCCCGCAGCACAGAGACGGCTTCACTGTCATAATACACCCTTATATTCTGAGCAGAATTTATGCGTCTGACCAAAGCATCCCGTACATCCGCACTGCGGCCGGAAAGAGGAAATACCCTCTGACCGCGCTCGACAACCGTAGGCAACCCGAGAGAGTTGAGCATTGCGACTGTATCCGTATTGGAAAAAGCCATGAAAGCCGGACGAAAAAATGCAGGATCAGGATGAATATGCTCCTTAAACTCTTCCCAAGGACGTGTATTGGTAATATTACAGCGTCCTTTTCCTGTAAGCAGAAGTTTCCTGCCGCACTGACCGTTTTTTTCTATCAATGCTGTCCTGAGACTGCTTCCGGCCGCCAAAACAGATGCAGCCATCCCTGCAGCCCCGCCTCCGATTATCACCACGTCATATTTGATAATACACATTCCTGTTCTGAATTTTATTTTCGCAAAATTAGAATTATTTTCTATATTTGCGTCCACTTTGGCAAACGCCTCTTTAGCTCAGCTGGTAGAGCAGCTCATTCGTAATGAGCAGGTCGTGGGTTCGAGTCCCATGAGAGGCTCCATCCTTTAAACATTCAGCCATGAACATCAGACTATTGATATCAGCCGTGACAGTCCTTGTCTCGGCCCAGGCGCTCTTTGCAGCACCCAAGACACGCACACTCCAGTCCCCGGACGGACGGCTCGCCGTCACCGTGGAAGTCGGTGAGGCCGTCACCTACAGCATTGCCCTGGACGGGCATACATTCATACTCCCCTCCCCCGTCTCCATGACTCTCTCGGACGGCAGGGTGCTGGGAAAGGAGAACCTGTCATCCGTACGCTTCAGGACCGCGTCCGTCCGTGACTCCATAGACACTCCGCTGTACAGGCAGGCACGCGTCGAGGAGAGTTACAATGCGCTGACCCTGAGCTTTGCCCGTGCGGGATTCGCCCTGGAGTTCAGGGCCTACGACGAGGGCATCGCCTACCGCTTCTCCACTTCCCTGAAAGACAGCATCACCGTAGTCGGCGAGGAAGCCGTATTCAGCTTCGACAAGGACTACCAGGCCTATATCCCCTACAGTTCCAATACCAAGAACCCGTTCCAGACCTCCTTCGAGAGCCAGTACACCGTCTCGCCCCTGAGCGGTTTTGAGAGCGGACGGCTGTCCATCACTCCGCTGCTCGTCGCCCTGGACTCGGGCGAGAAAGTGCTCATCACAGAGTCCGATCTGGAATCATATCCAGGCATGTTCCTGGGCAGTGAGGGCGGCAGCACCCTCCGCGGAGCCTTCGCCGGCCGGCCTACCACCTACGTGGACGGCTACAGATGCCAGGAGAGGATCTTGCGCAACTCCGACACTCTGGCCATAACGGCCGGAACACGGACCTATCCCTGGAGAATAGTATCCGTGGCCTCCGACGATACTGAGCTGCCTATGAATGATCTCGTATGGCTGCTCGGCTCTCCCAGCCGGATTGAGGATCTCTCGTGGATCCGTCCTGGACAGGCCGCCTGGGAATGGTGGAACGACTGGGGCTTCACCGGAGTGGACTTCGAGGCCGGTATCAACACCGATACCTATAAATACATGATCGATTTCGCGGCTGAGCGCGGTATCCCTTACGTAGTGGTGGACGAGGGCTGGTCTCCCCGCACAGGAGGCGACATCATGAAGACGATTCCCGGATTCGACGTGGAGGAAGTGGCCCGCTACGGCAAGTCCAGGGGCGTGGGCGTAATTCTCTGGGCTGTGGGATACGTCCTGGATGACAAGCTGGAGGAGGCCTGCAGAACCTACTCCGGGATGGGCATCGCCGGCTTCAAGGTGGACTTCATGGACCGCGACGACCAGGAGGTGGTGGAAATGAACTACCGCATCCTCGAGACAGCCGCCAGGTATCACTTAGTAGTGGACCTGCACGGCATGTACAAGCCCACCGGACTGAACCGTACCTGGCCCAACCTGCTCAACTACGAGGGTGTCTGGGGTCTCGAGCAGATGAAGTGGTCGGATGAGGACATGCTCACTTACGACGTGACTTTCCCCTACATCCGCATGGCCGCCGGTCCCGTGGACTACACCCAGGGAGCCCTGCGCAATGCTCAGATGAGGAATTTCGCGGCCGTCTACAGCGACCCCATGAGCCAGGGTACCAGGGCGCATCAGGTGGCCCTCTACGTCATCTTCGACTCACCCCTGACCATGCTCTGCGACTCTCCCACGGCATACGTGCGGGAGCAGGAGACCACTGAGTTCATCACGGCCATTCCCACGGTCTACGACGAGACCCGCGTCCTGGCCGGAAAGATCGGCAAATACATCATCACTCAACGCCGCTTGGGCGACCGCTGGTACATCGGCGGCATCACCGGCACTGAGGCCCGAACATTGACCTTCACCCCCGACCTTCCCGAGGGCAGCTATACCTTCAGGATATTCCGCGACGGTGTCAATGCCGCTTCACGCGGAGAGGACTACCGGATAGAGACCCTGGTGTGGACTGCGGGACAGGAGCTCAGCATAGAGGCTGCGCCGGGCGGAGGATTCGCCATCATCATTGATAGAAAATAATTTAACTTTAACACCTTAGTGACTGTTATCATGAAATCGAGACTTTACATTCCTCTTATACTCGTTGCCCTGAGCTGCGCGATACTGGCCGTGGCCCTGTGGGTCGGCACTTCTGACGGTGACAGCAGCAGCGGCACATCCTCCGATGTCCTGGAGAATATCGCCACGCGGACCAGCATCCGTGCCTATACCTCCGAACCTGTGGACGAGGAGACCGTAACGGCCCTGCTCAAGGCCGGAATGGCAGCTCCCACGGCCATGAACACACAGCCCTGGTTTTTCTACGTGGTACGCGACCGGGAGGTTATGAAGTCGCTGGCCGAGGTGCTGCCGTACGCCAAGATGGCAGCCGACGCAGCCGTGCTCATCGTGCCTTGCGGAGACCGGGAGCGGTTCCTGACCGGAGAGGGCATGACCTACTGGGTACAGGACGTGTCCGCCGCTACCGAGAACATCCTGCTGGCGGCTCACGCCATGGGACTCGGGGCCGTATGGACCGGGGTCTACCCTGTACGGGACCGCATCGCCGATGTCTCCCGCATCCTGGAGATGGATGAGAACCATGTGCCGCTCTGCGTCATTCCCATCGGCTGGCCGGCTGACAATCCGGAACCCAAGGACAAATGGGATCCTGACAAGGTTATCTACAGGTAAACGGATAAACCTTAACGGGTAAATACATACGTCTGAAAAGACTAGCCGCCCTCGGCTCTAGAGGGAGGGGCCCGCCGCGAAGCGGTGGGAG
>CABMPD010000004.1 GCA_902388455.1 uncultured Alistipes sp. | reverse complement strand
GTTTTTTGTGCATTCTCCTTACCATTTTCTGTGCACTCGTGATTTCTGTTTACAACAGGTAATCTTAGTGGGTGGTTATGACTGAAATCCCTGGGTGGCTATCGACCGAAATACGCAACTACACCGTGGAGCAGGCATGGGTCGAATGGCAGGGCTTCTGCTCCAAATGGGGCAGGCACTACAGGGGCATAAAGAGGCGCGGCGAGGATGCCTCCTACAAGGCGTACTTCACTTATCTGAACTACGACCACCGCATCCAGTCGATGATATACACCACGAACTGGATAGAGCGGCTGCAGAAGGACTTCCGGAGGGTCACCAGAATGCGCGGCGCCATGCCGAACGAGGAGTCCGTCATCCTGCTCATGGGTAAGACGGCCATGGACAAGAAGTCATACCTGAGGAAGGTGCCCAGAATCGATCTTGACAAGGACCTGTTCCGGACGGATAAAAAATCCTCATTGGCAGGCATGCCTGCCAATGAGGTAACAGATAAATTGATATATTTGCAAAACTAAAAGGTCTGAAGGCTTACTCCAGACACACTGAATGAAACACTACCAAAATCAATGATTGAATTCACTCAAATGATATCATATTCTTTATTGACTCAACGATGTACCTGATGTCTTCGTCTGTGACGCAGGGTCCTGAGGGCAGGCACATGCCGACCTTGAAGAGTTTTTCGCTCACCCCGTTCAGATATGCCGGACAGTCTTTATACACAGGCTGCCTGTGCATGGGTTTCCAAAGCGGTCTGGCTTCTATCCCCAATGCATCCAGTCCTATTCTCATGGCTTCGACATTGGCATTGGGTTCGCAATCGGTATGCAGTGCCGATGCTTCATGTGTAACACCGGCAGCTCCTCCGACAGCTCCCTGAATCGCTGTGGCATAAGCCTTTTCCTGTCCCTTGATTTTCAGTTCCGGATCAATGGTAATGGTATTGAGCCAGAAGTTGCTGTCATAACGTCCGGAAGGATTGCCATGCAGTCCTATTCCCCTTACATCCTTCAGAAGTTCCCGGTACAGTTCGTATGTATGCTTGTGGTGGGCGACATGATCGTCCATGACCGTCATCTGTCCGCGTCCGATACCTGCACAGATATTCGACATGCGGTAGTTATATCCTATCTTTTCATGCTGGTAGTATGGATATGATTCCCTGGCCTGGGTGGCATAGAACATGATTTCCTTCTTGGCTTCAGCATCAGGGCATATGAGCGCCCCTCCTCCGGAGGTGGTAATCATCTTGTTGCCGTTGAACGACAGGACTCCATAACGTCCGAATGTCCCGCAGACACGTCTGTCAAAGCGGCTGCCGAACCCTTCAGCTGCATCCTCGATGACCGGGATACCGTATTTTCCCGCTATCGCCATTATCTCGTCTATCTTTGCCGGCATACCATACAGATACACCGGAACTATTGCCTTAGGCTTTTTGCCGGTTTTCTCAATTCTGTCAATTATGGCCTTTTCCAGCAAAGCCGGATCCATATTCCATGTGTCATCTTCAGAATCTATGAATACCGGAGTGGCTCCCAGATATGTGATCGGGTGTGAGGATGCGCAGAAAGTAAAGCTCTGGACCAGGACTTCATCTCCCGGTCCAACCCCACATGCCATTAGGGCCAGATGGACGGCAGAAGTTCCGGATGCCAGAGCCACGACTTCCTTCCCTTCTCCTACATATTGTTTAAGGTCTTCTTCGAATCCGTTCACATTCGGGCCAAGAGGTACTACCCAGTTTGTATCGAAAGCCTCCTGTATGAATTTCTGCTCGTTACCGCTCATGTGGGCTAGGCAGAGGTAAATGCGGTTTTGCGTCATATTATTTTATTTACAAAAAATCCATTCAATGTGCCTAGTATAACTCTTCAGTCAATTTTATTTTACAAAGAGATCATTTTAGGTAAACACAAAGTATTTAATACTAAAAAACGAAGAATATTTCAACCCCTAATAATGTGGATATAAACATCAGAAATCCAGTATTTGCGAATATTGATACCCATCTGTATTTTTACACATCAGTCTGAATACTTAAAGTAAATTCTAATAAATAACTGAAAATATTACAATTTACATTCTCCTATCTTTCAAATGATCAGCTAAAACATTATTCACCTTTCAAATATTTCAATATTTGTTCCTTACTAAAATCATTTAAATTTCTTCCTTTTACTCTAACATTAGGATCAAAACGACATTCGTATTCATCAATAATTGAAGTTATTGGAGCCGAATTTATATCTAACATTTTCGCAAGAGCCTCAAATGGAACCAAACCCGTAGGAATATCTTCTGTCATATAACGTTCTTGTGGTACAGAATTCTTTTGATATGTAGGAGTTCTTCCAATAGCATGTGACAACGATTCTCCTTCTATTCTATTTACACCATATGTAATATCCAGCCAATGTTGCGCTGAAATAATACTTGTACTCAAGTATTCAGAAAATAATCGTCTCAATTTTCTCAAAATATCAATTTCTCCTTCATGTTCCTCTTCCAATGCTCGCAACCCATTTGTCAGTTTTCTCCAGATATCTTCACGAGGATTTTCCTTAAGTCCAAAAGTGCTTAAGCCGAGTTTATCAGCTATCTGAAGCCTTACTTGATCAATAGATTCAAGAACTTCTCCGACTTCTGGCCTTGATGCAATTCCATCCATATAAAACGAGAAAATTTCACCAGACTGTTCACTTCTTTTAATATTTTCATAATTAAGCAAATAAGTAGCACAATGAAAAACAGCTCCTATATTATTTAAAGATGTTAATGCAGGAACTTTCGAAATTGCCGCCTGTGGGAAAAGTTCTCTTAGTATATCTTTTTGTTTTTCTGTAAATTGTCCTTCTAGAGAAATTGCCCATGTTCTTTTTCTTCTCTTGATTAATGAAGTCCCCAATGCAGGAGCTTTACATGAATACGGACATGTTGAAAAACATGCTACTGGATATTCATCTCCCATTATTTGCCATATATAAGGGCTAGCTATAGTACGAGAAGGAGCGAGTATAATTGCAGTATTCTTTTCTTTTAATCCCGCCATAGCCATTTCTTTGACTGCATCTATCTGGAATATTGACGGTAACGCTATAATGATCAAATCTGACTCTGACACTAAAACAGATATATCATTTGTTACTTTACAGTTGTTTAAAGGGACAAAATGAGATATCTCATTATTAGTATTCAAAGGACGTTCTAAATAAATACCTCCTTGTTTATTAATCTCATTAATAACAGCGACTCCATGATCTGAAAGTCGGTTATATCCAATTACTTTATAATTCTTACTTGCATAGTCTGCAAAAAAAGCCCGGCCACTTTGAGATGCAAGACCATGAATTCCAATTGTTATCATATAGTGTTATATGTATTGCAGAATTTACCAATAGAAATTTTTTTAAATATATTTATAAAATAAATGTCATCAAATATCATGAATATCCTTCATTCCAAATACATCTGCACAACTTTTATTTTAGAGAAGATTGCATATCTAATTCATAATAGGTTAATCGTATAAATATCATCAGTTTTTATAAAAGATTTTCCTTACAAAAAACTATTGTATAGCTTAAAACAATCTTCACATATTGCTAATCACGGATATTATATTAGCTACAAATACATAATTTTCAACATTTCAATAGATACTACTGTTTAACATATTCCCTAAATGATATATAACCGTATGACTTATCCTTATTCACAGAATCAATTGCACAAATTTCTTCTTCTGACAATGTTATTTTAAAAGATTGTATATTTTCTTTCAGATGATGAATATTTGAAGTTCTTGGTAATGCTACTATTTCTTGTTGAGTTATCCACCTTAGAATCACTTGAGGAATAGTTGCTTTATGAACATTTGCAATATTTTGAAGTATTGGTTCTTTCATCCAATCTACTATCGCATCACCGTGTGCAAAAGGAGAACGAGCTTCTACCACTATATTGTGTAAATGGCAAAACTCTATCAAAGGTTTATTTGAATGATAAGGATGTATTTCAACTTGCACTATGTCAGGCAGTAAACGCATAGCATACAATGATTCCAATTGATGCAAATTTACATTACACAAACCAATGTATTTTATTAAACCTAATTCTTTCAGAGCAATATACCTTCTTAGAAAATTTTCATAACCTTTAAAAAAGCCATGAATCATAAATACATCTATATAATCAGTCCTCAAATTACGACAAGCTCTATGAAGCGCAGATCTAGGAGATTTTCTATTTAATCGTAAATAGCGGAGATTTCCCAACAACAATGCTGCATGAACCTTTGTTTCAAGAAGATAATTCATTCTATTATATCCTGTATCATGAAGTACTCTGCCTATTAATTCCTCATTTTTATATTTATTTGCAGTATCAAAAAGAGTGTAACCTATTCTTAAAGCTTCCAAAATAAGTTCTTGTAGTTTATCTTTAGGTACAGAGTAAGTACCAAAGCCTAGTTTCGGGAATACTCCCAGATTCGTATAAATATATTCCATAATCAAAGTAACGAACCACCATCGCAAACTATTGTTTGACCAATAATACCATTTGATGCATCACAACATAAAAACATTGCTAACTCTGCAATTTCATAAGGAGTAGTAATACGATTATTTATAGGTTTTTCATGATAAGCATTTGTTTCTGCACTAATCTTATTAATACTACTATCACAATATCCTGGAGCAATTCCATTCACAATAATATTAAAAGGTGCATATTTTTTTGCAAAACCCTCAGTAATAGCATTTAAAGCCCTTTTTGATATAAAATACGGATTAATATTTGACTCATATGCATTAATGGATGATATATTAATAATTTTTCCTCCTTGCACACCATTCTCCAAGTGCATTATTTCTGCTATTTTTTGTGAAAGAATATATACTGCTTTTACATTGATATGCATCAGATTATCAAAATACTCTTCAGTTGGTCTATAATGCGCTAAAAATGCTGCATTGTTAATTAGAATATTTATTCCTCCCATCTCGGTTTTCACTTGATCAATATATTTATCAATATTATTAATATCTGCCATATCCCATTGTATGGTATATAATCTTTTCGAGTCTATAGATTGCTTAGCTTTTTTTAATTTATCAATATTTCGTCCTGTAATCATTACTTCCGCCCCTGCTTCAATAAACTTATTAGCCATAGCAAAACCAATACCCTCACTTCCACCTGTTATAAGAATCTTCTTACCCTTTAAAATTTCCGGATATTGTATTTGCGACAATACTATATGCGTATATCCACCTTGTGTACACCATCTCAAATACTTAAAAAATTTCAATATAAATGCTAATACTTTCATACTCATATTTCTTTGCAAATACTATAACAAAATAATTGAATATCTTATCTATTTAGTTTCGCCCAAATATGACAAAAGTATCTCATATTTCGGAACATTATCACAAACTTGTGTACATTGGCCTGGACAAAAATTACCTTCAATTAATTCAAAATCGCCATTTTCTGTAATAGTAACATCCCAGCCAACATAACGCGCTTCAGGCATAACATATGCAACTCGTTTGATATAATCGTACAACTTATCCATAAATGGAACTTTATAACCAATCAACTCTATATTACTTGACGGGTGTATTGTACATTCCCATCCCGTTGGATTCCAGCCTGGAGAATCCACTTCTCCCTTTTCAATATCAATATGTGCCATACATCCTCCACTATGGCAGTTAGACATAATCACTTTTTTCGTACCAATCATTAATAAGACATTGAGAAGATGGAATTCACCTTTGTTATCAATACATGTTTCCACACGTAATGTTTGAAGAGACGAAGGATTAAGCCTTTTTAATGATTCATGATTTTGTAATACTTCTTCAATCATATATTCGCCAGCCATAAGTTTTTTAATATCAGCTTGCTCAGGTGATATGACTTCAATACCCATACCCCATGTAGAACTTATTGGTTTAATAATGACTTTGTCGTGTGAATTTATAAATTTTCTAATTTGCTCTTCAGTTGAAGAACCCGTAAAAATCCAATCTCGCTTTACAAATTCTGAGAATTTTTTACTAAACTCATATTTAAGTCTTAGTATTTCTCTAGCTTCTTCTGTATAGAATTCCCTATAAAATTTTCTCTTATTACCTTGGGTAACGAATTTTTTACGCTCTGACGCAGGCCTATCACAGAATTTAAGTGAAATATAATCTTCTCCTATTGCCCCATATCTTGCTATACAATATAGCATATCAATGAAATAATAAAATTTCGAATGTTTTCTATTTTTTGGAAGCAAAGACAGACAATCTTTGCATGCTTTTATTTCTTTAATAATTCTATTTGTCATATCTATATTTATTTTGATAACCTTTCTTTCTCAGTTATGATTCTAGGGTTCACATAATCATCTACAACGTTAATCATTCCATATTTCATAGGTTTAGTCATAAAATCTCCTTTATATTTTGGATTAATTATACCTGGAGCAGTCATGATTTTTTTCTCTATAGAAGTAGATATGGTATCCGCATCTGCAAGATATGGCGTCAATTGATTTAGAGTATATATACCTGGTTGATATCTAACATTAAGCTTAGCTATTTCATCCAACAAATAAGAAGACTCATTTATCAAAAAGTTTTTTCTTTCACTGATAATAGAATTTTTTAAATACATTTCTACTTCAGGTTTATTTTGTCTAAAGATCTCTATAGCCTTTCTTATCAATTTAGAACTATCTATGATATCCTCAGGCTTGGCAGCATAATTGGCTTCACAATAACTAACGACATGAATAACTTGAGGATTCATACACATCTGAAGCATTGTAGAACGAGCAAGTTGCCATTTCGCATATTCCAAATCTGGACTCAAATGTTCAATACCTGTCCTAGTTTCTGTTATAAGATTGATTGTTCTACCAGAATAAGAACTCATCATTTTTGCCATTTCAAAACCAGCAGCCATCTTTGCCAAATCTGCATAATCACCAGTTTCTTTAGGTTTATTAAACTGCATTTGAAGAACCATATCCGTAACTCCATACATCGTCATTACAGCAGATATCAAAGCATAACTTGTAACTATGATTGTATCATGAGCCTGTCTGGAACTCCATTGATTTGGATCATTCATTTCTACTGGAATACCATAATCTGCTAATTTCTTTACAGCTTCAAAATGTTCATGTATTGATTGCCTTACATTAGCTGGACCTCTTCCATCTAATTCATTGAACCAATATAATGGAATGGCTTGATGTGCTCCTCTCAAAAGTCCAATGGATATACATTCATCCACAAATTTTGAAATGTTGGAAACATGACAATATGGCTTAACTGATGGGAAATTACCAGTTCTAGAAGCATAGAACAACCTTTTAAGGTCCTCTATATTTTTATATGGTACTCCTCCATCATTTTTTCTTTCCTTAAACATTTCAGGATATCCAAAATATCTTTGAGACAAATCAGACGAACCTAATGACAACTCATCAATAACTCTTGCCTCTGCAATTTGCTTAATCCCTTCAACAGTAGGTTCAATACTATTATCTGGTATCCCAAAATGCGACCTTAAAAGCGGTATTGGCGACTCTTCTATTCTTTTTGTATAACTATAAATAGCCTCATTGGACGGAACGGGCAAAGGCAATACTGATTTATAGTTATCATGCGCAACCACTTCACTTGCCAGCTCATCAAAAATCTTTATTCCAGGTGGAACTATTTCTTCACGAACCTGTTCAATTATTTTTTCTTTATTATCTATAATATCAAAAAATTCAATAGTTTCTATAGCCCTATCCATCACATTTGGAGAAGCTGAACACAAATAAACCCTTAATGGCAATTTATCCAACCTACTTTCTAAAATTTTTATGGTTTCGGGCAAACCTGCCAATGTAATTTTAACATCATCGTCTCTCGTCATCAGACCAGTATTTACAAAATAATTTAACGCTTTCTCAAACTGGTCACATGCAACAGAGGGTGTTAACCTATAACTTAATCCTATATAGCGTGGCCTATTTTCTTTTATGGCATTACAAATTATATCTAAATTATCCGATGGCTCCAATAGAATTGTTCTAATCCCTGCCATTCTTGCAATTCTGCCAGCATTATGGATACCTTCAGTATGTGGATCATTTGCCAACGTTGAAGCTAAAAAAATATTCTGTCTATCCATTATAATTGTCTTTCTCTAAATATTATATTTGGTACATTTCTCTAAATGTTATATCATTACCATCCTCATCATATATCTTTATTTCCTCCAAAGACTTATTTATTCTACTATTTAACGAATCAAAATCTTCAGCTAAAACAAAGAAAGACGCCACCCTATCGCTACTACCATGAGGAGTTGTAACCATTGTTCCTTTAGTTTTGGTATAAGTTACACTATCGACCTCTCCTGATTTAACCAACTCGTCCAACCCCGTTATTTTACCTAAAATACCACCTTTAGTATACAGATGACATCTTGAATAAAACAATTGTTTTTCATTAGTTTTCACATCTGTTTTTTTGTCAAAGAAAGCATCTACATTAGCGCCCAAAATATCAAAACCTGTTACTTTTTCAATAGTTTGATATTTAGCTCCTCCTCCTATACGTGCAGAAAATTCAACTACATTAACTTCATCTCCATTTACAATAACCTGAATTAAAAGTGGCGAGTTATATAGTGAAAAGGCCTTACTTATTTTATAAGCAATGTCCTGAATTGTATTTTTTACATTGTCAGAAATTTGTGCCGGTCCTACACTTTGATATATAATTTGAGTTGAAGCATCAACATAATATTTATTTAATTGACTCATCAATATAATAAAAACATTCCCTTCACAAATATAAGCATCAACGCTTATCTCAATCCCATCCTTAAATTCCTCTATTATTGCAGTATGAGAACGACTAAAATTCAAAGCTTGGTCCAAATAAAAAAGCAGTTCCTGCTCATTTTGGACCTTTCTAACACCTTTTGATCCATTACAATCAGAAGGTTTAACAATTAATGGAAATTTTAAATTACTTATATTTATATCTTCTGTCGTAGTACAGATTTTATATTTCGCAGTTGGAATATTATTACTAACCATCAATTCTTTCATTTTCATCTTATTAGTAAGATTAACTGCCTGCTCAAAAGAAAGATAGGTCGGTAATTTTAATTGTTCTGATACATATGCCATTATTGGCAAAGGCTGATCTCCACAAGTTATTATAACCAAATCAACATTTTTCTCTTTGGCCACTTTTAACACAGCATCTTGATCCATAGTACTGATTCTAAGATGCTCGTCTGCATAAGTTTTAGCCACAGGATTTTCCGCATAATCAACTAAATAAATATAAATATCGTTGAATTTATTTCTTAACTTATTTATAAGTGCAATTTGATCATTTCCACCTGCTAAAACAATAGCTTTCTTTATCGAATCCATATAAACTAATTACCTAATTATTTCCATTAAAACCGCCTGTAGATATAGCAATATCTTTTCTACGCAAAACATTTACAATTGTCTTAAATACAATCTTCACATCTAAAAATAAAGAACAATGATCTACATACCATACGTCTAATTCAAATTTTTTAGTCCATGTTATAGCATTACGACCATTCACTTGTGCCCATCCTGTTATCCCTGGTCTGACTTCATGTCTACGTGCTTGCTCAGGAGTATATAAATCCAAATACCTTGACAATAACGGACGAGGACCAACTAATGACATATCACCCTTTAAGACATTAAATAATTGCGGTAATTCATCGACTGAAGTTTTTCTAATCAATAATCCTATCTTTGTAACTCGTTGTTCATTTGGCAACAATTTACCATCTTGATCTTTATCATCAGTCATTGATTTAAATTTTATAACCTTGAAAATCTTTCCATTTTTTCCAGGTCTTTCTTGTGTGAAAAACACCCCTGCTCCTTTGTTAGCAAAGTGTAAACAAATGGTTATTATCAATAAAAAAGGCCATAATATCAGCAACGCTATAAAAACTATTGCAAAATCAATTAATCTTTTAAAAAAACTTTTGTACATGAATTATTATTTTGAGCTATTTGATATGTTTCATTATTGCAGCATAAGTATGCTCTGTAGTATAGTTGTTCAGAAAAAAATCATATCCGATTTCGCCCATTTTTTTTATATCAGAAGACAATATCTTATCAACCGCCTCAACAAATGCATTTACTGAATTACTAGGCACATAAAAACCATAACCATTTTTTTCTGCCAAAAGACCTGTATCACAATTTTTATCTGTCACTGCCAATATTGGTTTCTTGCCCATAAGATATGGCAACAAACGACTGGGATAGTTTGGAATAGTAAACCTATAATCCAAAAAAATCATACCTATATCACATGAATTTGCTAAAGCATCATAATCATCTTTAGGTAATCTTTTAAACAACGACACTGCCTTTGGTTTATATTCCTGCATAAAAGACTCCAGTCTATGATATTCAGTGCCATACCCAACTATTACAAAATAACAATCCTGCCTGTCCATTACAGACTTCATACATTCCACAAAAAATGGAATACCCTGAGGTTTCCCCATATTACCGCCATAAATGAAGATGGGAACGTCTATTGGCAGACAATATTTTAGTCTAATTTCATCTCTACTGTTAATTGCTGCTTGAGGCGTTGGTTCATCATAAGAATTAGGAGCCAGTTCAACTTTATTCTTAGGGATTTCAGGATTATGCTCCAATAAATAATCGACATTTGCAGGGCTCATGCAACCTATATAATCTGATATTCCATACATATTTTTCTCTTCTCCCCTAAAATATTTGTACAATATTCCTTTCAACCCACGTTTAGATATCATTCCTAAATCAACAGCATTTTGAGGAAAAATATCCTTCAACAGTAAATAAGTAATAGCATTTGGACTATGCTTCTTGACAAATTTAATAACATTTGTAAATGTAATTGGAGGTGTTGAATACAAAATCAAATCAAAGTGTACAGATTTTAGATACTTTTTAATGGCTCTTTCAAACTGACTCTCCAATAACACTTGACCTATTCCCTTCTCTATTACATTGGTCTTAGTGACATTTAAAGTTCTCACTCCTAAAGTATGTAAGTTACCATCCTCTTTAAGTTCAGTTGGTTTAGACATGCGCCTTTCGATCGGGTACACAATATATACATCATGTCCATCCTTGCAAAACTTACGCATCAAATCTGTATATATGCCACTAGTATATATATTCCTCAATCCTGAGGACATTGTAAGAAACAAAACATTCATGCAGAGACTTTTTATAGCAAGTGATATTGAAGTTGACAAAATCTAAAATGGAATACATATATTGCTTAAGATAACAATAATGCTATATTAGACATTTCTGATATCATTATTTTATTTATACCATTTGTAGGTCTCTCTTAAGCCATCTTTAAATGTAGTGAAAGGGTAATTTTCACCTATAAAAGATTTTAATTTTTCAAGATTTAATTCAAATGAACAGACATCTAACGTATTCGACTGTTTGTATGAAAATTTAAAATTATGAATATAATTCATTTTTATCTCGGAAACAATATCATTTACAGACATAAGATACCCGCTTCCCACATTGATGACAGCATATTGACCATAATCGAAATCCAACAATTTAAACAATATATCACAAAAATCTTTTACATAAATATAATCCTTTCTACCCTCTCCAGTCCCCCAAATTTCAAAACACTCACCTTTTAATGCTTTCTCTAAAGATATATTAACAACGCCTTGTTTTTGAGAATAATGATACGGTCCATAAGGATTTGAAAGCCTTAATATCAACGATTTAAAACTATGCTGGAAAGAATATAGGTACAAATATTTTTCAATTGTAAGTTTTGATAAACCGTAGGCACTTTTGGGAAATAATACATCATTCTCTTTATGTCCTCCCTGACAAAAGATATCTCCATAAACAGCACCACCTGATGATATAAAGACAATATTTTTAACCTCGTTCTTTCTCATTATATCCAACAACTTTATCGTAGGAATAACATTAAATTGCAAGTCAAATACATTGTCAACAGATGTGGCAGGAACACTTGCACTAATTGAATGCACAACTATATCTATTTTATTTTCGTCAAAAATTTTATTTAACACATATTCATCAGAAAAATCACCACTGTAAACACTACTTATATTTTTAAATAATACCCCTCCCAGATGCTTACTAAACCTATCGAACACAATAAACCTATATTTGTTTACAGTGTTTTCTACATACTTCATGATATTTGTTCCAATAAAACCGAATCCACCTAAAACAAGAATATTTTTCATATATTAATATTAAATATCTCAGAGAATCAATGGGATAAGTTTATACTAAAATGACGATAAATACTGACTTTTGACAAAAAAGAAGTTTTTATTATAGGATTTCTGCCTTTTTCAATTCCGGCAAAATGCACCTTCTATAAATAAACGAATATCCTATTTGTCAAATTTAGCTACACTACTTAATATCTGGATAAATATCCTAAAGACATTGTTAAAAGAAATAAAATATCATTTAATCTTATATGATGAATCTATTATAAGTTCTACTTCTTTTAGAACCTTGGTAACATACATTTCAAATCTAAATTTAGATTTATAATCTTCTATTGCCCTTTTGGACTTAAGATAATACAAATTAGAATTTCCCATTAAAGTTTTTACTGCATCCACTATTGTTTCTGGTGAACGAGGCTGAAGAAAACATCCATTCTCACATGTTACCATCATTGGTATATGTCTGTATTCAGTAACTAATGGCACACAACCATACGACATGGCTTCAATTATTGATACTGGCTGCCCTTCATTTATATAATATGTTGGCAGCACAAAAACATTTGCCTCCGAAAAAACTTTATCTTTTTCATCACCATACAGACCTGTAAAATACTTGATTCTACTTTCTAATTTATGCTCTACTATAAAATCTTCAAATTCTTTTTTATAATCATGATTATAAGAAGGATCATCACTTGATTTCATAAATTGTCCGACAAAGATACACTTTACATCAGCATTTTCTTTATTAACCAATATATCAACAGCTTTAACAACGTCAAAGTACCCCTTAGAATATATTAAATTACTTAAATACAATAAAGTAAACGGAGAACCTTGGTCATAACTCTTTGGGGACAGAATGTTTTTACCTTCTATGGGTAATCCGTTAGGTATTACTTTTACCTTTTCAATATATTTATCATAAAAAGAAAATTGCTTTTTCATATATTCCCCTTCTACTATAATCGTAGAAACATAGTCAAGCAACTTTATCAAGTTAATTCTTTCCTTTTTACTTAGAACCTCCAACATTTGATTGTAGTTTGCTCCATATTGATGTGTAAGTACCTTTATATTAAAAAGTTTACATATAGAAATCATACAATAATCCCTATAAAATCCCCTTCTTGATTGGGACGTAACCAAATATACCAGATTATATTTATTAAAAATACATAAAAAGATCAATTTAAGAAGTATTAAAATATAATCTAAAGCTCTATAGAACGTATTTTTAGAACTGAAATGAGATGAAATATCCAATACTGATATAGTGCAGATAGAACCAAGTGCATTAACAATGCCATCAAACATTACCGACTGCCCTGTGAATCTTCTCTTTTTAAGATTACACTTTGTTCCTATCAGTAATATTTTCTTATTTGAAAAGTTCATACTCTATTAATATAATTAAGTAAAATCTATTATTCCTTCCTCCAAACCATTTTATTTACAACACCAGTATAACTCTGTATCAGTTTAACGACCTTCGTACTGACATTTTCATCTACATAATTCGGTACAGGTATACCATTGTCCCCGTTAACGTTCATTTCTACAGCAAGATCTACAGCTTGCAGAAGATCATGTGTATTAATTCCGGCAAGTACAAAGCAACCTTTGTCCAATGCTTCTGGGCGTTCTGTTGAAGTTCTTATACATACGGCTGGAAAAGAATGTCCTATACTTGTGAAAAAAGAACTTTCTTCAGGAAGCGTTCCACTATCTGACACTACACAAAAAGCATTCATCTGTAGACAATTGTAATCGTGGAATCCAAGAGGCTCATGCCGTACTACACGTGAATCCAACTCAAAACTGGAAGCATTCAATCTGTTACGTGAGCGAGGATGACATGAATACAATATAGGCATATCATATTTTTCAGCCATCTTATTTATGGCAGTAAACAATGATATAAAGTTCTTTTCCGTATCAATATTTTCCTCTCTATGGGCACTTAGAAGAATATATTTACCTTTTTCCAAACCAAGACGTTTATGTATATCGGATGCTTCTATATCGGCAAGATTTTCATGAAGCACCTCCGCCATAGGAGAACCTGATACGTATGTTCTCTGTGGAGCAACTGAACTTGCATTAAGATACCTTCGTGCATGCTCTGAATAGCATATATTTACATCAGATATTATATCTACAATTCTACGGTTTGTCTCTTCAGGGAGACATTCATCAAAACATCTGTTTCCAGCTTCCATGTGGAAAATTGGGATATGAAGTCTTTTTGCGCCTATCACTGAAAGACAAGAGTTTGTATCTCCCAAAACAAGTACTGCGTCAGGTTTTATCTTAACCATCAGTTTGTAACTCTTGTCGATAATATTGCCCATAGTTGCACCAAGATCATCTCCTACTGCATCCAAATACACTTCGGGATCCGCAAGTTTGAGATCGCGGAAAAATATACCGTTAAGATTATAGTCATAGTTCTGGCCTGTATGTGCAAGAACTACATCAAAATATTTTCTACATTTATTTATTACCGCTGCCAGACGGATAATCTCAGGTCTGGTTCCTACTATTATCAGTAATTTCAGCTTTCCATTATTCTTAAACATATTCATTTATTTTACTGGTAAGAAAAATGTATCAGGTTTTTCCGGATTGAAAATCTCATTACAATACATTACTGTGACAAGATTCTCCGTCTCCGAAAGATTTATTATATTATGGGTATATCCTGGCAACATATGGACACACTGTATATTGCCTCCCGATACCTCAAACTCTATCACTTCATCAGAATCTATCCTGCGTTGTTGTATAAGACCATGACCTGCAACAACTATAAAAAACTCCCACTTCGTATTATGCCAATGCTGTCCTTTAGTTATTCCCGGCTTTGATATGTTGATACTTACCTGTCCAGTATTCAAAGTATGTACCAATTCTGTAAAGGAGCCCCTGTCATCAACATTCATCTTAAGTGGAAAAGAAACTTTTCTTTGAGGAAGGTAACTCAAATACGTACTGTAAAGTTTCTTTGCAAGGCTGTTTGATGGCATTTCGGGTATATTGAGCGTCTTCGGCTGATCTGCAAAACTATAAATCATATCTACTATCTCACCAAGTGTTGTCTTATGCGTAATAGGACAATAACAATATCTCCCGTTTTCAGATGGAACTGTATCCACTCCATCAAACTCACATGTATGAGAATTGCCCTTCAAAGCCTCAATCATTTCATCAACCAAATCATCAATATACAAAAGTTCCAATTCAACACTTCTGTCATTGACCTGTATAGGAAGATCATTTGCAATATTGTTGCAGAATGTCGCTATTGCAGAGTTATAGTTTGGTCTACACCATTTACCGAAGAGATTCGGAAAACGATAGACAAAAACTTTTGCTCCCGTCTCTTTTGAATATTCGAACATAAGTTCTTCTCCAGCTTTCTTACTTTTGCCATATTCACTTGTTCCAAAGCGTCCGGCGAGTGTAGCCTGAATCGAACTACTTATCATTACAGGACATGTATTGCCATGTTTCTTCAGACAATCAAGCAGTATACTTGCAAATCCGAAATTTCCCTTCATGAAATCTTCCTGATTCTGCGGGCGGTTTACACCTGCAAAATTGAATACAAAATCACAATTCCTACACCACTCATCTAATTGTTCAAAAGTTGAATCAACATCATATTCGTAAACCGCACTGACAATAAGGTCTCCGTAGCATTTCGCGTTACCATCCTTTATATTGTTGAGTTGGGCACAAAGATTCTTTCCAACAAATCCTTTTGCTCCTGTAACAAGTATTTTCATAGCGCAAATTTATTTTGCAAGTTCTTCCTGTATATAACTGAGAGATGCTATCTTTTTCTTAGTCTGTTCAACCGTCAACAACTCCGTATTATTCGAATTGAATTCAGTCAATGTATTCCTTTTGACATCCCCATCTTTAAAATACTTATCATAATTCAAACCACGTTTGTCACAAGGAACCCTATAGAAATTACCCATATCCATTGCATTTGCACATTCTTCATTTGTAAGAAGTGTTTCATACATCTTTTCTCCATGACGAATACCGATAATCTTTATTTCTGTTTTCTTTTCAGGATCAAACAATTCGATGACCGCTTTTGCCTGTGTTTCTATTGTACAAGCGGGTGCTTTTTGAACCAGTATATCTCCAGAAGTTCCATGTTCAAATGCAAACAATACCAAATCTACAGCCTCCTCAAGACTCATGATGAATCTTGTCATCTTCGGGTCTGTAATTGTAATAGGCTTCCCCTGACGAATCTGTTCTATCCATAATGGAATAACCGAACCCCTAGAACACATCACATTACCATAACGTGTACAGCATATCTTCGTCTTAGATGGATCAACAGTCCTGGACTTGGCAACAATTACTTTCTCCATCATCGCTTTAGATGTCCCCATTGCATTTACCGGGTAAGCCGCTTTATCTGTTGAAAGACAGATTACAGATTTCACCCCAGCATCTATTGCTGAAGTAAGTACATTTTCTGTTCCTACTACATTTGTACGCACCGCTTCCATTGGAAAGAATTCGCAGGAAGGAACCTGCTTCAATGCAGCTGCATGAAAGATATAATCCACTCCATACATTGCAGGGCGTATAGAGTCTATGTTGCGGACATCTCCAATATAGAACTGTATTTTGTCTGCATACTCCGGATACCTAGCCTGATACTCATGGCGCATATCATCCTGTTTCTTTTCATCACGAGAAAATATTCTTATTTCCTTTATATCTGATGTTAAAAAGCGATTCAAGACCGCATTCCCGAATGATCCAGTACCTCCGGTAATAAGAAGTACTTTATCTTTGAAAATTGACATGACTATATAAGGTTATCTATTGTTTTTATATTTATCAATACGAGTACTTAAGAGAACTCTCTTTATTTCATTAAATCAGAATAATAGAATGGTTTTCCTGACAAATTGTTCAGATTGATTATTAGCTACATCTTCTACATTTAACAATGAATTATACTACTTTTTTATAAAAAGACATTATTCTTAAAGAGTTGTTATATGATGCGGAATAATAATTTATCCGCCTTCTAATGATATGTAATACAATATTGCAATGATAGTAAGAAGATTCTATCTGGTTACTCATAAAAAGGTTAATTCAATAGATCTGATATCTATGACAAAAAACGAAATGATTTACATTTATTATTAGCACAAATCTGAACCCTAAGCTCCTTGTTGCAATTTGTAAGTTACTATTATATAGAGATTGTACACCGCTCAAACATTATTGACCCAAGACGGATGCCCTTCTCGGAAGATGTTTCTTGAATTATATCCTATATGTTTACTTTTTGTAGAATAACAAATTATGTTGAGATTTTAATCTTTCCAAAATATTTATTCAGGAAATGATTCTTACATATTTTATACATCCATATTCTGAATATAGATATAGATGTTGACATCATGTTGAATTAAGATGATAGCAGTGCCAGATATAAAGCTGGATTTAACTTAGTACATCTTAATGGAATCTGCAACGTTCAAAGTCCTTTGATTTTTAATTGGAACAACTTTTATCATTTGGCTTCCCAACTCCTCTCCTAGGTTTTATGGCTAGATAGTATTTAAACCGAATAATTCGTAAGATAAAATGTGGAAGTGAAGTTGTCATGAATATTGATAACTTAGCCCATAATGTATTCTTGTTATCATAAATTCTAGAAAAAAGCTGCAACTTTTTCCATACAAAACTAAATAATGACCTTTCTAGAGCTGAGTAGAAAGAGAGTGCATATTCATGTAAACCATTATAATAGTCAAAATCATACTTCCTTAAAATTTCTTTTGTTCTTTGTTGGATGGAAGATTGATGTAAACGGTATTGTAATAAAATAGTTGGATTATAATATATTTTTTCTCCCTTACCTGTGATTTTTATAAGAAAAAACAGATCTTCGCATAAAGGGAATCTTTCATCAAACATACCATAATTGTCAATAATTGACCTATTAAATATTAATGAAGGTGAGAAAACAGGATTATACCTTAATAATACTTCGTGTTGAAAATTAGAATCAGTAGTATTCAGATTGAATCTTGAATAATATTTTGAACACTGTGAAATAAGATTTCCTTTTGAATCAATATATTCTACATTAGAATAGGCAATCTTAATCTCATTATTTGAATGAAAGAATTCTAGCATTTCTTGAAGATAGTTTGTCTTCAAAACATCATCTGCTGCCAATGGCATAATCCAAGTACCATGGGCATATTGTAGCCCTCTATTAATATTGTATGCTGTTCCTTTGTTGATACTTGATTGTGTTATTTTTACGGATACAAACCTATTCGCATGATTTGTAATCCAATCCTCAACCAGATTAATTGTATTATCACTCGAAGAATCATCAGAAATTATCAATTCTATATGCCTGTATGTTTGGTTAAAAACACTATTCAGGGTATGCAGTACAAAAGATGAAGAATTAAAACTAACTACAATTACAGATACTAAGTCTGACATCATTTGAGCGTTCATTGAAATAACGAAATTTACTGATTTAAATCATCGGTTTAGAACAATAATCCATTATCCTACAGTATTAGTTGCTGACTCAGTTTTATCTAAGCTACGAACTTGTAATACTAATGGCAAGGTAATAAACATAAAAAAATATGGAAGATCAAAAATATTAGGTCTTTGATACAATACTCCCAAAAAAATAATTGTGCTATAAAAAACTATCTTTTTATTTTGGCTAATTGTAAGAATATTGAGTATAAAAAACAAACAGACTCCAATAAACCATATTACACCATTTGAATATACTAATGATTTGTATGACGAACCTCCTGATAATATTTTACTCAACTCTTCTGATCCCCTCCCGAAAAAAACATCATTTGATACTAAGAATTCGTAATATTCCCGATTAAACAGGCTACTAACTCTGTCTCCTCCATAATTCCCGTCTGCAGTAAATCTTGAAAAAATCAGGCTATTAAACAGCTCGCCATTTTTAATAAAAAAATCTTTAAATAGAAGATATATTATTATTGAAAAGACTATAAAAAAAAGTATGTATTTAATATATGATTTTCTGAAGAGGCATAAAAAAGACATGACTATAAAGAAAAATGAGAAAGAAAATATTCCAGCAATAAAAATGATTATAAATTTCCATGAATTCAACTTATACTCGTTACTGTATAGCAATAGCGCAGCAACAGTCCCTACCACACCAGGTTCGTCGAAAACAGAGTAAAACCTCATATTGGCAAAATTATAGGGACTATTATATACAACTAAAAACGGATACTGCAAATATTCTGTTTCTTTCAAGGGATTTAAAGGTTCCAACACTTGTGAAGGGAATGGCATTGATAGCCAACAAACTAGAATATATACAAGTAATGAAATTCCAACACCTATAGCAAAAACACTTATTACACAATCTAACAGTTTTATTTTGAAATCAGATTTTAAAAAGAAAATAACTAAAAGAAATAAATTTGATATTAACCCAGTAACCGATGTCTGAGTAATAAGATATAGCAAAAGTAATAATAAAAGAGAAGACAAAATAATTTGATTCTTAGAAATCTTCTTTTCAATAAATGGTATACATCCTACAATGAAAATTACTTCTACCGCATGTCTTATTAATGGTGTATGCCATACAAAGTAAGGTAATAATAACAAGAAGAATAGAAAGGAGAGAAAATATATAAAACTATTTTCAGAAAAAATAATTCTCATATACAGATATTTGTATCACTTAAGAGTCTCTTTCTAAAGAAAAAACACATAAAAAGCATATAAATCGTATAATTAATAAAATATGCCTGAGTTATGCCAACTACACTATTTCTCTGGATTAGAATAAATGCCAAACCTAAAAATATGAGTGAAAAAACTATTTCAGTTAACACATATTCCTTAACCATCCCTTTCGCAACCATAACAAAAGAGAGCAACCAACTTGAAATCTTAAAAAAATCACCTAATAATTGCCACATGAATAATTGTTCCATAGGCATAAACTCGGGTGTAAATAATAATCTGATAATAATCCCACGAAAGAAATATATTATTGGAAAACTTAATAACATGATTGATATAATCATCTTATAAGCTTTTTTGATCTCATTTTTCAACGATTGTTTATCTAATGTCGCTGATAATTGGGGTAAGTAGTATATACTAAACGCGGACGTAATAACATTGAGGTACATCCCTGATATTCGATTCATCCCTTCCCACCATCCTGCTTGATCCGGTGAAATTTCTGAAATCACATAACTCCTTAATAGTATTTGGGAAACTGGTGATAAAAGTATTGTCGTAAATGACATTACTGAAAAAGCCAATAGCTTACTTATGCATTTAGTATTAATTTTTTGTGTAAAATATGATGAGTTGAACCATGTATCTTTTTTGACAAATAATATTGTGACAAAGAACATAATGCTCTGAAATGTGACAATACCTATAAGTGCTCCGCCTAAATCAAATAAAACCACAAGCGTTACTGTAAATAGCAAGCCGATTAGACTTCCGCATATACTGATATAAATAAATTTTTTAAATTCCTTATACCCATTTACAATAGAAACAAGCAGTGTGTTAAAACCATAAAAACCAATTGTTAATCCAAAAATTTTAAATATATAAGCATATTCTTCAGAAAGCAGAACCATATTGCTAATAGAATCGCTGAAGAAAATTAAAATTAAAGACGTAAGTAAAGAAAATCCCAGAACGATCTTTGCAGCTGAAGAAATATATTGTTTCTGAATAAACTCTTGATTCTTGTATTCCGCAATATATTTTGTTATACCATTATTTATTCCTGCACTCGCTATATTTACAGCAATTGTGACAAAATTATTTAACTGACCTATTAATGCAACACCGATTGGACCTATTATAGCCGCAACGATTTTAATACTAACAAAACCTGTCAACATCTTGACCAATGTGGCTAACGCATTAAAGGAGAATACTCTAAATATCTCTGCTTTAAAAATTTTATTTATTAGGGAAGCCACATATTTTTTTATTTCCAAGAACATATAATTTCAGAAATATACAGAATCTCATTTTTTAGTAAGCATGGACTTATAGGCAAACTCAACTCTTCCCTATGTATTTTCTCAGTAATAGGAAAACTCATGGAATTCCAATCCTTATAGCATTCTTGTTTATGAGGAGCTATAGGATAATGAATTATAGTCTGTATACCATTATCGGAAAGGTATTGTTGTAATTCATCTCTCCTATGACATCTTATAGGAAACAAATGAAATACGTGTCTATCCCAATTATCAAATTTGGGAAGTATAATATCGGGATGATTGATATTATCTATGTAGCATTTTGCTACTTGTTTTCTCAGTTCTATGTCCTCGTCCAAATGTTTTAATTTCACATCTAGCACGGCAGCTTGGATTTCATCCAAACGGCTATTTCTGCCAGTATATTTGAAAACATATTTTTTAGATGAACCATAATTTGCCAATGCCCTGATTACGAAGGCCAGTTCATCATCATCTGTCGTGACCGCACCTGCATCACCTAATGCTCCGAGATTCTTTCCTGGATAAAAACTGTGACCGGCCGCATCTCCTAAAGAACCTGTTTTTTTCCCATTATATATACACCCATGTGCTTGTGCATTGTCTTCTATCAATTTTAAACCATATCTTTTACAGATGTTACCAATACGTTCAGTATATGCGCAGCATCCATAAAGATGAACGATCATTATAGCTTTTGTCTTAGGAGTTATTGCCGATTCTATAAGAGATTCATCAATCTGATATGTTTCAATGTTTGGTTCCACCAATACAGGTTTGAGGCCATTCTCTGTTATGGCTAGTATAGTTGCGATATATGTATTAGCCGGGACTATTACTTCGTCACCGGGTTGCATGACGCCTAATTCTATATATCCCCGTAGAATCCAAATTAAAGCATCTAGTCCGTTTGCCACTCCGATTGCATGCTTGCTTCCTATATAATCTGCATAATGTTGTTCGAATAATTCATTTTCTTTTCCTTGAAGATACCAACCTGAATCAATAACCCGATTGACAGCTTCATGTATTTCTTCCGAATATTTCCTAGTTATTTGCTGCAGATCTAAAAACTTCACCATAGCGTTATTTTTAATATGTTGCATGTCCATACTTTGCGACCCATTGTTCGAACTCATTAATAATCCCTACCAAAACAGGAGATTTTACCATTTCATTGTTCAAGACGTATGCGTTGATTTCTTCTTCATATTTTTCAAATCCGAATTTATTAATAGCATATGTATTGACACTTACTGGTTTATTCGGAATATATCTCGAAAATGGCCGTACATTTTTCATACAAGCAGAATTTGTTGCGACTATTGAGTATTGACCTATAATTGTGTACTGATTGATGCTACAGGACATGGCAATATTTGCCCCTTCAAGTATTTTTACAATTCCAGCCAATACTGATGAATTTGTTATGACAGCTCTATCATTTATATGAACATCATGCGAAAGATGTACCCCTTGCATTATAAATACATTATTTCCAACAATAGTAAACTCTTCGTAACAAGGTTGCTCAATCAATGAAAATTCTCTAATTTCATTATTGTTTCCTATAAGTACTTTTGGGTTATCGAACTGAATCTCAATATGTTTAGTATCTGTTGGAGGACATCCTATTATGACATGCGGACCTATGATGTTATTGTCACCAATGCATACTTTACCTTCGATTATTGTATATGGTCCGATGACATTGTTATCTCCTAATTCGACATTATGCCCTATGAGAGCGGTGGGGTGAATTATATTACTCATGATTTTTGTATTTTATAAATTCATCATAATTCCTGATATAATCTGCTTCATCATATTTTTCCGAAGCGAGTACCAGGCATACTGACCCTGCAGAAAAATTATTTAAATCTCTCCAAATACCAGGGACTATCAGCAATCCTTGATAAGGTCTGTTTAATGTAAAAGTTCTCTTCACATTTCCATCATCAAGTGTTACGTCAAAACTTCCACTTGCTGCAATAATAAGTTGTTGTAATTGCTTGTGGGCGTGCGAACCGCGAGATCCGCCTCCAGGAACATCATAAAGATAATATGCCCTTTTCACATTAAATGGCACAGTTTTCATGTTCTCTACTACAGTAATGTTACCTCTATCGTCACTATGATGTTTATCCATCTCAACTATTGTGCAGTCAAATACAGTTGTTTTTCTCATGGTTTTACTACTTTTAGAAAATCTTGATAGTCCCGAATATAGTCATGAGGATTATACTCTGTAGAAGATAATACAAGAGCTAGAGAATTCGTTGAGAAATTAGTCATTTTCCTCCATGTCATTTTAGGGATCAATAATCCGTAGTATGAACGATTCAAACTGACCTTTTCTATTCTATTACCATCATCAATAATTACATCAAAACTGCCGGAAAGAGCTATAACAAACTCTATGTTTTCTTTATAAGCATGTCCTCCTCGTTCAGTACCTCCTGGAACATCATAAATCCAATATAATCGATGGATCTCAAAAGGAATTTGATTAAAATTTTCTGCAAAGGATAAATTCCCTCTACGATCAGATACTTTTGGCAATGTTACTAACTGTTCATACATATGATTACCATTCTTCCAATTAGATATTTTCCCACATTATTTTTATAAAACGATTCTGTCGATGAATTAATAATTTACCGAAAAAATCTAAATTACAATGATTCACAATTCTTTTAAGCGGACTTGAGAAAAATACGTACCTCCATAGTATATCCGTCATTCTCATAATAATAAGTTATTTCTAACTGCCGCAGTTTGGATTATGTTAAGAAATTTACCTGTTACGGTACATTTCATCATAGTATTTCTGGTAGTCCCCACTGGTGACATTGTCCATCCATTCCTGGTTGTCGAGGTACCATCTTACGGTCTTTTCGATGCCTTCCTCGAACTGGAGGCTCGGCTCCCAGCCCAGCTCTTTCTGGAGCTTCGTGCTGTCGATGGCGTATCGCATGTCGTGCCCGGCACGGTCCGTGACGTATGTTATCAGTCCGAGACTGCTGCCCTCCGGATTGCCTAAGATACGGTCCACTGTCTTTATCATCACCTTTATCAGGTCAATGTTCTTCCACTCGTTGAACCCGCCGATATTGTAGGTATCAGCGATCCTGCCCTTATGGAAGATCAGGTCAATTGCCCTTGCGTGGTCCTCCACATACAGCCAGTCCCGCACATTCTCGCCCTTGCCGTATACCGGAAGGGGTTTGCCGTGACGGATATTGTTGATGAACAGAGGTATCAGCTTCTCCGGGAACTGGTAGGGCCCGTAGTTGTTGCTGCAGTTCGTCACTATCGTTGGCATCCCGTAGGTGTCGTGGAAGGCCCGTACGAAATGGTCGCTGCTTGCCTTGGAGGCAGAATAAGGGCTATGGGGATTGTATTTGGTATCCTCATAGAAGAAATCCCTGCCGTAAGCTAAATGGTGCTCCGATGAGGATGCTGTGGTCGTGAACGGAGGTTCGATGCCTTCCGGATCTGTCAGTTCCAGTGCCCCGTACACCTCGTCCGTGGAGATATGGTAGAAACGTTTGCCTTCATACTTCTCAGGAAGGGACTCCCAGTACAGCTTCGCTGCCTGGAGCATGGACAAGGTCCCCATAACATTGGTCCTTGCAAATGTGAAAGGGTCCTTGATCGAACGGTCCACATGGCTCTCCGCGGCCAGATGGATCACTCCGTCGATGCCGTATTTCCGGAAAATCCCGCACACCGTCTCGAAGTCGCAGATGTCCGCACGCACGAACTCGTAGTTGGGCCTGTCCTCGATGTCCTTCAGGTTCGCCAGGTTGCCCGCATACGTCAGCTTGTCCAGATTGATGATACGGTATTCCGGGTATTTGTTCACGAACAGACGGACTACATGGCTTCCTATGAACCCTGCGCCGCCGGTTATCAGTATATTGCGTCTGTATTCCATGGGTATTATTCTTTATGGTGTTTCCTCCTGTTTTTCTGTTCCTCCTCATCCGCTATACGGAGAAGATACTGCCCGTACTGGTTCTTGGCCATAGGACGCGCCGTCTCGCGCAGATGCTCCGGAGTGATCCATCCGCTGCGGAGGGCGATGTCCTCGAGGCAGGCCACCTTCTGGCCCTGACGCTTCTCTATCACTTCGATAAATGTAGATGCTTCCGCCAGAGAGTCATGCGTACCGGTGTCCAGCCATGCGAAACCACGGCCGAGCGTCTCAAGCTTGAGATTGCCTTCCTTAAGGAATTCCTGGTTTACGGTGGTTATCTCCAGTTCTCCGCGGGCTGAGGGTTTTATGTGTTTGGCCACTTCCACCACTTTGTTGGGATAGAAGTATAAACCCGTCACTGCATAGTTGGACTTGGGTTGCTTGGGCTTTTCTTCCAGGCTGAGTACATTCCCCTGCCTGTCTATCTCGGCTACTCCGTATCTTTCGGGATCGGAAACCCAGTATCCGAACACTGTAGCCTTTCCTTCCTCTTCCGCCCTCTTGACTGCATAGCTGAGCATGGGTGTAAAATAGCTTCCGTAGAATATGTTGTCGCCCAATACCAGACAGGCTGCATCGTTGCCTATGAACTCCTCCCCGATGATGAATGCCTGCGCCAGTCCGTCAGGGGAAGGCTGCTCGGCATACTCGAAATGTACCCCGAAGTCAGAGCCGTCTCCCAACAGCCTGCGGAAGCCGGGCAGGTCCTGAGGCGTGGAGATTATCAGTATTTCCCTGATGCCTGCCAACATGAGGACAGATATCGGGTAATACACCATAGGTTTGTCATATATCGGAAGCAACTGTTTGCTTACCCCTTTGGTGATGGGATACAGTCTGGTGCCGGAGCCTCCGGCGAGCACTATTCCTTTCATAGTTTTATAGGTTTACGATAAAAGACTTACCATTGCCAGCAGCGTAGCAAGGCTAAGCCCGACGTAGCCTGTGCCGGCTACGGCTATGCGGTAAGATCTCATGATTTATGAATTATGAAGCGTATGAAGTTTAAGCCCCTGACAGGGTCAAGGGTTATTGTCGGTTACCCGACTGGAAGATGTCGATGTAGATGGTCTGATGATGTCGGACGCTCTACCACCTGCCGGCTTCGGTGAGGAAGCGGGTGAGCAGGGAGGCGGCTTTCTTGAGGTGACCGAGGAATTTGGCAGGGGCGTTCATCGATGTGACGCGGGCGCGGATGTCTCGGGCGAGGTCTTCGATGGGCTCTGAGGCTGCCTCGAGTCTGTCCATGAGGGTGTCGGATGTGGCCTCGACTAGCTCCCGTTCTACAGCCCGCAGGGCCAGGGCTGCCTCCTCGAGGGCCCGGCGCTCTTCGTCAGTGGTATCGGGGTCGAGACGGAGACCGTCGTTTTCGGCTATGGCTTCGCGTATCTCCGCGAGAGTCCTGAGCTGCTGCCCGGAGGTCCCGCCGGTCTTGCCTGCCTTGTCCGCAGGGGAGTATGCTGTGCCGTCTGCCATTGTCGCTTATATGATTTTTATATTTTTATCAGTCCAGCATCTGTGATACCCGTGATGCCATGTAGTTGAGCTGCAGGAGCTCTTCCCATACCTCCTGGGCCACTTCCTTCTTGCCGGAGGCGAAGTCCGCCGCCAGCTTGGCATGGGCGTTCTTCATTGAGCGGAGGGCCGAGACGCAACTGTTGCGTACATCCGATAGCCTGTCGGCCCGCCGGATCAGGTCCACATAGTGGCGGTCGCTTTCGGGGGATACCGGCACCCCGCGCAGCTCCATGGAGCGGAGATAGGCGGAATAATTGTCTCTGAGACTCTCTTTCTCGTGGCGGATCAGCTCGTCCATCGCGTCACTGCGGAGGATGTCCATGAGCGAATCACAGCTGGCAGCTACCAGGGTATCTCCGGCCATGACAATGTTTTTCACGGCTGTGCCCTGCACGGCCTGCATCACTTCTTCGGCCACATAGGCCAGCACTCTGCCGGCCATTCTGGCATATCCTGTGGGTATATCTTCGTATCCGGTATCGAGTCTGTTGTATCTGTATATGACCGAATCCACTCTGGATCCTATGCCGCGGAGCTCTGTGCCTATCCCCTTCCACCTGGCTTCAGCGCTCACGCTGTGCAGGGCGCGGACGTAACTGTTGAAGGCGTCCACATAGCCAGAGGCCTTGCGCACCAGGGATTCGTCGTCCATCGAGGTTTCTGCCAGGGCGGTCACTTCCTCACACCTTGCTGTACCGGAAGAGAGTGAGGCGGCATAGTAGAGCCCGCGTTCCAGACGAAGTTCCGACATCTCTTCGAAGAGTATGGCGGGAGAGCGCGAGACAGTATCGCTGCGGAAAGTCAGCTCCCCTACGGCTTCTATCTGAGCCTTGGACAGCGGAGAACAACCGGCCGTAACGGCTACGGCCAACAAACTTAATACAAGGAAGTTATATGTAGGACAAATCCTCATTCCATTTACAGCTCCGCCTCCTGAGTCCCATTTTCACAACCTCGGAGGCTGTAAAAATGAATCCCAGCAGGTGGCGTTATCCCGGCGGTGTAAGCCCGCAAAGATAAGAAAATTCGTCAAGAGTCCAGCCTCTCGTAGCGGGAATTTGCACTCTTGTACTCAGGGACGATGCTCTTCATTGCCAGCACTGTGTCGTCCTTCTTCATTCCGAGGGCTGCGACACGCAGGTTCTCAAGCTCCCTGTCAACCTCTGCCATATCATATTCGCGGACCTTGGCCCGGAAAATCTTCTTATGTACTGTAGGCAATGTATTCTCCTCGTCCTTAAGCAGCTCCTCGTAAAGCTTCTCTCCCGGACGGAGTCCCACATATTTTATCTCTATGTCCTTGCCCAGCTGCAGCCCGGCAAGGGAAATCATCTTCTTTGCAAGATCGTCTATCTTCACCGGCTCTCCCATGTCGAAGACGAAGATATCGTTGCCCTCTCCCATTGTTGCGGCCTCCAGGACCAGCGAGCAGGCCTCGGAGATGGTCATGAAATACCGGATGATACGTGGATCCGTGACGGTCACGGGGCCGCCCTTGGCTATCTGCTCCTTGAAGAGAGGTATGACGGAGCCGTTGGATCCCAGCACGTTTCCGAAACGGGTGGTGACGAACTTGGTCTTGCCCGGCGTCCTTCCGGAAGCTATCTCCTTGCCCACGGTCTGGACGTAGATCTCGGCTATGCGCTTGGACGCTCCCATGACATTGGTCGGGTTGACGGCCTTGTCGGTGGATATCATCACGAACTTCTCCACATTGTACCGGATGGAGGCGTCCACGACATTCTTGGTGCCGAAGACATTGGCCTGCACGGCCTCCACGGGATTGGACTCCATCAGGGGCACGTGCTTGTATGCTGCGGCGTGGAAGACCACGTTCGGGCGGTACTTGTCGAAGAGGGCATCTATGCGGTCCTTGTTGCGTACGTCGGCTATGACGAACTTCTTCTCCACCCTGGGTGCCTGGGAACGGAGCTCCAACTGCATGTTGTGCATCGGCGTCTCGGCGAAGTCCACCAGTATCAGCTTGCGGATAGGCATGTTGACCAGCTGGCGGCAGAGCTCCCCGCCTATTGAGCCGGCACCTCCCGTGACCACCACCACCTTGTCGGTGAGGAACTCGCGGATCTCGAGGATGCTTATTTTGATCTCGTCGCGGCCCAGCAGGTCCTCTATCTTGATTTCCCTTATCTTGTTGCGGAAGATGCTCTCGTCGAAAGTAGCCAGTGAGGGACGGACCAGAATCTGGATGCGGCGCTCGGAGCAGAATTTGACCAGATTGTCCTGCTCGTTGCGGGCAGCCACATTGCTGGGGAATACTATGGCCGAGATCATGCGGGATGTGACCAGACGGGCAAAGTCCCGCTTGTTGTCTATATGGTAAATCTTATAGCCGCACAGCAGCTTGCTCTTGTCGTGGGTATCGTGGGTGATGAATCCGGCACAGCGGTAGGACGAATACAGGGTCTTCTCCAGGAAATTGAGGGTATAGACCGAGTCGTCGTCAGTTCCGAAAATAAGGGTGTTCTTGACATAATATTCCGGAGCGGCCGAGAGCGACAGGACGCTGTATATGTTGGTCAGCAGAATACGCACCATTATCAGCAGGAAGAGGGTGAGAATCATATCCAGGACCGCAAAAAGCAGTACCCAGTTGCTGCTGAAGCCTGTCCCTTCCGAATACGATATGAATACGAAAAGTGCGGCGACATCGAGTACTCCCTTGATGATGGAAGCAAACGAAATACGCCACATCTCCCTCATTGTGGTATGACGTACTATTCCCGCATAACTTCTGGTAGTGAAGAAAGATATCAGCGAAATGAGCGCCGAGGCCCCGGCTACTGAGAGATAGCTGCCGGCACTGAGTTGATTGGACGAAAAATAGTCGAACACACCGAGTACAAGAACAGTGGATACTACAGATGTCAGAGTATCAATCAACAATACCCAATACCTGTTGACATAGTGCTTCGCGAAGTATGATACCAGTTTCTCTATTCTCTCGTTCTTCATGTGATTGATTAGGATACGTGTCAATATTTTGCTCTATTGACTTGCAAATATAGTACTTTGCAGCAAATAGAGCAAAATATTTGTAGCAAAACGGGGCCTACCGGCTCAGCAGCATCTCGCGATACTTGGGCAGCGGCCACAACTCATCGTCCACAAGCATTTCAAGCTTGTCCGATACCTCGCGGATTTTCTGCATGTAGGGCAGCACCCGGGCGCAGTAGGCCTCAGCTCTCTCTGTAACGTCAGTTATCTGGTTGGCCAGACGCCTCTCCTCTATCATATCGTGCACGTCCTTGCGCAGCGAGTCCACATAGCGGGATATCTTTTCTATCATCCTCAGCTGGGATGTGCACATCTGCCGCATACGCTCGGGCCCGAAGAGGTCCTTGAGGCCCCGGCAGTTCTCTATCAGGGTGTTCTGGAACTTGATGGCCGTGGGTACGACATGGTTGACTATCAGGTCGCCCAGTACCCGCGCCTCGATCTGCAGCTTCTTGGTGTAGGTTTCCTGCTGCACCTCGTAGCGGGCGTAGAGTTCCCGGTCGGACAGGATGCCCAGCGAGGAGAAGAGCGCGACGGTAGCCGGCTCGACGAGAGCCTTGTTGGCCTCGGGCACCTCTCCCATGGGCCGCAGCCCGCGGCGCAAAGCCTCCTGCTGCCATTCCCGGCTGTAGCCGTTGCCCTCGAAGCGGATGTCCTTGGATTCCAGTACATACTGCCTTATGACATTGAAGATGGCGTCGTCATGCTTCTCCCCGGCCGCTATACGCTCGTCCACCAGGGAACGGAAGCGCACCAGCTGCCGGGCCACCGCCGCGTTAAGCACATACATCGGAGCCGACACATTGACCGAAGAGCCTACAGCCCTGAACTCGAAACGGTTACCTGTAAAGGCAAAGGGCGAGGTACGGTTGCGGTCCGTATTGTCGGGCAGAATCTCAGGAATGTCGTTGATCACCTTCAGGCGGGCCCTCTCTCCGTCCTCTCCTCCGTAGTCGCTCATGTCCTCGATGCTGCGGAGCACCTTGTCGAGAGTAGTGCCCACGAATACGGACATTATCGCGGGAGGGGCCTCATGCCCGCCCAGACGGTAGGAATTGCTCAGGGAGGCCACACTGGACATGAGCAGGTGGCTGTGCTCCTGGACAGCCCGGATCACAGAGACGAAAATGCTCAGGAACTGGAGATTGGTCCTCGGAGTACGGCCAGGCGACAGGAGGTTGACTCCCGTGTCGGTGACCAGGGACCAGTTGCAGTGCTTGCCGGAACCGTTGACTCCGTCGAAGGGCTTCTCGTGGAAGAGCACCTTGAAATGATGCTTCTTGGCCACTTTTCGCATCAGGAGCATGAGGATGAGGTTCTGGTCTATGGCCAGATTGGCCTCACAGTAGAGCGGCGCACACTCGAACTGATTGGGAGCCACCTCGTTGTGACGGGTCTTCAGGAGGATGCCGAGCTTGTAGGCATTGACCTCGAAGTCCTTCATGAAGGCCATGGTCCTCGAAGGGATGGTGCCGAAATAGTGGTCCTCCAGCTGCTGGTCCTTGGCGGCGGTGTGCCCCAGGAGGGTGCGGTTGCATATCTGCAGGTCGGGCCTTGCGCGGTAGAATGCGTCGTCCACCAGGAAATACTCCTGCTCCGGTCCGAGCATCACATTGACCTTCCGCACGTTGCGGTCGAAGAGGCGCACCACCTCCACTGCCGCCCTGTCCAGAGCCCTCAGGGACTTCAGCATAGGCAGCTTCATGTCCAGGGACTCACCGGTATAGGCGACGAAGACGGTGGGGATGCAGAGGGTATTGTCCAGGATAAATGCGGGAGAGCTGGGGTCCCATGCGGTGTAGCCCCTGGCCTCGAAGGTGTTGCGGAGGCCGCCGTTGGGGAAGCTGGAGCCGTCGGACTCCTGCTGCACCAGGGTATTGCCCTTGAATGTCTCGAACACGTGCCCCTCCGCGTCGCGGTCCACGAAAGCCTCGTGCTTCTCGGCGGTGGAGTCGGTCATGGGATGGAACCAGTGGGTGTAATGGGTGGCGCCCATCTCTACGGCCCAGGCCTTCATGCCGGCGGCTATCTGGTCGGCGAAGCGGCGGTCAATGCTCGTTCCCTCGCGGATGGAGGACTGCACGTGAGCATAAGCATCGGGAGAGAGGTACTTGCGCATCCTCTCCATGGTGAACACATTCTGTCCGAAGTACTCGGACACCGGCCGGTTCTCCTCGAAGAACCGCTCGGCCCTGTGCGTGGAAAACTCCTGCAGGGCCCGTATCCTGAAATTGCTCATTTATTTTTCCTTTATGGTTACTTTATACATTCGGGGCCAATACTTCCCGGTAAGATAAAGGGACCCGTCAGCGGGGTTCCACGCTATGCCGTTGAGCACATCCACGGCAGTGGTGCGGTAACGCGCGTCCAGCAGTCCGCGGCAGTCCACCTTGCCGGTCACCTGCCCCGATACGGGGTCGATGATGAAAATCTCGTCGAGGCCGTAGACATTGGCCCAGATCTTCCCGTCGATGTACTCCAGTTCATTGATATACTGTACTTCCACTCCTCCGTCCCGTACAGTCAGGGTCCTCTGCTCGAGGAAGGTCACGGGGTCGCGGAAGGACAGTTTGGAAGAGCCGTCGCTCATGATCAGGGACCGTCCGTCGGTGGTCAGTCCCCAGCCCTGGCCCTGGTAGGCCAGCTCGGCCAGTTTGGTGAACGAGGCTATGTCGTAGACCAGGCAGGTGCCCTCGTACCAGGTGAGGATGTAGGCCCTTCCGTCGAAGACACAGGAGCCCTCTCCGAAAAGGTTGGCCGCCAGCACTTCCTGCCTGAGCACCTTTCCCGTGGCGGGGTCCACCTCACGGAAAGAGGACTCGCCGTACTGGCCGGTACTCTCGTAGAGTTTCCCGTCATGGAAGAACAGGCCCTGAGTGTAGGCCGAAAGGTCGTGGCGTATCTCCTCCTTGGAGGCTATCTCATAGCGGACGGCATCACTCTGAAGGACTGGTGCGGAGAAATGCCCTCTTGAGGCAAATCCTGTAAAAACGGCAGCAGCCAGGAGGGCGGCCGCCGGCACAAGGAACTTCCGGCCGGTCATCGCTGGGAACCTCCTTCGGAATTATGCCTGTCGTGGTACTCCATGGAAGCCTTGACGAAGGCTTTGAAAATCGGCTGAGGATTCTCGGGGGTACTCTTGTATTCGGGATGGAACTGCACTCCTATAAAGAAAGGGTGCGAGGGTATCTCGACGATCTCGGCCAGTCCTGTCTCCGGATTGCGTCCGGAGATGCGCATGCCGGCGGCGTTGAGACGCTCTACGTAGTCGTTGTTGAGTTCATAGCGGTGGCGGTGACGCTCGCTGATAAGGGGCTTGCCGTAGATGCGGTAGGCCAACGAGTCTTCCTCGACCAGGCACTTGTAGGCTCCCAGACGCATAGTTCCGCCCTTAACCGTGGTGGTCTTCTGGTCGGCCATCAGGTCGATGACGGGATTGGCCGTATTGGCCTCAACCTCGGTAGTCATGGCATCGGTCAGCCCCAGGACATTACGGGCATACTCCACTACGGCCATCTGCATACCGAGACAGATGCCGAAGAACGGCACTTTCCTCTCGCGGGCGTAACGGACAGCCTTGATCTTGCCCTCCAGTCCTCTCTCTCCGAAACCGGGAGCTATGAGGACACCGTCCATACCGGAGAGTTTCTCCTCGACATTGTCCTCGGTGAGGTACTCGCTGTGGATAGGCACCACCTTTACCTTGCAGCGGTTGGCGGCTCCGGCGTGAATGAATGCCTCGAGGATGGACTTATAGGCATCCTGAAGCTCCACATACTTGCCGACAAGGGCTACCGTCACATGAGACTTCGGAGCCCCCAGCCTGTCCAGGAAGCCCTTCCATGCCTCCAGGTCCGGCTCGGCAGTAGTCAGTCCGAACTTCTCAAGGACAATCTCGTCCAGCTTCTCTTCCCTCATCATCATGGGAACTCTATATATGGTATCGGCGTCGATAGACTCGATTACGGCATTGGGACGCACGTTGCAGAAGAGGGCCAGCTTCTTGCGCAGCTCCTGGGAAAGCTTGTGCTCGGTGCGGCAGATCAGTATGTCCGGCTGTACTCCGTCCTGCTGCAGGAGCTTGACAGAGTGCTGGGTAGGCTTGGACTTCAGCTCCTTGGCCGCACTCAGGTAGGGCACCAGGGTCAGGTGGATCACCAGGCAGTCCTCGTCGGGAAGCTCCCACTGCAGCTGCCTCATGGCCTCGATGAACGGCAGGGACTCGATGTCTCCGACGGTACCGCCTATCTCTGTGACGACCACGTCGTACTGTCCGCTCTTGCCCAGCAGAAGCATGCGGCGCTTGATCTCGTCGGTGATGTGGGGGATGATCTGGACGGTCTTGCCCAGGTACGCTCCCTGACGCTCCTTGTCGATGACTGTGCGGTAGATCTTACCGGTGGTGACGTTGTTCGCGCGGGATGTGTAGATATTGAGAAATCTCTCATAATGACCCAGGTCCAGGTCGGTCTCGGCCCCGTCCTCGGTGACAAAGCACTCTCCGTGCTCGTAGGGATTCAGCGTGCCGGGGTCCACGTTGAGATAGGGGTCGAACTTCTGGATAGTGACCCGCAGTCCCCTGGACTGAAGCAGCTTGGCTAATGAAGAGGAAATGATGCCTTTTCCTAACGAGGATACGACACCTCCCGTAACGAAAACATATTTTGCAGACATACTATATTATTTACTTACGGGGGAACAAAGTTAATGCAAAAAAACTATCTTTGCAAGATATTTTTTCAACCTTATCTCTGAATGAAAAGTCATACAATAAGATACAGAATCTGCACCTGCGACGTGGACATCCGCAAGAGCTACAAGGCATTCTCTTTCATGACGCAGGCCCAGGAGATAGCCAACTACCACGCTTCCAGGATAGGATTCGGCTACGCCGACCTGATCAAGGACAATATAGTATGGGTCCTCTCCCGGATGAAGGTCTCCTACCTCAGTTCCCCGAAGTGGGAGGACGAGGTGGAGCTGACCACCTGGCACAAGGGCCGCGAGGGGGTATTCTCCCTCAGGGACTTCGAGATCACTCCCGCCGGGGGCGGCTCTCCCCTGATCCAGGCCACAAGCTCCTGGCTGCTGATAGACGCCGGCACCCGCAGGATGCTGCGCCCTGACCACGTCCTGGGCGAGAAGAGCACCTCCACCGCCCTGGACCGCAACGCCCTGGCCGAGCCCTGCGGCAAGCTCATGACTCCCGACGAAGGCATGGAGCAGGTCCGCACCCACGAAGTTCTGTACTCCGACATGGACTTCAACCTCCACACCAACAACGCCAAGTACGTCGAGTGGGCCTTCGACGCCCTCCCCGCCGAAGAGCTGTCCCGGGGCGGAGGCATTGACTCCTACCAGATCAACTTCAACCACGAGACCCGCCTGGGCGACCGCGTCGACCTTTTCCGGGCAGTCACCGCACCCGGAGAGTTCTTCGTAGAGGGACGCTGCGGCGACAAGGCCGTGTTCCAGGCCGCCATACGGCTGAAACCTTAATTATTGACAAATCGTATTAAAACCATAAACCGTGAATCTGAGCGAACTGACAATATTTGACCCCGAGTTCTTCCACACCGTCGAGCGTGTGATGATCGTCCTGGCCGTAGTGGTCTTCGTGGCCCTGCAGTACTTCAAGGCGGGCTACGGCTACCTCCGTGCCAAGGGCTGGGGTCCCATGATAGACAACAAGCTGGGCTGGGTCCTGATGGAGATACCGGTGCTGATTGCCGCCCTGCTGATCATCATTCCCGCCCGCGGATGGCAGCACCTGACCGAATTCATCCTGGTGTCCTTCCTGCTGGTACACTACATCCAGCGCTCGCTCATCTACCCCTTCATGATGAGGGGCAAAAGCCGGATACCGGTGACGGTAGTGCTCATGGGCGCGGTCTTCAACGTCATCAACGCTTACCTGATCTGCGGCTGGCTCTTCGTCCTGGCCCCCGAGGGACGCTACACTCCCGAGTGGCTGTACTCCCCGCAGTTCATCATCGGAGCGCTGATATTCATCTTCGGCATGGTGGTAAACCTTCACTCCGACCACATCATCCGTCATCTCCGCAAGCCCGGTGACACCAAGCACTATATCCCGCGGGGCGGCATGTTCAGATTCGTATCCTCGGCCAACTACTACGGCGAGATCACCGAGTGGTTCGGATTCGCTATACTGACCTGGTCCCTGCCGGGCATCATCTTCTGCATGTGGACCTTCGCCAACCTGGCCCCGAGGGCCAACTCCCTGTACGAGAAGTACGCCAAGGAATTCGGCGAGGAGTTCACCTCCCTCAAACGCAAACGACTCATACCTTTTATATATTAAATGGAATCCTTACTCTTCACCCCGGCCAAGATCGGCCCCATAGAAATCAAGAACCGCGTCATCCGCGCCTCGGCCTACGAGGGCATGTGCGACGGACACGTACCCACACAGCAGCTCAAGGACTACCACACGGCTGTGGCCCGCGGCGGAGTCGGCATGACCTCCGTGGCCTACGCCTCCATCAACAAGAGCGGCCTGTCCTTCCACCGCCAGCTGTGGATGCGTCCCGAGATCATCCCCGGCCTACGCGACCTGACCGACTCGATACACGCAGCCGGTGCCAAGGCCTGCATCCAGCTCGGTCACTGCGGCAACATGTCGCACCGGATGTACTGCGGCCAGAGACCAGTGGGAGCATCGAGCGGCTTCAATCTCTACTCCCCTACCTTCGTACACGGTCTGCGTAAGGACGAGATACTACAGACTGTCAAGGACTTCGGCAACGCAGTGCGCATCGCCCGCGACGGAGGGTTCGACGCTGTGGAGATACACGCCGGCCACGGCTACCTCATCTCGCAGTTCCTCTCGCCCTACACCAACCACCGCCGCGATGAGTTCGGCGGCCCGCTGGAGAACCGAATGAAATTCATGGACATGGTCATGGAGGAGGTGATGAAGGCTGCTGGAGACGACATCGCGGTACTGGTCAAGACCAATACCCGCGACGGCTTCAAGGGCGGTCTAGAGGTGGAGGACTGCATCAAAGTCGCCAAGCGGCTGGAGCAGGACGGAGCCCATTGTCTGGTACTCAGCGGCGGTTTCGTCAGCCGGGCCCCGATGTACGTGATGCGCGGTGCCATGCCCATCAGCGTGCTCACCGGCTACATGCCCTGGAGACTGTGGTGGCTCAAGATGGGAGTCAACCTCTTCGGTAAGATGATGATTAAGGACGAACCCTTCAAGGAGGCCTTCTTCTTCGATGACTCGATCCGCTTCCGCCGGGAGCTGAAAATGCCCCTGGCATTCGTCGGCGGCGTCAACTCCATGGCGACCATCAACCGGGTGCTCGATGCCGGCTTCGAGTTCGTGGAGATGGCCCGTCCGCTGGTCTACGACACCGATTTCGTCAACAAGCTCCGCGACGGAGTCTGCACCGAGAGCGGCTGCCGTCACGCCAACTACTGCGTGGCCCGCATCTGGAACTACGACATGCAGTGCCACGAGAACTGCAAGCTCTCTCCCCGCATGAAGCGCGAGGTGGAGCGGAACATTAAGAAATATTACCATAATGGTTAAAGATATATTTTCGGGCAGATTTCTGCTATCCGATGAGGAAGGATACTATTGCTATCTGACGAAGAGGATAGTAGGAATCTGCCGAAAAGATGCTTTAAGGCGGGGCGCTCTATCGCTGTCGGGCCGTAAGGTCCGGGAGAGGAAAGTCCGGGCAGGACAGAGCACCGCACTGTGGAAAGCACAGGTAGGCGAAAGCTTACGTCACGGGTAACAGAAAACAACCGCCCCTCCCTCGGGAGAGGTAAGGGTGAAAATGCAGGGTAAGAGCCTGCGTCCGTTCGATGGCGACATCATCGGAGTATCCGCCTGCGGCCTGCAAGGCCAAATATACCGGCAGTCAAGGGTTGCTCGCTCTTTGCCGGGGGGTAGGCTGCTCAGATAAATGATAGAGGCTCCGGGGTCCGCTCCGGAGTACAGAACCCGGCTTACAGTCCCGCCTTTTTTATTTTTGATTTTGTAACATTTATTTAACAGCCATTTCAGATTCTTTTCAGAATTATTGCTCATATTTGCGCTGCTGAAATTTACACCTTTGTATATATGAGCAGACTTCGACTTATATCAGCCTCCGCGGCCCTTGCAAGTGCGGTCCTGTGCGCCGGAGCCCAGGATTCCCCGAGATACGACGTGTTCGAGAGCACCATACCCTCCGACTTCCAACCGAGGGTGGACGTCGGATTTGAGTTCCCGCTGGCGGACGATTTTACCTTCACGCTCAACAACGAGCTGCGTTTCCGCGACAATATGACCAGGATAGACCGCAACTACCTGCAGGGGTCATTCTCCTGGGAGACCTGCGACTATTTTTCCCTGGACGCCGGCTATATCTTCCAGTCGGTGCTCAACATCGGAGACGTGGAATACGAGCGGGAGTGGCAGTACCGGCACAGGGTCTTCCTGGACCTGAAGGCCGAAGTCGAGCTCGACGACTGGAAACTCTCCCTGACCGAACGTCCGCTGGTCAACCTCCGCCCCTGGGCTGACGGCATACACGACCCGCTGGACGAATGGCTCATCCGCTCCAAACTCAAGGTCGACTACGACATCCCCAAGACGGAACTCACCCCCTACGCATTCTTCGAGCTCTCCAACACCCTCAACACAGTGGACTACGGCGGAGGTCCCTTCGTAGACCGCATGCGGTTCTGCCTGGGCGTGAAGTGGGACTTCTCCGACTTCTGCAACATGGAGCTCTACTACTACTTCGACATCCGCAACTCCCGCGATGTCAGCTACACCACCGGCTCCTCAGGTATCTACGACATCTACCTCAACAAGGAGCAGCAGTACATTCATGTCCTCGGCCTCTCGTTCAATTTCGGCTGGGACTAGGTTAGAACGGGACTGACCCCGTCCGGGACTATCGGCTGGACCCATTTCTTCTCCCACTTCCACTCACACCCTGAAAGCACTCCCACAACGGCACCGAATCGCGGATTTTACTGCCGTGGCGGAAGGGTGGTGAAATTAACTAAAGATTTAGTTGCATATTTAAAAATTTAGTTATAGCTTTGTGGTCGGAAATAGAAACTACACACATCATGGCAAAAATAGTCAAGGAAGAACGGCAGGAGCTCACACGCGCCGAGCTCGAGATAATGCAGGTAATCTGGAAGAAGGGAAAGGTGCTGGTACACGACATCCTGGAGGAGATGCCGGAGCCGCGGCCGGCCTACAACACTGTATCTACCATCGTGCGGATACTGGAAAGCAAGGGCTTCGTCTCGCACAAGGCCTACGGACGGACCTACGAGTACTTCCCGCTCGTGGCGAAGGAAGAGTACACCGGCACCTACATGCGCACGGTGCTGGACAACTTCTTCGACGGATCCGTCAGCCGGATGGTCAACTTCTTCTCCTCGCAGAAGTCCATCTCGGTGGAGGAGACCGACGAGATCCTAAGGATCCTCAACTCAGGCAAATAAAAGACATGAAGACTGTCGAATACATAATAGAGGTATTGATCTGCAGCGGCCTGTTCCTTGTCCTTTACCGGTGGCTGCTGGCAGGAAAGGTCGGCTACAGGCTGTGCCGGGCATACATCGTCGGGACAATGCTGCTCGCAGCCCTCATCCCCGCCCTCGACGTGCCGCTGTACTCCCCCGCCCCGGAGCCCGCAGCAGAGGGGACGGCCGTACTCCACGAATTCCGGGGGAGCCTGCTCCCGGAGGACGGAGGCTACGGCGCGGTCACGGCAGAGGATGCCGCCGCCACCTCCCGGAAAACCTCCGCAAAGGCCATTGTCCTGAAAACGGCCGCTGCCGTCTACGGAGGGACTGCCGCAGCCTCTATTGTCCTGATAATCCTGAATATCATACGGATACGCCGCCTGCGCCGGGGAGCCCGCCTGACCCGCATGGAGGACTGGACCTTAGCCGAAAGCGGGAAGATACAGACTCCGTTCTCCTTCCTGCGGACGGTCTACATGGGCTTCAACTACAGCCCCTCCGAGCGCCGGATGATTCTCTCCCACGAAGCCAGCCACGTCCGGCACCGGCATTCCTACGAGAGGCTCGTCCTTTCCTTCCTGCGCAGCCTCCTGTGGTTCAACCCCTTCCTGTGGATAGCCGAGAAGGACCTGAAGGAGGTGCAGGAATGGGAGGCCGACCGCGACGTTCTCAACGAAGGAAATGACCTGACTCTATATAGAACAGCCATCTTCAAGCAACTCTTTGGTTATAATCCGGATATATCCAGCGGGTTGAATCACTCACTCACTAAAAAACGGTTTATTATGATGACAAAGACACGACTCGGCCGCTACGCCTCACTGAGGCTGGCCGCCGCCCTCCCGCTGCTCACCGCCACTTTCCTCGCGTTCGGCTGCGGGACCAAGGATCAGACACAGAAGAGTGCCGTCTCCGCTACGGCAACCGGCACTCACAGCACTTCTCCGGACGCAGTCTCCGCCGCGCAGGACAGCGTACTGACCATCACTGTATCGAAAGATATGCTGACAATCGACGGTCAGCAATACAGATCTGAGGACATAGACAAAGCCATTGCAGACAGAATCGCTGCCGGCAAGCCCACCATTGCTGAGATTGAAATCTCCGGCGGCACCGACATGGGGGCCGTGACCGACGTAAAAAACAGCCTCCGGAAGGCCGGCCTCCTAAGAGTCCGCTACACGGCAGACCTTGGCGGCGGTGCGGTACTGTCCGCAGAATCAGTACACATACTGCCTCCGGCCATCAGCGACAATGAGGAGATTTCGACAGTCATTCCCGTAACCTCTGCCAATCGGAAATATTTCCACCAGATCCGCGTGAACAGCAACGACAGGATCATGATGGACGGATATCAGGTGACACTGGAAGAAATTCCGGAAAAAGCCGTCGGGATAATCATGGAACAGGGTATCCGCACAGATACAGATGCGGATCAGTTCCTGGGAATATTCAGCATCGGATTCAACAGAGACTCGTCCCCGGAGGTCTACGTCCAGATCCGAAACGCAATGGACAAGGCCTACGACACCGCCAGGGACAATTACTCGCAGAAAAAATTCGGCAAACCGCTCAATGCTCTTTCCATAGATGAACTGAATCAGGTCATCGGAGCCGTACCGAAGAGAATCGCCGAGCAGGACAGGATCATATACGAGGACGTGCCGCGGTAGGCAAAATTGCCCTACAGATAATTTTGCTGATTAGGAAAATTTACATATCTTTGCCGCCCGATTCAGAAATGAAGGGACATGGAGGTGTGGCCGAGTGGTCGATGGCGGCAGTCTTGAAAACTGTTGAACGGCAACGTTCCGGGGGTTCGAATCCCTCCGCCTCCGCACTAAAAAAGCCTGCAGCGTTGCTGCGGGCTTTTTTAGTGCGGGGGCGGAGGGATGAAAATGCTGCGCATTTTCTCTTTTCTACCCCCTCCAAACCTCCCCTGAGGGGAGGCTTGGTCGCTTCGCTCCGAACATGCCGCAAGCCGCTCTTTATCGATTTCAGACAACGGTAAGCAGATACACGGCATAAAATTACAATAACCTCACTATCAATACGTTCTATTTTCAACGTGTTCTTTTCGGACACTTCGGGGTGTACGAAAAGCTCTCGTTACTTTTGTAAGTTCTTATTTATCGGCCTTTTACAAAAAGCAGGTGCTGCAGCACTTACCGTTGCCGCTGCGAGGATGCTTTTCTCCATTCGAGGTAAATTTAGAATCTGAAACCCACGTACACCAGCGCACGGGCATCCGTGGCAGTGAGCATGGTGCGGTCATCCTGCCAGGGGGCGCCGCTGTCGTTGAATGTCACTCCTGCGTCCAGGCCGACCATGTAGTGCTCGAGGAAGGTGTACTCATAGCGCAGGCCCGCGTTGCCTGTCAGGCCGGAGACATGGTACTGCCAGGTGGAGGCGGTGTAGTTTTCGGGCTCGATCTCCGGGAACAGGGCCGCCGTCTCAAAGCAGAGGCCGTCGGCAAAGTACCATCCGATGCCGGCATAGGCGGAGAAGCGGTGATGCTCGGTGTCGATCATATGGAAGACTGGACGGACCGAGACGGCCAGGGAGTTGTGACGCAGCCACGTGAGATTGTTGGGGTCATTCCCCGCCGCTATCCACCGGTCGATATAGTCGCGCACAGACGGCATATCGGCAAGACCCTCATAGCCTCCAGGGCTGTCCGTCGTGGTGACGGCCGGAGCATCCGCGATGTCCGGAAACGTGTTGCGGTAGGAGTTCTGTACGTCCAGCTCCAGGGACAATCTGCGCACTAAGTCTCTCTGATAGCTGAATCCGTAGACAGCTGTGGCTCGGTATCTCTGCCCGAAGTTCACTCCGCCGCCGGCTGCCGGACCGGAGTACTCGGAATAGAGTCCCCAGTAACCGATGCCGCCGTAGAGTCTGACAGTGTTCTGCGCTGTAAGGACGGCGGGATTACACACTGCGGCAAACATGCATATTGTGATGGCCGCGTACAGTAATGAAAGCTTGCTCATGATTCTGATTCGGTTATATGGTTCAGGCCGCAAATATAATATGGAAAAGTTCCGGCAAGATAAAAATAAAATCACGGGCCACAGCGCGGCTTTCAAGCATCAAACTGCTTTTATACAAGCACATACACCCTACATGCTTCCACATTTTAAAGGTCACATCACCGTAGGTGCGGACGCAATTACCGCTTTCCCCAGGCGGCCAAGCGGCTGCTGAGGTACTTTGCGAGGCTGCCGTCAAGGCCCATTTTACGGGCGAGCCTGGTCTTGCGCGTGCTGAGGTTGGTCTCGCTGATGTCGAGGATGGTGCACAATGTGCTGGCGGGATATCCGAGGCAGGTGAGGATTATAAGGTACCGCTCGTCCTTCGACAGGCCGGGATATTCCGAGAACAGTCCGCTGAGGAACCCCGGGTACACGGTGTCTATCAGGGTGCTCGCGTCACCGTAGGTGTTGATGCCGCGGATGAAGTCGCGGGCGACGTCCACGGATTTGTCAAGAAGGTGAGCGGGATTGCTCTGATGGATGTCGTAGATGTCGATGATCTTACGCATGGTACTGTAGGTAAGGTTGTAGAACCGCATCAGGCCGCTGTTGGCAGCAGCATAGCGGCGGAACATCTGCTCCATGGATTTTCTTGCCTCCTCCTCATGGATTTTCTCCTCACGAAGGCTGTTGCTCTCCGCTGTCTGACGGTCCAGCTCCTTCCCGCGGATATCCGCCAGGGCCTTGAACCTGCGGGCCTCGGCCCTCTGCCGCCGGAGCATTGTCCTGAGGAGGAAGATCACAGCTGCCACCGCCGCGCCTGACAGAAGGAAAATGACGGTAAGCAGCAGGATACTCCTGTCCCGTCTGTACAGCTCCGCCTCGAGCCGGGAGTGGTCATACCGCAGTTCCGAGTCCCGGAGCTGAGATTCGTAGCCTTCCCCAAGTAGTGCCAGCTCGATTCTATGTGCGTGACTTTGGTTTATCAATATGTCATCATTGTTATTTTCCAACTCTGCAATATCTTTAAAAAGCGAGTAGATTAGAAGACTGTCCGTCTGACTGTAGGCCTTAATAGATTCACAATAGAACCGGGCAGAGTCTGCTATCTTTAAACCAACATAGCATTTTGTGGTAAGATATTGAAAATCATTATATAGGCTCTCTTCGGCAATATTTTGAGGTGTCTCCCCATACCGTGAGAAGGCTCTCTTGATCAAGTCTAAGATTTTCCTTGCATCGTCATCAGGTTCATAGACATAACAGAGAAGGTCAAATGCAGAGAGGCCACAGAGTCGATTATCATACTGCTCTGCCATTGACAATGCCTTCTCCAAATGAGGAATGGCTTTGTCTACTGAGTCAATCATCAATATTCTGGACAGAGAAAGATGGGCAGACATAATACGTTCGGGCTGTTCTGCTTTCTCAAAGCACTCGAGAGCTTTCCTATACCTGAGAATAGCCTCCGGTTCGTTCACAAAACTACTTCTGTAGAGCGAGGCTATACGGGTGTGGAGCAAGCCTAACTGCTCCATGTCGCCCATGCGCTCGACCAAGGGCTCCGCCTCCTTATAGGCGAGCATCGCACCCTCCGCGTCGCCTCGCTCCGAGAGCACAGCCCCCTGCATGACCAGCGCACGGGCCAGCAGTTCTTCCGGTCCGCGGCGGCGGTAATAACTTACTGCTTCCGACACCGCTGTGTCCTCTGCTACAGGCAGGTAATTCTTATACTCCGCCTCCGTCATGAGCAGGGTATGGAATGCACGCTCCTCTCTGTCCATTCTCCCGATCTCCGCACTGTCGATACCGCTCAGAATGCCGAGGGCACCCTGCGGATCCGTCATCATCAGGGAGTCCGCGGCGGCAAGCTCAGGATACCGGCTCAGGTGCCTGCCTGTGCACGAGCACAGTGAGCAGAGCAGTACTATCAGGTATAGAGTTTTCATGCTGCAAAGATAGCATGAAATCCCGTCATCATTCGCCTTTTATCCTGCCCTGAAGTCCTCCGGCGGAGCGGTTCGACGCCTTCCTGACAAATTTGTCCCCGAAGGTCTGCCTGTAAGTGAGTATGAAGATTCCGGGATAGGTACGGAGGTTGCGCCTGTACGAGTAGCTGTCCGTGGAGAAGAACCTGGGGCCGAAGCTTCCGAGTATGTCTATGGCGTCTATGCTTATCGTCCCTCCAAAACCGAACTGCTTGGAGAAGGACAGACCCAGCTGGTGCCTGTCCGGGATTTCCCATGTCAGGGATCTCGTGGGGGAGGCGTAGCTGTAGTTCAGGGACATGTTGATGCCGTGATTTCTTGACAGGTTGATGAGGTTCTTTATTCCTGCAGACCAGCTCCAGACTGTGTAGGACATATCGTCACCGGCGATATTGGCCCGGACACTCTCGTAGTCGGCCCCGGCATCGACCGTAATCTGCCATATTCCGTTGAACATGCTCTGGTTCAGGTTCAGAAAGAACATGACGATGTCGTTTGTGCCGAAGTTGCCTACGGAAGTCTTCATAATGTTCCCTCCGACATACTCGTCATAGTCGAACATGGCGTCCGAGAGCCGGTAATAGCTGACTCCCACCATGTAATCGAACATCAGGGCGTAAGTCAGGGTCACCTCGTGGGACAGGGAGGGTCCTAAGCGGATGTTGCCGGAGGTGAACGTGTTCTCGGTCGTCCATGTCTCGAAGGGGTTGAGGTCGGAGTAGAACGGTCTTTCGATGCCCATGGCGTAGTCCACGGAGATGCTGTGCATGCCTTCCGCGAGGTCGAACATGAGGCTTGCGGAGGGGAAGACGTTGAGGTAGCTCTGGCGGAAGGTCTCCCCGGTGGTCCTGAGGTCGCCCTTGATGCCGGTGTATTCGCCTCTTACTCCTACGACGGACCAGATGACGTCGTTCCACTGCCGGTCGTAGGATATGTACGCACTGCTTATGTTCTCATCGTAACGGAAAAGGTTGGAGTAACGGTCGTTGCGGATATAGTCACCTGTCAGCAGGTCCAGGTCTGTCCTGAGGAAGTCGTTGGAGAGGAAGGCCGTGGAGTTCTCCAGACCGGCTTTCAGGATGCTGCCGTCCTCGAAGTCATGCTCGTAGACGGCTTTTGCCTCCACAGTCCGGAAGTCATGGACGGTATGCTGCCTGTAGCTCTGGAAGAGAGAGTCCGCCCCGGAGGAGGATGTCCCGGAGATGTCCGTACCGTTGAGGAGACTGCTGCTGTAGGAGGAGTAGTTGACGCTGATGTCCAGGTTGCTGCCCATGTCGTCAGTCTTGAGGTTGTAGTACAGTGCGGCTCCGACCGAGGGCTTTACCTCGGGATTGTCGGAGACAGACGAGACCAGTGTACGTCTCTCCAAAGCGCCGTGCCTTGCATAGTCGGTATAGGTGCTGCCGTCGCTGTCCTGCCAGGCTCCTCCGAGGGCGAGCGATGCTCCCAGCCGGTTCTTGGAATTGAAATCATAGCTCAGGTTCAGATTGCCGTTGAGCAGCCAGTTGTTGCGGCGGGTGCTGGATATGTAGCTGATGTCCTCATCGGTGTCGCGGTAGTGATAGGCGTCGTCCTGCTCCAGAAGGGAGCTGGTGTTGCGGAACCCGATGTTGCCCGAGACGATCAGTTTCTCCCCGGCATAGCCTAGGTTCAGGGACACCCGGGGTGAGACTTTATTGAATTGGTACATGCCTTCTACACTGGCACTTCCGTCAAATCCCCGGCCCGGTTCCTTCTTGTACACGATGTTGATTACGGCCTTGCCGACGGCGGCCCTGTAGGATGCTCCGGGAGATGTGACGACTTCGATTTTCTCGATTTTGTCAGCGGAGGTGTTGCGCAGGATGTCCATTGCCGCCTCCTGCCCCATCACAGGCTTACGGCCGTCTATCCATATCTCAGCGCTCTTCCCGCCTACCACCGAGACGTTTTCACGGTTGACGGTCACAAGCGGCGCGTATCCCAATATGGTGTATGCGTTTACCGCAGCGGCCACCTCTGCCGGAGGCGAGTAGACCAGCCTGCCCGGACGCCTGTCCACAAGCCCCCTGCTGGCGGTAACTGTCACCTCGTCCAGCCGCTCCACGGACGGCTCCAGGACTATGGTCAGGAAATCCTCAGTCACCGGTCTCAGGACCTTTTCAAATCCTATGAAGGATACTTCCACAAATGCCCCGTCGGAAATACCGTCAAGCGAGAAGAATCCGGAGGTGTCGGCGTATGTAAAATCCATGACGGTGCTGTCTGCCCCGGACATCAGGACGATGAGCGCCGACTCAACGGGAGCTCCGGACGGGTCGGTCACTTTTCCCTTGAGGTCGCGGGAGGAGGCCGAGGCGCAGAGCGCGGATACGGCGGTCAGTAGGAGGATGGCGGTTAAGCGGTATGGCATGTTCATATTCATGTTCGTGTCGTGTTTGTGAAAATTTTCCGCAAACATAATACTGAACAGCTCATCTGGGGCAATAAATAAATTCACAGGCAGAATGGCGGACACTCCGTCGCATCATCGTAGCAATCAGATACTTACACGATTTTTCACCATGTAAAATGTTATTCACAGCCAGCATTCAGGTCTTGTCTTTTAGGCGCAATCTCTCCAAACGAATTCGAGAAGGTGACGGAGAAAGGCTGCTTCGGTCGGCACCTTCCGGACAGGGCAGGGAGAATGGGACCGGAACGAACGGAGTATTAGGAAACGGGCTATGGGGGAGCAGACTACGAGGGCCGGCCAGCGCAGTTGCACAGCAGCAGCTCGTAGATCTCCCGGGCCTCCTCGACCCGCAGGCTCCGGAGCGTGAAGGAAGTGCCGTTGGTGGAGAGGGTGAGGCTCACCCGGCGGGAATACGGGGTGAAGGGAGTGCTCCGAAGGCGGACCACCTCGACGTTGCTGTATTTGACGTAGTTCCGGATGTCTGCAAACCTGCCGTTGTGGATCTCGATGTAGTCCTCCTTCAGCGTGATACGGCCCCGGCGGACGGCCATGAATCCTTTGGCCACAGATATCAGCAGCCAGGCCGCCGGCACAGCGAGCCACACATACAGGCCGAAGCAGGCCAGTGTGACCGCGGCGGCCAGCGATATCAGAATATCCAGACGCATGACGTGCCACATCAGGCCGTACCCCGAGCGGGCCGAAACGATCTCCGGAGAAGAGCCGTAGCTGCTTCCGAGCCACCAGCTGAGGAAATCCGCAGCCGATTCCGAGCCGTAGACCCTCACATCCGCACCCTTTTTCTCATCGGTGGCATTCAGTGCCTGCCGCAGCATGACGGTACTGCCGTGCAGCCATTGCTCCAGGAAATTGCGCTTGACATATACCGTACAGATCTTATCGTAGGAGAAGCGGCTGCTGTTGCGGGCTATGAGTCCGCTCTCGAAGGTCAGCTGACCGCGGGCGATACGCACTTCCATGTTGGCATAACGCAGAAAGACCTTGCCTATCCACAGCAGCATCACGAAGAAGTACAGAGCCACAGCGACGACCACATAACCCGAAGGCTGGAGCGACAGAGTCCCGGCATGTGTGTCCACATAGTCTATGATATGGTCCACCGCATGGTCGTCGACAGTGGAGACTGTATTATACACAGCGGCTAAGGCGGCAAAGAGCACGGCCATGCCCTGAAGGTGGTTCTGGCAGAACGCCCCTTTGATCAAATTGGAATTGCTGAAACTGAGCGAACTCCCGGAGGTCCGCTCCTCTGCCGCTTCGGGAAAGCGGGAGGTGCCGGAAGCTACGGACAATTCAGAAGAGTCTGACAATTCAGAAGAGCCAGAAACAACCTCCTCCACCTCCACCCTCTCCATCAGCGCCTTCCAGTCCCGGTCATCCAGGATAAGCTCTATCTCCGCCGACTTGGACGCCAGCGTATCGAAGAGTACGCCCCGCATCTCCATGACCCGGTAGATGAACCCTTGCTTGGTCCGCATCGACTGGACCTTGCTCAGAGGTATGCTGGTCGTCTCCTTGCTCAGCAGCCCGTGAATGAAAATCAGCTTGCCGCCCTCGATATAGTATTTCTTGAAATACCAGCTGATGAAAGCCGTCAGAGCCGCCAGGGCCAGATACCCGGCGCTCAGCAGCGATACCGCCCGCATCCTCTCCATGAAGGTATGCTGGTCATCGGCATCGATAAATTTCAGGACGATAAGGATCACGAAAAGGCTCGCATACTCCCGCAGCCCCTTGGCCATCAACACCCAGTAAGCACTCCCGCTCATCCGCCTTGGCTCGGAAAAATCACCTGTTCTCATTCCGCGTCCTCTCTATCAACAGTGACTTTATCTCCTCCGCCTTCTCCTGCGTCAGCCCGGGGATGACGGTCTCCGCCAACATCTGCGCCCCGCTTACGACATCCACGGCATAGAGTCCGAACATCCGCGAAACGGGATTCTGCCGGACGCTCACCTGCTGCACCTTGCAGAAAGGAATCGTAACTGTCTTCGGAAAGACTATCCCGGAGCGGTAGGTGATATCGTGCTCCCGGACCGCATAGCCCTTGTAGGCGTATGCCCTGGGCAGAATCGCCAGATTGACGAGCCCCGCCACAAGCAACACCGCCTCCGCGCATATCACGATCAGGTTCCGCCCATCCAGCTCATCGGCTAAGAGAATAAAAAGCGGCAGCAGCATCAGCCCGAGCCAGGCCAATGCCGTAGCGGCCGTATGTGCTTTTAGGTACTTCTTTTCAAGGGGGGCAAATGCAAGGTTCTCCACCCTGTCAATATTGTCCAATGATATCTGTCTGTTAGTCATAATAAAGGGAATATCATATCAATGTAAAAATGGTTTTATCCCGGACGGCGGAGGGTAATGACTACGACCTCCGGCCAGGCACCGATGCGGAAGGGGAAGGAACCGCCGATGCCTGCGGACACGTTGAGGACGCGGGCACCTGTAGAGTCCGCCGCCGGCTCCAGGTACACTCCGTACCACTCGCGGTACATCCAGCGGGAGGGGGAGAAACGCCCGATGCGGAACTGCATGGCGTGGGTATGGCCGGAAAGGGTCAGCTGAATATCGGAGTTCCGCAGGACTTCCAGGCGCCAATGGCTCGGGTCATGGCTCAGGAGAATCTTAAAGGGCGAGGAAGAACGCACGGTATCAGAACCGGCAAGACCGACAGCTGCGGAATCCGCCGAGAAAAACACCGGCGGCACTCCGTAAAGGGCCCTCTGCAGGTCTCCCCTGCTGCCGAAAGGCGGCTTGCCGCAGTGCTCCACCCCTACCACATAGATGCTGTCCTGCCTGCGCTCCGGCTCACCATTGTCCGAAACAGCCGGCAGGGTAATCACCGCCGAAGAGTCCATCAGCACCCTCCACCCCATCGCCCGCTCCCGGCGGACCACCTCGGCGAAGGCGCGGGCCGCCCCGTCAGCCGTGGCATAGTCGTGGTACTCGCAATAATCGTGATTGCCCACCACGGAGAACACCCCGTCCCGGGCCCGCAGGGAGGACAGGGCCGCGGTCATCCGCGGATCCAGCTCCTCCGGGGAGGAATTGACTAAGTCCCCGGTAAATGCTATCAGGTCCGCATCCAGATCATTGACCGTAGCGGCCAGCTTCTCAATCAGTCCCGGCGCAGCGTACGAACGGGCATGCAGGTCCGACAGATGCACTATCCGGTATCCGTCGAAGGAAGCCGGAAGGTCCTCGAAGGTCAGGGTCTCCTCCCGCACCTCCAAGCGTTTCGGCCCGTAGGTCAGGCCGTAGACCGCCGACACTAAGAAACAGCCCGCGAGCACGATCCCCGCCACATCGAAGCCGCCCGTCAGAGCCCCGCGCAGCACTTCCGACCCGCCTGAGTCCCAGGCGATATAGCCCGCCGCCCTTCCGATTATCGAGACGATGCAGAAGAGCAGCTTCGGCACGGTGAAGCACAGTATCGCGGACACCATCCCCTTGAACACAAAGGGCTGCGGCCCGCCGGCAAAATACATCACCAGCAGGAACACGAAAAAAGCCAGCGGAGCCCAGAACAGCAGGTTCCACCAGCCTAAGTCCATCCCCCGCAGACACACCCACCGGATATACACATCCGGCAGCACAACCAGCAGGGATACTATGATATAGAACAGCGGGAACATCACTTGGAGAGCTCGTGCACCTGAAAATACTTCCACTTGAAGATCAGCAGGTACAGCGCTCCGACAGTGATGCAGGAGTCAGCCACGTTGAAGATGGGCCGGAAGAAAATCAGCGGTTCCCCTCCCTTGCCGGGCACCCAGTCCGGCCACGTGGTGTTGATTATCGGGAAGTACAGCATGTCCACCACCTTACCTAAGCCGAACGTTCCGTATCCCTCTCCGAAAGGCACGGCCGAAGCCACATGGGTGTAGGTCGACGGCTCGAATATCAGTCCGTAGAACATGCAGTCCACCACATTGCCTATGGCCCCGACCATGATGGCCGTCAGGCCGAGCAGCACTCCGAGCGGAGCGTCCTTCCTGAGCAGCAGATGCCGCACATAGAAGAACAGCAGGACCGAGAGGACGATCCGCAGGGAGGTCAGGACGTATTTCCCGACTTCCCCGCCGAACGCCATGCCGAATGCCATGCCCTCGTTCTCGATGAAGAGGATCTGGAACCATTCCCCGAAGACAGGGATGGACTCCCCTATGTGCATGCCGGTCTTGACCAGGACCTTGGTGATCTGATCGAAGACCAGCAGCGCTACAGCAAGAATGACGATGAAGGCTGTTTTCTTACCGCGGGAGAGGTGCTTCACTTCTTCTTGGAGTTAAGTTTGGCCTCTATGCTGAGGGTAGCGTGAGGAACGAGCTTGAGCCTCTCCTTGGGGATCAGCTTGCCGGTCTCACGGCAGATTCCGTAAGTCTTGTTCTCGATTCTGACTAAAGCGGCCTCCAGCGAGTTGATGAACTTGAGCTGCCTCTGGGCCAGCTGTCCCGACTCTTCCTTGGACAGGGCGGATGCTCCCTCCTCGAGGACCTTGAATGTCGGCGAAGTGTCCTCAGTGTCGTTGCTGGTGTTGTGGGTGATGGCCGAGCGGAGCTGCTCATAGTCATCGCGGGCCTTTTCCAGCTTCTTCAGAATGATTTCCTTGAATTCCTGCAGCTCTTCATCGCTGTAGCGTACCTTCTCGAGTACTTCATTCCTGTTATCCATGTTGTCGTCCATAAGTTGAAATTTTTATGTGTTTTGTCAATATTCCACTTTCTTATCATTCGAGGCCCAGAGCATGAAGGGACGGAGCCCCTCCTTCTCCATGATGTGGACAAACGGTATCTTCCGTCCGTCCACGGGCAGAGCGACCTCCCTGTAGATGTCGCTGTCGTCGAATCCTGCCGCGGCGGCATCCTCCCGGTCCGCAGCGTAGTACACCCTGTCGATATGGGCCCAATAGCAGGCGGCAAGGCACATCGGACAGGGCTCGCAGCTGGTATAAAGCTCGCAGCCGGAGAGATCGAATGTTCCCAGGGCGGCACAGGCCTTCCGTATCGCATTGACCTCGGCATGGGCCGTCGGATCATTGTCGACCGTGACGGTGTTGGAGGCCTCTGCGACCACCTTCCCGTCCTTGACGATGACAGCCCCGAAGGGTCCGCCCGTCACGGAGGCGGCGTTGCGTTCGGCAAGGGCCACTGCCCTGAGCATCAGTTCGTCTCTGTTCATATTCTCTCGAGCTTAAGAGTTATCTTATTGTCTTCTAACCATTCGACCTCCACTCCGCCGGAGACGGCATCCTCCAGGATGATCTCGCGGGCGAGGGTCTGTGAAGCGATATAGTCCTTGAATCCGGCTATGGCCTCCTCCACCTCGGGCAGCCTCTGGATGCGGGCCACGATCCTGTCCGTAACCTCGAATCCGCTGTCCTTGCGGAGGTTCTGTATCCTATTGATCAGCTCGCGGGCCACTCCCTCATTGCGGAGCTCCGGAGTGACGGTGATATCGAGGGCGATGGTCAGCTTGCCCTCAGTAGCCACGAGCCTTCCGGGCATGTCCTCGGAGGACACCTCATAGTCAGCGGGCTGCAGCTCCACGTCCCCGGAGGGCAGACGGAGGGTATAGACCTCCTCCTGCATGCCGGCGAGCTCCACTGCGGCGATCTCCTGCTGGGACAGAGTCCCGAACGCGGCGGCTATCTCCTTCATCTGCTTGCCGTAACGCTTGCCGAGGGTCTTGAAGTTGGGTTTTATCTTCTTGGTGATGAGGCCGGTCGTATCCTTGATGTAGACCACCTCCTTGACATTGACCTCGCTGAGCACTAAGTTGCGCACCTTCTCGAACTGCTCCTCGATCTTAGGGTCGAGGACGGGGATGATCATCTGGGCTAAGGGCTGACGCACCTTTATATTGACCTTGCGGCGCAGGGCGAGCACCATCGAGGAAGACTTCTGGGCCAGGGCCATGCGCTCCTCTAAGTCAGTATCCACGCAGGCAGGGTCGCTCTCAGGCATGGGCATCATGTGTACGGACATCACGTCATGAGCCCCGGTCGCGCTGTTCAGGTCGCAGAAAAGGCGGTCCATATAGAAAGGCGCGATGGGAGCCGCGAGCACGGCCACTGTCTCGAGGGCCGAGTACAGGGTCTGGTAGGCTGCCAGCTTGTCATCGTTCATCTGGCCTCCCCAGAAACGCTTGCGGTTCAGGCGCACGTACCAGTTGCTGAGGTTGTCGCAGACAAAGTCCTGAATCAGACGGCCGGCGCCGGTGATATCGTAGCTCTCGTAGCACTCCTTGACGTTCTTGATCAGGGTATTGAGCAGGGACATCAGCCAGCGGTCGATCTCCGGACGCTCAGCCACGGGTATCTGCTTCTGCAGGTGCTCAGGCTTAGTGCCGAATCCGTCCACGTTGGCATAGAGGGCGAAGAACGAGTAGGTATTATATAAGGTACCGAAGAATTTGCGGCGCACCTCGTCCACTCCCGCCTCGTCGAACTTGAGGTTGTCCCAGGGCTGGGAGTTGGTGAGCATGTACCAGCGCAGGGCGTCGGGTCCGTAATTATCAAGTGCCTTGAATGGATCCACGGCATTGCCCAGGCGCTTGCTCATCTTGTTGCCGTCCTTGTCGAGCACCAGTCCGTTGGATATCACGGTCCTGAATGCCGTGCTGCCGCTGATCATCGTATGGATGGCGTGCAGGGTGAAGAACCATCCGCGGGTCTGGTCCACTCCCTCGGCGATGAAGTCGGCGGTCTGTCCGAACTTGGGAGAGCCGAGCGCCTGCAGCCCCTCCTGGGCGTATGGCATCGAGCCCGAGTCGAACCACACGTCGATCAGGTCGGTCTCGCGCACCATCTTCCGTCCCTTGTCCGAGACGAGGTATATCTCATCCACATACGGCCTGTGCAGGTCGATGCGTTCGTAATTGTCCTTGGAATAGTCCCCGGGGACGAATCCTGCCGCTGCCAGCGGGTTCTCCTTCATGATGCCGGCGGCCACAGCCTTGTCAATCTCGGCGTAAAGCTCTGCCACCGAGCCGATGCACTTCTCCTCGGCCCCGTCCTCTGTCCTCCATACGGGCAGCGGTGTACCCCAATAGCGGCTGCGGGAGAGGTTCCAATCCTGCAGATTCTCCAGCCACTTGCCGAAGCGGCCTGCTCCGGTCGATGCGGGCTTCCAGGTTATGGTCTTGTTCAGCTCGATCATCTGATCCTGCACGGCGGTGGTGCGGATGAACCAGGAGTCGAGGGGGTAGTACAGCACGGGCTTGTCGGTCCTCCAGCAGTGGGGATAGGAGTGCACGTGCTTCTCTATCTTGAAGGCCTTGTTCTGGCCCTTGAGCATCACGCAGATATCCACGTCGATGGTCGGGGTGTCGGGGGTGGCCTCAGGGTCGTAGGCATTCTTCACATAGCGGCCGGAATACTCCCCGTACAGCTCCACATCCACCCTCTCGCGGACAAATTCCGGGTCGAGGTCCTCTATCCGGTACATCCTGCCGGTGCGGTCCACCAGGGCCTGCATCACTCCGGCGGCGTCACGTACCATCAGGGCGGGCACTCCGCTCTGGCGGGCCACCTTGGCGTCGTCGGCTCCGAAGGTCGGGGCAATGTGGACAATACCGGTGGTGCCCTCGTCCGTGGTCACGTAGTCGCCGGGAATCACGCGGAAGGCGCCCTCGTCGGGACGCACCCAGGGAATCAGCTGCTCGTAGTGCATGCCCACCAGGTCAGTGCCCTTGTAGGAGCCTTCGAGCACCTCGAAGGGTATCTTTCCTCCGAAATGGTCATGGACCAATGCCTTTGCGACGATGTACACTCCGGGAAGACCGGTGTAGGGGTTCGAGGAGCGCACTAAGACGTACTCGATGCCGGGGCCTACGCAGAGGGCGGTGTTCGAGGGCAGGGTCCAGGGGGTGGTGGTCCAGGCGATGAAATAGAGGGGATCCCCTCCGGCTTTCTGGAAGAAAGGCTCGGAAGCCTCGTCGCGGATGACCTTGAACTGGGCTACGGCCGTGGTGTCCTTCACGTCGCGGTAGCAGCCGGGCTGGTTGAGCTCATGGGTGCTCAGGCCGGTGCCTGCGGCGGGGGAATAGGGCTGGATGGAGTAGCCCTTGTACAGCAGACCCTTCTTGTAGATCTCCTTCAGGAGATACCAGAGGGTCTCGATATAGCGGTTGTCGTAGGTGATGTATGGATTGTCGGTGTCCACCCAGTAGCCGATGCGCTCGGTCAGGTTGACCCATTCCTTGGTATATTTCATGACCTCGCGGCGGCAGATAGAGTTGTACTCCGCCACGGATATCTTCTTTCCGATGTCGTCCTTGGTGATGCCCAGGGCCTTCTCCACTCCCAGCTCCACGGGCAGACCGTGGGTGTCCCATCCGGCCTTGCGGCTTACGTGGTAGCCGGACTGAGTCTTGTAGCGGCAGATCACGTCCTTGATGGAGCGGGCCATCACATGGTGTATGCCCGGCATGCCGTTGGCCGAGGGAGGTCCCTCGAAGAACACATACTCGGGAGCACCCTCCCTCATTTCCAACGTCTTGTGAAACACATCCTGCTTCTTCCAGCTCTCCAGCACCTCGGCGGAGAGACCTGTCAGGTCCAGTCCTTTATACTCTTTGAACATATATTCTGAATTTTAATGGGCAAAGATAGGGAAAATATTCCTATCTTCGCATGTCATGACAGTTATAGATATCATCATTCTCGTACTCCTGGCCCTGGCGGTGTTCAAGGGCATCAAGGACGGACTGGTAAGGCAGGTAGGCGGCATCGCGGGCCTTATCCTCGGTATTTTTCTGGCGGGCCGGTTCTCGGCAATAATGGCCGGATGGCTCCATCAATGGCTGGACGCCTCGGAGAGCGTAGTCAAGGCTGTCTCTTTTGCCATTATTATCATTGTAGTATGCCTATGCATGTATCTTTTGGGCCGGTTGCTTGAGAAAATCATCAAGATTACCACACTGGGCTGGGTCAACCGTCTTCTGGGCGTACTTCTTTCTGTATGCACCGTCGTACTGCTGGTCGGAGCACTTATCTCTCTTATCGAGTACGTCAACACCACTTGGTTTGTTCTTGTTCCCCCGGAGCAGATGGCCGCATCCAAAAGCGTACAAATTATCTCGTCTATAACAGATGCTGTATTCCCTTATTTAAAGCAGCTTTTCAACGCATAATCATTTTTAATCAACCATTTTCGTAAAATTATTTCAAGTCTTGGTTGAAGTTGTGAAATTATTTTCATAGCTTTGCATCTGAAACATGAAATTACACGGATATGGAAGAAATGAGTTTAAAGGAGAAGATCGGCCTCAGTGCGGACACCATGCTGCCGCCCATGGCCAAGGGTAGATTTCTGTGGTATATTACAGCTGTCACGGCCACAATGTTGCTGTCAGCGCTTCCTCTGCTTCCTGTTTTTTAAGTATAATCCTGGAAAAATTTCTGGAGGGGTAAGCCATGAAGAAGGAGATCAAGGTCAGACAACATGACAGAAGCGATTGTGCCGCGGCATGTGTTGCTTCAATATGTGCACATTACGGGCTCAGACTGCCGCTGCTAAAAATAAGAGAAGTATGCGGTACAGGGCCGGACGGCACCACACTGCAGGGTATCATCGACGCCTGCGGCAAACTGGGACTGGACGCAGCGGGGCTTCGTGCGAAAGAAAAATGCATCCATGATCTGCGGGATGCCGCCAAGCCTGTCATTATGCACTTGCAGAAAAAAAACGGCTGGCTCCACTACGTAGTCCTATACAGCATGGACAACACGCAGGCAATCATTATGGATCCGGAAGACGGCAAACTGCACAAAACGGATCTTGGAGAGCTCGAAGAAGAGTGGAGCGGATTCATAGTAGCAGCAGCCCCCTCCCCTACTTTCAGCAAGGGAGACTACAGGACCCCTGTTCTGGCCCGGTTCAAAGAACTGTTTCTCCATTATAGAAAAGAAATGTGCCTGGTCCTCGCCGGATCTGCAGCCTTTATCGCAGCAACCCTCAGCACTTCCGTATTTCTCCAAAGAATCATAGACGACATCCTGCCGTCACAAGACCGCAGCTCACTGAGAGCGGTCTGCGCAATTCTCATATGCCTGACCGCATTGACATGGGTCATATCATTCATGCGCTCAACACTGCTGGTAAGAGCCAGTGTTCAGATAGATTGCAGGTTGATCATGAGTTACTTCCGCAAATTATTCTCATTGCCTGTATCTTTCTTCGACTCCATGACCAGCGGAGAGCTCAACTCCCGCATCTCCGACGCTTACCGAATACGGGCATTTATCACAGGAAGGCTGCTTCTGATAGCCGTAAGTGTCATTACACTGATTATCGCCACGTGCATACTGCTTACATTCAACTGGAAGCTCACACTGCTGACACTTAGCCTGACACCTCTGTTCGTTCTACTCTACCGTATCTCGGACAAAGTGAACAGCCGGTTGAACAGACGCATCATAGAAGCCAACGCCAAATTTGAGCAGACCAGTATAGAGTGGCTGTCTTCTGCCAGGGCCGTCAAATATTTCAATTCAGGACGCGAGGCAGTACGCCACATCGAGAGACAATATTTCCAAACAGCCTCAGCTCTTTACAGAGGAGGTATTTTCACCTCAGCCATGACTTCCACATCGGACGTCATCGGCCGGATAATAAATATACTTACCCTTACGGCCGGAGCATTCCTCGTACTCAACTCCAGCCTGAGCGTGGGTGAACTCGTCTCTTTCTACGCATTCACATCCGTATTCACTGCCCCGATTGTCATGCTGATAGAGAGCAACAGAGAAATTACAGAAGCCAGGATATCCGCTGAAAGAATCTTTGACATTCTGGATATGGAAGAAGAGAGCAGCGGTAAATATCTGGATTTCATTCCCGGAAGTGAAGACACCATCAGGGCCGTCGGACTGTGCTTCTCCTTTCCAGGCAGGATGCAGCTGCTGGAAAACCTCTCTTTCGATATACTCCCGGGCAAAATAAATCTGATCCGCGGTGCCAACGGCAGCGGAAAGAGCACAGTCGCCGCCCTGCTGATGAAGGGATACACTCCTCAAAGCGGCAAAATAACTGTCGGAGGCATTGATATTCAGACCATACACCCTGACATTTGGAGAAAACATATCTCAATTGTTCCTCAGAAAGCCGACATCTTCGACGGCACCATACTGGAGAACATCCTCATGGGCGACACAGACTATGATATCCGCTCAGTTGCGGCCGTATGCGCTATGGCAGGACTCAGTTCCATGCTGGATAATATCCCCGGCGGAATCATGGCCCACACAGGAGAGCATGCCTGCCGCCTTTCAGGAGGAGAGCGTCAGAAGATAGCTCTCGCAAGAGCTCTATACCGGAAACCGAAAGTTCTGATTCTGGACGAAGCTGCCACCCATCTGGACAGCGACAGCCGCGACAGGCTTGAGAAAACGGTACGCACACTCCGGGACAACGGAATAACCATAATACTCATATCACACGAGGAAGGTGCAGAAACTATTGCCGACAACATTATAGATATCAATAAGAATGCGCATTCACAGGCGTAAGCCGCGGCGCCTTTTATCCGCGGCACAACATTAAAACCAAACATCATGGAAAGAATTATTAACGGGTACGCAGGGTTTGAATGCATTAATTCCGACCTGAGCACGACAGTCTACGGCGGCGGCCTCTGGGGCAGCATCGTAAAGTTCTTCAAGGATCACCTTGACCAGTTCCTCCTCGGCTTCATTGAAGGATGGAGCGGACAGGACATAGTGGATGCTTTTGTGAATTAACTAAAACTGTCTGTTATGGAAAAATTCATCGCTATTGAACGATACCAGGCATGTGACATCCTGGGCGGGACAAAAACACCTGAAGACAGGGTTGCCAGAATGCTGGGACGCCTTGTCGGCGCTGCCCTCAGGGCACTCTACGACTTATTGACCGGAAAACACCGGGATCCTCAGGCCGCCGGTTGCTGGTAGCCTTATTCCCTGATTATGGTCCGCCGAGGAGAGAATCAGCCCCGGCGGACCTTTTCAAAGATTATTTTTTCTATTTTTGTAAGTATTTATTTCCTTCATGCAGGCCACTACAATACAACATACCGCAGCGCTCTTACTGCTCACACTCTTTTCCATCACCGGCAAAGCCCAGGATATCTGGACCTTGGACCGATGCATAGAATATGCCTGGGCCAACAATCTCAGCATCCGGCAACAGAGCATAGAAGTATCCCGCAGTGAGAACCAGCTGCTTCAGGACAAACTGGACTTTATCCCTGGTGTAAACGCATCGCTGGGGCACAATTTCAACTGGGGCCGGTCCGTAGACCTGCAGAATCTGGAAATTATCCGCAACAAGCTTTCACAGAGCACAAGTGCATCTGTCAACGCATCCATATACCTGCTTGACGGACTTTCCAAGCTCAACAGCCTGCGCAGTTCACGGAAAAATCTGGAAATATCCATACAGGAAGTGGAGAGACTGAAGGATGAGATTTCCATATCCATAGTACGCAGCTATCTGCAGATACTGCTTTCACAAGAAATACTGTCCGCCGCACAGGAAAGCATGCGGTCCGTATCCGAACAGCGGGACAGAACCGTACTCCTTGTAGAGGCAGGTAGCCAGCCCTACTCTTCATTGCTGGAGCTAGAATCCCAGCTGGCATCCGAGCGCGTCCAAGTAGTAACTGCCCAGAATCAACTGACCACCAACACGCTGGCCCTCCAGCAACTTCTTGATTTACCGTACAGCAAAGAGTTTCAAGTGGCTGTTCCAGACATAAGTCACGTTCTGACGGCTTATACACCGGACAATACAGACGCCATCTATGCCTCTGCCATGTCCATGCCGGTAATACAGAGCGCCCGACTGGCTCTGGAAAAAGGAGACCTGGATCTTAAAACGGCTCAAGGACAGTACTATCCCAAAATATCTCTGTCAGCCAGCTACGGCACATTCTACAGCTCTTCCTCCTTTGCTCCGGACGGAAGCACATATCCCTTTTTCGAACAGTTCAGGGACAATATCAATCCATCCGTAAGCATCGGCCTCAGTATCCCGATATTCAACAACTGGAACGTCAGGACCAACGTCAAGAATGCCAAGCTCACACGACAAAACCTGGAGATAGACCTGCAGATGAAGCAACAGACTCTCTACAAGGACATACAGACAGCAGTAACTGAGGCAGAGACCTTCTTCAGGCAGATGGAGGCAGCCCTGGCCAATGTAGCATCCATGGAAGAATCCATGCGCTACGTTCAGGAAAAATTCGATGCAGGCATCCTCAACGGCACCGATTATACCGTAGCCAGAACTAACCTCCTCAAAGCCCGTTCGGAATACATACAGGCTAAGTATCAATTTGTTTTCCAGCTCAAGATAATAGACTATTATAAAGGAATCCCCCTCACCCTTTAACCCCATAGATACAGATGAGAAAAACAAAAAATAAAGGACTGAAAAGACTTCTGGCCGCCGTTGCCGTTATTCTGGCTGCAGTAGTGGTATATGCGATACTCTATCCAGAGCACGGCGAGCCGGTCACCGTAGGACGGCCGGTCACAGGCACTATAATTGAAAGGATTCCGGCCAACGGCAAGATTCATCCGGTGACCGAAGTAAAAATATCACCCGACGTATCGGGAGAAATAATAGAATTGAATGTCGAGGAAGGCGACCGTGTCAGCCGTGGAGATCTGATCATTATGATTAAGCAGGATGTGTACCTTTCCCTTCGGGACAGAGCAGCAGCCACTCTCAATGCCACCAAAGCACAGTACCAGCAGCAGAAAGCCAGTTTTACCCAGGCTGAGCAGAACTACTTGCGTAACAAGCAGCTTTATGAACAGCGTGCCATCTCCCTGCAGGAATTTCAGGCATCCACCGCAGAATATGAGATGGCCCGCGAGCAGCTCAATGCCGCTGAATACAATATCGAAAGCGCCGTAGCATCCCTTGATGAAGCCGAGGAAAATCTGACCAAGACTGTAATATATTCCCCGATAGCCGGTATCGTATCCAGTCTGAGCGTTGAGAAAGGCGAGAGAGTTGTCGGGACATCACAGATGGCCGGCACGGAGATGCTCAGAATAGCAGACTTCGACATGATGGAAGTCTTGGTGGATGTCAACGAGAACGACATCATCCGCATAACAAAGGGAGACACCGCGGACATCGAGGTCGATGCCTATCCTGGCAGAACTTTCAAGGGCGTTGTCACACAGATAGCCAACTCGGCAAAAAACCTGAGCAGCACCACCTCTGCCCTGACAGACGTGACCAATTTCGAAGTCAAGGTCCGGATACTGCAGGAGTCCTACTCCGACCTGCTTTCCAATGACCCCATTCCTTTCAGGCCCGGAATGTCTGCATCTGTGGAGATTGAGACAGAACGCAAGGACAGTGTCACGACTGTCCCCCTGCAGGCCGTAACGCCTGATGGCTGCATCTATGTTCTTGACAGAGCTTCCTCAACCGTAAGGAAAATACAGGTAACAACAGGAATTCAGGACATCGGAAACATAGAAGTCATATCCGGATTGGACGCTGCCGATACAGTGGAAATCGTGACAGGTCCCTACAGCACCATAAGCAAAATACTTGAGGACGGTATGGAAGTCTATCCTCAGACCGACAACAACGAAAATACAACAGACAATGAATAGAATTTTACTCATAGAAACCGCCACAGACGTATGCTCCGTGGCCATAGCTGAAGGAGAGCAGATTCTCTCAGCAGAACATATCCCGGATGCCAGGAGCCAGGCTTCACGGCTGGCGCCCATGATTCAGAATGTTCTCAAGAAAACAGACACACAGGTACACAGACTTGCAGCAGTAGCAGTAAGCTCTGGCCCTGGATCCTACACCGGTCTGAGGGTGGGTGTATCGACAGCCAAGGGTATCTGCTTCGGAGCCGGAATACCCCTTATAGGCATAGAAACCCTGACAATCATTGCTAACGGAGCCCTCAAGGACGATGCCGTAAAAAACGGCCCTGAAAACACTCTGATTGTCCCTATGACAGACGCCCGCCGAATGGAGGTCTATACAGCCCTCTATGATATTACCGGAAACAGGATTACCAAGACCGCGGCCATCGTACTCACGCCGGATACTTTCTCCGAAGAGCTGGAGCGTTATAGCCGCATTGTATTTACCGGTGACGGTGCAGCCAAATACGAAGCCATGATACCTGAAAAATACCGCGACAAGTGCATAGTCCTTCCCTCTCACCCCGATGCTGAGTACATGGCAGCCCCTGCTTTCCAGGCCCTGCAAGAAAAAAGGTTCGAAGACACAGCGTACTTCGAACCATTCTATCTTAAGGAATTCATTGCAGCCGACCCGTCCCGCAAACTGGAGGCAGTGCTGCATCCCGACCGGCATCTATAACAGACGCCGGATCTCCGCCTGAAGTTGACTCATCTCAAAAACATCCCGTGACTGAATACTTCCGTCACGAGAGATAATATACATAGCCGGAAGCTGGGACACATTATACAGCATGGCTGCGACTGAGGCACCCGCCGCCGGATCACATACACTTACCCACGGCAGTTCCTGTTCCTTGACCTGCATCGCCCATACGGTTTTATCCGAGCATAGTCCGACCTGATACACCTCCAGGCCCCTGTTATGATACATTTCATACATTACCTTCAGATCCGAATTATACACCCTCTGCTGCACATTTGTCGGGTCCCAGAACATCAGGATCACCACATTGCCTTTAAGAGCGGTAAGCGACTGTTGCTGCCCATTGACATCCGAAAGAACTATCTCAGGAAAATCCACAGCCTCCACAGACGCGATACGGTTCTGTATTTCCAGAGTGTTGCGTCTTATGCTTACCTCGTCCGCCAATGAGACCAGATATGGAGAAGCAGGGTAAACAGTACGAAGCGTATCATATACCATTTCCATGATTATAGCATCCGTTGCCTGGCCAAATACAGGCAGACCGCCCGAAGTCTTCTGATATAGCACAGGTATAACACTCATAGATGCGGGATGCTCGACCACATACTTGACTGCATCCTGCTTGCATTTGACGTAAAGAGCGCCCAACTCCCGTTTGAGACGGATTATTTCCTTCTCACGTCCCATCTCCGATGCTGCATTCAGTTCTCTGGACAATGAATCGAACACATGATTGAACGCTCCGATTTCCAGACTTACTTTCTGCATTAGAACCGACTCCTCCGATCCTTCTATACACGTTCCTGAGGAAGGATCAGCCCAATCTGCCGAGACTTTCACCCTGTCCCCGTCCTGAAGAATAAGGGAGACGCTCCCGCCATTACCGAAAGTCAGGTATATGAACTCCGGAGCTTCCGGAAATACAGTCACACTGCTTTCTGCATGACCGTCCGATACATATATCGTATCCAACGCTTGAATCTCATTGAGTGCCAGTCGGGAAACCACTACCACGGTACTGTCCGGGGCCCCTTCCAGCGTAAGACTTATACGCGCTGTATCCCTGTTTCCGCATGTTGTAATAAGGGCTGTGAACAACGGCAGGGAGAATAAACAAATCCAGTAGTATTTCGATTTCATAGACTCAGAGCTTAGCATATTCCGCAGCAATGGAGGCCGCCAGAGCCTCGAAGCGCTCGCCGCTCAGTGAAAGTTTCGTCTTCCTGAAATCCATGTCGCCCTCGCTGTTCAGGGGCACCAGATGTATGTGTGCGTGAGGCACTTCCATCCCCAGCACGGCCACTCCTACCCTCTTGCAGGGGACTGCGGCCCTGACGGCCTTGGCAACCTTGCGGGCGAAAAGCTGCAGTTCAACGTAGGTCTGCTCGTCCAGATCGAAGAGGTAGTCCACCTCCTTCTTCGGAATAACCAGGGTATGTCCCTCCTTCAGGGGATTGATGTCCAGAAATGCGTAGCAGCTATCGGTCTCAGCGACCTTGTAGGAGGGTATCTCCCCCTTTACTATTTTAGAAAAAACAGATGCCATAATTTCCTGTATGGATTAGAGTGAGATATCGAGGATTTCGAACTTCAGGATGCCGGAGGGAACCTTGACCTCCACTACATCGCCCTTACGCTTGCCTATCAGGGCCTTGCCTATAGGGGTGCCGGCAGCCAACTTGCCCTCGCGGAAGTTAGCCTCGCTCTCACCGACCAAGGTGTACTGGACGGTGGTGTTGTTGAGCAGGTTCTTTAGCGTTACCTTGGTGAGCATCTGCACATGGTCCGTGCTGATCTTGGACTCGTCGATGACGCGGGCGTTAGCTACGAGATTCTCGAGTTTGGATATCTTGAGCTCCAGAAGGCCCTGAGCCTCCTTGGCTGCGTCGTATTCTGCGTTCTCAGAAAGATCGCCCTTATCTCTTGCCTCTGCTATCTGCTTGGAAATAATGGGTCGCTGGCTGATAGCCTCCGCCAGTTCAGCCTTGAGCTTCTCAAGTCCTTCGGCTGTTACATAATGAGTGTCTGACATAATTGACTTGTTATGTTATTTTACAAAAATCAAAAAAAGAATCCCGCGCTGTCAGTACGGGACCCTTTCTAGATGCAAAGATACGAATATTTTTAAATAAAATTCATTTCTCCAGATATTTCGGATGCATTATCTCCGAATATATCACCATGTCCCTGGCATTGAAGCGGTGCTTGCGGCCGGAATTCCGGACTGTAGGGGACTGATCCGTCGGCGCTGCTGCGCTGGCATCAGGTACACACTGTAGAATCTGCTTTTCCGCAAAGACAGGCGTCTCCACGCACACAGGTTCCGCCTCAGGCTCGGCGGGAGCCGGGACTTCGTCAGGAACGGGATTTACGGGCTGTACGGTATGGCGGTTATCGTCCTCCTGCCGTACTTCTTCCGCAGGCCAGGGTATCTCCATCAGATCCGGATCCTCCACCGGATGCGGCAGATGCGCCTCCTTCCGCTTTTTCTTCTTCTTGTCACTCTCAAAGATAGCGGGAAGTACAAATACCAGAATCGCTATAAGAATACTCAGCCAGTCCATATAAAATTTGCTTTATTATTAAAACAAAGATAGTGAATTATTCAATAAATAAGCCGAAGCCTGCTTGCGGTCGGCCTCAATCTGAGCACGCAGTTCGTCGAGGGAAGCGAAGCGGTGCTCGTCGCGGAGGCGGGCAATGAAACTGATACGGAGGTCGAGGCCGTAGATGTCGTCGTTGAAGCCAAAGATATTGGTCTCGATGGTACGGGCGTTGCCGGCGTCTACGGTAGGACGGGTGCCGATGTTGCAGATGCCGCCGTGACGCTGTCCGAGGACTTCCACCTCGACGGCGTAGACTCCGTTGGCCGGCACTATTTTCAGCGGCTCGTAAAGTTCCATGTTGGCTGTGGGGAAACCCATTGTCCTGCCGAGCTTGTTGCCGGCGACCACTACCCCCAGGAGAGAATAGCTATAGCCCAGCATTTCGGCGGCCTCCCGGACCTCTCCCGCGGCTATAGCGTTGCGGATCTGCGTTGAGCTGACCTTGCGCTCGCCGCAGTGTACTTCCTCAACTATGCGGGTTTTCAAGCCTACGGTAGCGGCCAAGGCAGCCAATTCCTCTCTGGATGCAGAGGACGAGCGTCCGAGCCGATGGTCATATCCAATGATAAGAGTATCTGCGTGGAAGCGGTCCACGAGATACTCTTTCATAAATTCGGTCGTGCTCAGCTGGCTGAAATCCCGGGTGAACGGGACGACATGGACATGGTCTATGCCGAAACGGTAGATGAGCTCTCTCTTCTCCTCCAAGGTGTTGAGCAGGCGGAAGGTGGAGGCGTCCTGCTGGAGGACGTTGCGCGGATGAGGCCAGAATGTGACCACCGCGCTCTCCTCGCCTTCCTCCCGGGCCGTATCCTTCAGCACCTGAAGTACGGCCCGGTGTCCGGCGTGCACCCCGTCGAAGAAACCTGTGGCGGCTACAACCATCTTACGAGTTCCAGGTCCTGACGGTGAGGCAGGAGATCATTCTTGGCGAATACTCTGGCCGTCAGATAGTATACTCCTGTCGCTGTGGGAACGAGATGGCATACGTAGCGGGCAGTGCCATCGGAACCCGACTCGTAGTCGAAGGTGAAGCACTTGCGCACATGGTATACGCCCTTGCGGTCCTGCTCTGCCCATACCAGCTCGACTCCTATGTCGTTTGGATTGATGTCACCGAGGAAGAGCTCTACTTCGAAAGTACGTTCCTTGCCGAGCATAGGCTGATCGTTGGCATCGGTCGGACGGACATAGTCCTTAATCTCGATGTGCTGCCAGCTGTGGCGGATGTTCTTCTTCCAGAAGGCTATCTCCTTGGCCACGGCACATCCATCGGCATTGAGTTTAAGAGTCCTCTGATACAGCGGCATATAGTACTTATCGAGATAGTCATTGAGCATCCTGTTGGTGGTGAAGTTGGATGCCACCTGTGCTATGGTATTCTTGATATACTTGATCCACTGTGAAGGAACACCTGTATTCTTATCCCTTCCGTCGTAGAAGCCGGGAGCAATCTCGTTCTCGATGATATTATAAATAGTGGCGGCGTCCAGCTCGTCCTGGAAGTTCTGGTCCTCATAGGTACGCTCCATGGGCAGGGCCCAGCCGGCGTCCTTCTTGTAGCCTTCAATCCACCAGCCGTCAAGCACGGAGAAGTGCATCACACCGTTCATGGCAGCCTTCTCTCCCGATGTACCGGAAGCCTCGAGAGGACGGGTCGGGGTATTCATCCACACGTCCACACCCTGTACGAGAGCCTTCGCCAGATTCATGTCGTAGTTCGGAACGAAAACAATCTTACCGATGAACTGAGGCATCTTGGAGATGTCCACAATACGCTTGATGAGGTCCTGACCTGCTTTATCGGCAGGATGAGCCTTTCCGGCAAAAATGAACTGTACAGGATGCTCGGGATCGTTGATTATCTCGTTGAGACGGTCCAGATCCCTGAAGAGCAGATGAGCTCTCTTATAGGTGGCGAAGCGGCGGGCGAAGCCGATGGTCAGCACGTCGCTTCGCAGGGTGTCCATGATGGTTACTATCTGGTGAGGCGAGTAGTGACTGGAGATATCGGTGTTGGAAATGCGTTTCTTAACCACCTCTATCATCCTGGCGCGGAGCTCACTGCGCACATTCCAGATGACCTTGTCGTCCACCGAGTAGATGCCGTCGAAGCATTTCTTGTCGTATTTGTGGGCGGCGAAGTCGGCGCCGAAGACCTTGGCGTGAATCTCTTTCCACTGAGGAGCGGTCCATGTGGGATAGTGTACTCCGTTGGTCACATATCCGATATGCAGCTCCTCGGGCAGATAGCCGGGCCACAGACCTCCGAGTATCTGCTGGCTGACCTTGCCGTGCATCCAGCTTACACCGTTGACCTCCTGGGAGAGGTTGCAGGCGAGGTTGCTCATTGAAAACTTCTCGTTATGGTCCAGAGGATTGATCTTGCCGAGGGCCATCATGGTCTCCCAGTCTATCTTCATCCTCTGGGGATAGTGGTTCATATAGGTTCTCAGCAGATCCTCGCTGAATGCATCATGTCCTGCAGGCACAGGTGTATGGGTAGTAAACAGTGACGAGCACCTTACCAGCTCGACCGCCTCACTGTAAGTGTATCCGGCAGCCACATACTCGCGCAGGCGCTCAAGTCCGATAAAGGCGGCGTGTCCCTCGTTGCAGTGATAGATATCGCACTGGATACCGAGGGTACGCAGGGCCCTGATACCGCCGATACCCAGCAGGAGCTCCTGCTTCAGACGGTTCTCCCAGTCACCTCCGTAGAGATGGTGGGTAATCTGACGGTCCTCGGGCAGGTTGTCCTCGAAGTCAGTATCGAGCAGGTAGAGTTCGGTACGTCCTACGTCCACCCTCCATATCTTCGCGTGCACTGTACGTCCAGGGAAGACTATCGACACCATCTTCCAGTTGCCGTTCTCGTCCCTGACGGGCATGGCCGGAATCTTGAAGAAGTCCTGAGGCTCGTAATCGGCCACTTGGTCTCCCTGTGCAGTCAGTCTCTGGCTGAAATATCCGTAGCGGTAGAGCAGACCTATACCGGTCATTTTGACCCTCATATCGCTAGACTCCTTGAGATAGTCACCGGCAAGGATACCCAGACCTCCCGAATAGATTTTCAGGGAAGTGTCCAGGCCGTACTCCATGCTGAAATAGGCTATCGAGGGAGAGGGACGGTCGTTCTTTCCCTCCATATAGGTCTTGAATATCTCCGTAACGGCATCCAGACGGGCAAGGAAGTCGGTGTCGGCCTCCAGCCTCCTGTAATCGTCGAGGGTCAGACGGTCGAGCAGGGCGATGGGGTTCTTCTCGCACTTCTTCCACAGGTCTGGATTGATGCTCATGAACAGGTCCATGGCTTCCTGGTTCCAGCACCACCACAGGTTCTTGGAGATGATGTCCAGGTAGCGGAGCCTCTCGGGCATCACGCGGGTTACTATAATGCGGCTCCACGAAGGACGGTTGACCTCGATACGGTGATAGTTCTGCACCTTGTCTTCCTTATATTCGGGGTAAGCACCCATTGCGTGAACCACACGGTCCAGAGCCAGGGAGTATGCCTGCTTGTAATAATAGATATTGTGCTTCCACAATGCAATCTCCGATACCTCCACGGCATTTGCACGGCAGAGTTCCATTGCATCGGGAGAGAGCTGAGTCATCTCTATGACCTGCTTGAGAACAGTGTCCACCACCTGATCATAGTTGGAGTCATTGCGGGGCACAATGGTTATCGAGGGATGAGCCGCGTTGTAATGGCTGCGTACCCAAAGGCCGAAACCGGCCAGTGTCGTAGTTACAGTAGGTACACCGAACGCCAGAGACTCCAGAGGAGTATATCCCCACGGCTCGTAGTATGACGGGAATACTGTCAGGTCCATTGCCATCAGCAGGTCATAGTACTTCCGGTTCAGGATACCGTCATCTCCATTGAGGTACGAAGGCACATATATGACCTTGACCTTGCTTCCGGGACGGTTGACCAGTCCCAGTGCCTTCATTCTATTAAGGATAATGTCACTGCCCGGCTCATTGAGGACATGGGTGCTAAGACACTGATAGCTGGAGTTCGCACCGTCACGTGAGAGTTTTGCCGTCAAGTCCTTGTCCGGACCGTTATGACCGGCAGGCACCATTATGAAAGCGACCACCGTCCGGCCGTTGTAACTGGAGTTGGCAAGCCTGCCGAGCACGTCCAGGTATGCGTCTATACCCTTGTTCTTATACTCATAACGACCGCTGATACCCATAATGAAAGCATCCGAGCAATCCTCCCCGCACATGGCCGAAGCCAAGTCCAGAAGAATGCCGCGTCCTTCGGCTACAGCCTCAGCTTTCTTATCCTTGGGAGGCAGTATGCTGTTGTCAAAACCGTTGGGAGTAATCAGGTCCACCTTCTTGCCCAGCAGACGCTCGCACTCGGTGGCTGTGATGTCACTGACAGTAGTGAATACGTCTGCGTTGACGGCTGCACATCTCTCGAGAGAGTGCTTGGCCATTACGTTGTAGTAGCGGGCCTTTTCATCTGCGTTGCAGTTGTTCAGTGTCTCGTACAGAGGCACATTGTTGCATGCCAGGCAGCGGCCCACGACTGTGGCGTGAGTGGTGAAGATGGTGCCTATATGGGCATTGATACTCTTGAGATAGAGGATACCTGCTCCGGTCATCCACTCGTGGAACTGAGCCACTACGCGGTGATGAGGCTGGAGGTTGAACTGTACGAAACTCTCTATCACTTTTCCGGCGGCATAACCGAAAAGAGCAGCCTCGATAAAGTCCCACTGTCCGGAGAGGGAGTCCAGTTTGAACTTCTCCCATAGGGATGTGAATATCTCATTTTTCCTGGAAATGAACTGGGAGAAATCCACGAGGATGGCAATCGGCTTTCCCGGGATGTTCCACCTTCCCACTCTCAGGCGCAGCCCCTCCTCGGCGGCGGCGATCCTCCAGGTACGGAAGAGGATGGGATCCTCGGTAAATTCCGGATTCTGGGCGGTATCCACCCATACGTCCGGTCCGATATGAATATGATTGCTGCCCAGTTCCTCGGAAAGGTTAAGGGACTTGGTAGCCAATACGGTATGGATGCCTCCTACCTTATTGCAGACTTCCCAGCTTGCCTCGAACAGATAGTCGGGCATCACAACTTTTTCAGTACTCATAAAATGTCTTGATGTTGGTAACGGATATTATTCTTGTTTCAGACGTCCGTCGATCCTCAGCATAAAGTCACTTAAAACGTTCATGTAGTTGATAAATGCCTCATACGGGGTGTCGTACGGATTGAAGTAATTGTGCACGGCTCCGTCTGAGAAGAACTTGGTACACATGTAGTAGAAATGGTCGCTTTCCTGCAGTTTCAGGAAATCCTTGGCAATCTTCGGGTCCTCGGTAGCCGTAACCTTGTCGATAAGCGCATAGAGCTTTGAGGACGCATCGTTCTGCAGTTCGTTACCTAGCCATGCGGTGGTATCTCTCTCCTCATCGGCCCAGGAGATGGGGAACGGCACATTGAGAGGAGCTACGGGCTGATGCTTCTTGATCACCTGCTGCGGGGTGCAGAACTCAAAACCGGTCTGCGAGAGCACGGCCTCGGGAAGGGCGCGGAAGAACTCGAAGATGCCGGTGGAAGCATTCTGATGCTCACCGAATGTCTCATAGTCCATGAAGAGGTTGATAACCTCTCCGTCCCGGATGGAATCGGTCAGCCATGACACGTATTTGCCGGCATCCACAGGCCACTTGTCCCAGGACTTGTCGGAGAAACGGAATGCTATGTCGTCGCTCAGGCTGAAGTTGCGGAGCAGAAGCTTGAGCTTGGGATTGATTGCGTTGGTATAGACATAATTGGGGGATTTCCAACCTAGAATATGCTTGGCCCCCTCTGTCAGCATACAGGTAAAGCCCATCTTGCTGACTGCAGCTCCTATCTCATCGGAGTAAATCAGCTCGGTGTTCCTGAAGGTCTTGGGCTTCTTGCCGAAATGCTTGGCTATGAGGGCAGAATGCAGCTTTACCTGCTTCTCGAACTCCGCGGGAGAGAAAAGAGAAGCCAATGTATGCGAATATGTCTCACCGATGAACTCCACGCAACCGGTGGCGGCCAGGGCCTTGAAGCTGTCGAGCACCTCGGGGGCGTATGCCTCGAACTGCTCTATCACGGAACCGGAGATGGAGAAAGCCACCTTGAATTTCTTGCCACAGGCTGCTATCACCTCCAGCAGGAGCTTGTTCATGGGCAGGTAGCACCTTTCGGCAACACGCTTGAGGATGGTTCTGTTTGCAAAGTCATCGTAATAGTGGTGGTCGTTTCCTATATCGAAGAAACGGTACTGTCTGAGACGGTCAGGCTGATGAACCTGAAAATATATGCAGATTGAAGGTTTTGTTTCCATAATAATGTGCTTTTAATCCAATGTTGACAAATAAACTTGTTTGATTTTCTGTGCTGCGTTGTTCCACTTGAGAGTGTTGACCTCCTCCAGTCCGCAGCGGGACGACATATCCGCGATAGCCGGATACTTGAGAAGACCGTAAATGGCGTCAGCCATGGCATCGATATCCCAGAAGTCCACCTTGATGGAGTGTTTCAGGACCTCAGCCACACCGGACTGCTTGGAGATGATGGTGGGCACTCCCGTCCTCATAGCCTCGAGGGGAGAGATGCCGAAAGGCTCCGACACGGAAGGCATCACATAGACATCGGAGATGGCGAACATCCTCTGAACGTCAGCCCCGCGGAGGAAGCCCGTGAAATGGAATCTGTCGGATATGCCCAGTTTGGCGACGCGGCGGATCGAGCGGTTGAGCAGGTCTCCGCTGCCGGCCATCACGAAACGCACATTCTTATAGTATTTGAGAACCTTGTTGGCGGCCTCGATGAAGTACTCCGGTCCTTTCTGGAAGGTGATGCGGCCCAGGAAGGTGACCACCTTCTCAGGGACTCCGCGGTGTACGTCAATGTCATTCCGCCCGCTGAAATCCACGGCATTGTGGACCGTCACCACCTTGTCGGGCGAGATACCGTAACGGTTGATGACGATGTTGCGGGTGAGGTTGCTGACAGTAATGACCTTGTCCGCAGCCTCCATCCCCATCTTCTCAAGGGCGTAGACCTGAGTATTGACATTCTCTCCTGTACGGTCAAACTCGGTGGCGTGGACATGCACAACCAGTGGCTTGCCTGTCAGTCTCTTTGCGGCCACTCCCGCTGCGTAGGTCAGCCAGTCATGCGCATGAATGATATCAAAATCATTCTGCAGGGCAATGGTGCCGCCGACGAGAGCATAGCGGGCTACCTCCTCCATGAGGTTGGTGCCATACTTACCGGAGAATTTATATTTCTGCTTAAAATTGATTTTAAACTCCCTGGCCTGGCTGTGCCGGTCTTCCTCCACCATCTCGGTGAAATCCTGAGGATCGACATACGGCACCAGATTGGAACCTATCCTGAGGAAATTGATCCTCTCCAGGAAATCCATGGGACTGCACTTGATGTCGGTAGCCTCCACATCACTGGCGTTGATGATACGGGCCACCCGGCCGTCCTCGTCACCGGATGCGGACGGCATTACGAAAAGTACGTCCACATCATTGTTGGCCAAGCCCCTGACCATGCCGTAGCAGGCCGTTCCGAGTCCGCCCGAGATATGAGGCGGAAACTCCCATCCGAACATTAATACTTTCATATCTCCTCCGTTTTATATTTGTTTACAAGGTATTCGGAACGAAGCAAGGATGCGGTGGCCACTGCGCTGGAGATGGCCCCATGGGGATTGTGCGGAGGATCTCCGTCGTAAAGCTCGCAGATGGCACCTATACCGTGACGCTCAATGTCTTCCTCGAAGGCATCTATGAGCTCGGTGGCCCTGCGCGAGAACATTCCTCCGTAGAGCCTGAACATGGCCTCAATATAGTAAGTCAGAAGCCATACCCGGGTTGAGCCCTGATGATAGGCATGGTCCCTCTGATCCTGATTTCCGTCATACACTCCCTTATAGAGAGGATTCTTGGGAGCCAGAGTACGGATACCGCGGGCTGTGAGCAGTTCCCTCTTCACTGCATCCATTATCTTGCCCTTGACCTCCTCGCTAAGAGGCGAGTAGTCCAGGCTGCAGGCGAAGATCTGGTTGGGGCGGGTAAAGACATTCTGCCCGTTCTCATCCACGTAGTCGGCCAGATGCTGGCGCTCCTCACACCAGAAGACGTTGTAGAAGTTGGCGTCTATCTTATCCTTCACGGCCTGGAGCTGATATACGAAACGGGTGTCTGAGCCGTACTTGGTCTCCATGTCGATCATGTAGCTGACGGCGTTGTACCAGAAGGCGTTGGTCTCCACCTGAAAACCGCTGCGCTCGGTGACGGGCACTCCGTCCTTGTCGTAGGCGTTCATCCAGGTCATGGCCACACCGTTCATTCTGGCCCACAGCAGGCCGTTGTCGGACAGGGACACTCCCATACGGCCTCCGTCAAGGATGCTCTTGAGGATGGCCTTGAGCTTTGTGCGGTATTTCAGCCACGTGCCCTGGGCGTCACCGGTGAAGGCTGCATACTGCTGGATAACCCAGAACAGCCACAGGGCAGCGTCCACCTGCTTGGAGCCATGCAGGAGCTGATGGTTGTATATCTTGAAAGTGCTCTCGAGCACCTCCTCGAACTGGGCGGTGTCTCCGTCGGCGAAAAGGGTCAGGCCGGGCAGGGAGATGAAGGTCTCGCGCAGTCCCTTGCCGAGCCAGGTGTAGCCGGCGTATATCTCCTTGAGGCCCTTGCCGGTGTTGACGATGAACTGCTTGGCTGCACGGTGCAGGCAGTCGTCGTAGCTCTGGAGGGAAATCCTCTTGGCGGCCTCGCGGGTGAATACTCCGGAAAGGCCTTTCGCCGCTACGGGGGAAGTGGATACCGACACTACTATCGATTCTCCTTTTTTGATGGGGAGCTCGAAGTAGCCGGGGGTATAGAGGTCCTCCTGATACTCGAAGCCGCGGCGCTTCTCCTCGAGATACTCGATGTTGTAGTACCAGTCGGGATTGTGGAAATAATCGTTCTGCTTGTTGATCTGGAGGTTGACGGTGGGGAAACCGTCGTAGAGCCTGTAGGCGGCTCCGTTCTCCACGGTCACGTATCCGCGTTCCGCGTCCTCATTGGCATGGGTCAGGGTGTGGATTTCCCTAAATGAAAGAAACGGCCTGAGGCGCAGCGTGGTGGCCGAGTGGGCGTCGAGCAGGGTGTACTTGATCAGCAGCTGCTCCTTGTTGTGCAGGAAGAGCATGGACTTGCTGAAGAGGATACCTCCGACCCTGTAGGTAATCGTGGGGTACTTGTCGAACTCGAAATCCACGATGTATTTGTGTCCGCGGGGCTCATAGTTGTTCTTGCCATAACAGTGAATGCCGAGATTGAATTCCCGGCCATGCTGGATAAGCGTCTCATCCAGCGAGGATAGAAGGACATACCTTCTGTTGTCGAAGTTCTTGACGGGGAGCACAAACAGACCGTGGTACTTGCGGGTATTGCAGCCTACGAGCGTAGTGTTCAGATATCCGCCGGTCTTATTGGTGGCGAGCACTTCCCTGACCAGAGAGTACTCTAAGTTCACCAATTCTTCTTTGTCAAATTTAAGATACGACATATACCTTTATTAATATGTTACTTTCGTTTCAGGACTATGGCCGACCTGCTGGGCAGGTAAAGGGAAAGTGTGTCACAGTCGTTATCCCGCACGGTAAAATGAGCCGTGCTCTCGTCATTCCGCCCGAAACCTCCGAATGCAGGCGCATCTGTATCAAGTACTTGCCTGTATTCTCCAGCCGGTGCCGGGAACTTGAAGTCTGCCACCGACTCAGATGGGTGGAAATTGAGCGCAAAGATAAAACATCCTCTTGCAAAAATCAAAACTTTTCGGGCCTCATCCACGTAAAGTTGCACGGGGCGCTCGGTAAGGATGTTGTTTTCGGCGAAGAGGTGTATCATCGCCCGGTCGAAATCCCGGAGTTCGCCGTAGCGCAGGTCCGGGTTGTCGCTCAGGGACCACTGGCGGCGGGCGTAGAAATAGGACCAGCCGTTCCCCTCACGGGGGAAGTCTATCCACTCGGGATGGCCGAACTCATTGCCCATGAAGTTCAGGTAACCGTCACCGGCCGTGGCTATCGTCACGAGCCTTATCATCTTGTGCAGGGCCATACCTCGCTCCACTGTGAGGTTCTGCGAAGCCTTGTTCATTGCCGTGTACATCTCCTTGTCCATCAGACGGAAGATGATCGTCTTGTCACCCACAAGGGCCTGATCGTGGCACTCGGCGTAGGAGACCGTGCGCTCGTCGGCCCGCTTGTTGGTCAGTTCGTAGTATATCTCGCCCATGCTCCAGTCCTCGTCCTTGCGCTCCTTTATCCACTTGATCCAGTGGTCGGCTATGCCCATGCTCAGGCGGAAGTCGAAGCCGATGCCGCCCATTCCCATAGGAGCCGCCAGCCCGGGCATGCCGCTGACGTCCTCAGCGATGGTGATGGCCTTGGGATTTATCTCCTTTATCATGATGTTGGCCAGGCCGAGATAGAGCAGGGCGTCCTCGTCCTGATTGCCGTCGAAATAGCAGGAATAGTCCGTAAAGTCCTTGCCAAGGCCGTGGTCCAGATATATCATGCTGGTCACCCCGTCGAAGCGGAAACCGTCTATACGGTACTCCTCCATCCAGAACTTGATGTTCGAGAGCAGGAAATGGACCGTCGAGGGCTTGCCGTAGTTGAAGCACCGCGAGCCCCAGGCCGGGTGCCGCCCCCTTGCCCCTGCGTGACAGTAGAGGTATTCGGTGCCGTCGAGCATGCCGATGCCCTCCACCTCATTGTCCACCGCGTGCGAGTGCACCAGATCCATGACCACCGCGATGCCCATCCCGTGCGCCTCGTCCACCAGGGCCTTGAACTCCTCCGGAGTGCCGAAGCGGGAGCTCAGGGCGAAGAAGTTGGAGACCTGATAGCCGAAGGAGCCGTAGTAGGGATGCTCCTGGAGGGCCATGATCTGCAGGGTATTGTACCCGAGGTCGCGGATGCGCGGCAGCACGTTCTGACGGAACTCGTCAAACGAGGCGACCTTCTCCTCCTCGGAGCTCATGCCGATATGGGCCTCGTAGATGAGGGGGCAGCGATTGTGCGGGACAAAGCGGGTATGCCGCCAGCGGTATTTCTTAGGAGGAAGCCATACCTGGGCGGAGAAAATCTTCGTCTCCGGATCCTGGACGCAGCGGGTCGCATAGGCCGGAAGCCTCTCGCCGCTGCCGCCGTTCCACTCCACCAGCCATTTGAACAGAGAGCCGTGAGGCACCTCCGCAGCCGGCAGACGGAGTTCCCAGTTGCCGCCGCCGACGGAGTTCAGCCGGTACTTCTCATCCTTTCGCCAGCCGTTGAAATCCCCGATGAGGTATATCGCCGTAGCGTTCGGAGCCCACTCCCTGAAGACCACTTCCTTCTTGTCGGCGTGTACTCCGTAGTACAGGTGGCTGTTCACTGCATCTGAGAGCCTGCGGCCGTATCCGGCCAGCTCTTGTTTCCTGATTACCAGTTCCCTGTAGCGTTTTTCAATCTGGCCCCGGTAGGGCATCAGATATGGATCCTTGTCGAATATCATAGCTGTTATTTTTAATGTTTCACCTGACTATTGTTCATCATCGAGTATTTTCCCGATGCTTTCCTCGCTCTCTTTCAGCATCTTCCGGCAGTAAGTCAGCAGCTCCGCCGCCTCCTTCACCTTCGCGGGGATATCCCCCACCGCCGTCTGCGGGTCCTCGATCTGAGCCACTATCTTCTCCAGACGCCCGAGCGCCTCCTCATATTTCATTTTTTCCATTTCAGCCATATTCTGCATAATTTAAAACATCGTTGCAATTTACAAAAAAATCCGATACCGCGCAAGCCCCTACCCCTGATTCACGGATTCGACGAGGCAACGGGCGGTGCCGTCGCGCAGCAGCAGGTCGAGGCGGTCGCCGGGGGTGAGGTCGGCGGCGGACTCGACGGGGCGGCTGTCGCGGAGGACGTAGGCGCTGCCGGGACGGAGCATGGCCACGGGGTCGCCCTTGCGGACACGGAGTTCCAGCATGTCGAGCTTGCCGGACTCGGCTTTCAGACGCAGGGCGGTACCGCTTCTGACCCGCATCCACAGGATATTAAGGGCGTTCTGTTCATTGCCTGAACGGAGAGTCACACCCTTCCGCATACGCATCAGGAGCATGTCCATACGGTTCCGCTCAAGACGGCAGCGCATCTCGGTGCCTGAACCTAAGCGGCGGGCGGTCTGCTCCAGCCGCTGACGCATGCCGTCGAGCCTGAGCGTAACCGAGGAGCGCAGCCGGTCGCCCAAAGCGGTCAAAGAGGCGTCCTCCTCCACGAAGGCATTCACTATCAGGTCAGCGAGGGCAGTAGGTGTCTTGACCGAGCGGGCGGCCACCATGTCGCAGATATGCGTGTCGCGCTCGTGCCCCACGGCCACCATCACCGGGAGCGGGAACTGGGCAATATTCACAGCTAAGTCGTAGTCGTCGAAGCAGACTAAGTCGGCCACGGCCCCGCCTCCGCGCAGCAGCAGCACCGCGTCATACACCTCGCCGGCCTCCACATCGGCCATTACCGCATCCAGGGCGGCGATGATGCCGCCGGGTGCCGTCGGTCCCTGCATCGGAGCCTGATACAGACGAGTATAGAACTTGAAGCCGTAACCGTTGTCGTAGAGATGATGCATGAAATCCCCGTAGCCCGCCGCCGTCTCCGAAGTGATCAGGGCGAAGCGCCTGGGCAGCCGGGGCAGCGGCAGGGTACTGTTCATGTCCAGCATACCCTCCTTGCGCAGCCTCTCCAGGGTCCGCTGCCGGGCCAGTTCCACCTCCCCGAGCGTAAACGCCGGGTCGATATCCTCGATGCTCAGGCTCATCCCGTAGACCTCCGAATACTGCACCCTCACCTGCACCAGCACGGTCATTCCGACTTCCAGCCGGCGACCCGTCCCCTGGTAGAAGGCCGCCTCGACCAGAGACCGCCTCGACCTCCAGATAACCGCCTGAGCCTTCGCGCTGAACAGATCCCGGCCGGAGCCCTTCTCCACCAGTTCCAGGTAGCAGTGCCCGTTATTGTGCATTTTCATATCATGGATTTCCGCCCGCACCCATACCGGAGCGGGGAAATTGTCCGCCACAGCCCCCCGTATTCCCTGCAGCAGCCGGGTCAATGTGATGTATTCCTGCATATTCTGACGATTTATCATTTTACATACGCAGAACAAATTTAGCACAAATCCACGAATGGTATGGAAAATTTGCTACTTTTGCCATTTTAAATAAGGTATGATAATCAAGACGGCCATATTCCAGGGAAGCAGCACCAACGTGACTCAGAAACCGAAGCTGAGAGCGCCCGAGTACGCCTTCATAGGACGTTCCAACGTGGGCAAGTCCTCGCTTATCAACATGCTGTGCGGCCGCAAGGACCTGGCCAAGACCTCATCCATGCCCGGCAAGACGATACTGGTCAACCATTTTCTCATCAACGGGAAGTGGTACCTGGTGGACCTGCCCGGCTACGGCTTCGCAAAGGCCTCGAAGAAGGCTCAGGCCTCCCTGAAAGCCATGATAGAGGACTACGTCAGCCACTCGGAGGAGCTCGCACGGCTCTTCATCCTGCTGGACTCCAGGCACGAGCTGCAGGAGATAGACCGCAGCTTCATCACCGCGGTGGCAGGAGCCGGCATCCCCTTCACCGTCATCCTGACCAAGTGCGACAAGCTCTCGAAATCGGCCCTGGACCGCAGTCTGGACTACATGATCCGCACCATCGGCGCCATACAGCCTGACGTGACCGTCATACCCGCCTCATCCGAGAAACGCATCGGCAAGGAGGCCATCCTGGACGTGATAGACGCCGACCTGAAGGGAGCAGCGGCAGAAACAACCGAAGACAAACGATAAAATACTGACCATATGAACCAGACCACAAACCACACCCACGGTATCAAGATCTTCTCCTGCAGAGGATCCCGTTATCTGGCCGAGAAGATAGCCAAGTCCCTCGGACTCGACCTCGGCGACTCCATCGTAACCGACTTCAGCGACGGCGAGTTCCAGCCCGCCTTCAACGAATCCGTCCGCGGAACCACCACCTTCATCGTGCAGTCCACCTTCCCTCCCCTGGACAACCTCTTCGAGCTCCTGCTCATGATCGACGCCGCCCGCCGCGCATCGGCCTACAAGGTCATCGCCGTCATCCCCTACTTCGGATGGGCACGTCAGGACCGCAAAGACCGTCCCAGAGTATCCATCGGAGCGAAATTAGTGGCCAACCTCCTGGTAGCCGCCGGCTGCGACAGGGTCATCACCACCGACCTGCACGCCGACCAGATCCAGGGCTTCTTCGATTTTCCGGTAGACCATATATACGCCAGCACCATCTTCATGCCCTACCTGAGGGACATGCAGCTGGAGAACCTCTCCATCGCCGCACCCGACATGGGAGGCGCCAAGAGAGCCAACAACTACTCCCGCGTACTCGGCTGCCCCATGATTATCTGCCACAAGTCGCGTGAAAGGCCCAACGTCGTAGGCTCAATGACAGCCATCGGTGACGTCGAGGGCCGCAACATCGTCATCATCGACGACATGATCGACACAGCCGGCACCATCACCAAGGCCGCCGACATGCTCATGGAGAAAGGTGCCCTCAGCGTCAGGGCCATGGCCACCCATCCCGTATTCTCTGGCCAGGCCTACGAGCGCATCAACAAGTCCGCCCTTCAGGAAGTGGTCGTAACCGACACCATTCCCCTGAGAGCCCCGGCCGGCACCGACCTGTCTAAATTCACCGTCCTCTCCGTAGCCGACATGTTCGCCGAGGTCATCGACCGCATCTACAACTACAAGTCCATCAGCGATGCATTCGGGTTCTAACATCGGGGACGTACACAGCCGCATCATCCGCACCATCCGGGATTTCTTCGCTCAGGCGGGGATGTCCCGGGCCGTGCTGGGTCTCTCCGGGGGCCTGGACTCGGCGGTAGTGGCGGCTCTGGCGACAGAGGCCCTGGGCAAGGACAATGTCACCGGCATCCTCATGCCCTCCTCCTGGTCCACCGTCCACTCCGTCAATGACGCGGTGACCCTGGCCGACAATCTCGGAATCAAATACCACATCGTCCCCATCAGCGCCGTCTACGACCGGTTCATGAAGGAGGCCGAGCCTCTCTTCGAGGGGGACTTCCACTGGGACACCACCCAGGAGAATCTCCAGGCCCGCATCCGCGGCACCATCCTGATGCTCTACTCCAACCGGCACAGGGCCCTGCTCCTGAACACCACCAACAAGAGCGAGCTCTCGATGGGCTACGGCACCCTCTACGGCGACCTCTGCGGCGCACTGATGGTCATCGCCGACCTCTACAAGACCGAGGTCTACGAGATGGCCGCCTGGATCAACCGCGACGGCGAGGTCATCCCCTCCTCGACCATCACCAAGGCCCCCTCGGCCGAGCTCAAGGAGGGCCAGAAGGACACCGACTCCCTCCCGCCCTACGATGTCCTGGATCCGATACTCTACCGCCTCAACGAGGGCGGCTGCAGCGCGGAACAGATTTTGCAGGAAGGCGTGGACAAGGGGCTCGTGGACAGAATCCTCCGGCTCCGCAAGGCCGCGGCCTTCAAGGTCCACCAGCTGGCCCCCATGATACGGCTGAGCACCGCCCCTCTCCTGGACAGGAGCAAATGGGTGGAGCCGGCGGAATAAATAATATTAGGTACAATGGAAATTCTAATCGCAGCAATCATCTTCGTAGGCCTTGCGGTCCTAATCATGTGCTTCAACATCATCTTCCGTAACAAGCCCTTCCCCGACAGCGAGATAGGGCACAGCAAGGAGCTCCGCAAGCGGGGCATCGTCTGCGCCAAGGAGGAGGAGATGAAGCTCTGGGGTCCCAAGCGGGGAGGCGCCGCCACCTGCGACGGGGCTTCCTGCTCGGACTGCGGCCTCAACGCCCTGGGCAGCTGCGACCACCATCCTGCAGAACAGAAGAAATAGAACAAGAAAGAGTATGAGTTTAGTAGCCATAGTAGGACGACCCAACGTAGGTAAATCGACCCTTTTCAACCGCCTTGTAGGCATGCGCCAGGCCATCGTCGACGAGACGGCCGGAGTCACCCGCGACCGCCATTACGGTCAGTGCGAGTGGTGCGGCACCACCTTCTCGGTAGTGGATACCGGCGGATACACCTCCAACTCGGAGGACGTCTTCGAGGAAGAGATCCGCAAACAGGTGATGATCGCCATCGAGGAGGCCGACGTGATCCTCTTCCTGGTGGAGGTAGGCACCGGCATCACCGACTTCGACGAGGAAATAGCCGACATCCTGCGCCGCAGCGCCAAACCCGTCCTGCTGGTGGTCAACAAGGTGGACAACGCCGAGAAACGCTTCGACTCATACCAGTTCTACTCCCTGGGACTGGGTGATCCCTGGGACATCTCCTCGGCCAACGGCAGCGGCACCGGAGACATGCTCGACAAGCTCGTCTCCATGCTCCCGGCCGACAAGGCAGTGGAAGACCCGCACGCCGGAGTTCCCCGCATCGCCATCGTAGGACGGCCCAACGCCGGCAAGTCATCCATCACCAACGCCTTCCTCGGGGAGGAGCGCAACATCGTCACCCCCGTAGCCGGCACCACCCGCGACGCAGTGGAGTCTTACTACAACAAGTTCGGCCACGAGTTCATCCTCGTCGACACCGCCGGCCTCCGCAAAAAGACCAAGGTCAGCGAGGACCTGGAGTTCTACTCCGTGATGAGGGCTATCCGCGCCATCGAGCACTCGGACGTCTGCATCCTGATGATCGACGCCCAGTACGGAGTCGAGGCCCAGGACATGGCCATCTTCAACCTCATCCTCAAGAACAGCAAGGGCTGCGTAGTGGCCGTCAACAAGTGGGACCTCATAGAGAACAAGACCAACAACACCATGAAGGAATACGCCGAGTCCATCCGCAAGCGGCTCGCCCCCTTCAGCGACATCCCGGTCATATTCACGTCGGTAATCAAGAAACAGAGAATCCTCGACGTGCTGGACGCTGCCGCCAAGGTATGGTCCAGCTACTCCCAGAAGATACCCACCTCCACCCTCAACGAGGTCATGCTCGAGGAGATCGAGAACTATCCTCCCCCCTCGACCAAGGGCAAGTTCATCAAGATCAAGTACGTCACACAGCTGCCTACGCCCTGTCCCTCATTTGCGTTCTTCTGCAATCTACCGCAGTACATCGGAGCACCGTACAAGCGCTACTTGGAGAACAAGCTGCGCTCGCACTTCGACTTCACCGGCTGTCCCATCCGCATCTTCATGCGCCAAAAATAGTCGGCGCGTCATAGCGGGCGATCTGACGCACCTCCCTTTTCGAATTCTAACCTCTTCCACAACGGCAGCATTTCCCGTATTTGCCTGCCGTTGCGGTATTATCTTTTTCGCCGCACCCACTCTACAAGCCTTCTGGAAGGCATTGTCCTTCCGTTCCACCTCCACAACGGCAGAAAAAACCGCAATTCTCTGCCATTGCGGTACTCGTAAACGCTTCAGAGCGGGTAAAATGCAAGGCGTCATACCACTAAATTGTCGGTGCGTCAGAGTGGGCAATATGCAAGTCATTGAGGAGCAGGGCGAAGGAGTTTACTGGACGTAAATGACTGAGCCCTGCGACGAAAATGACGCAGCAGATTGCCCGCTATGACACGCCGACTACTGTTTCTCGATTTTGAGCTGCTCGATATAGTTCCCGGCGTCGTTGGTCTTGACGAGAATCGTGACCGTGAAGATATTGCCGCCGCTGTCCAGATTGCCTACGGCATACTCCATAGGATAGGTACCGCTCTTGTAGACTATCTCGAAGTTGCGCGGAGTATAGTTGGTGAAGAAGTTGCGGATAATCTGCCGGGCCTGGGATCTGCTGCAGTTGGAGACCGTGCCCATCACATTGACCTGTAAATTCTCCGCGAACCATGCAGCAAGACATTCTGCATCACCTCTTTGCAGATACTTAGCAATAGGAACGAAAACACTGCTCTCCCCCGCACTGTCGGTACTCACCTGCACCATATTCTGTGCAGACACCGTCATAGGGAGAAAAGACAGAAGTCCAAGTATTAAAACCAACCTGTTCATCGTTTTATTCCTATTTTTGTTCACTCATTAGCAAAATTCAGGCCAATCATGGTGCAAATTTTGCTACATTTGTAGGCAGAATTAGCTGACAGCATGAAAATCACCCTGATAACAGTAGGTAAAACCAGTTTTGACTTCGTCAAGGAAGGTATGGCCATGTACGAAAAACGCATAGGCCGGTATCTAAGTTACACCAGGATCGAGATTCCGGCGCTCAGCGGAACATCGTCCCTCACACCGGAAGAGGTAAAAGAGAAAGAAGGCATCCTCATCCTCAAAAAAATCAAGGAAGGAGACCGTGTTGTGCTGCTGGACGAGAGGGGACAGAGATACTCATCCACCGCGTGGGCCGCACGTCTGAGCCATCTGGCGGATACTGGCTGCCGCAGCCTGGTATTCGTTATCGGAGGAGCATGGGGATTCTCACCCAAAATAAAGGCCGCCGCCGCCGAAACTCTCTCCCTGTCAGACATGACATTCTCACACCAGATTATCCGCCTCTTTTTCACAGAGCAGCTGTACAGGGCCATGACCATAATCAGAGGCGAGCCTTATCATAATGAATAACCTCTGCCAATGAGATCCTTTTTAAAAAATACACAGCGACTAATATCCAGAAACCGGATTTCCATTTTCTGGACACTTGCTTTGTTGTGCTTCCTGCTCTCTTTTTTCCACATGGACGCCACATCTTCCTGGAAGAGGGTGGACAGAGTGGAGAAAATGCTTCATAAACGGGAGAAAAACCTGCAGAAGTACATCGACAGAGCTTTTACCGCACCTGCTGATGAATGGTTGGAATTCGAGGATTTCCCTGAGGACATGGTGCTCTACCGCTACGTGGGAGGAAAACTTCAAAGCTGGGCCAACACATTTCCTATCAGCAACGACGATATTTCTGTTTCCTCCTCATGGTACCGCATCCACGATCTGCACAACCGGAACATGTTCAATCTTCCCCTGGCATTTTTGGAAGACGGTGTACAGTATGTCAATCTCGGCAACTCCTGGTATATCGTAAAAACATTCTACAAGGACAATATCCGGATAATAGGAGCAATAGAGGTTATGACGCAGTACACTTCCGAGAACACTGTACTGCACAACTCCGTCAACAGGCATATCGGTCTCACAGGCTCATACACCACCGTCCCGGTGTATATCGACGACACCAACGTAATATACGCCTCAGACGGCACACCCGTTTTTTCTCTTCTGAAGAATGAGAGTCTTAACAACAGCAATCACCGATCGTCCGGAATGCGGTGGGCAGCCATGCTCCTGGCCCTGATAGCCATTCTGTCCTTCCACAACCGGTATAAAAACATCGTCTCACTGTATTTCTCACTCGGAGGGATTTTCATCATGCAGCTATGCTCCTTCATGATGACAAAGGACATACCTCTGGACACAGAGCTGTTCTCCCCGATGCTGTATGCCGACGGAAATTTCAATTCCTTCGGAGCTCTCATGGTATTCCACATATTCGTACTGCTTTACTGCATAGCTACTTATACTTCCCGTAAAAATATTATCAAAGACATCTGGAACTCTCCCCGACCGGCACGCAACATCAAGACCGCTTCGTTGGGACTGGCCATCATCGCATTGGGAGCGTACATCCACACTACATTCCGGTCTCTCATCCTCAACTCGGGCATCAACTTCGACCTATTCCAGATCAACAACATATCCGTCTATACCATAATAACATTCATAATGTACGGATTACTGTTCCTGGCCGGGCTCCTGCTTCTCAACATATTCGTTCCGACTGCCAGCGGACTGTACCGGCACAAGCGCAAACGGCATTCCAAACGGCTGATACTGGGATATGTACTGCTGGCCTCCGCTTATATTACAACTTGCGTAGGCGTCTTCAGTTTCGAAAAAGAGTGCGAGAATATCCGCGTCCTCACCGGCCGCCTGGCCATAGAAAGGGACCTTGGTCTGGAAATGCAGCTGCAGGCTATAGAGAAGAGCATAATCACGGATCCTCTGGTACGCCGCCTGACCGGAAATCCCGAATATGAGAACACCATACTCAACAGGCTCGCAGAACGGTATTTCTTCAACATACTTTCTGAATACGATATACGCCTTGCTGTCTGCAACCGCTACCAGAGCATTCTAACAGAAGACTATTCCGGTCCTGTCAACTGCTTCAGCTACTACAAGGACATCATTGACAACTACGGAGTGAAACTGTCGGAAAGTTCGGCATTCTACTATCTGGACTATTTCCGCAACAGCATCAGCTATCTCGGCGCTTTCAGTATCATCCGCGGCAACATGCGCTACGACCTGTATCTGGAAATCGACTCCAAAACCAGTTCGGACAACATCGGCTATCCGTCGGCCCTGCTCGACAACCTGAATCCGGCATCCAATACCGTACGTTACCCTTACTCCGTCGCAAAATACCACAACGGCAGGCTCACCAGCCACCAGGGCAGGTACAATTTCCCGGTATCCATCAACGTCTACAGTTTCGAGGAGGGCTTCTCACACTACTTCCTGGATGAAACCGTACTGTTTATAAACAAGCTTCCCGGTACTAACATGATCACCGTCAGCCGGCCGACCAGAGGCATCTTCCCCACCCTCATCTCATTCTCCTATGTGTTGCTGACCTTCGGTCTGCTGATAATGGCCCTGCCCAGACTTTTCCGTAAACGGCACCGCGAATCACTGTTCCGGCCCAAACGGTCATTCCGTATGAAAATGACAGTACTGCTCACTGCGTCAATGGTAGGCGCTTTGATCCTCATGGCCATCGGCAGTGTCGTCATAATCATCGGCTACATCAACGGGAACAACAATATGATGATGGAGGAGGCAATGCTTTCCGTACAAGGAGCACTGACAAAAATGACCCGGACCACCGAGAACTACGATGCCCTCAATACTGCCGAAGTATTCAGCGCGATGAACGCTGTTTCCCAAAATTCACAGGTTGACATCAATCTTTTCGATCCGCACGGACGACTGATAAGAACCACCAAGCCCGATATATTCAACGAATACCTGGCAAGTTCCAGGATGAACTCGGAGGCCTACTCCGAACTCGTCTACAACAAGCGCATGCAGGTCATCCAGGAAGAACATATCTCGACGCTGTCCTACTATTCCCTCTACACACCCATTTATAATGAGAAAGGTATTCTGCTGGCTATCGCCAACATTCCGTTCTTCATCAACGACACCAACTTCGAGTATGACGCAACTCCCATTATAGCCGCTATTGTCAACCTCTATCTGCTGCTCATCATCATAGCCCTCTTCGTGGGCATCACCATGTCCAACTCCATCACCAGGCCACTGAAAGAAATCAGCCGCAACATGCAAGCCATGGACATCACACACAAGGTAGGGCATATCAACTACAAGGCTGACGATGAGCTGGGTCTGCTCGTCAAGACCTACAACCAGATGATAGATGACCTCGACCGCAGTGCCAAAGAACTGGCCCAGAGCGAAAGGGAACAGGCATGGAGCCAGATGGCCCGCCAGATAGCCCATGAGATCAAGAACCCGCTCACTCCCATGAAACTGAGCATACAGCATCTCGTGCGCATGAAAATGCAGGGCAGACCAGAATGGCAGGACCGCTTCGAGGCCCTCGCCTCCTCGCTCATAGAGCAGATAGACATCCTGTCCAACACGGCCAGCGAGTTCTCCAGCTTCGCCAAGCTCTACAAAGAAGAAGAAACGGAAGTCGATCTAGTGGAAATTCTCACAGAACAGAAAATCCTGTTCGACAACCGGGACAACATACAGATGAATTTCCACCGTACCGTAGAAAAAGCCGTCGTCCTGGCAAGAAAAGAGCAGATAACAAGGACATTCGTAAATCTGATAACCAATGCTATCCAGGCAGTGGAAAGCAAGGAACAAGGCATCATAGACATTACGCTCATAATGTCTACTGGCCGATACCGCATAGACATCGAGGACAACGGCAGCGGTGTCTCAGAAGAGAACCTGGGCAAACTGTTCAGCCCTAACTTCACTACCAAAACCAAAGGTTCCGGCCTCGGTCTGGCCATCTGCAAGAGCATCGTCACCCAAAGTCACGGCGACATCTACTACTCCAAATCGCAGAAACTGGGTGGTGCGGACTTCACCGTAATACTGCCGATGCACACCGAGGTTTCTGAGGACTACACCTAGTTGGGCAGGGCGAACATCATCACGTCGTCCTTAGTGATGCGGGCATTGGAAAGTATCAGCAGACGCTCCACGACGTTGCGCAGCTCGCGGATGTTGCCGCTCCAGGCGTGGTTGCAGAGTTCCTCGACGGCGTCGGCGTCTATCTCCTTGACCGGCTTGCCGGACTCCTGGGATATCTGCTTGATAAAATGGTCGATAAGCATCGGAATATCTTCCCTTCTCTCGGCCAGTGACGGCACGCGGATGACGATGACGCTGATACGGTGGTAGAGGTCCTCGCGGAAGTTGCCTTTCTCGATTTCCTCCTTCAGATTCTTGTTGGTGGCGGCCACGACCCTGACATTCACGGTGATGTCCTTGTCGCCGCCGACCTTGGTCAGCTTGTTCTCCTGCAGCACGCGGAGGACCTTGGCCTGGGCCGCGAGGGACATGTCGCCTATCTCGTCCAGGAAGAGAGTGCCGCCGTCGGCCTGCTCGAACTTGCCCTTATGCTGTTTCTGAGCCCCGGTGAAGGCGCCCTTCTCGTGACCGAAGAGCTCGCTCTCTATCAGCTCGCTGGGGATGGCCGCGCAGTTGACCTCGATGAAAGGCATCGAAGCCCTGTCGCTCTTCTCGTGCAGCCATCTGGCCACCAGTTCTTTTCCGGTACCATTGGCACCTGTGATGAGCACCCTGGCGTCGGTCGGGGCCACCCGGTCTATCATGTTCTTGATACGGACGATGGCCGGCGACTCGCCGATAATCTCCTGCACCCCGCCGACCTTCTTCTTGAGGATCTTGGTCTCGCGGACGAGGGAGCCCTTGTCCGTAGCATTTTTCAGAGTAATCAGTATCCTGTTCAGGTCCAGCGGCTTCTGAATGAAGTCGAATGCACCCTTCTTGATGCACTCCACCGCCGTATCTATCGAGCCGTGGCCCGAAATCATCACGACCGGAGTCTCGTTGCCGCTCTCGGCGAGCTTGTCCAGCACCTCCACTCCGTCCATTCCGGGCATCTTGATGTCGCAGAATATCACGTCGAAACTGCCGGCGGATGCCGCCTCCAGCCCTGCCGCTCCGTCCTCAGCCAGCGTTATCTGATGTCCTTCGAACTCGAGAATCTCCTTGAGAGTGTTGCGGATGCTCCGCTCGTCGTCTATGATAAGTACTTTCATCGCATTTCTGATTTTCAATCCGACAAATATACAACTTTAATGCCGGAATTCCGGCAGTTTCCGTATCTTTGGCAGTTATTCGAGTTATGGAACAGTTTATAGTATCAGCCAGGAAATATCGGCCCGACACTTTCGAGTCGCTCATCGGCCAGGAGAACATCGCCAGGACCCTGAAGAACTCCATCATCAGGGGGCAGCTGGCCCACGCCTACCTTTTCTGCGGACCGCGCGGAGTGGGCAAGACCACCACTGCCAGGATATTCGCCAAGTCCATCAACTGCCTCAACCCGGGCCCCGATATGGAGCCCTGCGGCAAGTGCGAGTCCTGCCTGTCCTTCGCCGAGGGCCGCTCCTACTGCATCCATGAGCTCGACGCGGCCTCCAACAACTCCGTGGACGACATCCGCAACCTCACCGACATGGTCCGCATCCCGCCCCAGGTCGGCAAGTACAGCGTCTACATCATCGACGAGGTGCACATGCTCTCGTCCGCGGCTTTCAACGCCTTCCTCAAGACCCTCGAGGAACCGCCCGCCCACGCCATCTTCATCCTGGCCACCACCGAGAAGCACAAGATACTGCCGACCATCCTCTCCCGCTGCCAGACCTTCGACTTCAACCGCATCAGCGTCCCCGACATCGTGCGCAACCTCACGGACATAGCCTCCAAGGAGGGCATCACCATAGACAGCGAGAGCCTGCACGTCATCGCCGTCAAGGCCGACGGGGCCATGAGGGACGCCCTCACGATATTTGACCAGATAGTGGCCTTCTGCGGGAAGGAAGTCCGCTACGAGGACGTCATCCGCGACCTCAACGTCCTGGACTACGAGTATTATTTCAAAATAATAGACAATTCGCTCTCGGGAGACTACACCTCCTCCCTCCTGCTCCTGGACGAGATTCTCTCAAAGGGGTTCAATGCCCTCTACTTCGTATCGGGCCTGAGCTCCCACCTCCGGGATCTGCTGGTATGCAAGAACTCCCACGGCTCGGCCCTGCTGTCGCTGCCTCCCTCGCTCATCGAGCGGTACCGGGAACAGGCGGCAAGGTGCTCCGTCCAGTTCATCTTCTCCTCGCTCAATATTACAATGTCATGCGAGGCGTCCTACCGTCAGAGCGGCAACCAGCGGCTGCTCATCGAGTTCGCCCTGATGCGGCTGGCGGAGAAGGCGGCCGCGGCCCTGCAGCCTCAGCCGGCAGCACCGCAGACCGCCGCACAACAGCCTGCACCACCGGCACAGGCGACAACCACGGCAGCCGCATCAGCAGACCGGCCCCCCCAGCCAGTTTCCTCAGCACCAGAACCAGTTCCTGAACAGGTCCCAGAACCGGCACCCACGAAGATTCCGCAACATCCGGCCCAGTCACAACCCACAGCGAAACTCCCCGGATTGTCCCTGAAGAACCTGATATCCCGAGCAGAGCAACAAAGTGCCACAGGTGCCGCCGCAGATGCAGCCGCCCTGACCGACGAGCCTCTGACCTTCGAATCCATGATGAACGCCTGGCAGGCCCTGGCCGACCGGGAGAAGTCCTCGGGCCGCAGTTCCCTGGCCACTGCCATGCTCCACCGCAGTCCCGGCATAGATATTGAAACTGCCGTACTGACATTCTTCGTGAGCAACAGCGCCCAGCAGGAATGGATCCGGGAGAAAGCCCTCACAAGGATGGAAGCGGCACTACGCAAGGAATTGAGAAACAGTAAAGTAAAAATAGACGTCCAGATCTACGAATCCCCCTCCGGACATAAGGACACCACTCCATACATGCCGGTGGACAAAGCCAAGTTCCTGGCAGCCAAGCAGCCTGAGCTGAACGAACTGGTCAAGGACCTGGGACTGGACGTCAAATAACATAGAATACATTTCCGACAATGAAACTCTACAGCGAGAACCTGGTAAAGAAATACGGAGCCCGTACAGTCGTAAAAGGCGTGTCCATCAACGTCGAGCAGGGCGAGATAGTGGGTCTGCTCGGGCCCAACGGAGCCGGCAAGACCACGAGCTTCTACATGATCACCGGCCTTATCAAGCCCAACGACGGGCACATCTTCCTGGACGACGAGGAGATCACCGACCTGCCGATGTACCGCCGCGCCCAGAAGGGCCTCGGCTACCTGGCCCAGGAGGCCTCAGTCTTCCGCAAGATGTCGGTCGAGAACAACATCATGTCCGTCATGGAATTCTCCAAGTTCACCAAGAAGGAGAGACGCGACCGTCTGGAGTCCCTGATCGATGAGTTCGGTCTCGCCAAGGTACGCAAGAGCTACGGTATCCAGCTCTCCGGAGGCGAGCGCCGCCGCTGCGAGATAGCACGGGCCCTGGCCATCGACCCCAAGTTCATCCTCCTGGACGAGCCTTTCGCAGGTGTAGACCCGATAGCGGTCGAGGACATCCAGCACATCATCGCCAAGCTCAAGACCAAGAATATCGGCATCATCATCACAGACCACAACGTCCACGAGACCCTGGCCATCACAGACCGCGCCTACCTCCTCTACGAAGGCAGCATACTCGAGAGCGGTACCGCCGAGGATCTCGCCTCAAACCCGGAAGTCCGCAAGAAATACCTCGGCCAGAACTTCGAACTTCGAAAAGCCGTCCTGCAACCGCGCGATTAACTCCTCAGCAGCATTATAAGCGGGAAATCGCCGCAGCTACCTTCTCAAGCTGCCAGCGGGTAGTGGAAGTGGCTCCGCAGATGCCTACGGTGTCATCGGGACAGAAGATTCCGGCCGGAAGCTCATCAGCGCTCTCGACTTTGTAAGAACGGGAATTGACCGAGCGGCACAGTTCGAAGAGGACCTTGCCGTTGGAGCTTTCACGGCCGCAGACGAAGATGATGACCGAGCAGGCAGCGGCGAATGCCTTCAGAGCCTTGTGACGGGAAGAGACATGCCGGCAGATAGTATCATACACCTCCACACGGCCGCCCGAACAGGATTGTCCTGAATATGTTGTTCCGTCCGCAACAGTCCCGACCTCCTTCCTCAACCTGGCTGCCAGAGCGGTGAATTCCTCGGGATCCTTGGTGGTCTGAGAAAAAAGCGCCAGAGGACAGGACGGATTGATAACACCGGAGTCCAGCTTTGCTTCCAGGTCTTCCATATTCTCAACCACTACTGCATGACCATCCGTCTGCCCCACCAGGCCATTGACCTCAGCATGACCGCGTTTTCCAAAAATCAGCACCTGACCTCCACGCGAAGACAACTCCGCATACTTGGAGGCAATCCTCTTCTGCAAGGCCAGGACCACAGGGCACGTGCAGTCTATCAGAGAGACACCGGACTTACGCGCGAGGGCATATGTGGAAGGCGGTTCTCCATGAGCCCGTATGAGCACAGTCGATCCACGGAGGGAGGGTAAATCAGCATACCCGACCGTCCGTAGACCCAGACCGGCCAAGCGCTGAATCTCCGCATCATTATGCACTATTGCACCTAAAGAATAAAGTACATCGTGATCTGCCAGATATTGTTCCGCAGTGGAAATAGCCCGACCGACTCCGTTGCAGCAGCCGGAACCCACGTCTATCAGTACCCGCATAGATGCCTCCGCATTAATAAGTCCTTGAACCACAGAATCTGGTCCTCTACGCTCATATCGCTGTTGTCCAACAGAACTGCATCAGCAGCACGGGCCAGGGGTGCTGTCTGCCGGTGTTCGTCCATATAATCCCGTTCCTTGATATTGCTGAGAACCTCCTCATACGAAGGATGCTGTCCCTTGGAGCACATTTCGTCAAAACGGCGCCTGGCCCGCACCTCCGGCCTCGCCGTCATGAATATCTTTAGTTCCGCATCCGGAAATACGGCAGTTCCTATATCACGACCGTCCATAACGACCCCTTTTCGGGAGCCTATCTCCCTCAGACGTCTGTCGACATAGTGACGCACAGCCGGAACAGCGGCCACATAGCTCACCACTTTGGAAATCCCGAGAGTACGGATATCCCGCTCTACATTTTCCCCGTTCAGCCAGGTTTCACTGGCTCCGCCCGGACCTGAAGTTCTGAATGATATATCCACCGGACAGGAGCCTCGGGACAGCATTTCACTCAGGCTGTCCGGTTCTATGGTATTATTTTTGGATACAAGTCCATTCCTAAGAGCCAGAAGGGTTACGGCCCGGTACATGGCTCCGGTATCAATGTAGATGTAGCCCAGCTCTTTCGCTATAGCTTTGGCGAATGTGCTCTTTCCCGTGGAAGAGTAACCGTCGACGGCAATGATAATAGGTGAAGTCATAAGTACAAAAATACACATATTTTATCTACTTTTGCAGAAATTTAATATGAACTCTGAAATGAAAAGAATCTTTGCATTCCTGCTGCCCCTGCTCGCAGCCCTCCCCGTGACAGCACAGGAGACCCGTCCCGACATGGAGATCAAACAGTTCGAGAACCAGAAAGTCGAGTCCGGCAGAGAATATTACGGAGACTTACCGGCCCGGATGACCAAAGTAGTCATAGCCGGAGACAATTCTATGACAGACCTGATTTTCAAGAGTGCAGTTGAGAAGAGCTGGAACATCTCCCCCTTCGAGTTCTGCGACTACGAAGAGTTTGACCGTATCAAGACCGACACCAATTACTACTTTCTGATGCGACTGGACAAAATGCACCGCAGCGAAAACGACCCCGCAATGGAGTTTATATGCTTTCTTAAAGGTAATGAAAAGGCATCAGACGATATTTCCGCCATGCCGGAACTCATAGCACTTCCTCTTTTCCCTGAGAATGACAACAGCGACCGCATATACTCTTACCTGCCGGCTTACATGAATATCATTCAGAACTATCTGCAGAAAATAGTCGACGGCAGGATTTACCCGTTCAAGAACGGCGCAATCCAGACAGGAGCTTTCGAGAAAAGCCGCAGTACCAAAGTCCTCTTCCGCAAAGGGGACCTGGCTTACCGGCCGGCCATGCAGGAGTTCGAGCGTATGTTCCGGGGACGGGCTGACGAAGTCCCGCAGGATGACATAGACAAAGCATTGACTGAAGGCACGCCGAGGACTATGGTATCCCTGGTTGTCGCTCCGTCTGAAATCTACGGCAAGGCTTTCTGCTACAAAATGATTATCAGCGCGGACACATACGAGCTGCTCTACTGGAAGCGGCACAGGCTCACACCCAAAAAAGGGCCCGGCTTCCTGAAATCAGACCTCAAGCGCATATCCCGACTCATCACCCCCGACTTCAAGCCGGTCAATACTGTCGCCAAAGAAGAGAAATGAGATTCGCGTTCAAGCGCAGTCTGTCTCAAGTAGCCTACTGCGCCCTGCATGTCAGGACCGGAACCAGATATGAGGATTCCGGGAAAGGAGGCCTGGCACATTTTACTGAGCATCTGCTCTTCAAGGGCACCGAGACAAGAAGTGCAGGCACCGTAAACTCCTACATCGAGAAACTGGGAGGTGAGCTCAACGCATACACCACCAAGGAAGAGACCGTGATCCATGCCACAGTGCTCAAGGAAGATCTGCGCCGTGCTGTGGACCTGATAATGGATATCGCCTTCAGATGCACATTCCCGGAAAAGGAAATAGAAAAAGAGAGGGGCGTGGTACTGGAAGAGATCAGCACCTACAAAGACTCTCCGGCAGAACAGATTTACGATGACTTCGAGGAACTTGTATTCGAAGGCACACCTCTGTCAATGCCGGTCCTCGGCAAAGCCAGGTACCTGCGGAAAATGGACCGCCAGGCAGTGATGGAATACTATCATAAAATGTTCAGGGAGGACAATATGTTCTTCACCGTTGTAGCGGACCTGGAAGAAAGGAAAGTCATGGAAATGGTAGAGAAAGCCCTGGAAACATATTCCCGGTCCGGTATTTCCGGCCTGTCCGGGGACGGAGACTTTCATGCAGAAGGAGCAGGACTGACAGTTCCGGACATCCCGCCGCTGCGTACCAATCCCCCCTTTGACCGCACAGTCGCACGCCACAACCATCAGGTCCACTGCATCATCGGTGCCAGGGCGCACTCTGCCTACGACAACCGCCGCATCCCGCTCAGCCTGCTGATTAACATTCTGGGCGGCCCAGTCGCCAACTCCCGCCTTAATCTGCTGCTACGCGAACGGTACGGATTGGTCTACAGCGTAGAAGCCTCATACGGCCCTTACTCGGACGCCGGCATCGCCACCATCTATTTCGGGTGCGAGAAAGGAAATCTTGAACGATGCCTGTCTTTGACAGAGCGGGTTCTGACAGGACTGCGCGAAGACCTGTTGTCTTCAAGGGCCCTCAACTGGGCCAAGAAGCAGCTGCTGGGCCAGATGGCCATTGCCTCCGACAACGGCGAGGCACAAGTCCTGAGCATGGGGAAAAGCCTTATGACATACGGCCGCGTCATCAGCAGCACCGAAACTACAGAAATGGTGGAAGCCATTACTGCTGAAGACTTGCGCAGCACTGCGGCCGAAGTATTCGACCCCGCAGGACTTTCCAGGCTGATATACATCTAACAGCATCTGACACAAATCATGATCGAGCCCTTCAGACTTAAAGCCGCCCTCGCTTTCATAGAAAAAGAGACTCATCTCAGGACCAAATCCTACAGAATGCTCTCAGACGGTACTCAAGGAGAGTTCCTTCAGGCATTCTCCCTTATGGTAAGACCGGATGCCGTACTGGAGATTGGAACTTTTACCGGCTACGCGACCCTGTGCCTGGCACGAGGACTGCGTCCCGGAGGCCGCGTGGACACCATAGAGAAAGACGACGAGATGACCGACATCTTCACACGCGCATTCGAAATAGCCGGAGCGTCAGGATTCATACACACTTACCAAGCCGATGCCACCAGGCTGCTCCCGTCCCTGACAGGACCTTATGACATCGTCTACATTGATGCCGACAAACGCCTGTATCACACATTCTATGACCAGATTTTCGACAAGGTCCGGCCTGGAGGCTATATTCTCACAGACAACGTCCTGTGGAGCGGGAAGACCTCACTTGAGAACCCTCCGGCTGACTGCCAGACCAAAGCGATAATGGATTTCAACAACACAGTCCGCAGCGATCCCAGGGTAGAGACCGTAATCATACCAGTACGTGACGGACTGGCCGTAATAAATAAAAAGAGAGACTGAACGGGCACGCCGCAGTCTCTCTCTTTTGGACAGATTCTTCAGGCCAGTTCAGGTCTTACTCTTTCACGCGCTCGCCATAGCTGCGGTCAACAGTGTTGACACGGATTTTGTCTCCCTGATTGATAAACAGAGGAACCATAATCTCAGCGCCTGTCTCCAGCGTTGCTGCCTTAAGAGCATTGCTGGAAGCCGTATCACCTTTCACGGCGGGCTCGGTATAAGTCACCTCCAGCTCTACATAGGTCGGAAGCTCACATGTGAGGCATTTCTCCTCATCGGCAAGGAACATCATCTCCACATACTGTCCTTCCTTCATAAGATCGGCGTTCTCCACCATTTCTTCTGGAATGCTGACCTGCTCGTAAGTCTCCGTATGCATGAAATTGAATCCCATATCATCCTTGTAGAGATAAGTATAAGGTCTGCGCTCCACATTGATGGGCTCGATTTTCTCGCCTGCCGTGAATGTCCTGTCGAGGATTTTACCATTCTCCAGATTGCGGAGCTTGGTCTTGACGAACGCAGGACCCTTGCCGGGTTTTACATGCTGAAACCAAATGATTGACACTGGTTTACCTTCATAATTGAAATACAGTCCGTTCTTGAAATCTGCTGTTGTTGCCATAAATCTTGAAAAATAGTGCGCAAATATAAGAAATTTTTAAATAATTATAACTGCAGTTCAATTTCTTGTAAGGCGTGAAGCAGCCCTACGCACAGCCTCACGTGCCAGGAAACGTGAAGCGGCATGTTCGGAATCGCTCATTGACTCCTTGAAAGCCGGCATATCCGCCTCCGCCAAAGGCTCGGCGGGCGGTGACTCCATCTTGAGCGGATTAATCGGAGTACCGTTCTTCCAGATACGGAAATCCAAATGAGGTCCTGTCGAATAGCCCGTACTGCCGACATATCCGATGACCTGTCCCTGACGGACGCGGTCTCCCACATTGAGGCCCTTGCCATAACGGGACAGATGCAGGTAGGCCGATGTATACACAGAATTATGCTTGATCTTGACCATATTGCCCTCAGCCCGTTTGTAACCCTTATAAACCACAACTCCATCGCCTATGCTCATAACCTCCGTCCCGGTCGGAGCCGCATAATCGATACCGGTGTGAGGGCGCACTTTCCGGGTAATGGGATGACGGCGGCTGTAAGTAAAGCCGGAACTGATACGGGTATAACTCAGAGGCGCTTTCAGAAAAGCCTTGCGCATACTCTCTCCTTTCTCGTTCCAATAGTAATTGCCCGTTCCGTTGTCAAACCAGTATGACCTGTACGCATCACCTCCGTGACGGAACTCCGCATAAAGCACTTTCTCCACATCCAGAATTTCTCCGTCACACACGGTCTTTTCATAAACAGCCCGGAACGAATCTCCTTTCTGAAGGCCGAAGAAATCTATGCTCCATGCATAGATATCGGCAAGGGATATGGCCAGCAGGGCCGGTGCTCCGGCGTCAATGATGTCCTGCCACAGAGAGTAGTTAATCTCCACCTCCACATAATCTATCTCACTGGTTATGTCTTTCTCGAACACCTGAACGGAAAGAGAATCCCGCAGAGAAAAGACCACGTACGACGCATTGTCTTTCTCATAGACCACATATGCAAGTGTATCCGGCTCTCCAGGAGCATAATAGGCATGATAATGGTAGCCTACCTTTATCTGACGCATATCGAACACTCCCTTGGACTTGGCATCCAATGCATAAATATCACTCTGGGATGCTCCGAGACGCGTCATCAGCGTTGAGAAAAACTCTCCCCTGCGGATTGAGCCTTCCACCTTCCGGAACCTGGATATGGGGATATTGTACTCATATACTTCCGAGACAGAGTCTGACTCCTGCGGCACCTCTGCGCTTCCGTTCACTCCGCCAGTTTCAATATCTTTTCTTTCCTGACGGAGTTCCCGTCTTTCCTCTTGCCGGGCCTCCCTGACGGACCGGTCGGGCAAAGCCCTGATAGAAAATATTATCAGTAAAATTATGAATTCGATTGCCAGCGTCCCGAGGACACCGTAGACAACACCTTTGAATATTCTGTCAGACAATAACTTATCCTTTAACTCCTGAATTTTCATGAAACAAAAATAGAAAATATTTTGAAATTGTGGAAAAAATTGTAATAAAGTGGAAAAATATGTAAAATCTTTTACTAATTTTGCAGGCATGACAAAGTTTGTAGGAGAATACAGAGCCAAGACCGACGACAAGGGCAGACTGGTATTTCCATCGGCATTCAAGGCCCTCATGGACAGCAGCCAGCCGATGCTTCTGGTGGTGAAGAAAAACCTCTTTGCCCCATGCCTCGACATATACACCTACCAGGAATGGGAACGGGAGTCCGACGAGATTAAGTCCAGGCTCAATTTCTTCAACCGCGAGCACGCTGCATTCTGGCGCGGCTACATGAGCGGACGCGCCATGGTAGAGCCTGACGGCAAGCTCGGACGTATATCCATTCCCCGTTCCCTGCTCGGCAGCATCGGCGTAGAGAAAGAAGTGGTGTTCGCAGGCAATGACCACAAGATTGAGCTATGGGCACGTGAGAAATACGAGATTTCTGTCATGCCTGATGAGGAATTCACGGCTCTGGCCGAGAAGATACTGGGATAACAAGTTCCGACAGACGACGATGAACAACGCGTATCACATACCGGTCATGCTCAGGGAGAGCGTAGACATACTTGAGGTGACCCCCAGCGGTGTCTACATCGACGCCACGCTGGGCGGCGGAGGGCACAGCCGTGCCATCCTCTCAAAGCTTGGACCCGAGGGCCGGCTGATCTGCCTGGACATGGACCCGGACGCGATAGCCAACGCCCCGCAGGACAGCCGTGTAACAGCTGTCCGCAGCAATTTCAGATTTATACACAACCACGTCCGGAACCTAGGTTGCGACCGCGCCGTAGACGGCATTCTGGCAGACCTTGGGGTATCATCCCATCAATTCGACACGCCGGAAAGAGGCTTTTCATTCCGTTTCGACGCTCCTTTGGACATGAGGATGAACACCTCCGCAGGAGAAAGCGCCGCCGACCTGCTGAACACCTGTACGCAGGAACGTCTGGCCGACATTCTCCACATCTACGGAGAGGTGGACGGCAGCCGGAAAATCGCATCCCTCATCTGTACAGCCAGGGAGAAAAGCCCTATCCGGACCACCGCCGATCTCAACGCCGCCATTGAAAGCATCCTCCCGCCTGTAGCGCCGCACAAGACCCTGGCCCGCATATATCAGGCCCTGAGAATCGAAATAAACGGAGAGATGCGCAGTCTGGAGCACCTGCTTCGCGGCATCGCCAAAAGCCTAAGACCAGGGGGCATAGCAGCCATCATTACATATCATTCTCTCGAGGACCGCATGGTCAAGAATTTTTTCCGCTGCGGAAATCCGTCCGGACGCCAGAGCTCTGACATCTACGGCCGCACACCATCGCCTTTCTCTGTGATTACCCGCAAGCCTGTCCTCCCGAGTGATGCCGAGGTAGCACAGAACACCAGGGCCCGCAGCGCCAAACTCAGAGCAGCACGGAGGGCAGAATCATGAAGAAAAGGGTTATAGAGAACGTTCTGGGAGGACAGGTACTGGCAAAGAGCAGTTTCACACGACACTGGAGATTTATTTTATACATTTTCGCACTGGTCATCCTCTACATCAGCATCCATTTCGGGATACGAAACACGATGCAGAGGATGGCCGGCAATGAGGAGACACTCCGGAACCTGCGCTCCGAGTATATGGGCAAATACAACCGCCTGCTTCACACAGGCAAAAGAGGCGAGATAGAACATCTGCTCGAAAGCAACTCCCTGGACCTTACTTCCCCTCAGACACCGCCCACAAGAATAAAAATGGAGGACAGATAGTATGGAGAACAGCGGCACGGACAAGATATTCCTGAAGTTTTTCTTCGTCTACATCGGTTTTCTGGTGCTGGGAGCCGTCGCGGCTTTCGGCATCGTCAAGGAGCAGTTCCTGACCAAGGACAGGATTACCACTGACGACATATACAAAGAGCAGGTACTGGAGCCGTCCAGAGGCAGTATTCTCGCATACGACGGCAGCCCCCTCGCCGTATCCATACCGGTATATGAGCTGCGGTGGGACTCGAAGGTCGTCGCCGACTCCACATGGAGCCGCAGCCTGGACTCTCTGGCCCTTTGCCTGTCACGTCTGTTCGGAGACAAATCTCCGTCCTCCTACAGGAAGGATCTCTCCGACGCCAGAGCCAGAGGAAACAGATACAAGCAGATAGGACCGAGAAATGTAGACTACGGAGAACTGGGTCTGATAGAACAATTCCCTATTTTCAGGCTGGGACAGTTCAAAGGCGGCCTGATCGTGATACAGGGCAGCGAGAGAACCCATCCCTACGGGACGCTTGCAAACCGCACCATAGGATCCATCAACGCCGTAGGTGAAGGTGCCGGAATAGAATACACATACGACTACAGGCTGCGCGGAGAGAAAGGCATCCAGACAGTCCACAGAGCCCTTGGCGGAGAATGGATTCCTGTAAATGGAGCCCCGGCCGTTCCGGCCATAGACGGTGAGGACATCCGTACCACCATAGATGTCCGGATCCAGGAAGCCGCCGAGACAGAGCTGCGCAATCAGTTGGCAATGAGCGATGTATTCGAAGGAGGCACTGCAATTGTCATGGACGTCAGGAGCGGCGCCGTAAGAGGAATCGCCAACATGTACAAACGGAAGGACGGGACATTCGACGAATCCTACAACTATGCATTCAGTCATGCTACCGAACCGGGTTCCACACTCAAGCTGGCAGCATTGACAGCTATGATAGAGGACGGATACATCACCCTCGAGACAGAAGTGGACGGAGGCAACGGAGAATGGCACTACGGAGGCATCAGAATCACGGACACACACCGCGGAGGATACGGCAAGATGACCGCTCTGGAAGCCTTCGAGAAATCATCCAACATCGCCTTCGCAAAAATGATAACCGAATCATACGGAGATGATCCTTCCGCATACATCTCGCGTCTGCACAACATGAAACTGGTTGAGAAACTGAACCTCGATATCGAAGGCGAGGCATACGCCTACATTCTCAGTCCGGAGGACGCGGCCTGGTCCAACTCTTCCCTGGCCAGCTTGGGTTACGGTTACGCCATAACCGTAACCCCGCTCCACATCCTCACATTCTACAACGCCATCGCCAATGGAGGCAAGATGATGCGCCCCTACTTTATCGAGGATTTCGAGCGTGACGGCATCCCCACGGAAGCTATGGGTGCATCCGTAGTCAGCGGCTCTATATGCTCAAGAAGCACTCTGGCAGATGTCCGCAAAGCCCTGCGCGGGGTAGTGGAAAATGGGACGGCAAAAATCTGCAACGATCCCCGGTACTCTATTGCCGGAAAGACCGGCACAGCCAGAGTCGCCGTTAACGGGAAATATGAAGACGAGAACGGATTCCGACGGTACCAGGCTTCATTCGCAGGATACTTCCCGACAGACGAGCCCAGATACTCATGCATAGTAGTTCTGTACACAGGCCCTACCAAGGGTAATTTCTACGGTGCGACCTGGGCTGCACCTGTCTTCAAACGGATAGCAGACAAAATCTACGCATCCAATCCTGGCTGGAATCCGCCTATCTACTCCTCCGGCATCACGCCGAAAGACAATCCTTCCATCGCCTCCGGCATGGCGGCAAACGACGGAATGCCCATAGAGTACATGCCCATGGCCTCGCGGCCGTATGTCAAGGGCAAGAGCTGGGTCAGGATTGAAGGCGGGGAAGAAGGCGTCCCTCCTGTTGTAACAGATCTGGAGATTGAAAAAGGGATTGTTCCCGATGTCTCCGGAATGGGGCTCAAAGACGCCTTGTATCTGCTGGAGAACGAAGGTTACAAAGTGAACTTCAGCGGTTCCGGGCGGGTTGTTTCCCAGACCCCGGATGCAGGAACCGCTCTCGGACGCGGACACAAAATAACATTGACCCTAAAATAACACTGAATATATGAGACTCGACTATATATTAAAAGGTATTCAGATTTCCTCGGCAGAGGGGCCGCTGGACATTGAGATTCCGGATATCACCTCCGACTCAAGACTTTGCCGGCCAGGATGTCTGTTCATTGCTATTCCAGGCTTCGACAGCGACGGCCACGACTACATCGACAAGGCAGCCGAAGCCGGAGCAGCAGCCGTCATATACCAGAGACCGGAAGCATTGAACGCCATCAGGACAAAAGGAATGAGTGCAGTAAGAGTGGAGGACACGCGTATGGCAACGGCCCTGATTGCAGGTAACTTCTTCGGCCACCCGAGCCGTGACCTGCACCTTGTCGGAGTCACCGGCACCAACGGCAAGACCACCATTGCCACCCTCCTCTACCGCCTCTTCACCTCCCTGGGCTACTGCTGCGGCCTGCTCTCCACCATTGCCAACTACATCTGCGGGGAGAAGTTCGAGACCACCAACACCACCCAGGACCCCATCACCCTCAACCGCCTGATGCGGATGATGGCGGACAGAGGCTGCCAGTACTGCTTCATGGAAGTCAGCTCCCACGCCCTGCATCAGGGCCGCGTGGCGGGCCTGAGCTTCCGCGGCGCCATTTTCACCAACATCACCCACGACCATCTGGACTACCACAAGACATTCACGGAATACATCCGCTGCAAGAAACTGCTCTTCGATTCCCTGGGCAGCAACGCTTTCGCCCTGATCAACTCGGATGACCGCAACGCCTCCGTCATGGTGCAGAACACCGCCGCCAGGGTATACCGCTACAGCGAGGGCAGCATGGCCGAGTTCAAGGTACGGATAGTGGAGCGCAGCCTGGAGGGCTACCTGCTCAGCCTGGACGGAACGGAGGTCTGGACCCGCTTCATCGGAGACTACAACGCCCACAATATCTGTGCGGTCTACGCCGCCGCCGTACTGCTGGGTGCGGACAGGGAGGAGGTGCTCAGGCAGATCAGCGCGATGGGTCCGGTAGCCGGGCGGATGGAATACATCAGGGGTAGGCGCGGCATCACGGCCGTAGTCGACTACGCCCACACCCCCGACGCCCTGGAGAATGTGCTCAGGACCCTGCTGGATATCCGCGGTAAGTCAGTGCTGATCGCCGTCTTCGGATGCGGAGGCAACCGCGACCGCACCAAGCGCCCGGAGATGGCCGCCATCGGAGCCCGCTACGCCGACCGCGTGGTCATCACCTCGGACAACCCCCGTTTCGAGGACCCGGACGCCATCATCGAGGACATGAAACAGGGCCTGGACGCGGAGGGCATGGCCAAGTCCCTGTTCATCACCGACCGCCGGGAAGCGATACGCACGGCCGTAATGACGGCCCCCGACGGAGCCATCATCCTCGTGGCCGGAAAAGGTCATGAGGACTACCAGATAGTAAACGGAGTCAAGTCCCATTTCGACGACAAGGAAATATTAAAGGAGATACTGCTATGATATACTACCTGTTCGAACAACTTCAACATCTGGACTTCCCCGGATCGGGCCTGCTGCAGTACATCTCGGTGCGGTCCATCCTGGCCAGCGTGACAGCCATAGTCCTGATGCTCTGCTTCGGAGGCAAGGTCATCCGCAGACTTCAGAAACTGCAGATCGGAGAAGAGATCCGCGACCTGGGTCTGGAGGGGCAGCTGGCCAAGAAGGGCACCCCCACCATGGGCGGCGTCATGATTCTCGGCTCGATACTCATAGCCGTACTGCTCTTCGGCGACCTGACCAACATGTACATCCAGCTGCTGCTCATCACCCTCGTGTGGCTCGGAGCCCTGGGATTCACGGATGACTACATCAAGGTCTTCAGGAAGAACAAGGAAGGCATGAGCGGCAAGTACAAGATAGTGGGACAGGTCATCCTGGCCCTGGCCGTAGGCATCACGATATGCGTCCACGAGGACACGGTCAGCACCCTGACCACCATCCCTTTCGTGAAGAACAACGAGTTTGACTACGCCTGGCTGGCCCCCGGCAGCGGCAAGATCAAGGAACTGCTGCAGGTGGTCATCTACGTGGCCGTCATCATCTTCATCATCACGGCCATGTCCAATGCGGTCAACCTCACTGACGGCATGGACGGCCTGGCCGCGGGCATCACCGCCATAGTCGGCGCCGCCCTCGGAGTCCTGGCCTACCTATCCGGAAACGTGATCTACGCCGACTACCTCAACATCATGTACATCCCCGACTCGGGCGAGATAACGGTCTACCTCTCGGCCCTGGTCGGCGCCCTGCTCGGCTTCCTGTGGTTCAACTCCTACCCTGCCCAGGTATTCATGGGCGACACCGGCAGCCTGGCCCTAGGCGGCATCATAGGAGTGGTGGCCGTCCTCATACGCAAGGAACTGCTCATACCGATTCTCTGCGGAGTATTCTTCACCGAGTCCCTCTCGGTAATCATCCAGCGGCTCTACTTCAAGTACACCAAGAAGAAATACGGGGCCGGACGCCGCGTCTTCAAGATGGCCCCCCTGCACCACCACTATCAGAAGGAAGGGGTACCCGCTCTGATCTCCAAGCCCGTCAGAGCCATTCCTGAGGCAAAGATCGTCATGCGCTTCTGGATAGTAAGCATACTGCTGGCAATAGCGACAATAATAACACTCAAAATACGTTAATCACCATGAAACGCATCGTAGCACTCGGAGGCGGCGAGAGCGGAGTCGGAGCAGCCGTCCTCGCAAAAGTCAAAGGTTTCGACACATTCCTCTCCGACAACGGCAGCATCCCGGCCGAAGGCAAGGCCCTGCTGGAGAAATACGGCATCCCCTACGAGGAGGGTCATCACACCCCGGAAAAAATCCTCAGCGCCGACGAGATCATCAAGAGTCCCGGCATCCCTGACACCGCACCGCTGGTGAGCGAGGCGCTGAAGGCCGGCATCCCCGTCATCTCGGAAATAGAGTTCGCGGGCCGCTACGACAGAGCCAAGAAGATCTGCATCACCGGCAGCAACGGCAAGACCACCACGACCTCGCTGATCTACTACATGCTGCGCAACGCCGGCCTCAACGTAGGTCTCGGAGGCAATATCGGCAAGAGCTACGCCTACCAGGTGGCCACCGAGGACTTCGACATCTACGTCCTGGAGCTCAGCAGTTTCCAGCTCGACGGCATGTACGATTTCAAGGCCGACATCGCGATTATCCTCAACATCACTCCGGACCATCTGGACCGCTACGACCACAAGATGCAGAACTACGTCCGGGCCAAGTTCCGCATCACCCGCAACATGTCGGAGAAGGACTGCTTCATCTTCTGCGACGACGACAGCGTAACTGTCGGACACATCAACGAGATAGTACTCAGGGCCAAAATGCTCCCCTTCTCCGAGAAGCACGAGGTGGCCGAGGGAGCCTTCGCCGACGATAAGAAAATAACCGTCCGCTACGAGGGCGAGGAATGGAGCGTTCCCACCGAGGAACTTTCACTCAAGGGCAAGCACAACATCTACAACTCCATGGCCGCGGCCATCACCGGTAAGATAATGAACATCACCAACGACATTATCCGCCGGAGCCTGGCCACATTCGAGAATATAGAGCACCGCCTCGAGAAGGTGATGAGCGTCCGCGGCGTCCTCTACATCAACGACTCCAAGGCGACCAACGTCAACTCCACCTGGTACGCCCTCGAGTGCATGAACCGGCCCGTGATATGGATAGCCGGCGGCACCGACAAGGGCAACGACTATTCCGAGATAGAGCCGCTGGTGCGCGAGAAGGTAAAGGCCCTCATCTGCATGGGCAAGGACAACCGCAAGCTCCACGACTTCTTCGGCCCCATGGTTCACACCATCACCGATGCATCATCCGCAAAGGAGGCTGTACAGAAAGCCTACGAGCTTGCCAGCGACGGAGACGTCGTGCTCCTGTCTCCCTGCTGTGCCAGCTTCGACCTGTTCAAGAACTATGAGGACCGCGGACGGCAGTTCAAGGCAGCCGTCAGAGAACTTTAGAACAATATGGAGGAGAAGATGATGACAGAAATATTCAAAAATATAGGCAGACTCCGCGGAGACAGAGTGATCTGGCTGCTCATCCTTTTCTTCGCAATGATATCCATGGCAGTGGTGTACTCGGCTACAAGCTCCCTGGCATACCGCCATGACACATCTCCGTTCAGGTATCTCATAGATCAGGCAGGATTCTACATCGTCGGGTTCATCGTCCTGCTCATCTGCTACAGGATACCGATGAAATGGTACCGCATCCTCTCCTACGCAGCCATGGGACTGTCTATAATTTTACTGACAGTTCCTGCCGCCACAGGTCATCTCCGCAGTTTTACTCTTCTTGGCGTTCCCGTACACCCCGCCGAGATTGCCAAAGTTGCCACAGTTCTCTACCTGGCCCGCGTCATAGAAGCATCGCCCATGAATACTTTCAAGGAATATGCTCTGAAAATTCTGCTTCCCGTAGGGCTGGTATGCGCCCTTGCCATGCTGGGAAGTATGTCTGCGACACTGATTATAGGTACTTTGTCGCTGATAATTCTGGTATGCGCCGGGATTAAGCGGGAATTTATTCTCTGGACCATACCCATTGCCGTCGGTGCCGTTGCAGTCGCATTCACAGTCAGCATTATCTCCCACGGCAGGATATTCTCCCGCTTCGACACTTTCGGCCAAAGAATCGAGCGCCACTTTGCAGAGGATGAAACAGAGAGCATGAGCGCGGCGGAACTGGCCGAGTACAACGACAAGACATTCCAGTCCGACCAGGCACGTGAAGCGATACAGCTGGGCGGCATATTCGGACGCGGTCCCGGAAACAGCATCAAGCGCGACATACTGCCAAACGCCTACGACGATTATATCTATTCCATAATCATCGAGGAATATGGTCTTATCGGCGGAGTGGTCGTCATTATTCTGTATCTATGGTTTTTCTACAGATGCATGAAAATCGCCAGGGCATGCACCCGCAAGTTCTCAATCATCACTGTCCTGGGCCTCTCCACACTCATCACCATGCAGGCATTCCTGCACATCTTCGTAAACGTCGGTATCCTGCCTGTCACAGGGCAGACCCTGCCGATGATCAGCCACGGAGGAACAGCACTGATCATCATGAACTGTGCCTTCGGAATCATCCTGTCCGTCAACAGGACTATAGAAATCAAAGACTTGAAACTTAAAACCGAAAACGAAAAGGAGGAAACACCATGCAGCACAGAATCATAATCAGCGGAGGGGGCACCGGAGGCCACATCTTCCCCGCCCTCTCGATAGCGGACGCTATCAGGAAAATAGAGCCGGAAGCCGACATTCTCTTCGTCGGAGCCGAGGGTAAAATGGAAATGGAACGGGTTCCTGCCGCCGGATACCGTATCATCGGCCTGCCGGTAGCCGGTCTCCAGAGAAGTCTGTCTGCGTCCAACCTGGCTCTGCCCGCCAAGGTCCTGCGCAGCCTGTGCAAGGCCGGAGAGATCATCCGCAGCTTCAAGCCGGACGTAGTAGTAGGCGTGGGAGGCTATGCCAGCGCCCCCATGCTGTGGAAAGCAGCATCAAAGGGTATTCCCACCCTCATTCAGGAACAGAACTCCTACGCAGGTCTTACCAATAAGATTCTAAGCCGCAAAGCCCGGAGAATATGCACTGCCTACCCGGGGATGAACCGTTTTTTCCCCGCTCAGAAAATCGTCCTTACCGGGAACCCCATCAGGGACAACATGCGCCCGTTTACTCCGGAGGAGAAAGCAGAAGGCCTGCGCTTCTTCAATCTGGACCCTGCACTGCCGACAGTCCTTGTTGTGGGAGGCAGCGGAGGATGCGGCACATTCAACTCAGTAATGAGGGTCGCATGCAGGTCCAACGACGGAGCATTCCCCTATCAGATTATATGGCAGAGCGGCAAAGGTTATTCCTCCCAGGTCCAGGAGATGTTCTCCCGGCTCAGAGGAGTCAGCCAGAACCGCAACGGAATACGCATCTGGGGCAACATCCGCAACTGCGATTTCATCTCCCGCATGGACCTGGCATTTGCCGCCGCCGACATCGTAGTCTCCAGAGCCGGCGCCGGGACCATATCCGAACTATGTTCAATAGGCAAGGCTACCATATTCGTACCTTCTCCAAATGTAGCGGAGGACCATCAGACCCACAACGCCATGTCCCTCGTGGACATGGATGCTGCCGTTCTGGTCTGCGACAGCCGTGCCTCAACAGACCTCTTCCCGGCCATAGAGGAGCTTCTCAACGACCGCGGAAGACGGGCGGTACTTGAAGAGAACATCCTGAAAATGGCTCGTCCGGACGCTGCCGTGAATATCGCCAGGGAAGTTCTGAATCTCATAGATGACAAGAAACATGAAGACATACAATAACATCTACCTCATCGGCATCGGCGGCATCGGCATGAGCGCCCTGGCCCGCTGGTTCCACCACAGCGGGAGCCGCGTCAGCGGTTACGACCGTACTCCGTCCCCCATCACACGGGCTCTGGAAGAGGAGGGCATTCCAGTTCACTTCGAGGACAATGCCTCGTTCATTCCACCTGACACCGACAGCACGCTGGTCATATATACTCCCGCCGTTCCTCAGGAAATGGGAGAACTGAGCTATGCCCGCAGCCGCGGGTACAGGACCATCAAACGATCGGAGGCCCTGGAGGAGATTACCGCCGGCCACCGCTGCCTGGCTGTAGCCGGCACCCACGGAAAGACCACTACCAGCACCATGCTGGCCCATATTCTCACAGTCTCAGGCGAAGGATGCACCGCCTTCCTTGGCGGAATCTCCAGGAATTACGGTTCAAACCTGCTCCTCTCCGACAGCGGAATGATGGTAGCCGAGGCCGACGAGTTCGACCGCTCATTCCTCCGCCTGCACCCCGAAGGAAGCGTAATTACGGCCATGGATGCCGATCACATGGACATCTACCGGGACATCGACGATCTGCGCGAAACTTTCGTCGAGTACGGCAGCCAGGTATCAGGCATGCTGGTGGTAAAGAAAGGGTTGGAACAATATTTCCGGAACGGGAATATCCGCGCCGGGGTATGGACCTACGGAGATGGAGGAGACTACCGCGCATCGGACATAGTATCCGACGGACAGGGGAAAATGTATTTCACACTCAACACTCCGGACGGGAAAATTGAAAATTGCCAAGCAGGTGTCCCGGGAGAAGTGTACATCGAGAATGCAACGGCGGCAGCAGCCCTTGCCCTCCTGCACGGCACTTCCGCGGACAAAGTCAGAGAAGGAATCGCGTCCTTCCGCGGAGTGGCCCGCCGTTTCGACATCCGTCTCAATGTTCCGGGACATACCTACATTGACGACTACGCCCACCACCCCGCTGAGCTGGCCGCAACCATTGCCTCCATCCGCCAGGTATGGCCCGGAAGGAAAATCTGCGGTATTTTCCAGCCACACCTCTTCTCCCGCACAAAGGATTTCCACCGGGAATTCGGAGAGAGCCTGAGCCGGCTGGACTCCCTGCTGCTGCTGCCGGTTTACCCCGCAAGAGAAGAGCCGCTGCCGGGAGTGTCCTCAAGCCTTATTTACGAGCATTGCACCCTGAAAGACAAAAGAATAATCCAGAAAAAAGAAGTCCTGGAAGAGATTGCCTCCCGGGATATTGACATACTTGTGACATTCGGGGCCGGGGACATAGACCGCCTGGTAACACCGATAGAGAATCTGCTCAAGGAGAAATATGCTTAAAAAGATTGTCACATACTGCCTTACCGCCCTGGCCGCGGCTCTGTTCTGCGGATATTTCGCCGTAGCATCCATCCTTTCGGACAAGGGACGGAAAGGAGAACTGTGCACAGGCATATCCGTCACGATACTGGACAGTGCCTCGAACCGATTTGTCTCTCCTTCCGAAATAGAAGCCATTATCACCTCATCTCCCGTCAATCCGATAGGCAAGCCACGGGAAGAGGCTGCTCTTAACGGTATCGAGGAACTGCTGGAGAGCCGCAGCGCCATACGGCAGAGTGACGTATCCATATCTAGAGACGGTATTCTGAAAGTAGAGATTACACAACGCAGACCACTGCTGAGGGTCCAGACCGCCAGCGGAGCCTTCTACATCGATGACACCGGCTACATATTCCCGTGGGTAAGCACCTTCACTTCATACGTTCCGGTAGTCTCAGGCCATATTCCGGTGAAACTGGAAGAAGGATACCGGGGCATCCCCGACCAAGAGGACAGAGACTGGATCGAAGGAATGATAGAACTGGCCAATTACCTGGACAGGCATCCGGTATGGAATGCGCAGATTCAACAGATAGACGTCGAAGAGAACGGAGATATAGCATTCTTCACAGTAGTCGGAGACCAGAAAATAATTTTTGGCGGACCGGAGAATATTGATTATAAATTTGCAAAATTAAAAACATTCTACCGTCAGATAGTGCCCGTCTACGGATGGAGCCGGTACTCGGCGGTAAACCTCAAGTTCTCAGACCAGATAATCTGCACTCTGAGAGACAGTAAAAACAATAAAAAAAACATTGAGATATGAGCAGCAGATATATTACAGCCATCGACATAGGCACCTCAAAGCTCGCCGTAATCGTCGGCGAGAAGACCTCCACCGGCATCAAGATCATCGGCTACAGCGAGGCCCCCATACCCGTCAACGGAGTACGTCGGAGCGAAATCATGAACCCAATGAACGTCATCTCCGTCATCAAGCCGGCCATGCAGAAAGTCCTGGAGCAGGTGCACTCCCTGCCCGACACCGAGCACTACAGCGTCCGCGACGTGTATGTCAACATATCCGGACAGAAACTCAGATGCTGCTCGGCAAGTCTGAGCCGCAACCGGCAGAACGAGGACTCGATGATCAGCACTGAGGAAGTAGCCTCCATGCTGGACGAGATGTACCTGAGCAAGGTCGAGCCCTCGGAGCACATCCTGTTCGTAGTGCCGCAGTACTACAACGTGGATGAGTTCATAGACGCCGGGGACCCCGTAGGAATGACAGGCAAGGAGATCAGCGGCGAGTACCGGCTCTTCATAGGCGGAGCCGGCACAGTCAAGAAATGCGGACAGACAATATCGATGAGCGGTCTTTCCACCAGGAAGATGGTCCTGTCTCCCATCGCGGCGGCCTCAGCCCTGCTTACCGACGACGAGAAGGAACTCGGCACTGTGCTGGTGGACATAGGCGCCGGAACCACCGACGTACTGATATACCAGGGCAATATCATCCGTCATGCCGCCGTCATCCCCTTCGCCGGCAACTCCATCAGCGAGGACATCAGCCAGGTCTGCGGAGTATCCCTGCGCAACGCCGAGCTAATGAAGATCCAGCACGGCTCCTGCATCAGCGAATATGCCCCTGAGAACAAGATAATCTCCATCCGCGACAAGAACGGGATACCCATCAAGGACGTACCCTTCAAGCTCCTGTTCCAGGCCATCGAGGCCCGCACCTGCGAGATACTGGCCACCGTCCGCAGCATCGTGGAGGAATCCGGATTCAAGGACCGCATCCGCAGCGGAGCAGTCATCACCGGAGGTACGGCAGGACTCAACCACATCCAGATTCTGGCCCGCAGTATTCTGGGAATGGACGTGCGTATAGGACTGCCTGACAGCAACACCGTCATAGGAAACTCGGTGGAGGAGGTGTTCCGTCCCGAGGCTTCGGTGGCTGTCGGCCTGATCATCAAGGGATTCGAATACGAGGAGACCCTGCCGGAATCCGCCCGTCAGAGCACTGCCCAGCCGCAGCCGGACGAGAACGCCACCCTGTTCGGGACACTTCCCCCGGAGGAAACGGCAGGAGCCGGAGCGGACACGGCCCGCGGACAGTCGGGCAGCACCGCACAAAGGCCCCAAAGACCGCCCAGACCGCCCAAGAAGCCCTGGTCCGAACGGATCAAGGGGATATTCGACTCTACGGAGAACGAGGCATAACATTTAAAGTTGAAGAATCATGACAGTTACAGATTTCATACCCGAAGGCATACTCGAGAATATGTCCAACATCAAGATTATCGGAGTAGGAGGCGGAGGCTGCAACGCAGTCACCCGTCTCTACAACGAGGGCATAAAGGACGTGGAATTCCTCATCTGCAATACCGACCGCCAGGCCCTGATGGCATCTCCCGTACCGGACAAGATTCAGCTCGGCTCGGCTCTCACCAAAGGATTCGGAGCAGGCATGAATCCTGAGAAAGGCCGTAACGCCGCTTTCGAATCCATTGAGCATATCAAAAAGTACATAGGCAGCAATATCGACGTAGTCTTCATCACCGCCGGAATGGGCGGAGGCACGGGCACCGGAGCCGCTCCTGTCATAGCCAAGACCGCCAAGGAAGCCGGCCTGCTGACCATAGCCGTTGTAACCTACCCCACCAACAACGAGGGGCTTGAATGTCTCCAGAGAGCCTACCACGGAATAGAGGAGATGAGCAAGTACACTGACTCCATCATCATCGTCGATAACCAGAAGATGTACGACTTTTATGGGGATCTCAGCATTCAGGACGCTTACAAGAAGGCCGACGACATCCTCGACACCGCCGTCCGCGGCATATCGGAGATAATCACCAGCACCGGTTTCGTCAACGTAGACCTGGAAGACGTAAAGGTGGTAATGCGCGACAGCGGGATGGCACTGGTGGGCACGGGCCGCGCCTCCGGCGAGGACAGGGCCAGGGAAGCGGTGGAGAAGGCGCTGACGTCTCCCCTGCTCAAGGACTTCGACCTCAATACTGCCAAGAACGTCCTGGTCAACATCATGTACAACAGCAAGTCCTCCCTGCTCGCTTCGGAGGACACCATGATACTGGACCTCATCCGCGAGAGCACGGGCGGCGGAGTGAGCAAGCAGAAACGCGGACTCACCACTGACAACCGTCTGGAAGAAGGAGAGATAGCCGTTACTATCCTGGCCACTGGGTTCAAGGTAAACAACACCCCTCCGGCCCGCACCCGCAGTTACAGCAACTCCGACACGGTAGAGCTGACCGACGGCACCGCCGATGGAAGAGGCACCATCACCCTCTCCACAGGCATCACCGGAGAGTTTCAGGAAGGCAGTATCCGGGAACTGGACACGGAGAACATCTTCACCTACGGAGCCGACTGCAACATCTCCGACCTGGAGAACGAGACAGCCCTGGCCCGCCGCGAGAGACTCAAAAAAGCCGGGAAAATCTGACCTTTAGTCGATCATCAGCATCGCGTCACCGTACATGCCGAACTGATAGCCCTCCTTGAGGGCTGTCCGGTAGGCACGCATGACATTGTCGTAGCCTCCGAAAGAGCATGCCGACATCAGCATGGTGGAGTTAGGCAGATGGAAATTGGTTATAACCGCATCCGGAATCGAGAACTTGTACGGAGGAAATATAAACCTGTTGGTCCAGCCGTCAAAAGGCTTGAGCTGGCATGTTGTCGTAACCGGTGTCTCGATAGCCCTGACGACAGTGGCTCCCACTGCGAAGACCTTATGTCCTCCGGCCTTGGCCCTGTTGACAGCATCTGCCGTCTCTTCCGAGATAATCATCCGTTCCGAATCTATCTTGTGTTTGGAAAGATCTTCCACATCCACATTGCGGAAATGCCCCAGACCCATATGCAAAGTAATAAAAAGAGGATCCACTCCTTTTATTTCCATACGCTTGAACACCTCCCGGCTGAAATGCAGGCCCGCGGCAGGAGAAGCCACAGCCCCTTCCTGTGAAGCATAGATTGTCTGAAAACGTTCTACATCAAAAGGCTCTGAAAAAATGAAAGGTCCTGTCCGCTTTACCTGAGGAAGTCCGTCTCTCTCCCTCTGCGCCTGTCTTGCTATATAAACATATTCCGGAACAGGTATCTCACCCATAGAATACAGGGTGGACTTGAACTCCTCGTATGTTCCGTCAAAGAGAAAACGCAGGGTACGCCCTCTGGAAGTTGTATTGTCTATAACTTCCGCCACAAGAGAATCATTTTCCCCGAAATACAGTTTATTGCCTATACGTATCTTCCGCGCCGGATCCACCAGTACATCCCAGAGCCGCTGGTCCTTGTTGAGTTCCCGCAGCAGAAAAACCACAATCTCGGCCCCGGTCTTCTCCTTGTTGCCTTTCAAACGGGCAGGGAAAACCTTCGTGTCGTTGAAAACGAACACGTCTCCTTCATCACAGTAATTGATTATATCCTTGAATATCTTATGTTCTATATCACCGGTAGAACGGTGGAGAACCAGCATCCTGCACTCATCCCGGTACTCCGAAGGATAGGGTGCGATGTTTTTCCTGTAATCCAGGTCAAAGCTAAATTGCGAAAGTTTCATACTATATTATTTACGGCTCGCGCCGGAAAAAGTTTCAAAATCTTTGCAGAAAATCATCCATTGTCAGAGCGTTCGATATCGAGAATCCTCCCGAAGCCGTTCTCACCAGTCCGGACAGATGGGCTCCGCTGCCCAAAGCCATACCGAGGTCCCGCGCGAAAGCACGGATATAAGTACCCTTGCTGCATTGCACCGCAACCTTGAGCACCGGGGCACTGTATTCGATAAGCCGCGCTGAATAGATATTGATTCTGGCTGCCTTGAGCTCCACAGCCTCTCCCTGACGGGCCATCTCATAGGCCCTGATGCCGTCCACATACTTGGCCGAGTATATGGGCGGAAGCTGCATCTGCTCCCCTTCCATCGACTTGAGAGCATCGGATATGGCCTCCTCCGTTATATGCTCCCACGGGTACCTTGCATCCACTTCATGCTCCATGTCAAAAGACGGTGTCGTGGCCCCGAAAGTCACTTCCGCGATATACTCCTTGCGCTCGGACTGCAGAGCCTCGGAGACTTTCGTCGCCTTTCCCACACAGACCAGCAGGACCCCGGTCGCAAGAGGATCCAGTGTTCCGGCATGTCCGACCTTGACATTGTGCAGATGGTACATCTTTCTGAGCGAGAACTTGATCTTGCGCACGGCATCGGCCGAAGTCCACCGGTACGGCTTGTCCATGACCATTACGAACCCTTCCGGATATAAGTCCGGAGCCAGGGAAGTTCCGGCAGGAGTATTCCTGTCTATGACCGCGTACATCCTTACCTGCAGGGAATTTTCTCAACTCTCCTCTGATGACGTCCTCCTTCGAAGGAACTGTCCAGGAATTTCCGGACAATCCTCTCGGCCAGTTCTACAGGAATAAAACGGGCAGGAAGGGAAAGTACATTGGCATCATTGTGCTGACGGGCCAGAGCGGCCAGTTCCTCATTCCAGCAGAGAGCGGCACGCACTCCCTGATGCTTGTTCAGGGTCATGCTTATTCCATTGCCCGAACCACAAAGAGCTATACCCAGATCCACCTCACCTTTCTCGACACTTTCTGCCAAAGGATGGGCCACGTCTGGATAGTCCATACTCTCCGAAGAGTGGGTTCCGAAATCCTTCACGTCATAACCCTGTGAGGCCAGGTACTTTTTCAAGGCTTCCTTCATTTCGAAGCCGGCATGATCTGATGCAATTCCTAACAGCATAATAACATTTGTATTGAGTGGCCGCAAAATTAGAAAATTTGAGTATATTTGCAGACAAAATTTTAAGAAAATGAACAACAAAGGCAGGGTACTCGTTACAGGAGCCGCAGGATACATCGGCTCGCACACAGTCGTCGAACTGGTAAACGCAGGCTACGAGGTAGTAGGCGTGGACAATTTTTCCAACTCATCTCCCGACATGCTCAAGGGCATAGAGCAGATTACAGGAAAGCCGCTCCCGTTCATGGAGCTGGACTGCAGCGACAAGGCCCAGTTCGCACAGGTCTTCGAGAAATATCCGGACATCAAGGCCGCCATCCACTTCGCTGCCCATAAGGCCGTAGGCGAAAGCGTAGAGCAACCCCTCAAATATTTTGAAAACAATCTCCGTTCACTTCTCTACCTCATCGAACTGTCCACATGTGACGGCCGTCAGCGCGGAATCGTGTTCTCATCATCCTGTACCGTATACGGTGAGCCTGACCCGGAAAACCTTCCCATCAGCGAAAGCGCACCCGTCAAGCCCGCCACATCACCCTACGGCCGCACCAAGCAGATGTGCGAGGAGATTCTCCGCGACTGCGTAACTGCCTATCATTCACTGAAGGTAATCGCTCTAAGATATTTCAACCCCATCGGAGCTCATCCGTCAGCCAACATCGGCGAAATGCCTATAGGCGTACCCCAGAACCTGGTGCCCTACATCACCCAGACCGCAGCCGGCATACGGAAAGAGCTCAAAATCTTCGGCAACGACTATCCTACTCCTGACGGCACCTGCATCCGCGACTACATCTATGTAGTAGACCTTGCGAAAGCCCATGTCGCAGCAGTGGACAGAATGTTGGAAGTATCTGACTCAGACCGCTACGAGATATTCAACCTCGGCACAGGAAACGGACTCTCCGTTCTGGAGCTCGTCAACCACTTCATATCGGCGACAGGCGTCAATCTTCCCTACAGTTTCGCACCCCGCCGCGCCGGAGACATCATCAAGGTATGGGCCAACCCCGAGAAAGCCAACAAGGTTCTCGGATGGAAGGCCGACACTCCCATCGACGATGTTCTCCGCTCAGCATGGAAATGGGAGAAAAAAGTCAGAGGCATCAAATAGTCCGGCAGCCGGATGGCCCGCAGCATAGAAAAAGACATTCTGGAGCTGCTCACCAAAGAGAATGAGCGGTACCGCCTCGAGCGCCTCGGATTGTTCCGGGGTGTTCGGGAAGAGGCCGCCGTACTTGCAAAGCAGTTTCCTCCGCAGGAAGACGAGTCCTTCTACGAATGGAAAAGCAGATGCCTTAGAGAATTCTACCGCAGCAAAGGATTCAGCGCATTCTGCAGGGCAAACATTCATAATCCGGAATTCGAGACAGTAATCGCATCTCAACTGCGTATTCAGCTGCGCAGAATTTTCGAAGAATCAGAACGTACTGAGACTGACCGTTATCTAGCGCCCGATGCAGACACACTCTCCTATGCTCTGGAGCCGGACCTGTTTCAGGAACTGTATGCGGTCAATTTCTCCCGGATGCCGGCATTCGGCAACACCAGGGAACTGGACGGATATTGCCGTTCCATGGCCCAAGAGCACTTTCCGGTTCAGGAAGACCGCATAATCAATGGAATGAAAGACAACAAGTCTTTCTACTGGGAGAAATTCTATCTGAAACTGAAGCCCATCACGGCCGCCTTCTGCTATCAGATGTCAGGCATAGCGGGAGACAACAATATCCACGATATCTGGAGCGACACCTGCATCTCAGTCAACAGGGCTGTAGTCGAGCACCGCCTCAAGGAGCCTGTAGACGCCAAGGCCGTCATCTCCTACTCCGTCGGCGTCCTTAAGAACAAGAATAAGGAAATTTCCCGCAATCGGGCAAAGGCGCCTACGGACATAGATCTCATTCAGTATAAGCTCACTGCAGAAGAAGAGGAAAAATATTTCAACAATCCCGTCACAAAACCTGAAAATTTCCCGTCACACGCAGGCAGCCTTGCCACTTATATCGACTTTTCGGACAAAGACTCTGTTCAAGGGTACTTCATAGTGATATTATATAATAAGGAGCACCCGCTTCATGATGAGTTGATAAAGGGATACGAGGACAAGGTACAGAGAATGTTCGAACACTATATAGACGGGCTCTCATACGAAGAGATTGTTGCCAGGCACTTCGGGGACATGAAAGGAAAAGAACTTGCAAAAGAGTGCGCGAGAGTCCGCCAGGAGATCAAGAGGCTCAAGACAAGCCTCTACGAGAGATACAAGAAAATGCTTGAGAAATACAGATGAACAGACATATAGACATAAGGACCATTTCTGATTACTTCCTGAACCGGCTGTCCGTCGAGGACGAGACCGCTGTTCAGGAACATCTGTCAGTATGTCCGGAATGCAGGGCACGGCTAGAGGCGATGCGGCGGCTGCGCAAAGGGATGTTCGAGGATGAGGACAGCACAGTTCAAAGGACACCGGTTATATTCCGGATATTGCGGTCTGGCTGGACTAAGGCGGCAGCGGCAGTCATCATTGTCTGCGGCATAGGATTGTTCACATTCGAGACTGTACGCAACAGAGACAACGTAATAGAGCAGCATCAGATTCAGAATGCACGCAGTATAGAAAATGAAGTATTTGCTATAGATACATTTGATTCCGAAGACTCACTCTATTACCATGAGAAATACGGAGATGATTTTTTAAATCCAGACAGTTTTTAAACAGTCTTTCACTGCTTCAAAATTTTCACAGGATATTGAAAACGGATATTTTTTATCCGTTTTTTTTATTTTCCACCCTCCCTCGCCTTATTCCACTACATTAGTCCCATGGAATACGACGAAACAGTTTACGCCTGCGCCATCAACAGGATATTCAACTACAACTGCCGGGATGCCCGGAAACTCACAGACAGATTCCCTTCCCCTGGGGAAATTTTCGCAATGAGTGCCGCTGAGCTCAGGGACACACTGCAGGACAAAGGATATTACAGCAGCGCCATACTCAACCCCGGGATACTGAGGACTGCAGAAGAAGAAGTGCGATGGGCCCGCAACAAAGGTGTCCGGATCATCTACATCCGGGACAAAGAGTACCCCCGCCGCCTCAAGGAATGCCCGGATGCTCCGACAGTTCTGTTCTATATGGGATGCTGCGGGCTGAACCCGTCCCGCTCCGTGGCTATTGTCGGCACCCGCAAGGCCACGTCATACGGGAAAATTCAGTGCCGCAGAATAATAGAGCACCTGGCATCACTCGCGGACAGACCGACCGTAATCAGCGGTCTGGCATACGGGATTGACATCACGGCGCACCTTGCCGCCATGGAATATGGCCTGCCCACCATTGCTGTCTTACCTACAGGAATGGACAGCATCTATCCCCCGCCTCACCGGAAATACGCCATACAGATTGCAGGAAAAGGCGCCCTCGTAACAGATTTTCCCAAAGGCTCAACTCCTATGGCCATCACATTTTTGCGCCGGAACCGGATAATCGCAGGCATGGCAGATGCCGTAGTGCTGGCAGAATCCGGTATTAAAGGCGGAGGTCTTATCACTGCCCGTACCGCCCTGTCCTACTCCAGAGACGTATTCGCAATTCCAGGACGTATCGGAGATTCCTGTTCTGAAGGATGCAACCGCCTTATTGAAGCCAACGGAGCGGCAATTATATCTTCTCCCGAAAGCATATCCGCCGCAATGGGCTGGAACGATATGGAAAAAGTCGGAAGCGGAAAAGTTTTTCAACAACTTTTCGAGCGGAGCGACTACATCCAACGGAATATATTATTAGCTTTGTCGGATGAACCGGCCGTAGAACGGAATGCCTTGCTGCAGAAAACCGGAGCCGACCCGGCAGAAACCCTGGTCCGGCTTACGGAAATGGAGATTGAGGGAATTATAGAGGCAGACATTTACGGCCGCTATATATTAAAGGTACGATGATAGACACTCACTCCCATCTATACGACGAGGCTTTCGACGAAGACTTTTCCCAAGCATTGGAAAGGGCCTTGCAGTCAGGAGTCACACATCTTATCTTCCCGGGCATAGACTCCTCCGTACATGACCGCATGATGGCCCGGGCCACACAGGCCGGAGGTACAGTAAGCACTGCCACCGGGCTGCATCCCACATCTGTAGGAGAGAACTGGAAACAGGAACTGGATTTTGTCGAGAAACACCTGGCAGACGGAGGATGGGCCGCTGTCGGGGAGATAGGTCTTGACAGGCACTGGTCAGATGAATATTTCCACGAACAAGTGGAAGCCTTCCGGAAACAGATAATCTGGGCCTCGGACGCAGACCTGCCGGTCATAATACACGTACGTGACGCACACGACACGGTTTTTGAAGTTCTGGACACCCTCGCTGAAACAGGAATACGGATGCGGGGGGTCTTTCATGCTTTCTCCGGAAGCATTGAGACATACCGCAGAATCTGCAGCTGCGGAGACTTCCGCGTCGGCATCGGCGGTGTGGTAACCTATAAGAACGCAGGCATAGCCGCCACTGTCCGCGACATCCCGCTGGAACGTATCGTTTTGGAAACCGACTCGCCATGGCTTGCCCCTGTACCGCACAGAGGCAGACGCAACGAGTCCTCATATCTGGGCCTCGTCGCAGCTAAGATAGCTGACATAAAGGGGACAACAGTAGAAACAGTTGACCTCATAACCACAGCAGCAGCCAAGGAATTATTCAACATCAAAATAACAGACTGACAACATGCGAGACAAGACTTCCATACTCCTGGTCTACACCGGAGGCACCATCGGAATGAAACAGGATCCCGTATCCTTCGACCTGCGCCCCTTTGATTTCTCCCAGATATTGGAAGAAGTACCGGAGCTCAAGAAATTCGGATATACGATAGACACCTACTCCTTCGATCCCGTAATTGACTCTTCGGACGTGAACATCGAATTCTGGAAAAAGCTCACCAGACTTATCGAGGAGCATTACGACAGGTATGACGGATTCGTCATTCTGCACGGTACCGATACCATGTCTTTCTCCGCCTCAGCCCTCAGTTTCATGCTGGGAGATATAACCAAGCCCGTCGTATTCACAGGCAGTCAGCTTCCAATCGGGATGCTGCGTACTGACGGGAAAGAGAACCTTATCTCCTCCATCGAGATTGCCGCATCGAAAGACTCTGACGGCCATCCGATGGTCCCCGAAGTATGTATCTACTTTGAAAGCCAGCTATACAGAGGAAACCGGACCACCAAATACACAGCCGAGAACTTCCGCGCCTTCCGCTCGGCAAATTACCCCGTCCTCGCCGAAGCCGGAATACATCTTAAGTTCAACACATCGTGTATCCGCTACCCCAAAAACTGGAACCAACCCCTGAAACCCGTATACGACCTTGATCCCTCAGTCTTGATTATCAAAGTTATACCCGGAATGAAACAAGAGATTCTCGACACATTGGTATGCATATCGGGCATAAGAGCAATCATTCTGGAGACCTACGGTTCAGGCAATGCTCCGTCAGGACAATGGTTCACTGACTGTATAAAAAAAGCCGTAGACAGGGGCGTTATCGTTTTAAACATTACTCAATGTCAGGCAGGTAGAGTAGACATGGACGCATATTCAACCGGCAAATCCCTTAAAAAAATAGGCGTAACGGGCGGGAGCGACTGCACTACGGAGGCAGCTGTCGCCAAATTATTTTTTTTACTAGGTCAATATCCTGATAATGAGACGGTTGTTAATTTTTTGAAAAAAAATATTAGAGGAGAACTCACAGAAATGTAGATTTTATGAAAAATAATTTCTAATTTTGGCGGTGTTTTCTTGGAGAGGTGGCCGAGTGGTCGAAGGCGCGCGCCTGGAAAGTGCGTAAACTCCAAAAGGGTTTCGCGGGTTCGAATCCCGCCCTCTCCGCTTTTAGCTGATTGAAAAAACTCATTAAAAACTTGTTTAATAACTAATCAAAAATTGTATGAAAAAAATCTTCATGTTTTTGGCAGTTATGGGTCTCATGACTTTCACTGCACAATACGCATTTGCGCAGGACGGAGACTCTCTCGCTACTGCAGACACTACCGAACAGGTGGCATTTGAGCCCGTGGTCGATGCCGCTTCTGAGGAAGCTCCCGCTGAGGCTCCTATGCATCAGGAAATCAAGAGGCTCTTCATCGAGGGTGGTGCCGGCTTCATGGCTACCATCATCGCCTGCCTCGTTTTCGGTCTTGCTGTTGCCATCGAGAGGATTATTTACCTGAACTTGGCCAGCACCAACACTGAGAAACTTCTCAAGAAAGTTGAGGACGCTCTTAACAACGGTGGAGTTGAGGCTGCCAAGGATGTATGCCGCAACACCCGCGGTCCTGTGGCTTCTATCTTCTATCAGGGTCTGCTCCGTTATGACAAGGGCGCAGAGGAAGTTGAGAAATCCATCACATCTTACGGTTCTGTTCAGATGGGTCTCCTCGAGGGAGGTCTTTCCTGGATTACTCTCTTCATCGCCGTTGCACCTATGCTCGGATTCATGGGAACTGTGATCGGTATGATTCAGGCATTCGACGAGATTCAGAGAGCCGGTGATATCAGCCCGACCCTCGTTGCAGGCGGTATGAAAGTCGCCCTGATTACCACCGTCGGCGGTCTGGTTGTCGCTATTATCCTTCAGATACTTTACAACTATCTTATCGCTAAGGTTGACGGTATCGTCCTCTCCATGGAAGACGCTTCCATCTCCCTCGTAGATATGATCGTAAAATATCAGAACAAGTAACAATCACAAATCATGACTAGTAAATTCACAAAAATATTAGAAATCTGTCTGCTGGTTCTCTCTCTGATCGGGTTGGTAGCGTTCTTCATCTACAATGGGAACACTGGACTGTACACAGTCAACAACCTGGCAGAGGCGCTTGCAACCACCGGCATGCTTGACATAGTGCTCTTCTGGGCCTATGCTCTGGTGATTGCTGCGATAGTGCTTGTCGTGGTGCTCTCTCTCATCAATATGGCAGGCAACAAGAAGTCCCTCAAGAAGACAGGTTTCGTACTGCTGATAGCCGTTGTGCTCATCGGTGCGTCTTTCCTGCTCGCCAGCGGAGACCCTATCGCCGTGAATATGGCCGTACAGCCTACTCACGCTACATTGAAAATGACCGATACTCTGCTCAACCTGAGCTACGCATTGGTTGTACTCGCATTACTCGCCTTAGTATGGGGCAGTGTAAGAAACCTTATTCACAAACAGTAAGCAATAACTATGGCATCTAAGAAAACACCTGAAATAAACGGAGGTTCCATGGCGGACATCTCGTTCCTCATGCTGATCTTCTTCCTGATGGTGAGTACGATGGACCCTGAAACAGGTCTGTCCCGCCGTCTCCCTCCTATGCCTCCCGAGAATGCTCAGCTGGAGGACTTGAAGGTGAACCGTCGAAACATGCTCGACGTGAAGATCAACTCCAGGAACGGCGTTATGGCAGGAGGTGAAGTTATTCTTTCGGATGCGCAGCTCGAAGAGATAGTTATTGAGTTCCTCACCAACCCCAATGACCGTTCGGACCTTCCCTCGAAGGTTGTCAAGAATATCGAAGGCTTTGGAGAATATCCGGTATCTGAGGGAGTGATTTCTCTCCAGAATGACCGTCAGAGTCTCTACAGCAAATACATTGAGATTACGAACGTCATTGTGAGGGCCATCAATAAGGTCAGGGACGATTTCGCCATGGCGCATTTCGGTGCTGTCTACAACGATCTCCCTGTTGACAAGCAGGACATCGTCCGCGAAGCTATCCCCAACCGTCTCTCCGAGGCAGAACCTTTGGATGTAACTAAACAATAGGAGGATTTTGAAATGGCTAAATTCCTGAAAAAAGGAGACAAAGGAACACCCGGTATCAACACAGCATCCCTTCCGGACATCGTGTTCATGATTCTCATGTTCTTCATGGTCTCCACCAGTATGCGTCAGACAGACCGTATGGTGAATGTGAAGCTGCCCGAGGCCTCCGAAGTGACGAAGCTCGAAAGAAAAGATCTTTGCTCTTACATCTTTATAGGCACTCCTTCACTGCAATACCAGAAAGAATTCGGTACGGATTCCCGTATCCAGCTCAATGACTCTTTCAGGACTGTAAAGGACATCAGCGACTTCGTTGCCGCTGAACGCGAGGCCCTGAGTGAGGTTGACCGCGAGCTGATGAGCATCTCGCTTAAAATCGACGAAGGTACCCGCATGGGTATAGTCACCGAGGTTAAGCAGGAGCTCCGCCGCTGCTCCGCACTGAAGATTATGTACGCAGCAAGAAAAATTGCTCCCGCAGGAGTAAACTAAATCTTACTGCCGGAACTGAAAAATGGGTGCCTCATGCAAAGTGGGACACCCATTTTTAACTAAATAACTTATTAGCAACCCATAAAATGAAGAAGTTCTCATTTATTACCATCCTACTCCTGCTTCCCTTGCTCCTGTCCGCACAGCAGAAAGCCAAATACGTATTCTACTTCATCGGCGACGGCATGGGCTTCAACCACGTTTCTGTAACAGAATACTGGCTGGGATATACTGAGGACGTATTTGACAGCAGGCCCCTCGCTTTCTCACAGTTTCCCGTTCTCGGATGGGCTGTCACACACTCCGCCTCAAATCTCATTACAGACTCCGCTGCAGCCGGAACAGCTCTGTCAACCGGCAGCAAGACTGACAACGGGATGCTGGGTGTGACTCCTGACACTACAATGTTGGAAAGCATAGCCAGCAAGATTCACAACGCAGGATATAAAGTGGGAATCTCTTCTACAGTAGGTATCAACCACGCTACGCCAGGAGCATTCTACGGACACAGCGCCTCCAGAAGCGACTACTACGACATAGCAATGGAGATACCGGGCTCCGGATTCGAGTTCTTCGCCGGCGGCGGTGTGATTGAAAGTACAGGAGAGGACGGAGACAAGACATCCGTCTACGACCTCATTGAAAAAAACGGCTACATAATAGCAGAAGGCATGGAAGAGTTCCACAGCATGAAGACAAGTGCCGGAAAAATGATGCTGCTGCAGGAAGACGGCCGTACGAAAACTGAGCTGCCCTACGCAATCGACATGAAGGAAGGCGACATGACACAGGCAGACCTCGTGAAGGCATCCATTGATTTCCTTTACGACAGGGAAAGTCCAGGCTTCTTCGTAATGTCAGAGGGAGGTAGAATCGACTGGGCCAGCCACGGCAACGACACCAAGGCCATGATATTCGAGACCCTCAGCCTGTCCGACGCTGTCGCCGAAGCCGTAAAATTCTACAACGAACACCCTGACGAGACACTTATTGTCGTAACTGCAGACCACGAGACCGGCGGACTGACCATGAGCTGGAAAAGCGGATACAACGTCTACTTCGACAAGATTGAGAACATCGACAAATCCAAGGACTTCGCCTCTGATGAGGAGCGCAAGGAGATGGATGAGGCCTCACACGCAGCACACATAGGCTGGACTACCGGAGATCACTCGGGAGCAAACGTCCCGGTATTCGCCATAGGCGCAGGCAGCAGCCTGTTCTCCGGTCGCATGGACAACACCGAGATTCCCAAGAAGATATGCGAAGCGATGGGAATCACATTTTAAATATGGAAATACAAAAAACACATATAATGACACTCAAGAGACAGAAAATCGCAGAGCTTCTCAAAGAGACCCCCGGCAAGGAAGTACTCGCCAAGGGCTGGGTAAGGACCAAAAGAGGCAACAAGAACATCACATTCATCGCCCTCAACGACGGTTCGACCATCAACAACATACAGATTGTATGCGACATGGCGACTTTCACCCCCGATGAGTCCTTCAAGGACATCACTACGGGAGCATGCATCGCAGTAACAGGAAAACTCGTCGAATCCATCGGCAGCGGTCAGAAGGTGGAGATCCAGGCAACCTCCATCCAGGTCTACGGCACCGCAGACCCCGAGAAATACCCTCTCCAGAAAAAAGGTCACAGCATGGAGTTCCTGCGCGAGATCGCACATCTGCGTCCACGCACCAACACCTTCGGAGCCGTGCTGAGAATCCGCCACGCCATGGCATACGCCATTCACAAATACTTCAACGACAAGGGTTTCTACTACCTCCACACACCCCTCATCACAGCATCGGACGCTGAGGGTGCAGGCGCTATGTTCCAGGTGACTACCCTCGACGTGAGCAATCCTCCCCGCACTCCGGAAGGAAAGGTGGACTGGTCGCAGGACTTCTTCGGCCGCCATACAAACCTGACCGTCAGCGGTCAGCTCGAGGGTGAGCTCGGAGCGATGGCCCTGGGCGAGATCTACACATTCGGACCTACATTCAGGGCCGAGAACTCCAACACTCCCCGCCACCTGGCCGAGTTCTGGATGGTAGAGCCCGAAATGGCCTTCTACGAGATAGAGGACAACATGGACCTGGCGGAGGACTTTATCAAGTACCTCGTAAGGTACGCGCTGGAGCACTGCATGGACGACCTCATCTTCCTCAACAACATGATAGACAAAGGCCTCATAGAGAGACTCAAGGGCGTAGTGAACACCGACTTCGTCCGCACCACCTACACCGAGGCCGTGGACATCCTCACCAAGTCCGGAGTCAAGTTCGAGTATCCCGTATCGTGGGGCGTGGACCTGCAGAGCGAGCACGAGCGCTACCTGGTCGAGCAGCACTTCGGCAAACCCGTCATCCTCACCGACTACCCTAAGGACATCAAGGCCTTCTACATGAAGCAGAACGATGACGGCAAGACCGTACGCGGAATGGACGTGCTCTTTCCGAAGATCGGCGAGATTATCGGAGGCTCACAGAGGGAAGAGTCCTATGACAAGCTGATGGCCCGTATCGACGAGCTGCACATGGACATGACCAACCTGTGGTGGTACCTCGACACCCGCCGTTTCGGCACAGCTCCCCACAGCGGCTTCGGACTGGGCTTCGAGCGCCTGCTCCTCTTCGTCACCGGCATGAGCAACATCCGTGACGTCATTCCCTTCCCTAGGACACCCAAGTCCGCAGAATTCTAAAGACCGGCACCATGCTTACTATCGGTATAGCCGGCGGCACTGGCTCAGGCAAGACCACAGTGGTCCAGAAGATCTCGGAACACTTCAAGAGAGGAGAGGTCGTTGTTGTCCCCCAGGACTCCTACTACAAGGACAACAGCGACATTCCCCTGCTGGAGGACCGGCAGAAAATCAACTTCGACCATCCGAACGCCATCGACTTCGACCTGCTCATAGAGCAGCTCGACGAGCTGCAGCACGGCAGGACGGTGAAGCAGCCCGTCTACTCCTACCTGACCTGCACACGCTCGGCCACCGAGACCGTGACTGTCCATCCCGCCGATATCATACTGGTGGAGGGCATCCTGATTTTCACAGACGCAAGGCTGCGCAGCATGCTGGACATCCTGGTGTATGTGGACGCCGACCCGGACGACCGCTTAGTCAGGGTCATCTCCCGCGACATCATCGAGAGAGGCCGTGACGTGGGCAAGGTCATCGAGCGCTACGAGAGAGTACTCAAGCCCATGCATCTGCAGTTCATAGAGCCCACCAAGAGATACGCCGACCTGATACTGCCCCAGGGCGGGCACAATCAGGTGGGCATAGACATGCTCATAGCCACCATTGAAAATCATCTCAAAAATAGCTGACCGCATCCGGCCGCTCACCGAGAAGCTGCGCAGGGGCCCGCTGTCCAGGATCAACTCCTGGCTCAGGCCCCTGCTGAAGTATCTCCGCGTAGATACCGATGACAAGGCAGGGCTGTACCTCACACTCATCGTACACCTGCTCCTGATCATCGTCCTGCTGAGCTGGTCGATACACACCCAGCTGGTAAGGGATACCTCATTCCTCATAGACTTTTCCGAGCAGGAAGCCCAGGAAGCCAGGGAGGCCAGGGCACAGATGCAGGAAAGCGTGAGCGAGGAAATTGAGGCAGAACTGGACGCACTGCTCAATGCCTCCCGCAACCAGAGCGCCCGATCCATACGCAATGTTGCCGTAGACGCGTCTGAACCGCTGAGGGATGACCGTCACGATCATCCTGAGGACATCTACAAGGAGGCCCGCGAACTCCAGGAGCGGCTGGACCGGTCCCGTAGGGAAGTCGAGGAGGCGTCATCATCCGAAGACCAGGTATCAGTCTACAAAGAGGACGGCGGCAAGGAAACCGAAGCTTATCAGGGACCGTCCGTCATCTCTTACACCCTCGAAGGACGAAAGGCCATGAACCTGCCCGTACCGGCCTACAAATGCATGGGCGGCGGCGATGTCTCGGTAAGCGTCATCGTCAACCGGAAGGGTTACGTCATCGGGGTGAAAATCATAGAATCAGTCTCATCTCCGGACCAATGCCTGCGGGACTACGCCCTCAGGGCCGCATCTGCCTCCCGGTTCACCGCATCCCAGGACGCCCCCGAGCGTCAGGCAGGCGAGATAGTCTACCGCTTCGTAGCGCAGTAGGCGGCATATTTTTTGCATTATTACAGCCATTCCTTAATAGGCTTATTAAATACTTTTTAAAGATGAATTACCGCATATTCGGAACCATCGCCGTCAGTGTCGCCGCAGTGCTTGCAGCGGTATCGGTAACAGGATGTAAATCAAAAGATAACGGGCAGCATAAGGAAGTTGCCGTACCCAATGTCAGAACGGCAGCAGCGCAGAGCATCGGCAGCACCCGCACCGTCACCTATCCGGGCCGGATACAGCCGGCAAAGGATGTCAACCTGTCATTCAGGGTTGCGGGTCCTGTAGCCGCCGTACACTTCCGCGAGGGGCAGCACGTCCGTCAAGGAGACACATTGGCTGAGATAGAGGAGCGTGACTACGCCATACAGTTAGCCGCCACCACCGCCCAGTACGAGCAGGTCAAGGCCGAGGCCGGCAGGGTCATCGAGCTCTCGGACCGCGGCAGCGCCACTCAGAACGACTACGATAAGGCCCGTTATGGTCTGGAGCAGATAACCGCCCTCTACCACGCCCACCAGAACGCCCTCAATGACACGAAGATGCTCGCACCTTTCGACGGCTATGTCCAGCAGGTACACTTCGAGGCCGGCGAGACGGTCGGGGCCGGTATGCCGGTGATCACCCTCATCAGCGACGGCGCCCCGATCGTGAAGGTGGACATACCCGTAGATGACTTCGTCAATATCGACAAGGCCGTCCGCAGCTGGTGCACCGTGGACGTCTATCCCGGAAAGACATTTGAGCTCAGGCTCATCGACATAACCAAGAAGGCCAATCTCAACCAGCTCTTCACCGCCCGCTACGCCCTCCGTCCGGCACCGGACGGAACCCTGCCCCACTCCGGTATCAGCACAGGAGTCTGCATCGAGTACCGCACGGACGAGGACGGCACGGTCAGCATTCCGGCCACAGCCCTCTTCGAGGACAGAGGCGCCACCTGCGTATGGACAGTAGGTCCGGACAACACTATCCGGAGACGGGCCGTAAATGCCGACGACATCGACCGCGACGGCAACGCCCGCATCATCTCCGGACTGAAGGCCGGAGAGACAGTCGTAACCGCCGGAGTCAATTCCCTGAAGGACGGAGCACAGGTCAAGGTGCTCCCAGGCAAATCCGCCACCAACCCGGGTAATCTTCTGTAAACCTACGGAGCCATGAACATAGCAGAATACGCCCTGAAGAACAGGATACTGGTCGTGGCGGTGCTCATCTGCCTCGTCGTGGGCGGAGCATTTGCCTACAACAGCATGAGCAAGCTCGAGGACCCGGAGATCAAGGTCAAGGTCGCCGTGGTGGCCGCCGTCTACCCCGGAGCGACCGCCTACGAGACGGAACTGGAGGTGACCCGCCCGCTCGAGGAGACCATCCGCAGGATCAGTGAGGTGGGAACGGTGACCTCCCAGTCCTTCGACGACATGGCCATCATCACGGTCACCCTCAAGACCACTACCCCCGACTCCGACACCCAGCAGGAGTGGGACCTGCTCCGCCGCAAGGTCAATGACGCCAAGGCATCCCTGCCCGCATCGGCGCAGGTCATGGTCATGGACGACTACGGGGATGTCTACGGCATGTTCTACGCCCTGACATTCGACGGATACGGGTATGAGGAAGCCGGACGCTACGCCGACATGGTCTGCCGGGAGCTCAGCGACATAGAGGGAGTGTCCAAGGCCATCACCTACGGAGAGCGCACCCGCTGCGTGAACATCGACATGAAGGCCGACCGCATGGCCAACCTCGGAGTGCATCCCACCGAGCTGCTGACCACTCTCAATTCCCAGAACTCGGTCATCTACTCCGGATACTTCGACACCCCGGACCGCAGGATGAAGATAGAGATGGGGGACGCCTACGAAAGCATCGAGGACATACGCAACCTCATCATCCAGGGCCATGAGGACGACCAGCTCAAGCTCTCCGACGTGGCCGACGTCACCTACGGCTGGCAGACACCCGTGCGCAACTCCATGAAATACGACGGACAGCCGGCCATCGGCCTGCTCATCTCCGCCGAGTCCGGCACCGACATCATCAAGATAGGCAAGGAAGTGGAGGCCCGGTTAGAGGAGATCAAGGCTGAGTCCGTCCCCGCCGGCATGGAGTTCCACAAGGTATTCTTCCAGCCCGAGATAGTCGGCAGCTCCATCAACACCTTCATCGTCAACCTGATAGAATCCATCGTAATAGTCATCCTGCTGCTGATGCTGACCATGGGCTTCCGCAGCGGAGTCATCATAGCCACCAGCTTAGTGGTGATAGTCTTCGGCTCGTTCTTCATCTTAGATATGATGGACGGTACCCTGCAGAGGGTGTCCCTCGGCTCCTTCATCGTAGCGATGGGCATACTGGTGGACAACGCGATAGTGATAGTGGACGGCATCCTCGTGGACATGAAGCGGGGAGTGCCCAAGCCCCAGTGCCTGACCAACATCTGCAAGAAGACGGCCATGCCCCTGCTCGGAGCCACTGTCATCGCCATACTGGCATTTTTCCCGATATTCATGTCCCCGGACATGGCCGGAACCTACGTGAGGGACCTCTTCATCGTCCTGGCCGTCTCCCTGCTGCTGAGCTGGGTGCTGGCCCTGACCCACGTCCCGGTGCACTGCGACCTGACCCTGCGCTATCCCAAGGGCAGCGGCACCCCAAATGAGAACAAAGACCCGTTTGACTCTAAAATATACCGCTGGTTCCGCCGCGTGCTGGACCACGTGCTCTCACACCGTCTCATCGCCGTCGGTATAGCCGTCATCTTAGTGCTCGGCAGCGTATGGTGCTATCAGTACATCCCCCAGATGTTCTTCCCCGACATGGCCTACAACCAGCTCTACATCGAGTACCGCATGCCCGAGGGCACCGCTCCCGGCAAGGTAGAGAAGGACTTAGAGGAAATGGAGGCATATATCCGTCAGGATGACAATGTCAATCACGTCGTCACCTCTCTCGGCGGCACTCCGGGACGGTACTGCTTAGTAAGGGCCATCGCAGACCCCTCGCTGAGCTACGGAGAGCTGATCATCGATTATGAGGACTACGACAAAATGATAGAGAGCATCCCCAGGATGCAGAAAGAGCTGATGGCCGCCTACCCCGAGGCATACGTCAGGGTAAAGCAGTACAACCTGATGTACCGCCCCTATCCCGTCGAGGCTATGTTCCAGGGACCTGACCCTGCCGTGCTCAAGGACCTCTGCGCCCAGGCCCAGGCCATAATGGAGGAGAGCGACGCCACCTGGCTTGTGACCGATGACTGGTCTCCGATGGTACCGGCCGTCAAGGTGGAATACGACCAGGCGGCTGCCCGTCAGGCCGGCATCTCCCGCAGTTCCGCCGGCATCTCCGTGATGGCTGCGGCAGAGGGCATCCCCTGCGGCACCCTCAACGAGGGAGGCGAGAGGCTTGGCATCTACATCCGCAGCACCGGCATGGACGGAGAGCCGGTGGAGAGCATCCGCAACACCCCGGTATGGGGCCTGCTGCCGTCCGTATCGTCGGTAGCCAACATGGAGACCGTACAGGGAGTGATGACCGGCACCACCGGCCGGGCGGACATCATCGACGCGCTGGTATCTCCCCTGCCCCTGAACACCATAACCTCAGGCACCGTCATCGAGTGGAACGAGCCCAAGATCTGCCGGTATAACGGACAGAGGGCCATCAAGGCCCAGTGCAACAACACCGCAGGATACACCGCAGCCCAGGCCCGCGACGCCGTCAAGGACCGGATAGAGGCCATTGAGCTGCCCGACGGCTACACCCTCACCTGGCTGGGCGAGTACGACGCCAGCCGGCAGTCCACCCGCTACCTGTTCAAGTACTTCCCGCACGCGATAGTGGTCATGCTGCTGATCATGATAGCCCTGTTCAAGGACATCAAAAAGCCGCTGATTATCGTCTGCTGCCTGCCTCTTGTGGCCATAGGCATAGTCTTCGGCATGCTGGCCGCCGGCATGAGCTTCGGCTTCGTGGCCATGGTCGGCTGCCTGGGCATCATCGGCATGATGATCAAGAACGGCATCGTCCTCATCGACGAGATAGACCGGCAGCTGAGCCTCGGGGTCGAGCCCTACAAGGCAGTAGTCGACTCCACCCTCTCCCGCCTGCGCCCCGTGATGATGGCCTCGATGACCACAGTCCTGGGCATGGCGCCCCTGCTCAGCGACCCTCTCTTCGGCTCGCTGGCAGTGACCATCATGGGCGGACTGACAGTGGGCACCCTGATTACCCTCGTTTTCCTGCCCGTACTGTACTCATTGTTCTTCAAGATTAAAAAGGCATGACCATGAGACATATACCCTCATATACCCGGATTTTGGGCCTGATGACGGCGGTCCTCCTCCTGCTTCCTGCTACAGCCACGGCCCAGCCGCAGAAACGCTTCCTCACACTGGAGCAGTGCCGGAGCATTGCCCTGGACAGCAGTGCCGTACTGCGCAGCGCCCGGCTGATGGAAGAGAAGACCGCACTGGACCGCAAGGCTGTAATCACCAATTTCCTGCCCAAATTCTCCGCCTACGGCCTCTACCTCTGGACCTCCAGTTCATTTGACTACGACTTCAGCGGCGGAGCCCTGCCCATATACAAGAACGTCTACGGCAACCTGGTTCCGGACCTGATGAAGGACGCCGCCGGCAACATTGTCTACAACAACGGCATACCCGTCTTCAACCAGTACGCCGTCATTCCTCCGATGACCCTGTCCGTGGACCTTGCCAATACCTTCACGGCCGGGATTTCCGTAACTCAGCCCGTATTCATGGGAGGTAAAATCGTTTCCGGCTACCGGATGGCCGACATCGGCAAGGAGATGGCAGTCCTCAACTCCAGGCTGAAGGCCGACGAGGTCATAGTCTCAGTGGACGAGGCCTACTGGATGTACGTAAAAACCTGCAGGCTGCTGGAAACGGCCGAAAGCTTCAGCAGCACAGTAGACAGCATGTACACCTTTGTTGAGAATGCCATAGACGTGGGCATGGCCACATCAACCGACCTGCTGAAAGTAGAAGTACAGCGGAACAATGCCGCCCTCATGCTCTCCAAAGCCCGCAACGGACAGCGTCTGGCCATGATGAATCTATGCCACATCCTGGGACTGCCTCTTACCACAAAGATTGAAGTTGACCAGAGCGGTTTCGACGTGGACAGCACGGAATTCCTGCACGAAACCATATACTCTGAATCCGACACAGTGGAAGGACGGGCAGACTACCAGCTTCTGGTCAGACAGGCAGAGCTGAAACGGCGCAACGTAGATTTTGTACGCTCCGACTTTCTCCCCCAGCTGGGAGTTGTGGCCAGCTACGGATATTCCCACGGACTGAAACTCCAGGACGAGGTAATCCTCAACCAGGATGGATTCACGGTCATGGCGACTCTCAAGGTTCCCATTTTCGCCTGGGGCGAAGGATATCTCAAGGTGCAGTCTGCCAAGAAAGAGCACGAAATGGCTCTGGAGGAACTCGACCGCCTGGCAGGGCTGATGGAACTGGAGAGAGCCCAGAACCTGTTCGCTGTTTCCGATGCCGCACTTCAGGCCAGTATGACCCGCAGTGCTTTGGAAAGCGCGGAAAAGAACCTCAAAGTCTGCCGTGACCAATACGAACTGGGGATGGAGACACTTGTCAACGTACTGGAAGCGCAGACCCAATGGAGCAAATGCAACTGTGACTGGATAGAGGCTGTTGCAGACTACAAACTTACCTGTACCAAGTACTTAAAATCCATCGGGAAATTATAACAAACTATTTTGATATTCTCATAAAAATTTACCAATTTTGCAGCTCATTAGGTAAATTATGAAAATTTCAAAAATTGTTTTTGCACTGTTCCTGTTCCTCATAGCAGGAAACACATTCAATGCCATGGCCCAGTCTCAGTCCAAGAGAGTCAGAGGAGCTGTCGGCAAGTGTGAGATTTCCCGTCATATCACTTTGGAAGAAGCTGAGCAGAAGGCTCTTCAGAATGCCAAGACAGAGGCACTCCGCAAAGCCGGAGTACCTGAGAAACTTTGGAGCGTGACAGGACTGATCAGTCAGGATGACGGCAGCGAGTTCAGCCAGGTACTTTCCAGAATGACGACATTGCAGGTTGACGGATTCATCAATATCCGTGATGTCCAGTATTCTGAGGAAGTCACGGACGGTAAACGCTATGCAGTCGCCACTATTGACGCGGATGTAAAGCGGGGAGGCGAGATAGATCCGACATTCGTCCTGGATATCACCCAGCCCCATACTATCTATGGAGAAGGAGACCGCCTGACCTTTACAGCAAAGATTTACGGGCAGGACGCCTACATGCACCTGTTCTGGTTCGATGACAACGGCGGCTCGGTTATATACCCCAACCAGTACGAGGCTAAAAAAATCTTCCGCAAAGAGACCGATTACCAGTTTCCCACAAATGAGAACATGGAATACATCATGGAAAAACTGGACAAATCCAAGAAATTCGAGACCATCAATCTGATTGCCGTCGCGACCAAAAGGGACATCCCGTTCATTGACAATACAATCACATTTGAAACTGTCCTGAAATGGATATACGCCATCCCGGCAGACGAGAGGGCGGCATGGCGTGAAGCCATAGTGATACAGTAACAGGAAAAATAAAAACACATCTATCTATGAAAAATATTACAACAATAATCTTATCGCTGCTGGTTCTGCCTACCGGAGCATTCATGCTTCGGGCCCAGACCGAGACATTCCACCCAGCCACCAGCTCATTCAAGTGGATCCGCACTGTCCACGGACAGAGCCAGCGTCCCTACTCCGATGACTTTGCCGCTTTCTACGAAGCCGGCAAATGGGGATATGAGGATGTAAAAGGCAACGTCGTCATTCCTGCCGAATACGAGGAAGTAAAGGACTTTTCCAACGGCCTTGCCATAGTCAAGAAAGACGGCAAATGGGGCGTAATCACTCCTACCGGACGTGAGGTGTTCAAGTGCATCTACGATACCATCGCACCGTTCTCCAACAACGTAGCGCTGGCCGCCATCGACAAAAGCTGGTACTACATCAATTCCAACGGCAAAGTTCAGGGCCTGCCCTCCGACATGACTTTCCACTCCTACAGCAACGGTCTTGCCAGAGTAAAGAAAAAAGTGCGTGGACAGGACCGTTATGGGTACATCGACAGCCGCGGATTCCTCGCAATAGAGCCTATATTCGATCAGGCCAGCGATTTCTTCGGAGAGAAAGCCCTGGTAACCATCAACGGACGCCACTTCTCCATCAATGCCAAAGGAAAACGGCAGGCGCTCGACTTCCCTTTTACGGCTGACAACATATACCTGTCCAACAACTACGGCAGCGGGTTCCTTAAACAAGGTGAGAAATACTTCTTCATCAAGTACGAGAAAGGACGCTACTCACTCCTCCCCTCCAGCTACACGAAAGTATCCGCTTTCCAGGAAGGAGTAGCTCTAGTCCAGACCTCCAACGGCAGGCTCAAATATATCCGCCCGAACGGCACTACTGCTGTCAACTTGCCCGAGGAATGCACGGCTGCCGGAAACTTTTCGGAAGGCAAGGCATGGGTATGCATAAACGGCAAATATGGATTCATCAATCCCACCGGAAAAATCATCATCGACACCATATTCTCTTACACCTCCGACTTCAATGACGGCCTCGCCTACGTCGCGTACGGAGGACGTCAGGGCATAATCCGCCAGAGCTATGCCAACGAAACATGGCCGGACCTCAGAATCGAGAGTGTTACTCTGGCCGACCACAATGGGAACGGGAAAGTGGAATCCGGTGAGAAATTTCTTCTCAACGTAGAACTAAAAAACTATGGCAAGGAGCCTGTCGAGAAAGCCTCCATCACCTTATCAGGAGAGGCAGAACAGGCCATGTGGTTCAACTATGCATCCAACTCGATTAACGTTCCGCGCATTATGCCTGGAGAAACCACAACTGTGTCATTCGAAGGACAGTCCAACCTGGACCTGGTGTCCGAGGATATCAATATCAGCTTTAAAGCACTAGCAGACAATCAATTCCTAGCAACCAACTCCTCCATGTCCTTCCCTGCTCTCGGCATCAACCAGTGCGAGCCTCTGCTGGCCAACTACTGGGTCCACACACCTGACCACTCCGTAATCGCTCCAGGCAAAAGCGCTCTCGTAGAATTTGCTGTCATCAACGAGGGGTCTGACATAGCGAAAGACGTAACTGTCACCATGAGGTGGCCCTCCGGAATCAACGCATCCGCCTCTGTCATCCGGCTTGGGGACATCAATCCCGGAGACACGAAGGAATACAAGCAGACATTCTATCTGGACACCACAGTCTCGACCTCCGGACAGCTGTCCATCGTTGCGACAGTTACAGACTATACGAAGAAGCACACGGACGTCAAATACATGATGTTCGAAACCGGAAAGATGAACCTGGCCGTAAATGTCCTGGGAGGCGGTTCCGCCTACTCTATGCCTGCCTATATGGCACAGGCTCAGCAGGTATCCGGAGCATCAGGCGTTCCTGAAACCACTTCACCCAGTAATGTTTCGGCTCCCGCTGCAGGCAGTGCCCAGCAGTCCGAACTTCTGTCCGGACTGACCAGAATCAAAGACCCTGACAACAACAAATTCGCCCTGGTTATCGGCAACGAGGACTATAACTCCTTCAAGCAGCAGACACTATATGAGCCCAATGTGGACTTCGCCGTATCCGATGCAGAGACTTTCAGCGAATATGCAAAGAACATCCTCGGCGTACCTGAGAACAACATCATCCTTCTCAAAAACGCCACATACTCACAGATGAATTTCAATATCAACAAGATATCACGTATAGCAAGTCTCAATCCCGGACAGGTGGAAATCTACGTCTACTATGCCGGTCACGGTCAGGTGGACGGTTCGTCCAAGGACTGCTTCCTCATCCCCGTGGATGTCAGCACCACATCCCCTGCTGAGGGCATCAGGCTCGAAGACATGTACGCGACTCTCAGTGAAAGCGGTGCAAAAAGGACAATGGTATTCCTCGACGCATGCTACAGCGGAGTCGGCCGCGGTATCATCATCCAGCCTAAGGAAACCCCCATCAAGGGCAATCTGGTCGTAATGACAGCCTCCTCCGCCACACAGCGGTCCATGCCATATCAGGAAAAGCAGCACGGTATGTTCACATACTTCCTCCTGAAGCAGCTCAAGGACTCATACGGAGACATCACCATTCAGGACCTCTACGATGCCGTCAAGGCGAAAGTCCAGTCAAGTTCAGTCTGGATCAACAATATGGAACAGACACCAGAACTGCTCAGCGGCCCCGGAATAGAGAACAACTGGAAACAGTGGAAACCTTAACCAACGGAACCATCATCATCATTCCAGACAACAGACATGAGACAACTTAGATTCTTACTGTCAATACTTGTATTGATATCTGCCAGCACGGTTGCGAAAGCACAGTTTGTCAAATTTTCCTTCGGAATAGAAGGAGGCGGATTGGGTACCTATATTAAAACTGACCCCGAACTTTACCCCGGATTCGGGTACGGAGGATACGGAGGTGCAAATTTCGAGCTGAGGCTGGGCCGCGTCGTTGGTTTCTACGGCGAGGCCATATACGCCTACCAGACCGGAAACTACACATTGCTGACTTCAGACGGATATGACAGCGGCACCTACGTCAATCTCACTCAACAGTACATGCATATCCCTGTTTCCCTGCATCTGTGGATGGGACGCGGTGCCATATTCGAAGTAGGATTCCAGCAGTCCATACTGCTTAACGCTAAATATGTAGAGAACCCAGGCTATAACAACGAACTGGAAATAAATCCAGACTCCGGAGCTCTTAAATACTATGCCAGTCTGCTTGCAGGATTCAAGTTCAATTTCGGAAGAGTAGTCTATCTCAATATCCGCGGGACATACGGTTTAAGCCCGGCATATGTGGTCATGGGAAATGGTGTCCCGGTAATCACAGCCTCTGTCGGACTTGGCTTCCGTCTCTACACTTACAGAAAATCTGCTTTTAAATAATCTGTATTCCAATCAAAACTCCGAAACATGAAGAATACTCACCATACCAGACATTTCTTACCGTTCCTGATACTGCTGTTGTCAGCATTGCTGGTTTCCCGCTCCTGCACCTCCGATGTGGACGGATACGGCAGTTTCGCATATATTGACCTACAGGACGAACAGAGAACCGTCAACATCAATTGCAACGACACATCCTTTACCAGGACTTTATCCACAAACCGTGAAAACTATATAAATGTTTCTTCCAACAAAGGATGGCTGTCGGCATCTGTCTCCGGCAAAACTCTCCACATAAAAGCACAGGAGAACACAACCGAAGATGAAAGAACCGCCACTGTATCCCTTCGCGACAAGAACAATAATTGCTCCCTGACACTTACCGTCAATCAAGCCAGCAACGGTATAAGCACCAAGACTGGGAATACTCTGCTTCAATCCAGCGCAGAAATAACTGAATTCATCAAGAGCTACAACAGAATATCCGGAAACATCCTGCTCGGCTCCACAAGCAACAGCATGCAAAACGCTTCGGCGGCTCCACAGTCCGAGACAGACAAATACACTATTTCCGTGGATGGAACCAGCTATACATTCTACAGATCTGGCTCTATTTCCAATACAGATCTGGTCACTTTAGGAGAGCATATCCATGAAATACTCGGCGGAGCCTACATCATGCTCAACTCTGCTATAAACGACCTGAGGCCCCTGTTCAAATACAGCATTACCAGCTGGACGCTGGTCGGCAACCAGAATATGACAAGCATCCTTGAGCTGACCGAAGAAGAATACATTGAATCCCTGACCATTATTCACTCACCCTACATTCAGGATTTTGAAGAGATATCCCGTATGAGCGGTCTGAAATATCTGAACATCTCCAAAAACGGTATAAATGACATATCCTTCCTTGAAAATCTTAACCTAGAAACACTCATTTTGGGAAGTAAACAGGGTGAGAGTAACACCATAAGCGACATATCCGCACTTTACGGTATGACATCCTTGAGGAATCTCGACATAAGCGGGCTGCCTATTCCCAAAGAACAGATTGACCGGCTGTCATCCCTTATGCCGGACTGCAACATCACAGCCGACAATATGCCGAACGAGATTCCGGAGCTGGGCACACTCTCATTTATTTCCACACCCTCGAGCATTTCACTTTCATGCGAAATTATAAATACCGGATCATCTGACATTACCGGAAAGGGTTTCTATTTCGGACAAGATCCTGACAATCTTACAGCCTATGAGTGTACTAACTCCGATGACTACTCCATAGAACTGACTCTTTCTGATTTAGACTCCTCCTCATATTATTATGCATACGCCTACGCAAGGAACGAACTGGGAGAAGCATCTACAGCCACAAGTACAGTTTATACCATCGGGCGAGCCCGTTTCGACGACAACCAATTGGATATAAGCGTAATCGATCAATCAATTACGGTAACAGGGACAATGCTGCATCCCGGCGATCCAGCCGTTGTGACATTCGGAACACTGCTGGGACGCTCTCCTGAAGTGTCGCTGGACAACTATATGGAGATATCCCAGCACTCCCTTAATGACAGCTGGAGCATGCCGCACACTTGGACAGACCGGTTCAATGGTGAAAGCGGAACGATATACTATATCCGGACCTATGCCCTGGTTGAGGACATCGGCATAACATACGGAGCTGTCCAGAAGATTGCTACTGACGGATTACCCGAGTCTCCTGTCTCAATATTCCTCTCCCTTGCATTGCCGTCATGGGCCAATTCGGCTGAAACAGAAGTCATATCACCGACAAATTTCTACGGCTACTACTTCCGTGAAGACATCATAGGCAGCGGAGAGACAGTATACGGAGAATACGAGGCTGAAAACCTTTTCTCATTCACATTCTACCAGGGAAGCCAAGATCTTGTCTTTTCCAATATTGAAGCCAGTGCCCCGTCTGACTTATCCGGTTTCCTCCAATGGAATATGTCTGGACAGACAGGACTGAGCTCAGATCTCCTCGTAAGCTATAACGCAGATATCGAACTTCAGGAAAATATACAACTTACGGTAGAACCCCAAAGAGTAAGTTCCAAAATCTCTTCCCTGACTCTCTCTTACTACAATGAAACAGGCGAGAAGTGCCAGAATCTCTCATCCGAGATATCATCCGTCAGGGTGATTGCTACAGGAATGTCAGCATCATACATCCTTGATGAGGATGGTCAAGGCAGATATCACGGCAACGGAACGCTGACATTCAGCACAGAGGACATTTCCACTTCAGAAGAGCAGCTTCTAGCGACAGACCTCCATGTACTGCCCCCTTCTAACGGAGCTTCCCTATCTATCACAGTAGAAGTAACGTTCATCGACGGAAGAACAATATCAAGAGCAGGTGCGTTCAAGACCCTGGCTCCGAATTATGACTACGCCCTTTCCGTCAATCTCTATGATTTCTCCAATGAAAGCGGCAACCAGTTCAAGGTCGACATTATAGAAAATATTGACAAAGAAATTGAATTTTAAATATGAGCCATCTTAATCATAAATACATCCTGCCCCTGCTGGCCATCCTTTCAGTATCATCCTGTACTGTAGAAAAAACAGGGCCGGATAAAGAAAGCGGGAATATCCTAAAAATACGGACATACGCGCCGATGACCAAAAGCACCGTCAATCTGGGCAACGACATGATATACGCATACCCCTTCTCCCTGGAAGGAGAACTGGCGGATCTCAATGGTATCCCCATCACTGCAAATTCTGTCATCGGCACAGAATACACCTATTTTATGCCGCAAACGTCTCAGGACATACTTTTCTCCAACATCACTGACGGAAACGGAGGATACAGCCTGACGGCACCTGCAGGCATAGACACTCTTATTAAAATCACAGTCCCCGACGGCTCCTCAGGAAGCGATACCGATTTGGTTATCGGCAACCTGCCTAAAGAAGACGCAGGCACTGACTCTCCTGAGATACCTACGGTAACCCTGAAACGCAAGGCGGCACAGATATCCCTCAATTTCAGAGTAAAGCAAAAAGGCAGCAATGATGTCCTCATTGAGGACCTGTCCGAATACATCTCTAAAGTACAGGTAAACCTGCCTAGCGCATCTACATTCTGCATACCCTCTATAGACGACACCACCGGCATCTACTATGGAGAAGTGACCAACGTCTGGAGCAGCTCTACAATACCGGCATCCTCCACACTCAGCTTGATTCAAGAACGGTTCATATTTCCATCAGCTCCCGGCAGTATTCCAGACATCACCCTGACAGTCACCACAACCACAGGGAACATACAGACACTCGTCTCCAGTTTCGGAACATCCATAGAACCGAACAAACACTATAACCTCACACTATCTCTCCGTCAGAGAAGTGACGGATTCAGCTTCGAGGTAGACAGTCTTATACATGAGGATATAGAGGTGAACATGGACTATACCGATATTGTCATAGAGCCGTCCCTGGGCATGAGTATCGGCATGGAAACCACGTCTGTTGGCGACACTACTTACAAGGACTTCATCCTGGGCACGGACACCCTGTGGGTGTATCCGTTCATGAACGACACTGGCGGTACTCTCGCCGCCGGATACCCCCAGCCTCAGAAAGCGATATATAATGGAAGATATACCTTCTCCGTCCCCAAAGGCACACAGGACATAATGTTCTCAAATACAGATTTGTGCTCAACTGAATCTGACTACCTTGCATCTGTGACACCATATAGAATTGATACGTCCGGGCTGAATCTCAACGATCTGTACATCAGCATCAACGAGAGTCATTCGTCAACAGCCGGAACACCGCTTATAACAGGATTCAGCGGAGAAGTAACCATCGAAGATGCTGGTAAGAATATGGAAATCCAGCTGTTCAGAAAAAGTACAGGCGTGCAGTTCCTGATAGAGTTCAAAACAGAGGAGGGAGAAGAAGCACCTTCACCGGCAGATTTGGTACAATACTTCTGGATAGGGCTAGGCAACAGTATCTACAACACATATAATCCTATCGACGGCAGTTTCCACAACTACGTCTCCACCGATGAGACAGAGACCGGCCCTTACAATGCGGAGGACCTGACCGCCGTTGAATACGAAGGACGCACACTGTGGCAATTGACTCCGGAGTATATGTACTACTTCATGGATTACAACGATTCGCGTTATGCCCAGATACTGGTCCTTACTCCTGACGGAGAGATGAAAAGCACCGGTTTCAACTTCACCACATCCCTGAACGAATTAAATACCATCATACTAACCGTACCAGCAAGCACACTGGAGTAAATATTGCCTTATATGAACAGACATCAATACATATACACAGCATCGGTTCTCCTTGCAGTCTTATCCACACTCTGCGGCTGCAGCCGGATTGAAGAGACTGCTTTCAATCATCAGACAGAGGCACTGGCCCTGAATGTCCAGTACCCCTCTTTCGACATTGAGCAGACCAAGGCAGCGGGAACTGTCTACGCCGACTCTCTCTTTGCATACCCCTTCAATGCCGGGACACAAACCCCCGTCTCTCCAGTGAAAAATGACAACCGGGCGGACGGAATCTACTACTTTACTATTCCATCAGATGCCACCGACATTCTCTTCACCACTGTTTCCATACACAGTCCAGGCCTTACTGTCCGCTCTGCCATGCCTGACACTCTGCTGTCTGTTGTCACTGAGGAAGGCCGCAGCGCAGGACAAGATGTCCTCTACGGCGGCATAACCGGATATTCCGGAGGCGGAGAAGAGAACATCGCAATGACAAGAGCAGTCGCAAGGATACAACCAGTGCTGAAACTCATCATTGGCGAAGACACAGTCTCCAATCTCACAGGATACTTCGACTCTGTATCAGTTGCCGTTTCCGGAGTAGCCTCCGGCATAGTCTTCGGCAGCGACTTCTCACACTCATACAACGGCAGCAACACAATACATACCGATCTCCACATAACCCAAACCTCCTGCCATTCCGACTACGTCTACACATTCCCTACCATCGATCCTAATCCCGAAGTAGAACTCAGAACTGTAGTTTCAGGCAGCCGCGCCGTTACATTCAAGGCACCCCTGCCATCCTCTCTGGAAGCCGGCAAAGACTACACGATTACCATCTATCTGCACAAGGACAATGCCGATGTCGGTTTCACTTTGGGCGATATCATATACAGCGATGACTTCATCGAAAATAATTTCTACGATGACGACTTCGGTCTGGTTACATTCTCAGAAAACACACTGCTGTTCCCAGTAGAGGAACGCTCGTCAAGAGACGTGGTGATAAACAGCCGCCTCGGAAAATGGAGCACCAACCTCAGTTCGGAAGTACTCAGTGCTTACAGCGTGGAGAACTTGAGTACCGGCGAGACTGCCAGCGGTATCAGTCCATCCCTGTCGGGCAGTTCAGGCGATACCGTGCGGTTCACCACCCTGCGCGACCTTACCGGCAGCAACTCGTCTTGCCTGGAAGTCTCCTTCAAGGCCGAGGAGAACAACACTTACCCTCTCACTCTCCTGCAGTCCAACGGTGTAACACAGAAGATTACATTCCATACCTCCAATTCCAACACCATAGGCGTGGGAGGCTACTGCTCCATCTACAGAATATCCGGAACAGACACGACACTTGTCTCAACCTGTTCTGATGCTTATAAACACTACAATTATATCGACTATGGAGATTATCTCATCGAAGGAGAACACATAAGTTACTTCTATAACGAATCATACGGAATTGACGAGATCGCTTTTGAAAACTGCACGTCTCTGATAGAACTGGATATAAGAAACAGCAGCATGGCCGAGTTGGACTTCAATGCAATGACTGCCCTCAAAAACCTGAGCCTCAGCGACAATTCAGAACTGACTAACATCAATCTCTCTGCCTGCCTGTCCCTTGAGTATGCTTATCTAAGCAATCTGAATGCTCTTTCCACCATAAACTCCAATGACAACGGGCTGCCGAGACTGACCAGCCTGACCATCTCAAACTGTGACAACCTGACAGAACTTAAACTCCCTGGATGCTCAGGCCTTACAACCCTTGAACTGGGCAGCAGCTCACTGGCTGACATAGATATAAACGGATGTTCCTCACTCGAGACTCTCACTTCATTCGCGACCAGTGACGGAGGATGGACATACATTCCACTTGCATCCATCGATATAAGCGGATGTTCTTCATTAAAAGAATTCTCTGTATTTTTAAGCAACTCCACCATAGAAAGACTCGACTTTTCCGGATGCCCTGAGCTGTCCAAACTTCAGATTCACGCAAACAGTTCATCAAACAGCAACTATCTGAAAGAAATAAATATATCCGGCTGTAACAACATTAATTCCCTGGATTTCGAATATCTGCGCAGACTCCAGGTCATAGATGCCTCGGAAGCATCAGTGGCCGAAGCATACATCAGCAACTCAGATTCTTTGGCCACTCTTGACTTTTCTTCCAATGCACGGCTCAACAACCTGTCCGTTACAGGCTGCAACTACATCGAACATGTCGACATAAGCGGATGCTCTGCCCTGAAATCATTCCCGAACGTGCTGCGTTCAAGCCTGATTTCCCTGAATTTAAGCAAATCCGGAATAGAAGAACTAAACTTCTACAACGAGAGTTTAAATAATCTGACCCGATTCAGGGTAGACAGCTCATCATTAAAAAGATTTACATACAGTTCCTACGGCATCAACAGCACAATCAAGCAGGATTCATTGAATTTCTCCGGATGCACATTACTGGACTCGGTTTATATATACAGCAATGGGAACGAGACCAATACAACAACTATTGTTCTGGACGGATGTCCTTCCATCGGTGGTGTTAAGATTGACGGATTAACCAATTTTTCCGACCTTTCAGTCAAAAATGCCTCCGTCAAAAGACTATATCTGGACCGCTGCCCCGGAATAAGTACACTGACTTTAAACAATACGGACATAAAAAAAGCCTACATAGGTCTTGACGGAGCCTACATGGAAAATCTCAACTACATATCCTTCGCCGACTCAAAAATAGAGGAGCTCCGCATATCAGACATAGAAGGCCTGAGCAGGGTATCCGTTGCCGGATGTGAGTCATTGAAACATATAGATATTACTGACTGCTACAACCTGTATTTCTTCTACTCCGAAGGCTGCAGCAATATCACATACATAAGATTATGGAACAACAACGAGTCTTCAAGCCTTCCTGCATTTGACCTTGGACAGTTCCCCAATCTGCAGTATCTGCAGCTCAACAATATGGACTCATTCAAGAGACTTGACCTCAGACCTCTCACACAGTTGAAGTTCATGAACATCGCCAATATTCCCCTATCGAGCATCAACTGCCAGGGCCTGACACAGCTCAGTGAAATCCACCTTAATCAGCCGTCAAATCCAGACTCTCTCATACTCAGCGGATGCTCTTCACTGCCGGCGCTTGAGCTGAACAGTTCTACAATAAGATACATTAATCTGGACGGAACAATATCTCTCTCCGATCTTTCCATATCCAACACCAACTATCTGGAAGAGCTGAACCTTACACTGCCGGCTCTGGAAAAACTGTACTTGGAAAATATGAATGAACTCAGAGCCATAAACATTTCCGAAGGTTCTAACATAAGGAAAGTCACCGTAAAATCCTGCGGTAACCTTGATCTGGGTGCCAGCAACCTGAACGGTAAACAGACTTTGAAGCACCTGTTCCTAGAAAATACCGGCACCAGTCTATCCGACAGCACGGACATTGACCTGAGCGGCTACACAGCCCTTGATACTCTTGTCATGAGATATTACTACAAAGCCAGAAGCCTGAACTTGTCAAACTGCACAAGTCTCAGACTGATAGACCTTGACTACAGTAAACTGAGCACACTATCTGTAGACGGATGCGAGTCACTTATGCAGGCAGATCTCGACCACAACCTTCTGGAGGTAGACGCGCTCAATCTTTTCTTCGAGCAACTGCCGATGAGAACCATAGACAGTCCAGCCGAATACAGGATTACAAACTGCCCTGGCTCAAGCAGCAGTAGTCTCAATAAAAGCATTGCCGACAGTAAATTCTGGTCTCCGACATCCAACAACATTGGCAGTGATATCAGAGACTAGAGAACGGCAATGAAATTGTGTATTTTGGTATATTAAAAAATTTATGCAATTTTGCAGACCGAATGAAACTGTTATGATCTGCGACTACAGACTTAAAGTATTCTACACCGTGGCGGTCAAGGGTTCCTTCACCGCCGCCGCCAAAGAGCTGGGCATAACCCAGCCGGCCGTAAGCAATCACATTTCAGAACTGGAAAGCTCCGTAGGAGACCTGCTTTTCTTCAGAGGACGCCGGGAGACAGTGCTTACTCCGAAAGGGCGCATTCTGTTCGATTATGCAGAAAAGATTCTGAATCTTTACCGCTGCGCTGACCGCGAACTGATGCCGGTCCGTAAGGACGAGCACCGGGAGATTGTTATCGCAGCTGACTCCGTAGCTGCCAGATTTATTCTCAAACCACTGGCGGACTATTATTCCCGCATCTATCCAGGAACCGACATATCCATCCTGGAGCGAAACAGGGAAGAAGCAGCCGCACTCCTGAGCGATTCCGCTGTAGATATAGCCGTGACAGATCTGCCGGTAGAGAATGCCGACAGCTCCGTCTTCGCCTCAGTATCCGTAAACGGAGCCTCCCGCCCCATGTCCACATGGTACCTCAACCGCAACTCAACACCCGGCAATAACGTAAATCCGGCAGTCGAGGACTTCCTCCTCTGCTGCCGGACATTCAAATAAATGACGGGACACTGGAAAATACTGACAGCTTTCCTGCTGCTGACCGCGGCAGTCACCCTTACAGTCGTCACTGTCAAGGGCCACACGGATAATTCCGGCAATACTACGGAAGAAACCGGAGGCGGCCCCTACGGAAGCAGTGAACACATCTCAATCAATGAATTCTTGTCCAACGACCTCAGCAGTTCCTCGCAGTTCTCAGCACTTGACTCGTACATCGAGCGCTTCATGAAACGCTGGGAGATCAAAGGCGGAAGTCTGGCGGTCATGAAGGACGGACAGCTGATTTACTCCAAAGGATACGGCTGGGCCGATGAGGAAAAGGGCATCCGGATGTCCCCGGGCCACATCATGCGCATAGCATCCCTCTCCAAACTGGTAACTGCTACGGCGATCATGCAGCTGTGCGAAAGAAAGGTCCTGAGCCTGGATGACAGGGTTTTCGGAGACGGAGGAATACTGGACTGCGGACAGTTCAGTCACATAAGGGATAAAAGAGTCCGGAATATCACTGTAAACCAGCTTCTGAGACACGAGGCCGGTTTTACCATGCACAAAGGCGACCCACTGTTCACCACCCGCGAGATTATCATTTGGGAAGACCTTGACACCGTTCCGGACATGGACAGAGTCATCGAGTACGCACTGGGTGAAAGACTGGGATACACTCCAGGACAAGGTTTCCGGTACTCCAATCTGGGTTACCTCATCCTCACGAAGATCGTAGAGGTCTGCAGCGGAATGGATTACGATGAATACTGCCAGCAGAACATACTGCACCCGGCCGGATGCTACGACATGCACCTGGCACACAACCTATATGAAGAACGGTATCCCAACGAGGTCCGTTACTACGAGACACACGATGCAGAACCGGTACCTGCATTTGACAACAGCGGAGACACTCTCTGGCGCCGTTACGGAGGCAGCAACATAGAGGGACTGCGCGGAGCCGGTGCCTGGGTTGCCTCCCCCTCCGAATTCGTACGATTCGTAGCCTCCATAGACGGAGATCCGTCAATACCGGATGTCATTTCCCCTGAGAGCGTCCGAAAAATGACTGCTGACCCCGACGACCCCTACCACCCTATCGGCTGGGTACGAGCCGGAACACATTCGGACTGGACCCGTACAGGCACACTGGCAGGTACAAGTGCTATGCTCAAGAAACAGGCTGACGGCTATATATGGATGTTTGTCACGAACACAAGTTCCTGGAAAGGTTCCAAATTTACCCGGTACATCGACCGCATGTACCGCACCGCATCATCGCGCGTAACAGGATGGCCGGAACGGGACCTCTATGCCGTAAGGGAAAACAGCTGAAATCATTTAATAACCACAATTATAACCACGGAAGATGATTACCACGGAACAGGTGAGAGACTTGCGTCAGCGTATCGATACGCTGGGGAGGTGTCTTTGACATCGCTGCGAAGAAGGAGCAGGTAGCTCAGATGCAGCAGCACAGTGCCGGGCCCGGATTCTGGGACGACCCGAAGGAGGCCGAGGCATTTCTTAAGAAAATGTCGGGCGTGAAATTCTGGACCGACGCCTACGATGAACTCAGGAAAATGGACGAGGACCTGGAGGTTCTCCTGGAATTTGCCCGGGAGGACGAGTCAGCCCAGCAGGACGCCGACGCCCAGTTCGAAGCCCTCACCGGGAAGGTCGAGGACCTGGAGCTGCGCAATATGCTCGGCGAGGAGGGGGACAATCTCGGAGCCATCCTCAAGATCAATTCGGGAGCCGGCGGCACCGAGAGCAACGACTGGTCGGCCATGCTCATGCGCATGTACGTCCGCTGGGGCGAGCGCAACGGCTACAAGGTGGCGGTCAGCGACCTCATCGAGGGGGACGAGGCCGGCATCAAGTCGGTGACCATCGAGTTCGAGGGGGACTACGCCTTCGGCTACCTCAAGGGCGAGAGCGGAGTACACCGCCTGGTGCGCATCTCCCCGTTCAATGCCCAGGGCAAGCGGCAGACGACATTCTCCTCCGTCTTCGTCTACCCTCTCGTGGACGACACCATCGAGATAGAAATCAACCCGGCCGACCTCGAGTGGGACACCTACCGCTCGTCCGGAGCCGGCGGCCAGAACGTCAACAAGGTCGAGACCGGCGTCCGCGTGCGCCACATCCCCACCGGCATAGTGGTCGAGAATACCGAGACCCGCTCCCAGCTCGACAACAGGCAGCGGGCCCTGCGCATCCTCAAGTCGCACCTCTACGACCTGGAACTCAAGAAACGCCAGGAGAAACAAGCAGAGCTCGAAGGCAAGAAAAAGAAAATCGAATGGGGCTCCCAGATCCGCAGCTACGTCCTGCACCCCTACAAGATGGTAAAAGACCTGCGTACCGGATATGAGACTTCCGATACGCAGGGCGTTCTCGATGGAGACCTCAACGCCTTCATGAAGTCCTTCCTCATGGAAGCCGGCTCCGCTTCGTAAATCTTACAGCTCCCAGGCAAGGGCCGAGGCGCCGAGGATGGCGGCGTCGGAGTCCTTCAGGGTGGAATACAGCAGGCAGATCTTGCCTTTCCAGATATCGAGCAGGTTCTCGTTCATGGCATCGAGAATGGACTCGGTCAGGAACTCTTTCGAGCGGGCCAGGCCTCCGAAGAGGATGATGGCTTCGGGAGCACTGAAAGCCACGAAGTTGGCAAAAGCCTCACCCATAATGCGGCCTGTATAGTGGAATATCTCTATAGCCAGCTTGTCTCCTTTGGTCGCAGCGTCATAAATGTCCTTGGATGTAATCTTCTCCGGATCAAGGCTGCGCAGCAGGCTCTTGTCCTTACGCTCTGCCAGGAACTCCCGGGCCGTGCGGGCCACACCTGTCGCGGAAGTATAAGTCTCCAGACAGCCCTTGCGGCCGCAGTTGCACTGCCTTCCTCCGCGGATAGTGGTAGTATGTCCCAGCTCGCCTGCGAAACCGTCATGACCGTAGACGATATTGCCGTTGATGACTATACCGCTGCCCACACCTGTACCCAGGGTTATCATGATAAAATCCTTCATTCCCTTGGCGATGCCGTAAGTCATCTCTCCTACCGCAGCAGCGTTGGCATCGTTGGTGATGGCTACGGGAATGCCTACGATATCCCTGATCATCTTGGAGAAGAAGATGACCATCGGCTTGTCATTCTCATCGTATGCCCACTTGAGGTTGGGCGCAAATTCGATTGTTCCCTTATAATAGTTGCCGTTGGGGGCCCCTATACCGATTCCCTTGATCTCTCCGTCGTTCTCGGCTTTCTTGATAAGGTCCTTGATGGCGGCGGTCAGGTCATCCACATAGGATGAAAGTTCTCTCTGAAGAGACGAGATAACACTCTGATAAAGTATATTGCCGCGGGCATCGACCACACCCAGCTTGGTGGACTGACCGCCCACATCGATGCCCATTACCAGTGTCTGTTTTGTCATAATCTATAAATTAGTCGGTTACTATATCCGTATTGACGTTCTTGTATCCTATCAGAGCATAGAAGAGGATGTAAACAGCGCAGACCAGAGGAACTGCGAAGCTGACGAGGAAAGAACCTGAAGCATCGGCGATGGCGCCCTGGAGCGGGATAAGGATACCGCCGCCGCAGACCATTGTCATGAACATACCTGAAGCCACAGAAGTAAAGCGGCCCAGCCCTTCGACGGCCATATTGAAGATACCGCCCCAGCATACCGATGTACACAGACCGCAGAGCACCAGGAACATCATGCCCACAGGAATGTCAGCCGACACGAAATGTCCGGTAGAACCCTCGAATCCGAAGAAAGGCACTGTGGCTGAAGAAGGCAGAATCATTCCCAGAACGATGAACAGGATGCAGACCGAAGATACGAAAAGTATCTGGGCACGGCTGGAGAAACGTCCACCCAGCAGGCCTCCGAAAAGACGTCCTACCAGCATCATCAGCCAGAACACACCTGCGATGGATGCCGCGATACCCGAATCCATTCCGAAACCGGGAGTAGCTGCATCAGTAGCTGTCGAAAGGTACTGCAGCACGTACGTAGGGATACCTACCTCCACACCCATATACAGGAAAATAGCGATGATACCGAGGTTGAAATGACGGAAGGAGAATGCGCTGTGGCGCCTGCCTGTCGGGGACACTGCGGGCTTCTCAGCCGCATCCTTCTCCTGGTCAGGCTCTGGAATCCTCACGAAAGACAGTACAATGAATACCAGCAGGAAGATACCCAGGGCGATGAACAGAGCCGGGGTAGCGTCTGATATCTGAGCCTTCGATGCATCTCCCACGAGAGCACCCACGAAGATAGTCACGAATGTGGCTGCCAGGGAATTGCCGACACCGCCGAACTGAATCAGCTGATTGCCCTTCTTGCCGCCTCCGCCCAAAGTATTGAGCATGGGGTTGACGACTGTATTCAGCATACACATGCAGAAACCTGCGATAAACGCTCCGGCAAGGTACACACCGTAGCTCTGAACCGAATTCCATCCCGACACATACTGGAGGAAGACACCCGTAAAGCCGACTACAATGGCTGTCAGGGCTGTTTTTTTGTATCCTATCCTCTTGAGAAGCATACCGGCGGGAATACCCATCACGGCATAGGCGATGAAATTGGCCGCGTTGCCGAGCTGGGCCATCGCGTTGGAAACTTCGAACTGATTTTTAACGATTACCGCCATCGGATTACAGAGATTGGTCACGAAGGCGATCATGAAGAACAGCAGGTACATCATTGCGATGGGGAGCGCATAGTTCTTCTTCACGGTTTGAGTTGTAGACATAAGTTCTGTACAGTTAATGTTAGTATTAGTTTCAAACTTCAAAGTTAGTCAAAATTTCGGACATTCCAAGGAAGAGACGACCTTCATGACAGCCGCATAATCATAGCCCCGAGACAGTGCAAAGCGCAGGACTTTGACACGGCGTTCCTGAGGCGTTGCGGCCTTGACACTCCGCCATTTGCCCCGGATTACCTCCTCCATGCGGCGGGTACTCTCCCCATCCTCCACCTCAGAGAGTGCCTCCTTTACAGTTTCCGCCGGAATACCTTTGGAGGCCAGGGCATAAGCTATTTTCCTACTTCCCCATCCCGCCAGATGAGCCTTGTCCCTGGCGAATGCCCTTGCGTAGCGGGCGTCATCGACATACCTCTCAGCCCGCAGGCGCTCCAGCACAGCCGCCGCTTCCTTCCCTTCCACTCCCTTGCGCCGCAGCAGGTCTATAATGCCGCTGCTGCAGTATTCCCTTCTGGAGCACAGGCAGGCCAGGCGGTTAAAAATAGTATCCGAGGTTGACATATACTCCCATTTTATGAGTCAGGTTCGACCAGGAGAAATCCACATCCACAGGGCCTATCGGCAGGTCATACGAATATCTCAGACCGAAACCCCACCAGTTGCATGCACTCATCCCTCCGTCTGACAGTTCATGCTTGGGGCCGAAGAAATTATGCAGGCCTGCGGATTCCCGCGCGTAGTTGACCATAGCAGTGACATAGTGCTTGGAATGGACATTGAGCCTGAAGTCCGTACGGAGAACAACCACAGAATTATCCATTGCCTCAGGTCGGTTGAATCCTATGAAAGGCAGCTGATGCTTCAGGTAGCGGCCCTGCATGGCACCGCCCATCAGAGTATTGTAGATTCTGAAATAGTCCCCGCCGATAAGAAAGCGGGAATATACTTGAGGCGAGATGACCAGCCGTTGTCCGAACACCGGAATATAGGATGCAAAGGACAGCATGACATCTCCGAAAGTATTGAAATTCTCCCGTCTGTCCAGATCACAGAACTTCCAGCTTCCGTCCAGAGTAAACTGAACTCCCTTGGTTGCAAAACTGGTACGGTTCTTACTGTCAAATCTAACACGTGTATAAAGTCCCAGATATGAGCTGGTCAGAGCATTGTTGTCTCCTGGCAGGATTCCCACGTTTCCGACAGATGACTGGAAGAGATGCTCATATATGAAATTCTCGTAATTCAATCCAAGTTCCGTACTCAGGAAACGGGAGTGGTACTCAGAGAAATAGGCCTTAACCTCCTGATTGTAGAACAACACATTGGATGTAGTACGGCCCATGTTGGTGATATTGGTCTCTTCTTTTCTGAAAGAGTAGGCGAGACTGAAACGGGGAATAATCCGGGGGACAAACGATACCTGCACCCTTGCCCAAGGATTATAACTGAGACGGGTGGACACATTTAACTTAACTCCCGTAAGTTTCTGTTCATTGAGGCCCACCCCCAGTAGAATGGCGGCTGCCTCCTGCGAATCAAAACGGAAGCCGAAGCCGAAGTTATGAGGCACGTCCGGTACCAAAGAAATATTAATCTGCCAGGTTTCATTGTCCGGGTCCTGGTTAAGTGTATAACTTATCTTGGAAAATGCATTGGTCCCGTAAAACATAGCCACGGCTTTTTCTATGTCCCTGCCAGTCATCCTCTTATTTTTCAGCAGCCTGGACTTTTTAAGCAGCCATTCCGCATCCTTCTCGCCCACCCCGCTTATGGATATGGAACTGATAGTCAGAGTATCGCTGTCCATATTCCTGGCTCTGGGTGCCTGAAGCTGCTTTTCGCACGGTCCGTAGGCCTCCAGCAGCTCCTTCAGTTCCCTGAGCTCATCCCGGTGTCTGTCTGCTGCCACATAACCATTATGCACCAGCTTACGGATACTGGCCGTATCGAAACTCATCGGTCCATAACCGGTCACATCCGGTTCTATGAAGATGTCGCAGGATGCTATATTCTCATTGGACTTACGCTGGGTCACCACCCCCATAAGCTGGTCAATAAGCTGCGGCAGGGAGTTAAGCGCGTCCGGATCACCCTTGAGAGTGCTGGAGACCCGCACCCCTATTATTATATCCGCCCCCATCTCCCGACATATATCCACTGGGAAATTATTGAGCATACCTCCGTCCACCAGCACCATATTGCCCATCCTCACCGGCGAGAACACTCCCGGAATGGCCATGCTGGCCCTTATTGCCTTGGACAGGGATCCGTTACGGAAAACGACCTCCTGCCCTGTCACCATGTCCGTTGCTACACAGGCATAAGGTATCGGCATAGAATTGAAATCTATCGAGTCCTGATACCCCACTGACAGAGAATTCAGCAGATTCTCTACATTATTGCCATTGATGAATCCTGCCGGCAGTGAGCTGATGAATGTACTGGCATCCACTACTGATGAGGACTGAGTGCTGGAAGCCTCCTGATCCCTGCGGCTGCGCCCGACTTCCATTTTCCGTTCCAATGAAGCCGCTGTGGTAAACGGCACTGTCAGAAGATAACGGGATTTATGCTCCTTATCCAAGAAAGAAAGCTGACTGCGGGAAACATTATTGCTCATGATGACCGACCAGTCCACTCCGCTTATCAGCGAATCCATCTCCGCAGGACTGTAGCCCAGACTGTACAGACCTCCGATGATTGAGCCCATGCTGGTTCCGGTCACGAAATCCACGGGTATGCCCATCTCCTCGATAACTTTCAGCGCCCCAATATGGGCCGAGCCCTTAGCACCTCCTCCGCTGAGCACCACTCCCACTTTGGGCCGCTCTTTATGGACGGTGCTGTCCTGACCTCCAGAGGCGGTGACTGTCAACGGGAATACCGCGGCGACTGCTGCCAAAACTATCTTATACAGAATTTTCATAGGCCTGTTCCTTTTTTTATTCTACTTTGTACGGCCCTTGCCGCTGAGCATGCCGCAGGCGGCCAGGATATCCTCTCCGCGGGAAGCCCTGAGGGTGGTCAGCACTCCGGCGGCATTGAGCCTGTCCTTGAACTGCTCGATGACGGGCAACGGCGAGGGGGCCAGCGGCGAATCGGGGATGCGGTGGAAGCGGATAAGGTTGACCCTGCACTCCAGTCCGCGCAGCATCCGGGCCAGGGCGTCGGCATGCCGCTTGTCGTCGTTCACCCCGGCGAACATGATGTATTCGAAGCTCACCCTCCGCTGTCCCGTAAAATCATACTCCCGTATAAGGGACAATGTCTTACTGAGCGGGAATGGCTTCTCCATCGGCATCAGCTCAGCCCTCTCCTCCGGGAAGGGGTTATGCAGGCTCACTGCCAGATGGCAGGTACACTCGTCCATAAAACGGCGCAGGGGGGACCCGCCGGTACGGGAATCCGCCGTCACGCCTATGGTCGAAAGGGTTATGCGCTTGGGGCTCCATCCGAATCCCCAGGGGGCCGTCAGAATGTCGATGACGCGACGGACGCTGTCCCAGTTGTCCAAAGGCTCGCCCATGCCCATGAACACGGTATTGGTCAGTTCCGCAGCCTCGTCCACCTCCAGGAACTGGGAAAGGATCTCCGCGGGAGTCAGGTTGCCGTGCCATCCGCCGCGGCCCGTCATGCAGAAGCGGCAGCCCATGCGGCAGCCCTTCTGGGAGGAGACACAGAGCGTGCTGCGGTCCTTGTCGGGAATCATCACGGCCTCCACTCCGGGACCGAAAGGAAAGAGGTATTTCTTCGTACCGTCCGCAGAGGCTATGAGGTCGACATAGGAAGTCCGGCCCACCGTGTAGTCCCGGGCGAGAGCCGTCCGGGCCGTCTTGGGCAGGTTGGTCATCTCATCGATGGAGCGCACCCGCTTGCGGTAGAGCCAGTCGGCCATCTGGGCGGCAGCAAAAGATTTAAGGCCGTACTGTTCGCAGACGGCCTTGAGTTCCTCGATATTTTTTCCTAAAAGAGATTCCATTTCAGATAAACTTTACGAATCGATCCTTAAACTGCTTTTCATCTGGAATGATACAGGGAACGCATAGGTAACCGACACCGGCTTGTCATCGATGCTGCCGGGAGTCCACATGACAAGCGACGAGGAGATCGTCTTCTCCACCTCAGCATAGAATACTCCGTAATCGAAGTCCTCCACCCGATTTCCCTGGATGTCCAGGCGCATGAGCCGAAGGTCTTTCAGTGCTCCTTCCCTGTCGATTCTGAACTGAATCGTAATCCTGGCTTCAGCCCCGGCCCGCCTGGCTGCTTCAGGATACTCAAGCTGACTGTAAAGCCATTCAATAAAATTGTCTGTGTCGCCTCCGATAAACTTAGGAGGGACTTCAACCACACTGAACGGTAGCGGTCCCATATCTTCTGTCAGTGAGGAGTCCTCAACATGCTCGGCTGTATACACGGCATCCGCATAAGACGGAACTGCCGCCGACGGTCTTACGAAAAGCATGACAGCCAGAACAAGCACCGGGAGGACGTAAGTCAAGCGCAGATATACGCCGCTGCGGACCGGCGTTTGTTTCTGAATCATCGCGATCCGGCGGTATAGGCTGGACTTGTGAAAAGGATTTGCAAGAGAGACAGTCATACCGTCCGCCGCCTTTTCCACCAGAGCGAGCTGATAATCTCTTCTGTCTGCTCCTGAACTCAGAACCGCATCGTCCGCCTCGAACTCACAGTTCTGACGGAGATCCCGCAACAGGAGCCATGCCGCAGGATTGAACCACTGCAGGCACTGTAAAAAGGAAGCCGCCAGCAGCATGTACGAATGCCTCAGCTGAACATGAGCCAGCTCATGCCGGATGACATAGCTGTCCGCAGGATAATCTTCATCTGAGGGCAGAATGACCGTCCCGAACCAGCTCATAGGTTCCACTTTCCTGCCTCTGAGTACCGGCACCTCCACTACGGTGACCACCTGTTTGCCTGCGACAGCCCGGTAACGTCGGCCTCCGGCCATCAGACGCACTGCAGACACCACGGGCACCAGTACCTGGAAGATCAAGGTCATCAAGGCTCCTGCCACATATACCCAGGCAAGAATTTCCGTCAGACTCAAACCGCCGGCAGTCCGGTCCATCATATCTCCTGCTGCAGAAATTCCTTCCAGACCGGCATCCTCAGCTGCATCCCCGACCGTCATCAGTCCAAGCAGAACCGTACCCTGTTCCGGCGCCGTAACAGTTATTCTGGAAATCAGCAGGGGTGCGCACACAGAGAAACACAGGATCAATATGAGCAGAGCTCCATTGACCCTGAATATCTTCTGAGAGCGCAACAGCAGCCTGTAGCCGGCCCACAGCAGAGCCAGCAAGAGCGCCGAACCGACAGCGTATGTCAGCAGACCGCCTGCCATCCGTCCTTACTTATTATCCTTCTCAATCATTTCTATTATCGACCTGAGGTCTTCCACGCTCAGGCGCTCGCTCTCCACGAACTGAGACACGACCTTCTTGTAGGAATTGTCCAGATAGTCACGGACCACCCCGCCCAGATACCTCTGACCGTACTGCTCGCGGTTCATCGTCGCGGCATAGCGGTAGGACATACCCTCGGACTTATGGGTGGTAAAGCCCTTCTTTTCCAGAGAGCGTACCATAGTGGACACAGTGTTGAAATGGGGCTTGGGCTCTTCATACAGATTAAGCATCTCGGCCACTGTCAGCGGGCCGTTGTCCCAGAGGAGGTCCATTACCTCTTCCTCTCTCTTTGTGATTTCACTTCTCATCGTATTTAGGATTAAAATTATTGTCTTCAGTAGACCATACAAAAATAATAAATTTTTCCCAAATACCTCAATTGCATTTAACATCATCCGCGCATCCACCGCCGGTTCCCGGACTTATAGGGTGAAGCGGAGCTTCAGCAGTGCCGCCAGCGGTCTGATCCGGTAGGTGTAGACGTATGTGGTGATGTCACTGTAGACGGCCGAACTGTAGGTGTCCGTACCGAGGAGGTTGCGGCACTCCAGGGTCAGCTCCAGCCGTTTCGTGCGCCACGAGAGCGAGGCGTCCAGGAAGAACATGGACCTGTCGCCCGAGACGGCGTCATTGTAGTAATGCTCGCCGCCCACCTTCAGGAAGACGCTTTCGGCAAAGGACAGGCTGAGGGCCGCGTTCTGCCTCAGCGAGTGAATCGGGGGCTGCTCCCCTCCGATGTCGGTCACGCTGCGGCTGCGGGAGGCCGACACCCCGTAGTCCAGACCGGCCCAGTCACAGAACCGGGAGCTGAGTGCCAGGGTGCCGGAAATGTTGTCCATCTCGCTCTGATACAGCTCGTACTGGCGGTACAGGGAACTCCATGTACGGGACCAGGATGCCGACAGCTTCACGGTGGTGCTGATGGCGAAGAAGAGCTTGCTGGCATTGGCCGCCACGTTGACCCCATGGGAGAGACCGGGGCTGTCCACCGTCTCCACCCGGGTGAGAGTGCCGTCATAGACAGTGCCGTAGGTATGGCTGTTCCAGCTCCTCCAGTAGCCGCCGGAGAGCTTGGCGAAAGCCGCTATGCGGGTGGCGGCGTACGAGAGGTCCGCGACGTAGTTCTGGAGCCTGCGCCGGGGCAGCTCCCCGCCGGTGCGGGAGATGTGGCGGTAGTTGCTCATGATATATCCTCCGTAGTCGCTGTACAGCCCGCCGTAGCTCTCATCGTATGAGGCAGAGGCGGACAGTCTCAGCTCGGAAGTAATGGCCAGCTGCATGCTGAGGGCCGGGGAGACGAGCGGACGGTCGACGATGCCGGTACCGCCGCGCACACGGTCGCTCTGCCGGATACCCTTGTACCCCAGGCTGGCGTATGCGGAGATATTGAACTTCTTGCCGATGCGGTAGGAGACCGAGGGCTGGGCAGCCACGGTGTACTCCTGGCGGAGGATGTCGTTGCGCATGGAGTCGGCGGCCTGCGGGGGCGGTCCGTCCGTCGTGAGCGGAGACAGCTCCGAGCGCATCATGTCCACCGCAGCATCAGCCCGGAAGGTCAGCGAGACGAACCAGCCGCTGCGGTTGAACGTGAGTCCCGCCCGGTTGTATGCGGTGAGTCTTCTTGCCGAGATGGACTGCACGGCTCCATCAGCTCCCGCGCCGTCCCCGAAGATGCCATCATAGATCAGCGGCCTGACGGTGAGGGTCTCGGGCCGGTCGCTGTACGAGATGTCTGAGGAGGCGTCCCACATAAGGGGACCGCTGCTGCGCATGTAGCGGAAACGGTTGCTCAGGCTCAGACCAGGATGGCGGAAGGACTGCTCCACGGAGGAGCCGTTGTTGTCCACGCCGCCGTAGTCCGTGCTCCACGAGCCGCTGAAGGACAGCTTGTCGGTGATGTACCGCTCCTTTGTGTTGCTCTCCACGTCGATGTCCGCCGTGAGTCGGTCCAGACGCGAGCGGGAGAGGATGCTCTCTCCGATGACTATCTGCTGAGCTGGATCAGCCAGATGGTATGTCGTGACCGAAGTCCCCTCGTCCTCGCGCAGGTCGTGCTGGTACTGCACGTTCGCCCTCAGGTTCAGGTCCCCGCGCAGACGGACTATGCTGTTGGCGGAGACCATGTGCGTCTGATTGTCCAGATAGCGGTTCTTTCCGAACGGAGGGACACTCGGGCGCTTGACCCCGAGCACCGAGGAGGACCCGTCGGAGAAGCCCATGAGACCTCCGAATATCTCCTCGGATACGTCGTCGCCGGTGTTGTTGGTCTTGTAGGTGTCCATGGTCTGGAACCTGCGGCCGAAGTACATGGCCGCCGCCTCTCCGTACCACATCGCGGGCCTGTAGCCTCCGCCTGCCGCTATGTATCCGCCCCAGGTGCCCCTGGCCCCCTTCTTCAGACGGAGATTGACGGCCGGAGCTCCCGGCAGACCCTGATCCTCGTAGATCTTGATATGCTGGTGGTCCTCCAGGACCTCCACGGACGCTATGTCCTCGGCCCTGATGGTGTTGGTGGCCAGACCATAGCGCGACTCAAGCATGTCCAGACCCTCCACGTACATCCGGCCTATATCCTTCCCGTTGTACCTCAGTCTTCCGGAACGGGACACCTCGATGCCCGGCATCCTGCTCATCACCTCCCCTATGGTGCGGTCGCCGCTCTCCCTGAAGCTCTCCACATGATAGACCACAGTGTCCGTCCTTCTCTCCACCGGCTCGGCCCTGACGGTCACCTCTCCAAGGGACATCGCAGCCCATTCCATAGAGAAGTCCACCGTCATGCTACGGGCGGGGATGACCCTGGTCTGGGTCCTGAGGTTGAAGCCCGTGACCCTGACGGCCAGACTGTCCTCATCTCCGGAATATTCGATACTGTAGGTCCCGTCAGAGGAGGTCATGGCGAAACGGTACACCGAACGGCCGTCGCTGCGGCACAGCATTACATTGGCATCCTCGACGGGAGCGCCGCTGTCGCTGCGGGTGACACGGCCGCGCACGGTCACAGTCTCCTGCGCGGCGCATATCCGCGTCAGGAGCGCCAGAGACAGCAATATCGTAATTCTGAGTCCCATAACACGCCTCCCATCATCTCACCACTCCATAGGATAATACGGCATCCTCCAATTCTGATAGTCGGCCTCCTCGATGCCGTTGCCGGTCACTATGAACACCGAGGTGTTCTCGTTGAAGGACTTGGGCCAGCGGAAGCAGCTGCGCTCGTAGCGCTTGAACTTCCGGTAAGTTGTTTTCTTCTCATTCTCATATATGTAATCATAGAAAGGCACCGGCTCATCGGTAACGGACACCGCCTCGAAGCTGTACTGGCCGGTGGTGTCACGGGCATAGAGTATCAGCCCCGGCAGCCCCCTGAGCTTCCATGGCCCTTCACTGAACGGTATCTCCGTGGTGAACCACGCCTCCCACCTCCGTCCCCGGAAGTCGCACTCGGCTTTCTGGCAGTCGAACGACGCCACAGTGCCGTGCTCCCCGGTAATCTCCCACTCCAGCTCCGGGACATCCTCCTCGTAGATATGAGCCAGGCTGTAAGTGTAGTACGGCTGTGTTGGAACCCATATGTCTGGAACCACCACTTTGGACTTTCCCGTCCTGTAATCATACATCACGGAGCGGTAGAAGTATGATCCTCTCAAGCCCAAGTCTCCGTGAGCGTCCACACTCTCGTGAAGTTCTCTTATCGATTCTTCAACCCCTTCTTCGTCACTCCAGTGCAGGCTTTCCACTTTGGCCTTTTGAATGTAACTGTACCTGTTATAGATATGCGCGGAGAAATCATAGAACAATGAGTGTGAGGCCCCCACATGCAGCATGGCGACATGCCAGCTTGACGAGGCTCCGGAATACATAAGATACGATGCCCTGTACCGTACTGTCAGGTGAGCCGTGTCCAGCAGGACTGAGTCAACTGCTTTTATAGACGATGAGGGAGGTGTCTTACCGTCTCCGTACATCGCGAATCCTCCGGACATGAAGTCCTGACCGCTGAGAGACTGTACCGACAGAGACAGGCACAGAAGGGTTGCTGATAAGCTGCGGATGATAGGTGCCATAGTGGTGAGTTTTTAAGTTATCGCTTTGATTTTATGCAATCTTAGCACTTAGACTTGACAACTGCAAAGATTTAACACTCGTTAACATTCTGGCATTTTGACACTCACCATTCCATAGGATAGTAGGGCATCCGCCAGTTCTGATAGTCGGCCTCCTCGATGCCGTTGCCGGTCACTATGAACACCGAGGTGTTCTCGTTGAAGGACTTCGGCCAGCGGAAACAGCTGCGCTCGTAGCGCTTGAACTTCCGGTATGTAGTCCTCTTTTCCTGCTCATAGGCATAGTCGTAGAAAGGCACCGGCTTGTCAGTAACGGACACCGCCTCGAAGCTGTACTGACCGGTGGTGTCACGGGCGTAGAGTATCAGACCCGGCAGCCCCCTGAGCTTCCATGGCCCTTCACTGAACGGTATCTCCGTGGCGAACCAGGCCTCCCACCTGCGCCCCCGGAAGTCGCACTCGGCCTTCTGGCACTCGAACGACGCCACAGTGCCGTGCTCCCCGGTAATCTCCCACTCCAGCTCCGGAGCATCCTCCTCGTAGATATGCGCCAGACTGTAGGTGTAGTACGGCTGTGTTGGAACCCATATGTCCGGAACCACCACTTTGGACTTTCCCGTCCCGAGATCATACATCACGGAGCGGTAGAAGTACGATCCGAACGTAGTACCCAAGTCTCCGTAGGCGGTCAGCTGCTCGGCACGTTCCTTTTCCAATGCCTTTGAATTACTCCACATATCATCCAGATTATCCACCAGTATATAGTCGTATCTGTCTTTTATATGGCCGGTGAAATCATAGAACAATGAGTGCGAGGAACCCACGTGCAGCATGGCGACATGCCATCTCGACGAGGCTCCTGGGTGCATCCAATACGATGCCCTGTACCGTACTGTCAGGTGAGCCGTGTCCAGCAGGACTGAGTCA
>CABMPD010000003.1 GCA_902388455.1 uncultured Alistipes sp. | reverse complement strand
TCTAAATTCTGATTTATCGGTTTGTATTAACTTAATCATTAGGACAACCACAAGAATTTGCAGCTATCCTAATGATTTATTTTGGAGTTACCTGCGTATAGTTTTTCTTTGAGAATTACGGGCAACTTGCACTGCGTGCATCAGGCACCTCCGTTTATATGCCTCTTCCTCTTCATCCGGCCTGCGTCCATCCCAACGAAGGTCTGTGTCGGAATTACCACCACCGCCTCCGGAAGAAACTGGTATCGGTCGCCCACTGATGAGCGCATCTGCTACTGCAAAAATCATATTGCGAACTGAAGGTATAGCCAACAGGCCGAGCAATGTATTCAGTTCTGACTCCATATTTTCGTTTGTGTCTGCAAGAGTTTTATTCTCCCGTCTCAACTGATACAGTTCTCCATAATCCGCCAGGACATTGCGTTGGGCGGCTTCGACCTGTCGGGCTGCATCATTTCTGTATAGAGATTCTATCTTGCGGACAATCTCGGTGAACTGCTTGGCGATAAGTCTATTCTGTCGTTCAATCCATTTGTCCGTGCCGAACAGGGGTACTTTCTCTGTTATTTGTGGTGGCGTGAAATCAACTTTGTGGTTGCGAAATGGCTGTATAACAGAACGAACTTTCGCCGCATCCTTTGTTATCTGTTCCAGTTCCTGCTCTTTTGCATGGAGTTTATTGGATTTGTCTTCGAGCTTTTCCTGATACTCGGCAATGAGTTTCTGTATGTCCGCCTTCTGCGCTTCATACCTGTCAAGAGTTATCTTACCGGAGGCGAGAGCTTCATCGATTTCTTTAAGCCGGTTCCTTCCGGCAAGCATTTCCCGTTCAAGTTTCTGTATCATTGTCTGAAGTCCCTTGACTGCTTTCTCCGCCTGTTTCGCATCTTTGGCCAGTTTCCGGATATAATCGCGTTTACTAAGATGGTTGACGTTCCGGCCTTCAATACTGTCACCACGTTCCAACCCGTACTTGCTCCCTACCTCTTCATATAGTGAGGTGTGCATTTCCCGAAGAATATGGCCATACTCATAACGGCTCTTCCCGAACTTAGCCGACCACATGACGCATTCGCGTCCGCTTTTGGCTCGTTGGCCTACAGGAACGATCAAGGCATGGATATGCGGGCTGCTCTCATCAAGATGAACCTGGAAGCCGATGATGTTTTCCTGTCCGTACCGTTTGGCGCACCAGTCATAGACATCTTTTGCCCATTGTTCGATTTCCGGACATCGCTGGAGATGACTGTTATCTGCACCCTTTTCCAGATTTACGGTTTGGGTCCCAAATGCCATCTCAAGTGTACGGTCATGATTGCCTCCAAAGATAAATTTCGCACAACAGTTTGGTTGAATTTTGCTGTCCGGCTTGAAGGGTTTCCAGCCCAGTTCAGTCAACCGTTCCTGCAAACGTACTTCAAGCGATTTCTCTTGATAGCCTAACGGATGAACTTTCCCATCGGGCCCAATCTCGAAATTCAGTTTCATTCGGGTCTTGTCATAGTGATTGGTCGGATCCTGATTCTTTCTGTCAATCTTGTCGTCATTCCAATGCCTTTCGTTTTCATTCGCCTCTGATGTGCCGAATGACTTCCCGACTTCAACATGCATGGCCTGTTTAATATCTGTGTTCATATAGGATATTCTTTTGATAAATGATTAATATTTGAGCTTGCTCTTGTGCCAGTCCGCTCTGCGGGACAATGACCGGATTTTATTGCCGCCAGGCAAAAAGTCCTTATTGTGTTAAGGACTTTATATAAATCCTCGGAACAAGTTCCTTTACTATTCAATAAGTTCCAGAGCCAGTTCATCAATGAGCAACTGCAATGCTGGATTACGTTGTATCATCTGATGGAGTATCTGCCTCTTTGATGGTGAATACAGGAAGAAGCCTGCAATGTCCAATCCTTGGCTGCGTTGCTCTTCATCGGATGTACATTCCAAAACATTGGACACAACAACCCGTTTGCATATTCCAGACAACAAAGCAGACTTTTCTTTCCATTGTTTGGTTGCTCCTAGATCAGGGATGAGAGTAACCTCCCTGCCTCTGAGAACCTGTATGGCTTCACTATTGAAACAACCGTTCTTTCCTCCTGTTGCCAGCCATATATAATCGGGGATAAAATGGCTCATTACAACAGCGGTCTTTTCACTTTCCACCAGCATTACCGGAGACGATGAATTTTTCAGAAGATGTTCTCCAAACAGACATTGCTTCAAATGGAAATCCTGCAACTTCAACTCGGAATGTGCCCAGCTGACAAAAGCCTTAGGCTCTTTAACCCGATGGCCTGTCTCAGTATTATAGCACATTACCTTACCGGTTCTTACCTGTCCATTTATATCTGTCTGCCAGAAAACCGTTGCGCCTCCCCATTTTGAAGATGTCCCTATGCGATACATTTCAAACAATCTGCTTGCCTCATTTTCACCAAATACATGACAGAAATACTGATATAAGGGGTTGATTGAATAATGTGACAGACTCCTTAACACATAAGATGAAGGAATATACGAAGGGACAATACAAGACGAAGTTTTATCTGCCGTCTTATAAGGGGCAGAAAGAAGTGACTTGCCGCGTCCCTCATCCATTTCCAACACATCAGGATTATCCTTGAAGTATTCCTTAGGTGTATAGTGGTAACCACAACTGTTTTCATGATCACACTTACCGACATTATCGGGAAAGCTAATGCTTTCTTGTTCATCAATATACCTGACAAAACACCGGCTTTTACCACAGTTCGGACAAGTAGTCTTGCTTCCAGGGCGGTATTTCTGCAAATGGAATCTGTATTCACTCATGGTCCTCTGATTTTAGTGTGGTTGCACTCTGCACTTTTGCACTTTGAGAAGATTGCATGGTATCTTGACAAGATGAAAGTGCAATAGTGCAAGGTGCATCAGTATTTTCTGTCATAAGTTTGCGATAGACTCCATGCTGAAGCTTTTCTATAAGAGGGTGCTTAAGCCGGCATAATTGGTCAAGCGCATAATAGACGGTACGTCGGGACATATCAACTTTTCTACCGGCAATAACAGCATCACCAGAAGTAAACCGATCTTCCAACAGAGAAAGCCACGCTTCCTTAGTTTCGCCGATACTGTTTATGACAATGGCTTCCTGAATCCTCCTGTATGTTTCCTCATAATAATCAATCATACGGATTGCCGATTCTACAGAGTCCCGCTCAATATATTGCATATCTCCACTATCAGTAGCCCATTTCATTACCTGAAACAACAGGGCAAGACGTGCTACATGGCCGTTGAGTTTCATCTTGCGACTTTCAACATCCGCATCATCCTCAATGGCATTTACAGCATCTATAATTCCATTGTACCATTCATAAAAATATTCTTCCGCATCGTCAGACATTGTAAGGATACGGGGATTGACCGTTGTGCCCTTGTCATCAAGGATACAGGGGATGCTTAGGATTCTGTTGATTATTGTCCTCCATTGATTCATGATGTCAGGACGGGCTGTATTCCGCTCTTCCCGTCTCCATCCGGATATCTTCCTGTTTTTGGGATAGACAAACAGAAAACGGTCAAGCAATCCGTTGGCAAGGAACTCTGCACGGAATACTTCCTGCAGCATATTCGTCTGTACTGAACCGATGACATTTATACATGGATTCTTGATTAGAACAGGACGTGATTCTGATTTGCGGATAATCTTTAACGGCTGTCCGCTATAAGCTGTCAGCAGATCTTCAATGAGGTTGTTCTTGCTGTTGTACCTTTTGACGGAATTGAACAAAGCCAGGATTTCATCGACGACCAATGTTATCCCACGCTGATTATGCTGATGAATATTCATCATCGCCTCCGGGGTGGAATCATAAATGACCGTCGTTACAAAATTCGGTTTCTTGAGCAGTTGTTCTTCCCCGTCACTTCCGTGCTTACCTGCTGACATGGCTCTTTCATATTCGTCATATTCCTCGTTATATTTCTCATGCAGCCGGTCATCATACTCATTAATCGGCTTATAGATAAAACCGAGGGGAGGAGTCTTTCCGAGCCCGGGACGTCCGACCAGCATCATATAAAGGGATGGGCAAGTTTTCCACTCGCCCTTTATACGGATATGACAAGAGTTGCCTATTGCAGTAGCAACAGCAGAAAGAACAATAGACGCAGTATATTCCACATTGAAATTTTCGTATCTGGCAAGATTGAGGATAATCTCCTGTATCTTGTCCGGGAAGGCATCTAACGGAAGACCTGTTTCCGGAATGCCTTCCACTTCCGAACGAAGCATGTTGGTCAAATGAACGGTGTTAAACATAGCCACCTCCTTCCTGTTTGGGAAGTTCATTACCAATAGCGAAAGCTTCATAATGGAAACGGCGCAGAAAGCGATCCACGTCTTCCTGCGTGTACCAGTATTTATCACCTTCACGCGAGTAGCCGAGATAGCCGTTGTCTCGCAACTTTTTCAGATACTTTTCTTTGATGTTCAATTTCTCCATCAAAGACTTGTTGTCATATAGACGGTGTCCGCCTTCATGAACCGGAGGCGGCAGTTTTTCTTGTCTCTCCACTATGCTGAGAATCTTTTCAAGCAATTCCCGGTCGCATAGCTTCTCTACATTCGTTTCTTTAGCCATACTTAAAACAATTATGGCCGATTGCCCTGATGCACACTCAGACCTTCAGCCTGGTTATACGATATGGTACGATTGTGCACATCGCACCAGAATCACGGCACGAATGTATGAAATAGCTGAGGACTAATAAGTTACAATAAATTACCCAATGTTATGACAGGTGTTATGGAAAGTTATGATTCTGTCACAACTTTGCGTATAACCAGTTGATTACTAGTAATAAAAAGAGAAAAATAAAATTGAAAAAAATCGAAGATTGCCAGATGAAGCAAAACAAAATGCATAACAAGCCAGAAGCTAAGACTTGCAAAGAACGAAGATAATACTCTTCGTTTTTTGTTACTTCTGAAAAAACTTGTCAATTTCTCCGGCATTGTTAGGGACGGGCATATCCCTCCTGTTCTGCCGGGACTGTCCGATTCCGGTCTGTTCAAATAGTGCGTTAAGCTCGACATCGGGGAAGAGTCCGTTGCCGAATTCCCAAAAAGTCTTCTGTTCGTATTTGGAATATTCAGGATAATCGCCGCAATATATTCGACCACACATATAGGCAAGAAGTGCCTTTGTCCCTTTCCAGCTATAATGGGACCCTACCTCTTCAATATATCCGGCTTCTATTGCTTTCGCAAAGATTGTACGGGCAAGTGAAGTATCAAGCCTTCCCGACAATACAACCCCTTTAGGGGAATCCGTACAGTCTGGCTGATTATCTATGAGAACGGTTTGCTGGTTCTTTTCCCTAAGTTTGATACGCAGTTTTTCTGCTCCGTATGCAAATAACCCCGATAAGACAAGGGCGGTGAAGATGCCTGTTATTACTACAGGATCAGGACGATTGTCCTTTACCGGATCAATTATCCCAAGACCTATAAGGAGCAAAGTCCCTATAAAAAAGACTATTGCAGCAGACCACATGATTATTCTATGGTACCGTTTGAATAGGGTAGAAAGCACCAATACCAGAACAAATGCACACACCAGCAATAGGAATATCTGCGTAATAGTCATCTCAAATCAATTTAGGTGTAAAATTAATGAATGTTTCCAATAGCCATCTACATTCATCTGACAATTTCCAGAGAAGCAAAATCCTCTTTCAGACGTGCCACTTCCGCAGACAGCGTTTCGGGCAGGAATTTGGCATAGACCTTTTCGGTGACATCAGTACTTCCATGACCGAGCAAACGACTGACAACCGACATGGAAAGTCCTTTGTTCAGTGCAAAGACCGCAAACGAATGCCGGGCGCAATGCATTGAGAGGGTAAACGGAAGCCCTATCTGTTCTCCGACAACCGCCAGCGACTGATTGATGCATTTCGTTGCATTGTTACGAGCCTTGTACAGAGCCTCTGCATCATCAAGATCCAGATCATCTTTTACTAAGTTGAATACATACCGGCATTCGGCACGTTTCTCCTGCCAACGGTGCAGAATATTCAGGGCAGGTTCTGTAAGAGGAATTACATGGCGCTTATTCGTCTTGATCATGATTTTTCTAAGTTCCTTCTTCTCAAAATTTACATGCCCCCACTGCAATGTCATAACATCGACAACACGGAGTCCACAGGCATGGAAGGCAAAGAAGAACATTTCCAAAAATTCCTTACGGCGCGGTTCTGTACAGGTATTGTAATATTCCAACAGCGCAGACATCTGTTCCTTTGAAAGGTACTTGCCGTCAAACTCGTTGTCTTCGTCCGAAAGAGATATCTTTGAGGCGATACGCATATCCTGAATCCTCGCATTGACGGCATGGTCTATCATCTTCATTTCGGAAGCATAGGCACACGCCTTCAAAATCGGAGTCAAAGCATGGTTGATTGTTGCATCGCTATTCTGTTTTATCTCGCGGCGCCACCTGATGTATTCGTCAATCAGTTCAACCGATATTTCACCTAAATAGATACTGTCCGGCTTATAGGTACCGTTCTTTGTTGCACGGAGAAAGATACGGAAAATATTCATGCCGCTCTTGCCGTTCTCATAGCGGCTACGTCCGATTCGGTTTCTCGAATAATCGGATTCAAGCCTTTCCTGAACAAACTCGATAAAATCCTTTCCTTTGTCCTCCCGTGTGAGCGGTTTGTCGGCCAAAAGATCTGATATTACCTGCTCCGTAATCTGGTTTGGATGTTTCTGCTGAAACTCGGCCAAAAGGCTGTCAATCTTATCTACCCTGGCAAGCAACAGACTGTTGATACGGTTGGCTTCCGGGCCATAGCTCGCCCTGACTCCGCCACGTCCCTTGTTGGCTTTCTCGTTCCAGTCTCCCAACCGGACAAAAATATTCATACCCTTGCGTATCACCTGCCGGTTCCAGGTGTATTCAAGCTGGACAAGATACTGTTTGGCAGGATCAATCTCACCCCTGACATGCAGGCGGTAGCGTCCCAATGGATATAGTCGTTTAGGTCTTCCCATAGTGGAGGATATTTGAATTGGAAATACAGCTTGCGGCAATACTCACAAACCTCTGTAAAGGTAATGAATTTTGTCCAAACAAATCCCGATTTCTCCTCCAAAAATTGTATTTTGTCCAAACAAACCGCGCCATCTGAGGCGGTCAAACACTGTTGTTCAAACAAATTAAATCCCCGCCAATCTATCTGATTAACAGGGATTTAATAATTATTCCGCGCTTAAAAACGCATTAATATTCCTCCTCGTTGAAGAAAAAGTCCTCCTTGCTGGGATAGTCGGGCCAGATTTCCTCTATGCTTTCGTATACTTCCCCGTCATCTTCGAGGTCCTCCAGGTTCTCGATTACTTCGAGGGGGGCGCCGGAACGGGTGGCATAGTCGATCAGTTCGTCTTTGGTTGCGGGCCAGGGAGCGTCTTCGAGCTTCGAGGCCAATTCAAGTGTCCAATACATAGCGTCTTGTACTTTAAATGTTTTCTTTGTTGATTTTTGGGCGGCAAATATAAACAAAATAATTCTACTCGGTCCAAAAATCTTCGGGAATGTGACTTGAATGACACTGATAGCGGCCCTGAGTGAAGAGCAGGTCCGACAAACGGTTGAGATAGCGTATCACGTCCTGTACGTCAGGGCGGTGATCTCCAAGGGCCACGCAGGAGCGTTCGCAGCGGCGGCATACGCATCGGGCTATATGGCAGTGGGCGGCGCTGGTGGGACCGGCCGGCAGAATGAAGGATTTCATGGGAGGTATCAGAGCACTCAGGCGGTCAATCTCCTGTTCGAGGGTGCGGATTTCCTCGTAGGGGAAAGGGGTAAGTCTGGGATTCTCCGCTTCGGATGCGATATGTGCGGAGCCGGTCATGAGGACAGCCTGGACATTACGCAGAAAGGCATCGCTTTCTGGAATCTCACAGCGCAGCAGGCCGATGTAGGAAATGAGCTCATCAATGTCTCCGTATGCGCAGACCCTCATGGATGCCTTAGACACTCTTTTTCCCCCGACCAGGGATGTCTCGCCGGTATCTCCGGTTTTGGTGTATATTTTCATTGTATTGTAGATTAATTAAATGTTCTGGTGTATTCCTTGTTTTCCATATCCGACTCTACTCTGCCGTCCCTAAGCCGGATGATTCTGTGAGCGTAGGCCGCGATATCTTCCTCGTGAGTCACCACGATCACCGTATTGCCCCGGCGGTGAATCTCGTCAAACAGCCGCATTATCTCGATGGAAGTGTGGGTGTCGAGGTTGCCGGTGGGCTCGTCCGCCAGGATGATGGAAGGGTTGTTGATCAGGGCGCGGGCCAGGGCCACCCTCTGTTTCTGGCCTCCGGACAGTTCATTGGGCTTATGGTCCATACGCTCTTCCAGCGCTACGCTCCGCAGGGCATCGGCGGCCCTTTCCATGCGCTCCCGTGCCGGCACCCCTGCATATACCATCGGAAGGGCGACATTCTCAAGTGCATTGTATCTGGGAAGCAGGTTGAATGACTGAAATACGAAACCGATTTCGCGGTTACGGACATCGGCCAGGTCGCTGTCCTCCATCTCGCTTACGTCCACACCGTTGAGGACATAATGACCGCTGCTGGGGGAGTCCAGGCAGCCCAGAATATTCATCAGTGTGGATTTGCCGGAGCCGGAAGGCCCCATGATGGCCACGTACTCGTTCTTGTAGACAGAAAGCGAGACCCCGTCCAAAGCTCTCACCTCCTGATTGCCGACCCGGTATATCCTGCGGATGTCCTCGAGTCTGATAATCTCTCTTGCTTTCTCCATATTGCTGTTGTTAGATTCAGGCTTCGAAAGTAATAATTTATTGGCAGTCTACAACATTTTCCTTAATATTGCGCTTCAAAAATTTTACCGAAATGGCATTCAAGAAAATAGAGGAATACGATCCGCAAGTTACTCAAGAACTTGCTGTACATTATAAGGAAGTGTTGCGCCTGCTGGGGGAGGACCCTGAACGCGAGGGACTGCTCAAGACCCCGGAAAGGGTGGCCAAGAGCATGCAGTTCCTGACGCAGGGTTACCATATGGACGGAGCCGAGATCCTTCGTTCGGCCATGTTCAAGGAAGACTACCGTCAAATGGTGGTTGTCAAGGATATTGAGCTGTACTCCATGTGTGAGCATCACCTGCTGCCTTTCTATGGAAAGGCCCATGTGGCCTATATTCCCAACGGCTATATTACCGGACTCAGCAAGATTGCCCGTGTGGTGGAGTGTTATGCCCGCCGTCTTCAGGTCCAGGAGAGGCTTACCGTCCAGATCCGCGACTGTATCCAGAATACCCTGCATCCTCTGGGTGTGGGCGTTGTCATAGAGGCTTCCCACATGTGCATGCAGATACGCGGAGTGCAGAAGCAGAATTCCATTACAACAACATCTGCGTTCACCGGCGGCTTCCTCAAGGACGAGCGTACCCGAAGTGAGTTCATGAGGCTGATAGGAGTTTCCCTGCACTGATGCAGTACGGGGAGACTCAGAATAGTGTGGCGATGTTGGTCGTGAACAGCTTTACGGCTATTGCCAGCAGGATGATGCCGAAGAACTTGCGCAGGATGTAAACGCCGCCTTTGCCCAGGATGCGCTCTGCCAGGTTAAGGTATTTTAGCACGAAAAATACGATAACCATGTTGAGAATTATCGCCGTGATGATGTTCTCGACGTGGTATTCAGCTCTTAAGGACAGTACAGTCGTGAGGGCTCCGGCTCCCGCTATGAGTGGAAATATGATGGGGACAATGGTGGCGGAACCGCCGGGTCCGTTGTATTTGAATATCTCGATATCCAGAATCATCTCGCATGCAAGTATAAGGATGATTATGGATCCGGCAACGGCGAATGATTCGATGTCTACTCCGAAGAGGGAGAGAATGGCATCTCCCAGGAACAGGAAGAGCAGGAATATTACGGTGGAGAGGATGGCCGCTTTGCCTGGCTCTACCTTGAGCCCCTTGTCTTTTAGTCCGATAATTACCGGAGTTGAGCCGGTGATGTCGATCACGGCGAACAGCACCATGAAGGCGCTGAGTATTTCTTTGATGCTGAAGTGAAGATCCATGCTGCAAAATTATTAAAAATAGCTGAGGTTTTGAAAAAACTTACTATATTTGACCCCGTTAATAATTTTTAAACAAAAAATATGAAAGAACTTATTGAAAAAATCAATGCGGAAATTGAGAATTTCCAGAAAGATGCTGCCGCTCAGTTAGAAAAAGGTAACAAGGCAGCCGGAACACGTGCACGCAAAGCGTCTCTCGAGCTGACTAACCTTTTAAAGGAGTTCAGGAAAGCTTCTATCGAATTCTCAAAATAAATTATTCCGTATTCAGCTTGGTATAGAAAGAGGCCGTGCCGAAGGTCAAAGGTACGGCCTCTTTCTGTTTTGTGTCAATTCAGATCTTTGATGTCCAATATAATGCCTGTAAGATTGCCGGAACTCCACAGCCAAAGTTTGTCATCGTCGGCTCTGGAGCATTCCAGATGGCTCATGCTGGATATCAGCTCGCCGGGGCTGCGGTAGTCAATGGATGTCGTTATGTGTACTCCTGCGTTTCTGGGGATGGCGTCCAGAATGATGTTGAGGCACGTATCCTGCTCATCAGTCTGTATGCGGAACTGCAGGCGGTCCTGGTTATGTGCTTTTTGGTGATATCTTTCAGAGTATAGGAAAAGAGGAGCACCGTTGCGGTAGATGCCTTCTCTTGTTTCGCGGAGGAAAATTTCCTTTTCCAGGGAGTCTATCTTGATGATGTCGTCCTTGCATGCGGCCGCACCGGTGAGAATGGCGGCAACTGTGAGTATAAGTCCTATTTTATTCTTCCTCTTCATCTTTTATGAATGCATCGGTTACGGTCAGCCTCCGTACCAGATACTCTTTTGAGCCGTCAGAGGCATATTCCAGAATTGCCTTGATTTCGTATTCTCCGGTTTCTCTGAATACATACCTGTCACTGATTGCTCTCCATCCGTTTACGTACCAGATGACAGATCTGCATTCCTCCGTGATGTTGTTTACTACCATCTCCAGGGTGTCACCTGTCTCATAATGGCGCTTGAGCATTATGTATGGGTATGGAGATGTTAGTGCCTGGGTGCTGAACATCACGGACACCGTATCTCCGTTACTGTGCCGGCCGATATGGTACACACTGCAGTAGTAGTCTGTCTTGGGCTGCAGATTGTAGAACGTGAACCTGCTTATGAGGGCGGTATCCTGGAATACCGGGGCATCTGCAATGGCCTCGCCCCAGATTATTCCCCAGGTGTAGTCTCCAGGTCGTCCCGGGGACCATTCGAGGACAGCTTTGTTCTGGTATGCCCTGATATGGCAAGACAGGGGGCTGAGCAGGATTTCAGACACGTCTTCCAGAATGTCGAATGTTAGGTTGTCACCGTTATGCATTATGTTGGCCAGCCGGAAGCCTGTCGGGGTACCGTCCCATGCTATAAATGCCGGGTCTCCGGCAGCGGAAAATTCGGTAATGCCGGCTTGTCCGGGGAAAAAAACCTGACTGATATGGCCTGCGTTGGGAAATGCCTCGACCAGGTCGGCACATTCGTGGGAAGCGCAGGCGTTGATGAGATTGGATGTCCATCTGACGGCTGCCGTGATACCGTCCACGATGTTCTGGGAGCGGTCAACGTGATAGACAATCATGCCGGAACCCTCGATGTAAGCGTCCCATCCGGTCTGGATGCGGTTTTCTATAAGATAGTATTCTCCGCTGTTGGAGGTCGGGACGCGGATGATTCTGCCGTTTGCCTGGATGGGCTCGAGGGACATGGTTGTCCCTATTGTGAGATTCGTGTAGTCGGCGGAGCCGGCCAGCTCCCGGTCGATGGCGCAGAAATAGGGCGGAGTGCGTCCTGAGTTGTTGTAGTTGCCTTCATCCATGACGGATAGCCTGCCCCACAGGCAGTTGCTCATACCACCATTGCCATAGTCCGTGTCGTAGAGGTCTTTCAGGCCTAAAAAATGTCCGAATTCGTGGCAGAATGTTCCTATCCCCGAAGGAATGCTGTTGCCGTCCTGCCCCAGATCTCCTCCGCTGAGTTCGGAGGAACAGCCGAAAAGCCCGATCCGGACGCCGTCCGCGCGGATACCTTCCTGATAAATGTTGTTGGTCTGTGGCCAGACAGCATAGGTGTCTCCGCTTTCGGCCTCGTTGTATCCTGCCAGATACAGGAACAGATAGTCTACCTGGCCGTCTCCATCTCTGTCGTAGGCGGAAAAATCTACGGATGCGTCCGCCAGGGAACATGCTTCTTCCACCAGTTCTGTCAAGCGCATGTCATATGTGATTACGGACGGTGTGGAGAGGTCATTTTCCCCGTAGTATGCGTATGATTTGCTCAGCCTTACCGGATCGGCGACATCAAAATCGAACTGCATGCCGGGCATATTGGCCTCGAAGTAGTCTTTGGCCGAACCAGTGCCGCCGTTCTCAGAGTATCCAGGACTGTTGAGCATATTGTGAAAATGTTCTTTCGGGGCGCTGACCGAGAAGGAACGGTCTTTGAATTCAACGGGAATAATCAGGGCTTTGACGGATGAGGACACAGCGGCTCTGTTTATCGGTCTGAAGCCTCCGGCAGCATTGAACCGCATGATGTTCTGTTCTCTGATGGCGGCAGCCAGAGCTGCGGACGGTAATTCGGCAGTGCGGTAGAATCCGTCCTTATCCATGACCATGGCTTTACCGTTATCGGCGACGGCGTAGTGGAAAAACTCGTCTCCTTTGATATACAAGGTAATAGTGCTGCCGTCAGGCTGCCGCACCAGGATAGGGTACGGAGGCGCTTTGACAGCCATGGCCGTACTCATGGAAAGGATAAGGAAAAATATGAAGCAGATTGAACGCATTTTTCTAAATTTGCCCTCTGATTACTGTTGCAAAAATATGAAAAGATTTAGAATAATAGGTATTGCAGCTTCTCTAATCGTCTTCTTTCCATTCCGGGCCCTCTCTCAGACGGATTCCCTTATCAATGAGAAAGGCCGCTTCGACAATTGGCGGGTGTACAATCTTCAGGAGTCGGGAATCATCGGAGGAAATATCAAAACTATATACAAACTGTCGGAAGGAGATACCCTTTCGGGACAGGAACCATGTCCTGTAGGGGCGGAGGATGTGTTTCAGCCGTGCAATATTATGGCCAATGTGGTGGGCATCGTCAAAGGCAGCAACTCTGTGTTCCCTGAGCCCAGGGGGGACGGCTACTGTGCCAGGCTGTCGGTCATAATGGAAAAGGTCAAAGTCTTGGGAATGATAAACATGGAGGTTCTGGTGCAGGGAACAGTCCTTTCCGGTCATTTCAATGAGCCAATCCGCGATACCAAGAGTGCATACACCAAGATGGACTGCGGCGTCCCTTTTACAGGACGCCCGTCTGCTGTTCAGTATGACTACAAGGCAGAGGTCGGTCATACAGTAATACGGTCTACGGGGTTTTCAGCGAAGAAGACAATAGGAGGCCGGGATTATCCTTTTATAGCGGTTTTTCTGCAGAGACGGGAGGAGGATGATAAGGGCAATGTCTTTGCCGCAAGGGTAGGCACTGCATTCAAAAGATTCTATGACAATCAGGCAGAATGGATAAACGGCGAGACAATACCGGTCCGCTATGGAGACATCAGTGCCGAAGAGGATTTTCTTCCGGAAATGGACCTGCATGATGATGACGGAGGCATAGTTTATTACTGCCGCAACAGCCGTGGACAGATAGTCCCGATTCAGGAGAATGCCTGGGCTGCGCCCGATGAGGAGCCCACTCATATAATAATCTGGATATCCTCGTCCAGCGGAGAGGCCTTTTACGGTGGCCTGGGCAATACTTTCTGGGTGGATAATTTCAAACTGCTGTATTGAGGCTCTGATGCGCAGTAACGCGGCATATCTGACGGCTGTATTTCTGCTGCTATTTATTATGACGGCAGGAGCGCAGGAACCGGATACTGCGTATCTTGCACGGGTGCAGGATACTGTGGACAGGTATTACCGGCTGCATCCGCGGAAACGTATTCCCAGGGATTATAGAAATTTTGAAGTCACGCCTCTTTTCGGAGTGATGTATACGCAGGAGACCGGAGTAGTGGCCATGGGTGGTTTTATGGGTGGGTACAGGACTTCCGCGGATACTCTGCTTCCGATGTCCTCGGTCGGAGTTGCGGCGCTGGTGTCTACCAATCTTTCATTGGCGGGAGCCGTAACCGGTGTCCGGTATGCACCGGCGGGAAAGTTTGTAATAGAGTATACTGCGAGAGTCAACAGCAGTCCGCGCTATTTCTGGGGTCTGGGTTATGACTGTGCCGCGGATGATTCAAACCGTGGCTCTTTTACTTCCCGCCGTGTCCGTGTCCGCGCGGATTTTCTTTACAGGGGAGATATTCTGAAGACCGGCGGTTTTGCCGGCTATGATTATTATCACGCTTTGGATTTTTCGGACCCGGCGGCTGTCTCCGGGCATCCGGTGCTCACTCAGTACTTGACGGCTGGAGCACGTTTGGACCTGGATACGAGGGATAACGCTTCTGTACCTTCGCGGGGACTCTTTCTGAATATTGAACCGTCAGTGTCAATTCCTCTTACGGAAGCTCTTCCTTTCTTCCGGACAAAGGTGACTCTGGATATGTATTTCGGCCTTTGGAGCGGAGGCGTCCTGGCTGTAGACCTGTATGGAGATCTGTCTACGGATGGGGCGCCATGGACCATGTGGCCGGAATCCGGTGGAGATGTGCGCATGAGGGGGTATTATCAGGGACGTTACCGGGACCGCAATCTGCTTTCGGCCCAGGTGGAACTTCGTCAGACTGTTTACCGCTCGCATGGAGTGGCGGTATGGGCCGGTGCCGGGAATGTGTTTCCTGCATTCGGGAGGCTCCGGATAAAAAATACCCTGCCCACATACGGGGCAGGGTACCGTTTCACATTCCTGGGACTGGTGCTGCGTCTGGACGCCGGTTTCGGTCTCCGTGGGCAGTGGGCAGTCACCGCAGGGGTCAGTCATTCTTTCTGATGTCTGCAATCATGCTCGGATGAATCATGTTCTTGGGATTCAGAATCACGTCAAGCTGTTTCTTGGTCAGAAGGTTGCGCTCCAGAACCAGATCGTACACGCTCTTGCCGCTCTCAAGGGCCTCCTTGGCGATTTCAGTGCAGTTGGAATAGCCGATATAAGGCTTCAGGGCTGTGACGATGCCGATGCTGTGCTTAACCTGCTCCTCGCAGTGCTTCTTGTTGGCCTGTATACCCTCGATGCATTCAATGCGCAGGGTGCTGAATGCACGTGCCATCCATGTGGCGGACTCTACGAGGGATTCTACCATGACGGGCTCCATTACATTGAGCTCGAGCTGAGCGGCCTCTGAGGCCATCGTTACTGCGAAGTCGTTGCCGATAACCTTGAAGCAGATCTGATTGACCACCTCGGGGATAACGGGGTTGACCTTGCCGGGCATGATGGACGAACCGGGCTGCTTGGGAGGCAGCTTGATCTCCTCGATACCTGTGCGGGGACCGGAAGACATCAGACGCAGGTCGTTGCATATCTTCGAGAGACGGATGGCGATGGACTTCAGGGCTGAGGAGTAGGCAACCATGCACGAGGTGTCGTGTGTGGCCTCAATGAGATTTCTCGAAAGCTTGATGTCCAGGCCTGAGATTTCGCGGAGATACTCGGTGCAGTACTTGGCGTAGTTGGGTTCGGCTGTGATGCCTGTGCCGATAGCTGTAGCTCCCATATTGGTATACAGGAATTCATCAGCGGCTTTCTGAAGGCGGGCAGCCTCATGCCTCATGGCGTCTGCGAAGGCTCCGAAAGACTGGCCGAGTGTCATGGGCACTGCGTCCTGCAGCTGGGTACGGCCCATCTTGATGATGTTGGCGAATTCTTTCTTCTTGTCATCGAAGGCCTTGATCAGCTCCTTGAGGGCAGCCTGCACTTTTTCATTGATGAAATACAGTCCGAGGTGCATGGCGCTGGGATATGCGTCATTAGTGGACTGGGCCATGTTCACGTGATCATTGGGATGGCAGTACTGGTACTCGCCGCGCTGACGGCCCATGAGCTCGAGGGCACGGTTGGCGATGACCTCGTTGGCATTCATGTTCATACTGGTGCCGGCACCTCCCTGCATCATGTCGATGGGGAAGAATTCGAGGTGCTTGCCGTCAATGAGTTCCTGACAGGCTGCAACTACAGCGTCTTTTACTTCGTCGCTTACGAGGCCGAGCTTATGGTTGGCCTTGATGGCGGCCATCTTCACGATGCCGAAAGCCTTGATGAATTCGGGGTAGTCGCAGAGATGGTAGTTGCTTATATCGAAGTTCTCAATGCATCTTAAGGTCTGTATGCCGAAAAGAGCCTCTACAGGAACTTCTTTGTATCCGAGCAGGTCATGCTCTGTGCGGGTTTTGCCCGAAATAGGAAATTTGAACTGAATCATTTGAAATCTTTAATTTATGTTAGTGTTTACAAAAAGAATTTATCAACTTTATCCACTGCGTCAGGATTGGCGAATACCACTACCTGATCGTATGGCCGTATGGTGCTCTCGCTGTCTGCGATGAAACTCTCGTTACCCCTGACGAATCCTCCGATGATGGCCTCTTCCGGGAAACCCAGATCGCGGAGGCGACCGGTTGTAATCTTGCTGTTGGTATTTACAATGAATTCCAGAACTACAGCATCTGTTCCGTTGAGGACCTTGATGGAACGGACTTTGTTCGACAGAGTGAATCGGAAGATTTTTCCGGCTGTAATCAGTTTCTTGTTGATTACGGAGTCCACTCCCATTTCCTCAGCCAGCTTGATGTATTCGAAATTCTCAACTTCTGCGATGACTTTCGGCACTCCCATGCGCTTGGCAACTACGCAGGACAGAATATTGGTCTCGGAGCTGCTGGTTACGGCGACGAATGCTTCCATGTCCCGTATGCCTTCCTGAAGCAGAAGATCTGAGTTGCGTCCGTCTCCATTGATTACCAGCGTCTTGTCAAGTGCCTCTGAGAGATGTCCGCATTTGTCAGGATTGATTTCTATCAGCCGGATATTCTCCGTCTGCTTTTCCATGGACCTTGCCACCATTTCCCCGATGCGTCCGCCGCCCAGTATCATCATATTGTGCACTGCGACCTTGGCCTTGCCCGAGAGAGAGAGAGCTTGTTCCATGCCCTCTTTCTTGGAGACCAGATATACTACGTCTCCGGTCTTGAACCTGGTTGCGCTCTTTGGTATGATAGTCTTTCCGTCGCGTGATATGGCTACGGACCGGAATAGGTTTTGAGTCCTTTCCCGCAGTTCGGCGACTGTCCGGTTCACCATAGGCGAGCACTCCTCAAGGCGGTAGACGATGAGCTGGAGTTTTCCATGGGAGTAGTTCATGAATTCGGAGGCGGTATTCTGCTTAAGCAGATTCAGAATTTCAGTAGCTGCAATCTTCTCCGGGTAGAAAAGCGAATCAATGCCTAGGTCCGTGAAAAGAATTCGGTTGTCATTTTTCTGATATTCCTCGTTGTTGATTCTGGCTGTAACTTTCTTGGCCCCCAGCTTCTTGGCCAGGGCCGCCGATACTATGTTTACGTCCTGCTGGGTATCCGGGTTAACGGCTATGAACAGGTCGGAGTTCTTTACACCGGCTTTTATCAATGTGTCAATCGATGTAGGACTTCCTTCTACAGTTACTATGTCGGATTCGCTGCCGAGTATGTCCAGACTTTCCTCGTCCGGGCTTATGACGGTAATCTCGTGGTATTCCATACTCAGCATTTTGGCCAGATGGCATCCTATCTCTCCGGCACCGGCGATAACGATTCTCATACGGTATGCTTAGATTTCTCTGTTCCGTCTGCCTTTGATTACGTTGCGGATGAAGTCCACTGTCCTGTAAAGAACGTTGAATGACGGGTTATGGGACGCGATAGCCTTGCAGCCCATGTCCAGTAAATTGGAAGGTGAGATGAACTCCCAGACGCAGCGCAGTTTGTACATGACCATAATCTCTTGATGGTCAATCCGTGATGACAGAAGTCTACGGTGGTACTGCAGTTCCTGAATGTTCCGGATATTCCTGTAGTCTGAACTTTTATTTACCTTTTCCATTTTTACTGTGGTCATCGAAAAACATTCTTAAAAACATTCTGAGAGGACTGTTTATAAGGAACCGGTCCTTGAACAGGCAGAGGACCAGAATGACAATCATGAAAACAGCTGCCGTAATCAACAGTCCGGCGGTGTGATTGCCCACCAGCTCAGTCAGCCATGAGGCGAGAGCAGAGGCAACTATTCCGAGAACCACGCCTATAAGAATAAAGAGCAGGAAGAAAAATATGATTCTGCTGAATATCTTTGCGAGGTTCTCGGCCAGCGCCAGCTTGATCTCGTCCATGCGGAGATCGATGTAGCACTTGATTGATGAGAAAAGATCTCCCAGGGGGTTGTTGTTCGAGTTCTGGTTGTCCATCTTGGAGTGTTATTCGGAGAGATTGTCATTCAAGGATGCGGGAGCACTCTGATTCCGGGCAGATGTATAGGCGTCGGCCGCGGCCTTGGCCCTGCTCTCCAGGTTGTTGATTTTGTCCTTGAGACCCTGATACTCTCTGTCGAAAGTGTCTTTGATCTTCTTTCGTGTCTCTTCTCCTGACTCAGGGGCGAAGAGAATGGCGACGGCTGCTCCTACGAGAACTCCGCCGAGGAATGTGAATAAATTGTCAGTTTTCATACCAAATGTGTTTTGAATAAATACAAAAGTAGCAAATTAATTCTATATTTGTCACTTATTTTTAGAAAAGAAGGATAAAGAATGAAGAAAAGTCTAAAAACAGCAGCGCTTCTCCTGTTTTCGGCAGCTGTCATGCTGACTGCCTCATGCTCGAAGATTGACACTGGAGAGATGAACATCGGCAGGACTTTGCTGATTTACATCGCTGCGGACAACAATCTGGCGGCAAATGCTGAGAACAATATCCATGATATAATGGCCGGGGACGTGCCTTATTACTTCAACGAAGGTGGTGGTGATGTCCTGCTGGTGTATGCGGATATCCGGGGGGAGAAACCCCGTCTCATGCGTATAAGTAAAGATGCCTATGGCGCTGTCAATCAAGAAATACTGATGGAGTACGAGGATCAGAACTCTCTTTCGGACTCTGTGATGCGGTCCGTGTTGTCCTATGCGGCAGAACTTTTCCCTTCTTCTGAGCACAGTCTGGTTCTGTGGTCTCACGGGACGGGATGGCTGCCTGAAGGTTATTACGGAAATCCGTATTCCGCTCAGGCCGGTCAGGCTGTACCGCTGAGTGTGGATGAGGACCCGTTTGCCGCTTATGTCAAGTCTTTCGGAGCTGACGGCTCTCATGAAATGGACATTAAGTCTCTGGCCGGTGCATTGCCGGTGCATTACCGATATATACTGTTTGATGCCTGTCTGATGGGTGGGGTCGAGGTAGTGTATGAACTGCGTAACAGCTGTGATTATATGGTCGTCTCTGCTGCGGAGGTGCTTGCAGCCGGCTTTCCATACAAGGAGGTGGTCGGGGATATGATAGACGGCAGTCTGTCCTCTCTCAAGTCTATGTGCGACAAATATTATGACCGCTACATTGATGACGGGGCCACCGTAGCTGTTGTGGACACCCGTTCTCTCGGCAATCTGGCTATATCGTGCAGGGAAATCCTGCGTAACGGTGGACGTGACAGTATTCCAGGACTGGATATGGATTCGCTCCAGGTATACTTCAGAAATGGAAGGCACTGGTTCTATGACCTGGAGGATTTCATGTCCCGCATAGCTCCTGACGATGTGTATTTCAGAACTTTCCAGGAAGCCTTGGAGGGCGCTGTGGTATATAGGCGTGCTACCGATGCGTTTGTCCTGGGCGGTTATGAGCAGTTTCCTATAAAAACATTTTCGGGACTGAGCACTTACGTACCCAATCCCGAAAACTCTGTCCTGGATGAGTATTACAGGACCCTCGCCTGGAACAAGGCGGTGATGATGGTCGAGTAATTACTTCTTCTCGCCGAAGAATCTCTTGTACAGACCCTCGAAGGCCTGGCCGTGACGCGCCTCGTCCTTGCACATCTCGTGTACGGTGTCGTGGATGGCGTCGAGGTTGAGCTGCTTTGCCTTGGTGGCGATGCGCTTCTTGTCGGCGCAGGCGTCGGCCTCGGCGTGCATTCTCTTCTCGAGGTTTGTCTTGGTGTCCCATACGACCTCTCCGAGAAGCTCTGCGAACCTGGCTGCATGGTCGGCCTCCTCGTAGGCGATGCGGCGGTAAGCCTCGGCGATCTCGGGATAGCCTTCCCTGTCGGCCTGACGGCTCATTGCGATGTACATACCTACTTCAGAGCATTCGCCTGCGAAGTGTGTCTGCAGGCCTTCCCATATTTCCTGGTCGCAGCCTTTGGCCACTCCGAGGGTGTGACCGTCGGCCCATGAGATCTCATTGGCGTCTTCCTTAATCTCTACAAACTTGCTTGCGGGGGCCTTGCAGAGGGGGCATTTCTCAGGAGGGTTGTCTCCTGTGTGCACATAACCGCATACGGTGCATCTCCATTTCTTTTCCATAGAATGTGATACTAAATGTTGTTAATTCGTCCGTGCAAGATACAAATTTTTTGCCAAACTTGAAAATTTGATTACTTTTGCCACCCCTAAAAGCCATCAGGCTTTTGGTGCAATGGGGTCCGGAAAGCCCGGACTGAGTAACACTTTTTAAATTAATATCATGAAACACATTGCCTTACATGGTACGGCCAGGACTAAGGGCCGCAAGTCGCTCACCAAGAGCATCCGCAGAGAGGGTCAGGTACCCTGCAACCTCTACGGCAACGGAGTGGAGAACGTTCTCTTCTCTGTAGACGCAAGAGACCTCAAGGCTCTCACCCACACCCCCAACAGCTACATCGTGGACCTCGACATCGACGGCAAGAACTATCTCGCCATCCTGCACGAGCTTCAGTTCCACCCTGTTACTGACAACACCATCCACGCTGACTTCCTGGCCATCTCGGCTGACAAGCCCGTGACCATCAACGTGCCTCTGAACATCTTCGGCAACTGCGCCGGAGTGAAGGCCGGCGGTAAGCTCCTCATCGAGGCCCGCAAGCTCAGGGTATGCGGTCTGCCCGACCAGATACCCGATGTACTCGACATCGACATCACCAACCTCAAGCTCGGCAAGCAGATCACAGCCGGTGACCTCTCCTACGAGGGCATCCAGATCGTAAGCCCCAAGACTACAGGTGTCTGCACAGTTAAGCACACCCGTGCCGCCATGGCCGGTGCAGCTGAGGAGGAGGCACCCGCAGAGGAGGCAGCACCCGCAGCTGAGTAATCATCCCGCTCATGACATATCTCATAGTCGGATTGGGAAATATCGGGTACGAATATGTCGGTACCCGCCACAATATGGGATTTTCGGTATTGGACACCTGGGCTCAGGCGTCCAATACTCTTTTTACGACAGTACGTTACGGCGACATGGCGGAGATCAGGCTCAAGGGCCGTACCTTCGTCCTGCTCAAGCCCTCGACCTATATGAACCTGAGCGGCAAGGCCGTGGCCTACTGGCTGGATAAGAAGAACATCCCTGTGGAGAACCTGCTGGTGATAGCGGACGACATGAACCTGCCGTTCGGAGCGCTGCGCATGCGGAAGGGAGGCAGTGCGGGAGGCCACAACGGTCTGGCCAATATCGCGGAAATGCTCGGAACTCAGGACTATCCCCGCCTGCGCGTGGGCATAGGCTCGCATGTGGGCCGCGGCCCTCAGATAGACTTCGTCCTGGGAAGATGGGATGAGGAGGAGCTCAGGCAGCTCCCTGAGATAAGGGAAAGGGCGGTGGAGGCAGTCAAGTCCTTCGGTCTGGCCGGGATAGAGCGGACCATGACCCAGTTCAATCGACAATAAACACTTCCTCGTCCTCCCGGTGGAAGTAGTACTCCTCCCGGGCGAATTTCTCCAGGGAATCGCGGTCCGAGGTAAGCTGGTCCAGCTTGCGGTCCAGTTCCTCGATGTCCCGGCCGTACTGGCGGATGACCCTCTCCTGGCGCAGGACCTCGAGGTAGTCTCCGGCCCAGCGGATCAAGTTGTTGCGGTCTACGAAAAGGACTATTACCGCGAATATGAAAGTGACGATGAAGTACTTGTTTGTCAGTACTTTTACCAACTTCTTACGGGAATGTCCCTTCTGCTTCACGGAATCTTGCTCCACGGCGGAACCGGTCCCGGTGTCCGTGGAGTTTCCGGTGTCATCCTGTCTTTTATTGTAAGGTACTTCTTCTTCCATGAATGCAAAGTTATCATTAATTGCGTATCTTTGAAAAATTTTTGAAAACCTGATATCTCATGCTTAGAAAACTGATGTATTCCCTTCCGGATCTGAAGCAGTCATGGCTGATACTGCTTCTGTTTGCGGGAGGACAGTTCGCGGCGGCCATGCTGCAGCTGGTTATATTCAATGTCTTTGTCGGATATGACTTTGGCAGCGGGGAACTGTCTGACAATGAAAAGTATCAGGCATTTGAGACGGCCGCATTGCCGCTGACCTATACATTGGCCTATATCTTCCCTCTGATGTATCTGTACTGGAAGGGCTTGCGGCGGCTGAACAGTCCTCTGGGAGAGCAGCTTCCGGAGTATGACAGCATCCGTCTGGACCGGCCCCGTTTCGGAAGGATGGGGCTGTGGGCATTCATCCCGGTCGTGACTCTGCTGGAGCTTGCCGTCATCATCCTTATCAGCAGCCTGCCGGAGGGAATGGAGATGCCGGAGTGGTTCAGCAGCGCACTGGAGCAGATGTACGGTACTAATATAGTTTTCAATTTGCTGACTATGAGCGTGCTGGCTCCATTGCTGGAGGAATTTCTCTTCCGCGGAGTCATCCTTACCGGACTGATGCGGAGGATGGATACCTGGTGGGCGATCCTGTGGTCGTCGGTGCTTTTCGGCATAGCCCACCTCAATCCCTGGCAGGCCCTTCCTGCTTTCGTGATGGGCTGCCTTTTCGGATGGATATACGTGCGCACCCGCAGTTACTGGACCGTGGTAGCCATGCATTCGTTCAACAATACCCTGACCATCATGGTGGCTGCATTTTTCGGCCCGGAAGTTGTTTCCGATGAGACTATGCAGAGCATGTTCGGTCCTCAGTTGACTTACATACTGCTGGCCGTCTCCGCTCTGGTGCTGGCTGCCGGCATAGGATTGATAAACAAATACATTTCAGATGAAAAAAGCGATATATCCCATTAAGTTCATACCCCAGCCGAGGGAAAGGGTCTGGGGAGGCCGCCGTCTGGCCGCTCAGTTTCACAAGCCCTTCGATCCCGATGCAGTGATAGGGGAGAGCTGGGATGTCTCCGGTTTCGAGGATGACAGCTCTGTGATAGAGAACGGCTGGCTGGAGGACAATCCCCTCTTCGATGTCATCGAGACCTATATGGACGAGATAGTAGGGGAGGACAACTACAAGCGTTTCGGCAATGAATTTCCGGTGCTGGTCAAGCTGCTTGACATCCAGGAGAGGCTTTCAGTTCAGGTCCATCCAGATGACGAGACCGCCTTCGACCGTCACAACTCCTATGGCAAGACCGAGGCCTGGTATGTGCTGGAGGCCGATCCTACAGCACGTATCTACATGGGCTTCAACAAGGACCTGGATATGCACGAGTTTCTGGACCGCTGCGCGGCAGGTACTCTCGAGGAGGTATTGAACGTGGTGACTCCAAAGAAGGGAGACTTCTTCTTCATCGAGGCGGGTACCGTCCACTCGGCCGGAGGCGGGCTGGTGATAGCCGAGATACAGCAGCTTTCCGACGTTACCTACCGCATCTACGACTGGGGCCGGGAGAACAATCCGGCCACGGCCCGGCAGATGCATGTGGACCAGGCTCTTAGCTGTATCAACTACAGCAAATATGACGGAGCGGGCTTCGTGCCCTCCGGAGGTTCAGCCCCTTCGAAGAAACTCGTGGAGTGCAGGTATTTCACCGCCAACGAACTGTTGCTGACAGACCCGCTCAGGATATGGCCCGACCGCTACGAGAGCTTTCTGCTGTACTGCTGCCTCGAGGGTGAGGCGGTGATTACGCCTTCGGATACATCTCAGCCGACACCTCTGCTGCGCGGGGAGTGGGTGCTGATACCGGCCGCCATGTCGGACTTCACCCTTTCGGCCATCACTGCCGGGACGCGGCTGATGGAAGTCTATGTCGGCAGGACTGAGGAGAAGGACAGTTATATAAAGGAGTAGGAGGCAGGACAATGGAACAGCAGGTACGCATAGACAAGTTTCTCTGGTCCATCCGCGTCTACAAGACCCGCACCGAGGCGGCCGATGCCTGCCGCAGCGGCAAGGTCAGTGTCAACGGGGCGGAGGCCAAGGCTTCCAGGGATGTCAAGGCAGGTGACACCGTGTCGGTACGCAAGGGCAGTGTCCGTTTCCAGTACCGGGTAATCGTTCCGATAGGCAACAGGGTAGGAGCCAAGCTCGTGCCCGAGTTCGCCGAGGACATCACCCCCCAGGAGGAGCTGGACAAGCTTAATGCCCCCTTCGAGACCGTTTATGTCCGCCGCGACAGAGGTACCGGCCGTCCGACCAAGAAGGAGAGGCGCGACCTGGACCGTCTCATGGACGACCTGTTCTAGACAGATTTTACGTGCCGCCGGCGAATTCATTGCGGCGTCAGAATGTGATGCCCAGTCCTATGCCGCCTGGCTGTGCTCCCAGGGACAGCTGCGGGGCGAATACGGATTTCTTTGGGGAGTAGCCGTCCGCTACTTTCTTGAGCCTGGCGTTGGCCACGCAGAAAATGGGGATGCTGGTAATAAGCAGCGCGCCTCCAATGGTCATAAATGGGGATGCGGATACTACGCTGAGGAAATATGGAACCCAGCTGTCGGAGTAGGACAGGCTATGATGTGTTCCCAGTGCCAGTACAATGATGCCTAGGGCCTCGATCCCTCCGCCGATACTGCTTATGATAACGCCTGATCTGTAGAGCTTATTTCCGCTCGAGTACAGCTGGAACATATCCTGGTCCAGGATGGAGGCAGCACTGTGCATATCCAGCTTTACCCCTTCTTCTGTAAACAGGTTGCCGGCCCTGCGCTCCAGCGATTGCGGGACTTTTTCTATGTACTGGGCCTGAACCGTGAGAGACAGAAGGATGATGGCGGTCAATGTCAGAGTTCTTTTCATGATGTGCTAAAATATCGTAAGGAATATTGCAGGTGATTTATTCTATTCTATGGGCGGCTTATCCAGGAGTCGTCCACGGAGTCCGGTGTCAGGGTGTAAAACCATGAAATGGTCAACTTTTTATGGTCTGCGTCTAATACCCAGTTGTTCATATCCCAGAAATGCATATTCATAGCAACATCCTCGTTCGGATATGGCTTGGGATGATGCTCGGGATGGAACTTATACAGCGTATCGTAACTGGTACTCAAAATGACTAAGGTGTCAGGGTCCGATAAACTAGAGAAACTGTCCTCAAATCTATAAAATGGCGCACCGCCCATCGAACTTTCTTGGTATATGCATCCTATGTCTCCATTTGAAATAAACACATTGGAAATCTCAGAGCTGTCAGATCTCGTAATTATGATGTCTTCACCGAGCCGGTTCTCTATATACCATGATGTTAGGTAATCAGGATCACATGCTCCCAGTATTGCAATACTGCAGACGATGGCTGAAAGTCTGAATATTCTTTTCATGATTGAAGGATTGAAAGCAGTGATTATTGTAATGATAATAAGTGATAAATTTTGTCATCGATTGGAATAAAGTTCTCTTTATTCCAATCGGTAGATAAAGATTGTACGAGTTGATGTTCTTCTGTATTCTACAGCACTGTCCCAAAAGTTGATGTCCCAAAATTCTTTGTTCAGTTCTGTGCCGTCCTTCTCATTTCTATGTGGTGGATGCAGTTTATACAGTGTGTCTAGGTCGCCGTTCATAATGACCAGAGTGTCATGAACCAGAGTGTCTTGCTTGTAGATATAGCAGAAACTTTGTATTAAATCATCGATGCCTGTAGTGAGTCCACCGCCTTCCGCATAAATCAGGCCTGATCCTCCTACTGGTATGTACACATAGTGAATTTCAGTTGTATCTGACCTGGTTACGATGATGTCTTCTTCGAGCTGGTTCTCTATGTACCAATAGCCATATTGTCCCGGATCACATGAAGGGATTGTCAGTATAGCGGTGACCATAATTAATAATCTATATTTCAAATGTCCCATAGTTATAATTGGTTGAATTTAATTACTGAAGATGGGTTCGGTTCTATTGCAGATGAATGTCCATTTAGTGGTTTTGGAGTTTGTTGTTTCTTTCCATGATCCGAAGTCGGGATTGTTTTTCAATTCTTCATTAAGAATAGGTGAGTGGAAGATTTTCCCAAATTTATCAGCGAGAATCAAACTGTAGACGGATACGCTGTTATGGTTGACTATGTCATTAAAGTTTCCTGTGTCACCGGAATGATATACAAGCGATACAAGCATGGCCCAGTTGCCCCAGACCTTGAATCCCTTTGTGTTTTTGAAAACCATAGCATAGTGGACATTTGTCCTGTACTTCTTTCCGATCGTGTAGCAGCCGTTCTGGTCGGTGTATGCCGTAGCCCACTTGATGATGTTGTGTACCCGTATCTTTACTCCTTTGACGGGGACGTACTCTTGAGTCTCGGTGTCATATACTGTGAATTTTCCGGACGGATACTCGGCAGCGCGGGTCAGCGGTCCGTCAATCCACATGCTGTCCAGTCCGGCAAGTCTGTATGCTTCGCGTTCGAGGTCCTCCGGTGAGAACGTGACGGAAGAGGACGATTTTACAGAGACTTCTTGTGGAATATAGCAAGTCTCAAGTATCTCATACTCTACATCTGGAAACTCATAATCAGACGCTACGGTGGTGTACAGCCATGTGGGATTTCCCTCCGGGATGGACGGGTCGTGATAGTAGTCACCCTCAACCAGAATCTCATAGTCAAGCGGATAGTCAAACAGCTCCAGCTTTTCTACGTCATAGAGAATCGCGAGTTCCGTTGAATCTTTAGGAAGAAACCGCACGTAGAGATCTGTGACCATCAGTGTGGGGACCGGTTTGTCAGCCGGGGTCAGAGACTCTACCGCTGCCTGCATTACTTCAAGAGCATACGGATTGTTGAGTTTTTCTCCCAGGACCATCGGTGTGGAATTCTAGGCTAGAGGAACTTCTGGTGAGGATTTTGTGACGGAGCTTTCATCCGGAGTGTCTGCCGGTCTGTTTAGGATGGAATCGGTGCAGGAAAGCGTCAGTGCGTAGCAGACAGCAGCGATGGAGAAAATGGTAAATTTTTTCATATATGATAAAGTTACACTACAAATGTAGCAAATAAAAGTGGAAATCAAAATAATGATTATCCGTAAACTTACTCCCGAAAAATAGAATACCGCCGAAGACAGAAAAACAGTATTTCTGTAAAATTCCGTGACCTGATTTGCCACTATACATTTTCGTTGTGCGGCAGTTCACTGATTGTCAATAATTTCCCAAATCATAAAATGTTAGGAGGACGGAAATATCGCTAAAAGGGGGCATTTTGAGTGCTTCTAACATTTTGCGATTTTATAAACATTCTGAATATCAATATTTTTCAATGCAACTAAATCCCCAGTCTGAAGGTTTTGCTCCACGTTGCTTTTTAGTTATAATGAAATTTGTGGAAAATCAGGATGTTGGCAGAGTACCGAAATTCTACATGAGTGAGAAATGCGGTGTTTTCATCGAAAAAGGGCTTACATTGAAACCTGCTGCTTTAGCAAATGCTTGAAAACCAAAGATGTATATTGTGACTAAAAAGCAACGTGAGAGTGGAATATTGAAAGCTTCTCAGTATGCTGTGTAGAATGGGACGAGGTCGGGAGACTCGTAGGTGGCGTGGGAGATGGCACGGTTGCCTTTGTGGTTATAATAGAATTGGTCGATGCCGAAAATCTGGGCGCCTTCGATGTCGTTGACGGGGTCGTCGCCGATCATGAGGGTCTGCATCTTGGCTTCGCGCCATGCCACAGGGTCGTCCTGCCGCCGTATGCCGGAGAGCTGCTCCACGGCGTAGGCGAAGATGCCGGGACGGGGCTTCAGGCAGCCGGCCTCCTCAGAAACCACGACGGCGGAGAAATATTCCGAGATACCGGCCCCGCGCAGCTTGCGGTACTGTACCTCGCGGAAGCCGTTGCTGAGAATTGCCATTTTGCCTCCTGCCGAGCGTATTGCCTCCAGCATTTCCCTGGCGCCGGGCATCAGCCTGTTCTCGCAGACCATCTGCTCCAGATAATCCTCCCCGAACTGCCGTGCCAGGGCCTCATCCTCCACTCCGTACCAGCTGAATGCCTCGTAGAACCGCTTCCAGCGCAGGTCCTCCTTGCTCATTTCCCCTTTTTCGTACATGGCCCAGAGCCGGTGGTTGAGCTTGTCGTAGCGCATGAAAAAGCGGTGCAGGGATGATTCCCCGCACCCTTCCTTGTCTTGTACCGCCCTGTAGAGCACCGGATTGCGTGAGACAAGCAGGCCGATGGCGTGCTCGGAGTTGCTGTCGAAGTCCCAAAGGGTGCGGTCCAGGTCGATGAGATAGTAGCGGTAAGGCCTTATCTTCATCTACTTGCAGTAATAGTCAATCATGCGGTTGATGGCTCTCTGGCAGACCGGACAGAAATCCGGGGCCGTGTTGGTGTGCATGCGGCAGTCCTCGCGGGGACGGTACACGCCCTTGGCCATGTATCCGCCGCCTTCGTAGATGCCGACCTGTTCCTCGCTCCACTTGCCGGAGTCGATCATGTCCTTCCACTTGCTGTCGAAGTTCACGAGGGTGGTGATGTTGGGCTCCCAGGGCTCAGTCTCCAGGTTGTAGAAGTTCTCGTAGGCGACCTCGGAGGTGAAGTACTCGTCTCCCAGTCCGGCAAAGCTGTGGCCGAACTCGTGGATGAATACCTGGTAGGACAGTCCGTTACCGGCAGTGCCGAGGGCGTAGGAGTTGTAGATGCCTCCGCCGCCGTATTTCTCCTCATTAACCACGATGAAAAGAGCATCGAAGGGGGCGCCGGCCACGTTGTCGGCTATGGACTTGTGGTCGGTGATGGTCAGGTAGCGGTCGATGTAGAAGGTGTAGAAATGCGAGTTGAGGGCGGTGTGCTTCCAGATATCCTGATTAGGGATGTCGGTGCCCTGCTCGGGGGATACTACGTCCACTGCGGTGACGTTGAAGTCGCTCTTGCGGGACTTGTAGGGTTCCATAGAGAAGAGGTACTCCATGAACTTGCGGCAGTCGCGGTGGAACTGGTCCATCTGGTCTGCGGTGTAGCCCTCGGCTACGAAGAGCAGGTCCACCTTGTGCTCCATGTCTCCGGAGGTGAGAAGAGGGGTTACCGTATAGTCAGGGGCGGCCTCGCGGCTGATGAGGGCGTCCTCCGGGTCGATATTGCAGGAAAATATCTCGCGGAACTCACCCGTGGCCTTTACCCTCTCGGACAGGGTTATGCGTATATCTTCCTTGGGAAAAGGCATCCAGACGGCCTGGGTATAGGCCTTGGAGACTTCGCGGGCCTCGGCAGTCGTCCTCCATTCCTGGAAGAGGGTGGAGAAGCCGTGGGAGTAGATCAGGGTCTCTCCTGACCAGGCCTCGAACATGTATTCGCCGTAGCGGAACGGGTCGATCAGTGAGGCGTGCGAGCCTGCCCACGCGCATTCTTTCCTCAGACCGGCTACATAGGCGTGCTGCGCCTGTGCGTCTCCTGCGAGGATGAAATCAATACGTAGGCGGTCGTCAGTGAAATATTTGTCGTATTCGGGAGCCTGAGCCCAAAGCATGTCGGCTGACAGTGCGGCAGCGGCAAGAATGATTATCAAACGTTTCATGTCTTATCTTCCAGTATAGTTGAAGGGTGTAAGTCTTCTGAGTTCGTCCTTTACAGACTCGGCTACATCAAGGGAGTCGATGAACTCGCGGATGGTGCGGTCCGATACGGCCTGTCCGGTGCGGGTGAGGGCCTTGAGGGTCTCGTAGGGGTTGGGGTAGCCCTCGCGGCGGAGGATGGTCTGTATGCCCTCGGCCACTACCTCCCAGTTGTCGTTGAGGTCGCGCTCCAGGGCGTCGCGGTTGAGAATCAGCTTGTCCAGGCCTTTCTTGAGGGACTTGAGAGCGATTAGGGTGTGTGCAATGGGCACTCCGATGTTGCGCAGGGTAGTGGAGTCGGTCAGGTCTCTCTGGAGGCGGGAGATGGGGAGCTTGGAGGCGAGGAACTCGCAGACGGCGTTGGCCATCAGGAAGTTGCCCTCGGCATTCTCGAAGTCTATCGGGTTGACCTTGTGGGGCATGGCTGAGGAACCTACCTCTCCCTCCTTGATCTTCTGCTTGAAGTATTCCATCGAGATGTAGGTCCAGATATCGCGGCAGAGGTCCACCAGGATGTTGTTGATGCGCTTTATGGCGTCGAAGAGGGCCGCGGTGTTGTCATAGTGTTCGATCTGTGTGGTCGGGTAGGAGCGCTTGAGCCCGAGGCGGTCTTCTACGAAATCTACTGCGAAGGCATTCCAGTCGATGTCCGGGTATGCGGCAAAGTGGGCGTTGAAGTTGCCGGTGGCTCCGCCGAACTTGGCCGAGAAAGGCACGGCCAGGAGCATCTTCTGCTGCTCCCGCAGTCTGGCCGTGAATACGGCTATCTCCTTGCCCAGGCGGGTGGGGGAGGCGGGTTGTCCGTGGGTGTGGGCCAGCATGGGAATGTCCTTCCACTCCTCGGCCATGCCGTCCAGGGTGTTGAGCACCTCATAGAGCTGGGGCAGGTAGACATCCTGGATACCCTCCATCAGGCTGAGAGGCACCGCGGTGTTGTTGATGTCCTGAGAGGTAAGGCCGAAGTGGACGAACTCCTTGTAGCGGGGATTGATGCCCATTGCGTCGAAACGCCTCTTTATGAAGTATTCCACCGCCTTGACGTCATGGTTGGTGGTCTTCTCAATCTCCTTGACCTCGGCGGCCTCGTCCTCGGTCATGTCGCGGTAGATGCCGCGCAGAGTGTCGAAGAGGCTGCGGTCGAAGTCCTTCAGCTGGGGCAGAGGCAGCTCGCACAGGGCGATGAAGTACTCTATCTCCACGCGGACTCTGTATCTGATCAGGGCAAATTCGGAATAGTAGGCGGAGAGGTCCCGGACCTGTCTGTAGTACCTCCCGTCAATGGGTGAAATCGATGTAAGCATATCGGTTGCTATTAATTAAATTTGTTGTCAGTTTGTTGTCTCTTAGATTAGATAAATACAGCAACGAGAAAAGACTAGCCGCCCTCGGCTCTAGAGGGAGGGGCCCGCACCGGAGGTGTGGGAGGGCCTGGTCTTTTCGACTGCTGTATTTATCTGGTATATTCATTCTGAGATAATCCAGTCATTGATGGTGTGGGTGGCGGAGTCGAAGTTGACGGCGACCCTGACTACGGGCAGGCCGCAGAGGGCGAACCGCTCCGGGTACTGCTTGAGGTCAATCTGCTGCATGGCTGTCTCCGCGCTCCTGTCGAGCTTCAGCTCTACCAGATATAGTTTCGTGGCAGTCCGCATGACCATGTCTACGCGGCCTTTTGGGGTACGTACTTCCACGTCCACATAGTATCCGAAAATGCTGAATATGACGTATAACATCTGCTGCCAGTGTCCCTCGTAGTCAGTGTTGTCGGTGTAGGGGACAGTGGAGAGGAAGGTCTGGAGCAGATGCAGGGCCTTGTCCATGTCCTCATGGTATATGGCATCGTACATCAGGGCTACAGTCGTATTGCCTTTGCCGGCACTATAGCCGAGATAGTTCGGCAGGAGGCTGCGCATCATGCCGACCCGAATCTCCCGGTTTGGGAAGTCGAGGGTGTACACTTCGGTGAACTCGCTGCCGTCCTTTATGGTGAGGTATCCGCTCTGATATAGCAGTGGAGTTATGCTTGTCAGCTTTTCTGTGGGGGCATCGAACTCATCTGCGGTCGCACTGCCGCCTCCTATCTCGGAGGGAGACACGTGATATTTGCGGAGCATTTCCAGAAGGTAGGTGGGTGTGCCGCTTCCGAACCAGAAGGAACGTATCTTCTTGTCGGCGAAAGCGTTCATCAGACTGTAGGGATTGTAAATATCCGGCGAGGGCCAGGTGAAATGATATCCGTCGTAGTAGTCTTTCAGCTTTTCCAGCAGTTCCTCGCGGCTCAGCCGCATCCTGTCCGCCATCAGGTCAATGTCCTCGTTCATCTGGGAGAGCATCTCATCCTCAGTTATACCGCAGACGGCGGCATAATCCGTGTCCATGCTGATGTCCTTGATGTTGTTCAGCTCGCTGAAGATGCTCAGCTGCGAGAACTTGGTTATGCCTGTCAGGAAGACGAACCGCAGCCAGGGGTCGCAGGCCTTAAGGGGACTGTAGAAGTTGCGCATGACCTGGCGCAGCACAGGCAGGTTGCGCTCCTCGTGTATTATGTCCAGCAGCGGGGCGTCGTACTCGTCGATGAGTACCACTACCTGCCTTCCGGTCTGCTGTGAAGCCCGCTTGATGAGGCCTGTGAGCCTGTCGTTGAGACCGGCTCCTTCCTCTGACTTGCCATAGATTTTTTCGTAATCGAGCAGTTGGAAACTTATCATCGACTCCAGTTGCTCCTTCTCCGCATGTTTTGCCATGCTCATGTCGAAATGCAGTACGGGGTACACCGTCCAGTCTTTCTCCAGTCCTTCGATTGCCAGTCCCTTGAACAGCTCCCTGCGTCCATCGAAGTAGCTGTGCAGGGTGGAGACCAGCAGCGACTTGCCGAACCGTCTGGGACGGCTCAGGAAGATGTACTTCGCATCTGAGTTCGTCATGCGGTAAACATACTCCGTCTTGTCGATGTACACGTAGTTCTTTCTCGTGCGGAGCTCCGAGAATGTCTGGAGTCCTATCGGGTAGTATCTGCGGTCGTTGTCCATGGCGGTAGAATAATGTCAGAATACAAAGATAGCGAAGTTTCGGTATAAATAGTTATTTTTGCAGAGTTTCAACAAGGATAGGAAAATATGCTTATAGTAATAGAAGGTCTCGACGGCTCGGGTAAGTCCACCCAGGTGGCCAATGTAAGGGAATATCTCACCCGCCGTCAGGGGCAGGAGCCTGAATACCTGCATTTTCCCCGCTTCGACGCTCCTGTGGTCGGGGACATGATAGCCCGCTTCCTCCGGGGAGAGTTCGGCCGTATGGACCAGGTGCATCCGATGATAGTGGCCCTGCTCTTCGCGGAGGACCGCAGGGACGCCTCGGCCCTTATCCGCCGCTGGCTTCAGGAGGGAAGGACGGTCCTGCTGGACAGGTATGTGTATTCCAACATTGCCTTTCAATGCGCGAAGCTCTCTTCCACGGAGGAATCCATTGCCCTGGAAGAATGGATCCTGCGGACCGAATATGAGGTGTACGGGATACCCCGCCCGGACCTGAATATTTTCCTGGACGTGCCCCTGTCCTTCGTGAGCGGCCGTCTGGCAGCCCAGCGGGAGGGAAGCGACCGTGAGTACCTCCACGGCGGGCAGGACATACATGAGGCCGACCTGGATTTCCAGCGGAGGGTCCGGGAGGTGTATCTGCGCCTTTGCCGCAAGGACCCCGCCTTCCTGAGGGTGGACTGCTGCGGCGCCGACGGACAGATGCCGCCGGCCGGAGAAGTGTTTGAACGTATAAGAAAGGTGCTATGAGACTGCTGCGGATACTGATGTTTCTCTTCCGGCTGGTGTTCGGAGTGACGTTTATCCTTTCGGGATTCTTCAAGCTGACGGACCCTGTCGGTACTGGGTTGATAGTCGATGAGTATCTGCGGGTGCTGCACTTGAGTTTTCTGGACCCCGTGGCGGTGCCGCTAGGTATGGTGCTGTCGTTGACGGAGTTCATGATAGGTATAGCCGTACTGATGTGCGTGAGGATGAAAGTTGCGTCCTGGGCCGGCCTGATCATGATGGTGTTCTTTACCGTGCTGACATTCTTCATGGCCCTGTACGATGCGGTCGAGGAGTGCGGGTGTTTCGGAGAGGCGGTGCATCTGACGATGTGGGAGACTTTCTTCAAGAATGTGGTGCTGACGATATGTATCATCCCCATATTCTTGTTCCGCAAGCATTTCAGACTTGTGGCACCTGTGCCGGCAGAGTGGGCTTTCCTCGCCACATACGGTGCGCTCGCCCTCATCTGCGTGCTCTACTCCTATATCAACATTCCGCTCGTGGAGTACGGCAATTTCCGTGTGGGCACCAATCTTTCTGCCCGTCTGGACAAGGTCTCGGGCAGCGACAACTTCGAGACGGTCTTCATCTATGAGAAGGACGGGCGCCAGGAGCATTTCGACCTGGATCATCTGCCGGACAGTACATGGAACTATGTGAGTACCGAGTCGGTGTACCTGGGCGACGAGCGGGACCTGCTCTTCGACATGACGCTCTCCAGGGCTGACGGCGAGATAGTGACGGAGGAACTGGTCGCTTCCGAGGTGCCGGTGTTTCTGTTTATTGTGCTCAGTCCTGAGAAACTGGGTGACGGCTATTGGAAAAAGGTGGACGAAAGTATGGACTCGGTAGCCTTTCATGGCGGGATGGCCAGGGTCGCAGCTCCGGTAATGGATCCGGTGATGGACTCGATAGTCTCACGTTATCCGGATATAGGACGCTATATGATCTACGGGGATATAAAGACTCTCATATCCATGTCCCGTTCCAACGGCGGTGTGATGCTCATCCATAATGGAATAGTGGTCAAGAAATGGGCTGGCTGGAAGTTCTCGCCCGAGGATGTAAGGCGGACTTTCCGGATGGACACCGAGGAGGTGACGGCACGTGAAACCATAGCCCAGCGCTTGTTCTACGAGTCTTCAATACTTCTGCTCTTTTTGGTCATCATAATATTCCGTTATGTGTGCGGAATCGTCTACGGCAGGAAGTTCAGGGGGCTGCTGGCGCGGGAGAGGCTCCGCAGGCGCAAGAAGGCCGCCAGGCGTGCGGCAAGGCGTAACAATAAAACCGGAGGCAGTCATGGCTCGGAAGAAGGAATCCCCGGGGAACAATAGGAAGCGGCGGATCTGCCTGGTGCTGCTGCCGCTGCTGGTGCTGCTGGCGGCGGGCAATCTGTTCTACGGGGCGGTGCCTATCCCACCGGGGGAGGTTCTGGACATCCTGTCCGGAGGCGGAGGTGACAATCCTGCCGGGCGCATCATCCTCACCGGCTCGCGTCTGCCCCAGGCCGCTACGGCCCTGCTGGCGGGAGCGGCCCTGGCTGTGAGCGGCCTGTTGCTGCAGACCCTCTTTCACAATCCCCTGGCAGGACCGTCCATCTTGGGAATCAGTGACGGGGCCAATCTGGGCGTAGCCCTGATAATGCTGGCCTTCGGAGGCACCGTAGGCTCTTTCGGAGGATACATGGCCACGGTGGCCGGAGCGATGGCCGGGGCCTGCGCCATTCTGGGAGTTATCGTATTCTTCTCCAGGAGGGTGGGCAGCAATGTGATGCTGCTGATCATCGGTATCATGGTAGGCTACCTGGTGTCCTCCTGCATTTCCATATTGAATTACTATGCCTCGGCTGACAAGGTGCGGCAGTTCGTGATGTGGGGTATGGGGGATTTTTCCTCGGTTTCCTCGGCCCAGCTGCCCTTCTTCTCCGCGGCCGCCTGTGCGGGTCTGGTCTGGGCCCTGCTGCTGGTCAAGCCGCTCAATGCCCTGCTGCTGGGGGAGAAATACGCCGCCAACCTGGGAGTCAACGTCCGGGCCGCGCGTATCCACGTGCTGGTCTGCACCGGCCTGATGACAGCCGTGGTGACGGCCTTCTGCGGCCCGATATCCTTCATCGGCCTGGCCGTGCCCCATATCGCCCGGCTGCTGCTGGGGACTTCGGACCACCGCGTGCTGGTGCCGGCGACAGCCCTTTCCGGCGCCTGCATTGCCCTGGCCTGCAATATGCTGACGGTGATACCCGGGACGGGGATGCTGCTGCCGCTGAATGCGGTGACTCCGCTGTTCGGGGCGCCGGTGATCATATACGTCATAGTCAACCGTAAGAGCATCCAATATTTCAATTGAGCATGAGTACTGACCTTTCAAATATTTCTCCTGCGCTGGAAACCTCCGGCCTCTCCATCGGATACCGCTGCGGGCGGAAGGAAGGCTGGAAGACGGTGCATCCGCGGGTGAATTTCGTCCTGCACCGCGGGGAACTGACCTCGCTGATAGGACTGAACGGGGCGGGCAAGTCGACGCTGCTGCGGACCCTGTGCGGATTCCAGCCGGCTGTAGGCGGGACCGTGCGGGTACTCGGGCGGGAACTGTCGGAGTATTCTTCCCATGAGCTGGCATTGACGGTGGGGGTAGTGCTCACTGAGAGGACCAATGCCGGAGGACTTACGGTCCGGGAACTGGTGGCCCTGGGACGGCAGCCGCATACCGGCTTTTTCGGGAGGCTGGGAGAGCGGGACCGGGAGGTGGTGTCGGAGGCGATGTCCGCGGTGGGTATCGCGCACAAGGCGGACTCCTATGTCTCGGAACTTTCGGACGGGGAGCGGCAGAGGACGATGATAGCCAAGGCCCTGGCTCAGGAGTGTCCGGTCATCGTACTGGATGAACCGACGGCCTTCCTTGATGTGGCCAGCCGGATAGAGACCATGTCGCTGCTGCACGATACGGCCCGCAGGCATGGCAAGGCGGTGCTGCTCTCCACCCACGATATAGACAATGCGCTGATATTCTCGGACCGGCTGCTGCTTCTGCCCTCGGGTGACGCTCCGGTGGTCTCCGGCTCTCCGGAGGACCTGGTGCTGGACGGGAGCCTGAAGGCGTTCTTCGGTCAGCGCGGCATGAACTTCGATGTACGGTCGGGGCAGCTGTCAACGGGTGTGTCCGGTCCCGAAGTAGGCGTGGACGGAGACAGCCTTACGGCCCGCTGGATGGCCAATGCCCTGGCCCGCAACGGTTTCACTCCGGTGCTTCCGGCTGAGGGCATACCCTGTGTCCGCTGTCTCTCGCCTACCTGCCTGGAAGTCTCAGGTACTTCGGCGTCCGCTCCGGTTACGGTCTCCTGCATCTCGCAGGCGGTGTCTCAGGTGTTGTCCTGCAGGGGCTTGAAGTAGCGCGGCTCATGGCCGGGGAAGAGGTCGGGATGGAAGACGGCGGCCAGGTCCTCGAGAATCCATGAGGGGTGGAGGACGATGTCGTCGTAGTAGGTGGAGGAGTAGGTGTTGCAGCCGTAGACCTGTCGGTTCTGGAATGCGTTGAACCGGGAGTAGAGGCTGTATTCGGCTTCAAGGGAGGAGTAGGTCATGGGCTGCGGGCTCCAGTATTTGAGGACCCAGATGTCGGCGTCGATGCCCTCGCGGAGGACATTCTCAAAGGACATGTTGACATTGGCGGAAGTAGTGGTGCCGCTGAAGATGTAGTCGGCTCCTGCGTCGGTATAGATGCGGACCATGTAGCTGGCTCCGCCGGGGACGTCCCAGGAGGCTCCGTACTTGCGCTCGGCCAGAAGGGTGGGGCGGTGTGCCCCGTTGTCCCGGATGTGTCCGGCGACGCTGTCCCGGATGCTGTTGTATCCGGTCTCGGCGGCCCGGAAGAGGGAGTCGGCCCGGTCGGGACAGTCGAGCAGCAGGCCGAAGAGCCGGATCCATTCTGTGCGGCCCAGAGGGTCGTTCTCCATGTAGTCAGCCGCCTCGATGATGGGAATCCCCAGCTTGCCGGCCGCCCCGTAGCTGCCGTTCTGGAACGGGGAGGCGATGATCACCTGTCCGCCGGCTCCGGCTATCCGCTCGATGCTGGGGGATACGGAGCTGCCGCAGTCGGTGATGCGTCCTTCGGCTACGCCGTCAAGCACGGCCCGGCATGTCATGTACTCCGGCTCACAGACTCCGGCTATGCGGTCGGAGGCTCCGAGGGCGTCGATTATCGAGGCATGTACCGAGGAGTAGACGATGATGCGGTCAATGGGGGTGCGGACGAGCGTGCCCTGAGGTATGTCCTGAGGCAGGGGAGAGTCCTGCGGTACGAGGATGTAGCGGTGCAGGAGACGGGCAGTGTCCCAGGGGTTGGTGATGTCGGCCACAGTGTAGCTGCCGCAGTCGGAGATGCTCAGGTACCGGGCGTACCGCATCCCGACACTCTCTCCGTCCGTAGTCCTGCCGCCGCTGCCGCCGCAGGAGAAAATCATGGCGGCCAGCAGGAGTGCCGCCGATATTCTTATTGTCATTTTAATCATATCCGTGCTTTTATCTGTCTGCAAATTTATCCACACATGTCATTTGCGCAAAATATAATTTCATAATCTGCGGAAATGGGGTTTTTGAACGCACTTGTGCAGATTATAGCCGGGGCTTTGGATTTGTTCTGCCGGTAGAGTATATTTGCGGGCTTGGAAACAGAATATGAGAAAGGACAGTCATAAACCGGTGGAGAGGCAGATACTGGCGGCGTCGTATGTCAGTATCGTCGGCAACGGTCTGCTGTCGGTGGCCAAGATCGTGGCCGGTCTGATAAGCGGGAGTTTCGCGGTGGTGGGCGACGGTATCGATTCCGCGTCGGATGTGGCTGTGTCGATAGTGATGATAGTGGCGGCCAGGGTCATGGGCCGGCGTCCCAACAAGAAATACGTCTACGGCTATGCCAAGGCGGAATCGATAGCCACCAAGATACTCTCGATGCTGATATTCTTCGCCGGGGCGGAGATGCTGATCTCTGCGGTGGAACATCTTTTCTCCCACGAGGAGAGGGTGATGCCCGGAGCGGTGGCCATATACGTGACCGTATTCTCGATAGTGTGCAAGCTGCTGCTCTCGCTGTATCAGACCAGGGTAGGGAAGCGCACCGGCTCGTCCATGCTGGTGGCCAACGGGGTCAATATGCGCAACGACATGATCATCTCGCTGAGCGTCCTGGCCGGCCTCTTCTTCTCGTTCATCCTTGACATGCCGGTTCTGGATTCGGTGACGGCCCTGCTGGTGAGCCTGTTCATCATACGCTCGGCCATCATGATATTCATGGACTCCAATGTCGAGCTCATGGACGGAGTCAAGGACGTGTCGGTCTATCAGAAGATATTCGACGCCATAAGCAAGGTCGACGGCATCAGCAACCCGCACCGCGTCCGCTCCCGCAGCATCGGCGGCAAGTACATGATAACCCTCGACGTGGAGGCCGACGGCGACATGACCCTCAATCAGGCCCATGCCCTTTCCAACCAGATCGAGCGGAATATCCGGGAAAGCATCCCCGAGGTCTACGACATAGTCGTGCACATCGAGCCCTTCGGCACGCATCCGGAGGATGTCTACGGGGTGAACTGACAGTCTTCATGAAAAAGCATTAACTTTGCGCTGCATTAAAACGCAGTATCATGATTGTATCCGTAGACAGCCGCACGGTGACCCGTCCCGAGGAAACTGTCTTCTACGCCCTGAAGGGGCAGAACAATGACGGGCATGACTATGTCAGGTCTCTCTATGACCGTGGAGTGCGCCACTTCGTTCTGAGTGAGCGCCGTCCAGATCTGGATTCTCTGAAAGACGCTTCCATACAATATGTAGACAATACCCTGGAGGCCCTGCAGTCCGCAGCTGCCCGCCACCGCCGTCAGGACCTGTCCCGGACAGAGGTGACGGCTATCACCGGCAGTAACGGCAAGACGGTGGTCAAGGAGTGGATAGCCCAGCTGCTGGGGGAGGATGTGCCGGTCAGCCGCAGTCCCCGCAGCTACAATTCCCAGGTCGGAGTACCGCTCTCGCTGCTGGAAGTTACCCCGGAGTGCCGTATCGCCCTGATAGAGGCTGGAATGTCCCAGCCGGGGGAGATGGCCCGCCTGCACCGCATCATCCGGCCGGACCTGGGGGTATTTACCCACCTCGGGGACGCGCACAGTGAGAATTTTCCTTCGCTCGAGGCGAAAATGCGGGAGAAGGCCCTGCTCTTCGGAGGCTGCCGCGCGGTGATATGCCGGGAAGGCATGCCTGCGCGGATAATCCGGGAACAATGCGGCCCGCAGACCCGCCTCTGCCTCTGGGGGGAGTCTCCCGAGGCGGACGTAAGGGTGCTGGGCAGCAGTATCTCCCTTTCAGGCAGGGATGTGGAAGTGGAGTACCGCGGCAGCGGGGACAATGCTCCGGAGCGCGGGATGCTGCATATTCCATTTGCCGATGACGCCTCATTCGAGAACTGCATGACGGCGGTCACATTCATGCTCTGTCACGGCTATACTCTCGGACAGCTGGCTCCCAGGGTCGCAGACCTGCAGCCGGTCGCCATGCGGATGGAGATCCGCGAGGGGGTGGAGGGCAGCACGCTGATAAAGGATTATTATAACTCGGACCCGGCGTCCTTTGCCATTGCCCTGAGCACTCTCTCCCATCAGGACTCGACCCGTCCCAAGGTGGTGATTCTCTCCGACTTCGTGGATGTGGGGGAAAGGGCGGAGCAGCTCTACCGGCAGGTGGCGCGGATGCTGGAGAAATCCGGGGTGCGGCTCTTCATCGGAGTGGGACCGTGCCTGAGCGCTCACCGAAGTATGTTCGGGGCTCTGCCGCAGAAACGTTTCTACGTATCGACCGAGGAGTTTCTGGCCAATGAGCGCAGGGATGACTTCCGCGATGTGGACATCCTGATAAAGGGGGCGAGGAAGTTCCGCTTCGAGTATATCGGCAGCTTCCTGGCGCGGCAGTCGCATACTACGGTACTGGAGGTGGACCTGGATGCATTGTCCCGCAATTTCAACCTTCTGCGCAACAGGGTGCCGCGCGGGACCCGGCTGGCCGTCATGGTGAAAGCCTTCTCCTACGGCAGCGGGGCGGGGGAGATAGCGGCTCAGCTGCAGTACTGCGGGGCGGACTATCTGATGGTGGCATACGCGGACGAGGGTGTGGAGCTGCGCTCGAAGGGGATTACGGTGCCGATAGCGGTGATGAATCCCGAGCCGGAGGCATTTGACCAGATGATAGAGTTCTCCCTGGAGCCGGAGATATACTCCCTGGCGCTGCTGCGGGATTTCGAGGCGGTGCTGGCCCGGGGCGGGGTGGAGAATTATCCGGTGCATCTGAAGCTCAATACGGGGATGAACCGCTCGGGCCTGGATAAGAAGGATGTTTCTGAGCTGCTGCGGTTTATGGAAGGCAGGAGGACGGTGTTGCTGCGGAGCATGTTCTCCCACCTGGCGGCTGCGGACGACCCGGCGGAGGATGAGTTTACCCTCGGGCAGATCCGCCTGTTCGAGGAGATGACAGGGATGGTGCAGCCGCATTTTCCCTATAAGATACTGCGGCACATTCTCAACAGTGCCGGCATAGAGCGCTTCCCGCAGTATGCCTTCGATATGGTGAGGCTGGGCATCGGGCTGTACGGCATCGGGCCGCTGCCGGGTCTGGAGCCGGTGAGCTCGTTCAAGACGCATATAGCGTCGATACGGCGTATCACTCCGGAGCAGACGGTGGGATACGGACGGAAGGGACGGGTCGGCCGGCCGTCGGACGTGGCGGTCATCCCTGTGGGCTACGCGGACGGGCTGGACCGTCATCTGAGCTGCGGGGTGGGGGAGATGATGGTGCGGGGCAGGAGGGTTCCTGTACTGGGCAATATCTGCATGGATGCCTGTATGCTGGATGTCACCGGCACGGGCGCTCAGGTGGGGGACGAGGTGGAGATCTTCGGGCACAATATCCCCGTGACCGAACTCTCCGACAAGCTCGGAACCATCCCCTACGAGGTGCTGACGAGTATCTCCCGCCGGGTCAAGAGGCTCTACTTCAAGGAGTAGCTGCGGTCTTCCCTTTCGAAGAAGTCAATCGTACGGTAGAATGGATGCACGGGGCCGTAGCCGGGACCGAAACGGTAGCCGGAGCCGTAGGCTATGGACTCGTTGATGAATATCTCGGCTCTTTCGACCGCAGCCTCCAGATCGTACTTCCGGGCGATGTAGGTGGCTATGGCCGAACCGAAGGTGTCGCCTGTACCGTTGACGTTGCGGGTGTCGATGCGGCGCTTGGAAAAGCGGCGGATGTTGTCGGTACGGCGGTTGTAGAGGACGTCGATGAGGTTGTCTCCGTCAGGTATGGATTTGATGATCACCGAGCAGCCGGCTTCGGATATCTTCCGGATGAGCCGGTCCACGTTGTCGAGGGTGATGTCCTCACCGGCCAGGACGCGGGCCTCGTGTATGTTGGGGGTGATGATTTCGGCCTGGGGAAAAAGCAGCTCGCGGTAGGCGTCTATGGCTTCCTGGAGGATGAGTGCCGTACCGCCGGAATCCACCATGACGGGGTCGATGACCTTGGGCACCTCCGGGTACTCGCGCAGCAGGCCGGCCACGGCCTCCACTATCTGCTTCTCGTAGAGCATGCCGGTCTTGATGCAGTCGGCGCCCACGTCGTCCAGAAAGTCCCGGCTCTGGCTGAGGATGATGTCCACCGGCATGGTCCGGATGCCCTTGACCTTGGTGGTGTTCATGTCCACGAGGAGGGTGGTGGCTCCGGCCGCGAATCCGCCGCATGCGGAGACGGCCTTGATATCTGCCTGGATGCCGCAGCAGCCGAGAGGTTCGCTGCCGGCTATCATGAAGACTTTTGCGAAATCCTTTTTATTTTCCATTTCTGTGCTTGCTGAAAAATTGTGTGGGGTAAGTGTTGTGGTAGCTATGCGATGACTCCGAAGTGCCTGAGTGCGTTGGCCACTCCTCCGGCGTCGATATTGTCAGTGATGTAGTCGGCAGCGGCCTTGACGGTCACTCCCGCATTGCCCATGGCCACTCCTGTGCCCACGCGGCGCAGGATAGGGATGTCGTTGCCTCCGTCCCCGAATGCCATGCATTCCGCTGTGCTGATGCCCTCGTGCGCGGCGATAATCTCCATGCCCCGGCCCTTGTCGGCCTCGGAGGAGATGACATCGGAAAAATACTCGCACCAGCGGGCGGACTCGGCGTGCCGCAGCAGGGGTACGACGGCGGCTTCCTGAGCCTCGTCGAAGAAGGGGGTGAGCTGATATACGGGGCGGGAGAGCATTTCCTCAGTGGTGGTGCGGGTGTCTATGCCCTTGATGGCCAGCATGCCTCCGAAGACCTGGTCCACGATCGGGCGGTGGTTGTGTACGATAGCCCGGTCCTCTCCCACGATCAGGGAGGGAACACCCCAGCGGTCGGCGGCTCCGAGGATGGTCCTCACGTCCTCCGGGTCGATGGGGGTGCGGGATATCGTCTGTCCGCCTACGGTGCATATCGCGCCGTTGACGGTGATGTAGCCGTCGATGAGGTGCAGGATGGGGTCGAGGTTGTTGATCAGCGGGGCGGGCCGTCCGGTGGAGATGAATATCCTCACTCCGGCCTCATGCGCTGCGGTCAGTGCCCCGACCGTGGAAGCCGGCACCGAATGGGTCCTGAAGCTGACCAGTGTCCCGTCTATGTCGAAAAACAGAGCTTTTATCATAAAACGTTCTAATGGCCCGCAAATATAGCGAATAAAAGGCGAAAAGATACCCCGTTACTTGTCGATGACGGGGACCTCGTCCTTGGAATATTCGTCGAGGCGTTTCTCCCACAGCCAGTAGCGGGTCTCGCGGACGAGGACGCCGGAGAGCAGCAGCAGGGAGATGAGGTTGGGGATGGCCATCAGGGCGTTCATCATGTCGGCCAGGTTCCACACTATCGACAGGTTGGCGACGGCCCCGACGAAGACGCCTGCTATGAACAGTATCCGGTAGACGATGGTGGCCCTGCGTCCGCCGAGGTACTCGATGCAGCGCTCGCCGTAGTAGGACCAGCCGAGGATGGTGGAGAATGCGAAGGTCACGATGCCTACGCTCAGGATAATCGGGCCGACTACCGGTATGACGCCGAATGCCTGGGAGGTCAGGGTCTCGCTGGCGGAGTCTATGCCGTTGGGGGCTATCACGCAGCTTACCAGGACGAGGCCTGTCATGGCGCAGACCACGACGGTGTCCCAGAAGGTGCCGGTCGAGGAGACGAGGGCCTGGCGGACGGGGTTGCGGGTCTGGGCTGCTGCGGCGGCGATGGGGGCCGAGCCGAGTCCGGACTCGTTGGAGAACAGTCCGCGGGCGATACCGAAGCGGCAGGCGGTCATGATGGTCGAGCCGACGAATCCGCCGCCGGCGGCCTGGGGCGAGAAAGCGGAGGTGACGATGACGCGGATGGTCTCGCCGAGGTACTCGAAGTTGATGCACAGGATCACTATGCAGCCGATGATGTAGAACAGGGCCATGAAGGGCACGAGCCAGGTGCAGACCTTGGATATGCCCTTGATGCCGAAGAGCACCACCAGGGCGGTGAGGATGGTGATTACAGCTCCGCTGGCTACGGGCGGGATGTGCAGGTTCTCGTCCAGGAGCATGGAGATGGCGTTGGACTGCACCATGTTGCCGATACCGAAGGAGGCCACTACGGCGAAGATGGCGAAGAGCACTCCGAGCCACTTGGCCTTGAGTCCGCGCTCAAGGGCGTACATCGGGCCGCCGAGGATGTGTCCGTCCTTCTTGATTTTCACTCTGTATTTTACTGCCAGCAGGGCCTCCGAGTATTTCGTGGCCATGCCGAATACGCCTGTGAGCCAGCACCAGAGCACGGCACCGGGACCTCCGAGGGTGATGGCCGTGGCCACTCCCACGATGTTGCCGGTACCGATGGTGGCGGCCAGGGCTGTGGCCAGGGCGCCGAACTGGCTTACGTCTCCGTGATCGGTCTTGTCCTTGGTGACTGAGAGCCTGATGGCCTTGAATATTTTGAGCTGAGGGAATCTGAGTCTGACAGTCAGATAGATGTGAGTGCCGAGAAGCAGGATGATGAGGGGCCATCCCCAGAGAAACGAGGCGATGGAGGCGATGATGTCTGACAGGGTCTGCATATCCGTAGGTGTTCGTTAAAGGTTGTCAAGGTTTTCGATAACTCTGCGAATATACAAAAGAGAGTGCGCAAAACAAAAAATTTGGCGCACTCTCTGTTATGTTCAGGGGGATGTTCAGGCTCCGGCGAGGTGCTCGAGGAACCAGCGGTGGATGCGGGGATCGTCGTTCAGTTCGGGGTGGAAGGAGGTGGCGAGCATGTTGCGCTGGCGGGCGGCTACGATGTGGCCGTCTACCGTGGCCAGCACTTCTACGTCGGGAGCGGTGACCTGCTCGATGTAAGGAGCGCGGATAAATGTCATGGGCACGTCCTCCATCCCGGCGAAGGTGCCGCGGGTGAAGAAGCTGCCGAGCTGCCGGCCGTAGGCGTTGCGCAGCACGCGGATGTCCATGGTCTGGAGGAAACGTCGGGGCTCGTCACCCAGGTCCTTGGCCAGCAGTATCATGCCGGCGCATGTGCCGAATACCGGAAGTCCTCCGGCGATGCGCTCCCTGAGCGGCTGCAGCATGTCCAGGCAGTCCATCAGCTTGCCCATCGCGGTACTCTCGCCGCCGGGTAGGATGAGCCCGTCCATCGGCCGGTTCAGATCATCCAACTGACGGATTTCGAAGTGCTCTGCACCGAGGCCTTCCAGCATCTGTCCGTGCTCGAGGAAGGCCCCCTGTAGAGCGAGAATGCCTATTGTGTGCATTGTCTGTGTGCGGATTCTGGATTATTTGCCTCTTTCGGCCATCAGAATGGTGATCTCCTCCTCGTTGATGCCGACCATGGCCTCGCCCAGGTCGGTGGATACCTCGGCCAGCAGGGCGGCGTCGTTGTAGTTGGTCACTGCGTTGACGATGGCGCGGGCCCTCTTCTCCGGATTGCCGGACTTGAAGATACCGGAGCCTACGAAGACTCCCTCGGCGCCGAGCTGCATCATCAGGGCGGCGTCAGCGGGGGTGGCCACTCCGCCGGCTGCGAAGTTCACCACGGGCAGCTTGCCGTTCTCGTGTACGTACTTGACCAGGTCGTAGGGAACTTCCAGTTCCTTGGCCTCGTTGTACAGCTCGTCCTCGGGCAGGGCCTGGAGACGGCGGATGTCGCGCATCATGCTGCGCATGTGGGTCACGGCCTGTATCACGTCACCGGTGCCGGGCTCTCCCTTGGTGCGGATCATCGAGGCTCCCTCGGCGATACGGCGCAGGGCCTCGCCCAGGTTCTTGGCTCCGCAGACGAAGGGCACGCGGAACTTGGTCTTGTCGATGTGGTAGACACCGTCGGCGGGAGAGAGTACCTCGCTTTCGTCGATGTAGTCGATCTCCAGGGCCTGGAGTATCTGGGCCTCTACGAAATGTCCGATACGGACCTTGGCCATGACGGGGATGCTGACTGCGTTCTGGATGCCGCGGATCATCTTCGGGTCGCTCATACGGGATACTCCGCCGGCGGCACGGATGTCCGCGGGAATCCGCTCGAGGGCCATTACTGCGGCTGCACCCGCCTGTTCTGCGATTTTGGCCTGCTCGGGAGTGGTGACGTCCATGATGACGCCGCCTTTGAGCATCTGGGCCAGGTTCTTGTTCAACTCATATCTGTCGTTCATAATACCTTGGTAATTTTAGTTAATGATAGTGTTTTGTAATTATTAAAAATAATAATGCTAAGGTAGAAATTTAAAAGTCATTCTCCAAATTTAAATTCGACGTAAAGCTGGGTTGGTAACGGTAGGTAGGGACGCGGCGTGTAATTGTAAATAATTGAAATACAGTAAAATAAAAATACAACGAGTGCTTTTGGGAGATTTCCGAGCGGCCCAAAGATACTCGTTGTATTTGCAAGACTTTGTGTGTGAATAGTTTATGGTAAGGCGGTGTTCCCGTACTTACGGTTGGTAATCGAAAGACGGTATGAGCGGGTCGCCTAGCGGCCGCGAGCCGTTCATGACAGCCGTCGGAGCTATGCCCGAGGGTCGTGTGCGGGTGTCTCGCTGCCTACCCGCGGTCGTAGTGGGGCATCTCTTCGGGGATGACGATGGACAGCTCGATGATACCGGCTATTGTCCTGCCGGAGGGGCCGTCCTGGGCATCGCGGGCGGTGTCGCCTGTCTCCTTGTACCAGGGCGTCTGGTGGATGAGCTTGCGCTGGCCTTTCTTGCTGATGGTGTAAGAGTTCGTGGCGCCTTCGGAGAGGATGCGGGCGATGATGCCCCGCGAGCGGTCATTGTGGCAGCCGAGCATGCACTTGCCCCGCATGTCCCCGTTCACCGCCACCGACTTCTCGTTCTGGTACACGATCACGCACTCTGTATCGCACACCGTCACCGCACATTCCACATATTTGAAAAAATCATTCATTATAAATTCTCCTCCCAGAATTTAAACATGGACTGATACAGGTGATAAGTCGTATTCTCCCGCTCCGAGATGCCGTGGGTGCGCATCGGATAGGAAAGCTGGTAGAACATCTTGTTCTGCCGGATGAGCTCGTTGACCAGCATCTCGCAGCACTGGTAGTGGACGTTGTCGTCACCGGTGCCGTGGATGAGCAGCAGGTCGCCCTCGAGACCGCCGGCGAAGTTGATGGCCGAGCCGTCATGGTAACTCTGCGGATTGAGCGAGGGGATTCCGGAGTATCTTTCCTGGTAGATGGTGTCGTACAGATAGAGGGAATACACTCCTGCCACTGCGATACCTGTGGAGTAGATGTCGGGATACTTGAACATCAGGTGAGCCGTGGACGAGCCGCCGCCGCTCCAGCCCCAGATGCCGATACGGGCGGGGTCCATGAAGCTGTAGTTCTGCAGGAGCCGGGTGACTGCTGCGGCATGGTCGGCGATGGGCAGGATGCCGATCTTGCCGTGTACGCATTTGCGCCACTCATGTCCTCTCGGGGTAGCCGTGCCGCGGGGATCGACGCTCATCACGACATATCCCTGCTGGGCGAGGAACCGGCTCCAGAGGTCGCCTCCTCCCCAGGAGTTCTGTACGGTGGACTGCCAGGGCTCTCCGTAGATGTAGAAAATGACCGGATATTTCTGTGAAGGGTCGAAGCCGGCGGGCTTGATCATCCAGCCGTCGAGCACTACTTCGCCGATATCCACGCGGAAGAATTCCTTGGGGTTGAGCTCCAGGGCGGCGAACTTGGCGGCCAGCTCATGGTTGTCCTCGAGTACGCGGACTGTCTTGTGCCTGGGCAGGGAGACTATCTCGTAGACGGTAGGGGTCTCGCTGTTGCTGAAGGTGTGCATGGCATACTTGGCGTCCGGCGAGATGTTGTAGTAGTGGTGTCCGGCGGGGGCGTCTGCGGGGGTCAGGCGCTCGGGCTCACCCTTGCCGTCCAGACGGCTGCGGTAGAGGTAGCGGTCTATGGGGCTGTCGGGGGTGCCGATGTAGTAGACCCAGCCGCCCTCGGTGTCGATGCGTACGATGCTCTCGTAGTCAAAGTCCCCGTTGGTGATCAGGGTCATGTCGCTGCCGTCGCGGGATACGCGGTAGAGATGTCTCCAGCCGTCCCTTTCGCTGGTCCAGGTGAAATACTTGCCATCCTCGAGCCATACGATGTCGTCATGCACGTCGAGGAAGGCCCCGTCGGTCTCGGTGAGCACGGGAGTGAGCTCCATGGTGCGGATATTGCCGTAGAAGACCCAGTCAGTGTTCTGGGCGCGGTTGAGCCTCTGGATCATCACCTCGTCCGAGCCGGGCACGAACTCCATGCGGGCCAGGTAGTGCTCCCTCGGGTCGCCCTCGAACTCGAACCAGCGGGTGGCGGGCTCAGCGGCATCCACGTCCACTACGCCGATGCGGGCGGCTGAGTTGGTGGTGCCGGCCTTGGGATAGGGCAGGGGAATGACGGTGGAGTATATCGAGTCGATGTTGTCTATCATGTAGAAGGTGCCGGTGCCGCGGGTGTCGAACTGCCAGTAGGCGATGCTCCGGCTGTCAGGGCTCCAGCGCCAGCCGTCCTGTTGGTGCAGTTCCTCCTCGTAGACCCAGTCGAACTGGCCGTTGATGATCTCGTCGTTGCCGTCGGAGGTCAGCTGGCGGACGGTGCTGTCGGCGAGGCTCTCTACGTAGAGGTTGTTCTTATACACGTAGGCGATCTTCGTTCCGTCGGGAGAGAACTTGGCGAACTGCATCCAGCAGGGCTCGAAGCCTGGGAGGCCGAGCTGGCGGAGCTCACCAGAAGCGGGGGTGTAGAGCCAGTAATTGCCTCTCTTGGCCGTCCTCCATACGCGCTGCGCGTCAGTGTAGATCATCAGCTGCGAGCCGTCGGGCGACCAGGTATAGCCGTTGATGGTCAGCGGACGGTCCCATCCTTCGGGGATGAGGGAGGAGGCGGCTACGGTGACTGTCTTCTCCCCGGTTCTGATGTCATTGAGGACAATATTCTGCCCTCCGGTGGCCTCATCCCTCTCGATGGTGAGGAAGGAATGGCCGTCTTCAGCCCAGCGGAAGGCGCTGACGCCCTTTGCAGAGTATTCGTAATTCTTGTATATGTCCTCGAGGGTCAGCCCTTTGTTCTGGGCAGACGCGGGAAGAGAGACTGCGGCGGTCATGAAGAGGGCCGCGGCAGTGGAAAGGATGGTGAAATGTCTCATTTCGGGAAGATATTAAGTATTACTGTTTTTCAATCATTTTATCGGAGATGCCGTAGGCTTCTACGATCCTGCCGGAGCTTTTCTCCTTGTACAGGTATCCGCGGTACATTCCGCTGCAGTTGAAGGGCATGGCGATGTTGCCGTGTCGGTCGACGGCGATGAGCCCTCCGTTGCCCTCCTCGCGGTTCAGCTCATTGAAGATGATGTGGCGTGCGGCTTCCTCGAGGCTCTCACCGAGGAATTTGTACCTGGCGTTGAGGTTGAATGCGACTGAGTGGCGGATGAAATATTCGCCGTGGCCTGTGCAGGAGACTGCGACTCCTTCGTTGTCGGCGTAGGTGCCGGCTCCGATGACAGGGGCGTCACCGATGCGGCCCCATTTCTTGCCGAACATACCTCCGGTGCTGGTGCCTGCGGTCAGATTGCCCTCGGAGTCGAGGACGACGCAGCCCACCGTGCCGTTCTTCCTGGACTTGGCCTGGAACTCCTTGACCCATTTCATGGTCTTCGGGGTGGCGAAGTAGGAGTTGTCCTCCACTGTCTCAAGACCCTGCTCCTGGGCGAAGCGGTCCGCGCCGGTGCCGCTGAGCATCACATGGGGGGAGGCGGTCTTTACGGCGTATGCGGCGTCAATGGGATGCTTTACATGGCGCACTCCCGCTACCGCTCCGGCACTGAGGTCCCTGCCTTCCATGATGGCGGCGTCCAGCTCGAAGTAGCCTTCGGCGGAGATGGTCGCTCCGACTCCGGCATTGAACAGAGGATTGCTCTCGAAGTAGCGGATGACAGCCCTTACCGCTTCTGTACCGTCCCCTCCGCCGTCAAGTATCTCCCTGCCTATGTTGAGGGCTGTGTCGAGGGCTGCATAGTAGCGTCCGGCGATGTCGGGGTCATCGGCCTGCTCACCCATCTCGCCGGCGCCGCCGTGGACTACAATGACGTATTCTCTTTCAGGCTCAGGCGCCGTGATGCTTCCGCATCCTGTCGTCAGAAACGTTGCGGCGGAGAACAGAATGAGTAAGAAAAATTTTTTCATGGTATTGTTCTAAATATGCTGTATGACTGCAAAAGTAGATAAAATTTTGTATCTTTACCACCCGATACAACCTATAAAACCTAATGCCATGTTTTCAAGAGAGACCTATATCGAGCGGAGGGCCCGCCTGGTTGCTGACATGAAGTACCACGGTGAGAAAGGCCTTCTCCTGTTCCTGGGCAACGACGAGTCCGGGATGAACTACAAGGACAACACCTATCCTTTCCGTCAGGACTCGACATTCCTGTATTTCTTCGGCCTGGACTTTCCAGGTCTGGGGGCCCTGCTGGACATAGATGAGGGGATCTCCACGGTTTTCGGTGACGAGCTGACCATAGACGACATCGTGTGGATGGGCAGCCAGCCCACCCTGAGGGAGCGGTGCGACAAGGCCGGAGTCGACAGGACCGAGCCGGCGGCCAGGCTCAAGGAACAGGTGCAGAGAGCGATGAACCGCGGACGTATGGTGCATTTCCTCCCTGCATACAGACCGGAGCATACTTTGAGGATATTTGACCTCACGGGACTGCCCGGACCGGCTCAGACCGAACAGGCGTCGATACCGTTCGTCAAGTCGGTAGTCAACATGAGGAACCACAAGAGTCCCGCGGAGATCGACCAGATAGAGGAGGCCGTGGACATTTCCGTGGAGATGCACCAGGCCATGATGCGGATGGTGCGTCCCGGCATATCGGAGGCTGAGGTGGCCTCGGCCGTGACTGAAATAGCCCTGCGCAAGGGAGCGGGCCTCTCATTCCCGGTCATCGCCACCGTCAACGGACAGACTCTGCACAACCACTATCACGGCAATATCCTGCAGGAGGGAGACCTCTTCCTGCTCGATGCCGGTGCCGAGAGTTCCCTGCACTATGCCGGTGACCTCTCCTCTACGGCTCCTGTCAGCAAGCGTTTCACAGAACAGCAGAAGATGATATACGATATGGCTCTGCACGCGCATACCGTTGCTGTGGATGCCCTTAGGCCCGGAATCGCTTTCCGGGAGATTCACCTCAAGGTTGCGGAGACCATCGCAGCCGACCTCAAGAGCATCGGTCTTGTGACCGGAGATCCCGCCGAGGTGGCCAGCGAGGGAGCCTACGCCATGTTCTTCCCCTGCGGTCTGGGCCACATGATGGGCCTGGACGTACATGACATGGAGAACCTGGGTGAGGTGTGGGTCGGCTACGACGGTCATCCCAAGAGCGCTACCTTCGGTTTCAAGTCCTTGCGTCTGGCCCGTCCCCTGGAGCCCGGCTTCGTACTCACCATCGAGCCCGGTATCTACTTCATTCCAGAGCTGATAGATCTGTGGAAGAGCCAGGGCAAGTTCAAGGACTTCCTCAACTATGACGAGATAGAGAAGTTCAAGGGCTTCGGCGGCCTGCGCAACGAGGAGGACTACCTCATCACTCCCGACGGCAAGCGCCGGCTCGGACATCTCTACAAGCCCATGACGGCCGAAGAGGTGGAGGCAATGAAACAGTAATCCACTATAGCACAGGACAATGATAGTTAAAATCTGCATAGGAAGCTCCTGCCACCTCAAAGGCTCCTACGACGTGGTCGAGGGCATGAAGGAAATGCTCCGCAAGTACGACGTGGAGGAGCTCATCGAGCTTCAGGCCAGTTTCTGCTTCGGACAGTGCGCCGACGGAGTCGTAATGAGGACCGAGGAGGCTCTCGACGGCTCCGCGGACGTCTTCGTCCGGGGAGTCAATAAGGACAATATCGAGGAAAAGTTCCTCACGGAAGTGTATCCCAAGCTCGGCCTGCCCCAGCCGTGACCCGGGGCCCGGTACTGACAATCCAAGCTTATGAAAGAATATCTCGAATTTAAGAAAGCCAGGTGCAAGGACTGCTACAAATGTCTCAGGGAATGCCCGGTGAAAGCCATTGAGGTCAAGAACCATCAGGCTCAGATCATCAAGGAACGCTGTATCCTCTGCGGACGCTGTACGGTAGTCTGCCCTCAGAATGCCAAGATCGTCCACAGCGAGAAGGAGGAGGTGGACGCCCTCCTGCTCTCGGGGGACAATGTGGTGGCGAGCATTGCCCCGTCCTTCATATCCTCCTTCCGTCTTCAGAGCTTCGCCCAGATGGAGGCCGTACTGCTCAAGCTCGGCTTCGCCTTCGCCGAGGAGACGGCCGTCGGAGCCAATGCCGTGACCAAGGAATATGCCAGGTGCATTGCCACAGGAGAGTATAAGAATTTCATCACCTCCGCCTGTCCGGCCCTCTGCCGCCTCATCCAGGAGTACCATCCCGATGCCCTGAAGTACCTCGCACCGGTGGATTCCCCGATGATTGCACATGCCAAGATGTTGAGGCAGAGATTTCCCGGCTGCAAGGTCATTTTCATAGGACCCTGCATTGCCAAGAAGAGGGAGGCCCGTGAGAGCGGACTGATAGCCGGAGTGCTGACCTTCGAGGACCTGCGCCGGCTGATGGTTGAGAGGGGACTTACCTTCCCCCTGCCTGACGCTGTGGCCCTGGAGGGGGAGAGATACGGCTGTACCGGCATACCCGGGGAGAATCCGGCCAACCGCAGCAAGTCCTATCCCATCCGCAGGGGTATCATCCATGCGTTCGAGGCCCGTCCACAGGGATACGACTATGTGGCGGTGGACGGTCCGCTGAACTGCGTCAATACCCTGGAGAATATCGATAAGGTCAGCGGGGTGTTCTTCGAGATGAATATGTGCGAGAATGCCTGTGTCAGCGGCCCGTGCAGCTTGGTAGGCGACGGTGAGGGCGTGCGTGCGACGGTCGATGTGAAACGTTATGTGCGTCGGGAGTGCGAGGCCCTGCCGCCCGAGAAGGAAGGCGACCGCGAGTACACTGTGGATATTTCCGCGGCATATCCCAGGATCGAGAACAGGAGCCTGATACCTACCCCGGAGCAGATAGAGGAGATACTCCGCCGTACCGGCAAGTTCAAGCCCGAGGACGAGCTCAACTGCGGCTCCTGCGGTTACCCTACCTGCCGCGAGAAGGCGTGGGCCGTGTTCAACGGCTATGCCGACATAGACATCTGCCTGCCCTACATGCGCGAGAGGGCCGAGTCCATGTCCTATGAGATCATTCACAACAGTCCCGAGGGCATCGTCGTCCTGGACAGCGACATGAATGTGGTGGACATCAATGCCAAGGCCCGCGAGCTCCTGGGCATCACCACCGTCAATGTCAAGGGTCTGCCGGCCGTGGACTTCTTCAATCCCACCGAGTTCCTCATCGCCCAGAACTCCGGGAAGCAGTACGTGCGCAAGAAGATGTACGTCTCCGAGACCCGAAGGCACATCGATCTGTCCATCAGCATACTCAAGAGCAACCACGCCCTCTTCGGCATCCTCAAGGACATCACCGACGAGGTGCAGTACAGCGAGAAACTGGGCAAGATGCGCATGGAGACCCTGGCCACCACCGACGACGTGATCAAGAAGCAGATGCGCGTGGCCCAGGAGATAGCCTCGCTGCTGGGTGAGACCACGGCCGAGACCAAGGTCGCCTTGTTGAAACTGAAGAAGACCCTCATGCAGGAAGAGGAGGAGAGGGAAAAGTCCGAGGGAAAAGCCTAATATTCAGGAGGGCCGGTTATGAAGGAACTGTTTATAGAATACGGATACGTCTCCCTGAACAAGTACGGGGAAGAACTCTGCGGGGACAATGTCGAATGGGTGACCGTCGACGGCTACACCACCCTCGTGCTGGCCGACGGGCTGGGCAGCGGGGTGAAGGCCAACATCCTTTCCACTCTGTCCTCGAAGATACTCTGTACGATGGTCTCCAACAACATCCCCATCGAGGACTGCATCGAGACCATGATCCAGACCCTGCCGGTGTGCAAGGTCCGCGGGGTGGCCTACTCGACCTTCTCGGTGATTCACGTGGACTCTGCCGGTCACGGCTATCTTTTCGAGTTCGATAATCCTCAGGCGATATATTATCACGACGGCCGCTGCATCGACTTCGACCGCAAGCCCCTCGAGGTGCTGGGCAAGAAGGTCTACCACTCGGAACTGTCGCTGTGCGACGGGGATGTGGTGATGGTCATGTCCGACGGTACCATCCATGCCGGTATCGGACGGGTGCTCAATTTCGGCTGGGACCGCCGCGAGATTATGGAGCATCTGGACCGCAATATCCGGCCGGAGATGTCCGCCCGCTGTGTGGCCTGGCTGCTGGCGGCCGCCTGCAACGACCTGTATATGGACAAGCCGGGCGACGATACCACGGTGGCCGCGCTGAAGATGCGCGAGGCCCTGCACGTCAACCTGATGGTGGGCCCTCCGGTGAACAAGGAGAACGACGACTACTATGTCGGCAAGTTCATGGAGGGCGACAGCAGGAAGGTGGTCTGCGGAGGCACCAGCTCCCAGATAGTGGCCCGCTATCTGGGCAAGAAGGTCACCACCAGCCTCGACTTTCCCGACAAGGATATCCCGCCCATCGGTCACATCGACGGCATAGACCTGACGACCGAGGGCGTGATAACTCTGCGCCGCCTGCTGGAACTTACTGAGAAATACATATCGCCCAACGACCTCACCCCCAAGATGTTCACCAAGCAGGACGGTGCCTCCCTTCTGGCGGAGATGCTGCTTGAGGAGGCTACCCACATCACGTTTTTCGTAGGACAGGGAGTAAACAAGGCCCACGAGGGACTGCCCATCGACACCACCTTGAAGCTGAAGCTGATAGAGCGTCTCGCCTCCAGCCTCAAGTCCATCGGCAAGGTCGTGGAGATTCACTACGCCTGACGGTATTCTGTTCTGACATTTTGCCTCGTAACCGTACTTCATAAAAAGCACCCCAAAAGTTTTATGTCCAACTTTTGGGGTGCAGTTCAAAAGAGGCACAGCCTCCTGTTCTTATTTTCGGCGGGATACTATCTGGCTACTGACGTGAAGGTCGAGACAACTGCTTTGTCTGACTTGTTCAGGACCTTGAGAGTATTTGCCGATGTTGTTTCTGTCTTGGTGAATGTGAATGTGCCTGCGGGGATGTACACAGGGAAATCCTGATAGTAGATACTGGTACTGTTGCCTTCAACAGAGAATATGTCTGCTGCGAGGGTTGTGAATGTTCTGCCATCTTGCAGCGAACCGCTGTTGGGAATACTTTCCATGGTATCAGGATCTATAAGGAAAGCATAGTCGGTTCCTGTGATGAAGAGGATTGAACCATTGGAGTCCTCGCATAAAGGGAGGCATATCATATCTTTTCCGTCAGCATCCTGGGTTATGGCCATTGTTCCGGTTACAATACTCAGATATGACTTGCCCGACTCGTCTGTGTGGATGGTGCCCCAGAGAGGATAGTTGCCAAGTTGTGACATACCGTATATCCATACGTAGTCCGCGCTTGTGGACGGTTCTATGGTTACTGTGAATTCTCCTTCGATATCCTCCTTGTTCATGCTGATGGAGCCGTTGTAGTCCATTACGATGCGCTGTGAGCATGTTACAGCGTATGTTCCAATCCATTGCTGAAGCTGCTCATTAGGCTCTACCTGCTGGGCTTCAATGCTGAAAGAGTATTCTCCTGAATCTGAAGAAAGGTATTCGGTGGAACCTTCTTCCGGATCGGCTATCACATTGAATGTGTGGTCTCCGACTTCAAGATCGGCGATCTGTAAAATGACAGATGTCTCTTCAGTAGTTGTCCAGGATCCGTCATCAAGACAGTATCTGTATGATGCGGCGTTGTCTATTGCCTCCCAGAACAGGGTAAGGGTGCCTGCATTGTTGTCGGATGTTGCATTTATGGAGGGGGTATCCAGTTTTACTGCCTGTCCTTCGATGGTGAATGTTGCCGTACCTGCTTCTGATGCTGTAAATTCATTTGAGTTCAGGGCAGGCATGGCAGTTACAGATACAGTGTGCTCTCCTGCCTCAAGATCAGATGCAGATACTGTAACTGTTGTCTGGTCAGTGCTTCTGGCCGAGCCTCCATCCAGACTCCAGCTGTAGGAAACAGCATTGTCAATTGCATTCCAGGAAATGGTGACATTCCTGTTCTCAACTGAAGCTGTAACTGTAGGTGTGGTCAGGGCGACAGGATCTGTTGTCGGTTCTATATCCTTGTCACATGAACCCACAACGGCGATTACCATCATTGCGCAGATGGTACGCAAAGGGAAAAATTTCATTTTATGAATGTTTTAACAATTATTTAATATTTTCGTATGCGTAATTAATGAATGAGCCTAAAGGAAGGTTGACGGCATTGTCAACAACGTATCCGTAATTTTCATATACAACATTTTTTACGCCGTCGCTTCCTCCGTCATAGGTTCCGCGGTAGGATGTAAATACCACAACGTGAAGATTGTCCTGATTCTCAACGGAAGAAGGTATGCGCATGCTGAGTCTGGTCTCATAGTTACCGTTCGCCTCAAGCTCTATATGGTCTCCGAATGCATTTGATGTCAGCTCAGTACGGACAATATCGTTGTGAACGTAGTCCTCGCCTCCATTTGTCTGCGAATATACCATACCGTCTTCCAGCAGGAATGCATTGAGGTAGTATGAGCCGGCTTCTTTGGAAGCAATGCTGATATCGACAACAATTTCTCCGTCACTGACCCTGGCCAGACCTCCGATAACGGTATTGGACGGCTGCTCCACTGTCGCTTCCTCTGCAAGACCCAGGAACATTTCCCGCATGATGGAAGGATTTGAGAAACTTCCTATCTGGGCGTAGCTGTTGACGATTCCTGTAGGATATGAATCTACCATATACATCGCCAAAAATGTTGAAACATTGGGATATACCAGTGCTTCATTTGATGAAAGTATATGCATGTTCATTGCGACAATGTGGTCCGGAAACTCTTCGCTGGCCTCTTCCAGTGCCTGGCTCATGAAAGGGCAGAACTGACACCATGTGGCAGTGAATTTGAGTGCCAGAGATCTTCTGATGAATACCTTGGTGTAGTCGGCAGTCAGTCTTCCGATCTGCTCTACCGTTACAGAGGCTGTTGTGACTCCGTCTTCGCCGGTGAGGTCAATAGTCCCTTCGCGAAGTTCTCCCGTATTTTCGCTGACAGTGATATTCAGTCTGGATGTCATGTATTTGGAGTATGTCATGTTGTCCTCAAGAAGTGTGGAATCATACTCTATGCTGTTGACTGTAATCCAGTCCACGGCTGGAACGGCACTGTATTTTACATTGCCTTCCAGAGTCAGTGTGGTAGTCTGTTCCGAAGAAGACACACTGGCTTTCTCTGTCGTGATGTTGAATCCGGGGGTCACGTCCTGGATGACATAATATACGGTAGTGTTTCCGTTGCATGTTATCTCGAAACTTCCGGTTCTCTCTTTCAAGTCTGAATTCGTTTCGATAACAGAGACGTGGAGGGTGGAGGTTCCTGCCGAGCCGGACATTGGTGTTACGACAAACCACGGGGACTGTCCTGAAAGTTGCCAGTCTGCTTCAAAGTCCAGTGAAACATCGACACTCTCGCCGGAACTGTTGGGAACGAAAATGGAATTTCCGATGATTTGCGGGGTCTTGTCCCCATCTGTGGTGCAGGAGATGGCGAGAGCCATGCCGAGAATAATGAATAGGATTTTTGGGGATTTCATAATAGGTGATGTTTATTTATCCTCTGATATATGGATAGTCGTGGATGCTTCCTGAGAAAAACAGCCCGTAAGTCAGTCCGTCACTGCATGTGACTTCTGCTTCAATCTGAATCTCATTGTTGCCAAGATCGGTGATGGTTACAGTACCGCCAGTGATGTCGTATCTTGTGGAGTAGTCATAGCCGTCTGTACCAATGCCGTAGAATGAGTTTGCGCTGAATGTGCCGGGATCGCCGCTGTTTGTCTCATCGAAGACATATGTGCCGGCAGGAAGTGTGAGAAGCCGTCTGTAGGTGCTTCCATTGTACTCGTACTCCTCGATTACAGGATCTTCCGAAGAGTATAAGTCCAGATTGAGTCCTTCTGAGCCTTCTGTCCACAGTCCGAGTGTAGATACCCATGTATAATAGGAACGGTCAGATTCATAATACTCGCCTGTGCAGTCTTTCGCATCTATGAATACATCAGCGTTTATTCCTGCCTGGCTTATGATGGCTGTGTCGAGAAGAAAGCCCTCATTGTAGTCGTACCGTATGACAATAGTATCGGCCCTTTCGCGGGTGGCATTTGCCTCAACGTTGAAAGAAAGCGTGCTGGTTTCAGGATTGTCACCAAGATATGAAATCCAGTGGCCTTCAGGAATGTTGATGTAAAATGAGCCGCTTTCCGGACGGTCTTGGAATTGGTAGCTCAGAGTAACATCACCTCCTTCCATAGGAACATTGAGATAATCAGTATTCAATTGGAATACGGGATCGATGCTATTTTGTTCACCATTTTGGTTGCATGCAGACGCAAGTGTCAGGGCTGCGGCTGCTGATAATAAAATAAGTTTGCTCTTCATCATAAAAATATGAACATTAAAAATTAAAAATGAAAACGTAAAGATATTAAAAAAATCATTCGGTCCGGACATTTTGAGGGTAAATATGAGGCAAAAAATGCCTGTGTTTTTCTCCCATGTGAGGAGTTGGCTTTGGTAATATATTGTGTGACAAGTTTTTTTAATCTGTCTGAAAATACAGTGAAAGCCTTTTGGCCTGTTCGTCTGTCAGTATGTTGTTTTCAAGTATCGAACGGAATGAGAATTCCGCCCGAGGCAGGGTTCGGCGGAGCCGGTCGATGCCTTTGGCAGCGTAGGGGCCGATGTAGGGATGGGCTGCCATGGAGTCGATCGGCATGGTGTAGAGGTCCAGGGGGTGCTGTGAGGCCGGGTCGATGTAGATGCGGTCGGTCAGGCGGTTGAGGCGGGCAGTGTCGAAGCCACGGATGTCCAGCAGCTGGGAGATGTCGGCGTAGAAGCCGAGCCGGTCACGGTAGGCGAGGATCTGGCGGGCGTAATAGGGACCTATGCCGGGGAGGGCGTCCAGGGCTGCGCTGTCGGCGGAGTTCAGTTCTACGCGGTCCCATTTCCAGCCGTCGTGGGAATATGTGCGGGTGGGGCTGCCGGTGACCCGGCTGCTTCGGGTGCTGTCGGGACCTTCAGATATCCTGTCTGGCCTGTCAGCGGATGTGGCGGGGGATGATGATGAGGCCTGACTGACGGAACGGGGCGGATGAGCCTGAGCCGAAGGCCCTTTCCGGTCCGGGACATTCTCCTGAACATTGTCCAGGTCATGCGGGGCATCCTGCTCTTCATCCTGCACCGCCTCCTGCATTGTCCTGTGCTCAGAGTCGTCGGTCCGTCGGCTGTCTATCAGGTATTTTGCGAAAAATACGGCCTGCGCGGCCAGAATCAGGCACACCAGAATGACCACTCCCTGTGAGAACAGTTTCTGTCCCTTACTCTTCTTCCGGCTGTCCATGTCTTCCCACATAGTCCTTCCCTTCAACGATCAGTACTATCTCGCCCTTGGGCGGGTTGTCGGTGTACCACGAGGCCAGCTCCGGGAGGGTACCGCGGCGGGTCTCCTCGTGTATCTTGCTGATCTCGCGTGAGACGGAGGCTTTTCTGTCCGGTCCGAAGTACCCGCACATCTGCGTGAGGGTCTTGGCCAGACGGTAGGGGGACTCATAGAAGACCATGGTCCGTCCTTCTTCCGCCAGTGCGGTCATTCTGGTCTGCCGTCCCTTCTTTACCGGCAGGAATCCCTCGAAGACAAATCTGTCCAGCGGCAGTCCCGAGTCCACCAGGGCGGGTACGAAGGCAGTGGCTCCGGGCAGGGTAATCACTTCTATCCCGGCCTCCGCGCATTCCCTGACGAGCATGAATCCAGGGTCGGATATCCCCGGAGTGCCCGCGTCAGAGACCAGGGCTATGTCCATGCCCGAGAGCAGTTTCTCGCAGACGGGGCGTACCCGTGCGTGCTCGTTGAACTTGTGATGGGCCTCGGTCGGCTTGGAGATGCCGTAGTGCTTGAGCAGCACCGAGGTGGTGCGGGTGTCCTCGGCCAGAATCAGGTCGACTTGCCTGAGAACCTCCACAGCCCTGAAAGTCATGTCCTCCAGATTGCCCACGGGGGTGGGCACGATGTAAAGCTTGCCTGCCATGGTAGAAAAATGCTATAAAATGTTAATTTTGCAGTCCGGATGCCGGGACGTGAGCATCCATCTCAAAGGACAAAAGTAAGAAAATGTTTTCAGAATATGCAAAAAAACCGGGCTGGATCGAGGTCATCTGCGGCTCGATGTTTTCAGGAAAGACTGAGGAACTGATCCGCAGGCTCAAGCGGGCCAAGTTCGCCAACCAGCGGGTGGAGATATTCAAGCCGGGAATAGACACGCGCTACTCCGCCGAGGAGGTGGTCTCGCACGATGCGACTGCCATCATGTCCACACCTGTGGAGTCTTCGGCCAGCATCCTGCTGCTCTCGGGGGATGTGGATGTGGTGGGTATCGACGAGGCCCAGTTCTTCGATGACGGGATAGTGGACGTGTGCCGGCAGCTGGCCTCGTCCGGTATCAGGGTGATAGCCGCCGGACTGGATATGGACTATCTCGGCAAGCCGTTCGGCCCGATGCCCGCTCTGATGGCCGTGGCCGAGTATGTGGACAAGGTGCATGCCATCTGCGTGCGCTGCGGCGATCCCGCCCTGCACTCCCACCGCCTGAGCGCCAGCGACCGGCTGGTGGAGCTCGGAGAGAAGGATATCTACGAGCCTCTGTGCCGCCACTGTTTCAATAAATGCATGGAGAATTCAGACTAACTCTGTTTTAATTCCGAATTTTCATTATTTTTGCATCCGTGACTACTCATACATTTGAATGGAAATATTTATAATACTTCTACTTATTCTACTCAACGGCCTCTTCTCCATGAGTGAGGTCGCTCTTATAAGCGCTAGAAAATCAAGCCTTACCGCAGATGCCAAGAAGGGCAGCCGGACAGCCAAAAACGTGCTCGGCCTGACGGAGAGACCCAACAAGTTCCTCTCTACCGTCCAGATAGGCATCACCCTCATCGGTATCCTCACCGGTCTCTATTCCGGAGACTCGATAGCATACAAGTTCTCGGACATCCTTGAGGGCTGGGGACTGGTCGAGAGCGTGGCTCAGCCTGTGGCTCAGGTGACCATCGTTATCGTCGTGACCTACCTGACCATCGTCCTCGGCGAGCTGGTGCCCAAGCGTCTGGGCATGGGTTCTCCCGAGAACATCGCCAAGGTCGTGTCCGGCCCGATGCTGGTCCTCTCCTGGATTGCCACTCCTTTCGTGTGGATACTGGACAAGAGCACATCACTCTTCACCAAGGCCTTCCACGTGGAGGAGAAGGAGTCGAAGGTGACTGAGGAGGAGATCAAGTCGATGGTGGCCGAGGGCAAGGAGGACGGCGAGGTGCAGGATGTGGAGCAGGACATCGTGGAAAGAGTGTTCTCCTTGGGAGACAGGAATATAGAGTCGATAATGACCAGCCGCAACGAGATCATCTGGATAGACAGGGAGATGACCCGCGAGGAGATCAACGTCCTCGTCCAGGAGCACCTCTTCGAGGTCTACCCCGTGGGCGACGGCAGTCTCGACGATATAGTCGGGGTGGTCTACCTCAAGGACCTGTTCGGCAAGCTGGACAAGGACAAATTCTCTCTCGACGACATCATCCGCCCCGTGCAGTACTTCCACGAGTACACCGATGTATATAAGGTACTCGAGCAGATGAAGAAGGCCCATGTGACCTACGGTCTGGTCTGCGACGAGTTCGGAGTATGCCAGGGCATAGTGACCTACAAGGATATCCTGGAGGGTCTGGTAGGCTCAATCGACGACGAGGAGGACGAGCCGGATATCATCGAGCGCAAGAGCGGCGGCTGGCTGGTGGACGGTCAGTGCCCCTTCTACGACTTCCTGGCCCACTTCGACATGGAGGACCTGGCGGCCGACAACGACTACAACACCGTCGGCGGTCTGATTCTCGAGATGCTCGAGCACATCCCCCAGTCCGGCGAGTATGTGGACTGGAACGGTTTCCGCCTCGAGGTGGTGGACATGGACGGCCCGAGGATAGACAAGGTGCTGGTCAACAAGCTTCAGCCCGCTCCCGAGGATGAGGCCCGGGACGAAGAGAAGGAAAAGGATAAAGACTAACGGTAAAAGCATAACGGACAATGAAAAAAGGAACCATTACAATGTTCGCAGCAATGTCCGCCGCAGCCCTTGCGCTGTCCGGCGGATATTCTGTTTCTGCACAGGACTACGACAAGTCGGGGTACTGCCCCATCACCAAGGGCATGACCCTGGAATACGTCAATTATGACGCCGACGGAGCCCGTACCGGCTCTTTTATATTGAAGGTATCTGCAGTCGAGGGCACTCTCTCGAAGGGTACTGTGACATTCGACCAGTATTTCTACGATGCCGACGGCAAGCCACTTTTCGATGACAATGGCGGCAATCTCCCCATGGAGGTCACCGTCGGAGGTCCTGAAGGCACCGTCTCCCGCATGAGCGACGTGGGCAAGGTGATGAAGGTCCAGGACATCATGTCCAAGGGCGATGCCAGCAGCGTCCCCGCCGGCATGAAGGTCGGAACCACGATTCCTGACGGGTGCATCAAGGTGAAAATAGGCAAGATATCCGCAACCCTTTCCACTCAGAACCGTCAGGTGACGGAGCAGAAGAGCATCACCGTCCCTGCCGGTACATTCGACTGCTTCCTGATAAAGGAGGAGCAGGTGACCAAGACGGTGATGTCCAAGACCGAGCGCATAGAGACCTGGTACGCGGCCGGCATCGGCTGCATCAGGCAGGCGGTATATGACCGCAAGGGCCGTCTGGACCACACCCAGGAGCTGGTATCCATCAAGTTCGAATAGTATTTTCAAGACAATATGAACACGATAACCTGTAGGGACATAGTCAAGGTGTTCGGCACGTACACCGCCCTGAACCATGTCTCGATAGAAGTCCCCAAGGGGACTATCTTCGGTCTGCTCGGCCCCAACGGTGCCGGCAAGACCACCCTCATCCGCATTATGAACCAGATCACGGTGCCCAATTCCGGTATCGTGCTCTTTAACGGCAACCCTGTCGTCCCTGACGACGTCTACCGCATCGGCTACCTCCCCGAGGAGAGGGGCCTCTACAAGAAGATGAAGGTAGGGGAGCAGGCCATGTATCTGGCCCGTCTCAAGGGACTCAGCCGCCAGCAGGCCATGACCGAACTCAAGAAATGGTTCGTGAAGTTCGGCATCGAGAGCTGGTGGAACAAGAAGGTGGAGGAACTCTCCAAGGGTATGGCCCAGAAGGTGCAGTTCATCACTACCGTCCTCCACAGACCCGAGCTGCTGATTCTTGACGAGCCTTTCTCCGGCTTTGATCCGGTCAACGCCCAGCTTATCCGCGACGAGATCCTGCGTATGAGGGATGAGGGCACTACAGTCATCCTCTCGACACACAACATGGCCTCGGTGGAGGAGCTGTGCGACAATATAGCCCTGATCAACAAGTCCAACCTTGTGGTCACCGGCGGTGTGGAGCAGATCCGCCGCGAGCACGGCAAGAACCAGGTGGAGGTGCTCTACCGTCCTTCGGAGGCTTCAGTGGAACTGTCCGGCTCACAGGTGCTCTCCCTCGCCTTCGATGTGGAGCACAAGGACATCCGCAGGGCCGTCTACGACGTGGCCAAGGGTACGCCTTCGGCTCAGATACTCTCGGAACTGGCCGGCAGCGGCATCGACGTGGTGTCCTACCGCGAGCTGATACCGAGCATGAACGATATTTTCATCCAATTAGTAAAAGGGGAGGGCAAGTAATATGGACTTCAAGAAGATACAACTCGTACTGGGACGTGAGTTCTCTATCCGCGTCAAGAAGAAATCATTTATAATCACCACTATCGTCACACCTATCCTGTTTGCTGCCCTGATGATCGTGCCCTCTCTGATAATGATGGCCGACTGGGACAAGGACGTCAACAAGGTGATGGTGGTCGATGACTCCGGTGTCGTGGCCCAGGCCCTCGAGAGCGGGGCGACGATAGAGTATATTCTCCCCGACAACACTGACCTCGAGTTCATCAAGAACCATCTCGACAGCCTCGGAGTCTACGCCGTGATGTATGTCTCCCCTCTGGACACAGCCAACAACGTGAAAGTGGACGCCTACGCCGCCAAGCAGATTAACGCCAAGGTGAGCGATGCGATAAAGGATGACGTCAACAGCATCATAGAGCGCTACAAGCTCCAGCAGTACAATATCGAGAACTTCGACCAGATACAGGCGGACCTCAGCCACGAGGTAGACCTGAACACCTACATCGTCAGCGAGGACGGCGAGGACCGTGAGTCGATACTCGGTATCAACATGGCTATCTCTTTCATCATGGGCTTCGTCATCTACATGTTCGTGACGATGTTCGGCAACATGGTCATGACCAGCGTCATCAACGAAAAGTCCAACAGGATAGTCGAGGTCATCGTCTCCTCCGTCAAGCCCTTCGACCTGATGATAGGCAAGATTCTCGGCGTGGCCAGCGTGGCCCTCACCCAGTTCTTCATCTGGGTGATACTGACCCTGGCCATAGTCTTCGGCTTCCAGCTCGCCATGGGCCCCGAACTGATGGGAGACCCCGAGGCCATGGAGCAGATGACCCAGATGGCCGGCATGGGCACCGAGCAGATAACCGAGATGGCCCAGGCCTCCGACAGCGAGATGGCACAGGTATTCTCGGCCATCAAGGAGGTCAACTTCGGCCTCATCATCGGCTGCTTCCTGATTTACTTCGTGCTCGGCTACCTGCTGTACGCTTCCCTCTTCGCAGCTATCGGTTCCGCAGTGGACAACGAGGCCGACACCCAGCAGCTCGTCCTGCCCGTGACCATTCCCCTCATCATCGGTCTGCTGCTCATGCTCCAGGCCTTCCAGAACCCAGACAGCCAGCTGGCCTTCTGGGGCTCCATGATTCCCTTCACCTCCCCGATGGTGATGCTCGCCCGCGTACCCTTCGAGGGCTGCGTCCAGACCTGGGAGCTGCTGCTCTCCATCGGCCTGCTGCTGATTACCTTCCTGATAGCTGTGTTCTTCTCCGGAAAGGTTTATCGTATCGGTATCCTGATGCACGGTACAAAATATTCGTGGAAGGATATTTGGAAGTGGCTAAAATACTGAGTTATGCGAAAACTTTTGTTCATGATTATTGCCGCTGTGCTCTCATCCCCCTTTCTGGGAGCGCAGAACTTCGAGTACCGGTGGCAGAGGGTGCACATGGATTCGACTTACGAGAGTTCCACCGTGTATCCTGTCGACCGTATCGTAGCTGAGCATGAGGAGCAGATGGCCCCTCTGATGAAAGTGGTGATTTATTCCAATGCGGAGATTCAGGAGGACCAGCCGGAGAGTGCCCTGACCAACCTGGTGGCGGACATGCTGATTCATGCCGCCCGGCCATATATAGACAATGATTATCCGACCATGTCCCTGACCAACATGGGCGGTATCCGCAGCAATTTCCCCAAGGGTGCTGTCCGTGTCTACGACATCTATTCCACCCTGCCGTTCAATAACTCTGTTGTGGTGGCCGTGATGAAGGGCAAGGACGTGCGGGAGATTCTGGAGAACTTCGCGGAGCGGGAGCGTTTCGAGGCTCTGGGCGGAGTGAGAATAATCGTGGAGGACAAGGAGATAGAGAACTGTCTGATCGGCGGACAGCCCCTGGAGGAGGACGGGCTGTACAATCTGGTGACGATTGACTTCCTTCTCGACGGCAGCGACCGCTTCCACATAGGCAGCGAGGCCGTCTCCATCAAGCGCACCGGCATAGTCATGCGGGATGCGGCTGTGGCCTACCTGCAGGAACTCTCCGAATCAGGGATGGTGCTGGAGAACAAGACTGACGGACGTGTAATCATTGACGAGGACTAAAAACAGATGACTCAAGTTATGAAAATGAGGAACAATATCATATCCGCGGCAGCCGCCCTTCTGCTCTTTGCTGCCGCACCCGCTCTCACCGCTCAGGACCTGGTGATTCTGCATACCAATGACACCCATTCCCAGATAGAGGAGGTCCGTGTGGGCAGAGGTGCCGGGACAGGCGGCGTTCACCGACGCGCCGAGTATTTCCGTCAGGTGCTGGACCAGTACGGCAAGGATCATGTGCTCATCGTCGATGCCGGGGACTACAATCAGGGTACGCCCTATTTTACCGTCTTCGGGGGAGACCTGGAAATGGAGGTGATGAACGCCCTCGGCTATGAGGTCGTGGCCATCGGCAATCACGAGTACGACAACGGGGTAGACGAGCTCGCCCGCCGTCTCTCCAACGCTGAGTTCCAGACCGTCTGCGCCAACTACGATTTCTCCGGTACGCCCCTGGAACCCCTGGTCAAGCCTTACGTGATAGTGGAGAAGGCCGGCAGGAAGATAGGTATCTTCGGCCTGACCGTACCCCTCCGCACCCTCGTGGCCAGGCAGAACCTGAAGGGAATTGTCTACATGGATGCCTTCGCCACGGCAGAGAAATGGGCGGATTACCTCAAGAATGTGGAGAAATGCGACCTGGTGATAGCCCTTTCCCACCTTGGCTACTCCGGCTATCCGGATCAGGCCAACGACGTCGCCCTTGCCAAGGATTCCGAGAACATCGACATCATCATCGGCGGCCACAGCCACACCTTCCTCAAGACCGACCGCGTCTACAAGAACCGTGTCGGCCGTGACGTCGTAGTCGTCCAGGCCGGAGCCCAGGGCGAATGGGTCGGCCGCTTCGACATCGACTTCAAGTAGCTGTCAGCCGTCAAGTAGCCGTCAAGTAGCCGTCAAGTAGCCGTCCTCCTTCTCCCGGCCTTTCGCACCTTAGGAAGGTGTGCAGTTTCCCCGCGGAATCGTCCCACCTTTGGAAGGTGAGTATTCTTGCCATGTCCGCCACAGCGTCTGTAGCCTGGTTTTCCTTCCGCTCCGGCCTTTCGCACATTCGGAAGGTGTGCAGTTTCCCGCGAAATCATCCCACCTTCGGAAGGTGAGTATTCGCGCCATGTCCGCCACAGTGTCTGTAGCCGCGTTTTCTTTCCGCTCCGGCCTTTCGCACCTTCGGAAGGTGTGCAGTTTTCCCGCGAAATCGTCCCACCTTCTGAAGGTGAGTTCGTTAAGGTGCCGGGAGAAGTGGTCTTTTGCCACTACCATCTGGATTTCGTTATAGGCCGACCGGCTTAAGTGCAACATTCCACTCCTTCGGAAGGAGTAAACGGGCCTTTTCAGGAGCAGTGCCTGCTGTAGGCATTATGGAGCCGTTCTCTTTGTGGTGGGGCCAATTAATACTTGATCCTGAAGTAGTCCAGTACCGATTTGTAGTTGTCCTGTGCTGTCAGACATGTGTCAGTCAAGTACCCTGGAACGTGTGGACATTCCCTGAGACCGCGGTAGTAGAACATCTTCAGGTCATCCGTGATGATGAACGGTACGATTCCGTAATTGAGGCACTCTTTGAACATGATAAGCCGCCCTACGCGTCCATTGCCGTCCTGAAACGGATGTATGGACTCGAAGCGTTGATGGAAGTCGAGTATGTCCTCAAATTTAATGTCGCGCTTTGCCTTATACTCTTTTAGCAATGAACGTATAGCCGCTCCGACTTTTTGGGGAGCAACTGTCTCCATCCCTCCGACCTCATTCGGCAGACGCTTATATTCTCCGACGGCAAACCATGACTTTGAAGCATCGGAAGTGCCTGATTTCAACAGCCGGTGCAACAGTTTGATCATGCTCTCAGAGAGAGGCTCGCAGGCATGGTCAATGATGAAGTCGATGCATCGGAAGTGGTTGGTAGTCCCGATTATATCATCAACATTGATCGCTCCGTCGGTAATGCCGATGGTGTTTGTCTCGAAGATGTACCGCGTCTGCTCTTTCGTAAGGCGGCTGCCTTCTATGTGGTTGGAGTTATAGGTCAGGTCTATCTGAGTTCTGTGGTAGATGCCGCCTTTAATTTTCCCGTTTTTCTGTTCGCGTAAAGCATTCAGGAGCGGGGAAATCCTCCTTCGGGCATTCTTTCTGGATGGCAACGGTGCCTCTGTCGGAATATTCCATGTCTTTCCGACTAAATATGCTCCGGGCAGTTTACCCTGAACGCAATAATTACGTACTGTCCGTTCTGCAATTCCGTGGGACGCGGCATATTCTTTTACTGAGATGAAATCCATATCAATCGGCATAGAAACATTTATAACTGGACAAATATAGTAATTTTCTTGCCGATATCGGCAAGAAAAAACGGAAGGAGTGAGATGTTCAAAGCCGCTACTTGAAAGTGGCTACTTTGAACCCTTACTGTCCTTGGAGGACTTGCCGGAAGTCTTGGACCCGTCGTAGAGGTAGCGCTTGATCTTGTGGGTGGCGGTCTTCTCGAACTCTTCTTCCTGGGGGTCTATCTCACTGATGCGTGAGAATTTGCTGACTTTCTGATTGACATACTCGAGGACTTCTTTCTTGAGGTTTTCGAGTTTCTCCTGTGTGGTGCGCTTGAGTTCGTCGGTCGACTCGAGGAAGGCCTTGAGCTTCTCGGAGTCGAAGTGGACGAGGGCGGTCAGGCGGCCCTTGCGGGAGGTCACGACTGACTCGGCGACCATCTCGTGGCTGTTGATGACGCTCTCGACTTCCTCGGGGTAGATGTTCTCGCCGCTGGGTCCGATGATGGTGGTGGAGGAGCGGCCCTTGATGTAGAGCCAGCCGTCGCGGTCGAGGCGGCCCAGGTCGCGGGTCTTGAACCAGCCGTCCTCGGTGAATGCGGCGGCTGTGGCCTCGGGGTTCTTGAAATAGCCGCGGGTGACATTGTCTCCCTTGACGGCGATCTCGCCGACTCCGGTCTTGGGGTCCTTGTCCAGCAGCCTGAGAGTCACGCCCTTGACTACCGGACCGGTGGAGCCTAGCCGTACCATGTCGGGGGTGGCGGCGGCGATGAGGGGCGAGGTCTCGGTGAGGCCGTAGCCTATGGCGTAGGGGAAGCGGGCCTCCAGCAGGAAGCGCTCCACCTCCGGGTCGAGCCTTGCGCCGCCGATGCCGAAGAAGCGGATGCGGCCGCCGAATTTCTCGAAGAGCTGCTTCCCGGCCTTGCGGTGCATCATTTTCCTCAGGGGCGGTATCCTGTGCATGAATCGGAGCAGGGGTGTGGCGGTGAGCTTGGGCAGCACGGCGCTGCGGTATACCTTTTCTATAATAAGGGGTACGGACAATATCGTGGTGGGGCGCACCTTGGCAAGGGCGCTCATCAGGATCGAGGGGGTGGGGGCTTTCTCGATGTAGTTGACGCTGGCTCCGGCCTGCATCGGGAGTAGCAGGCACATGCTGCACTCGAGGGTGTGGGACAGGGGCAGCAGGGACAGCCACACGTCCCAGTCGAAGCTCGGGCGGACGTCCTCGGTGGACCAGAGGTTGGCGCAGAGGTTGCGGTGGCTGAGCATCACGCCCTTGGAGCTGCCGGTAGTGCCGGAGGTGTAGATGATGGCGGCCAGGTCATCGGGCTGGATCTCCTCTTCGGAGGGCAGGGGGGCGGGCTCGGAGGCTATCGGCTCTCCCTTGATTATGGAAAAATCGTCGAGGCAGATGATCACGTCGAGGCGGTCGACGGCCTTCTGCAGGACCTTGTGCTGGAGTTTGCGGGAGACGAAGAGGGCTTTGGCCTCGGAATGTTTGAGGATGTGCTTGATCTCGCTTTCGGAAAAATCGGGCAGCATCGGGACGCTGATGCCTCCGAAGGCGGCGGTGGCGAAGTAGGCTACGCCCCAGTTGGGCATGTTCTGGGAGAGCAGTCCCACGAGGGAGCCGCGGCCGATGCCGTAGCGGGCCAGGAGCTCCGCGATTTCGCGGGCCTTGGCGTGAAATTCCCCGTAGGTGTAGCCCGGCCCGTCGATGAAGTGCAGGAAGGGCTTGTCCTGATAGTGTGTAAAGGCGAATTCGAGCAGCGCCCGAAGCGACCGCTGATGTACGTTGTCCATGATGCTGTGATGTTAGTCCAGGTCGTCCCCGGTAGTGAATTTTTCAGGATATTTTCCTACCACACCTTTGTCCTTGTACCACTGTCTGATGCGTTTGAGGTCAGCGTCCACGTCGTCGGTGATGTGGAACTCCTCCTTGGCGCCTACTGTCTTGGTACCCCAGTCGAAATAGCCGAGGAAGACCGGTACTCCGGTAGCCTTGGCTATCAGGTGGAAGCCTCCCTTCCACCGTTTTACGGGCCGGCGCGTGCCCTCCGGGGCTATGGCCAGCTGGAAGTATTCGTCCTTCTCGAACTCCTCTATCATCTGACGGACCAGGTGCGCTCCGCCGCCGGTGGTGCGGTCCACGGGGATGCCGCCGAGATGCCGCAGGATGGGGCCCAGGGGCCATTTGAAGAAGCCCTTCTTGATCATCACCTTGGCATTGCCCCCGACTGAGCGGTAGTAGAGCCAGGAGATGACGAAGTCCCAGATGGAGGTGTGAGGGGCTCCGAGTATGATGCACTTGGGGGCGGGGATGGCCTCGTCCATTCCTCTCCAACCCATCATGCTGAGTATGCGCTTGGCGGTCTTGGGACTGATGATTCTCATGTTATACGATCTCCAGGATTAGGTCGGAACGGAGGTTCTGACGGATGAATGACTGACGGTCCATGGTGTTCTTGCCCATGTAGAACTGGAGCAGGGGGGGGATGCTGTCGTCGGGGTCGAGACGGACCGGGTCGAGGCGCATCTCCTCGCCGATGAAGTCCTTGAACTCCTCGGGGGATATCTCGCCGAGGCCTTTGAAGCGGGTAATCTCGTGGCCAGCTCCGAGCTCCTTCATCGCGGCGGCCTTCTCCTCCTCGTTGTAGCAGTAGATGCTGCGCTTCTTGTTGCGCACGCGGAAGAGCGGGGTCTGCAGGATGTAGACGTGGCCCTGTCGGATGAGGTCGGGGTAGTACTTCAGGAAGAAGCTGACCATCAGCAGGCGGATGTGCATGCCGTCCACGTCGGCATCGGTGGCGATGATTATCTTGTTGTAGCGCAGGTTGTCCATGTCCTCCTCGACGTTGAGGGCGGCCTTGAGCAGGAGCATCTCCTCGTTCTCGCGGACCTCCTTCTCGCTCTTCTGTACGCAGTTGAGGGGCTTGCCGCGGAGGCTGAACACGGCCTGGGTGTTCACGTCGCGGATCTTGGTGATGGAGCCGCTGGCGGAGTCTCCCTCGGTGATGAATATCGAGGACTGCTCGGCAAGAGGATTGCGGGTGTCGGTATAGTGTACGCGGCAGTCGCGCAGCTTCTTGTTGCAGAGGCTGGCTTTCTTGACTTTCTCCTTGATGTTCTTCTGGATGCCGGAGATGGCCTTGCGCTCCTTCTCGGAGGCCTGGATCTTCTTGAGCATGATGGAGGCCGTCTCGGGATGCTTGTGCAGGTAGTTGTCCAGCTCCTCCTCCACGAAGTCGCCGATGAAGGAGCGGAGCGAGAGGCCCGGACGCACGTCCTTGGAGCTGAGCTTGGTCTTGGTCTGGTTGCCGAAGCCGGGCTCGTTGACGCGGATGCTGATGGCCCCGACTATCGACTGACGGATGTCGGCCGGCTCGAAGTCCTTCTTGAAATGCTCCTTGACGGTCTTGGCCACGGCCTCGCGGAATGCGGCGAGATGGGTGCCTCCCTGGGTGGTGTTCTGGCCGTTGACGAAGGACGCGATGTTCTCCCCGTTGCTGTCCCCGTGGGTGATGACGCACTCTATGTCCTCGCCCTTCAGATGGATAGGGGGGTACAGCGGCTCGGCGACCATGGTCTCGTTGACCAGGTCCAGCAGACCGTTCTGGGAGTGGTATGTGGTGCCGTTGAGGCGGAGGGTCAGGCCGGTGTTGAGGTAGGCGTAGTTGCGCACCATGGTCTCGATGAACTCCATGTTGTAGGAGTAGTTGTGGAAGACCTCGTCGTCGGCGATGAAGCTGACGAGGGTGCCGTTCTTCTCGGAGGAGCCTTCCCCGCTCTCGTCCTTCTCTAATATACCTTTTGAATAGGTGGCGCTCCGCCATCTGCCGTCCCTCCATGCCGTCACCTGGAAATATACCGAGGTGGCATTGACCGCCTTGATACCTATACCGTTGAGTCCCACGCTCTTCTTGAATACTCCGCTGTCGAACTTGCCGCCGGTCATCAGCTTGCTGGAGGCGTCGATCAGTTTCTCGAGGGGGATGCCGCGGCCGAAGTCGCGCACCGTCACCTGCCGGCCCTCTACGGTGATGATAATCTCCTTGCCGAAGCCGGAGGCATATTCGTCTATAGAGTTGTCTATCACTTCCTTAACCAGCACATACAGGCCGTCGTCAGGCATCGAGCCGTCACCGGTGCTGCCGATGTACATGCCCGGGCGAGTGCGGATGTGGGTGTACCAGTCGAGGGTCTCTATCGCACTTCCATCGTAATTTCTTAATTCTTCGCTCATTATCCTAAAAATCCCATTTTGGGAACCCTGCAAATTTATTAAGTTTTTCCCGAAGAATGGCTCCGCGGGAGAAAAAAATGCTACTTTTGCCGCCGATTATATAGGAATAATAGTACTAAACCCTAAATTTTAGAAGCAAATGAGTAAAGCGAAAGTTTTTTCAATGCACCTATTGCTTCTTGTACTTCTGACCTCTTCCTGTTCCAGAAGAGAAGAGACGATGTATGAGCCCGGAACGGGCGGTGTCCGGATAGACCTGGCTACAGAGGCTCCGGCGACCCGTGCCGATGTACCGGAGCTCAGCCCGGATGACTTCAAGGTCGAGATAATCAACAAGGCCGGAGTTATTTTCAAGCGTTGGGGCACTTATGCGGAGTACAAGTCGCAGGACAATCCTTTGGTACAGATGAATGTCGGTGACGGCTATACTCTCAGGGCTACTCTGGGAGACTCTACGGCCAGTGGCTGGAATGCATGGTTCTTCAAGGGAGAGTCTGTCTTCTCGGTGTTGCCGCAGCAGACAGTGGAAGTCAGAGCGGTGTGCCGTATGGCCAATGTCAAGGTGGCTGTCAACTACGGTGACAATGTCATCAATGACTATGTGTCTTATCGGACGATAGTATCCAACAGCCGTGGCCGTCTTGATTTCGACATGGAACATAAGGATGAGGCGGGTTATATGCCTGTCGGTCCTCTTACTGTAGATGTCGAGCTGACTGATGGAGACGGTAGGATATGGTATTTCCGCAACGGCTCGCAGATAGAGGCTTATCCTGGTGATTTCATCACTCTCAATCTGGATACAGATGAAATTCCATCGCAGGAAATAGGGCTGATAATCTCTATTGACCGTACCACCAATGATTCGACGGTCAATGTGGAGCTGCCTTCGTATATGCTGCCAAAGGATGCTCCTCTGCTGATTCCGGAGGCCGGCGGCTTCGATGAGAATGGAACTCTAACAATGGTGGAAGGAACAGAACCCAATGCCAATATATCCTTCAATGCAGTCAGCGGTCTGACTGGCTGTACAATGACGGTAGGTTCCGCATACCTGTCGTCTCTGGGCTGGCCTCAGACTTTGGATTTTCTCAGTCTCTCTGCTGATGAGAAGAATATTCTCGAAAGGGACGGTCTGACGTATGTAGTGGAGGAGGCAGGAACAATGGGTGCAATAGATTTTTCTGCCGTAGCCCGCAAGTTCGCGTATTCTGAGGATGCCGGGGCCAACGCTCACAGCTTTACAATTAAAATTACGGATGCTCTGGGCAAGACCGCCGAGGCGACATTCGTCATAACTCCCAGGGCGGCATCAAAATCCATTGCAGAGATATCCGAGGGCAATGTATGGGCTGCACGCATCGAGAACGTCGTGCTCAGCACGGAGGACGGTGATCCGGAACTTCTCTATCCCGAGGTCAGGGCAGAAGGCGGCCAGTGGACCAGGCCCTCATGCACCTCGACATCCGTCTCTGGAACGACCAATACATTCACTATCACCGGGCTTACTCCCGGTACCGGCTATTCAGTGCGTGCCAGGTACAACAACGGGGCTTCGGAGACAGTCCGCGAGGTTACGACCGAGGAGGCGCAGCAGGTGGAGAATGCCGGATTCGAGGACTGGGATGAATGGGAATATTATGTAAATAAATCAGGATTGTTTTGGGGTGACGATGTCTATCAGACAAATTACGCGCCGTATCTGAATGATGGTTCTAAATGGTGGGACTGTAATAATTCTGAAACAACTCCTGGTGACAGAACAAATACTGGAGCTTCCTACAAAAGCTTCCCGATGGTGTCATACGTAGCGGGACGTGAAGGTGGAAAGTCGGCCCAGCTCATGACCATTGCCATCAGCAATACTGCTACATCCAGTACGGCTCCTTCCCCTACTGTGGGGTTCGGAAAGATATTCACCGGAGTCTATGGAGGTACGCAGGGCCGGTCGTTCTCTTCCCGTCCGGAGCAGCTCAGTTTCTGGTATAAATATGCTCCTTGTGAATCGGACAGCTTTAAAGCATATATTGCTGTCAGGAACGGTGATACAGTAATCGGTGAAGGAACTTTGACTTCATCTGCATCAGTTTCGTCATGGGTACAGGCTGTGGTGGATATCACTTACAGCAGAACAGATTTGAAGGCAGATACTATATATGTGGAATTTGTCTCCGGTTCTGATACCGGAAAATGGCAGTACGGAGTGGATATCGTATATGGTGGAGAAAGAACTGCTAATGTTCACGGCGGCAGTACATTGACGGTAGATGACATTGAACTTATTTACGAATAACGAAGAAAACACAGATATGAAAAGAATAATTTTAACCTCGATTATACTGGCAGCTCTCGTATTTACAGGATGTAAGCGGGAGGAAAGGGGCTATGACAGCACCGAGCATGTGGAACTGGCCTTGAGTATTGTCCGTGAAGGTGAGTTCACTCCTGTGCCTTCGGACGGAACCAAGTCCGATGCGGACCTGCAGAACAATAATGATGTCAATGAATATTCTCTGACTATAATCAATACCTCCTCAGGCGAGACCGTCAAGTCGTGGGACCGCTTTGCCGATGTGCCGACGGTTGTGACTCTTGAGCCTGCCGAGTACAGGGTCGAGGCCAAGTCTCCCGGGGATAAGGCAGTGGCATGGGCGCAGCCGAAATATGCCGGCTCGCAGACTGTGACTGTGACACCAGGTCAGACTCAGAGCATATCGATTACTTGCAGGATTACCAACATGATGGTGACGGTACGGTGCACTGATGCATTCCTGAACGAGATGAACGAGGATTTCACTATTTCCGTCACCTCCAAGGACGGAGTCCTGATATGGGAGAAACCCGCTGTAGTGGCTGAAAATTCCGGATTTTTTGATGTAGCCCCTCTGGAAATTTATGTAAAGGGTACCCGTAAGACCGGCGGCGAGATCAACCACTATGCCTATATAGATCAGGTAGCGGCCCAGGACCACCATGTCCTGACGGTAGATGCCGGTGAGACAGGTTATATGGACTATACGGACGGCATCTCCATTGACTATTCCGTCAACGGCCGTGAGGAGGATATCAATATCGGCGGCCTTGACGAGAATCCTGTCGAGGATGAGGATGCAGTTCCGGAAGTCTCCTCGACGTCAATAGCAGAAGGTGCCGTAAATGTCCCCGTGGAGACATCTACAGTAGACATTATCTACACCACGGCGGTCGAGGTTGCGGACGGTGCCTCCATTACTCTCAACGGAGAGGCTTGTACTGCCTCCGCTTCAGGCAGCAAGGTGACAGTCTCCCTGCCGGCTCTGACGGCAGAGACCGCCTATACTCTGAATATCCCTGTGGGAACGGTGACACGGGCCGGTGCTCCGGATGCTGCGGCTGATGCATTCATCCTTCATTTCACCACAGCCGCTGCGGAGCAGGATGAGCCCGAGGAGCCGGAGACATCTGCGATAACCATTACCGCAACTGCCGGTATTGACGAGCCGGTGACTTACAGCAAGTCTGCTCTGCCCTCTGAGTTCAGTCTGACAGTGGAGGCTCCTGCCGGCATTGCCAATTTTGTGGTGGATGTAAGGGCGGAAGGACTCAGGGAGCTGCTGAACGGTGTGCTGGGCTCAGTTCCGGAAGAGGACAGATACACTGTGGATCTGGCGAATATGGACGCGCTGAAGCTGGGCTTCTGGGGTGCGCTGTTCGGAATATCTGATAATTCCGATGTCAAGGGTCAGACCTCCAAGACCTTTGCCATAGGAGCATTCCTCGCGGCTATGCCGGTCGGGACCAATGATCTGGGCATATCCATTACGGACAATGACGGGGAGACCTTGTCAAAGACTCTTACGATAATTATGACCGAATAGAGCCATGAACAGAAGTTTAGGATATATCGCACTGACAGTCATGCTGGTCTTGTCCCTCATTTCCTGTTCCAGGAAGGAGAACAGCTGGCTTCTGTCCAGGGGTGAAGGACTTCTGAATCTGGACTTTGGATATGATCCCAGTCTGTCAGTCTCCACTAAGGCTGGCGGGGATGAAGACCTGACCTTCAAGGTTGAGGTCATAGATTTCCAGAGCGGAGTTACGGTCAAGACAGTGGCTGACCATCATACCCTGCAGAATGAACCCATCGCTCTGCGTGAGGGACGCTATATCGTAAAGGCTTCGAACGGAACTGATGTCGAGGCCGCTTTCAATGCTCCTTATTACGAGGGCCGTGATACTGTGGATATCGTAATAGGCGAGGAAACATCTTCGCAGATAATATGCGCTTTGGCCAATGTGAAGGTAACAGTCTCATTCTCGGATGCGGTAAAGCAGAATTTTTCCGAATATTCTGTGGATGTGACCAATGAACTTCCGAACGGAACACTGACATATGCCGGAGAGACTCTTTCCGGAGAAGGATATTTCCGTGCCACCGGTTCGCTGGTATGGAAAATATTCATGACGAATACGGACGGGAATAAATATGAAGTGCCTGGAGAAATCAATAATGTCAAGCCGAGGGATTATTACAACATCCATTTCGACGTGAGCGGCTCTGGCAGCTCACAGCTTCAGGGAGGCCTGGCTATCCGGGTAACAGTGGACGGTTCTGTGAATGAGCAGACTCACGATCTGGACATCAGTCTGAACAAAGCTCCTCTGCCGACGGTTACGGAGGCTAGCGGGGCTGACCTGACGCAGACCCTCCGTGCTCCTCAGGGCGCCGGTGTCGTGGGGCTGTTGAAAGTCAAGGCTGAGGCCGGGCTCAAGCGTCTTACGCTGACACACAGTTCCGAAGCTGTTTCAGCTTTGGGTATACCGACTGTAGTGGACCTGCTGGCTCCCGGGGCCGGGGTTAGGGAAGCAGCTGAAGCGTCCGGTCTTATCTGGACAGAATGCAAGGAAGGAGATACCGGTATGGAGATAGATATGCGCAGTCTTCTCTCGGAGACTCTGCCTATAGGCACATACGAGATGTCTGTCAATATCCTTGATGCTCATAGTCAGTATGTGCCGGTGAGGTTTACTGTAAAAGTCATTCCTGATGTGGAAGTATCCACGGTAAAGGTCAATCCCTGGGCCCGTTTTGCCTATGTTCATGCCCAGTACAATACGGAGTCAGAACCAGCCGGTATGGGCTTCCAGTGGCGCAAGGCAGGGGAGAACACATGGAATGATTTCTCCGGAGAACTGGTTAAGGAAGGTACGGCATATTCGGCCAGGATAACCGGCCTGGAGGCTTCCACCTCATACGAGGTGAGGGCTGTTACGGCCGCAGAGCAGAGTGACGACAATATCATGACATTCACTACGGAGGCTGCAAATCAACTGCCGAACTTCAATTTCGATTCGTGGTATAAAGACGGTAAGGAGTGGTATCCCAATGCCGATAACGGTGAGAATTATTTCTGGGATTCCGGAAATAAAGGCGCGAACACTCTTTCGGAGCTTAATCCCACTTCTCCGGAGGAGACATTCGTGGTTTCCGGCAAGGCTGTGAGAATGGAGTCAAAATATGTGATAATCGCTTTTGCCGGCGGTAATATTTACTCAGGCTCATTCGGGGCTGTCTCCGGTCTGGGAGCATCCATCAATTTCGGACGCCCCTACACCTGCCGTCCCACATCTCTTCACGGCTGGTATTCATACACACCGAAAGAGATAAACAGAACAAAGGCTCCATACGATCATCTCAAGGGAACGATGGACATCGGCAAGATATATATCGCCCTGACAGACTGGCAGGCTCCTTTCGCCGTGAACACCAATACAGGTACATTCTTCAATCCGGAGGACGAATCTGTCATCGCATACGGAGAACTGGAGATTACTGAGGATTCCGGCGGGGAGTACAAGGAGTTTACTATAGACTTTGATTACCGTGATCTTGAGCGCAGGCCGACCCATGTGCTTGTAGTAGCCACTGCCAGTAGGTATGCGGACTACTTTACAGGCGGTGAAGGCAGTCTGCTTTATATTGACGAATTTGAATTTTTATTTGAATGAAAGTAAGAATATTTCACACAGCGATAATATGTCTGATGCTTCTTACGGCGGGGCTCGCGGATGCGGGCGCCGCCAAGAAGTTTGACCGCGGTCTTGGATTCAAGGACGCGCCGGTGTTCATGCCCAGAGGACAGTTGATGTTCGGAGGTACGGTGTCTTACACTGACTTCAATTTTTATGATTACAAGTTTCTTATCCTGAATGATATGAACATCAATGCCTATACCCTGGCTGCTACACCTTATATATATTATTCTTTTGCCAAGAATATGGCAGTGGGTGTGAAATTCTCTTATCAGAGGACATTGGGAAGGATAGATGAGACAGAGCTGTCGCTGACTCCGGATCTGAGCTTCGGCATATCGAACTGGTATATGCTCCAGCATACGTATTACGGCTCATTGTCATACCGTTACTATATCCCTTTGGGCCGAAGCAAGGTATTCGGTCTTTTCAGTGACATTTCTCTGAACTTCGGAGCCGGGCAGGGCAAGACTATCAGTGGGACTGGAGATGCTGTGACCGGTACGTACCAGAATATACTGGATGTGGGTATTGATGTCATTCCGGGCATTGCCGTATTCGTCACCAATGAGATGTCGGTAGAGGCTTCCGTGGGTATACTGGGTCTGGAGTGGAAACGTATATCGCAGACTACCAATCAGGTGTATGAGGGCAGCTATGAGACATCCAAGGCTAACTTCAAGTTGAACCTGCTCTCCATCAATATAGGCGTGAACTTTGTTCTTCCGGTGGGCAAGGATACTCCTGCTTCATCTAAAAAGAAATGAAAATGAACAGAAAGGTTATCATAAGATGGCTTCTCCCGCTGATGCTGGCAGTTGCAGTTTCCGGCTGTATCAAGAACGATATTCCGTATCCCAGGCTTCTGGGCCGTATTACAGCTTTCGAGGTAAGAGGCCAGATAGGTGAGGCTGTTATCGACAGTATTGCCAGGACTGTTACTGTGGATATTGAGGATACGGCCGTGCTTACACGGCTGCGCCTGTTGCGTTTCGAACTTTCAGACCATACTTCGGTCTCGCCGGAAATTGACAGCGTGATAGACCTCTCTTCGCCCAAGACATTCTCATTGACTACGTGGCCGGATCAGTCCTATGAGTGGACTGTCTCGGCAACTCAGACAGTGGAGCGCTATATCCGTGTGCAGAATCAGGTAGGAGAGGCGGTGTTTAATGTCGATGAGCACTATGCCATATTCTATGTTACCTTCGAACAGCCACTGGAGACAGTGAATATTACCGATATGAAGCTGGGACCCTCAAACTCTACAATCGAACCCGACCCGTCTACGGTACATGATTTTAGTGGCCCCCAACGTTTTACTGTCAGATATAGGGATGTAGAGGAACTTTGGACTGTGGTGGCGTATCAGAAAGAGGCGGTTCTGGAGACGGGACAGGCTGATGCCTGGGCCACGGCAGCATATCTTTACGGTACGATTCCGGCCGGAGACGGCAATGCAGGTTTCCGTTACCGGACGGCCGGTGCGGATCAGTGGCAGGATGTCCCTTCGTCCGGAGTGACTGTAGACGGTACGTCGGTATCGGCCCTGCTCAGGGAACTTCAGCCCGGAACTGACTACGAGTATATGATAACTTCTGCGTCCGGAGAAGGGCCGACAGTCGGTTTTACTACTGAAGAGGCGCTTCAGATGCCGAATATGGGTTTTGATGCCTGGAATACTACCGGAGGTATAGTGTATCCCAATGCTGATCAGAATGAGAATGCCTGGTGGGATTCAGGCAATACCGGTGCAAAAATAGCGGGTCTGGTTCCGACATCCCAGGAAACATCTTTCCTGGCGACATCCGACGCCGGCAATACATCGGCGGCCAGACTGGAGACAGTCAATGCCATTATCGCGATGGCCGGTGGCAATGTGTTTTCAGGCCGTTTCGGCAGTGTACAGGGTCTGGGAGCCGAGGTGTTTTTCGGCCGTCCGTTCGAGACCAGGCCGCTGCGACTTACCGGATGGTACTGTTATGAGCCTGTGCCGATAGACAATGTCAAGCCTCCTGAGAATGTTGCTCTTCCCTTTGACCGCAATACCATAAAAGGGCGGATGGACCGTTGCTGTATCTTCGTATATGTCACGGCTTGGGATACTCCTTACAGAGTCAACACCACTGAACACAGGTACTTGGATATCAATGACCCTGATGTCATCGGATATGGAGAACTGGTAGACAGCACCGGAACGGGCGGTATATACAGGCAGTTCTCTATCGATATCAAGTACAGGGATCACCGCAAGCCTACTTATTGTGCGGTGGTGGCTGTGGCCAGCCAGTATGCGGATTTTTTCACAGGCGGTATCGGAAGCCTGATGTATGTGGATGAGTTCGCTTTTGAATACGACGGGGATACGGTATGGGAGGAGAACGCGGAGGAATAGAGGGCACTATAACCCTGTCGGAGGCGTCGCGTTTCGGAGGCAACACAGCTTTCAGCTTGATGCTGAAGCCGGTAGGTTCACGGTGCAACCTGCGTTGTTCTTATTGTTACTATCTGGACAAATCTTGTATTTACGGAGGGCGGGAGCCCTTGATGAGTCTTGCGCTGCTGGAAAGATGTATCCGTGATTTCTGCGAATCCTGTGATCTTCCGGAACTTACAATCGAATGGCATGGAGGCGAGCCTCTGCTGGCGGGCATGGATTTTTTCCGTAGTGCCCTTGCATTTGAAAGAAAATATTCCCGTGGCCGTCCGGTACACAACACTCTCCAGACCAACGGTACACTGCTCAATGCAGAGTGGGCCTCATTTTTCCATGACAATAATTTTCTTATCGGCCTTTCTCTTGACGGTCCGGAGGATATCCACGACCGCTTCCGGCATACTGTCTCCGGCGGAGGAACCTTCAGCTCCGTGATGCATGGCCTGGAGGCACTGCATCGCGGCAGGGTGGAGTTCAATACCCTGACGACCATCAGCAAGGCCGGGGAGGGACGCGGGGCCGAGGTCTACCGCTTCCTGAAGGGCGTGGGTTCACGGTATATGCAGTTCATGCCTGTTTACGAGCATATTATGCCGATACCACACAGTTCTTCCGGTGCGTCCTGTATCGCTCCTCCGTCAGCGGAGAAATCCGTTCCGGCACCGTGGTCAGTGGCTCCTGAGGCATTCGGCCGTTACCTGTGCGACATTTTTGACAGCTGGGTCTGCGGGGATGTCGGACAGTATTTTGTCCTGACTTTCGATGCAGCCCTGTCGTCATGGTGCGGGGTGCAGCCCGGTATCTGTACCTTTTGCGAGAGCTGCGGAGGAAATCTGACTGTAGAGCATAACGGTGACATTTATCCCTGCGACCATTTTGTCTATCCCCAGTGGAGGCTGGGCAATATCCGGGATATTTCCCTGAGGGATGCGGCGACATCCGGACGGCTGGCCTCTTTCGGAGTGTCCAAGCGCAATTCTCTCCCTCCAGTATGCCTGCGTTGTGAGTGGATGCCCGCATGCTGCGGCGGCTGTCCCAAGCACCGGTTTGTATCATCATCCGGAGACAGCAGGCCACTAAATGCGCTGTGCTCCGGTTACCGTCTGTTCTACAGCCATATTGCACCGGTGATGGATAAAATGAAAGCCCTGCTTTCTGAGGGCAGGGCTCCGTCTGAACTGAATTTGTCCGATATTCAGTAGGATTCTTATTCTGCAGAGGGTCTCGTCCCGTTGAATGTTGCAGTCAGACTTATGGGAGAGCCAATGAGTTCGGTGTCTATGTCTATTTCCAGTGACAGGACTGTGGGGCTGATTGTCCCTGACGTGATTCTGGTATCAGCCGATACCTCAATCTCTCCCAGGGAACCAAAGTCAATGGAAAATCCGATGTTGCCGCTTCCTTCCAGAGAGAAACTGTTGTCTGCAGGTGTCAGTGTGCAGCCGGAGAGGGTCACATCTCCGACATCGAATGACATGTATTGGAAGTTATTGATGGTGAGATTTACCGTGTTTTCAGACACTTTGTCCACGACAATGTCGGTTGCGTAGGGCTCTCCAGACATGCCTTCCATAGCGAGTTCAAGCTCACCGTTGTAGGTTCCTGTAACATCGTCAACGGAGATGGATTCGGAATTGTTGTTTTCCTCACAGGATGTGAGGACGGGAAATGCCGCAACCGCGGAGGCGATGATTGCGATAATAGTGGTTCTTTTCATGCAGTTGTAATAAATCAGCAAGGTCCATAGGTTTATAAATAACTGCCGGCAGACAGCAGGACCTTATTGACTGTCTGCCGGCAGTTAATAACTGGCGGTCAAAGTTAGTGAAAAAACCTATTCCCGATAAAATTTTTACTCACAGATGATGGATACGTTGTCCACGACCATGATGCTGCCTGAGGCTGCACGGTACTGGTTGCCTTCTTTGCTGGCTGCGAAGATTACGGCCAGCTTGTAGGTCTTGGCTGGGTCGTAGTCCTTGACGTAATTCAGGTCGAAGGAGAACTCGGTGAAGTCGGCCGCTCCGGCGGTCTCGAAGCTGCCGGTGGCGCAGATGGCCTCCGATGTGTAGATGTTCTCACCGTTGAGTGTCTCGTCCTCGCTGGAGACCTCGTAGAGTACTGCGTTGACAGTGCCGAGATCCTGCTGGTCTATGATATCGCCGTTCTCATCGTAGAAATCCTCTCCAGGGGTGTATTTCAGCCATCCGGTGACGGTCAGTGGCTTGTCCTCGAAGAGGATGCCGAATTCGGTGGTGGCCATGGGATTGGTCAGGGCCGCAAATGCATTGAAGTTACCCAGGAAGATGGTACCTGATGTAACAGCAGGAATTTTCTGTCCTAAGATGGAGCCGCCGGTGGTGTAGACGGATTCGATGATAGCACCTTTGCCCTCCACGCCTTCATCGGTAGGACGGACGGGGTACTCACCAGTATATGTTATCCCGCCTAATGCCCCCATGTTCTTAATCAGAGCCACGGCATCGTTGCAAGTGGCCCAGCCTGCGGGGTTGAGTATGTCGTCGTACATAGTTCCGGCCTCCCATGTCTCGAAATCGTAGAAATAAATGCTTCCGGAGGCGGAGACGGTATAGGTGTTTTCGGTGCCGTTCTCAGCCACGACAGTGAATGTCACCGACTTGCCGTTGGAAAGGTCTATGGCACTTCCTGATGCAGGGGTGACTATGGCTCCTTGCGAGACTTCGATAGTGGGAACCAGAGCGGTGAGATCCCATGCTCCGGCGGTGTCGGGATTCATGCTTACGGAAACAGTGCGGTTGTCCTGGTCGATTGTCGTTCCGAAAACAGCTGCATTGGCGGGGTAGGAGGCATCAAAGGTGAAGGAGGTGATGATGGCTTCGCTGCTCTCGTTGCCGGTGAGCTTGGTGCCGTTGAATGTGACATCAACTGGGATACCGTTGAAGTCGATGGCTATGTTGATGAATATCGAGCCGTCCGAGGAGAATGTGCCGTTGACTGTCGTCGGAAGCTCGCCAAGGACAAGGGACAGGGTCTGCCCGCCGGAGAACCGGTATTCTTCCTCGGGGGTGTCGCTGATGCTAAGGAAGCAGCTGTCAATCTGTATGGTGCCCAGCACTATGCCTTCGAAGGAGAAGTCCTCAAGCAAGAGGCTGACTGTCGTGTCGTTTACCTTGGCTACCGTAATGTTCTTGGGGATGTCCGTACCGACAGGTGATTCATTCAATGTGATGTCGATCAGACCTTTGTACTCGCCGGCCAGCTGCTCGTCAATCGGGAATGAAGGATCGTCAAAAGTGGCGGTGGCGGTGTAGTTGGCGGTGGTGGCACCGTCCTGGGCAGTCACTGTAAATGTCACGGGGCCGTTGGAAAAGTCCACTTCGGAACCGGAAGAGGGGAGGACTGTCGCACCTTCTGATACGGTGATGGCGGGAACAAGGGATGAAAGCAGTGTGTCTGTGGCATCGTAGCTGACCGTGAATGTGATGGTATTGCCCTCGATGACGGGCTGGGATGTCACGATGCTGTTAGCCTCGATGGAAGTGTCGAAAGTAAAGGAAGTGATCTTGGCATCCTGGGAGAGTTCCTCTACGGGCTTGCAGGAAGTGATGCCGATGACGGCGGCAGCAGAGGCAAGTAGCACATTTTTAAAAGAAAAATAGCTCATAAAAAATTTGTTTGGTTTAAATGGTTAGTACTATGTGTTTTAGATAGGCTGTCCGCGCCGATTGGTACGGACTTGTTTTAGATTTTGCGTCGCTAAGATAAATCTTTTTCCTTACGGGAAGATTATTTTGCAGGACTTTTATTATTTTTGTAAGATATTTGTAAACGGCAAATTAGACAAAATATTTGACTATATGACTGATTTTCAGAAATCGATTATCGAAGGTATTCCGGACGTGCTGCCGGCGCCCAAGCCGTTCGACCCCACGGTCAACCATGCACCCCACCGGAAACAGATTCTGACAGCCGACGAGAAGAAGCTCGCGCTGAGAAACGCCCTGCGTTATTTTCCCCCGAAACATCATGCGGAACTGATTCCGGAGTTCAAGGAAGAACTTGAGACCTACGGACGTATCTACATGTACCGGCTCCGTCCGGATTACAAGATATACGCCCGGAGCATAGATGATTTCCCCTACAAGAGCCGCCAGGCCGCAGCCATCATGCTCATGATCTCCAACAACCTGGACATGGCCGTAGCCCAGCATCCCCACGAGCTGATCGTCTACGGAGGCAACGGGGCCGCATTCCAGAACTGGGCCCAGTACCGTCTGACCATGCAGTATCTCTCGCAGATGACGGACGAGCAGACCCTGGTGCTGTATTCGGGACATCCGCTGGGACTCTTCCCTTCGCATAAGGACGCACCCCGCCTGGTCATCACAAATGGAATGGTTATTCCCAACTACTCTTCCAAGGACCATTGGGAGAAGTTCAATGCCCTCGGCGTCTCCCAGTACGGGCAGATGACTGCGGGCTCTTTCATGTATATAGGCCCTCAGGGAATCGTGCACGGCACCACCATCACCGTGATGAACGCCGCCAGGATGCACACCCGTCCCGGGACGGAGAACCGCGGCAAGCTCTTCGTAAGTTCCGGCCTCGGAGGAATGTCCGGAGCTCAGGGCAAGGCTTCGGTGATAGCCGGCGTGGTCGGTATCATCGCGGAGATCAATCCCAAGGCCATCCGTACCCGCTATTCCCAGGGTTGGGTGGACGAGGTGTATACGGAGCTCGACCCGCTGATCGACAGGGCTCTGGAGGCACGCGAGAAGAAGGAGGCAGTGGCTCTGGCATATCAGGGCAATATCGTGGACCTCTGGGAGAGACTGGCCAAGAGGGGAGTGGATGTGGATCTCGGTTCCGACCAGACGTCCCTGCACAACCCATGGGCCGGCGGATACTATCCCGCAGGCTTCACCTTCGAGGAGTCCAACGAGATGATGGCCTCCGACCCTGACAAGTTCAAGAGGGAGGTGCAGAAGTCCCTCCGCCGTCAGGTGGCCGCTATCAACAAGCTCACCGAACGCGGCATGTATTTCTTCGACTACGGCAATGCCTTCCTGCTGGAGGCTTCCCGCGCCAAGGCCGACATCATGGGTGTGAACGGAGCATTCCGCTATCCCTCCTATGTGCAGGACATCATGGGTCCTCTGTTCTTCGACTACGGCTTCGGCCCCTACCGCTGGGTATGCACGTCCTCTAAGCCCGAGGATCTGGCCGAGACCGACCGTATAGCGGCAGAGGTGCTCGAGGATATCTACAGGACAGCCCCCGACGAGATAAAGAACCAGCTCGCCGACAACATACACTGGATCCGCGAGGCCGGCCGCAACAAGCTGGTGGTAGGCTCGCAGGCCCGTATCCTCTACGCTGACGCAGAGGGCCGCACCAAGATAGCCCTGGAGATGAACCGCGCCATCCGCGAGGGCCGCATCTCCGCGCCCATCGTCCTGGGCCGCGACCATCACGACGTGTCCGGCACCGACTCGCCTTACCGCGAGACCTCCAACATCTACGACGGCTCCCAGTTCACGGCTGACATGGCCGTGCAGAACGTCATCGGCGACTCCTTCCGCGGCGCCACCTGGGTATCCCTGCACAACGGCGGCGGAGTAGGCTGGGGCGAGGTCATCAACGGCGGTTTCGGTATGGTGATAGACGGAAGCGAGGATTCCGACCGCAAGATCCGCTGCATGCTGCACTGGGACGTCAACAACGGTATCGCACGCCGCAGCTGGGCCCGCAACAAGGGTGCAATGTTTGCCATCAGAAGGGAGATGGAGCGCACTCCGGAGCTTAAGGTGACGATTCCCTACCTGGTGGACGACAAGCTCCTGTAGGACTTTAACCGAACATATTTGCAACTATTAAAATAACTTTCAAATTTTTGAAATATGGCAGAAAAATTATTTACCGAATTTCCTCCTGTCCCTACGTCAGCATGGGAAGAGGTGATTACCAAGGACCTCAAGGGGGCCGACTACGAGAAGAAACTCGTGTGGAGGACCCTCGACGGATTCACGGTGCGCCCCTATTACCGCGCTGAGGACCTTCAGGGTCTGAAGTACATAGGGAAGAATCCCGGTGAGTTCCCCTTCGTAAGAGGAACCCGTCAGAACAACAAGTGGTTCATCAACGAGAGCGTATGCTGCGGGGATATCGCTGCAGCCAACAGCCAGGCCCTCACACTTCTGACAAAGGGTGTGGAGTCCTTCACATTCCACCTTCCCGAGGGCAAGGTGATGGAAGTGGCCGACTATACCGCTCTCCTGAAGGGTATTTCACTCGACAAGGTGCCTGTGAACTTCCGCGGCTGCTGCCCCAAGAATGTGGACGGCCTGCACAATTTCCTCAAGTATGTTGACTCGCTCGGCATCGACAAGGATGCTGTCCGCGCTACATTTGACTTCTCGCCTCTGAGACCTCTCAACAAGAAGGGCTCTTTCTGCGAGGACAAGGCTTTCGCCGCCCTTGCCGAGTGCGTAAAGGCTGCTGCTTCCTATAAGAATGTACGTGTCATCGCAGTGGACGCCGTGATCTACAACAGCTGCGGAGCCTCCTCTACCCAGGAGCTCGCATTTGCCCTCAGCCAGGGCAGCGAGTACATCTCCCGTCTCTCCGAGATGGGCATTGATGTGGAGACCATCGCCCGCAAGACTTTCTTCGAGTTTGCCGTAGGCAGCTCCTACTTCATGGAGATCGCCAAGTTCCGTGCCGCCCGCATGCTCTGGGCCAATGTTGTAGAGGACTACGGCTGCGCCAAGGGCTGCCCTGAGATGATGCTGGTATTCGCCACCACCTCCGAGTACAACCTTACGGTCTACGATTCCTATGTAAATATGCTCCGCGGTACCACCGAGGCTATGAGCGCCGCCATCGCAGGCGTGGACTACCTCGAAGTGCTGCCTTACGATTTCGCATTCAGAGTGCCCAATGACTTCTCCCGCCGTATCGCACGCAACGTGCAGAACATCCTCAAGGAGGAGGCCCGCTTCGACAAGGTCGTTGACCCTGCAGCCGGTTCCTACTATGTGGAGATGCTTACCGAGAAGATCGCCGAGGCCGCATGGGATCTCTTCCGCAAGGTAGAGGCCGCCGGCGGCTATGTGGCCCAGTTCAAGGCCGGATTCATCCAGTCCGAGATCAAGGCCGTGTCCGACAAGAGGGACAAGAACTACGCTACCCGCCGCGACACCATCCTCGGCAGCAACCAGTATCCCAACTTCCTCGAGAAGGCCGGTGACGAGATTACTCCCGAGATCGTATCCCGCGACATCCTCACCCGCATGGGTCAGGTCGTTCCCGCCCACGGCTGCCAGAAGGAGGATGCAGTGGAGCCTCTGAAGCCCTACCGCGCAGCTGAGGCCTTCGAGGCCCTCCGTCTTGCTACAGACCGCAGCGGCAAGGAGCCCAAGGCATTCATGCTTACATTCGGCAACCTGGCCATGTGCCGCGCCCGCGCCCAGTTCTCCTCGAACTTCTTCGCAGTGGCCGGTATCCGCATCATCGACAACAACCGTTTCGCTTCCATCGAGGAGGGCGTAAAGGCTGCCCTCGCTTCCGGAGCCGAGATCGTGGTAGCCTGCTCGTCCGACGACGAGTACGCTGAGGCAGTGCCTGAGATCGCACGCCTTATCGGTGACAAGGCCATCGTAGTCGTAGCAGGCGAGCCTGCCTGCAAGGAGGATCTCCAGTCCAAAGGAATCCAGAACTTTATCAGTGTCAAGAGCAACGTCCTCGAGACCCTTCGCGGCTATCAGGAGAAGCTCGGAATCAAATCTCTTTAATCTCAGAAGATATGCGTCCTAATTTTAAAGACATACAGTTTGACAATGCCGCCGCAGGATGCGCGCAGGCAGCTGCTTCACAGCAGATTTGGGAGACTCCGGAGCACATCGGCGTGAAGGAGATCTACACTCCCGGGGACAATGAGGGAATGGAGCACCTGAACTATGCAGCAGGTCTTCCTCCTTTCCTCCGCGGACCCTACAGCACCATGTACGTGATGAGGCCCTGGACCATACGTCAGTATGCAGGTTTCTCCACGGCAGAGGAGTCCAATGCTTTCTACCGCAGGAATCTCGCCGCAGGACAGAAGGGTCTGTCCGTGGCATTTGACCTGGCTACACACAGAGGCTACGATGCCGACCATCCCCGCGTAGTCGGTGACGTCGGAAAGGCCGGTGTGTCTATCTGCAGCGTAGAGGACATGAAGGTGCTCTTCGACCAGATACCTCTGAACAAGATGTCAGTGTCCATGACCATGAACGGAGCCGTTCTGCCTATCCTGGCCTTCTATATCGTGGCAGCCCAGGAGCAGGGTGCCAAGCTCGAGGAGATGCAGGGTACCATCCAGAACGATATCCTCAAGGAGTTCATGGTCCGCAACACCTACATCTATCCTCCCGAGTTCTCGATGAGGATTATCGGCGACATCTTCGCCTACACCTCCAAGTACATGCCCAAGTTCAACTCGATATCCATCTCCGGCTACCACATGCAGGAGGCCGGCGCTACCTGCGACATCGAGATGGCCTATACCCTGGCTGACGGTCTGGAGTACCTGCGTACAGGTATCAAGGCCGGCATCGACGTGGATGCCTTCGCTCCCCGTCTGTCCTTCTTCTGGGCCATCGGCATGAACCACTTCATGGAGATCGCCAAGATGCGTGCAGCCCGTATGCTCTGGGCCAAGATTGTAAAGCAGTTCAATCCTAAGAGCAACAAGTCCCTCTCACTGAGGACTCACTGCCAGACATCCGGCTGGTCCCTTACCGAGCAGGATCCTTTCAACAACGTGGCCAGGACATGTATCGAGGCCATGGGCGCCGCACTCGGACATACCCAGTCCCTGCATACCAACGCTCTCGACGAGGCTATCGCCCTGCCTACCGACTTCTCCGCCCGTATCGCACGTAACACCCAGATCTACATCCAGGAGGAGACCAACGTATGCCGCGGCATAGATCCTTGGGCAGGTTCCTACTATGTGGAGTACCTGACCGACCAGATTGCTCACAGAGCATGGGAGCACATCCAGGAGATTGAGAAGCTCGGCGGTATGGCCAAGGCTATCGAGACCGGTATTCCCAAGCTGCGTATCGAGGAGGCCGCCGCACGCAAGCAGGCCCGCATCGACTCCGGAGTGGACAAGATCATCGGTATCAACGAGTACCGTCTGGACAAGGAGGATCCCATCGAGATTCTCGACATCGACAACACCAAGGTACGTGAGTCTCAGATCGCACGTCTGAAGGAACTCCGCGCCAACCGTGACAATGCCGCTGTCCAGGCTTCTCTGGATGCCATCACCAAGGCTGTCGAGACCAAGAGCGGCAATCTGCTCGAGCTCGCAGTCGAGGCCGCACGCAACCGCGCCACCCTCGGCGAGATTTCGGATGCATGCGAGAAAGTTGTCGGAAGATATAAAGCAGTTATACGTATGAATACAGGTGTTTACTCTTCTGAGGTCAAGAACGACAGTGAGTTCGAGAAGGCCAAGGAGATGGTGGCCGAGTTCGCCAAGAAGGAAGGCCGTCAGCCCCGTATCATGATCGCCAAGCTGGGTCAGGACGGACACGACCGTGGAGCCAAGGTTGTGGCTACCGGTTATGCCGACTGCGGCTTCGATGTGGATATGGGCCCTCTCTTCCAGACTCCTGCAGAGGCAGCAAAGCAGGCTGTGGAGAACGACGTTCACATCGTCGGCGTATCCTCCCTCGCAGCCGGTCACAAGACCCTCGTGCCCCAGATCATCGACGAGCTCAAGAAGCTCGGACGTGAGGACATCATGGTGGTAGTCGGCGGTGTTATTCCTCCTCAGGACTACGACGCTCTCTACAAGGCCGGTGCAGTGGCCATCTTCGGCCCCGGTACACGTATCTCCACCGCCGTCATCAAGATGATCGAACTCCTCAACATGAGATAGTGCGCAAGCCTGTCCAGTAACAGTCAAGCCCGACCGGAGCAGTTCCGGCCGGGCTTTTTCGTTTGTGCTGCGGTCACTGCCCTAATTGAATTCGGGGATGGGAGACTCGGTGCGGGCTGTCTGCAGGATGGTGTTGAAGCGCTCGACGATGTCGGGGTGCTCCGAGGCGACGTCGTGCTGCTCGGCGGGGTCGTCGGCGAGGTTGTAGAGCTGCATTGCTCCGCCTTTACGGTAGTCGTAGATAACTCCCTTCCAGTCGCCCTGCAGGATGGCGCGGCGGCCTCCCTCCTCGTGGAACTCCCAGTAGAGGTATTCATGCTCAGGCTGCTCACCGTCGCCGGTGGCTGCTGGGAGATAGGAGATACCGTCGGTCTCGTAGCCCTCAGGGGTCGATGCGCCGGTGATGTCTGCTAAGGTGGGGAGGAAGTCCCAGAATGCGCTGACGTGGTCAGTGGTGCGGCCGCCCTGGATGTGTCCGGGCCAGGCCATGATGAAGGGCACCCGGATACCGCCCTCGTAGAGGTCGCGCTTGATGCCGCGGAGACCGCCGTTGCTGTTGAAGTAGGCCGGGTCGGCTCCGCCCTCGATGTGAGGTCCGTTGTCGGAGGTGAAGACGATGATGGTGTTGTCGCTGATGCCGAGGCTGTCTATCAGGGCGCGGATCTCACCGACCTGCCGGTCCAGAACGTTGATCATAGCCGCGAAAGCCGCGTGGCAGTGCTCCTGCGAGCCGTATGCCGCCTGCCTGTAGCCGGGACCTCCGTCACAGCCTTTGAATGACTTTTCGGGCTCCAGCTTGCCTATGAACGGTTCGATTTCAGCCTCGGGCAGGCGCAGTTCGGCGTGGGGAATGACCGAAGTGTACATCATGAAGAAGGTGCTGTCGCTGTTTTCGCGGATGAAGTCGAGAGCCTGCTCATGGATGAGGTATGGGGAGTAGTCGTTCTCGGAGGTGCCCTCGTTGCCGGGGAGTATCACTTTCTCGGAATTGTGCCAGAGGTGGTAGGGGAAGTAGTGGTGCGCGAGCCTCTGGCAGTTGTAGCCGAAAAACTCGTCCACGCCCTGGTTCTCAGGAGCGCCTTCTGTGGCGGGTGCTCCGAGCCCCCATTTGCCGAATACTCCGGTGACATAGCCCTGCGACTTCATAAGACGGTATACGTTATAGGTGTCGCCGGGGATGGGATGCTGGCCCTCTACTGGCAGCTCCTTGTTGCCGCGTATGGGGGTGTGACCGGTGTGGAGGCCTGTGATGAGGGACGAGCGGGACGGGGCGCTGACCGACGTGCCGGCATAGTGGCGGGTGAAGATCACTCCGTCTGCGGCAAGAGCGTCGATGTTGGGCGTCTGGAACTTCTCCTGACCGTAACAGCTCAGGTCTCCGTAACCGAGGTCATCGGCGATGATGAATATTACATTAGGATCTTTCTGCTGCTGTTCTGTGTCAGTGCAGGCGGCCAGGGGCAGCATCCCGGCGCCGAGGACAATTAATTTTCTCATGGGCATCTTTTAAAACACAAATATCGGGAGAATTACTTAAAAGAACAATTTTGATTATCAGAATGTTACTGCGCAGGTACGCTCCCGTGACGGGAACCTGAGGACGCGTTGGGAGCGGGCTGGCTTGTTATGTGTTTAGAAATCAGTAGCTAAGCATTTATGTGCACTCCGGCAGGAACCGAAAGCCAAGTGGCATCACCGGGCATAAAAAACCGGCAGACCCGAAATGGATTCTACCGGTATGATGTATGAATCTGAAAGGCTGTATGGAATTACTCCTCGTTCAGTCTGAGATGCTGTACGTAGATAGCCTTCTTGATCTCGTTTCTTCTCTTGACAGAAGGTTTCTCGAACTGCTTTCTGCTGCGCAGCTCGCGTATCACTCCAGTCTTCTCGAATTTACGTTTGAACTTCTTGAGAGCCTTCTCTATATTTTCGCCTTCTTTGATAGGTACTATAATCATTCTTTTACCACCTCCTTTTGTTAGGGCTGCAAAGGTAGATATTTTTATTAAATTTGCAAATAAAACTGACCCTTATGAGATACGATTTTGATCAGATAATCCCCAGAAGGGGAACAGGTTCCCTCAAATGGGACGCCTGCCCGGACCCCGAAGTGCTGCCGTTCTGGGTAGCGGATATGGATTTCAGGACGGCCGACTGCATACAGGAGGCACTCATCAGCCGTGCCAGACACGGGATATATGGATATGCGGCTGTTCCTGATGCCTATTATGATGCAGTTATCAGCTGGTTCGGTAACCGCCATGGCTGGAAGATAGAGCGGGAGTGGATACTGCCCGTGACCGGTGTTATACCTGCCCTGTCTGCGGCCATCGGCACCTATATGCCTCATGGCGGCAAGGTCTTAGTACAGTCCCCGGCCTACAACCATTTTTTCATCTCCCTCGAGCAGAACGGCTGCGAGGCGGTTTCCGCAGAGCTGATCCGCGTCGGAAATACTTACCGTATGGATTTTGACGCCTTAGAGGAGAAGGCCTCCGACCCGGATATCTCCCTGATGATACTCTGCAACCCCCAGAATCCTGTGGGCCGCGTATGGTCCCGCGACGAGCTGCGCAGGGTGGGAGAGATATGCCTTAGGCACGGGGTAACGGTGGTCTCCGACGAGATTCACTGCGAGCTGGCCGCTCCCTGCTATGCATACGCGCCTTTCGCTACGGTAGGAGAGGATATCGCCCGCAACGCGATCATCTGTGTGTCTCCTACTAAACCTTTCAATATGGCCGGCGTGAAAATCGCCAACATTATTATCCCGGATCCCGATATCCGCGAGCGCGTACGCAAGGTCGTGGAGCAGCGGGAGATAAGCGGTCCCGGCCCCTTCGGCATCGATGCCCTGACGGCTGCCTACAGCGAGGGCGGCGCCGAGTGGCTGGACGAGCTCAATGTCTACATCTCCGACAACTATGAGTATATGCGCGAGTACATCGAGAAATACCTGCCGGCCTTCCCCATAATGAAGCTCGAGGGTACCTATTTAGTGTGGATGGACTGCTCGGCCCTCGGAATGACCTCGGCGACTCTCGAGGAGACCCTCAAGGCTGAGGCCGGGATATGGATCAATGCCGGAACGATGTACGGTCCTGGCGGAGAAGGATATATGCGTTGGAATATTGCCTGTCCACGCTCAATTTTGGAAGAGGGGCTCCAACGTTTCAGAGCATTTGTGGAGAAGACTGGATGTAAGTAGGACGGAATGCTGGAAGAGTTCCTTAAATATATTTCAGATGAAAGACGGTATTCCCCCCGCACCTGTGCCGTCTACCGCGAGGCGCTGGAGGCATTCTACCGCTATGCCTATCCTCAGGACAATGCTCCGGAGGCGGGCGCCTTCCCGGCTCCGCTGTCCCCGCAGCAGCAGCTTGAGGCGCTGACATTCAGCAGTATCCGCGGATTCGTGGCATTCTCGATGGACGAGGGCCTTTCGCCCCGAACCGTCAATCTGCGGCTGTCGGCCCTCAGCAGCTATTGTTCCTGGCTCGTGCGCCGCTCGCTGCTGCCCTCCAATCCCGTGCGCCGTATCGCCCGTCCGAAAGAGAGCCGCCGCCTGCCGGAGTTTTACACGGAGATTTCCCTGGAGCATTTCTTCGCCTCGAAAGGTCTGGACGGGTCGGGGGATGCCTGCGCCCGGATGAACCTGCACGAGTACCGCAACGGGGTGATGATGCTGGTGCTCTACGCCACGGGAATGCGCCGTTCGGAGATTGTGGGGCTGCGCCGCAGCGACTTTGACCCGGGGAGGAATGTGTTCACGGTGCTGGGTAAGGGAGATAAAATGCGGGAAATTCCGGTTCCGGCTTCCGTTTGTCAGGAAATTTTACTATATTTGGAGAGAATTAGGAAGGAGTTTCCGGATGTTCCGGAGGGCGGGAGATTTTTCCTGACCGACGCGGGACAGCCGATATATCCGGAGCTGGTGAACGAGACGGTGCATGAGGAGCTGGACGGGGTGGAGGGCTTCACCGGACGCAAGTCGCCCCACGTGCTGAGGCACTCGCTGGCGACCCACCTGCTGAACAACGGAGCCGACCTCAATTCTATAAAGGAGATACTGGGACACTCCTCGCTGGCAGCCACGCAGGTGTACACTCACAACTCCTTCGAACAGTTGAAAGATACTTATTTAACCGCTCATCCAAGAGCTAAAAACGGAGGTAAAAATGAAGATTAACGTTCAATCGATCAAATTCGATGCAGATCAGAAACTGCTCGACTTCATCGACAAGAAAGTCGGTAAACTGGAAAAGTTTTTTGACAACATCATCAGCTGTGATGTCGCCCTCACTGTCCAGCCCGATCACGGCAAGACCGTGAAGGTGAGACTCGGCATCCCTGGCGACGACCTTATCATCGAGAGGACAGCACCTACTTTCGAGGACGCGGTGGTTGACTGCGTCGATGTCCTCCAGGACCAGATAATCAAGATGAAGGAGAAGAGGTTCGGCAAATAGCCCCTCGGACGACATATAACGTTTTCAGTGACTCGGGACTGTCCCATGGCGGGGCGGTCCCGTTTTTTGTGGGTAGCGCATGATGCAACATACATGACAAGGAAATGACATAAAAGTGAAATATCGCTGCGGTAGTTTTGCGGCTGTAAACAGATACAGGTATGTATAGGAAATTGACAGCGGTGCTCGCCGCATCAGCCGCAGCTCTCCTGAGCCTGTCTGTTCCGGTCTCCGGGCAGACAAGGGATTCGGTAAGTATGTCACCGGACGGCAATGAGTCAAAAGCAAGTGTGTATTTCAAGGACGGCAAGTTCAACGTCAGGTCCCGGGACGGCAAGTTCCATCTGTGGCTGGACAACCGTATCTACACCGATGCCTCGTTCTATTTTCCGACGGAGCCTGTGGACGGACTTGTGTCCAAGGTCAATAAGGACCTGGAGGAGGACGACGGAGTGTTCCGTTTCAGCAACGGGGTGAGTATCCGCCGGGCCCGATTCGCCATCAAGGCCGAGCTTTACGACAGGTGGTTCGCCGAGTTTGACCTTGATTTTGCCTACAATGAGGTGGAGATAAAGGACATGTATCTCGGGTATAAGTTCAGCGAGCATCTTTCCGTCCAGGCCGGCCATTTTAAGGAACCGATGAGTATGGAGAGGGTGACCAGCTCGCGCTATATCATGGCCAATGAGCGTCCTATGGTGGTGGAAGCCTTGGCGGGAGGCCGTCGTCTGGGAGTGGCGGTGACCTGGTGGGGCAAGTACTGGTGGGTCTCCGGCGGTGTCTTCGGCCAACAGGTGGACCTGATTCAGAAGGAACGCAACAGGGGTAGCGACGGTTACGGATTTACCGGCAGGGTAGCTGTTCCTATTGTAAATAACGACGATATTACGCTGCATATAGGCGGTTATGCCAGCTGGCGCAGACCTGATGCCGGCGGAGAGGAGGACCGGATCGCCCTTTTCAGGACATTCCCGGAGAGCCGAACCGACCGCAGGCGTTTCGTGCAGGCCGAGGTGGGCAACGTGAACCATTACGCCACTTTCGGGGCTGAGCTGGCCTTCAGGTGGAACAAGTTCCTGGCATACGGCGAGTATCTTTTCACTACCCTGGACCGCTACAAATACAACGGGGATGTCCGCGAGCCGCTTGCGGATGCGGAGTTCATGGGCTGGTACGCCACCGCGTCCTACATGATCATAGGGGAGCAGAGACGCTACAGCTCGGCGGATGCCGAGTTCGGAGGGGTCAAGGTCAACCGCAAGGGAGGCAACCTGGAGGTCAGCGCAAGGGTCAGCCATTTGAATCTCAATGACTTTCACGACATGTCATCACCGATAATCGGCGGCTCGGCCTATTCCTACAGTGCCAACCTGAACTGGTATCCGGTAAGCAATATTCTCATAGGTCTCAACTATCTGTTCATGGACAACGACAAGTACGCCGACTCCAAGGGACAGATTACCGCCGGCAACATGCCTCTGAGCCAGGCCAGGCCGGAGGGCATCGACTTCCATGTGCTGCAGCTGAGGCTTATGGTGTCATTCTAATCGTAAAAGGTTAAATTCAAATAGATATGAAAAGCAGTAGATTCTTTTTCATGGCCGCTGCACTGACTGCGGCACTTACCCTCACAGGCTGCAAGGACGACAGGGAGCCTGGTACAGAGCCTTCGGACGTTCAAGGTCTTTTTATCAATGAGATATGCTCGGGCGGTACGGACTGGATAGAGCTGTACAATGCCGGGGAGACCGAGATGGACCTGACTGGGTTCCACGTGCAGGACAATAAGGGAACCGATGAGGAATACACATTCCCTGATGGCTCCACTATCCCGGCAAAGGGCTTTTTAGTGATTGAGGAGGGTACTTTCCAGTTCGGAATATCGGGGGACGGAGATGCCATCACAGTGCTCGACGAGACTTATGCGAAGATAGACGAGGTCATCGTGCCTGCGATGGAGGACGGCTTCACCTACGCCCGCACGGAGGACGGCGGCTCTTCCTGGGAAGTCATAGAGGGAGGTACAAAGGGCCGTTCCAATACCGGCACTCCTGACGAGATTCCGGATCAGCCTGGGGACGAGCCTGGTACGGCCGATTATACAGCTTTGAGACTGAACGAGCTGAACGGCAATGACAAGTTCATCGAGCTGTACAATACTTCCGATACCGACATGGACATAGCCGGAGTGTATTTCACCAAGGATGACGAGGATACCTTCACCGCAGCTGCAGGAACAGTTGTGCCTGCCCACGGCTTCCTGACCGTCTGGTCCGAGAAGTCTGACAAGGCGGAGAGCACCGAGAATCCGGATTTCCCGATTTTCGAGTTCGGTCTCTCTGCCGACAAGTCGGTGAAGATAGAGCTGTTCGCTCCGGACGGAACTTCGATAGACCTGTTCAAGAACCTGAGCAAGGCCCTTGGCGAGACCTGGGGCGAGGATGACGGAATGTACGACAGCAAGGACAAAGGCTCCTTCGCCAGGGATGTGGACGGTACCGGTGACTGGTACATCATGACGGCAACCGAAGGCAGCAGCAATGCTTCGGCCGAGAAAGTTGAGGGCTCTAAGATAGAATGGTAAAAAGGTTAATATTAGTGTTAGTGAGTATTTCCCTGTTCTGCGGCTGTGTTGGGGCGCAGGACGGGGAAATTCTCCGTTTTGTGTACTGCTCCGACATTACGGCATAGACAGGGAGTTCCGCGGTGCGGAGGGTGTTCCGGCAGACTCGGTGAGCCGGGCGATGCTGCGGTCGTTCGGCCTTCTGGAAAATGCGGTACTGCCGGATGACGGCGGGGCAGGCGGGGGCAGAGTGTTCGGAAAGCCCGACTTCATCGTCTGTACCGGGGATATCGCCAACAGGATGGAGAGCGGAGTACAGCCGGCGTCGGAATCGTGGAGGCAGTTTCTCCGGGACTGGGCGGAATACCTGGACCGCCTGTACCTTGTCCCAGGCAATCACGACATCTCCAATGCCATCGGATATCCGAAGCCGATGTGCCCTGAGCGGGATGCCTCCAGTGCTGCGGGTATCTATAACATGATGATGTGCTCGGATGCGGCTGTCATGGCTGAGGATTTCGACTACGGTACGGACAGGACGCACTACACATTTGTCATGGACAGCGTGCGTTTCGTATTCATGGGCATGTGGCCCGACTCGAGCATGCGGGAGTGGTACGGCGGTGCCGTGCCTCCTGGGGAAGAGCTTCCGGTGCTGCTGTTCACGCACGACCCTCCCGGAGCGGACGCAAAGCATTTCACCAATCCCCTTAGCCCTAATGACATCAATCCCGCGGACCGCTTCGAGAACCTGCTGTCCGACACTTGCGCCGTCGGGAGCATCGACAGCCTGCCATTGGAGAACTGGTGTGCCCTGGAGCGCTTCATCGCGGGACATCCGGAGATAAAGGCGTATTTCCACGGCTACTGCAACTACAATGAGTTCTACACCTGGCACGGGGTGGACAGTACCGTCGCCCTGCCGGTCATCAGGGTGGATTCTCCCATGAAGGGGGAGTTTTCGGCGCAGGACGAGACCCTGCTCTCGTACATAGTGGTAGTACTGGATACCGCGACAGGCCGCTTCACCGCCCGCGAATGCCTATGGAACACTGACGGCGGCGCCTCCCTTGTCTGGGGTTCCTCCGTCACCCTCCTCTATTAACCGGCTGCTGTTCAACGCCGCTGACAAAACGGTTGTCAGATGCGAGAGAAAGGTTGTATAGATACAACCATATTGAAAACTTTTTGTATATTCGCATCGTTGATAATAAATGTTCAGGCGTATGAAATACCTAAATATCAAGAAAGCATTGGCTGCGTGGCAGGAGTTGCAACCGTTATCCGAGAAGGATAGAGAAAGGCTTAGCCGTCGTTTTACAGTGGACTTCAACTACAACAGCAACCATATTGAGGGTAATACACTGACCTATGGTCAAACGGAAATTTTGTTGCTCTTTGGTAAAGTGATTGGAGAGGCAGATGTGCGTGATGTGCAGGAGATGGCAGCAAGTAACGTTGGCCTTCGTATGATGACTGAGGAAGCGAGATTGAAAGAAACTCCTTTGACTCAGAATTTTATCAGAACTTTACACAAGACTCTGCTTCGTGAGGATTACACGGTATATCATAATCTTCCTGGAGGGGCGCAGACAAGTTATGTAATACACGCCGGTCAGTATAAGGGAAGACCCAATAGTGTCATTACACGATACGGTGATAGGTTTGAGTATGCTTCGCCAGAAGAAACACCCGGCCTGATGGCTGACTTGGTGGATTGGTATAACAAGGCGGAGCAAGAAAGAAAACTCTCTCCTGTGGAGTTGGCTGCGTTATTTCATTACCGCTATATACGCATACACCCCTTTGAGGATGGGAATGGCCGTATTGCCCGGCTGATGGTAAACTTTATTCTGACTCGCCATAATTATCCGATGGTCGTTGTTCGCAGTCGCAAGAAGAGTGAATATCTGGAGGCTCTGCATCAAGCCGATCTTGAAGTCGGCCCAGCCCCTTGTGATGGCGCTCACGCAGAGATTAAGGATATTCGTCCATTTTTGAAATATTTCAACAATCTGGTTGCAACAGAGGTTTATAACGATGTGTTGTTTGTAAGCGAAAAGAATGAGAATGTGTGGTGGTATGATGGAGAACGCATAGCATTCCGAACTCCCAATTATACAAAGATTCTGAATGCTATGCGAACAGAGCCTACACTTACTTTGGCTGATATGAAAGAAATCACAGGCATCAGCATCGCAGCCATTCAGAAACTGCTCGATCAACTCATACGGAAAAAATACGTTGAGCGAGGCGAGAAGGATGGCAGCTGGAGAGTGTTTGTGACGCAGTAACAATTGGTGTCCTTGCTGTCATATTGCGTATATTTGCAGAATAATTCAACCAATCTCCAATAGTATGGCAATACCTGTCAATATCGAAGACCTGCTGAACAAACGCAAGATAGAGTCGAACCGCATAGAGTTCAAAAAGGGATGGAATCCTGATAGAATCTATCGGACGATATGTGCCTTTGCCAATGACTTTGACAATATTGGCGGAGGATATATCGTTGTGGGGATAGAGGAAGAGGAACGGACAGGAATTGCCAAAAGACCTGTCATCGGTCTGCCGATTGAGGAACTGGACGGTATTCAAAAAGACATGGTAGGGTACAACAACAAGATAGAGCCGTATTATATGCCCCGCATTGATGTCCAGGAAGTTGATGGGAAGAGTGTTCTTGTGATATGGGCTCCGGCCGGACTCAATCGTCCATATAATGTAAGGGAGCGTGTAACTGCCAAACAGTCTCAAGGCAAATGGTATGTGCGCAACGGTACAAGTACTGTTGAGGCAAAGGGAGAGGTGCTTGACGAGCTCAGGGAGATGGCCAATAGGACGCCTTTTGATGAAAGAGGAAATGAACGGATTGAGATTTCGGATATATCTCCGGCATTGGTTCTGGATTATCTTCAGACGGTGGGCAGCCGTCTGGCAAATGATTTTGAAAACAAGCCATTTGGGGAAATACTGGAGCAGATGGATTTGCTGACTGGGCCGACAGAGCATCAAAAAGTCAAGAATGTTGCTGCTATGATGTTCTGCAAGAATCCTGCGAAATTTTTCCCTACGACACAGGTGGACATCGTCATATTTCCGGAAGGATGTGTAAAGAATCCCAACAATATGATAGAGGTGCCGAAAATAGTCGGTCCTGTCCCGGAAATGATCAAGCAGGCGTTGGATTATATCCGGACGAATGTTATCAAGAAGAGAATTATCAAACCAAAGGACAAGGCAGAATCAATCACATTCTTCAACTATCCGTATCAGGCTATTGAGGAGGCGGTTGTCAATGCACTTTATCATAGGGACTATCAGGAAAGGGAACCAGTAGAGATTACCATCGAGCCAGACAAGATATCCATTCTCAGCTATGCAGGGCCTGACCGCTCAATCAGTCTGGATGTCATTCACAAAGCCGAGCATCTGAAGTCCCGCCGCTACCGCAACCGCCGTCTGGGCGACTACCTGAAGGAACTCCAGTTGTCAGAAGGCCGTGCAACAGGTATTCCTACCATCCAGGACGAATTACGCAAGAATGGTTCGGAGCCTGCAAGGATTGAAACTGATGAGGACAGGACATATTTCCTGATTGGGATTCCTTGCAGGGACGGATTTGAAAATGCGAATGAGCCGTTAAATGGCACGATAAATGGCACGATAAATGGCACGATAAACGAGCGGGATATAGTTATCATGACAGAACTTTCAAGGCAACCCGGAATGAAGAAAAACGAACTGGCTGAAAAGCTGGCTCTTTCCGTAAGGACAATATCCAGAATACTGCAGAATCTGTCTTCAGATTCACTGGACTTGATAAAATATTGCGGATCGAAGAAAACAGGTGGGTATGTTTTGACAGAAAAGGGACATGCGTACTTGAATACATTAAACGATCTTATATTATAAGCGTTATGAGCAGCAGTTTTATTACGAATAAAGAGAAATTTTTGTCAGACATTATCAATGGTATTTTGCCAAAAACAGACGCTGTTGATATATTAGTCGGTTATTTTTATTTTTCTGGCTATATGCAATTGTCGGAAAATCTGAAAAATAAGCGGATTCGTATTTTAGCGGGATTGGATGTTGATTTACATATAACTAACCATATTCGTGAAGTTGAAGCTATCAGGAATGGTATGGTTTCACGAGGTATTATTAAAGAAGAGTACTACAAACAGTTTGTTAGCATATTTAATGATTCGGATTTTTTAGATACGGCTGAGAAACTGGAACAGTTCAAAATGTTCTATGGGAAAATTTTGGATGGAACGCTAGAGATTCGTAAAACGCTTGAACCTTGCCATTCTAAAATGTACTTGTTTGCTTACAATGATTTAGTAAACGAAGGAGGTGAGTTGCCAGGTGTTTTAATCACAGGATCCAGTAATCTTTCTTATCAAGGGTTGAAAGGTCGGTTGGAACTGAATGCCCGTTTTAATGACAAACAGGATTACGATGAAGGAAAAAGAATCTTTGATGAATTATGGGAGAGTTCTGTTGTAATTGTAAGTAAGGACAATCTGGATGAGTGGAACAATAAAGTGATGACCCGTATATGGTATGATAAGATATACTCACCTTATCTTATGTATATCAGGGTTCTTAAAGAATATTTCAACATTCCAACCTCCAACAATATATTGACTCCCCATGATATAACAGAGGGTAGGTATTCCAATTTAAGATATCAGACCGATGCGGTGCAAATGGCTCTGAAAGCTTTGAATAATCATAATGGGGCAATTGTTGCCGATGTGGTCGGCTTGGGTAAAAGTATAATCGCCTCTACAATTGCACGTAATTTAAGGTTGAGAACTATTATCGTGTGTCCTCCGCATTTGTACAAGCAGTGGGAAGGATACCGCGATGAATTTGGTTTCACGGCTACTGTATTCAGTGCTGGGAAAATTGAAGATGCCGTTTTTCATTATCAGGAGTTAGTCAAAGATGGAGAGCAGTTCCTAATTATTATAGATGAAGCGCATCGCTTCCGTAACGAATATACACAAGATTATGCTTTGCTGCATAATCTGTGTTCCGGCAACAAGGTTTTATTGCTTACGGCGACTCCATTCAACAACCAACCGGCAGATATTTATGCTCTTATAAAATTGTTTCAAATTCCTTCTCGTTCTACTCTTAAAACGGTCGAGAATTTGGGAGCGGCATTCAAAGACTTAATAGACAAATACAAGGCCTTGCGAGAAACACAAAAAGCAGGCAAAGCGACTGCAGAAGAAATAAAGATAGAGGTCAACAATATAGCAAAGAAAATCAGGTCTATTATCAGTCCGCTTGTTGTGCGTCGTTCCCGCCTTGATCTACAGGCAATTCCGGAATATGCCGATGATTTGAAGCAGCAAGATATTCAACTGGTATTACCAAATGATCCGGTAGAACTGGAATATGATTTGAGTGAATTGAAAGATTTATACCTCTCTACTCTTGACCGAATCAATAAATCTGATGGGAGCAGTGATGCTGTTTACCGTTTCAAGGCTGCCCGTTATTCTCCGGTCCTCTATATATACGAAGAATTAAGAGATAAACTGGCAAAGGAACTCGAAGATAAGACGGGCGTCAAATTTAATCTTCTACTTGGTCGGCAGACAAATATATCAAGCTTCATGCGCCATTTGCTGGTGGCCCGTTTTGAGAGCTCAGTCGCTGCATTCCAAGCATCATTGGGATATATGATTCAGTCATCCGAACATATGCTCAGATGGATTGAAAAACGACACAAAATTCCAGTATTCAAGAAAGGAAACCTGCCGGATGTAGAAGCCTTTTATGAGTCGAGCGATGATGGTATGGAGGAGTTTGAGGAACTTTTCGAAAAATATGAATCCCGAGGTTTCTTCGAGATAGACATGAAATATGTTAAGGATGATTTTGTAGCTGATGTAGAAGCCGATATTCAGCTTCTGAAAAATTTACGCGAACAATGGTTCGGCGAGGAAAATGCTGTCAAATCCGATCCCAAACTGGATTCGTTTATCCGTATAGTTAGAAAACAAATGAATGAAGAGCCCAACCGGAAGTTAATTGTGTTTTCCGAATTTGCCGATACAGTAAATTATCTGGGAGAAGCTCTTCTCAATGCTGGGCTTCCTGTCATGAAATATACATCGACTGATGCCTCTCCTGCTAACAAAGACCGTATTCGTGCTAACTTCGATGCTGGTTTGAAGCCCGCTTTACAACAGAACGATTTTCATATTTTAGTGGCGACAGATGCAATCTCCGAGGGTTATAACCTACACCGGGCCGGTGCTATATTCAATTACGATATACCCTATAACCCGACGCGTGTCATTCAGCGTATAGGTCGTATTAACCGAATCAATAAAAAGGTCTTTGATGAACTATATATATACAACTATTTCCCGACTGATGTCGGAGAGGCTGAGACTAGAACAAAAGAGATTTCTACTCTTAAAATGGCGATGATTCATGCCATTATGGGCGAAGATACGAAGGTTCTTACCAAGGAAGAGGACCTTCAGGCCTATTTCAAAGAGCGCTACCGTAAGGAGTTTGCCCGCAGTGAAGAGACATCGTGGGACACTCCTTACCGTAAGTTACTGAACAGCGTGAAAGGAACAGAGGTATATGACCAAGCCATGGAGGTGCCGCATCGGGCAAGGACGGCTCGTAACATCGATAAGCCGAAAAAAGGAGTATTGATGTTTGGCCTTAAGGATGATGATTTCGTATTTAAGCTAGGAGATACAATGACAATTCCGGTTATGATTCCGGCCGAAGAAGCGATTGCGCTCTTCGAGGCTGAAAAGGATGAGACGCCTGTTGATCTGAGCCATGATTTCGATGTGGTATATCAAAAAGTAAAAGCATCTTTATTCAGTAGCGATGTGGCTGAACGAAATGAAAAAGAACTGATTAACGCTTTGGCCAAAATAAAGATTCTGATGAAAAATCAGTTGTTGCCCAAAGACTATCTGGCAGATTTGCTTCAAGTCGTTAAATCCGAGGCTTTGTCAGGGTATGAGATAAGATATATCAATCAATTGGCTCCAAAAGACGCAGCAAAATTGCCGTTGAAGATATCTGTCGAATATTTGGCTCGCATTATCAATAGCCAAAATAGAGTAGATGATAATGAGGAAACTTTAATTTTAAGTGAAGAACTACAATAAAATATGATAATATGGAATTCAATAAGGCATATAATCGACAAGTGTTTGTCAATTTTCTGCAAAACAGTTTCCTGCCGGACGATTTTATTCCTGTGGAAACCCCTGTGGAGTTCCGTGCCAAACTGAACTATACAACGCAGGCTGTAAAATTGGGTTCGTCAGATTCTCTCGATCTAGTCGTCTATGAGGTAAGGCACAATTCAAAAAACGATGCCAGGGTTTCGCTCTCGAAAGAGGCATTTCGTCTGTTGGCAGATGAAATGGAAGACCGGGCTTTGGTTATTTTTGTTCCGGAAGATAATAGCGATAATTATCGTTTTTCCCTGATTGAGATTATGCTCGAAGCCAAGGACGATTCATCGCGGATAACACGCAATTACAGTAATCCGCGACGATACAGTTATTTCTTGGGAGAAGGAATTGCATACTATACTCCCAACAAATACTTGAATGAAAAGGGGCGTGTAGTTAATCCGGATGACTTACGCAGCCGTTTCTCGGTCGAGGTGCTTACCAAAGAGTTCTATCAGGAGTTGAGCGATTGGTATGCATGGGCCATTAAGGTTATACGTTTCCCTAACAACCTTAATGACAAGACTGATGATGACAAGTTTAACAACGAGAGTGCCATCCGTCTGATAACCCGTCTCATCTTTGTGTGGTTTCTCAAGCAACGTCATCTTGTTCCGGACGAATTTTTCGATGAACAGTATATTGCGGCTAATCTGATAGAGGACTTTAATCCCCATGCCATGGCCGATTTGTTCAGCAAATCCAACGAGAGCAAATACTATAAAGCTATCCTTCAGAACCTATTCTTTGCTATGCTGAACAGCCCAATAACCCCCGAAGGTGGTAAGGCTCTGTCGGAGAGGCATTTCAGGAATGGACGTAGTGATTATGACAACAACAAACTAATGCGTTACGAGTCTTATTTCAAGAACCCGCAGCTGTTTGTTGATTTGGCAAACCATACTGTTCCTTTCCTCAATGGCGGATTATTTGATTGTCTTGATGAGAAAGACAAGAATTTGTATTACGATGGTTTCAGTGACCGTGAAGCGGTAAAGAAAGCTTTGATTGTACCCGATTATCTTTTCTTTGGTGAGGAAGTCGGTAAAAACATAGACCTGTCGGAATGGTATGGTGATAAGAAAAAGAAGAAAGTTTCCGCCCGAGGTATTATCGACATTCTGAAACGCTACAATTTCACTGTCGAGGAGAATACTCCGTTCGATCAGGAGGTGTCGCTCGACCCGGAACTGCTGGGCAAGGTGTTCGAAAACCTGCTGGCCTCCTACAACCCCGAGACTCAGACCACGGCCCGCAAACAGACAGGTTCCTTCTATACGCCGCGTGAAATTGTGCAGTATATGGTGGATGAAAGTTTGGTTGCCCACCTCAAACGCACCGTAGGCGATGACCTCGAAGCGAAATACCGTCAATTGATGCAATATACAGACGAGGCTGTAGACCTTACCGAAGATCAACGAAAACAAATTATGCAGTCGCTCTATAACTGTAAGGTGCTTGATCCTGCTTGTGGTTCGGGTGCTTTCCCTATGGGTATGCTGCAGCAGATGGTACATATTCTCAGCCGCATCGACCCCGACAACGAGATGTGGAAGGAGATGATGCTCAAGGTGGCTATTGACGAGACTTCGGAGGCCTACCGCACGGCATCATCCGATGAACGCCGTGAGATGGTCGCTGACATCGAACGGAGCTTCGATGAGAGCGTAAACCGCCCCGACTATGCCCGTAAACTCTATCTCATCGAGAATTGCATTTACGGAGTAGACATCCAACCTATCGCCATTCAGATCAGTAAGTTGCGCTTCTTTATCTCGTTGGTCGTTGATCAGAAGACCAACGACAATCCTGCCGAGAATTTCGGCATCCGTCCGCTTCCGAACCTTGAAGCGAAGTTTGTGGCTGCCAATACATTGATTAGCTTGGAAAAGAAAGATGCAACTCTGTTCGATTCTGATGCTATTCGAACTAAAAAAGAAGAGTTGAAAATTGCTAAGCACAAAATTTTTGGAGCAAAAACAGTCAGGACCAAACGCAAATATCGGCAGATTGTAAATGATTTACGTCTTGAAATAGCCAATATGCTAGAAGATTGTGGTGCTGTGGGTAATGCCGAAACTCAGCAGTTGGCATCATGGGATATGTTCGATCAAAATGCCTCTTCGCCTTTTTTCGATCCTGAATGGATGTTCGACATAAAGGAGGGGGTCGATATTGTTATTGGCAATCCGCCGTACATAGATTCGGAAACGATGAAAAATAATATGCCAAGGATGAGATCTATGTATAAGGCCTTATATTCATGCGCTACGGGAAACTGGGATATATATGTAGTCTTTATTGAACGTGGTATGCAACTACTTACTAATGGAGGGGTTGAATCATTCATTGTTCCCAATAAATTAATTGCATCTAAATACACTCAAAATATTCGTACCCGAATTTGCGAATCATTCTCATTACTAGTATTGCGAGATTACTCAAGGGTTAGTGTTTTTGAGGCATTTGTGTATCCTTGTGTATTCTTGATACAAAATGACAGTTTAGGTACACCTGCGCTATTCCAAACAATGAGCGATATTGAAAAGGTATCCTCCGAATCGTTTATAAATAAAAAAATCTTTAAAAAAGATATTTTTTGGGATAAGTATTTTCTTCCCCAAAAGATGCAATCAATTATACAAAAAATTAATTCATATCAGCCAATCTCTACCTTAAATGTTAATATTTATGGGGCTGCTACTGTTAGTGAGGCTTATGACATCAAACCGCTTATAGAAGAATACCATGATTCGGCAGAAAAATATCTTAAGTTTATTAACACAGGGACAATTGATCCGTATAGATCATATTGGGGAATAAAAAGGACCCAATATATCAAAGGTGCATATATACGCCCTATCATTAGCATGGCAGGATTAAAAAATTTTAGTTCAAGAAGATACGAGCAGTCAATCTCTCCTAAAATTATTATTGCAGGTATGTCTCTTAACTTTGAAGCAATATATGATGGGGGAGAGTATGTTGCAGGAAAATCTACTACAATTATTACAGGAGAACCCACTGAGTTGAAGTATTACACTGCAATTATTAATAGTAAATTGTTGTCTTTTTGGTTAACAATCTGCTATAATTCGCTAAAGATGGCTGGAGGATATCTCAATATTGGAGTAAATGAAATTAGCTCTATTCCGATTTGTTTATCAGAGAAATATCAAATGCTTGTCAACATAGTGGATTCCATACAATCAAGTTCAGATAATATATATATTAAGCAGGGAATGAATAAGATAGATAATATTGTTTATCATCTTTATGGCTTAACATACGATGAAGTGTTAATAGTTGATCCTCAAACCACGATCACCCGTGAAGAGTATGAACAATAAAATCAATAATTATGAATTCACAAAATATAAATTTGAGGATAAGGCGACATGAATCGTTCATAGTTGCAAGTGACGGACAATTTCTAGGAAAATTGTCGCTAAATATATATGATCCAGAGTCAATACTCAATCCGTATGGATTGTATGGAAGTATATATTCTGTAGTTTCTATACATAATCAGTACTCCACATACGGTAGTCCATATTCATCATTGAGTCCTTTCAATCCTTATACGTCAACTCCTCCAACAATATATTTACATGGAATAAAAGTTGGATTTTTATCTGTAAATCAATACTTATATGGAAGTGTTGACCCTAATAGAATTCAAGATTGGATGAAGTTTAATGGGTTATATTAACTATGGCAATAATTGAATATGTAAAATTAGCCGCTGCTTTTTTCATTTCAATCGGTGGCGCAAGTGTTGTTGTAATAGCTCTTGCAAAATGGTTTGGTGGCTTTATTTCTAACCGCTTACTCGATTCATATAATAATAAACATGAAACGGAATTAGAAAATATAAAGAATAAATATGCGAATGAACTGGAAAAAACAAAAAATGAATTGGAAAAAGCGAAATTGCAATTTGTAAGATATTCAGAGAAACAGTTTGAACTTTACAATAATTTATGGAAAGTCTTATTATATACTAAACGACAAGCAGATATGTTATGGGAAAAAGCAGAACCGGCACAAATACCTGCTTTTAGTGAGCAAATAAGACTTACTAAAAATGCTATTACCGACAACCTTTTATTGATAGAAGAAGAGCATTATAATAAGTTAATTGAGTTGATAAATCAATTTGAGCATTTTCAATTTGGTAAGCAAAAACTTGTTGAAATTAGGATGCGTTATGATGAAGAACAGGCTCAGTCCATTTCTAAGGCAGAGACAAGAGAAGTTATTGTTCAAAATAAAAAGACAAAAGAAAATTATGATAATTTAATTATAGACATTGGAAAATCTTTTAGAAATCAAATAAAAGGATAATAATTTTTGAAAAGTAATGAAATTACAAATTTGTGCAGAAATAGAAGGTCGCTTTGTACTTAAAAGTAAAGTGGAAGCAAAACTTAAGCCCTTTGATTTTGAAATCTTTGAAAAAGAAGGTCGATATTTTATTAGCATTACCAAGCTTGATGTGTATGACCATAGTTAAATTAGTCAAGATTTAATTTGGAATAGTATCATGACAATAGAGGCATAACGGTTAATACTTTGTAGAAACCTCATCCTTCGGTGGTTAGGTAGGTAGGAACCCAGATATAGCCCATTGTTGTCTGATTCGCAAATATGTGGAAATCGTGGGAAGCGGAATACTTCGCATGATATCAGAATGCCAAAGATTAGGTTTTGAAGCCCGCAATGGATTGCTGCTAATAATTCCATATCCTTAGTTTTCAATAACTTGCTTTATAGTAGGGAAAGGCAATGAGGATGTAAATGGGGGAGTAAATGAGGATGATGATTTTGAGGGAGTAATAAAGGGAATAGAGGGAATGACGGATGAAGCTAAGGCTGCGAAGAAGATGTACATAATCTCGTTCAGCTTCGTCCTCGCCATGATGAGTTTCAGATCATATGAAAGCATGAACTGAAAAAGCCCCGGGCTTGATTGTCCGGGGCTGCATCCATAGATGAAGTGATTGCATCACTTTAAATGTACCGTCCATGTCACTTTCAAATGTACCGGGTATATCAGAATGAAATGTACCGTCTGTATCACTTTGAAATGTACCGCCCCGTTAACCAGTGCCGGCATGGTCGGGGCATATTCTTCGGGATGGTCGCAAACGGTTTGACGAGGTAACTTTGTGGTAAAGGTAATACCACAGGGCTATGGCAAATGTAAAAGCGACAATGACAGACATCAGAGTAATTATCCGCGAGTTTTCCCGCGGGACATCACTGCGGGAGATGGAGCGCAAGCTGAAACTCAGCCGCACATCTTTGAGGAACTACCGTGACCGTGCGGAAGCATCCGGCAGGAGCATGGTGGAGCTCCTTGCCTTGAACGATGCGGAACTTCAGGCAATCATGCTGAAAGGCGACGGGCATCGCGGCAGGGACTCCGACAGGTATGCCTTCATGCAGGAGAGGGTTGAGGGCTATGCCAAGGACATGACGCGCAAGCACATGACCTATGACGTTCTGTATGAGGAATACCAGAAGAGCACAGACAATCCGTACGGTTACACCCAGTTCAAGGCGATCATCCAGGAATATGAAAGGAATCACGACTACAAGTACCATAACGTGTACGAGCCCGGCCGCGAGATGCAGTTCGACTTTGCAGGCGACAACCTATGGATAGTAGACAAAGACACGGGAGAAGCGGTAAAGGCGATTGTGCTTGTCTGTGTCCTGCCGTACTCGATGCTCAGCTATGTGACCGCACTGCCAAGCGCAAGGATGGAATATCTCTTCCAGGCACTGTCAAGAGCCGTCAGATACTTCGGCGGTGTAGCCGAGGTCTCAAAGACAGACAACATGCGCCAGTGGATAAAGAGGACGGACCGCTATGAGCCGACCCTGAATGAGGCCGCGAGCCAGTGGTGCCTTCACAACGGGACCGAGCTGGACGAATGCCGCCCTGCCAGGCCACGGGACAAAGGTCCGGCCGAGAGCCTTGTCAACCAGACATACAGATACTATTACAGCCGTATCTGCCGCGACACCTTCTTTTCTTATGACGAGCTCAACGGCAGGCTGGATGAGTTGAATGACATGTTCAACGACAGGCCCCGCAAGAACAGGACATACAGCCGCAGAGAGCAATACGAAAGTGAGGAACGTCCGTATATGCTCCCATTGCCGCCAAAGCCCTTCCTCCTGAAGTACACAAAGGAAATAACCATCAACTCCACCTATCACTTCCAGGTGGACAGGAACCACTTCTACAGTGTTCCATACCAGCATATAGGCAGGAAAGCCAAGGTCATATACGATGCGGAGACGGTTGAAGTCTGGATCGGACTGGACAGGATAGCGGTACACGACAGGAAGCGCTCTGACGGATACTCCACAGTCGAGGCCCACATGCCTGAAAAGCATATGGCATACAGACGCTCAAAGGAGGTCAATGCCGCCTATCTCCAGTCAAAGGCCAGTCAGATAGGTCCTCACACACGTGAGTCCATAGACTGCATACTGAAGTCCGCCCTGTTCGTGCAGCAGGCATACCGCTCCTGCCAGGGTGTCCTGCGCCTGGCCGTAAGATACGGGGCGGACCGGCTAGAGGCAGCCTGCAGACGGATAGAGCCGAAGACCGCGTCCACATACAAACGCATAGAGGCAATACTCAAGAACAATCTTGACGACATACCACTGACACCGTCGGATACGGCTTCATACATGCCCCGGAACGACAACGTGAGAGGCGCGTCTGCATATCAATAGGACAATCATGCCGGCACACAAATGAATACAAGACAATGAACACACAAGAAACGATCCTCCAGCTGGAGGGACTTAAACTCAAGGGCATGGCGGAATGCTACAAAGCCCTTCAGAGTATGCCTGCAAGCCAGTGGCCTGCTTTGGACACCTTTATTGCAAGACTTGCTGAAGCGGAACGGCAGTACCGCAACCGCAAGAGGACAGAAATGTACCTCAAGACCAGCAAACTGCGCTACAATGCCGTAATGGAAGATGTAATCTGTTCGGAAGAGAGGAATCTGGGCAAGGAGATGCTGCTCGGACTTATGGACTGCACCTTCATAGACAGAGCCGAGAATCTTCTCATAGACGGCAGGACAGGATGCGGAAAATCGTTCCTGGCATGTGCCATCGGAAGACAGGCCTGCTTCATGGGACACAGGGTGGAATACTTCTCCATGAACAAGTTCATCGAGCGTATAGCGCTCGCCAAACTTGACGGAAGCCTTCTTAAAGTCATCAACCACATCGAGAAGAATGACCTCGTCATCTTTGATGACTTCGGACTGCAGCCGCTTGACAACAACTCACGTCTGGCCCTGCTCCAGATCCTGGAAGACTGCTATCAGAGGAAATCCGTCATCGTGACATCACAACTCCCTGTATCCAAATGGTATGACTACATCAATGAGCCGACCTTGGCTGACGCAATCATGGACCGCATCACCGCTAACGCGGTTCGGATTGAGCTAAAAGGTGACTCGATGAGAAGAAAAAATCAGAAATAATCTTAACTTTGCCGAACCGAAAGCGACCATGTCTGAAGTGGTACATTTGAAAACGCTACAGGGGGTACATTCAATGTGATATAGTCAACCTCTTTGATATTTTCTTGCTTCAGGGCATATATTAATGGTATTGCCTTGAAAAATATATTAATATTCTCTTTTTTTAATTCGTTCAGAAATGGAACAATAGGTGCGATGGCGATATCAATATTAGGATTATTATGTCCAAACCAAATTTTTCGAAATCGTTGAAAATTAGCGAATGAAGTGATTTAAACTTTTTGTTTTCGTGAAATTTTCTTCATTATGTAAATAAATTTGGTAAGTGCTTTCGTAAATACATTTCACTCATCAAACTATACTGTTGATCCCGTTGCATAAATCTAAGTAAACTTTTCTTTTCTTCTTCTGTAAATTGATTACGAGCTTCGTTTATCATTTTGCCTTGAATATCTATTACTCTATCTTTGATTATTTTCAGCCATTTGAGACGTTTGAAATCCTGTACATCTGAATTTAAACGAAACTTTTTGATTGTCTGTAATCCTTTCTCGGAATCTGGTTGAGCGCATATACATTCATCTTCAAAAGTAATGTTTTTCTTTATCTCGTCATCTGTGTCTGAACAAGGGTCAAGTACATCACTCAGAGGTATCACATCATGAGAAAGTTTGTCATTACAGTTATGGCAGGACAAGTATAGATTTGACCATGTATAGGCTAATTCAGGAGCAATTGCAACTTCTTTGAAATGGTCTATTTCCTTTAAGTCACCTTTTAATGTAGCTTCACAATAAAAACATTTGAAATGAGAACAACTGTCTAATATCTCTCTAATATTTTTATGCCCATATTTACTGCTATCCGGTCTGGCATTTGGGTTGTTTTCCCTTTTTTCATCAAACTTCTTCTGCCATTCGTAATGTTTGTCAGTAAGTATCTGAGGTTCCGGCAATCTGTCTATATGTCTCATATAACAAATCTACTAAAATTTCAAATACGAAAAATATTCCGGATTCATAGAATATAATCTATCTTCTATTTCCTTCGCTGCGTCTTTCCTGCCTTCTTCAATAAGTTTTTTGCGTTCATGCATCAGACCTGCAATCTCATCATTAAAAGGATGTACTTCATCAAAGGCATCAGACATTAATACATCTTCAACAGGCATGTGAGCATAGCGTTCTGTTTCATCGCATACTTCGCTATAACCCGTTCTTGATACACATGTGTATATACGAGCACCATCTATTGATGCAACGACAAAAGGAGAATGTGTTGTCAATATAATTTGCAGATTAGGGAAGAAACGACGTATTATACCTAGAATTTTTTTCTGCCATTTGGGATGCATATGCGTTTCTATTTCATCAATAAGCAATAATCCCGGAATATTTACTATGTCCTCAGGCCTCATTCCATTGAGGACTGATACTGAATACATCTTGCATAATAACAACAACAGATGTTCGAGAAGAAACAGATTTCCGCTACTCAATTTTTCCAATGAAAGTTCGGTTCCATTCTGTTCAATTATAGGAGTTAGGTCACCACGGCGTACATATTTGAAGATGCCTTTGTCAAGGCATGCTTCAACTATTTCTTTAAGTTTGCCATAAACCACCTCACCGAGTTGTTTTTCAGTAGGCATTTCACTACTACGGAGATAGTCAATTTGGCATATAAAGTTCACTAAATCTAAATTACTCTTTCTGCCGTTCATGACGTCTTTCATCACATCGAAATGGTTTATATTCGCCATGTTCTTAATATTGAATGAATCTGTAGGAGCTTTGGCGGACCAATAATCTATAACCCATGGATGTATTTTAGCTGACTTCTCATAACCATATCTCAATGGTCTTGTTATACTATTATATTCCGTAGCTGCTTGGATTTGCATATTACCATCTAAATGAGATGTAGATACTTTCTGCTTACCGTTATAGTCTTCGAATTCCATTTCGATAATAAAATCACTGCTGTCTGCAACAATATTACGCTCTAGCACATCACCTCCAGAGAAAGCAGCGCGTGTAGCATCTATTATTATTGACTTTCCTGCTCCGTTCATTCCTGTAATTATAGTTACAGGAACAGCTTCTTTAAAGTCAGAAGCAAAATCCAAATAAGCATCTCTAAAAGGACCTATATTTTTAACATGAAGATTTAAAATTTTCATAAGTATGAATTTATATTTGTAAATTTAATGAAGTGATTTAAACTTTTAAAATCGTATTAAAATGTTAAAGCATAGCATACAACTCGAATTATTCCTTATATTATGGGTGACCAATATAGTGAAAGTCCTATGTTCACTGTGCTCGACAAAGATACGATATAAATGAAATATTACCTCATCTTTCCAAGGCAAAACGTGGTTATGTCACTCAAAGTTGTCTTATAGAGGTGGTAAACGCCATCTTGTACAAGTTGAAGACTGGGTGTCAATGGGCACTCCTTCCGGTAAAAGTTTTATTTGGCGGCAAGATACTGAGCCAGGGTGCCGTGTATTATCGTTACAACAAATGGAGAAAGTCGGACGAATGGAAATCCGTGTGGGTCAAGTTGCTTGACAAATATCGCAATGAACTGGATATGTCCAGTGTGGACTTGGACGGAAGCCACACGGCTGCACTCCGTGGAGGTGAAGAAGTCGGATACCAAGGCCGGAAGAAACGGAATACGAGCAATGCCCTCCACCTGACAGACAGGCAAGGACTTCCGCTTGCCATGTTTTCTCCGAAATCAGGTGAACACTATGACGTACATGATATAGAAAAGAGCATCGGTGACATATTTAACAACCTTGAGAAATCCCATATTCGAGTCGATGGTCTTTTCCTCAACGCCGATGCCGGATTCGATTGCGATGTTTTAAGGGATATCCTGCGTGAAAAAGAGATCATCGCAAACATTTGCATCAATAAACGGAGAGAAAATGCCTATGACATCTTTGTCGATGATGAACTGTATGCCGAAAGATATTCCATCGAACGAACCAACGCTTGGATGGACTGTTTTAGGACGCTACTGAACCGGTTTGACACAACTGTTTCAAGTTGGATATCTTGGAATTACCTGGCATTTGCTGTCTTGTTACTGAAGAAAATTTCACGAAAACAAAAAGTTTAAATCACTTCAATATTTGCTTCCTAAATCAGGCTGGTCGTTTTTGGATAAGTTAAATTGAAGAATTCCTTTTACCGCGTCCTTGATTACATGTTTGTTTGTTACGATAAAATAGTAATCGCCTTCTTCGCGATGATATGAAACAATACAACCAGTACCGATGCTGGAAGAATTGGTTTTTGTTAGACATTCAATTCTGACTGTCGTAAAAATTAGATTTTCATAAAGAGAAGTAATTTCCATAAGTGCTTTATTTTTTACAAATATACTGAATTTGAGTATATTTGAATATCGATAGTAAAAGTATTGAAGAATGCATAAGTTGAAGGAAAAAATTAATCCTGTTGAGGATGGTGTTTTGAATTATTTGAGCATGGAGGTCTCCGGAGCATTGTTGGTAACGGGTGACTGGGGTTGTGGTAAAACGTATCATTTTAAAAATTATCTTTTCCCGGAGATAAGAAAAATGAACAGGGTACCTGTAATGGTTTCTTTGTTCGGTCTTAAGGACGTCAAGGAGTTACCAGAGAAAATTTTATGCGCATATTTGGAGAATATAGGAAAGAAAAAATTTCCTATAGGCAAAGTTGTCGCCTCTGCAAAGAATGCAGTTAAGTCAATACCAGCTCTTTCTAAATATGTGGATGTTAGTCAATTACTGAAAGAAGGTGAGGGCTTGTACTATTTTGTTCCTGCAGACAAGGTCGTTATATGCTTTGATGATTTGGAACGTGCTATAGAAACTATAAATATAAACGAGATATTGGGAGCGGTAAATAATCTGGTGGAAAATAAAGGATATAAAGTTGTTGTGATAGCCAATGAAAACTATATTAGGGGGAAAAGTGAAGAAGAGAATTCTGGGTTGCTGGTTTTTAAAGAAAAGGTAGTGGAGAAGACATTGACTTATGTCCCGGATATTGTGACTGTTTTTAAGGGAATAGTGTATTCCTATAAAGACGATGATTTCAGTAAGTTTATGTCTGATCCAGATGTCGTAAGATCAGTTGATCCTGATGGAGAGTGTGCTGCCAGGTACCCAGATATGAAGATGCGTTTATCGAATATTAGAATGCTGAAGTTTGCGATAGAGCATTTTCATGTGGTTTTTTCATTGTATAAGGAAAATGGGAAAGATTTTAATGAAGACAGGATAGTTTGCTGGAAGCTCAAGAATTATTGGTGTTTTGTTTTGGGAGTGTCCATTGAGTATAAGCGGAATAATATTACCTATGATGATGATAGAGGATTGTCAGAGTATTATAGTATTGTGAAATTTGATGCAGGTACCGAGGCTACGGATACAAATAAGTATTCTTTTGCGGAAGGTGACGGGATGGCGAAGGTTGGTCAGAATAAAGTAAGCGAAAATGCTAAATATTCTGAAAATTTTTTCAGACATTATTTAAAGAGGATGTCCTTGGAACCGATTTTTCATAAGCCGCTATATGATTTTGTTACTGCAGGGGTAAAGATTGATTATCAGTGTCTTGATATGAAAATGGATGAGAAAATCAATTTGAAGGATGGAAAAATAAATCCTGCGCATGAATTGCTGAATCAGTTTATGGCGGGGTTCTGGTTGTTTAAAAATGAGGAGATAGCTGGCAAACTTCAAGATTTATTGAGATATGTCAGGGATGCAGAATATGAGGACTACGCATCGTATCTAAATGCATCTGTTTTTGTTTATATGTTGAGAGACTATTTTGATGCAAATGAAGACCAAATGGAGTCTGATGTCAAACGTGGGATAGATGTGTTTGTTGAAAGACGGGCAATTAATTTTTTCGACAAAAGGGATGTGCAGATGCTGAGAGACAGAGTGTCAGAAAATGTACGGTGGGTTGCTGATTATATTCTGAGTAGAATTGATGTTAAAATCGAAAGGGAAAGCAAAGTTACAGCTGTCAGGTTGCAGAATCTGTTCTGTACGGATATGGCGGCATTTACGAAAGAAATGCTTCCAGGAAGGGATGATTTTACTCCGAAGTATTTGGGATTTTCTATATTGGATAATTTTGACCGGAGAGTGGTGATGCGGCGGGTACAGAATATGGAGCCTAGCGATGTGATGATGCTGGCAGATTTCATAGAAAAACGTTATGTGGTTTCAAGAATAGAGCAGAACGCTAAGGACTTACCTTTCTTAAAAGCGATGAAGGACGGGATTGATGGAATAGATTTCGGTAAAACTAAATTGTCTAATTTCGTCATAGGGAAAAATCTTAAACCCGTGATAGAAAAGGCAATCGGAATTTTAAATGGCGAATGGTGAAAGGATGCAAAATCTTTATGAAGGGTTGATAATCTCAAACTATGAAACGCATAATAGAAAAATCTGACAAAAGATGATAAGGTAATATGTCGGATATCAAATAATCAGGCTGCGTGCTATTTCGTGTACGATATTGATATTGACTGAGTTTCCAAGGGCTTTGAATGCTGCCGGCAGGGTTTTGGGCAGCTGGATGTCGTCTGGTATTGATTGTATTCTGGCGCCTTCTCTTTTGGAGATGTATCTCTTTTTCCATCCGATTATCGGCATTTGAGTTCTTACTGTTACGAGTGAGGGGAAGAAGTCTGTCTGCTTTACACGGACACCGGAGCCTCTGAACTGTATGATGTGATTCCACAAGTTATGGTCTGAGCCGGGGCAGTTCCATTCTAATTTCTGCCAGCTTTCCAGTTGGATGGATTTGATTTTAGGGAGAATGATGTCTATGCTTGATCTGTTCTCCTCATAAAAGCGTCTGTTCTGTTTTATGAAGTTCTGTTTCCATTTAGGGATTATACCCTTTTGATGCTGGATGTAATTAGGTAATTGGGCAAGTATTTCTGCCTTATTCAGTCCATATAGAGGGATTCCGAAGCGTCCTTTGTATTTCCAAAGGGCTTCGGCTTCTATTTCGGAGTAATCGATGTTTTCTACTGGATATGTGGCTCCGAACTCCATACTCCACAGTGGAGAGTATGGTTTTATTCCCGGAGGTAATAAATCGAGGAACTGCTGCCAGGTGTCCAGTACTTCCAGCTTTTCCGGTTCGATTTTTAACGAGGGGTCATCTGTTGAATCGTCTATTATGGAGCGGACATCGGTTTTCACAGGTTTTGAATCGAACCATTCAAAATGATCGAGGCCGTTGATACTGCCTACAATAAAGATTCGTTCTCTATGCTGGGGGATACCTATCTCATGAGGTGAAATGATCCGCTTGTCTACGGAATAGCCCAATTCTTCTAAATGCTCCTTGATATACTGCCAGGTTCTCCCGCTGTCATGCTTTTCCAGGTTTCTTACGTTTTCTAAAATAAAGTATCTGGGTCTATGATGTGACAGAATCGCTATTACGCTGTTTATCAGGAGGCCCCGTTCTTCCTGCATGCCTTTCTGGCGGCCGGCTTTAGAGAATGGCTGACATGGGAATCCTGCGCATAGAATATCGTGTGCGGGGATATCTTCAACTGGTATTTTGGTGATATCACCAGCTACTTCTACTCCAAAGTTCTGTCTGTACAAAGATTTGAGTTCGGATACAGTTTCAGATGCGAAGACACACTCGTGTCCCAGCCTTCTCAATGCGATATGGAAACCGCCCAAACCGGCGAATAGGTCTATGAAATGCATAGCTTTGTCCTCCAGTTCTCCAAATCCTCCTGTATCTTGTCCTGGGGAATATAGTATCCCATTATTCTTGTTCTATCAAAGAGCAGGCCATTGTCCCGTGATGCGCTGTGGAAGTTTTCCGATGGAATAATCCCTGCGATTGCAAGACAAGTAATAGGATCGTTCTTGAAATGGATGTACTGTTCCCAGTGCTTTATTTTGGAGTAAACATTTTTCTCTTTCCAGTTTTTCCCTATGGTCGCGTCGGTTAGAACAATAATCTGATTGCCTCTTTCATCTAAAGGCTTGTAAGTCACAATGTCTATGCCGCCGTCTTTGGCATGGGCGGGCATCAAGGATAGGTCGCCTATGTTTTCTTTGGTTTCTTGCACCAATTTATGTATTTTTTCCTTGATGGTCTGGTCATTGTTCCCGAAGGAGGTAAGAATAGAGCACGGTGTGTTGAGGTAATTCTTTATTGCGGACTCTACAATGCGCTCAAACAGAGTGGTGATATCGCGTGTTGATTGATAGCCGCCGTTCAAAGAATAGTACAGACAAAACAGATAGTGAAGATTCTGCTGCCGCAGGCTGTCATTGTCAAAGTTAGATATGACGGTATCTCCCTTTAGTTTATAGGGCTTGTAAGAGCCGTACAATTTCAATCTCTGCAGCAAAGAAGTTTTGATGTCTTTTTTCTGCGAAGTGCCGCTGGATACATCTTCGTCATCGGTATTATCATCTTCTGTGTAATAAGAATCTATGCCGTATTGTCCTTTAAGGAATGCGGTGTATTCTATATAATCACAAATAGACGGTATGTCGTTAGATGAAAGTGTCGTCATTCTATTCACCATTAATAAGGATTCTTATCTGCTTCAACTGTCCTTCGATATCATCCAAGGTCTGTACGACTTCTTCCGATTCTCTGTACTTGAATACTTTGTCCTTTACAACACCTAAGGCCTTGTATGCCTTGTTCAGAGACTTTCTTACCAGTTCTTCCTCTCCGCCTGTCAACTCATAAGCACCTGCCAGGTCTCCGTATCTTTTCAGGTACTCTGTTGACTCTTTGTTGGACAGGACCGGAGCCAGGATTTTGCCGATATTTCGAGAATCGGATATGACTCTGTTCTGATCATATTCGTTCAATCCGAAAATCCATTTCGTTATGTCGGTCAATTGCTCTATGTGCGCGGTGTCTATGATGTCTTTACTAAAGTCTATCTCGCTGAAAGGCGGGACTCCTATGTATTGGGCGATAGATGTCCTTCCCATTCCCAAAGCTACCTGAAGAAGTGAAAAGCGCTCTTTGATATGTTTACTCTGATAGTTTACAATCTCCTGGTCTATGATGTTGAAGAGGCAGTAATAGACATATAGTTTCAGTATGGTGTCTTTCCTGTCGGCGATCTGTTTCTTGATTGTATCGATAGCCTGGCTTGTTGTCATGCCGTCATTGTGCCTGCACTGCTCGACTTTGTCATAGATGTACCTGGCTTTTGCGTATGCATCCCATTTTCTATTGCCGGCGATGTGCCTGATGCCTAAGTATGCATCTACATTCTTACGTTCGCGATATACTATTGCCGGTATAGTCTGTAGATTGTCCTTAATTTCGGGGCTGGAGATTTTAGGGAAATCTTCGTCAATATCAAGCATTGTCCGCAATGACTCATCCAGCAGCAATTTTATGGAGGATACTCTGCGGTTGCCTTCTATTACGATATAGTTGTAATCCGCAACATTGTCCTTATTGACTGCGTCAAAGTCACGGCTGTTCTCCGGAACAACGATGATGGGCTCCTCGGGGAGGAATCCATGTATGGCCAGCGAGCCTGCAAGTTCATCCAGTTCCTCATGCTGATACATCTGAGATAATATCTCATTCTGATCGTTTTTCAGATTCTCTCCGGCTAACCTTGGATTATTATTATCCAATAGCAAGTTGGCTAAGGGGATATTAATAATCTCTAATTTTCTATTATCGTTGAATGTGGCCATGTGTATTTGTTTTACTGTCACAAAAGTAGTCGATTCCTCCAAGGATAGCAAAATTTTTGTAATAAACAAGAAAAAGATAAGGCTGCTTAAATTTTTTCTTAATGAGCCGTAAGTCTATAAGTTACTTATGTTCAGCCTTACAGTGATTTACAATAGATACTTGCGGAGGTGCTGCAAGTTGTGAGGCCATGCGCTTGCTAATCGAGGAGGTCGGTGTAGCTGTCGATGTAGATGGGGGCACCTTGTATGAAGTTGAATGAGCCCGACGGGAGTTTGGTGCCGTCTATGAGGTCATAGCCAACGGCTCTTTGTACGAGTTCAGCGGGGGTAACTGATGGTTCTGGAGCGGAGGCCTCTTTTATGGTGTAGACAAGGTACTTATCCTGCGGGGTGGAGGTGGAGGACTGGGGGTCGAATGGATAGGATATGGAGTGCAGGGCATTGCGGTCCATGATTTTTGGGGCGCCTGTTATGTCGTACCACGTGAACTGGTCTGTGTGGTTGATATCGTACAGCAGGAGCTTGCTTGCGTGGAGGGTCTGGTCGGTGGGGCTTATTGCTCCGGGACGGCGGTTGGGGCCGTCCTGCAGGCGGACGTTGTAGAGGTGGTGCTGCCGGATCCATTCGAGGTGGCTGCTGCTCCGGTAGCAGCCGATAAGGAGGATTTCTCTGTAGGCGCGGGAGAGTATATGGCTTATCTGCTCCATGTAGCCGTTGTGGTCTGATGTAAGGTCAAACGGCTCGACCTGAAGGCGGAGGTTGTATTTTCCGGCTGTCTTGTCAAAGATGTAGTCGTCCAGCGGCTTGTTGAATTTCTGTGAGAAGGGGTACAGCAGGACCAGCTTGGGGATTACGGGGAAGGTTAAGGGTTTGTCCGGTTCGGGGCCTTTCTCATACTTCTGGCCGTAGGCGAAGAGCTGGTACATGTCTTTGATCTCAATCAGGTAGTTGCTGTCGGGCTTTTCCTGATTGAGGTTTTTCCATTTGGTATCGATGATGATGCTCTGGTATGTCCTGAAAGGGTCGGTCCGGACTCCGGCTTCGATGAAGATGTCGGGCCGCAGCTGGAAGCGTCTGCCGGAGCCCTGTCTGTCCACAAGGTAATGGGCGGTGTGCTGGGTATGGACTTTGAACTCGTCCGCCCGGGTGCGGAAGTAGTCTTTGAAGAGTTTGGCGACAAAGCTTTCGAAGAGTTTCTCTGCGGGGAACAGCAGGGCCTGGTTGATGCAGTTCCCGCTGAAGGTGGTGAATCCTCTGCCGAGGAGTATGGTTTCGCTCCAGCGGATGATTTTCGTGTATTTGTCCATCATCCTGTCTGCATTGAGGGACTTGTGCAGGTCTGAGTGGATGTCGCTGGAGGCGGGTATGTCCGAGAGCAGGTCGAGCAGCATATTGATGCGGGCGGAGTTCCTGGTTGAGGATGTGATGCTCTGGAGCCTTTGCAGTGTGCTTACTATGATCTTGTTCTGGGGAATCTGTTCATCGTAGATATGGTGACGGACGTAGAATCTGGACTGGTCGATGCTGTTTCTGCGTATGTGCTCGCTGAACATCAGGCTACCTTTCAGGTAGCGTTTGTTGCCTTCTGTAAGGATGTAGTTTTTCCCGAGGCCGGTCTGATAGAGTTGCTCTGCTTCATTGAGGTAGTTGCTGATGTAGACTTCGAGTATGGGGAAGTTCTTCCGGGTCTGCAGGCTGGCGTCCTGGAATGTGACGGCGTCGATGCTGCGGAGGGCCGAGAGCATCTTCAGGAAGATGAGGCGACAGATGCTTTTGTCGGTCTCTTCCTGGCCGGAATGGCGGTAGATTTTCGGCAGGATTTCTATTATTGTCCCGTCGGTTGTCTGGACGGTGCCGACATAGTTGCAGGCCTGTATTCTGCGCTTGCCGCTGCGGATGGTTTTTTTGAAGACTTTGTCGATGTCGGGGAAGGTGCGGCTGTCCGAGTGGCTGAATGCCCATAGGTTCTCAAACGACTTCCTGGACAGTTCCTGGCCGCCGTCTGCGAAGAATCCGTCTCCATGTTCTTCTATGGAACCGTATTCTGAAATAACTATGAGTTTTCCTGCCATATGGTCTCCTATGCGGTGATGTGGGCTATGAATGCGGATGCTGCCTCATTGTTCATGGAAGCACTTGCTATACCCTCTATGTTCAAGGTGTAGAAACTGGTTTCCTCGTTGTCAGAGTCGTATCTGCTGAATGCTGCTGTTGCGTCACCATCCTCGATATAGAAAGAGTGTTCATCAGGGATGCGGTCCTTTTCTCCAAGGACGAAACGTATTTTCTCCACATCGTTGTAGAAGTACTCCTGCAGGAGAGGGATGATTTTATTTGCCAGTGCTTTGAGTATCTGAATGCTCTCGTCTGCGGCAGAGGCTTCTATGTCGTAGAAGTAGGAATGGCCTATCTGGCGGTCCTGGCCAAGGAGGGCACGGATTCTGTCATTTATCGCTTGAAGAACGGTTTTGGCTTTCTCATTCCTCAACACATCGTAGTCCGGCAGATATTCCTTGAACTGGAAGCGGCGGCGGAGTGCGGTGTCCAGTATCTGGATGCTGCGGTCGGCGGTGTTCATGGTGCCGAGCAGGCGGAGGTTGGCAGGGACTCCGAAAAGCTCCTGAGTGTACGGCAGCCTGACTATCATTTCGTTTTGGGCTCCCAGTCTCTTGTTCTCTTCTATCAGGGATATCAGGTCTCCGAATACTGCCGATATGTTTGCGCGGTTGATCTCGTCTATGCAGAACAGAAACTGCCTGGATGTGTCCCCAGCTATTGCTGCGAATTTGGCGTTCCTACTTTCTTTGGTGTCGGAACAACATTCTGCCAAGGAACTGTAGCCGGCTAAAACAGCAGCCCTCTCACATGCATTGTAAAACACGCCTTTTTCGTAACTGTATTCTATATTGCCATCTTCTTTAGTCTTGGCTTTCAGACCGATGATGAACTCCTCGTAGCTGTAGGACTGGTGGAAGGTGATGACGGAGCGGTTACCCTCTGGATATCCGGCAAATATTTTCTGCATTTCATAGGTTTTGCCTGTGCCGGGAGGGCCGTAGAGGATGGTGTTGAGCAGTGTGCTACATAATCCTTTCTGATTATTTTTATCTGCGTCAAAGGTATAGTATTCACTAGCATCAAATGGAAATATGATTAAACATGCAAGTGTATTTAACGCAGCATAAAGTGGTTGAAAAAAAGGACCTCTTGTCAAATCTCCTGCGTTTGCCACTACAAATGACTTATTCAGTTTTACTGTGAAATTTTCGGAAAAGTCATTTCCTCCTAAGTTATGGAATAATTGCCTATCTTCATAAAGATTATTATCGTATTCTAGATAGAAATCTTTAAAATTTATATGAAATAATCTGTCAAATAATGACTTTGACATATGAAAGTCGTTAAGAAACCTTTCAATAAGATCTTTTTCAGTCACACCATCGCTAAAAGCGGTTCTACGATACGCCCAAACTAATACGGGAACAACATTTGGTTTACTTTGAGTAAATAAAGACATTTGTTCTTCCCAATCATTTGCAAATATCACGGAGTAAACATTATCACTTCCTTCTGAATAATTTTTCTTGTTTGCTAAGCGAAATGATTCTTCTAAAAAAGTAGACAGTTTATATGTGTCAATCAGATAATTACGGTTAGGCTGAATGATATCGCCAATAGAATACAAAATTCCAAGAATACCCCAAAACTTATCCTTTGTTGTCTCTGAGATACTTTTATATGCTGCTTCAACACAATTAAGACTAAAATATTTCATATTACTCGCCCTTATTATAATAATATATCATGTTTTTCATTATTTGGGTAATTATTGGCACACTAACAGAATTACCTAATTGTTTATATGCCTGATTATCCGATACAGGCATTTTAAAATCATCTGGGAATCCCTGAAGTCGTTTGGCTTCTATAACTGAGAGTTTTCTACCAAGATCCCATAATTTTGGTGTTCTACCAGCTATAATTGTTGGTGCGTATGTGTCCAGGCATGCATAAAACGCCTCTTGTATTTGAGTCTTAGCCTTGTCTCCAACATGGAACCTTAACGAACCATCTTTTTTCTGGTATGAATAAACTCCATACTTACCTTTTTTTGTGTTGGAAGCGTATTTTGAATTATCATGCTGCACCCTGCTTTGATTTTGGCAATTGGCAAAGTGATACTGAATTCTATCCATCTCAAACTTAGACAACTTCAGTGAGGGTGTTTTATCATTGACATCAACGATATCTCTCAAGGTTGGTTGCACATTTATTTTTGGTGGGAACTCAAAATGAGTAGGTTTGTCAAAGCCTACGCAGTACCATCGTTCTCTTTTCTGAGGAAGTCCATAATCGAGGGATGATAGTATTGTCCAATGGACATCATATCCCAATTCTTTTAAATTAGAAAGAATTATTTCAAGTGTCTCACCTTTTCTATGGGAGACAAGACCTTTAACATTTTCTAAGAAAAACATTTTGGGCTTGTGATGTGCCAGTATGCGGCAGATATCAAAAAATAGAGTTCCTCGTGTTTGGTCTTCAAAGCCTTCTCCTAAACCAGCATAACTAAACGGCTGACAAGGGAAACCAGCTGTCAAAATATCAAAAGAAGGGATATCTTTTGCCTCTATTTTAGTAATATCTCCTGAGGGTATTTCTCCAAAATTAGCATTATATGTTTGTTGAGCGAAAGAATCTATGTCGGAAGAGAATACGCATGTTACGTTATTCTTCTCCATAGCTAACCTAAATCCTCCTATTCCACAAAAAAGATCAATACCCTTATATTTTTTCTTTGACATTTGTTTTCAATACTTAATATTAACCAACAAAGATAGCGATTTTCCATAAATGAGCGAACAGAATTGTCCCATACTGTCCCGCTTGTCCCGGTGTCCCACGGTGCGGGACACGTGGGACAGATGGGACAGCACCGGGTCATCGGCCGGCCTGGGCTATATGGGGTCTGCGTGGCGGATGGCGGTGGGTATGAGGTCCAACTCGCTGATAAGCAGGTCGAGGGCGCTCCAGTGCTCCTGTGGGAAGTACGGGGCGACGAGCCGGGTGGCGGGACTGGTGAAGTCGGGGAGGCTGCCGGGGTCTGTCCCGCTTTGTCCCGGGACATGGCTGCGGGACGGGACGGCGGTGTGCTCCTGGAGGGCTCCGGGGATGGCTGCCGGGATGGGCCCGCCGGAGGCTGTGCGGCTGATGCAGTCCTGCCGCCAGCGGATGAGCCAGTCGGCGATGTCGATGTGGTCGCGGCGGTCGCGGTCGGTGGCGTTTTTCTCGAGTACATCCGATACGGTGATGGTCAGTCCATCTATGGCGGTGAGCTTTTCGGTCCACTGCCGGTAGCTGTCCACGTCGGGGAAGGCGATGACTTTGCGGCCCCGGAGGACGGAGAGTTTTTCGGGGGAGAGCTGGGACTTGCCGCCGGTGGCGAGCCAGGTGTATTTGGGCATGATGGCCGAGGCGATGACGGCGGTCTTTTCGGACTCGACGAGGGCTATGGTCCGGTCTCTGCTGTCGGGTTCGGAGAGCAGGTGCTCACCGAAGAGGCACTGGGTGAGCTGCCAGCCGGGAGGGAGCTGGCCGGTGCGTTTCATCAGGGAGTGGACCCAGCCGATGCGGAAGGGTGTGCCGGGGTCTTTGATCCGTCTGCCTGTGGCTGGGTCGTATTTCATGATCTTGCCGGTTCGGATGCGGCCTGCGGTGTCTATCTGGAAGTAGATGACGTCGCGGGAGCGGGTGACTCCGAGGCGGTAGGTGTCTGTGAGGGCGGCTACGGTGTCCTCGGGGAAGATGGTGCGCAGGAATGCGGTGAAGGTGCTGGGGATGTCCTTGCGGACGGAGCGGCGGAGGATGTCCTGCGGGATGGTGCAAAGTGGGCTGTGCGCTGTGTGCCTGTGCTGTGATGGACGGGGTGCGGTTGTTGGCCTGTGTTGCCGGGTGCGGCTGAGTTCCGGATGGTCCCGGAAGTATTGCCTGGGGGTGCGGTGGTAGCCGCAGGAGGACTCGTGGTCGCAGCGGCCTACGGTCTCGTCCAGCATGTTGCCGCCGGGGTCTACGTAGCGGGTGAAGCAGTGGGGTCTGCCGCACTGGGGACAGGTGTGGCGGGTGCTGCGTCCGGCGTATTTCTGGAGGGTGTAGGTGCGGTCTGTGCTCATGGCTGTGTCTGCTGGGTTTTTAGGGTTTCGGCTTTTTTGAGGATGCGGCCTGCTGCGGACTTGCTGAGGCCGAGGATGGCGGCGATGTCGCGGACGGTCTTGCCCTGGCTTTTGAGGTCGAGGATGTTCTGCATCTGTGCGGTGTCCTCGTCTCCTTCCCTGGGCCTGAGGTGCTCCTTTTCGGTGGAGTGGCCGACGGGCTCGAAGTGGAGGAAGCCGTCTCCGGGGTCTATCTCGCAGACTATGACGTTGTCGGAGTCGTAGCGGTACTCTCCGGCGCGGACCTTGAGCTGCTTGATGTAGCGCAGGCCTGTGTCCTTGGCGCTCTTGCCGATGGCGAAGACGCTGTCGAAGAAGTTGTAGAGTTTCTTGGAGCCGGCGAGGTCGTTCTGGGTGATTGGGTTGCTCATGTTGCGCTTTGGGGTGTGGGCTATGATGAGGAGGGACCAGCCGTGTTTCTTTTTCAACGACATGAGCTTCATCATGAAGAGGCCGGCTACGTCGCCTTTTTCGGATGCGTTGCAGAGGTAGGTGAGGTTGTCGATGATGATGACGTGGGCCCCGACGGCCTGTGCTGCGGCTTCGATGTCGGCGAATAAGGTGTCTTCGTAGTTGTCGGCGCGGATGGCTTCAGGGACTATCTCTGCGCGGAGGAAGCCTTCGGGGAAGATGTGGCGGGTGCGGGTTGCGGGGTTGTAGTAGCGGAGCTGGAACTGTTTGTCGGAGAGCTCGCAGTCTATGTATAGGACTTTCTGGTCGCGGGCTATCTCGTCTGCCATCTGGACGGCGAGGATGGACTTGCCTAGGTTGGAGTCGGCGAAGAGGCAGCATACCTCGCCTTCGTACCAGAGGCTGTGGTAGAGGTCGCGGGGGTCGGGCCGGGTGACGGCGTCGAGGACGGTGCTGTTGGCGGTCTTGATGCGGAGCATGCCGACGGTGCCGGCGGTGCGGTCGAGCTCGGCGCTGATGGCGGCTACGGGGTTGAAGTCCTGTCCCTGCGGGGTCTGTGTGTGGCCGCTATTTTCCATAGCGCTCGCGTATCTTGAACATGACGTAGCTGGAGCGTAGTACTCGGTCGATGTCGCTGCGGTGGTAGTAGATCTTGTGGCCTATCTTGATGTAGGGAATGGTGCCGTTGGAGCGGAGCGTCTGGAGGGTGCGGGGGCTGATGTGGAGCTTCTGCATGACGTCCTGGCCGTCGAGGAGGTGGTCGAGGATGTCCTCAGGGGGGAGGCCGCCGGTGCCCGGGGACGATCCGGCGGCTGTGTCCTGCGGGGCTGCTGCGGGCGGCGGGGGCAGGACGGCTCCGTGGTCGGTGAGCCACTTGCGGATGAGGGGGCAGGTGGTGATGGCGCAGATGAGCTCGTCGGGGTATTCGGCTGCGAGCTCGGCGATGAGGGCGCGGCGGCGGGCGGTGCTGTTCTGGTTCATCGCGCTTCCCTCCCGTTCTGGTTGAAGAGCTGCAGGGCGAGCTCTACGTCCACTACTATCTTGCGGCCGTTCTGTATGACTGCGTCCCTGATGATGGTGTCCTTGTAGCGCTGGGCGGTGGCGTGGGAGCAGCCGAAGATGTCGCGGATGCCCTGTAGGCCGTAGACGTAGCGGCGGTGCCGCACTTCGGGGCGGGCTTCCTCGCGGGGCTGCTGGCGGAGGGTGTGCATGAGTTCCTTGAAGTCGCCGACGGTGAGGGCGGCGATGGGGGTGGTGTCATCGATTGTCATTGTCTGAGGTTTTAATGGTTTGTAGTGATGACGCTGCCGGCTTTGTCTGGTATGCTGTGATATATCCGGGGACAAAGGAAAGTATTATTTCTGATACTGCAATGGGCTGATTGTCGCTGCTTTACACAAAGTTTTCGGGTGCGGGACGCAGTGTGCTCCGCTGTACTGTGTGAGGTGGTGCTGGTGCGGCTGACTTGACACTTTTTTCTGGTTCGGGGCGGAAAGTGTCAAGCGGGATGTATGTTTGGGTATATTTTATAACCTGAGGTTGGTGAAACGGGGGTTATTTGGCCCAGATGTGTCCAATGCTGCGGTATAGCATGTGCCATAGGTGGAGGGTGCTGCGGATGATGACCCTGCGTCCGTCGGGGGTGAGGATGAGGTAGCCGCATGATGTCCAGTTGTAGATGCTCTGGCGGCTGACTCCGAGGATGCGGGCGAGGTGGGCTTTGTTGGTGTGGTGGATGTCGTGCCCGAGGACCCGGTCCATGTTCTTTATGTGGCTGACGGGGTCGCTTACCTTGTGGAGGCCGGCCTGGAGGAGTTCCTCGACGGTGGTGTCGCTGTGGCCCTGCTCCTGTCTGCGGCGGAGGTGGATGAGGAGGGGCTGTATGTCGAGTCTGACTTTGGTGATGGCGTGTGCGAGTAGTTCATGATCGTAGGTGTAGGTTCTGTGCATCCGGTGTTTATTGTTTTAGATTCTCGTCGAAGAGTGTCATTGCTGCGGCTTTGGTCTTTTCGGCGATGTCTATGTAGGGCTTCATGGCCTTGTAGTCGGAGTGTCCGGTCCATTTCATGACGATCTGGGGCGGGATGCCGCTGGAGAGGGCGAAGCAGATGAAGGTGCGGCGGCCGGCGTGGGTGCCTATGAGGGCCCATTTGGGGCAGGTCTCCCGGACTTTCTGTCCTGCGCGGTAGAAGGTCCTGGTGATGGGGGTGTTGAAGCCGCAGAGCTCGCAGAGGTCCTTGAGGTACTGGTTCATCTTCTGGTTGGAGATGACGGGGAGGGCGAGGCCTCCGGGGTATTTCTCGTGGGCGTATCGGTCGAGGATGGCCTGTGCGAAGCTGTTGAGGTCTATGGGGAGTCGGTCGTGGGTTTTCTGGGTGGTGATGTAGAGGCAGCCGCCGGTGATGTCGCTGCGGCGGAGCTGGGCCATGTCGGAGTAGCGGAGGGAGGTGAAGGCGCAGAAGCAGAAGAGGTCGCGGGTCTTGGCGAGGGCTCCTGCCTCGCGGACGGTCTTCTCGTAGGGGTTGCCGTCGGGGCCGGTGAGGGTGACCTTGGTGCCGTTGGCGGGGATGTCGTAGCGGTAGAGGGTCAGGAGTTCTTCCTTGGTGAGGAAGATGACGGGTTTTTCGAGGATGCGGAATTTGGGGCGGTATCTGTTTATCTGGGATTCGCTGCAGTAACCTTTGCGGATGGCCCAGTTGAGGAACCATTTGAGGTTATTGAACTGTTTCTGTGTGGTGTTTTCCTCAAGGTGGTCTTTGGTGCGGAGGAAGTTGACGAATTTGGTGAGGCCTTCTTCGTTGAAGTCTGAGTATTTTATGCCGGGATTGAAGCGGTGGAGGCGTTTTTTGAAGGTCTCCCAGTTCTGGATGGTGGATGTGGCCCACTGGCAGGCAACTCCTTCTTCTTGGACGAACTGGTCGATGTCGTCGAAGATGGTGCGGGTTTTGGGTGCAGTGGAGGTTTTTGCTGTTGGATCGCTTTTTCCGAGGGCTTTTCTCATTTCAGCCTTGAACTCTTCGGGCGTGGGGATATGGTCCACCTCAACGGCGTAGCGGGTGAAGTGGGACTGGAGGTCGAGGATGTCCTGGTTTATCTTTGTGGCAAGGGTGCCTTTGGAGTTCTCGTATTTCTGCCTGGAGACTCTGCCGTTTTTCCATACGTCGGGGCTTACGCTGTGGCCGATGGTCGGAAAGAATCTTTTCTTGCGGATGATGACTGACATTTTGACGGGACACTCGCCGGCTTTGTTGGAGTGCGTGTCGAGGTAGAAGTTAACGGCTGCCATGGTTGGATATATTAGGGTTTTGTTCGTGGTTTTCTCGAACAAAAATACGAACAAAATGGGATATATCCAAATTGATTACTTTAGATTGATGTTGGTTTAAGTTGTTATGTGATAGAAATTTGTGGATTGTTCGATACGGGGTTAGATTACAACTTTAGTTCCCCCCTCACCGCAGAAGTGCATGAAAAAAAGCTGTCGAACTTGTTCGAACAGCTTTTTTTCATGCACTTCTGCAAAGCCCGCCGCCAGGCGGGCGGGGATGTGCGACCAAAGGGAGCAAATCCCCCCGGTGAGGGAGACACCATAGCCGCATAGCCGCATGGGATGTGCGACCAAAGGGAGCAAATCCCTTGCAGCAATTCCCGTGTGAGTAATCACCGATATTTATGGTAAGTACTGGAGCAGCGCGTTTTTGTAATCGCTCGATAATCAAGGTGCTACGAAAACGGTGCGTACTTGCCGGCCTGTATAGAACCGGCGAAAGAATCTCGTTTAGATGTTAGTGTGTTGAGAAATAGCGTGTTGCAAATTTGCGGTGCTGCACTGCTTACCGTTGCCCTCACTCAGGAAGTCGGTCCTAAGTGGTACTGCAGTCTAGTGCTGGCTGGTATGCCGTAGTAAGCCAATAAGTTAGTGCAGCGCATCATTCCCGGGCCAAAAGTCAGAAATTTTTATTAATTTTGAAAGTCAATTTTAAGCCATTAATAGATATGTTCGCTAAAGAAGTCTACATCAGCCGGAGAAACGCCTTGAAGAGCAAGGTCGGCTCCGGTATACTCCTGTTCCTGGGCACGGGCGAGGCGGCTGTCAACTACGCCGGCAATGCCTACCGCTACCGTCAGGACAGTACTTTCAACTACTATTTCGGTCTTACGGACCCGGACCTGGCCGCAGTCATCGACCTGGAGTCGGGCGAGGAGATCATCTTCGGCAACGATGTCGATATCGACGATATCATCTGGATGGGCCCCCAGCCGCTTATCAGCGACAAGGCCGCTTCTGTAGGCGTCTCGAAAACCTTCCCTCTGGCTGAGCTGGAGAAATACGTCTCCAAGGCCAAAGCCGGCGGGCGCAAGGTACATTTCCTGCCCCCATACCGCTACCAGAACATGATCCGCCTGAACCAGATGCTCGGCGTGCCCTTCGACCGCATGCGCAGTGATGCCTCTGAGGAGTTCATCAAGGCCGTCGTGTCGATGAGGCTTATCAAGGAGCAGTGCGAGATCGAGGAGATAGACAAGGCCTGCAACATCGGTTACGCTATGCACTTCACAGCCATGAAGATGGCCCGTCTGGGCATGGTGGAGCAGCAGCTCGTCGGCGTCATGGAAGGGGTAGCCATAGCGGAGGGGCTGATGCCCTCATTCCCGATTATCCTCTCGCAGCACGGCGAGACCCTGCACAACCACAACCATGACGGTATCCTGACCGACGGCAGGCTCATCGTCATCGACGCCGGCGCGGAGTCCAACACCAACTATTGCTCGGACTTTACCCGTACCCTCCCTTCGTCGGGAAAGTTCACTACCAAACAGAAGGAGATATACGATATCGTATCGGCTGCCAACAACCTGGCCCTCAGCATCGCCCGCCCCGGTATCACCTACACCGAGGTGCACCAGACCGTATCCCGCCTCATGGCCCAGGGCCTGATCAATCTCGGTATCCTCAAGGGTGATCCGGACGAGATCGTGGCCGCCGGCGCCCACTCGCTCTTCATGCCTCACGGTCTCGGCCACAACATGGGTCTGGACGTGCACGACATGGAGGACCTCGGCGAGAACTACGTGGGTTATGACGACACTTACAGGCGCTCGTCGCAGTTCGGCCTCGGTTCCCTCCGCATGGGCAAGATGCTCGAGCCCGGCCATGTCGTAACGGACGAGCCCGGTATCTACTTCATCCCCGCCCTCATCGAGAAGTGGAAGAAGGAAGGCATCAACACCCAGTACGTCAACTTCCCTCTGCTGGAGAAGGAGTACTACGATTTCGGCGGCATCCGCCTCGAGGACGACCTGCTCATCACGGAGAAGGGCTGCCGTCTGCTCGGCTCGAAGCGCCTGCCCATCACTACTGAGGAAGTGGAGCGGGAGATGGCCGCTGAGTAAAACCATACGGCGCAGGGCCCGCATACCGGTATGCCGGTCCGCAAAATGAACAGCCGGGCACCTTTTCATCGGGTGTCCGGCTGTTTCTGTCTGTATTCAGGTTTACCTTTTATATAGAAAGTACGCGGGTGATATCGTACCACTTGGTGTTGATCTCATTGTGGCGGCTGCATGCCTCCGCGAATGGAGTAAAGACGGTCTCGTTCTGCATCTGTCCGATCATCACTCCGGAGCGGCCGTCGAGCAGGGCCTTTACCGCACCGTAGCCGAGGATGCTGGCCAGGACGCGGTCGTTGCAGGTGGGCGAGCCTCCCCTCTGGATATGGCCGAGGGTGGTCACGCGGGTCTCGTAGTCGGGGATGCGCTCCTTGACCTTTGCTGCTATCTGATTGGCGTTGCCCAGGTCTCCGCCCTCCGCTACTATGATGATGCCCGAGGTCTTGTTCTTGCGCCTTTCGAAGAGCAGGTACTCGCAGAGCTTCTCGATGGTCGTGGGTATCTCGGGTATCAGGGTAGTCTCGGCTCCTGTGGCCATGGCCGTGTTGAGGGCGATGAAGCCGGCGTCGCGTCCCATCACCTCCACGAAGAACACTAGGTTGTGGCTGTCGGCCGTGTCCCTGAGCTTGTCGATGGCCTGCACGGCGGTGTTGATGGCTGTGTCGAAGCCGATGGTGAAGTCAGTGCCGTAGATGTCGTTGTCGATGGTGCCGGGTATGCCCACTACCGGGAGGCCGTGCTCCTTGTACAGGAGGTCAGCGCCGCGGAAAGAACCGTCGCCGCCGATTACTACCAGGCCGTCGATGCCCAGATCCTTGAGGTTGCCGTATGCTTTTTCCCTGACAAACTTGTCCTTGAACTGAGGGAAGCGCGAGGATTTGAGGATAGTGCCTCCCTGATTGATTATTTTCGAAACGGAATGAGACTGCATCTGTATGTAGCTCTTCTCGATGATCCCCTCGTATCCGCGGTAGAAGCCGTAGATCTCCTTTCCGTTGTAGATGGCTGTACGTACCACAGCCCTGATGGCCGCGTTCATGCCCGGGGCGTCTCCTCCCGAGGTGAGAACGCCGATGCGGTTGATTTTAGTCTTCGTTGCCATATTTTTAAATTTTCAGAATTTTTTAAATTTCTGCGCAAATATATTCTTTTCTATAATTCTTTTTACTTTTGCCCCCGTTTTTTTAAGATTACAAAACGGTTACAGTATGAAAATAGGTGATCTGGATCTGGGAGACCGCCCTCTGCTGCTGGCTCCGATGGAGGATGTGACTGACCTTTCTTTCAGGTATGTCTGCAAGAAGTTCGGAGCGGATATGATGTACACGGAGTTTATCTCCTCGGACGGGCTGATAAGGGATGTCCCCGGGTCGCTCTACAAATTGAAGATATTCGACTATGAGCGGCCTATCGGGATGCAGATCTACGGCCATATTCCCGAGGCGATGGTGGAGTCGGCCCTGAGGGTGGAGTCGGCCGCTCCGGACGTGATAGACATCAATTTCGGTTGTCCGGTCAATAAGATAGCCCGCCGCGGAGCCGGCTCGGGGATGATGCGCGAGCCGGACAAGATGGTGGAAATCACCCGCCGGGTAGTGGATGCGGTCAGACTGCCTGTGACTGTGAAGACACGTCTGGGCTGGGACGAGGACAGCAAGATCATCGTGGAGCTGGCGGAGAGGCTGCAGGATGTGGGCATAAAGGCGATAACCATCCATGGAAGGACCCGCTGCCAGATGTACAGGGGCGAGGCGGACTGGACTCTGATAGGGGAGGTGAAGCGCAATCCCAGGATGCATATCCCGGTCATTGGCAACGGTGACATCAGGACTCCGCAGGATGCGGCCCTGGCCTTCGAGCGCTACGGGGTGGACGGGGTGATGATAGGCCGCGCCAGTTTCGGACACCCGTGGATATTCCGGGAAATCAGGCATTTTCTGGAGACAGGGGAGGAGCTTCCGCCGATGGGGGTGGACGAGAGGGTGGCTTTGGCCAAGGAGCATTTTGCCAAATCATTGGAGTTCAAGGGAGAAAGGACGGGAGTCCTGGAGATGCGCAGGCACCTTTCCTGCTATTTTAAGGGACTGCCTGATTTCAAGGAGACACGGCTCCGCCTTGTGACGGAAAATGATCCGGCGCGGGTGCTGGAAATACTCGATTACATAGGAGAAAGATGGGGGGAGGCTGCTGTTACTCGATCTTCTCTCCCGTCCACGACTCTATGATGGAGCGGTAGACCAGATAGCTGACGGGGCTGGCAATGACCAAGCTCAGCATGACTTTCAGAAATATCTTGCTTATGTGCAGCCATTCACGGCAGATGTAGAACATCAGGAGCAGCAGCAGGGTCTCGAGCACTATGGCGATGGCGCCTGCTACGATTTTACGGAAGAGCGACAGTTCGATGTTTTTCTTCATGACAGGTAGGTTTTTTAGTTACAGTTCCAAATGTAGTAAAAATTTCAATGAAAATCAACTCTGGAGATGCTTAAACATAAAGAGAGACCGCTGTCGCAGCGACCTCTCTTTTACTTAACGAACTAATAACTAACCTTGTTTTTCTCTACATGTTCAAGACGCCCATTATTGTCGTGACTGTTTTTTTGTGACAATGTTCGGAGTAGAATGTTTTGCATCATAGGAATTTTTCTCTATCTTTGCACCCCCTTATAATAGGGGGATTGCAACAAAATTTATTGTATTAACTTAAAAATCAACACAGTGGACACATTAAGCTACAAAACAGTGTCGGCTAACCCGAACATGATCGAGAAGAAATGGGTAGTGGTTGATGCAACAGACCAGATCGTGGGCCGTCTTGCTTCCAAAGTGGCTATCATGCTGCGCGGTAAGAACAAGACTTACTACACCCCGAACATGGACTGCGGCGATTATGTCATCATAATCAACGCCGAGAAGGTCCGTTTCACAGGGAAGAAGCTCACCGACAAGGTCTATGTACGTCACACCGGCTATCCCGGAGGTCAGCGTTTCGCTACTCCCAAGGAGCTTCTCGCACGCAAGCCGGAAGCCGTAGTGAGGGAGGCCATCCGCAAGATGCTCCCCAAGACCCGCCTGGGTGCCAAGATGTACAGGAACCTTCATGTATACGCAGGTCCCGAGCATCCTCATCAGGCTCAGTCTCCAGTATTAATCAACATTAACGAACAAAAGTAAACAGAGCACATGGAAGTAATCAACGCCCTTGGAAGACGTAAATCAGCTGTCGCTCGCGTTTATGTGACTGCAGGCAAAGGCAACATCACCATCAACGGCCGTACCCTTGAGGACTACTTCAAGGAGGATACTCTCCGTTACATCGTGAGACAGCCTCTGAGTGTTACCGAAACTCTGGCCGACTTCGACATCAAGGTGAACCTTGACGGCGGTGGAATCAAAGGTCAGGCCGAGGCACTCCGCCTTGCCATATCCCGCGCACTCTGCGAGATCAACAAGGAGGCCTACCGTCCGGTTCTGAAGTCCAACGGTTTCCTCACCCGCGATGCCCGCGAGGTCGAGAGGAAGAAACCCGGACAGCCCGGTGCACGTAGACGCTTCCAGTTCAGCAAACGTTAGTATTTACGTAAGATTATCAGAATGCACAGTCAGGATTCAAAACGGACAGACCCTTTTACCGGTTACTGCGCGTTTGTCCTGCTGCGGAAAATTTAGGAGACCGGCCGCATGAGCGCGACCGCTACTTCAAAATTAACAAAGAGAACTCTTGTATAACACAGAGACAAAATTAACAAAACAATGCCCAGAACAAATTTCCAAGATTTACTTGATGCAGGTGTTCACTTCGGTCACCTGAAGAGAAAATGGAATCCCAAAATGGCTCCTTACATCTTCATGGAGAAGAACGGAATCCATATCATAGACCTGCATAAGACTGTTGTAAAGATAGACGAGGCCGCGAACGTAATGAAGCAGCTCGCCCATGCGGGCCGCCGTATCCTTTTCGTGGCTACCAAGAAACAGGCGAAGGACATCGTGGCAGAGTATGCCCAGAGTGTCGGAATGCCTTACGTGACTGAAAGATGGCCCGGCGGAATGCTTACCAACTTCCCCACCATCCGTAAAGCTGTCAAGAAGATGCACACCATCGATGAGATGATGACCAACGGTACTTTCGAGACCCTCGCCAAGAGAGAGCGTCTCCAGATTACCCGTCAGAGGGCCAAGCTCGAGAAGAACCTCGGTTCCATCGCTGACCTCAACCGTCTTCCCGCAGCCCTTTTCGTAGTGGATGTACAGAAAGAGATGAATGCCGTAAAGGAGGCCAACCGTCTCAATATCCCGGTTATCGCAGTTGTTGATACATGTTGCGATCCCACTCCCGTTGATTATGTGATTCCCGGTAATGACGATGCCGCCAAGTCAGTTTCGGTCATCCTCGATGCTCTCTGCGGAGCCATCAAGGAGGGTCTGGAAGAGAGGAAGCTCGAGAAGGACAAAGAGGAAGAGGCCCGCGAGGCTGAGAATGCCGCTTCAGGCAAGAAGATGCGTCCCCGCAAGGGTGCCGCTCCCAAGGCCGAGGCCGCTCCTGCCGCAGAGGCAGCTCCCGCAGCTGAGCCCGCTGAAGTAAAGGAATAATTTTAAAGAAAGGAAGACAATGGAAATTAAAGCAATAGACGTACAGAAGCTCCGCAAGATGACTGGAGCCGGAATGATGGACTGCAAGAAGGCCCTCATTGAGGCTAACGGTGACTATGAGAGAGCCAAGGAGATTATCCGTGAGAAAGGCAAGCTCGTGGCTGCCAAGAGGGCTGACCGCGAGACCTCCGAGGGTGCTGTCGTAGCCAAGGTGGACGGCAGCAAGGGTATCCTCCTGTGCCTCGGCTGCGAGACCGATTTCGTGGCCAAGAACGAGGAGTTCCAGGCTCTTGCCAATGCCATCGCCGACGCAGCCATCAAGGCTCTGCCCGCTGACATGGAGGCCCTCAAGGCCTGCACTATCGCTGACGGCCGCACAGTTGAGGCTGCCATCACCGAGCAGATCGGCAAGACCGGCGAGAAGCACTCCCTCGTAGCATACGAGAAGGTTGAGGCTCCCTACATCATTTCCTACATCCACACCATCAACGGCAAGCTCGGTGCTATCGTCGGCTTCAACAAGGAAGTTCCTGTCGATCTCGCCAAGGGCGTGGCCATGCAGGTGGCTTCCATGAATCCCGTCGCTGTCAACAAAGAGGCCGTGCCTCAGAACGTTATCGACGAGGAGCTTAAGGTGGCTGTGGAGAAGACCAAGGAGGAGCTCGTGAAGAAGGCTGTTGACGCCGCCCTCAGCAAGGCCGGAATCAATCCCGCCCACGTCGACAGCGAGGACCACATCCAGTCCAACACCGCCAAAGGCTGGCTCACCCCCGAGCAGGCTGACCAGGCACGCGAGATTATCAGGACCGTCTCCGCAGAGAAGGCCGCCAATCTCCAGGAAGCCATGGTCAACAACATCGCCAACGGCCGTCTGAACAAGTTCTTCAAGGAGAACACCCTCGAGGAGCAGGAGTACCAGATGGGCGACGGCAAGACTTCCGTCAAGGCTGCTATCGTGGCTGCCGACAAGGAGGCCAAGGTGACCGTCTTCAAGAGGATATCTCTGGTTGACTAATTCCTCCCGCAAGGGTCGTATACATAGAAAATGCCGGAAGGACATCGCGTCCCTCCGGCATTTTGTTTTCCACGGTTCCGTCTGATATTATTTCAGAGGAGCGAGTATTACGATGTTGTTGCTTTCTGGAGTGAGATCCTTGAGGATTTCCTGGATGCGGGCCTTGTTCTCATCCGAGAGGTTGCCTTCCTTCAGGGCCTTTTCTGCATCTTCGGCAAATGTCTCGGGGTCGGTGACAGTGTACCAGTAGCCGCCGGTGAAGGAAGCGTAGTCTGTCTCCCTGGCCAGGTAGTCATTGAAGAAAGTCGTCCTGACGCTTTCTCCTGTGCGCCGGTCGGTGATGACGTATTCGGGCTTGCCGGTGCTGAATCCCCATTCAGTCTGTACAGGGTAGCTTACACTGGTGATGAAGCGGTCGGGCAGCATGATGTAGGAGTGGATGGGGGCGTCTTCGTTGACATTGAGATTATAGTCCTCGGATTCCACCTCCTTGGTGTTGAAGTCGATGGTGTAGACCGGATCGAGGCGGCCCTCGTTGATGACATAGAGAGAGTCGCTGCCGCCGCTCCAGGTTATGAGCGACAGGTCGAAGGCTCCTTCCACGTTGCCGTTGCTCTCGATCTCATTGCTGAAGTCGGGGGTGAGGGTCAGATGACCTGAGGGTATTTCCCAGAGCACATTGCCCTGCATGTCCTGCTGCCATGCAATCATAGGAACCAGGTCCCTGAACGGCAGGGCGGCGACTGTTACTGTGCCGGCTTTTGAGTCCACAGAGAACTGTCCCTTGGGCACACCGTATTTCAGAGGGACCTCCTTTTTGAACTTTCCGGTGGCGATGTCGAAGCCCAGCAGAGTCTTGGTCTGCCAGGGCAGGAGCCATATCGTGCCGTCTTCCTCGTCTATCCTCGGAGCTCCGTAGGTGTTGAGGTATTCGCCCGGACCGCGGCCGATGGTACCTACGTCGCAGAGGAACTTACCTGTCGCACGGTCGTAGAGCTTGGCCGGACCGCGCATGGATGCTCCGATGCAGATGTAGTGGTCACTGAATGCGTAGTTGTAACCGGTGGCGAATGCCTCGACCCTGCTGTCTAAGGCGATAAACTCAGGCTCTGCGGCCAGCTCGGAGATGTTGGTGACCGGCCCCTTGTCTACGCGATTGAAGTTGACGCTGATGAGGTTTCCGTCTCCGTTGCCGGAACCGCAGGATGCGGCAAAAACGATTGCTGCCGCTATAGCTCCTGTTTTGATGAGGTTCTTTTTCATAATAGGTGTTGTTTGCTGTGGATAAAATCAAAGTTGTCTCAAAGGTAGGAAAATAATTTGAAAATCCTCAGTATTCACTAAGAAAAATTTCTTTAGTAGCATTTGCTCCTCACGGGATGGGGAACTTTTTCTACATTTGCATAAATCTTTTGGTGTACGATGAAAATGAGATTCTTGAATTTATTTATGTTGCCGGCCGTGATATGGTTGGCGCTGCTGCTGACTGCCGGATGCGGAGACAGGATGCCACGGCTTGCGGCGGAAGAAACGGATCTGGTAATGTCTTCGGACGGAGTGATGCGGGTGCTGCTGGTGACTTCGCCGGAGGATTCGCTGGTACTGCGGACACCGTGCGTGGACCTGGCGGAGGAGGATCTGCAGTCGGAGGTCTATGAGCGTCTGGCACGCAGGATGATAGCTACGGTAACGGATTCTACGCAGGACGGGGTAGGGCTGGCTGCTCCCCAGGTCGGCCTTAACCGTCGGGTAGTGGCCGTAATGCGCTATGACAAGCCCGGATATCCGTTCGAAGTGTATCCCAACATTCATATCGAGCATTTTTCCGATCAGAAGCAGACTGGTCCGGAAGGCTGTCTCTCCATTCCCGAGATCGCCGGTGACGTCGAGCGCTCTCAGCAGGTAGTTATCCGCTACACTGACCCGGAGACTCTGTCAGAGGTTCGCGAAACCGTGGATGGCTATACGGCAGTCATCTTCCAGCACGAAGTCGACCATCTCGACGGCATCCTGTTCACAGACAGGCTGACAGTTCCGGCTGGTTCTGGAAGGTGACGGGAAAAGCAACTTTCGTCGGCACCTTCCGGAGCGAGCTGCCGCAACGGCAGCGAAATGCGGAAAATGCTGCCGTTGTGGAAGAGGGCTGAATGAGATGGGAAAACAGTGGCGTGTGAAAGGGCGGATATGAAAGGGCGGGAATGAAAAACCCCGGCAGCCGGAGATGCGGCAGTCGGGGTTTGCAATTTAGGTTGCCGGGCGGGCTGTTACTTCAGTACGCCGAGTTCCTTGCCGATCTTGGTGAAGGCGGCAACGCATCTGTCGAGGTGCTCCTTCTTGTGGCCGGCGGATACCTGTACACGGATACGGGCCTGGTCTTTAGGCACTACAGGGTAGTAGAATCCGGTTACGAATATGCCTTCGTCCTGCAGGCGTGCAGCCATCTGCTGGGACAGCTTGGCGTCGTACAGCATGACGGCGCAGATAGCTGACTCGGTGGGCTTGATGTCGAAGCCGGCAGCCTTCATCTTGCTGATGAAGTAGTCTGTGTTCTCGTGCAGACGGTCCTGAAGCTCGTTGGACTCCTGCATCATGTCGAACATGCGGATACCAGCAGCGGCGATCATGGGAGGGATGGAGTTGGAGAAGAGGTACGGCCTAGACCTCTGGCGCAGCATGGCGATGATCTCCTTCTTACCGGTGGTGAATCCGCCGACGGAGCCGCCGAATGCCTTTCCGAGGGTACCGGTGATAATCTCGATCTGGCCGCGGAGGTTGTAGCGTTCGGTAACACCGCGTCCGGTCTTGCCTACGACACCTGCGGAGTGCGACTCATCGACCATAACCATGGCGTTGTACTTCTCGGCGAGGGCGTGGATCTTGTCGAGAGGGCAGACGTTGCCGTCCATCGAGAATACACCGTCGGTAACGATGATACGGTGACGCTGGGCCTGGGCTTCCTGAAGGCATTTCTCCAGTTCGGCCATATCGGCGTTGGCGTAGCGGTATCTCTTGGCCTTGCAAAGACGTACACCGTCGATGATGGAAGCATGGTTGAGAGAGTCAGAGATGATGGCGTCCTGATCGTTCAGCAGGGGCTCGAATACGCCTCCGTTGGCGTCGAAGCATGCAGCATAGAGGATGGTGTCCTCTGTGCCGAAGAACTCAGCGATCTTGGCCTCGAGTTTCTTCTGCAGGTCACCTGTACCGCAGATGAAACGAACACTGGCCATACCGTAGCCGTGTGTGTCGAGAGCTTCCTTGGCTGCGTTTACCAGTTCCTTGCTGTCAGCGAGGCCGAGGTAGTTGTTGGCGCAGAAGTTAAGGGCTTTGGTGCCGTCCTGGAGGGTGATTTCGGGACCCTGGGGAGTGACGATGACGCGCTCCTCTTTGTACAGACCGGCTTCCTTGATGCTGTTCAGTTCATTCTGAAGATAGGCTTGAAAATCTTTGTACATAATATTGAGTGTTTAGAGTATTTTTTTCTGAATGCAAAAATAATAAAATCACGGAAGAGTTGTCAGGGTAATTTCTGATTTATGCGTGATTTCTGTGAAATAATTCTTTCCTTTGCGGAAAATTATATTTATATGAAGAAGGTAATCATAGGGATTTTAAAGGCTTTCCCGGCCATTGCCTCATGTGCTCTGGCAGCTCTTTCAGCGGTATCATGCACTAAGGGGAGTACGAGGCCGTCCGAAGAGCAGTTTCAAGAGTACCTGTCGCGTATGGAGGACATAAGTGAGGGTATGGTCGATATGCTGGATTATTTCTTTCAGGTCAATATGTATCTTGAAGCAGAGGATTCTGCTGCCAGGGCTGATGTTCTGACGAAGTATTTCAACTCGGATCCGGGCAGCATCCGACAGGAAGGAGACACAGTGTATTTTAACAAGTTTGCGGTGGATTACACAGTCAATACCTACGGTCGTACACTCAACGAGTCCGGTGCCGTCTGGGATATTTCCTATGTGTGGTGGAAACCGTGGTCCTTAGGGCCGGGAGAGACTTTTGAACTGACGCTGGTCAGGAGGAATGACGGGTATTATTCTGTCGAGGGTGTCTTCGGAGCCAACAGACTGTGGGAGCCGCTTTTGGCCTACTCACGGGCAAATCTGGATTTTCGTACGGATATGGTGCCGGTTCCGTGGTATGACGCGGGCGGTAGTTATGGTGGAGAACGGCCTACGGTTTCGTACGATTTCAGCGGCAGTATGGAATCGTACTTCGGGGAAAATCAGATTCCTGATGAGACAATGCCCGTTTTCGGTATGTCTATAGACGGGCTTAGCGGATATAATCCCAAAGAGTATATCGGTAATTCTCCCATATTTGACGGCAGCAACTATTTTTCAGAAGGCGAGATAATGTGCCGTGTAGCTCAGCAGGGCATGGTCCCCGGCTATATGTCGGTGCATGTCAAGATCTGGGGTGAGTGGAGTGTGGAGGACTGGAAAGAGGAGTTGCCCGATTAACGATTTTCTGTCAGAAATTTGAAAACTGCGGAAGTTTTCTTAGTTTTGCGCCTTGATTATGACAAACAGGGAGCAAATACTGAGAAATACGTCCGTACTCTTTCTGGAGCGTGGATGCAAGTCGTTGACAATGGATGAGGTTGCCTCTGCCAACGGCATGTCCAAGCGTACACTCTACGAACTTTTCCATGACAAGGCGGAACTTCTGCAGGAGTGTATCCTCCTGCTGCATAAGGACAATATGCTCCGTTCCGAGGAGGAACTCTCCCGGGCCGGCAATGTCCTGGAGTGGTTCATGAACTCACTCCGGAGCAAGGACAGCCAGCGCATGACCTTCTATTACGATTTCTTCACGGAGGTCAAGAAATATTACCCGGAGGTGTTCCTGAACGTGGTCAAGGATGTCAACCGCTGGCACTGCGAGCTGCTGGAGCGGATCATAGAGCAGGGGCAGAAGGAGGGACTGTTCATCACCGGTGTCCTGGACGCCCACAGCCTGTCCCTCCAGCTCTTCGAGCTCTCGGTGGCCGTGACCGACAGGGCAGTGCGCAATTATTTGGAAATAAAGCATGACCGCGGCTCGGACTGCCTGATGCTCTTTCTTATCAGAGGCATAGCCTCGGAGAAGGGCAGGGCCTATATCGACGAATATCTGGAAAATAATAAATCAATGTTAAAATAACAATGAGACAATCCTTTAAGACAACAGCCCTTCTGTGCTGTGCTGCGGCTGTCTCCATGACGGCTGAGGCATCCCCCCTGCAGACATCGCAGGCGGGACTGCCGCAGGAGCAGCAGACTCAGGAACAGCAGGCGCAGGTGCAGCAGGAGCCGACAGACTCCTCTGTGCTGTATTTTACCCTGGAAGAGGCGATGAGCTATGCCCTGGAGCACAACTGGGACCTCCAGAACTCCTCCCTTGCCGTCCGCCAGGCCGAGGCCGACCGCTGGGCCGCTATCGCCAGCATGCTGCCCCAGGTCAACGGAACCCTGGACTATTCGAACTACATGGGCTATGAGATGGCCTTCGGCGAGACGGGCCTGTCGATCGCCATGCCCCCCTACGGCTCGATAGGCGTCAACGCCTCAATGGCCGTCAGCGGTGCGCAGGTCATCAGCGCCCTCATAGGCAAGCTCTCCGTGGAGATGTCCGACGTCACCCGCCGGCAGTCGCAGCAGGAGGTCGCCGAGCAGGTGCGGCTCCTGTATTTCTCCGCCCTGGTGAGCGGTCAGACCCTGGAACTGCTGGAGCGTAACCTGGAGACGGTACGCAGGCTGCACGAGTTCTCCCAGAAGTCCGTGGACGCCGGCGTGGCCGAGCAGGTGGATGCCGATCAGATACTGGTGCAGGTGGCTACCCTCGAGACCTCGATCAACGAGGCCCGCCGCGGCCTGGAGATGATATACAACTCCATGCGCCTGCAGATGAACATCGGCTTCGACAAGGAGATAGTCCTGACCCAGACCCTGGATGAGCTGATGGACGTGGAGTATTCCCTGGCATTGCTCTACGATGATTTTATCCTTGAGAACAACTTCTCCTACCAGCTGGCCCTCAAGAGCACCGACCTCTACCGCCAGCAGAAGAACCTCGCCGGATGGGCCTACGGACCTACCCTGAGCGCATTTTACCAGTACACGGGCAGGAAGTATTTTTCCGACGAGATGACCATGAACATGACCCCTCCGAACATGGTGGGACTGACCCTGTCGATTCCCATTTTCTCCTCGGGAAAGAATCTGGAGACCTTCAAGAAAGCCAAGCTGGAGTACCAGAAGCAGCTCAACACCCTGGAGAGCACCGAGATGGCCCTTAAGATCCAGCACCGCCAGCTCAAGTACAACCTCTCCTCCGCCTACGAGCGCTACCAGACCCAGCTCAAGAACGTGGAGGTGTCCCAGAAGGTGTTTGACAACATCGGCAAGAAATACGAGTTCGGCCACGCCTCCAGTCTCGACGTGACCAACTCGGCCACCACCCTCATCACAGCCCAGAGCACCTACGTGCAGGCGGCCCTGGACTACGTGACAGCCCAGATCGAGCTCGAAAAACTACTCAACAAGAATACATATACTCAGGAAGAAAAATAAGCCATGAAAATCAAAGCAATAGCCACAATCACAGCCTGCGCCGCCCTGCTCAGCGGCTGCGGCGGCAACAAGACCGCGGATGTCGCGGAGGAAAGGGTAGAGCAGGTACGCACCACCCCGCTGGCCTATCAGGAGGTATCGAGGCAGATAGAGCTCTCGACCACCCTGCAGGGCTATGACCAGATGAACATCTCCCCCTCGCTGACGGGTCTCATCGAGAAGATCTACGTCGAGGTGGGTGACCGTGTGCGTAAGGGCGACACCCTCGTTCGGATGGACCAGAACCAGCTCAACACCACCCGCATAGCATTTGCCAACCTCCAGATAGAGATGAACCGCGTACAGATGCTCCTCGAGAGCGAGGCCATCTCCCAGCAGACCTACGACCAGACCAAGCTGAGCTACGACCAGACGCAGGAGACCCTCCGCTTCCTGGAGGAGAACACCTTCGTAAGGGCGCAGTTCGACGGTGTCATCTCGGCCAAGACCTACGAGGACGGGGAACTCTACAGCGGGGCCCAGCCCATCCTCCAGCTTACCAAGATCAAAGAACTGAAGGCTTACGTCAATGTACCCGAGACCTATTATCCTTTAGTCAAGAAAGGAATGCAGGTCAATGTCTATTCGGACATCTACCCCGGCCGGGCCTTTCCCGCGTCTATCGAGATAGTCTATCCGACCGTAGACCCGGCATCCCATACATTTACCCTCAAGCTGCGGATTCCGAACTCCTCCGAGCTCATCCGTCCGGGCATGTACGTGAGCACGGTGCTGGACCTGGGCCGGACCGAAGCCCTCGTGGTGCCCTACCAGGCGGTACTCAGGCTCATCGGCTCCAACAACCGCTATGTCTTTGTGGATGAAGGCGGCGTGGCCAAGCGCGTCTTCGTGGAGATAGGCGAGCGTCACGACCAGACGATAGAAATCTCCAGCGACAGCCTGAAGGTCGGCGACCCCATCGTCACCACCGGCCAGGCCAAGCTCGTGGACGGAGTCAAACTCAATGTGGTACAATAATCCCCGCCTGCGATGAGTATCTACAAATCAGCGATCAACCGTCCGGTGACGACCCTTCTGGTATTCGTCGCCGTGATAGTGATAGGCGTGTTCTCGTTCCTGAGGCTGCCTATCGACCAGTTTCCGGAGATGGACCCGCCGTACATCTCCGTGCTGACCGTCTATCCGGGAGCCAGCGCCTCCGAGATAGAGACCAACGTTACGAAGATCATAGAGAACAACCTCAACTCCGTCGACTACCTCAAGGAGATTACCTCCACCACCAAGGACAATATCTCCGTGGTGATGCTCGAGCTGGAGTGGGGTACGGATCTGGACGAGATTATAAACGACGTAAGGTCGTACATAGACATGGTGACGGACGAGCTGCCCGACGGCTGTACCAACCCGTTCATCTTCAAGTTCAGCACCAGCTCCATGCCTATCCTCCAGTACTCGATTACGGCCGACGAGAGCTATCCCGGACTGGATAAGCTGCTCAACGATGAGATCATCCCGCAGCTGAGCATGGTCAACGGTATCGGAAACCTTACCCTTTCCGGCTCTCCGGAGCGCTATGTGTACGTGGATATCGACCAGCAGAAGCTGGATGCCTACGGCCTTCCCCTGGAAACCGTCGGCAGTGCGATAGCCGCCAACAACCTCAACCTTTCCTCCGGTACCGTCAAGATGAACAAGGAGCAGTACCAGCTCGAGGTGCGCAGCGAGTACGTCGAGAGCTCCGAGATCAACGACATCGTGGTTACAGTCACTCCCGAGGGCCGGCAGGTCTTCGTGCGGGACCTGGCCACGGTGCGCGACACGATCAAGGACCTGAGCCTCGATGAGAAGACCAACGGCCGCGAGAGCGTCCGCCTCATGGTGACCAAGCAGACCGGCGCCAACACCGTGCAGATCTGCCAGGACCTCGAGAAAGAGCTGGCCAAGATAGAGAAGACCCTGCCTAAGGACATTAAGATAGAGACCATCTACGACTCTTCGGAGGACATCCAGAACTCCATCAGCTCCCTGGAGGAGTCGATTCTGTACGCCCTGCTCTTCGTGGTGCTCGTGGTGCTCTTCTTCCTCGGAGAGTGGCGCTCGACCCTGATCATCTCCCTGACCATCCCCATATCCCTGATAGTGGCCTTCATCTACCTGATGCTGGCTGACAGCTCGCTGAACATCATATCCCTCAGTTCCCTGACCGTGGCCATCGGTATGGTGGTGGACGACGCCATCGTGGTGCTCGAGAACATCACCAAGCACATCGAGAGGGGTTCCAGTCCGAGGGAGGCGTCCATCTATGCGACCAACGAGGTGTGGGTGTCGGTTATCGCTACGACCCTCGTGATAGTGGTGGTGTTCGTACCGCTTACGATGCTCACCGGTATGGCCGGCATCATGTTCAAGGAACTCGGCTGGCTGGTGACCATCATGGTATGTACCTCGACCGTAGTGGCCATTACCCTGACCCCCATGCTCTGCTCCAAGCTGCTCAAGGCCCGTCCCGTGCGCATCAACGAGAGGGGAGTCATCGAAAACATCCCGCCCAAGCGCAACTTCTACCAGAGATTCGTTATCCCCATCCTCGACGCTCTGGACCGCGCATACGCCCGGCTGCTGCGCTGGTGCCTGAACCATAAGGCCATCACCCTCGGCGCCATCGTGCTCTTCTTCTTCGCTTCCATCACTCCCTTCCTGATGGGCAAGATCGGAACCGACTTCATTCAGGAGACCGACAACGGCCGTCTGTCCGTATCCATCGAGCTGGCCACCGGCTACCGTATCGAGGAGACCGCCAAGATGGCCCGTCACATCGAGAGCCGTTTCTACGAACTGGTGCCCGAGATAGAGCTGATATCCACCTCCGCCGGTACCACCGACGACGACGGAGTCTCGGCCATGTTCTCCTCGACCATGAACAACACCATGTCCATGACCGTGGTCTGCAACAAGAAGAACGAGCGCGAGCGTTCCATCTTCGAGATAGCCGAGGTGCTGCGTCAGGAACTGGCATCCTATCCGGAGATTATCGACTACCAGTGCGATGTCTCCAGCTTCATGGGCGGGGCCTCCTCGACAGTCGACGTGGAGATCTACGGCTACAGCTTCGATGAGACCAACGCCTTTGCCCAGGAGGTCCGCAACGCCATCCGTGACAACGTGCCCGGAGCCCGCGACATCGACATCAGCCGCGAGAAGGACCGTCCCGAGATCAAGATCAACCTCGACAAGGAGAAGCTGGCCTACCACGGCCTCAACTCCTCCACCGTTTCCACCTACGTGCGCAACCGCGTCAACGGCATGGCCTCCGGCTACCTCAAGGAGGACGGAGACGAGTACGACATAGTGGTGCGCCTGCAGGAGGAGGACCGCAACTCCATCACCGACATCGAGGACATGACCATTCCCACCGCCACCGGTGCGATGATCAAGATAAAGGAACTCGGCAAGATTGAGGAGTATTTCGCCCCGCCTACTATCGAGCGCAAGAGCCGTCAGAGGATAGTGACCATCTCAGTGACCCCGTATGAGACCTCGATGGGCGAGCTGGCCGCCGGCATCCAGCAGACCGTGGACCGGATGGGCGTACCCAGCGGTATCACCGTCCGCCTGGCCGGTAACTATGAGGACCAGCAGGACACCTTCCAGGATCTGCTCCTCCTCCTGGCCCTGATCATCCTGTTGATATACATCGTGCTTGCCTCCCAGTTCGAGTCCTTCGTCAAGCCGGTGATGATCATGACCGCAGTGCCCTTCGCCCTCTCCGGCGTGGTGCTCGCCCTGTGGATAACGGGCACTACCCTCGACATGATCGGCTCCTTAGGATTCATCATGCTGGTGGGTATCGCGACCAAGAACGCCATCGTGCTCGTGGACTACACCAACCTGATGCGCGACCGCGGATACGAGCTCAACGAGGCCATCGCCCTCTCTGGAGCCTCCCGTCTGCGTCCCGTGCTCATGACCGCCATCACCACCTTCCTCGGCATGCTGCCTATGGCCCTGAGCCAGGGTGAGGGCGCCGAGATGTGGAAGCCCATGGGTATCGTCGTCATCGGCGGTCTCCTCGTGGCCACGGTGGTGACCCTCGTAGTGGTGCCCGTCTTCTACGCCCTGCTCTCCCGCCACGGTGAGAGGGACAAGGATAGGAAGACCCGCTCCCAGTTCATTTTCATGCAGCTGTCTCCCAACCCCGAGGGCGATGACCCCGAGGTGCGCAGGAGGCAGGAACTCAACCAGTAAAAATGGAGGATACCTATTATGAAATGTGTCTTTATAGTATATAACCAGGCCAATACCGAGAGGGTGGAGTACATGCTCGACGAGCTGGGCATCCGCGGCTTCACCTTCTTTGAGCAGGTCCAGGGCCGCGGCAGCAGGGACGGAGAGCCCCGCCGCGGCACCCATACCTGGCCGGAGATGAACTCCGCCATGATGACCGTGGTCGAGGACGACCGCGTCGAGGAACTGCTTCAGACCGTCCGCAAGCTCGACAACCGCAACCGCGAGGTGGGTGTGCGGGCCTTTGTCTGGAATATCGAGCAGACAGTGTGATTTTTTGAGTACAATTTTTGATTTTGGTTATCTTTGCGCCTTCATTTGAGTACCACATACTGCAATGGAGAGCATAAAAGAGATTTTCAAGATAGGAAAGGGGCCTTCGAGCAGCCATACCATGGGCCCCAAAAAAGCGGCGGAGATGTTCAAGGGAATGTATCCCGGGGCATCTTCGTTTGCTGTTACCCTTTACGGCAGTCTGGCCGCCACAGGCAAGGGGCACATGACCGATGTGGCCCTTATTGAGGCTCTGAAGGATGATCGGAGTCCGCGGGTGGATATCATCTGGAAACCGGGCGAATTCCTGCCTCAGCATCCCAACGGTATGAACTTCAAGGCGTACGATGCGGAAGGCAATCTCATGGGAGAAAAGACCCTTTTCAGTATAGGAGGGGGCGACATCAGCGAGGACGGACGCCGGCAGCCCGAGAAGAACATATATCCCTACAGCAAGATGAAGGATATCCTGGGCTGGTGCAACAAGTACAATTCCTATTTCTGGGAATACGTTGCCCAGCACGAGGAGTCCGATATCTGGGACTACCTCTACGACCGCTGGGTGGTGATGAAGAAAGCCATTGAGGATGGTCTGGACCATGAGGGCGTCCTGCCCGGCGGCCTGAACGTGCGCCGCAAGGCCTACTCCTACTACCAGCATGCGATGAGCTACCAGAACACCATGCAGCGCCGCGGCCTGCTGTTCGCCTACGCCCTGGCCGTCTCCGAGGAGAACGCTGCCGGAGGCACCATCGTTACGGCTCCCACCTGCGGCTCCTGCGGAGTGCTTCCGGCCGTCCTCTATCTGATCCACACTCAGTACAAAGTCACTGAGAAGAAGATAATCAACGCTATGGCCACCGCCGGTCTCTTCGGTTCCGTCATCAAGGCCAATGCCTCCATCTCCGGGGCCGAGGTCGGCTGTCAGGGCGAGGTCGGCAGCGCCTGCGCCATGACCTGTGCCGCCGCTACCCGTCTCTTCGGGGGTACCCCTCCCCAGATCGAGTGCGCCGCCGCCATGGGCATGGAGCATTTCCTGGGCCTGACCTGCGACCCTGTCTGCGGCCTGGTCCAGATACCCTGCATCGAGCGCAATGCCTTCGCCGCCGCGAGGGTGATGGACTGCACCCAGTATTCGCTGATGTCGGACGGCAGTCACATTGTGCCCTTCGATACAGTTATCGAGGCCATGAAGCGTACGGGCCACGATCTCCCCAACCTGTATAAGGAGACAGCTCAGGGCGGATTGGCATATCTGGTTAAAAAGAATCGATAATTTTACTATATTCGCGGGATGAAGTATTTCAGCAAGCTTACAGCAATTATCGGACTCACGGCAGTTCTGGTGGCCCTGCCTCAGGTAGCCGTCGGTCAGGATTATTCATCCTCCATCTTTAAGGTAGGAGTCAAAGGCGGTATCAATTTTACGACCATGAGCCGCTTTGAGCTGGGCTATATCTCCGAGTCTGTCCGCAACTACACCGGGTTCAATGCCGGAGTCGCCTTCAGTTTCGACCTCCCCGTACAGGGTATGACCATCCAGCCGGAACTCAATTATGTGTCTAAAGGAACGATGTACCGCGGTCCTGAGAATTTCCGCTTCCGTGCCGATTTTATCGAGCTTCCGGTCAATCTGCAGGTAGGCCTGGACCTGATTCTTTTCCGTCCCTACCTGATGGTGTCTCCGTATATCGGATATGCTGTCTATAAATTGCCTCAGGAGGTGGAATGGTCCGGCATCAACCGCTTTCAATACGGTGTCGGTATTGGCGGCGGTGTAGATTTCTGGAGACTCCAGCTTCAGGTAAAATACAACTGGAATATCGGGCAGCTGGTCCGCAATATTCCTGATAACGGCATTAACATAGGCCAGGGGGAGTCTGAAGAGCATTCGGGTCCGGTCCGAATGGGCAACTTCCGCGGCCTCGAGGTCAATCTGGTATTTTTCTTTTAAATCATATAAATATAAAAAGGTAAAAAGTTATGTTAGCAATCAACGATTCCAATTTCGAAGAAATGGTAATCAACTCCCAGATTCCCGTACTTCTGGATTTCTGGGCACCCTGGTGCGGCCCCTGCCGCATGATCTCTCCTATCGTCGAGGAGCTGTCCAAAGAGTATGAGGGCAAATGGCTCATCGCGAAGTGCAACGTGGACGAGTCCACAGACATCCCCATGAAGTTCGGCATCCGCAACATCCCGACTCTGCTGTTCTTCAAGGGCGGTGTGATGAAAGAGAAGATGGTAGGCTCCACAACCAAGGCCGCCATCGTCGCCAAGATGAACTCAATCGAGTAAAAACGTTTGCCATGAAAAAGATTTTCTCAATCCTTACCCTTGCCCTCCTGATCGCTGCTGTACCGGCCAACGCCCAGCCCGGCAAGGACTTCTTCAACCTCGGCGTCAAGGCCGGACTGACCTTTTCCAACATGTCCGGAGTGGATGACATGTTCGCGGACGGATTTCTGAAAACCTACACAGGATTCAATGCCGGTCTCGTCTTCAATTTCAATCTTCCTCTGGGATTTGAGATAAATCCTGAGCTGCAGTATGTGCAGTCCGGATTCCGGGCGGATGGAGGAACTATCCTGGGACAGTCACTTGACAGCCGTTTCGTGTCAGGTGCCGTACGTATTCCGATTAACGTTCAGTGGGGTATCCGCTTTTTGAGTGTGGTGAAACCCTATGTAGTAGTCTCTCCCTATGTCGGAGCAGTGGTTTTCGGCAAGGGCAGTATTATGGGCGCTGATCTGGATAAAGAGTCCGTCAATCAGTTCCTCAACCGGTTCCAGTACGGTATCGGAGTGGGCGCCGGTATCTACGTATGGCGTTTCCAGGTATCCTTCAAGTGGAACTGGGATCTCAATCCAGTCTTTGAAGATGATTTCGAAATCAGGGGCACAAGAGTTGACTTTGATTCGGATTCCAGATTCAACGGAGGCGAGCTCTCCCTGGCATTTTTCTTCTAGTAGACAGAAATGACACTGACCGAAGACATCAGACGGACGATAGCCCCGGAGTGGGAAGGCTTCGAAAAGCTCCTTACGGAGGCCCTGGCTTCCCGCAGCGACCTTCTCAACAGGATCAACACCTATCTCCTCGATGCCTCGGGTAAAAAACTCAGACCGCTGCTGGCCCTCGTAACCGCGAAGGCCTGCAGCGGTTCTATTAATCAGAAGGCTGTAGCCTGCGCAGCTGTCTCCGAACTTATCCACACCGCCACCCTTCTTCACGACGACGTGGTGGACGACAGCGACCAGCGCCGCGGCCGCATGACGGTCCGCAAGCTGTTTTCCCCCGGAGCATCCCTGCTGATGGGGGACTACTGGCTGACCCGGGCCATTCACCTGCTCATCGCCTACGGCTGTCCCGTGGAGGTGCTGGGCATCTATTCGAAGTCCCTTGAGGAGTTGGCGGAGGGCGAAATCATCCAGATGGAACTGGCTGACAGCCTCCGCGCCACCGAGGACGACTATATCCAGGTGATCCGGCGCAAGACGGCCTCCCTCTTCATCGCTTCCGTCAAGGGCCCAGCCATAGTGGCCGGCGCCTCAGGGGAAGTGGTCGCTGCGATGGAGCAGTACGCCTACTGGCTGGGGTGCGGCTTTCAGATACGGGACGATATCCTCGACTATCATTCCAGCGCCGAGACCGGCAAGGACAGCGACAGCGACATCATGGAGCGCAAGATCACCATGCCGCTGCTCTGCGCCATGCGCAACGCTCCCGACCAGGAGGAGCACATCCGCCGCCGGATGGGCGACATCACCTGCGACCCTTCGAAGAAAGAGCAGGACAGGGAGGTAGCCTCAGAGATCAGGACCTTCGTCCTCTCCCACGGCGGCATAGAGTCAGCGACAGGAGTAGTCAGGGACTATTCTGCCCGGGCTCAGGAATGCCTGGAAATATTAAAGCCGTCCCTTTCCAGAGACGGCCTCGCATCCATTGCCGCAAGTCTGTGCGGCGGTCTATAGTTTCCACCTTACGTATGTGATCGGCTTGCCTTCGGCGAGGAACATCGACTCGTAGAAGGTCTTGATGGACAGCAGCGGCTCCCTCTCGGCGAGGCCGGTGCCGTAGATGTCGTTATCGGCCTCCAGAAGGGTGTGGCCGCCCTCGCGGATGACTTCGAGGGTGGACTCGTGCAGGAGCTGGCTGTCGGTCTTCAGGTGCATGATGCCGTCAGGCTTGAGGAAGTGCGAGTAGCGCTCCAGGAAGATGGGGCTGGAGAGCCGCTTGTTGGGCTTCTTGGGCTGGGGGTCGGAGAAGGTCAGCCATATCTCCGATACCTCGCCGGGACCGAAGAGGGAGTCGATGAAGTCTATCCGGGTGCGGAGGAAGGCCACGTTGGGCATGGCGTGCTCGGTGGCGTACTTGGCGCCTTTCCAAAGGCGGGCGCCCTTGATGTCAACTCCGATGTAGTTGTTCTCTGGAAACCGCTCTGCGAGGGCTATAGTGTATTCTCCCTTGCCGCAGCCCAGTTCGAGGATTATCGGATGGTCATTGCCGAATACTTCTGTCCCCCAGTGTCCTTTCAGCGGATGATCCTTGTGCAGTACCTCGTCCATAGGAGGCTGGACGAGGCAGCGGAATGTCTCGTTTTCCTTGAATTTACGTATCTTGTCTTTTCCCATGTTGTTCTGATTTTATAGTGATTCCTATTCCTCTTAGTCCTTCCGGGCTGTCTGGAAGGGTGATGGCTATCTCCCAGTCTCCAGGAACCGGTGGGATAATTCCGCTCCGGTATTCCCAGCAGATGTCGTAATAGTCAGGGGTGGAGGCCAGCATTATACGTCTGTCTTCCGGATGATCCTTTACGTAGCGTTTTATGATATAGTATCCGGATGGAAAAGTTACGGTCTCTGAGCCTCTTATATTGTCCGGGGATGTGAGTGTAATGTTCATGATAAGGGAGTCAGGGCCTTCTCCTTTGTTGAAGCGGGCTATAAGGCTGAGGGTGTATATTCCGGTGGAGTCGTCCATGGGTACAGAGAAATGTGCTTCCGCTTTTTCTCCGTCCGCAAGACTCCGGAACATAGTGGCAGTGTCGTCCGCTATTCCAGAGCATGCAGATAAGGCCGCGAAGGCAGTAAGGCAGATCAGCAGCCTGCATGGTCCTTTCCGGAATTTCATTGTCTGCCGGGTTTCCTGTTGTTGGTTTTGTCCGTGGAGCTTCCGGTGTTTCCTGGATTGCCTGCCTCACCGTTCCGTGCGGGTTTTTTCTTTTTCTTCTTTTTCCTGCGCTTGTTGTCGAAGCGGTCGATGCTGTCGTCTCCGAGGGATGATACGAAGTCTATAGGCCTTTCCTCGTTGCCGTTGTCCTTGATCATGGTGGCAGGTTTGACGCCCTTCCGGTTGGACGCTATGATATGGCGGACTTCGTCTACTGTAAGTGGTGTCATCTTGGACATGTCGCCCTCCTGATAGGAGAACCACATTATACCCTTGAGAATGTCGGTCTTGACCAGCCAGGCCTGACCGTCCTGGAATTCAAGGGGGGCATTGACATTGGGGGTGTTGTTGTGGGCGTCCACATATACAGGCACTTCGTAGTTGATGCAGCATTTGAGTTTTCCGCACTGGCCGGCCAGTTTCTGCGGGTTCAGGGACAGGTCCTGGCAGCGGGCGGACTGTGTGGATATGGACTGGAAGTTGGAGATGTATTTCGAGCAGCACAGGGAGCGTCCGCAGACACCTATGCCTCCGATGAGACCGGCTTCCTGGCGGGCGCCTATCTGTTTCATCTCTATTCTGATACGGAACTCCTCTGCGAATACCTTGATAAGCTGGCGGAAGTCCACTCTCTCATCGGCGATGTAGTAAAAGATGGCTTTGGTTCCGTCACCCTGGAACTCCACATCTCCTATTTTCATATTCAGTCCCATATCCGCGGCTATCTGGCGGGCCCGTATCATGGTGCTGTGTTCCCTGGCTATGGCTTCCTGCCATTTTTCCAGGTCGAGGGGGCGGGCCTTGCGGTAGATTTTCCTGAACTCTTTGGTGGCCGTGTCAAAATGATTCCGCTGTATCTGCCGGCCTACTATCGGACCTTCGAGAGTGATTATGCCTACATCGTGACCCGTTACGGCCTCAACTACTACCAGATCGCCTATCTTGAGGAGCTGGCGGGAGGTGTTTTCATAGAATCCCTTACGGGTGTTCTTGAAACGAACTTCGTATATATTGCTGAACTTGGGGTCGTAGATGCCGCTGAGCCAGTTGAAATCGTGCAGCTTGCAGCATCCGCCGTGGTATCTGCACAGAAGCTCCCCATTGTCTTCCCGCTCGGTGGTGCATCCGCGGGAACAGTCGTATATTATGTTTTTTTCTTCCATTTTATCCATAAACTACAAAGATAATTATTTATCTTTGAATTTCGATATGCAATTTAAAGAAGTATTAGGAAACGAAGAACTGAAGACACGCCTGCTCCGTATGGTGGACAGCAGACGGACAGGGCACTCCATAATGCTGGTGGAGCGGGACGGTTACGGCGCCCTGCCGTTGGCCCTGGCATTGGTGCAGTATATGATGTGTCAGAACCGTTGTGCAGGGGAGGATTCCTGCGGGGACTGCCCGGTCTGCCGTAAGGTGGGGGAGATGGTCCACCCCGACCTGCATTTTGCCTTTCCGGTCAATGTTACGGCTAAGTCGGGAAGCTCGAAAAAGCCCCTGAGTGCTTCCTTCCTTCAGGAGTGGCGGCAGCTTTACAGGGATAATCCGTATTTTACCGAGACAGACCTGTACGCCCGCCTGGGCATCGATGGCAAAGTAGGAACCATCAGTGTGGCAGAGGCCCGCGAGATACTCGATGTTCTGAGCCTCAAATCATACGAAGGTCGGGGCAAGTATATGATAATCTGGCTGCCGGAAAGAATGAACGCCGAGGCGGCCAACCGTCTGCTCAAGATAGTCGAGGAACCTATGCCGGATACATATTTCCTATTTATAACTCATGCCCCTGAGCGTATTATATCCACTATCCGCTCCCGTTCACAGCTTATCCGTCTCTATCCTCCATCGGTTCAGGATGTAGTCCGGATGTTGCAGGAACGGACCGGCATTTCGCCGCAGGAGGCTCTGGTCTATGCCCGCACGGCCGGCGGCAGCCCTGGAATGGCACTGGATATGGCCGGGGAGGGGTCGGCGGCTTCTGCATACCTTCCGGCTGCGGAGCAGATGCTCGGTTCGGTGGTCTCCGGAAATCTGGTCGGGCTGCTGGAGGGCAATGATGCACTTCTGGCCCTGGGGCGCGAACGGCAGAAGGATTTCTGCCAGTACCTGGAGGATCTGTTGCGTAAGATGATGATGCGTCGCCGCGGCCTGAATGCTATTTCGGATGTTCTTCCGCAAGAGGAGGAAACTGTGACGCGCCTGAGCCCGCTTATACCGGACGGCTTCTATGAGAAGGCCTTCAAGGCCCTGGAGGAGGCCAGGACGATGATAGAGGCCAATGTCAATGCCAAGATGGTGTTCTGTCATCTGGCGAATGTACTGTTTGCGACCAAAAATTTCTGATATATGATATTCTATTTTTCAGGTACGGGAAACTCTCTGTGGACGGCCCGGCAGCTGTCGGCCGCGCTGGGGGAGGCTGAGCCTGTGGCGGTGGCCGATGAACTGCGTAAGGCTGGGGAGACCGGTGTATGTGAGTATTCCCTAAAAGACGGAGAGCCGCTGATTCTGGTCTTCCCGGTACATTCGTGGGGACCGGCCGTGCTGATGCTGCGTTTCGTGGAGCGTCTGCGGATCAAGGATTACGGCGGGCAGCCGGTCTATGCCGTGTGCACCTGCGGGGATACCTGCGGCTGGACGGACCGGATGATGCGGGAGGCCCTTAGCCGCCGCGGCCTGCCTCTGACAGCCTGCTGGTCGGTGCGGATGCCGAACAACTACATACTGATGAAGGGATTCGGAGTGGATTCCGATGAGGTGCGCGAGACGAAGCTGCATACGGCTCCTCAGGAAGTCCGGGCCGTCGTGGATGCCATCCGCGGACAGAGCAGTTGCAGCCATTACACCGTGGGTACCAGGCCGTGGCTCAAGAGCCGGCTCATCAATCCGCTGTTCCGCAAGTTCCTGGCCGGTCCAGACAGTAAGACCAAGTTCCATGTGGGCGATGCCTGCATAGGCTGTGGGCTGTGTGCGGCCAATTGTCCTACAGGCACCATAACGATGCAGGACGGACGTCCCGTCTGGGGACATGGCTGTGTTCAGTGTACCGCCTGCATAAACCGGTGCCCCGTCCGGGCAATCGACTACGGCAATATTACTCAGGATCAGGGGCGTTACCACCATCCGGAGCTATAGCCAGGGCACCGGTTTAGGTGTAGTACCCCCACCCAAACCCTCCCCGAGCGGGAGGGCTTAGTCGCTTCGCTCCAAACGAGCCCAGTCCGTGCCATCGACTACGGCAATATTACTCAGGATCAGGGGCGTTACCACCATCCGGATCCGGAAGTATGACCATCTCGCAGCGGGCGCAGTCGAAGACGGCTTTTACCCGGCGTCCGTTATTTTCCAGATAGAGCGGTGCGGCCTTCTCTCCCGGACGCTGTTTCGGGCAGCGGCCCATCTCGTAGCGGATGCAGTATTTGCAGCGCATGAGCTCCACAGATGCCGCCGGGTCGGTCTCAAAAGCGCGGTCAGGCTCTATGCCGGCTGATTCGTAGATGCTTCGGGACAATGAGTTGGCGCAGTTGAGCAGAGTCCGCTGTGCCGGAGGGATGATTCTGGTCCTGTCCAGGCGGTCGAAGGGGATGCTTTCCCTCATATCGGGAGCGGCGGGAGCGGATTCCAGTCCCGCGGCCAGTTCCCGGCGCAGCGCGTTGGCGGCCGATGGGGGCAGGAAGGGCAGGGGACCGTCTTGAGGCAGGCCGCTCAGGGTAAATGTGACAATCCCGCTGCGTCTGGACAGCGAGGAGCGGAGGCCGGAGGCGGCCTTGTCCCGGTTCAGGGCCTGCTCCGCCGTAAATTCCACCGACGCGGAGGCTCCGCCGGCGGCATCGGCCGTCAGAAGGTATCTCCCGCCGTCTGTCTGTGTCAGGCGTATTTCTGCCGGAATCAGTCTTGTCGGCGGATTGTTCTCAAGGGCTTTTTCGAGGCTGTGGTTGTAGCTGCGGTAGATTTTCGTGCCGGGGGCCGGTGCGCTGCCTTCAGTCTGTCCGAATGTGACGGTGCTGCCCTCCACCTTGTCGGCCCGCATGCCGGTGACCTCCCCTTTCCTGGATACGAAACAGAGGCCGTCGCCGTTGGTGACCGGGGTGCTGATGCCCTTGAACAGCCGTATCTCCATTGTCCTGCCGCTTATGCTGCCGACTTCCCCGACGGGCTCTCCGATGCCCTTGGCGTAGTCGCCCGAATTCCATTTGCCCCGGGTGCCGTCGATGAAATAATGAGTGTAGCCCCGGTTGAAGGTAGCCGCGGGCTGAGGAGTGAAGCCTCCGGCGGGGGAGCCCCAGGAACTGCGGGAGTACCGGCCGCCGCTGTTTTGTACCAGCCGGTCCAGGGCCTCGCTGTAGGCCCGGACGATATTCCTGACGTAGGAGATGTTCTTGAGCCGGCCCTCTATCTTGAAGGAGGTGGCTCCCGCCCCGGCCAGCTGTTCCAGCCGGTCCAGGAGGGAGAGGTCCTTGAGGGAGAGAATGGCTTTGTCGCGCAACAGGATATTGCCGGAGGCGTCCTTCACGTCGTAGCGGGAGCGGCAGGCCTGGATACAGCAGCCGCGGTTGGCGCTCCGGCCGGTGAGGTACTGGCTCAGGTAGCACTGGCCGCTGTAGCACACGCAGAGGGCTCCGTGTACGAAGCACTCAATCTCGCATTGGGGGACGGCTTCGGATATCTCCCGGATCTGCTCCAGGCTCAGCTCCCGGGCCAGGACCAGCTTGTGGAAGCCCAGGGAGGCCAGCCAGCGGGCCTGTTCCGGTGTTCTGATGTTGCACTGGGTGGAGGCGTGCAGCTCTATCTGCGGGATGCTCATCCTCAGGAGTCCGAGGTCCTGGACTATGAGGGCATCGCATCCGGCTTCCACGGCGCTGAATACGCAGCGGCGGGCTTCCTCCAGCTCGTTCTCGAAGATGATGGTGTTGAGGGTCAGATAGACCCTGGCGCCGAATCTGTGAGCGTAGTCCGTCAGTACGGCGATGTCTCCGAAGGAGTTGCCCGCCGCCTCGCGTGCCCCGAAGGCAGGTCCGGCTATATACACGGCATCGGCACCGCAGTCGATGGCCGCGATGCCGATGTCCTTATTGCGTGCCGGAGCGAGAAGCTCTAGCTTTACTGGCATTTGAGTTCTACGTTGACTTTGTGCTTTGCGTATTCGGCGAACTGAGGGTTGTTGAGGATGGCCTTGTAGTTCACGCAGGCATTCTCCTTGTCGCCCTTGGCCTCGTATGCGGTGGCCAGCTGGTAGCGGATCTGGTCGATGCTTCTGGCGTTGGGAGTGGCTGTTACGAAACCCTCGAAGTTTGCGATGGCCTCGTCATAGTTCTTGAGAGCGAGGGCTGCCGTGCCGGCTATCTGCATGGCTGTGGGGTTGGGCAGGATTGCGAGGGACTTCTTGGCGTTGTCCAGTGCGTTCTGATAATCTTTAGCCTTGAGATAATTGTTGGATGTGCTGAGGTAGAGAGTCGCCATCTCTTTGTCGGCAGCCTTGCTCTGTCCGAGTTCGGAGGCCTTGGTGAGGGCGCTTATGGCTGTCTCTGTCTCACCGGCGCGGGAAGCTGCCTGGCCCAGACGGAGATAAGCGTTGGCATCGTTGGGGTTGAGGTTCACTACCTGCTGGTATTTGTCCATGGCCCCGGTGTAATCTTTCTGATTGAGAAGGATGTTGCCCTGCTGCATGTACAGCTGGGGTATAAGGGCCTCGGCATCTACTGCGATGTCCTCCTGACCGTATTCGTTGGCTTTCTCAACGGCGCGGTTCAGTACTACGATGGCGGAGTCAATGTTGTCGGAGGCGGCCAGCTCCTTACCTATGGCATTGATGAGGGTGGGAATGTTCCTCTTGCAGTTGTATGCCAGTTCCTCGGCTTCGGGTCCTATCAGCTCGGCCTGAGAGAGTGCCTCTTCAAAATATCCAAGTGCAGTTTCTTTGTCTCCAGCATTGAGCGCTGTCGCGCCCTCGTTGTACAGAGCGGTTGCGGACTCCATGTCCTGCGCGGACACAAGTGCCGTGGAAAGTGTTGCGATGGTCAGAATTACAAGTATTTTCTTCATATTAGTTGGTTTTATTATGCTCGAAAGGGAAATGGAACTGACAAATATAAGTATATTTTCATACATTTGTCAAATGAAACGGAAATTTTTACTCTTTCTTGTCATGCTTCTTCAAGCTACGGCGGCTTTTCCCCAGATGGTCGGTGAACTGAACAACGATGCCAGGATAGTGCGCGGGACGATGCCTAACGGCTTGTCTTACTATCTGGTACGCAATGCGTCAGTGGGAGGGTACGCCGATTTTACCTTCATTCAGAAGACCGGTATAGCTATGGAGGACAGCTCTTCCAGGGGGATGACCTGGCTCATGGAGTGCATGGCCCTGACCGAGACTTCCAATTTCCCTGACGGTGCGATATTCACCTTTATCGACAATATGGGACTGGACCGTACGGACGGGCTGGTGATAGATGCGGGAGACTACTATACCACATACACTTTCAGCGATGTGCCGGTAAAGAAAAATGACTTTATGGTGGATTCCATGCTTCTTGCGATTTACAATATGTCCTCGGCCCTGATAGTGGATGACCGTTCAGTGGCCAGGGGCAAGAACTTTTTCCGGAATGTATTTTCGGCCGGTGAGACACTGGAACAGCGTGTCAAGGACTCGCTGGCCAGGTTCTATTTTTCCGGTACGCCTCTGGCGCCAGTGCCTCAGGAAGAACTTTTCGCCAGGATTGACAGGTATACCACCGAGGATGTCCGCCGTTTCTACCGCAACCGCTGCCGTCCGGACATGCAGGCTCTGGTCATTGCCGGAGATATAGATCCGGTGGCGGTGGAGTCCAAGATACGTTCTCTTTTTCAGGTGGTTTCCAAGCCTTCCTCTCCTGCTCCGGAGTTCCCTGACTCACTGGTGAATGCTGCCGGTGGCGGGTACTTCTATTTTCAGGACAAGGAGGCGGACTGCGCAACCGTGACATTTGACTATGTTGTCGGACCGATGGACGAATCCTTGAGAGGTACGGCAGTACCGTTCATATATGACTATCTGGCGACAATAGGCATGGACATTATGCAGCGGCGGCTGTATGATGCCGTAGGTGAAGCTCCGTTCTATGCCAGGAATGTCAGTGCAGGGATAGTGCCGATGCTGAACAGCAGTTCCTTCCGATTCTCTGTCGAATGTGCTCCGGAGGATTACGTGATGGCATATGAATTCATTCTCGCAGAGGTCGAACGGCTTATTGAATACGGTGTCTCGGGCTATGAGTACCGTCGCAGCAGCAGTGACTATCTGAAGACTCTCGATGAGACTTACCGCCGCCGTTCTTCGTTGGACAACAAATTCTATTCGGACCTCTGCCGGGCCAATTTTACAGACGGCTATGTGATGACCGGAATCGAACTGGTCAAGAGCTATACGGAGACGGCTATGGTGGAGATGGACAGTACTGATGTCTACCGTTTTCTTGCTTCTGTGTTTTCAGACGAGGATTCCCGGACGGTGGTGTGTACCTCACCGCTTAAGACAGGGGGGCTGGAGTATTTCGCTGTAGACCCTCAGCCTCTGACTGTAGACTCGGTGATATATGAGGTGACAGCGGCTCTTCCGCCTAAGAAGACACAGAAGGAGATGGCCCGCCGGAAGTTCGTCAACCCTTCTACAGGAGTGGTCTCCCGCCGTCTGCCCAACGGGGCCATGCTGGCTTACCGTAAGATGGACCGGGAGCCTGGCCGGGTTTATTTTGAGGCAGTGGCCAGAGGCGGTGTGTCTCTCGCTCAGGAACATCCGGCCTTGCTGCGCAGATATGTCAATGATGTGGCCGATATGTCTGTCGTGGGAGGAATGAACATGTTCGGAAGAAGCAAGCTGCAGGATATGCTTCAGATTGAAATATCCAGGGAGATAACGGTGGGGGACAGGAGGCTGACGGGTTCTTTCAATAAAGGTTCGGAGGCGCAGTTCCTGGAACTGGTGTCCCAGTATTTCCAGGAGGCCGCTCCGGATGAGGAAACATTCGGCAAGTACCGCCGTATGCTATCAGGATGCCGGCCTTATGCCGGAAATTCCCCGGAGAGGGTTTTTGACAAGCTCCACAGCCGCGATGTGCGTTCCGGATACGGGCTGCAGACGGAAGACCCGTCAATAGATTCTCTGGATTATATGGAGACCCTTGAATTTGTCAATTCGCTTTTCTCCAATGCCGCTGAATTCTCCTTTATCTTTGTCGGTGACTTCGACGAGCAGCAGCTTCTCAATTCAGTGTACACTACCTTGGCTGAACTTCCCGGACGCAGTGTCAGTAGCATCAGCCGCGAGGAGAACCGTGCGTTCTTCATCGCTTCTTATGATGACGAGGAGGTGGTGCACGTCCCCATGGAGTTCCCACGGAGGCTGCACAGCTGCAAGCTCACTTTCCCCTCCGACCTGAATGTGGAGGACCGGGCTCTCTCGGAAGTTACGGCCAGGGTCATAGAGCGGGAGGTGATCCGGCAGCTCTCCCTCAGGGGTATTCTGGCAGATGCCAGCCAGAGATTCTACCGTTATCCCGAGGAGGTCCTGACGATAGATTTTCATTTCTCCACGTACGGAGAGGTTCCGGATATAGGGGGAATATTCGCGGATATAGTGGAGGCACTGGCCTACCGCGGGATAAGTTCGAGTGAGGTGGATGGGGTGCGCCGCAACATCATCCTCAAGGATGAGCTTCGCGAGAGGGTGGACGTCGACTGGTGGAGGAGTCTTATGCGTAACCGGTATGTTGACCGCAAGGATTTCTATACCAGGCGAGAGGCAGCCTTGAATGCAGTCACGGCGGAACAGGTGAACGGGACTCTGCTCAGAATTCTGGAAGAGGGCAGAATCTCCCGGCTGTCGGTAGTCCCGGAGGAAGATGCTCTGACGAACAATGAAGAATGATAGAAAAATGGATACAATGGTAATTATCGGAGATAAGATAATCTCTTCGGAAATATTTACGGAATGTTTTGCCTGCGACTACGGAGCCTGCGGAGGGGTGTGCTGCGTCATCGGGGACAGCGGCGCTCCGATGGAGGAGGACGAGCCGGAGCGGATAGAGGCCAATTACGGCAGGTTCTTCCCGCTGATGTCGCCCGAGGGCCGGGCGGTGGTGGCGGAGAAGGGATTTTTCGAGATAGACTCGGACGGGGACATGGTCACTCCGCTGGTCCCGGGCCGGGAGGAATGCGCATATGCGGCCTGCGACGCGGAAGGCAGCTGGTTCTGCACCATCGAGCGGTCCTGGTGCCGGGGCGGCTCGGACTTTGTCAAGCCCATCTCCTGCCGTCTCTACCCGATCCGGGTCTCCAGGCTCTCCAACGGCATGACCGCCCTCAACCTCCACCGCTGGAACATCTGCTCCTGCGCCTTTGCAAAAGGCAAAAGAGAAGGCATCCCGGTCTTCCGTTTCCTGCAGAAGCCCCTGACGGATGCCTTCGGTGAAGAGTTCTATGCAGCACTGGAGGCTGCGTATGAGCAGTTTAGAGAGCCCAGAAGCCGACAGTAAAGTTGAACAGGAGTTTCTGGGTCATGTCCGGGTTGTAGGGACTGAGGTAGCGGAGGCCCAGGCCGACGTACAGGTTGTAGGCTCCGAGGTGCTTGGAGCCGAACTTCAGGTTCAGGTCGGCGTAGGCGAACCGGTAGGGGGTCTTGAGGTAGGTGGAGCCTCCGGAGGCATTGAGCTCCAGGCGCATCCTGTCATTCTTGTTGAGGAAGTCGTAACCCAGGTTGAGACCGAGTGTTCCGTTGGAACTGTAATATCCGTCGTAGTCATTGTAGCTTTCTTTTGTCATGCCGAAGACGGCCTCGACCGGAATCCTGAGGGAGAGACCGTTCCGGAAAGATACTCCCGGGGCGATGTTCCAGTCGTATGTCATGAACTTAGGGTAGTCGAGTATGTCGCTCCCCATTCTGATCTCGGTCAGGAATGAGAACCATGCTTTCGGAGCCCCTGTGACCGCAGCGGTCTGTGCGGCAGTAGTGTCGTTCTGCGCTGAAGCCTTGGCGCCGGTGCAGGTGAGGAAAAGGAGGGCGAGGGTGGCGGTAAGAATCGTTGCTCTTTTCATTGTCATTATGTTTTTGGGGTTAGTATTCAAGGTAAAAATCGCGTGTGAGCCGGATGTGCTCTGGGCTGCGTGTGCCGTCGGTATCGGTCAGCGTAAGGGAATCTTCCAATGGCTGCGGAAGTTGCTGTCTGCCGAAGGAGGCCAGGATGCGCCGGGGCCGGGAGGACGGTTTGGAATAGACGCGGGTGAGCCGGTGCAGATGGAGTCTGCTTCTGTCCGCCAGCCGCAGGATGGATTTCTCTGACTCGGAGGGAACGATCAGACTGAAGACCCCCGTGTCGGAAAGGAGGCCGGCGGAGAGCAGCAGCAGTTCTTCGTGGGTGAGACCGCCGGTATGGCGGGCGGCAGTCCGGAGCGGGTCCGGGCTGGTGAGGGTGGTGTCGTAGAACGGCGGGTTGGAGACTATCAGGTCGAAGCGGCGGGCGGCAGCTGTGGCAGCGGTACCGCGGCAGAATTCCTGGAGGGAGATGTGGGCGGCCCTTAGCCTCTGCGGCCAAGGGCCGCCTGTGAAATTTTCCCGGGCCTGGGCCGCTGCCTCCGCATCGCTGTCGATGCCCGTTACCTGCGCTTCGGGGAAACGCTGGGCCAGCATCAGGGCGACCAGGCCGCTGCCGGTGCCGATGTCCAGAACTGTCTGCGGGCTTCCTCCGGATATTTCCCCCGGACGGCCAGGACCGGCCCACGCTCCCAGCAGGACCCCGTCGGTTCCCACCTTCATCGCGCACCAGTCGTGCCATACGGTGAACTGTTTGAATCTGAAATACGGACTTCCCATAGCTTCTGAGGGGTTATCTGCCTATTCCACCGCCGCTCTGTCCCGTGCTGATGCCGCCTGAGCCGCCTACGCGGGAGGATTCCTCCACGTTGCCGACGTTGCGTCTGCGGAGGTTGGATGCGGTACCGAAGCGGTAGCTGAACGAGATGGTGATTTTCTGCATGTTGATGCGTTGGTCGATGCTGTAGGTCAGCACGTCGCCGGTGTAGGAGGTGATGCTGGTCCGGAAGGAGCGGAGCAGGTCCTGAACGTTGAGGGCGATGGTGCCGCGGCCGTCCCAGAGGTTCTTCTTGATGCCGCCGAAGAGCATGTACATCGGACGGATGTCCATGTAGCCCATGGTCATGTTGCCGGAGCCGAAGCCTCCGACCTCTATTTTCCATTCCTTGGGCAGCAGGAAGTTGAGGCTGCCGTAGAAGCTCTGGAGGAAGGAACCGTCGGAGTAGCTGTCGTCGGAGGTGCTGATGTTGCTGTTGTAGGCGGCGAAGTAGTTGGCCGAGATGTTGAGCCACTTGGTTATGGGCAGCTCGGATACTGACAGGGCCGCGCCGGCCAGGGACTGGGTGCCGAAGTTCTCCCAGATGAGGCGCTGCTCACCGTTGTCGGGGTTGACTTCGGGGTGCTGCATGATCAGGTTGGAGTTGTGCTGGTAGAGCAGGCTCAGGTTGAGGTGCTGGCCGTAGCCGACGGTCAGGGATACCTGGTCGGAGAACTGGGGGTTGAGGTCCGGGTCACCCTCGGTGTAGGAGTTGGCCGACATGTAGGTGCGGAAGGGGTTGAGCTGGCTGTATCCGGGGCGGCTGATGCGGCGGGTGTAGGAGGCGGCCAGGCGCCATTTCTCTGTGGGCATGTAGCTGACGAAGGCGGTGGGGAAGATGTTGAAGTAGCTCTTGGTGCTCTTCTCCCCGGCGCTGCGCCAGTCTCCGCGGGCGTAGGTGTACTCGCCGCGCAGGCCTATCTTGACGGACCATTTGGTGCCGAAACTCTTGGCTGCGGAGATGTAGGCGGCGGCTATCTGCTCGTCGTAGAGGAAGATGTTGGAGAGGTTGGAGTTGTAGTTCCAGATGTTGTTGTAGAAGTCCTCGCGGACGGAGTTGTTGTCGGTGACGGTGCGGGACCACTTGAGGCCGGCCTCGAGCAGTCCGGTCTGCCAGAAGAGCTGCTGATAGTCGGCCTTGGCGGACCAGATCTGGAGCCTCTGGGCGGCATCCTGGCGGAATATGGTGGAGTCGAGCGGGATCAGGGCAGTGATCATCGGGTCGGGAATGTCGCTCTGCCGGCTGGTGTTGCCGATGTCGTACCAGGAGTAGTCGGCGTTGAGGGTCAGTTCCTGCATCTTCGCAGGGTCGAAAGTATGGGTGTAGTTGAGGTTCGCGGATACTCCGTTGAAGTCGTCAGTGTTGGTAATCTCGCTGTTCAGGCGGCCGAGGATGTCCTCTCCGAGCAGATGCTCAGTGAAGTTGTTCCCGTAGGTGTCGGTGCTGCTGTTGCGGAATGTGCCGGTGACTATGGCGCCGAGGACGTCCTTGTCGGAGATGTACCAGTCGTTGCCGGCCCGGAACATCTGGTTGAAGTTGCGCATGAGCAGCTGCGAGGAGTTGGACATGGTGTATTCGTTGGCTGCGCCGTAGAGGGACTTGGAGAGCATCTCCGCGGTCATGTCGTCGTAACGGGCGCTGTAGGTCAGGAAGGTGTTGGTCTTGCGGCCGCGGTAGTTGAGGTTGACCGAGCCGTCACCGCTCTGGTCCCAGCGGTCGAAGTACATGCCGCCGTAGCCGAGGTTGACCGAGCCGTTGAATCCCTGCATGAAATTCTTCTTGGTGACGATGTTGATGATGCCGCCTCCGCCTGCCGCGTCATACTTGGCCGAGGGATGGGCCATGATCTCGATGCGGTCGATGGTCGTGCCGTCGGTGGACTGGAGCAGGACTTCCAGTTCCTTGCCGGAGAGGTTGGAGGGACGGCCGTCGATCCATACCGCCACTGCTGAGCCGTTGAGCTTTACATTGCCGTCGAAGTCTATCGTCACGCCGGGGGCCTTGCGGAGCAGGTCGGTGCCGTTGCTGCCTTCGGTGGAGACGGCGTCGGAGATGTTCATCACCAGTTTGTCCAGCTTCTGCTCTATGACCGGGCGGCGGGCGGTTACCACAGCCTCTTCAAGCATCTCGGCGTCGGGTTCGAGGGCGAGGACGGCTCCCCGGGCGGGTACTGCGTTCAGATCTGTTATTAAACTGGTGTATCCGATGAAGGCTGCCATCAGCTTGTATTCTCCGGAGGGAATCCGCTCGATTGTAAAGTGTCCCGCGGAGTCGGTGGTCGTGCCGTTGACGATGGTGCTGTCGGGGGCTATGAGGGCGACAGTGGCGAACTCTATGGGTTTTTCGGTAGCTGCGTCTATGACCGTGCCGGAGATGCTGCGTACGTTCTGCTGGCGGGCGGAGGCGCAGACAGCCCACAGGAGCAGGGCGGTGATGACCGCCGCTGCCCTTATTGTGCTGTATTTCATTGTACTTGGTTGATTTTGTCCTTGGAAATGTATTTTTGGTAGAGGGAGGTGATGTCCTCAATGGAGATACCGAGGATTTCCATTTTCCTGAAGACCTCCTTCAGGTCACCGGAGATGAAGCTGCTGCGCTGTTTCTCGCGGATGACGGTCTTGGCCCCCGGGCTGACGAAGTACCCGATGCCGCGCTTGTTGTGGATAATGCCCTCGGAGGAGAGCTCGTCGTAGGAGCGGGCGACGGTGTTGGGATTGACCTCGAGGGAGACTCCGCATTCCCTTACTGACGGTATGCGGTCGCCCTCTGGCCACTGTCCTGTCAGGATCCGCTCGCATATCGCGTCGGCTATCTGCAGGTAGATGGGTTTATGCTGGTCGAATTCCATGGTTGCTTGCATTTTACTGAGACCTTAGTACTGGAGTTTGCGGATGCGGAAGTAGGTTAGTACCCAGAAAACTGCGGGTAGGATGCAGTAAATGTATGATAATACTTTGTATAGGGTTATCATCCATTGGAAGATGTGCTCGGGATCGATGTCGGGATTGTTTTGCAGGTTGTCGAAGAAGCTGACGGCGGAAATGACCATGATGACAGCTGCTATTACCCATGCACCCAGAAGCGTAAGCAGGGTGTAGCCTATCTTGTGCCGGCGGAAGAGCATGTTGAGCAGAACAAATGCGCTCTGGGAGAGAGCCAGACCGACGATGGGAGGAATGGACAGCGGATTCACGGTGTCGAACATCCTGTTGACCAAGTCAATGCTCATTGGATCGGTATTGAAAGGCATGATGCTTGTTATTTTGTCCAGATAATCCTTGCTGGAGAACATGCAGCCCCAGATGCTTCCGGAGTAGCTGGCTTCAAACGGCATGAGGGTGAGCAGGGAATCGAGGCTCATCAGCAGGACTGTGGAGAGCAGGGGAAAGATGACCGAGCAGATGACCAGCATGCTGATGGTCTTCTCGAGGGTCGAGGAGGGAGAGACGGCGTAGAAGACGCCTTCCATGCGGCGGTTCTCGTTCTTGTAGAGGAAGAAGGGAGCCAGGCAGCCTATGATGCTGAGGATTGTCGCGGCTGAGGCTGCGCGGGCTGCGGCGGTGACAGGCTCTCCGTCGATGAGGTTAAGGGCCCAGATGGCAAGGTAGGTCATGAGGATGATGCCTATGGTGGTCAGGATGATCATGTATTTTTCCTGAAGCTCCTTGTAGATGGTCAGGCCCAGGCGGTGTATGCTGAATGTTGCGTTCATTGTCATTTATTTAAAAAGTTTCTTGAATGTTTCTTTATTCCGGAGGGTGGCGTTGAAGAGGGCCTCGAGGTTCACTCTGGAGGGCATGCCGTCGCGGTTGGGAATTACCTGATAGTATCCGCTGAGGCTGTTCTCGCTCCAGTAGGCTTCGGGATCGGGCTCCTGGCTCATGGTGAAGAGGAGTTTTTCGCTGATCTGCTCGATGGAGGCGTTGAGGATCATGCCGCTGCGGTCGAGGATGATGATCGGGTCGATAAGGTTTTCCAGGTCACGTACCTGATGGGTGGAGATGGCGATGACCCTGTCTTCGGTGGCGCACTCGGAGATGACGCGGCGCAGGGTGGTCTTCGAGGGGATGTCCAGGCCGTTGGAGGGCTCGTCCATCAGCAGCACCCTGGTGTTGAGTGCCAGGGCAAATGCGATGAGGGCCTTCTTCTGCTGGCCGTGGGAAAGTTTGTCGAAGCGGTAGGTGGGGTCGACCTCGAAGGTGAGGCAGAGTTTCTCGAACTGGGCTGCGTCCCAGCGGGGGTAGAGCAGGGAATTGCTCTGTGCGAACCGTTTTACGGAGATGGGAGGGGCGACGAACAGCTCGGGGACGAAGTAGATGTCCTTGAGCATTTCGGGATTGCGGCTGGCGGAACGCATGCCCATGACTGTGCATTCGCCGCTTTTGGCGCGGAGCAGGCCGCAGATTGTGCGCAGCAGCGTGGTCTTGCCCACGCCGTTCTCGCCGAGCAGGCCGTAGATGCGGCCCGGCTCCATCTCGAGGCTCAGGTCCTCGAACACGATGTGTTTCTTGTAGTTGAACTTCAGGTGGTCGATCTTTACGACCGGGTTGTTGGTGTCCATAACTTATACTTTTTGATGTTATTACAGTCACAAATGTACTACCTTTGCAGTGTGTTAGTTTGCTAGTACACTGCAAAGGTAGATAGATTTTGGAAATCTCCAAATTTTTTAAGAAAAATTTTTTGAAATTACTGTTGCCCGGTGCAGAATTCGAACAGCATCTGGAGGGACTCTCGGTTTGTGAAGTTGGTATGGCTGGATTCAGCGAATTCGCGTATTGCTTTTTTCCATTCTGGAAATGCTTTGGTGAACGAACTGAGCTTACAGGGATAGATATTCTCACCGATAACCAGGACGTATTCTGTGCTATATGTGCATCTTACGGTTATGATGTCCTTGGTACGCTCAATATTCTCATAATGCTGTTGCTTGGCCGCATTGATGCGCGAGGAGCGGTCGGTGGAGTATATGACTGTGTATGAGCCGGTTTTGGAAGTCGTTGTTGCTTCTGTCTGTGACTTTATTCCGGAGGGTTGGCCGGCACTGTTGCTGAAAAATTCAAATTCTATATCCAGAACAGGCATCTCTGAGAGGGCGATGTCTCCATACTCAGAAATGACAGAAACATATTTCCCTTCTCTATAAAGTATAACGCTGTTTTGTGCTATGATGCGGGATATATTTTCGAAGTTGGCTACTTGCAGAGTGTCTCCGGCGGAAGTCAGGAGCAGCAGAGTATTGTTCATTATATCGGGGTTGACAAGACCTGTGAGCTCTTCTCCGGAGTTGGTGAAGAGTCTGCATTCCTCGAAATTGCGGAGCAGGAACTTCATGTCTTCAGGCACCAGGTGGTCGTAGCGCTGTCCGTTTTCCACCAAAATGTCAACAACTCTGTTTTCCTGTGCGCATAAAGCAATGGAAGTACAGAGCAATATACTCAGTATTGCTTGCAGTCTGGTAGGAAGTTTCATGTTTTATATACTTTATATACTTTCTTCGTCCGGCATGGAGTTGAGTATGCCGACAGCTTTTTCATAGAGCGAGTCGTCAACCACGACTTCTATGGATACCAAATCGGTGTTTACAGCACCGGTAGACCATACCAGATTCTCTCCAAGGACGAAGGCGGGGACACCGTTCTCTTCGAGAACTCCTTTGCAGATGTTGGCCGAGATGGCGTTGTTGAATTTCTGGACTACTTTCATAATGTTCCGGGATTGGTTTATTGAATCAGTTTGTTTTTCCGCTGCCGGTGTCATCGTTTCCGGGGCTGCCGGAGAAGTCATACGGGTCGTCGTGGGCAATTTCTTCCGTGTCCTTGTGGAGGGCATAGGAGATACGGCTTTCGAGGCGGAGTATTTCTTTGCGGTTGCCGTTGAGTATCAGAGGTGCCTCGCCTTTAGTGATGGTGACTTCATCTTCGTAGGCCCTCATAAAGCGGGTGAAACGGTTGCGCAGGCGGAAATGAAGTTTCTCCTCGTCTTCTCCGGTCTTTTCGTAACCGGCATTCTCGAATTCCTGGATTATTTTATTCCGGTGATCCTCGAAGTCACCTTCGATCATTACCTCTTTCTTTACAAAGACCAGTCCGGGATAGACTACGGCTATCGCTCCGAATATCAAAAGCATCTGCCACCAGGCACCATCCTTGAGCATGCCTCCCTCGGACATCGGTTTGATCAGGTCTGTCAGTTTTGCACCTGGTGTTATGAGAGTTATTGCACATAGTATGATGCAGGCGAGTATGAGGAACACGAAAAGGTATTTGATGGACCGGACAACCCGGCGGACTTTAGGATTCATGATTTTTCGCTGTTTTTGATTAATTTTGCTGCAAATATAGCAAATCGTATTATTTTTGCCTTACTAACAAAGTAGATTATTGAAATGGAAGAGAACAACAAATCCGTAAACGGAACTCCCGTGCCTGAGTGGAGCCCTCGGGACAATAGGTCTGGTAATAGTAATAAGGGCTTGAAAGTCACTGTTATAATCTTGTCTGTAGTGGCTGTTGTACTTGCAGGTGTCTTCGCATACGTGTGGGTGGACAGGCAGAAGATGATCGATGACCTGACTATCGACAAGCAGAATCTTACCAACGAGCTTATCGAGCTGCAGGGAGAGTATTCCCAGCTTTCCAGCGACAATGACAGCCTCAATGTCCAGCTCGACCGCGAGCGCGAGAAAGTCGACCAGCTGCTTGAGCGCATCAAGCAGACCGACGCGGCCAACCGCAGCAAGATCCGTCAGTATGAGAAGGAGCTCGGTACCCTCCGCTCGATCATGAAGCACTATATCTTCCAGATCGACTCTCTCAATACCCTGAACATCGCCCTCCGCAAGGACGCCGAGCTGGCCCGTGCCGAGGCCGCCAAGTCAGCCGAGCGCTATCAGGAGCTGAGCAAGACCACCGACGAGTACGCCAAGCTCGTGGAGCAGGGCTCCGAGATCAAGGGCCGCGGCATCAACATCGTCGGCATCAACGCCTCCAACAAGGAGACCGACCGCAGCAGCCGTATCAAGAAGCTCCGCACCTGCCTCTCTCTTATCGAGAACTCCATCGCTCCCAAAGGCCCCATGCGCGTGTACATCCGCGTCAAGGGACCGGACGGCATCCTGATGACCTCCGACCAGCAGCGCATCTTCGAGATGAACGGCGAGCAGCTCGTCTACTCCGAGTCGCGTGAGGTAGATTACCAGGGCGCCGAGGTGGAGGTATGCATCTACTTCGCTTCCGAGCAGTTCACCAAGGGCGTCTACACCGTCGAGGCCTACACCTCGTCCGGTCTGCTGGGCACCGGCGACATACTGCTGAGGTAGCGTCAGTCAGCGTCCACGGCATCCTGCGATTATCCTGCGATGATATACATCCACTTCCCCTTCTGCAAGTCGTTCTGCACCTACTGCGACTTCTATTCGGTCAGGGAAAAGGACAGGATAGCACAATACACACAGAGCCTTCTGCGGGAAATCTCCCTGCGGAAGGCTTTTTTATGCCAATGCACCTCGCCTGCAACGCTCTACGTCGGGGGCGGGACACCCTCGCTCTGGCCGGTGGAGCAGTTAGGGGAGGCGGTGGCGGCGGTCTCTGCGGCACTCCGGGAGGGGGCGGCGGACTATGGACGTTCCTGCGGTGCTCCTGGAGGTGGCGGCAGAGCTGTCCCGGGAACATGGGATGGCCGGGGGGATGCCGGGATCTTCGCGGAATTTACCGTCGAGGTCAATCCGGACGATGTCACGGAGGCCTACGCCCGGGCCCTGCGGCGGCTCGGAGTGAACCGCGTCAGTATGGGCGTGCAGTCCTTCAGCGACCGCAGCCTGCGGTGGATGGCCCGGCGGCACAGTCCGGAGGGGGCGGTGGAGGCCTTCCGGGTGTTGCGCTCTGCCGGGTTCGACAATATCTCGCTGGACTTGATTTTCGGGTATGATCCGGTGGCTTGGGGGAGCGGCTCCTCTTCGGATGAAGAACTGATGCAGTTGTGGAGTGACGACCTGGATGCCGTGCTGCGGCTGCGGCCGGAGCATATTTCCGCCTACCAGATGGGTATCGAGGAGGGCAGCGTCCTCGGAGAGATGGCCGCCGCCGGCCGCTACCGGGAACCCTCCGACGAGCTGTGCGCAGCCCAGTACGCCCTCCTGCAGCAGCGCCTCACCGCCGCCGGCTACCTCCAGTACGAGGTCTCCAATTTCTCCCTCCCCGGCCGCCGCGCCCTGCACAACAGCGGCTACTGGGACCGCAGCCCCTACATTGGCCTCGGGCCCGGTGCCCACTCCTTCGACGGGGACCGCCGCCGCTGCTGGAATGTTCCGGATCTCGACCGGTATATTGCTGCGTTCGGCGTGGGTTCCGCTTCGGGCGGTTTTTCTGCTTCCGGTGGAGTTTCCGCTTCGGGCGATGCCCTTGCCTCCGATGTTGCCCCGGCTTCTACCCCGGCTTTTGGTGAGGACCTCCCTGCTTCGAGTTGTGGTTCCGCTTCCAGCGCTGTTCCCATTACTGGTGATTTTTCTACTTCCGCTTACCGTGATTGTGCCGTGTCATCTGTGGTGTCAGAAGAGATCCTTACCGACGAGGACGTCCTCACCGAGACCATTATGCTCGGTCTTCGCACCGTGGACGGCCTGCCCTTAGACGTCCTAGTTGCCATGTGCCGACCGTCGTCGTCTTCCGTGCCCGATAGTCGTTCGGGCTTCGCTCAGCCGTCATCGTCTACCGTGCCCGATAGTCGTTCCGGAGCCGCAGAAAACTCGTGCCAATCCCTTCTTTCTCAACTTCCACACCCTCTGCGGACCTCTGTCAACCGCCTTCTTGCCACCGGCTCCCTCATCCTCCGCGACGGCCGCCTGTCCATTCCCCCCTCCCGCCTCTTCATCAGCGACTCCATCATCCGCGAGCTGCTGTAGCGCCGTCCGTACTACCTCCTGACAGTCACTTCTTATCCGCGAGCTGCTGTGGCGCCGTCCCGCACCACCCCCTGACAGCCGCTTCTTCTTAACCCCTTCGGAAGGAGTAAGCAAACGGCCCTTTTCCGCCACTCCTTCCGAAGGAGTAGATTCCGTGAATCCTCGCCACAGCACTCCGTACGGCCATTCTGTCCTTATTCCACCTCCGAACTCCTTCGGAAGGAGTGCCGCAAGTACACATTTTCCCTACTCCTTCGGAAGGAGTGAATTTTATTTTGCGAATCCGCGCCGCAGCACTCCGTACGGCCCTTCTGCCCGTGTTCCACCTCCGAACTCCTTCCAAAGGAGTGCCGCAAGTACACATTTTCCCTACTCCTTCGGAAGGAGTGAATTTTATTTTGCGAATCCGCGCCGCAGCACTCCGTACGGCCCTTCTGCCCGTGTTCCACCTCCGAACTCCTTCCAAAGGAGTGCCGCAAATGTACGTTTTCCCTACTCCTTCCGAAGGA
>CABMPD010000002.1 GCA_902388455.1 uncultured Alistipes sp. | reverse complement strand
CGACAGTACCCCTTGGATGCGGCTCCGGCTGCTGGTCCTGTCTGAGCAGGAGACTGTTGACAGACATAGGACGGCAGCGAATAGAATTATCACCGATAAACTTCGCCTCATACTAGAACATCTCGGCGAGCATGCAGCGTGCGGAGCCTCCTCCGTGGGTCTCGATGTAGTCTAGCTGGGGGGAGAGGAGCTTGTAGTGTGCGCTGAGCTCGCGGCTCTGCTCGGTGGTGAGGCTCTTGCGGGCGGTGGCGGACATCACGAGGACGGGGCGGCCGGAGGGGCTGCTGAGCTCGAGCATATTGCCGGCGAAGCTCTCCAGCTGGTCAAATGAGATGTCCAGGATCTTCCTGCCGCTGCCGGTGATGGAGGCCAGGACCCTCTCCCGGTCCTCCGGACGGATGGACTCGGTGCAGATAATGCAATAGGAGGTACCGAGGCTCATCAGCACGTTCGTATGGTAGACGGCGACACCGTTACGGTCGTAAGCCTCAAAGAATACGGGAGTATAACTCATCTGTTTACAGAAATCCGCGAGCACCTGCTCCGAGGTACGGTAGGACTTGCAGGCATAAACAACTCTGTTATCCCGGTCGAGTATCATGCTTCCGGTCCCCTCGAGAAAGAGATTGTCATTTTCCCACCAGGTGAGGTCTATGAGACGGCGCACCTCGAAATTTTTCCGGATGACCTCCAGAACCTCCGGCTTGCGCTCATTCCTCCGGTTGGGGGCGGACATGGGATAGAGGACAAGGGTGCCGTCCTCGTGGGTGCTGAACCAGTTGTTGGGGAAAATGGAGTCGGGGGTGTGCGGATGAGGGGTGTCCTCTGCGATGACCACGTCTATCTTATTGGCCCTGAGGAGGGCGACGTAGGAGGTGAACTCGCGCAGGGCGTTCTCCTGGGCTGAAGACTCGCGGCCGGGACGGGAGAATGCGTTGTTGCCGCCCGTCTGCGGGTTGAAGGCGAAACGGGCGGGCTTGACCATCAGTACCTTGGATGTCGTCTGCATGGTGATATCTTGTCTTTAGAGATGTTCGAATACGTCCTTGATGATGCCGGCGGCCTCGCGCAGCTGCTCCTCGTTGATGACGAGAGGGGGCGCGAAGCGGATGATGTGCCGGTGGGTGGGCTTGGCGATGAGACCCTTATCGGCCATTGCCAGGCAGATGTCCCAGGCCTCGAGACCCTTCTGCGGCTCGGTGATGACGGCGTTGAGCAGTCCCTTGCCGCGGACGGACTTGAAGAAGGGGGAATTGATCCCGGCCATTTCCTCCCGGAAGATCTTGCCGAGCCTCTCGGCATTCTCGGTCAGATGCTCGTCGCGGATAACCTCGAGGGCCGCTACCGCCACTTTGGCCGCGAGAGGAAAGCCTCCGAAGGTGGAGCCGTGCTCGCCGGGCTTAATGGTCAGCATGATCTCGTCGTCGGCCAGGACTGCCGAGATGGGGAGCACACCGCCCGAGAGGGCCTTGCCGATGGTAATCATGTCGGGACGGATGCCCTCATGGTCGCAGGCGAACATGCGTCCGGTGCGTCCGATACCGGTCTGGACCTCGTCGGCGATGAACAGGACGTTGTGCTTCTTGCAGAGGTCGTAGCACTCCTTCAGATAGCCGTCGTGGGGCACGTAGACTCCGGCCTCGCCCTGGATAGGTTCCGCTAAGAAAGCAGCTACCTTGTCGCCCTTTTCCTCCAGGACCTTGCGCAGGGCCTCGCTGTCATCGTAGGGAATCGAGATGAAGCCGGGGGTGAAGGGACCGTACTGGGAGTAGCTGTCCGGGTCGGTGGATATGGATACGATGGTGATGGTGCGGCCGTGGAAGTTGCCCTCGCAGGTGATGATGAGGGCCTCGTTCTCGGGGATGCCCTTTCTGACATATCCCCAGCGGCGGGCCAGCTTCAGGGCGGTCTCGACGGCCTCGGCACCGGAGTTCATGGGCAGGAGCTTGTCGTAGCCGAAGAACTTGGTGGCCATCTCCTCGTAGGGTCCCAGGCAGTCGTTGTAGAATGCCCTGGACGTGAGGCAGAGCCTCTGGGCCTGGTCGCACAGGGCCTTTACTATCTTGGGATGGCAGTGTCCCTGGTTGACAGCCGAATAGGCCGACAGGAAGTCATAGTAGCGCTTGCCGTCCACGTCCCATACATAGACACCCTCGCCGCGCGAGAGGACTACAGGCAGGGGATGATAGTTGTGGGCTCCGTAACGGTCTTCGAGATCGATGTAATGCTGGGCTTTGGGTGATATGTTCATAGGATAGGAATTTTTATTTTCCGCAAATTTAACATTATTTTTGTGAAATGAAACTGTTGAACCGAAAGCTGGAATTTCCGAGCACCTATGTAATTATTTTCGCCGTGACGCTCATAGCCGCGGCCGCAACCTGGTTTGTCCCCGGCGGGGAATATGTGACAGGGGACGACGGGGTGACCTTCGTCCAGCAGGAATCCGTGCCGCAGACCTGGCAGATCATGACTTCGCTCTATGAGGGATTCACGGCTCAGGCGGGCATCATCGTCTTCCTGCTGATTATCGGCGGAGCATTCTGGATCGTCAATTCGGCCAAGGCGGTGGATGCGGGGATTCATTCGTTCTTAGCTTTCACTTCGCGGTTAGAGAGGTTCCGGGTGCTGCGGGCGGTCGGCGTGAACAATATCGTTCTGGTGCTGATCATGCTGCTGTTCTCGGTCTTCGGGGCGGTCTTCGGTATGAGCGAGGAGACCATCGCTTTCACGGTGCTGATAGTGCCGCTGGCCATCTCCATGGGTTACGACTCGATAGTCGGGGTGTGCATGGTGTATGTGGCGGCGCATGTGGGCTTTGCCGGGGCGGTCCTCAACCCGTTCACGGTCGGGGTGGCGCAGAATCTCTCGGGACTGCCGATGTTCTCCGGCTTCGAGTACCGGCTCGTGTGCTGGGCGGTACTCAATCTGGCCATGATCATATTCGTGCTCCGCTACGCACACAAGGTGCACCGGGACCCGCGGCGGTCGGTGATGTATGAGGCGGACGCCCGCTGGAGGGAGAAAGCCGCCGACGCCTCCTCCAAGCCCGACGTGCTCCGGACCCGCTCCTCCTGGATAGCCTTCGCCCTGTCCTCAGCGGCCGTGGTGCTCTTCTCCATTTTCTATGCGGACGACTGCACTATAAGCGTGGGCAACGGCACCTACCGCGCCGCGTGGCTCCTACCCGCCGTGTCGCTCTGCTATATTGTCCTGTCCTTCATCGCCCTGAGGCGCAATGTCCGGTATTTCATCCTGACCATGCTGCTGTTCTCGGTGCTGTACCTCATCGTCGGGGCTCTCGGCTATTCGTGGTACATCGAGGAGATTGCGGCCCTGTTCCTCGCCCTCGGCATCCTCTCGGGCATTGCCGCCGGGTACAATGCCAACCGCATCGCACGGGAATTCCTCGAAGGGGCGAAGGACATTTTCTCCGCGGCCCTCGTCGTGGGTCTGGCAGCCGGCATCATTCACATCCTCGAGAACGGCAGGGTGATCGACACCATCCTCTATTCGATGGCCTCCGGTCTCGGAGAAGGCAGCAAGATCGGCTCGCTCTCGGCCATGTACGGCATCCAGACCGGCATCAACCTCTTCATGCCGTCGGCCACCGCAAAAGCCGCCCTCACCATGCCCATCATGGCCCCGTTCTCGGATCTCATCGGCCTCTCCCGGCAGGCCACCGTGCTCGCATTCCAGTTCGGAGACGGTTTCACCAATATGATCACCCCGGTCTCAGGCGTCCTGATCGCCGTCCTCGGCATAGCCGGCATCCCCTACGCCAAGTGGGTCCGCTGGGTCTGGAAGTTCATCCTGGTGCTCATTGTCCTGGGCTTCCTTCTGCTGCTGCCGACAGTGCTGCTGCCGCTCAACGGGTTCTGATCTGACTTGGTTAATTAACCCCCCGGCCCGCTCTTCCGCCAACGGTAAGCAGTGCAGCGGGGTTGTTTCACAAACACCTGCAAAACAAGTATTTGCAACCACAACGGGTTCTTTTCGCAGCTTTCTGAGCCTTCGCGAAGCACACCATGAGTTACAAGAGCCTGATTCCCGAGCGCTTACAAAGCACCCCCGCTTCCCTGCTTACCATTGCTGTCCTAATTTTGTGGACGCCGATGCAACATTTCCACTTCATTTGCGTTATTTAATCGACGGATACTTGAAACGCTGATGCGTCGAAAAGACCAGGCCCTCCCACCACTGCGTGGCGGGCCCCTCCCTCTAGAGCCGAGGGCGGCTAGTCTTTTCTCGTGCATCAGCATTTCAAAACCACTGGACTTATAGCACCACTTACCATGCATTCATTCCTCAACTTCCTGAAGAAGAACAAACTCTACACAGCCATCAACATCACCGGCCTGACCGTGTCGATGGCCTTCGTGCTGCTGCTCGCCTGCTACGTGACCAAGCAGCTGCGCACCGACTCATTCCAGCAGAACGCTGACCGTATCTACCTGGTGGCCAGCGAACGACAGTACGAGAGCGCGTATTACCTGCAGACCTATCTGCGGCAGCGCTACCCGGAGATAGAGAAGACCACGGCGTTTGCCGGCCAGTCCTCCATGGAGATACATTCCGGGGACAATATGGTGCTTGGGATGGTCGGCATCGCGGACTCGACGTTCTTCGACATGTTCTCGTTCCGGCTTACGGAGGGGAGCAATGAGGCATGGAAAGGGTCGGTCACCAGCGCGGTCATCAGCCGGACGCTCGCCCGCACCCTCTTCCCGGGCCAGGATCCTGTAGGGCAGCCGGTAACGGTAATGATGATGGGTTCCGAAGTGGAGCTCAACGTAGCGGCAGTGATGGAGGACATCGACAACTCGACCATCCCCTACTGCGACATCATGGTCCGCGGGGAATGGCTGCCCCGTCTCAACTCTTCGCACAATATGGGTCTGGGCAACTCCGGCTCGGTCCTCACCTTCATCATGACATGGCCCGGGGCGGACATCGTCTCCAAGACCGCCGACATGCTGGAATATTTCAAGGAGCACTGGTGGATATACAAGGGCGGGGCAAGCAAGGAGGTGGTGCTGATTCCGCTGGACGAGCTGTATTTCCACGGCGGCTCGACTTGGAGCGGCCTCCGGGTCGGGGACAAATCCCTGGTCATGCTGCTGCTCTCGGTCTGCATCGTCCTGCTGCTGTTCGCGGTGCTGAACTATATCAATCTGACGACGGCCCAGGCCGGTTTCAGGGCAAGGGAAATGGCGACGAGGCGGCTGCTCGGGGACTCCCGTGGGCAGGTCATCGGCCGTATGCTCGGCGAGACGGGCATACTCTGCGTCGCGGCAACGCTCCTGGCCGTGCTGCTGGCGGAGGCGCTCTCTCCGGCGGCATCCCGGCTCTTAGGCTATGACTTCTCCATCTTCGGAGAGGCCTCGGCGGCAAGCATCGCAGCCGTGGTGCTGCTCACAGCGATGCTGAGCGTGGTCTCGGGCATCATTCCGGCGGCCATCATCTCTGCCTCCAGGCCCATCGACGTGGTACGCGGCACCTTCCGCACCCGCAACCGTACCATCTACAGCAGGGTGATGATAGTGGTGCAGAACGCTGTCACGGCGGTAATGCTGGTGGCGGTACTCACCATGGCACTACAGATAAGGGCTATGATCAATGCCCCTCTAGGGTACAATACCGAGAACATCCTCAACGTCAGCACCGATATCTTCGACGATATATCCGGTCCCTTCGTCTTCCGGGACAGGCTGCAGGAACTCAGCTGCGTGGACGCCGTCGGACTGGGCGAGGGCACACCCCTGTACGGCACCAACAACCTGACCATGCACTACAACGGCGGCCTGGTCTCCTTCCAGCAGTTCCGGGGAGATGACGCCTACTTTGAGATACTGGGCATCCGTGAGAAACAGGACAACCACACCGCTGAGGCCTCCTGGTGGCTCAACGAATACGCCTTCCGCGAGATGGGCATCGATGAGTCCGCACCCGAGGCCGTCTTCGAGGGCGGCAACAGCTTTCCCATCGGAGGCATCTACTACGACTTCAAGATCCGCCCGCTGCTCTATGCCCAGTCCTCCGCCATGATTTTCAACTACCACACTTATCCGAGGGAGGGATTTCCCTGGACAGTCCTGGTCAAGGTCAATGGAGACCCCGCCGAAGCATACGGGCAGATAGCCGCCGTCTTCCACGAGCTCCGCCCGGACCGCCAGTTCGAGGCCTCCTATATTCAGGACGAGATAGAGGAGAATTTCTCCACCCAGAAGCAGACCCTCAGGATCGTCCTCATATTCACCGTGATAGCCGTACTGCTCTCCTCCCTGGGCCTGCTCGCGATGAGCACCTACTACATGCTGCAGGAGCGCAAGAACGTAGCCGTCAAGAAGATATTCGGAGGAGAGCGCCGCCGCATCCTGCTCAGCCTCATCCTCTACTACCTCAGACTGGTGCTCCTGGCCTTCGTCATTGCCATACCCATTGCATGGCTGTTGATGCATTCCTGGCTGCAGGACTACCTCTACCACATCGACCTGCACTGGTGGATCTTCGCCATAGCCTGCATCCTCACCCTGACCGTCTCCACCCTCACCGTCCTGTGGCAGAGCATCCGGGCCGCCGACACCAGTCCGGTCGATGCGCTGCGCAAGGAATAGCGCTCCCTACCGGAATCGGGAAACCGGCTCTTCACCGCAACGGCACCGAATCGCGGGATTTGCTGCCGTTGTGGAAGGAGGAAGAAGATGCAATACGCACCACAGAGCCTATAACAAGGGGGCTAGGGAAATACCTGTTCCACAACGGCAGGAAAACACGGGAAATGCTGCCGTTGTGGCATAAGAATAAGCGCTAAAACGCTTCCGAAAGATACTCTGCCGCCAGCTTGTCGAATACTTCCGGATAATCTATCTGTTTACGCTCGCCGAGCCGGACGATCACCAGGTTTTTCTCCGGCAGGATAAAGAGATACTGACCGTACAGACCCTCTGCGTGATAGCCGGGACCGAGCTGGCGCCCGATAGAATTGTTCCCCTTTTTCCATCCGAGCGTATAGAACATCCTCCCGTCTTTGGGGACACCCAGTTCATCGAACCTCTCCGCCACCTCGTGCCAGTTCCCGAAGAATTCGGATGTACCCTCGCTGTTCACGATATGCCGGGAAGTATTGTACCAGCAATAGGCATAGAAATAATTCAGATTGTCCCTGCAGATGCTCTTCTCCACCCAGGCGGAGTCAATGATCTGCTGTCCGTTCCAATTGCCCATATTCAGGTAGAGCCGTCCTATCTTGGCAAGGTCGATTGCGCAGGTAGTGATGCCGCCATAGCTTTTCGCCACCCGGTGACGGGAGTCGTCGAGACTCACACTGGCATCATACTCCATGCCGAGCGGTTCCCATACCTTCTCCTGCATATATTCCGCATAACTGCGTCCTGTGGCCCGCTCGATGACCATACCGAGAATCTGTGAATCCATGCTGCTGTAGTAGTGCACCTCCCCTGGCTTTTTTCGGAACTTCAACCTCCTGACCACGGCCATTGCATCCGGGCCGTAGTAGAGGCGGGCCATGCCGCTGAACGGATTTATGGAATAATTCTCATTGAATTTCAAGCCGGAACGACTCTGAAGACTGTTCGAATTTTATCGTATCATTCTGTACGACAATTATCGAACCGGGACCACCACCTGCCATCAGCTCTCCAAGCGTCATCCGCCTCTCCGGATCATACAGACTGGAATCCACGTATATATTCGCATCCCAGACCAGCGTATCCAGAAGTCTGTCACCCGGTACCTGCTCCGCAAAATGCCATGGAGTACCGCTTCTGCGGATTGTATCCTGGGGAAATACCCGGTAATCGTAAATATCCTCGCTGCCATACGCCACCGCCCTGTACAGGACGCAGGAAGGACAGAGAAACGCTGTACATACCAGCAATATAAGGCTAACCGTCGTCGTCATCGTCATTGTTATCTGATTTTCCGGATTTTTCCTTTTCTATGTCGGACCAGCTGAGAGCGGGATACTTCCGGAGGTCATTGACCAGAGATTCATCCATACTCTCTCTCTCACTTAGACAGACTATCACCGCATTGTACTGAGGGAGCACGTGTATCGTCTGCCCGAGAATACCTATTGCCATGTACCCGCCGGTCGTATATGCTCCTTCCCAATGTCCTCCGCGACCGTCCTTCTCGTAGAAATAGTACAGCCTTTTGTCCACAGGTATACCCAGCTCGTCGAAACGGGCCACTACCTCCAGCGAATCGGAGAATGACTGCGTGGCGGTATCCGCCCTCATGATATACTCCTCATCCGGATACCATCCATACGAATAGGAATACGCCACAGTCATACCATCCTTGTCCCGGCATTTCTCCACCCATGCCGTATCGAGGATCTGCACTCCGTTCCAGTTACCCATATTGAGGTAGAGCCGACCTATCTTCGCCAAGTCCCTCGCACAGGTGTTTATCCCGCCGTATGCCTTGGGCGAGCGGTGCTTCTTGTCATCCAGGCTGATGTAGGCATCGTACTCCATACCGAGCGGCTTCCAGATTTTCTCCTCCATGTATTCCGCATAGCTGCGTCCTGTAGCCCGTTCGATCAGGACACCGAGAATAGCCGTTACCATGCTGCTGTAATAGTGGTTGCTGCCCGGCTCCTCCTTGAATTTCAGATTGCGGATCTGCTTCTCCTGATTGGATCCGTAATAGAGACGGGCCATCGCCGTGAACGGATTCGGCGCGTAGGTCTCCTTGAACTTCAGGCCGGCCCGCATATTGAGCAGATGCTCCACTGTAAGTTTCTGAAACATGGGGTCAGCGTCCTTCAGTTCTGTGATATAATCAGTAACCGGGTCGTGCACACTTTTTATATAGCCCTCTCGGACAGCCACTCCGCAGAGCATGGAAGTCAAGGACTTAGAGACTGAGAATATCGTCGTCACGCTCGACGTGTCCAGTCCTTTGTAATAATGCTCGAATTTGATGGTGTCATTCTGCACAACAATAACAGCTACTGTCGAAGCGTGGCATCTAAGCACAGAGTCCATCGTCCGGAAAATAGAGGTATCGGCTCCTTCTATTTTTATCCAGTTCTCCCGATGATGATCCAGAATCCTGTCCGCCATATCCTGCTCGGCAAAGCGCCAGACCGTATCGCCCCGGTGAATCGTGTCCCTCGGGAAGGCATCGATGTCGTATATGTCCTGCACACCATAATGTACCAGACGGTGCATTACGCAGGAGTGGCACAAAAGCGCAGTAGCAGAGATTATGAGCAAAATCAGGAATTTTTTCATTGTACAAGTCTTTTTAATGTTAACATCTTGTTTTACAGCAATAATCACGCCATAATGAATAATTGCTTGACTACCAAATAATTATCAATTTCTCCAAGATTCTCATCTGTCCAAATATCATACACTAAGTGTCTAATTTTTTGAAAATTGTCCATTTTCTTGACACATCTCACTCGCTCCGGACTTCCGGCTGTTGGCAAGCACTATCCGGACTGCCGACACGGTTATCGACAGCACCAGTGCCGCTGCCAGTGCCCAATATATCCACGCCGGCATGGACCGGGCCTTACCAAGGGCCACTGCAAGACCGATATTGCCCGAGCAGGAAAAGAACAGCATGCAGACAAGGCAGAGATACGAGACCAGGTCCTTTGCCGCCTCTATAGCTCCCGGACGGACGGGGCGGTTTCTGGAAGGGCTCATCTCCAGAAGGTTCATAATTCTCGGGGAACGCTGGCAGACCATGAAAAAAGCATAGGCAAGCACAGCTATCACGCACAGTATCAGAAAAGAAGTCATGTTGCCCCAACGGTCGGGAATCCCGCCCGCCCCGAAATGCACGGGAATAGGCACTCCTTCGAGCCTGTTCCAGAAAAACAGCGGAAAGAAAGAGGTCAGCAACGCTACGGTGGACAGAACGTTGACGGCCTTGCGTAGATTCTTCATCATCAGGAAATCTTTCATAGTCATAGCAGGAATTTACAAGGTTTTACAATGCCCAGCAAATTTAATGAAAATCTGCGGGATTCTACACCGGTCAACTAACAAACCGGTCTGTAGAAATTCTCTGGGGGCAACCACGAATTGCACTGTGGCCGACAAAACAGATGCGATGAATTTGCGGAACAACAGCAGACCGGCTCACATCCCGTGACACTCATAGCCGCGAGTGCCGGAAGGTGACGATGAATCGCCTCTTTTATCGGCACCTTCTACCAAGGGGCACGAAGGCATGGCCGCCAGAAGCACCTGCGGACGGGGTAGCACAGATGCATGCGCCGGAAGGTGACGATGAATCGCCACTTTCATCGGCACCTTCTACCAAGGGGCGCGAATTCCCCAGGTTCAGAACAAGGTAGGGAGAAGATTGTGTGGCTCGATTTGTGACACGGGACCATCGCCAAATTAGTCTCTGATTGGGCTAGAATGCTGCTGTGTATCTATGTCAGGAATTTATCTCACAAGTAAATATTGGAGGGAGTATGATCGGACTGTATTTCTTGTGAAGAAGTTCACTAAACGGAAAGTTGTATGTACTCACCTTATAATCAAGAGAATCCGACCCGGAAGTTTGTTGAGTGGGACACTATGGTGCCTAAATGGTGCTTTTTAGAATCACTAAACAAGATCGTCATTACTAAATAGTTGATATACAGCGATTCAATTTCAACTACTATGATTAGTGGAATCGCGGTGCGATTGCAGACAGATGTAGTGTACGATACTGATGAATGAAGCGCTTATGATACAGAAACGTGGGAAGTGACAGTCCGCCGCAACGGCAGCATTTCCCGCGATTCGGTGCCGTTGTGGAAGGGGAGAAAGCAAGAAGGTGCCTCTGGAGCGATCGTAGACAAGGTATGCACGATGAGACTTCGCCGCAACGACAGTATTTTCCGTGATTCGGTGCCGTTGTGGAAGAGGAGAAAGCAAGGAAGTGCCTCTGGAGCGGTCGTAGAGAAGGTATGCACGATAACGCTTCACCGCAACGGCAGCGTTTTCCGTGATTCGGTGCCGGTGTGGAAGAGGAGAAAGCAAGGAAGTGCCTCTGGAGCGGTCGTAGAGAAGGTATGCACGATGACGTTTCACCGCAACGGCAGCGTTTTCCGTGATTCGGTGCCGTTGTGGAAGAGGAGAAAGCAAGGAGGTACCTCTGGAGCGTCCGTGGACAAGGTATGCACGATGACGCTTCACCGCAACGGCAGCATTTCCCGCGATTCGCTGCCGTTGTGGAAGGGGAGAAAGCAAGAAGGTGCCTCTGGAGCGTCCGCAGACAAGGTAGGCACGATGAGACTTCACCGCAACGGCAGCATTTCCCACGATTCGGTGCCGTTGTGGAAAGAGGTGGTGGAAAGAGGTGCAGGACGCAGACTTCAAAAGCCGATGAAACGCCGATGTGTCAAGGAGAAAGGGCGGGTGCGGATGGGGCGGGTATCGGAAAAGTTGCTGGAGGCGTATATGTCAGACGTTGAAGAGGAAGTGCATGATGTCGCCGTCCTCAACGACGTAGTCCTTGCCCTGGACGGCGAGCTTGCCGGCGGCGCGGCATTCGGCTTCGGAGCCGTATTTGACGAAGTCGTCGTACTTGATGACTTCGGCGCGGATGAAGCCCTTCTCGAAGTCGGTGTGGATGACTCCGGCGGCGCGGGGAGCCTTGTCGCCCTTGTTGATGGTCCAGGCGCGGACCTCGGGCTCGCCGGCGGTGAAGTAGGTGCGCAGGCCGAGCAGGTCGTAGGCGGCGCGGACCAGGCGCTCGATGCCCGAGTGCTCCAGGCCCAGCTCCTCGAGGAACATCTGGCGCTCGTCGTAACTCTCGAGCTCGGCTATCTCGGACTCGATCTTGGCGGCGATGACCAGCACTCCGGCGTTCTCTCCGGCGACGGCCTCACGAACGCGGTCCACGTAGGCATTACCACTGGCAGCCGATGTCTCATCCACATTGCAGACGTAGAGCACGGGCTTGGCGGTGAGCAGGAAGAACTCATGGGCTATCTTCTCCTCCTCCGGATTCTCCAGCACCACGGTACGGGCGGAGCGGCCGGCCAGCAGGGCCTCGCGGTAGCGCACGAGCACCTCACAGGCCTTCTTGGCATGCTTATCCCCACCCGTGGCCTGTTTCTGGAGCTTGCCCAGGCGGCTCTCGACGGTCTCGAGGTCCTTGAGCTGCAGCTCGAGGTCGATGATCTCCTTGTCCCTCACCGGGTCCACGCTGCCGTCCACATGGGTGACGTTGGGGTCGTCGAAGCAGCGGAGCACGTGCAGGATGGCGTCGGTCTCGCGGATATTGGCTAAGAACTGGTTGCCGAGGCCCTCACCCTTGCTGGCACCTTTGACCAGGCCGGCGATGTCGACTATCTCCACCGTTGCAGGCACTACCCGTTTGGGATGCACCAGCGACTCCAGCACCTGGAGCCGGGGATCCGGCACCGTAGTGGAGCCGATATTGGGCTCGATGGTGCAGAAAGGGAAGTTGGCAGCCTGGGCCTTGCCCGAGCTGATACAGTTGAAGAGGGTCGACTTGCCCACGTTGGGGAGTCCTACTATACCGCATTTGAGAGACATATCTATAACAAACTTAATATTTTACAAAACCATCAGCTGCGCCACTATCACCCTCAGGAACATCGCCAGGGGGTAGACCGTCGCGTAGGCCACCGCTATCCTGGACTCATCGAAGGTGGTGTTCATGAAGGCCAGGGCCGTAGGGTTGGTATGCGAGCCGCAGACCAGACCCGAGATGGCGAAGTAGTCGAACTTGAAGACCGCGCGGGCCAGGATGCAGACGATAATCAGGGGAATCACCGTGATAAGGAAACCGTAGAGTATCCACATGTAACCGCCTCCGAGCACCGCGTCCACGAAGCCCTCACCGGCACCGAGTCCCACAGCGGCCAGGAAGAGGGCGATACCCACCTCGCGAAGCATCATGTTGGAGCTGGCGGTGGTGTAGGTCACCATACCGAAGTTGGGGCCGAAGCGGGCAATCAGAATGGCCACTACCAGCGAACCTCCGGCCAGACCGAGCTTCAGGGGCTGTCCCAGGCCGGGGAGCATGATGGGGATGGATCCCACTATGATGCCGAAGAATATACCGATGAATATGGGGATGAGCTTGGGCTCACGGAGCTTCTTGGCCTGGTTGCCGACCAGACGGGCCACCTTGTCAATGGCGCTCTGGGCACCCACGACCATGATACGGTCCCCGAGCTGCAGATGCAGTCCGGGCGAAGCCGTCAGGTCGATGCCCGCACGGTTGACGCGGGTGATGTTCAGACCGAAGTGGGCCCGGATGTTCAACTCTCCGAGGCTCTTTCCGTTAACAGAACTGTTAGTGACCACCAGGCGGCGGGAAACAAGATTGGTATCCAGCTTCTCCCATGTAGCCTGGTCCATTTCAAGACGACGGCCTATGAAAGCGCTCACGACCTCGGCATTGGCAGCGGAGGTTATGACCAGCAGCTTGTCCCCCATTCCGACGACCGAATCCGAGGTCGGAATCTCCATGTGCCCGTCCGGATGATACTGCCTGGACACCACGAAATGCCTGGCCAGCAGCTCGTCCACCTCCCGGATGGTCCGGCCGCAGATGGCCTCGTTGCGTACCTCTACAGCTATCTTGCAGGCGCTGTCAGGATTGGTCTCCTGATTGTGCACCTTCTCTTTCTCCTTGTTTATATTGATGCGGAAGAACGCACGCACTCCGAGCAGGGTGAGAATCACTCCCACAACTCCGAGCGGATAGGCCACCGCATATCCCATGGCAATGGTCTGGTCGAGCGATCCGGTCATGTCGGTCACGGTCTGCTGCGCGGCACCAAGGCCGGGGGTATTGGTCACGGCTCCCGACATCACGCCCACCATGGTGGGCATAGGCGTTCCGGTAATGAAATGTATCGCCACGGTAATGCCCACGCCGAGCACCACTATGAGCACTGCCAGCATGTTAAGCTTGAGCCCTCCCTCCTTGAAGGAAGCGAAGAATCCGGGTCCGACCTGCAGACCAAGGGAGAAGACGAAGAGAATCAGGCCGAGGTCACTTACGAACCCGCGGACCGACGGATTGATGGTAAATCCGAAATGGGACAGGATGATACCGACGAAGAGTATCCACGTCACCCCGAGGGATATGCCGAAGACCTTGATCTTGCCCAGCATAATCCCCAGCGCAATTACAATGGAAATAATCAGAATCGCATGCGCCACGCTATCTGAGAACAGAAGGGAATCCAACCAGTTCATACCTAATTCTCAAAAATGGAGCGCAAATGTAGCACTTATTTGCGATTGGCCGGAATATTTTTCTCAAAAACGACTCCCTCCCTGTAGGCCTCCAGCAGGCTCAGCAGGTCTGACACCTGTTCCCGTAACACTTTACCTACGTCTGTATCACCTACTTTCATTCTGTTATTGACATATTCCACTACCGTCGTAAATGAGCGGATGTCCACCCCGTCGCGAACAGCTTCCTCTATGGAATGGAACGGTTCGTGCTGGGCCAGCATCAGACCGTGTGAATTGTAAATCAGAGTGTAGCCCGCTATTCCTGTCTCGGCCTGATAGGGTTTGGAGAAGCCTCCGTCAATGACCAGCAGCTTGCCCCCGGCCTTGATGGGCGACTCTCCCTTGATGGTCTTGACCGGCACGTGACCGTTGATGATGTGGGTATGCTCTCCGGCAAGTCCGAACTCCGCCAGGATTCTCTCACACACATCCTTGTCGTCCCTGTACTGAAGATACCATCCGTGCTTCTCCTTGTGCGTCTCCTTCTCGGCGATAAAATAGCGCTCGAATGTAGCCATCTTGTCTTTGTCGAAGGGTGGAGCGTACGGTCCGCACCAGAGGAACCAGACGAAATCCCGTGCATAGTTACGGTACTCTTCATCCTTGTCCTCATAATAAGCTGCCCGCACCACCTTGTCTATCATGTCGAAGAGGGCCTTGCCGCTATAGGGTCGGCCGAGCACGCTGATTTCGTGGAATGATCCGTCCTCATTCAGAGGCATGGCCCCGTGGAAGAGCAGATTGGAATTGCGCACCAGATAGAGAGAGCCTTTGGAATAGAGACAGTGTACGTGACGGTCGAGCTGGGTATTGCTGGTAAAACTGCTCATCAGCTTGGTCACCACAGCGCTTTCCTCCTCCGTCAAGCGGTAAGGGTCCGAAGGGTCTACGGTAGGAAAATTCATATCCTTCATGACATAGTCCTTATCCCCTATCCGGACAGTCCCGCGTCCGAAGTCTATCTTGTCCAGCAGCCTGCGGTCCTCCATACCGAATTCCGCGCGGCGGGCGATAACCTCTCCCTCAAGCTTGAACTGTATGATGGATATAGCTTTATGCATCTGGGCTATAAGGTCTACTGTCTTCTCATCGTACTTGGAGTCAGCATCCAGCTTGGGCCGGAAGCAGGCGCACGGATCATCTCCATAAGTAGCCATGGCGAAAGTGGCCAGGGGAAGAAGATTTATGCCGTAACCCTCCTCGAGGGTCTCCAGATTGGCATACCGTAGACTGACGCGGAGCACGTTGGCCATACAGGCTGCACTGCCGGCGGCGGCTCCCATCCAGATCAGGTCGTGATTGCCCCACTGAAAATCCACATTGTGGTAATCGCAGAGCACATCCATAATCCGGTGCGCTCCCGGTCCCCTGTCATATATGTCACCGATTATGTGCAGGGAGTCTATGGTCAGCCGCTGAATCACATAGGCCATGGCACAGATGAACTTGTCAGCCGAGCCGGTGGCGATGATGGTATTCAGGATAGCGTAGATGTATTCGTGCTTGTTGTTGTCGCTCGGAGACTCGTGTATCAGTTCCTCTATGATATAGGAGTACTCCGGAGGCAGAGCCTTCCTCACCTTGGAACGGGTGTACTTCGAAGCGGCGGTCTCCACCACCCTCACCAGATTGGCGATATTGACCTTGTACCATTCCGACATATCCGTCTCCTGAGCCTTGACCTGCTTGAGTTTCAACTCAGGATAGTAAATCAGAGTACATAGATCCTTCTTCTCGGTCTCCTTGAGCTGAAGACCGAAAAGCTCGTCCACCTTGCGCTTGATCGCACCGGATGCATTGCGCAGCACATGCTGTACGGCATCGTACTCTCCGTGAAGGTCGGTCATGAAATGTTCCGTACCCTTGGGAAGATTGAGAATAGCCTCGAGATTGATAATCTCGGTACTGGCCGCCTGAATGGTCGGAAAACTTCTGGAAAGCAGTTCCAGATATTTTACGTCTTTTGTCATAAAAGTTTTGGGTTACTTATTGATACGGTAATGCAGTCCGGACGCGCCCAGCCACTCCAGGAGCTCGTCCGTAGCAGTGACGCTATATTTACGGGAGATGAACTCCGCATTGACCTTGTCCTGAGCGTCGTAGACGTTGAGAGTCACACGGGAGCGGCCCTTGCTGCGGGAAAGGGCCTTCTTGAGCCCCTTGCGCAGAGCCTCGTCGATCTTCTCCAGCGGCAGGTCGATGATGAGCTCACGGACCATCGACTCACGGACATTGGCTAAAAGGGAGACGGCGCGGACCTTAGTGCGGACGCCGTTGATTTCCAGCACTTTATTGTCCTTATCCCCGACATTCCTGAACCGCGGGGCGACGTAGACCCGCATCAGCAGGAACTCGTGCGGACGGAGATAGCCGCTGACCGCCTCGTAATCCTTGTCGAAGAGGGCAAATGTCGTTGACCCCTTGAAGTCCTCTATCGTCAGACGGCAAAACACCCCGTTGCCATTGGCCTTGGGCCTGACCTCCACGCTGCTGACAAGCCCCGCAATCCATTGGTCCTTATCGAAATCCTCCCGGTTGCGGCTCGCGCTCACCCTATCCACGTAATCATTCCAGGAAGGCAGGTCCAATGTGGTAAAATGCTCTATCTCAAAGCGGAAGCGGTCGAGGGGATGGGCCGAGATGTACATTCCCACCAGTTCCTTCTCCTTCTTGAGAATCTCTATCTGGTCCAATTCCGGCAGGACCGGGAGCGGAGGACGGGCGGTATCTATCGGAGCGCTGCCGAAGAGGCTGCCTTTCATGGACTCGACCGACTTCTGGTACAATGAGCCGTAGCGTATCAGCAGGTCCAGGCAGGTCTCCCCCTTGCCGGCGTCCATCGCAAAGGAGCCGCGGTTGATCTCAGGGAAGGAGTCGAATGCTCCGGAGTATGCCAGGGCCTCTATGCCTTTCTTATTGACAGATGTGGAAGGGACGCGCTCCATAAAGTTGAAAATGTCGTTGAAAGGGCCGTTGTTGCGGCGCTCCTCTATGATGCTGTTCACCGCTCCGATGCCGATGCCCTTGATGCCGGCCATGCCGAAGCGGATGTTGCCGTCCTTGTTGACGGTGAACTTGGTGTAGCTCTCGTTGACATCCGGCCCGAGAATCTTCATCCCGTTGCGCCGGCAGTCATCCATGAACTTGGTGATCTCGTCGATGTTGTTGAGGTTGTTGCTCAGGACGGCGGCCATGTACTCGGCGCGGTAGTGGGCCTTGAGGTAGCCGGTCTGGTAGCCGACCCATGCGTAGCAGGTGGCGTGGGACTTGTTGAAGGCGTAGGATGCGAATGCCTCCCAGTCGTTCCATATCTTGTTGAGTATAGCCTCGGGATGTCCGTGCGCCAGACCTCCGGCGAAGAACTCGTCCTTGAGTTCGGCCATGACCTTGATCTGCTTCTTTCCCATCGCCTTACGCAGCTTGTCGGCCTTACCCTTGGTGAACCCGGCCAGCTTCTGGGACAGCAGCATGACCTGCTCCTGGTAGACGGTCACGCCGTAGGTGTCGTGCAGGTACTCCTCCATGTCGGGCAGGTCGTACTCGATCTTGCTCCGGCCGTGCTTGCGGGCTACAAAGTCGGGGATGTAGTCCATAGGGCCCGGGCGGTAGAGGGCGTTCATCGCGATGAGATCCTCGAACCTCGAAGGCTGCAGCTCGATGAGCCACTTCTGCATACCCTCGGACTCGAACTGGAACACGCCTATCGTATCGCCCCGCGAGAACAGCGCGTAGGTCTCGGCATCGTCTATCGGTATGGTATTGACATCCAGGTCCACTCCCCGGGACTGCCGGATGTTCTCCACCGTGTCTTTCAATATAGTCAGGGTCTTCAGCCCGAGGAAGTCCATCTTCAGCATGCCCGCCGACTCGATGAGGCTGCCCTCGAACTGCGAGACGAGGATGTCCTTGCCGGTCTCCTTGTCCTTGGCCGTACTCAGCGGGATAAAGTTCGTAAGGTCATCGCGGCCGATGATGGTGGCACAGGCATGCACGCCGGTATTGCGGACCGTCCCCTCTAAGCGCTCGGCGTACATAAGGGTGTCGTGGACCAGCTGGTCGCCGCTGTTGAAGGCCTCCTTGAACTCGGGCACCTTCTCCAGGCAGAGCTTGATCGTCGGGTCCACATCCTTGGGCTCCATCACCTTCTTCTTCTGCCCGGGATGGTCGGGGTCATCCACCTCCTTCTCCTTCTGCACGGTAATCTTGCGCGGCACCAGCTTGGCCAGTCGGTCGGTCTGGTCCAAGGCCAGCTTCTGGATGCGGCCCACGTCACGGATGACGCTCTTGGTGGCCATCGTACCGAAGGTAATCACGTGCGAGACGTGGTCCTTGCCGTACTTGTCCTCCACGTACTTGAATACCCGGTAGCGGCCCTCGTCGTCGAAGTCGATGTCGATATCGGGCATGGAGATACGGTCAGGGTTCAGGAAACGCTCGAACAGGAGGTCGTACTTTATCGGGTCAATATTGGTAATCGTAAGGCAGTAGGCCACCACCGAACCGGCAGCGGAGCCTCGTCCGGGCCCCACCCACACGCCCATGTCCCTGGCAGCCTTGATAAAATCCTGGACTATCAGGAAATAGTCGGGGAATCCCATCTTCTTGATGGTCGCCAGCTCGAAGTCAATCCTCTCCCTCGTGGCCTCGGGTATGTCCTCCCCGTAGCGGCGGTGCGCCCCCTCGTAGGTGAGGTGGTGCAGGTAGTCGTTGGAATCGGTAAATCCCTCCGGGAGGGGGAATACCGGGAGAATGGGGTCGTGGTTGAGGTTCAGCACCTCGCATTTGTCCACGATCTCTAAGGTATTGGAAATCACCTCGGGATGGTCGGCGAAGATGGCCGACATCTCCTCGGTGGACTTGAGGTATTCCTGCTGGGTGTAGCGCAGGCGCTTGGGGTCGTCGAAGTCGGAATTGGTGCTGATGCAGATAAGGCGGTCATGGGCCGGGCCGTCCTCCTTGCGCACGAAGTGCACGTCGTTTGTGGCCACCACCTTGATACCCAGTTTCTCAGCTATCTGAAAGATCACCGCATTGACCTGCTGCTGGTGCTCGAAGGTGCTCTTCTCCGCCCCGGGCACGTCGGTCTCGTGGCGCTGCACCTCTAAATAATAGTCGTCCCCGAAGATGGACTTGTACCACGCCGCTATACGCTCCGCCTCCTCCGGCTTTCCCTCCATGATGGCCTGAGGCACCTCGCCGCCCAGACAGGCCGAGCAGCAGATGACCCCCTCGTGGTACTGCTCTATCAGCTCGTGGTCGATGCGCGGCTTGTAGTAGAAGCCCTCGATGTAGGCCTTGGACGAGAGCTTGATGAGGTTGTGATAGCCGTCCATGTTCTTGGCCAGCATGATCAGGTGGTAGGAGCTCTGGTCCTCGCGGCCCTTGCGGTCGAAGCGGCTCGCCCCGGCCACATAGAACTCCGAGCCCACGATGGGCTTCAGCGGAACACCTTTCTTGGCCACCGTATCCAGGAACTCCTTCACACCGAACATGTTCCCGTGATCGGTGATAGCCAGGGCCGGCTGACCGTTGGCCACGGCAGTATCGATCAGGTCCCCTATCTTGGACTGACCGTCGAGAATCGAATACTGGGTATGGACATGCAGGTGGGCGAATGACATATATTATCCTTGATTTCTTCCCCACAAAGATAACACTATTTCCTCCGCCCGAGCAATTATTTCCGCTCGAAGATGTAGAGCTTGTCGGCGCGGCGGACGCGGGAGGGTACGGGGATGGAGCAGGCGACACCCTGGGGAGCGGTGTCGGAGGGGACGAGGTCGACGCGGATCTCGGGGATGTCCATCTCGACTACTCCGGTGGTGGGGCCGATGATGAGGATGTGCTGACCGACTTTCAGCGGGGCGGCCTCGACCAGGATCTCGGCCACTCCGAGGTTGGAGAAATAATTGTTCACCTTGCCGGCATAGACCTTCTTCATGGTCGCGCTGCTGCCGTAGACGCTGCTCCACTCGCCCAGACGGGCACCCTGGTAGTAACCGTCCCAGAAGCCGCGGTTGAACACCTGCGAGAGCTGGTCCCGGAACGAGGCCCCGAACTCCGGGGTGAAGGTGCCGGCCTCCACGGCATCGGCGGCGGCCCGGTAGGCGCTGACCACCTTCTGCACATACTCCGCCGGACGGGCGCGGCCCTCGATCTTGAACACCGATACGCCGGCTGCGGCCATCTTGTCCAGAAATTCTATGGTGCACAGGTCCTTGGGGGACATGATGTACTTGTTATCTATCTCCAGTTCGTAGCCTGTCTCGAGGTCAGTGACGCGGTAGCCCCGGCGGCAGAGCTGGAGGCAGGAGCCGCGGTTGGCCGACTTGCCGTTCTCGTGCAGGCTCAGATAGCATTTGCCGGAGACGGCCATGCACAGAGCCCCGTGGCAGAACATCTCGATCTGCACCGGACGGCCCGAAGGCCCGGTGATGCCCTCCGAGGCGATACGGTCGCTGATGGCCCTGACCTGCTCCAGGTTGAGCTCCCGGGCGAGGACCACCACGTCGGCATACTGCGAGTAGAAGCGCAGGGCCTCTGTGTTGGAGATATTGAGTTGGGTGGAGATATGCACCTCGAGGCCGATACGGTGGGCATATTCTATGGTAGTTATGTCGGAGGCGATGACAGCCGTGACTCCGGCGGCCTTGGCGGCATCGAGGGTGCTGTAGGCCTTGGGCACGTCCTCGTCGTAGAGAATAATGTTCAGGGCCAGGTAGGTCTTGACATCGTGCTCCGAGCAGTAGCGGACTATCTCCGGAAGGTCGGCCAGGGTAAAATTGTTCGCGCTGTGGGACCGCATGTTCAGGTCCTCCACCCCGAAATACACCGAATCGGCTCCGGCCTGCACCGCGGCGGTGAGGGCCTCGAAGCATCCGGCCGGGGCCATTATCTCGAGTCTGTGTCCCCTGCTCATTTGCGGCGGTAGGTTATCTGGGTGGCGAACTCCTCGAGCAGGGAGAGCTTCTGCGCCCCGAGAGACAGGGCCTCGACAGTCTCCATTGCCTTATGGAAATAGTGCTCTATGGCCTTCTCGGCATTGTCCTTGCCTCCCAGCTCAGTGAACAACTGCTGGGCCGCTGCGATCTTCTCAGCCGCACGGTCCTCCCCCATCCGGAAGATCTCCCCGAAACGGGTCTTCTGCTCTCCGGACGCCAGACGGGCCGCCTCGACGTAGAGCCAGGTCTTCTTATTGTTCACGATGTCCCCGCCGATATTCTTTCCGAACACGGCCGGATCCCCGAAAGTATCCAGATAGTCGTCGGTAATCTGGAAGGCCAGACCGAGGTCGTAGCCGTACCGGTACAGAGCTTCTGCTGACTTCGCATCGGCACCGCCGAGGACAGCCCCTAACTTGGCCGATCCGGCTATCAGCGCCGATGTCTTCAGCCCTATCATCATGATATAGTCATCCATCGTCACCACCGGCATGGTCTCGTAGTTCATGTCGTACTGCTGTCCCTCGCAGACCTTCCGGGCTGTATCGCTGAACACAGCCAGCACGGCCTGGAGCTTGTCGGCCGGAGCCTTGCACACGTACTCGTAGGCCTGTATCGACATCACGTCTCCGGAGAGAATCGCGATGTTCTCGTTCCACTTGCGGTACACTGTAGGCTGGCCGCGGCGGATATCGGCCCGGTCCATGATGTCGTCATGAATCAGGGTAAACGTATGGAACACCTCCAGTCCGAGAGCCGGATAGACCTGCTGCGGCTCGATCTTGTCCGTAAACAGCGAGCAGGCCAGCAGGGCCAGACGCGGACGGATCCGCTTGCCCCCGATGGACATCATATATTCTATAGGTGTGTAAAGCTCAGCGGGCTCACCCTTCAGGTCGAGGGCACATATCCCGTTGGAGACGATCTTGTCGATTTCAGCTAAACTGTACATGGTACTATGGATTTTCCTTTCGCGCAAAGATACGACAATCTCCCCAATATCGCACTAAGGATTTTTTATCGGGCTGCAGGCATAACCTGTACAATTCGTGTCGCAGGCAGTTATGTACACTCTGAAAAGCATGCCACCCGCGGCCTGTTAGCGGGAGGGGCCCGCCATGAGTATCACCGCGTTACGAAGTAACGAGATGATACTCACGGTGGGAGGGATAGCGCCGTAGGCACGTACTTTTCAGAGTGTACATAACTGCCTGAAAGCTACACAGCCAAATAATTTGTATCTTCGCGGCGCAAAACAAAGCACATGGGCGAGAACAGAATACATACCGGAACCGCGACAGTGGTCAAGAACACCGGCAGCCACTACCTGCTGTCGGAGCTGCCGCAGTGGAAACCGCTGAACGCAGTGGTCAGAGGCAAGCTGCGGCTGAGCGGCTCTACGGCCACCAACCCGGTAGCGGTAGGCGACCGCGTGGAATACTCCGTGCCGGTAGATGCCGACGGAAATCCCGTAGACGAGGGCACCATCACCAAGGTCCTCCCGCGGAAGAACTACATCATCCGCAAGTCCACCAACCTCTCCCGCCAGTGCCACATCCTCGCCTCCAACATAGACACCGCCTACCTCATAGTCACCCTGGACTGCCCGGAGACCAAGTGGCCCTTCATCGACCGGTTCCTGGTCACCTGCGAGGCCTACAAGGTCCCCGTCACGATACTACTCAACAAGACCGACCTCTACGTCACCGAAGAACTGCAAGCAAAAAGCGAACTCTTCCACAGCATCTACACCGACGCCGGCTACCCCATAATGGACATCTCGGTCCTCACCGGTCAGGGCGTGGACACCCTCCGGGAGCAGTGTAACAGAGGCGGCATCTCCCTTTTCAGCGGCGTATCCGGAGTGGGCAAGTCCTCCCTCATCAAGGCCATCGACCCCGCCCTCGACCCCAAGACCTCCGAAATATCGGACAAATACCGCCAGGGCCGCCACACCACCACATTCTACGAGATCTACCCCACAAGCTGCGGCGGATTCATCATCGACACCCCCGGCATCAGGGGCTTCGGCCTGGTGGACATCGAGCCGGAGGAGATCTCCACCTATTTCCCTGAAATGCTCCGCGTCGCCGACAACTGCCGCTACAAGCCCTGCACCCACACCCATGAGCCGGGCTGCGCAGTCCTCGAGGCAGTAGAGAACGGCACCGTCTCCCCCGAACGCTACATGTCCTACCTCGGAATGCTCGAGGAGGAGGGAAAATACAGATAGCACGACAATATGAAAAGGCATACGGAGAACAGCGCGCCCAGATCCATGAACAGCCGGATCCTGCACCTCGCGGTGCCCAGCATCCTGGCCAACATCACCGTCCCCCTCGTGGGAATGGTGGACATCGGCGTATCCGGCCGCCTGGGCAACGTAGCGGCCATCGGGGCAATAGCCGTAGGCTCAATGCTCTTCGACCTGCTCTACTGGAACTTCGGCTTCCTCCGTGTCGGCACGGGAGGCCTCACGGCCCAGGCCTACGGCCGCAAGGACCTTCCCGGGGCAATGCGCTACTTCGTCCAGGGAGAGGCGACCGCCCTGCTCTCGGCCTCATTCCTGATACTGATCCAATGGCTCTTCGTCGAGGCGGCCTTCCTCTTCATCGACTGCTCGGCGGAAGTCCAGGAACTGGCCCGGAAATATTTCTTCATCAGGATATGGGACGCTCCGGCAACTCTCTCGCTGATGGTGTTCAAAGGCTGGTTCATCGGTATGCAGAACACCGTCTTCCCGATGGCGGTGGACATGACGGTCAACGTGGTCAACCTCGGCATGAGCATCTTCCTCGGCCTGCACACCCCTCTCGGCTTCGCCGGTGTGGCCCTCGGCACGGTCATCGCCCAGTATACCGGCCTCATCCTGGCCTCCGTCCTGATGCTCACGCACTACGGCAGGCTGCTGCGGCACGTCAACATCCGGCAGCACGTGAAGTTCCGCTACATGAAGTCGTTCTACGTTCTCAACGCCAACCTCTTCCTGCGCTCACTCTGTTTTATGCTGATATACTGCGGATTCACCTCCCTGGCTGCCCACTACGGAGACGTACAGCTGGCCGTAAGCACCATCATCATGAAGCTGCTGATGCTCTACTCCTACATCCTGGACGGATTTGCATACGCGGGCGAGGCCCTCACCGGCCGCTACATCGGAGCCCAGGACAGGCTGTCCCTGAACAAGGCCGTGCGGCTGCTCTTCACCTGGACAGCCGGCCTGGCCGTCATCTCAACCGTGGCCTACGGCGTGGGAGGCCAGTGGATGGTAAGCCTCATGACGACAGAGGCAGCCGTTACAGCTGCCTCCAAACCGTATATGATATGGCTGATAATCATGCCCGCATTCAGCTGCCTGGCTTTCATGTGGGACGGCATCTTCATCGGAGCCACCGCCGCACGGGCCATCCGCAACGGAATGATCTGGGCCTGCGCCTCCTTCTACGTCTGCTACTTCGCCTTCCGCGGCCTGATGGGCATCCAGGCCCTGTACATGGCCTACTTCGCCCACCTCATCGCCCGCGACGTCTACATGACCGTCACCGCCCGCCGGCAGGTCTTCTCCCGTATTTCCTAAATTATTTCAGATTTTCCAAGAAAGTACTCAACTGCGGCAAGCAAACTGCCAAGATTATTTTTTACAATATCAAAAACGATATCTCCGTCGATGTCAAAATACTCGTGCGCTATGTGGTTGCGCACTCCTATCACATCGATCCAAGGTATTTCCGGACGTTCGCTCCATAACCTTGACTGTGTCAGCTTATCGATTTGCCTGACACCCTCTCCTATCGCCTCAATCAGCATGCAGCTTGCAGCAAGATTCTTCATTCCGTCCGGAGACGAATAGTAATCCTCAGAAGAACAGACGTCCTCATTCCATTCGTTTATCTGAACTATTGCATCCCGTATTTGCATGAAAATGCTGCGGATGCGATCACTGGAATATGTAGACTCCATCGTGCTCTATCTCGTTCAATAAATATGGGTTAAGGTGTTTATGCATTCTGACCACGTCCACGGAACACTGAAGCAGATTTTCCAAAAAACGTTTTAATGAAGCTACTAAGTATGCTTTTGGAGCCATCTCCACACAGACATCCACATCACTGCCATAGCCATGTTCTCCTCGTGATACCGAGCCGAAGAGTCTCATGGACGTAACCCCGAAGTCATTCCGGAGTTCATCAGTGTGTGATGCGATCAATGATATGTACTCCTCTCTCGTTTTCATTATTGAAACATTTCACGACAAATATAATGTTTATCGCATAGAAAGCCATAAAAAACATCATTTTTAACCGACCTGCTCCTCAGTCTCCGGATCAGACTGCTGCACGGGTATAGTACCGTCCCACTGATCCAGCGCCTGCTGAAGCTGGCTGTCCTGACGGAGGGCGGACTCGGCGCCTCCGGCCCGAAGATAGAACTTCAGGGCTATCTCATCCTCGAGAAGAGCCTTGACTGTGGACTTATTGGCCTCGAGGAAGTCCTCCTTTGTCAGCGAGATGCGCTCCAACAGCCCGTCCATTTCCTGTTTAAGGCCGTCGAGAGTACTGTCCAGACCCTCGCGTTCCGCAGCCTCAAGCACCCTTTCCATCTCTATCTGGGACTCCGTCCTGGCGTCAAACTCCTTCTGAGCCGCAAACTGCACGAAATCGGCATATTCCTCATCAGTCAGCAGGAACTCACCGGCCGGAGCGATGGAATCGTGGGTGTTGTAGTATTTTATGGCATAGTCGCTGATGACATTGCTGTATATCAACGATATAACCGGACGACTGTAATACTTGGGCTCCACCTCAATATCGGGAGTGATGCCTCCGCCGTCGTATACCGTACGGCCCAGTCGTGTCCTGAATGCTTTTTTCAGGGAATCGGGAACATATCCCACACTGCCGTCCTCGTTACGATGGCTGTAGTCTATAGCCTGCACACAGCGGCCGCTGGGAGTGTAGTATTTGGCGGTAGTGACCTTGAGAGAGGTATTGTAACCTACTGGACGGATGGTCTGTACCAGACCTTTACCATAAGTGCGGACTCCCGCAACAGTAGCCCGGTCCATATCCTGGAGGGCGCCCGCCACTATCTCCGACGAAGACGCGGAAGCAGAGTTGACCATGACCATCAGAGGGATGATAGTATCCACCGGAGCTGTCTCGGTACTGTACTGGAAATCTGCTGCCGGATGCTTTCCCTTGGCCGATACGACCAGAGTCCCCTGCGGCACGAACAGCGAGACTATGTTCACGGCCTCGTTCATAAGGCCTCCGCCATTGCCGCGCAGGTCCAGTACCAGACGTTTCATCCGTCCGTCAGCCTTCAGATCCTCGAATGCCCTGCGTACATCCCTGGAGCCGTCCACCGTAAAACCTCCGATCTGGATATAGCCTGTAGAATCATTCAGAAAACCGTAATATACCACATCGGGAATATGTATCCGCTCACGGGTCAGTACCACCTGGACGGTATCTCCGCCCCGTCCCCTGACTACCGTCATATTCAGTTCAGTTCCGGGACGGCCGCGCATCCGTCCGCTGCACTGGTCTGCCGTAAGGTCCTTGGTGCTCACACCTTCGATGGCCACGACCGTGTCGCCGGGATGCAGACCGGCCTTGACAGCCGCCGAATTCTCATACGGTTCGGCTATGATTATATAACCTTGAGGGGTCTTCTGTATCAATGCCCCTACTCCGCCGTAACTCGCCGTCGTCATGATGTCCAGATCCTCCTCATTCTCCTCAGGGATGAATACCGTATAAGGATCAAGGGTAGAGAGCATGGCATCTATCCCCTTGTGCATCAAACCATCCAACTGAACCGTATCCACATACTGGGACTGGAGCGTCCTGAGAATCATGGACTGTATCTCCATATATTTGCCAGTGTTGAAATCCTCCGACTGAGCCGAGAGGGATAACACTGCCGCCATGGCTGCTGCCGCAGAGACAGCGGAGCGCCTGAAAATTGTACTTACAAACTTCATTTACTGTATGTATTATTGTTTTCCGGTTACGAACAAATTATATGCCGTAAATCTCAGCCCCGCGGTCGAGACAGAAATCCAGATCCTGCTTGATCTTCTCCACATCCATGTGCCGCCCTATGAACACTATTTTCTGCATGCGGTCTCCGTAGTACTCGTCCCAGTCGCGGGCGAAACCGGGATCCTGAGCCTTGAGCTGCTCCAGCTCGTCCTCCGGTGCGGTGGCATACCACTGACCCGCCTCCTTGAGCTGCTTCTGCCGTCCCGCCTGCTCGAACATGTAGGACATGTCCGGATCCTGGGTAAAATAGCAGATGCCCTTGGCACGGATCACCTCCCGCGGCCAGTGCTTGATGACGAAATTGTCGAATTTATTGATATCAAACGCCTGCCGGCGGTAATAGACGAATGTGCCGATGCCGTATTCCTCAGCCTCGCCCTCTTCGTGGTCATGGTCGTGATGATGGTGATGATGACCGCCGCCATGCTCATCATGCTCACCGATGCTGTCATGTCCATGACTGTGCTCATGTTCATGATGATGCCCATATCCGCGGGCCTCCGCCTCCTCCTCTTCCGTGGGGACGGCTTCGATGCCGCGCACCCAGCCGGCCGAAGCGGCCACCTGGTTGAAACTGAACATCCGGGTGTTGAGTATCAGGCTCAGGTCTATCTCTCCGTAATCGCACTCGAGGATACGGGCAGAGGGCTGGACGCTGGCTATGATATGGCGGATGCGGGCCCTCTCGTCAGGCGTGACCTCTGACGCCTTGTTGAGCAGGACTATGTTGCAGAACTCTATCTGCTGTAGAATCAGATTCTCGATATCATCCTCGTCCAGGTTCTCACGCATGAGGCTGTCTCCGCAGGCAAACTCGTCCTGCAGCCTGAGAGCGTCCACCACGGTCACTATGCAGTCAAGGCGGGGGAAGATACCGCTGACCTCCAGCCTAGGGTCCATTCTGGGCATGGTGCAGATGGTCCTGGCTATCGGCTCCGGCTCGCAGATACCGCTGGCCTCTATGACTATGTAGTCGAAGCGCTGCATCTGTATCAGCTCGGTAATCTGGTTCATCAGGTCAGCCTTGAGGGTGCAGCATATACATCCGTTCTGCAGGGCAACCAGACTGTCATCCTGAGTACCGACCACGCCGCCGCGCTGAATCAGGTCCGCATCTATATTCACTTCTCCGATATCGTTCACGATGACGGCGAACCGGATGCCCCTCTCATTGGAGAGGATGCGGTTCACCAGTGTTGTCTTCCCGCTGCCCAGATATCCGGTAAGGAGCAGCACAGGGACTTCCTGTTTGTTCATGTTACAATTTTGTTTAAACAACGGACGCAAAAATAACTAATTATCCATTCTTTTTGTAAATTTGTCAGCGAAAGTTACACGCACACACGTCTGAATGGGCCGAATATCCAGAATATCCGCGGCAGTCCTGACCGCATGCCTGCTCGTCCTCTCCTGCGCCCCGGGCTCAAGAGAGGCCAGAACTCTGCTTTCAGCCGCAGATTCCCTCATGGACACCGACCCCTATGCAGCCCTATACAGTCTGATGTCCATCGACAGCACGGTAATACCCACGCTCAGAAAAAAGGAGAGAACCAAGTACTTCCTGCTGCGCACACAGGCAAAATACAAATGCTATCTCCCGATAGGCAGCGACACAACTATCGGCATGGTGACAGACTACTACAAAAGAAAAGGTCCGGCTTCCCGCTATGCATCGGCCCTCTGCATGAGAGGAGCGGTAGAATTCGAACGGGGAAATCCCGTATCGGCTCTCGAGGACTACAAGGAAGCCGAGCACATCATCAACAGCAGAGGTACGGACCCGGTCGCATCCGGCATGCTCCATACCCGCATAGCCGAATTGTACCAGCAGACATTCGTCAATGACTCCATAACCGTGGACAGGTACCGCAAGGCCCTGGATTGCTTCCTGCAATCGGACCGCCGCGACCTGATCATGAAGGGACGGTTCTCACTTGCCAGAGCACTGCTGCCAGTCTCCCCGGAAGAAGCATACTCCAACATCCTGGCAGGAACTGCTCTCGCCCGCAAGTTGAAAGACAGCACTATGTTAAAGGTAGCCCGCGAGCTGGAGACATCCTACCTGCTCATCACAAGACAGTACGGAGAGATTATACGGACAGCAGGCCCCCTCATCAGGAAAATGGAGCAGAACCCGGATAAGACCGTATGCAAGTCGGGAGCCAACGTCCTCATGTCAGCCTGCATCGCTTACGCCAGATGCGGATACCCGGACTCGGCGAGAGCCATACTTCCACATATCCCGGAAAACACACTTGACGGGAGCTCCTATCACATGCTCCGATATGAGATAGCCCTCAGTGAGGGAGATCTGGATTCGGCCCTGTTCCACCACCTCAATATGGACAGGCTCACTGACAGTACTCTGGCAGAGGGCTACAAACTTCATCTCAGAGGAGTGGAGAAACGTTTCGAGACCGGCAGGATAAGGGAACGGTATTCATCGATGCAGGCGCGCTACCTGTCCCTGTATATCATACTGCTTGGCTTACTTTGCACGATATCCATAATCTTCTCATTAATATACATCCGCAATATCCGTCTTAAACGTGAGATTGAGAAATGCACGGATATCATACGGAGTCTCAATGAAGAAAAGGATTCGTCTAAAAACAATACTAAAACCATAAACGGAAAAGAAAGTGCCGTCATTTCCGAGGAAATGCTGAAAGTTACAGACGAACTGATGGAAGCCTATTACAAATACGGCAGGACCAAGGCAATAACCGAACAAGTTAAAGCTATACTTAAACATCATTTCCCTGAAGAGGGAACAATGATGAAAGTCCGCAGAATAGTCGATGCAACCTACCCCGGATTCCTCTCCGGACTTGAGAACTCGTATCCTGTCCTCAAGGAAAAGGATATCTATATCATAGCCCTTACAGCCTGTGGCTTCTCCACAGGAACTATCTGCGCCTTACGCAGAATATCAGAGAATTCCCTCTATGTGGAAAAGACCAGAATTGCCCGCAAGATAGGCGAGACCGGGAGTCTCTCCGACTTCGTACAGAAAGCCCTGCAAAACTATAATGTGTCTTAACAGGCCTTTTTACGCCTAACAGCATCCAATCTATTGATTTAAAATCAATTACGCCAGACATTACCACTATCTCCCGTCTTGCCTTACCTTAACATACGAGTCTACATTATTTATTTTCAGTAAGTTATACAACAAACTGGGCTAAGATTATTTTTTTGGCGAAAACTTATCTGTTTGCTAAATTTGTTTCTGTTAAAAGTTACGGTGAAAAGCTTCTGACACCAGGAATGCAATGTTTGGGGATTACATGCATTCCTGGTGTTGCTTTATACCATTCCGAGAATTCCATCGACGAATCGGCGGTCATTGCTCAGGCGCGGCACCTTGTTCTGCCCTCCGGTCTTGCCGCGTCCCTCCATCCATCTGTAAAATGTCCCCGGCGGAACGGGGGTAAGTTCCAGAACCGTCATCGTCACATCCCCGCTGCGCTTGGCCTCATAATCCGAGTTGCGGCGGCACAGAGCGGCGTCCAGCTCATCCCTGAACTGTTCCAGCTTCCGAGGGTCCCGCACTGCCTCCTGACTTCCTGCCGAGAACTCCACCACCCACTGATGCGCCCCCTTGGCATGAGAGCCGTCCATGAAGACAGGCGCCACAGTATAGTCGGTCACTTCCATTCCGCAGGTGCGGCAGGCCTCCGAAAGGGCCTCTTCCGCATTGTGTATCATCAGTTCCTCACCGAAAGCGTTGATGAAGAGCTGTGTCCGTCCCGTGATGATAATCCTGTGCGGGCAGAGGGTGGTGAACTCCACACAGTCCCCTATCAGATACCGCCAGAGTCCGCTGTCGGTGGTTATCACCATCGCGTATGTCACACCGGTACGCACCTCGTCCACCGTATAGACATCCTCCGACTCCCCGGCCAGGACCTTGTCCAGGGAACGCATCGGGATGAACTCGAAGAAGACCCCGTTGTCCAGAGTCAGGGCCATGCCCTTCTGCGACGGGTCATCCTGCAGGGCGAAGTAGCCCTCCGAGGCATTGTAATTCTCCAGATAGTGCATCCGGTCAGAAGGGATGAGCCGGCGGTACTGCTCGCGGTAGGGCCCGAAACTGATGCCCCCGTGCATGAAAAGCTCGAGGTTGGGCCATATATCCGTCAGATAATCAGCATGGTTATACTCCAGCAGCCGCTCTATCATGATGAGGTTCCAGGACGGGACACCGGAGAAATTGGTCACGTTCTGCTTCGAGCACACCCGGCAGATACCCTCTATCTTCTGCCTGAAATCCGGCAGCATGGCTATGTCCCGCGACGGAGTGCGCACGATCTCTGCCACGGACGGACTGTTGCTCAGCAGGATGGCCGACAAGTCCCCGTTCCTGGCGCCTCCGCCCGAGAGTTCGTCCACCTTGACGCTGCCGCCGAGGGTGAGGGCCTTGCCGTTGAACAGACGCGAATCGGGATAGCGGCGGATATAGGTCGCCAGCATGGTCTTGAAGCCGCGGTAGTGACAGCCGGAGAGATTGGCCGGAGTCACCGGGATGTACTTGCTCTTGTCCGAGCTCGTGCCGCTGGACTTGGCGAACCAGCGCACCTTCTGGTTCCACAGCACATAGTCCTCGCCCCGGCGCAGACGCTCGATGTATGGCGCGAAGCCGTCGTACTCCCGCACCGGCACCGCCCGCCGGTAATCCGCATATCCGCGTACCCGGTCGAAGCCGTGCTCCCGGCCGAAAGCCGTATCCCGGCCCGCCTCCAGCAACTGCCTGAAAACGTATTCCTGTACCGCCCCTGGATGCTCGCACCCGCGGTCAAAACTCCTGAGCAGCGGATTCAGCGCCGCCATCACCACCTTATTGATTACCGACATACCACTATTTAACAGCTTGTTTCAATTTCTCTACCCAAGCCCTGAAATGAGGACATCTTTCCAATACAGTGTCAATGCCCGTCCCCTTAATAATGCTGACTCCATTCAATACCTTATTGTATCCTGGTATCAATGCTTTCAGTCTCGCTGCCGGAGCAGTATCAGGACTATTGTCTATTTCTTCAGGATTAGGATATCCGGATATCACTTCCTTCAGCCCCTTATAATTCATCTCCGATCTTTCAAAAACCTCTTCAAAACCATCAAACGAAGAGAATACCAATGCCTCAAACTCGTGCAACTGGATATAAGGAATCAGATTGTCAAATATCCGTGCCTGCGTTTTCTCAACATCCATTTTAAAAGCCTGCTCCAACATCTCCACCTGCTCAATGCGGGATGCAGCGGAAGAAGACTCTGCAAATCCAGGAAAATCAGATGGAAGACGATAAAAATCCACCATTGTGGTCACAATCGCATCCTGCTCATAAAGAGTGTTGACCACATCTGCACGGACATGAGCATACTTGGATATTCCTCCTCCCGAATGCTTGAGCTTAAAACACTGGATGCCATTATACAGACCCAAGGAATGAAAATACGGTCCAAGTATCTCCTTTACAAATCTCAGTTCAGTGTCTCCCTCTACTATAAACACCAGTCTTTTCATCGCAGTTCCTCCGGCTGACCGTTAATAACATTTTTCATCCACAATTCTCCCAGCGTATATTCGTCAATCCAATTTTTAAGATCGTCACGCGACAAACGGTTGAACACAGACTGGCCATCCTGCCTGTCAACAGTAATAATATCCTCAGCCTCAAAATGATTGATAAGATTGACAGACTGAGTGGATACGATTATCTGACAACCGCGTGCAGCCGCTGACTGTATCATCCCGGCAAGCTGCGTAATCGCAACGGGATGAAGCCCGAGTTCCGGTTCGTCAATAATGATTATTTTAGGAAGCTCCGGTTGAAGTAACAATGCCGCTAAGGCAATAAATCTTATGCTGCCGTCTGACAAATCATTGGCTGAAAAGTACTTATCAGGTGCATCCGCATCATTCCATACAAGTTCTATACTTCCGTCCAAAGCCTGCGGTTCAAGATCAAACCTTTCAAAATACGGCATTACCGACCTGATGACAGTCTCTATCCTCTTGAGCGTCTTAGGATATTTCTGCTGCATCAAATAGAGGTATGCCGGCAAGTTGGCGCCGTTCTCTTTCAATATCCTGTTGTCGTTGACCTTTGCAGCGGAACGCAAGGGTGATCCTTTGGAGGTGTCATGGAAATGATAAATCTTATAGCTTTGTAAATACCATCTCAGATAACTATCACGCTTTTGCCCAGAATCTTTGATTTTACTTTCATCCAAGTTCTTGCTCATATAACGATACTTACTGAGTCTATACCAACTCGCCTCTTCGGTAATAAACATGCTGCCATCATCTTTCGGATGTAAGTTAAAGGTATAAGCATTGTCCGAAAAAACCAAGGAGCCGAATATCTCCTGCGTTTTCTTCAATCCATAATACAACAGATTCTCAGCACCAACCTGCTTGGTATAATTCTGCAACCTCTGCTCGTATATATTGTTTACAAGCTTGAAAAATGAGATGAAATTGGACTTGCCGACACCATTGGAACCTATGAGAATATTTACCGGACGAAGAGCCAGGTTCAGTTCACGTATTGACTTATACCCCTTGATTTGTATCCTATCCAGCATAACCGAGAATTTATTTGGCGAAGATAGCGATAATTACTGAAAAAGGAGAAGAATTCAGCGGAGTTTCGATATCTGATGCAGGACAGCCACCGAACGCAGGTCGATACGGGAGCCGGTATGGTACTCCAGCCAGCGCAGGACGGCCTCCACCAGTTCCTTGCGCTCCGCACCGGTCATCGGCACGGCCAGGGCATCCTCGAAGGAGGCCTCGTGAAATGTGAGCAGCCGGGAAGTCTGCTGCGGGGTGAACGGGTTGTAATCCAGGTTAAAACCGCTCTCGAAGGGAAATCCCAGATAGGCGGCGTACCGGTCCAGGAACCACAGGTGGAAATTCGCTGGGCTGCTCCCCAGAGCCTCCAGCCGCAGCACCGCGTCCTCCAGGAAATCGTAGAGGTCCTCGTCCCGCTCGGAATGCAGGAGGGTACGGTAGAGCAGCTCGCTGATGAACATCGTTATGGCTATCTTGCTGAAATCCTCCCGGATCGAGTGCAGGCGATACTTCGGGGAGAACTCCCGCAGGTAGGCCATCCCCGCCTTAGGGCTTTTGGAGGCCACATAATTGACAATACTGAGCGGATGCAGGAGGACCGCCCCCGGATGGGAGGGCCGCCGCTTGCCGGAGGTACGGAAGGCTCCGCGCAGCATGAGGCTGGTGCGCCCCTCCTCCCGGGTATAGCCGTGGATTATCAGGGAGGAGTCGCCGTAGCGGGTGGTATGAAGGACAATCATCATCTCCCGCCGCCGGTCAAATGCTCCCTCCGCATCCACTCCGCGAACTTCCTCATGGCCTCGCCCCGGTGGGATATCGCGTTCTTCTGCTCATGCGTAAGCTCGGCAAAAGTCTTCTCCAGGCCGTATTTTTCCGGAAGGAATACCGGGTCATAGCCGAAGCCGTCCTTTCCGGAGGGAGCGGCGGCAATCTCCCCCTCTACCCTGCCCTCGAAGACCTTCTCCCCGCTGCCGCTGACGTATGCCACCACGCAGCGGAAACGGGCGGTACGCAACCTGCGGTCTTCCTCTTCTGCGGGTACGTCCTTCAATTCGGAGAGGAGCTTGCGGACATTGTCCTCAGCCTTCTTCCCCGGACCGGCATAGCGGGCCGAGAGCACCCCGGGTGCCCCGCCGAGAGCGTCCACGAAAAGCCCCGTATCATCCGAAAAACACGGCAGACCTGTCTTCTTATAGACGTACTCCGCCTTCTGGAGCGCATTGCCCTCCAGAGTATCCGAAGTCTCAGGAATATCCTCATTAATACCAAGTTCCGCCGGAGTCCTCAACCGGAACTCCGGACCCAGAATCTGTGCGGCCTCCTCCACCTTGTGGCGGTTGCCCGTTGCAAAAACTATTTCCATTGTATTATTTATTTCCAGCATTATATGATTTCATGGCATTGTTCACTTCGTCAATCAACTGTGTCTGAGTAGGCAGGTAAAGCTTGTATTCGCTTGCCAGGATAGTCTTGTTATCCTCCGGGAGCGCCATGCGTACTACTGTATCATTTTTATCAGTACAGAGCAGGATGCCGATAGTGGGGTTTTCTTCCGCTGTCTTTTCTATCCGGTCATAATAATTGACATACATCTGAATCAGCATGCGATACTGTGTCCAGTTCAATTGCGAACGCAGTGCGTTCGCAATTGGATAAAGACGATAAAATTGGCGGCACATCTCCAATTGGCGGACAGAAAAACCACTGCCATACTCCGGCTCCAGCTGCTTGGCAAGATTCTTTATAAGATACGTACCGTAATCGGCACGGTCTTTCCCCAACTGTTCCTCTTCAAAAATGCGCCGGCCGATATGCCAGTACATCTGTACCCGGCAGGAATCCACACTGCGCACCGCCTGAGTTCTGGCAGCACTGATGATTTCACGAACATCGTTTAAAAGTGATGATTTTACTTTTTCTACTCCAGACATATCCTTCTTCTCTTTTCTTTTTCCTGTACGCAAAAATAGCAAAAATAAAATCATTTAACAATCGTCACTGCCTGCCCTTGTGCCGGCCTTCGGAGAGGACTACGGCGGTGACGGCTATGATGATCAGGATGATGCCGGCGGCGGTGCGGAGGGTGAAGGCCTCGGAGAGGGCCAGGACGCCTATGACCACGGCAGTAAGGGGCTCGAGGGCACCGAGGATGGCGCTGAGGGTGGGGCCGATGCGCTTGATGGCCGCTACGAGGGTGATGTTGGAGACGGCGGTGCCGAGCAGGGCGATGCCGAGGATATTGGCCCAGAGGAAGCCGTCGGAGAGGGGCACCCAGCGGACTCCGCCCGAGAGCATGCCGAGGAGAGTAAAGCTGACGGCGCCGAAGCCCATGACGTAGACGGTCAAGGGGAGGGTCGGCATGTTCTGGACGGCTGTCTTGCGCACGCCGACGATGTAGGTACCGTAGGCTATTACGGAGAGCGCGGCCCAGAGAATGCCGGCGATGACATTGCCGTCCTCGAGCCGGATGTCGCCTCCTGCCAGGAAGCCGGCTCCGACCAGGGAGAGGATGATGGCGCCGATCTTGACCCAGGAGCGGGGCTCGTGGAAGACCGTCATCATGACGGCGGCCACAAAGAGCGGGTACATGAAGTGAATCGTAGAGGCAACTCCGCTGGCGATATTCTCGTAGGCTATCAGCAGGCTGATGGCGGTCAGGGCACAGAAGAAGCTGACGGTCAGCAGCGGGAGCCAGGCACCCTTCGGGACGCGGAAGGACTTGCGCATGAGCAGGCCCACTGCCAGCAGGACGAGGGTAGCCACACCCCAACGGTAGGCGAGCACCTCGAACGGCGAGAAGCCCGCATCCATGAGGGTGACCGAGAAAAACGGCACGAAGCCGAATGTCAGGGAAGAGATGGCGGCGAGGATGATGCCGCCGGTCTTTCCTGCGCCCATTCCGCTGACTTTCCTCTTATCAACAGCAACACGAAGTGATTCCATAAGGCGCAAATGTAGCTAAAATACCGCTACAGTTTCCGCAAAACACACAAGCGGGCAAGGGTCTAAATTGCAACTATCAATAAAACAGTCACTTTGTGTTTAGAGAAGGTGTCGTGTTCCATTCTGAAACGGCGACATGGCACCTTTTCAAAGCACAACATCCTTACGTTCAATTAATTGTGATTTTCAACCGTGCCCGTTGCCAGGAATATTGACGCCGGTATGCACTTCCATCGCACTGCCTTTGTCTCACAGCTCTTTCTTACTTTTCAGGTCTTCTCCGTCAACTAATTCATAATCGATGATCTTCTGTTCAAGGGAAGCGCGGACCACCCTGATCCAGACCTTGTCGCCCATGGTGAAGCGGCGACCGCGGGAACGGCCCACGATGGAGTAGGTCTCCTCGTCGAACTGGTAGAAGTCGCCGGGGATGTCCCTGACGGGCACCATGCCCTCCACCTTGTCCGGCTCGGTCTCCACGTAGAGACCCCACTCGGTCAGGCCCGAAACGGTGCCGGGGAATATCTGGCCGACCTTGTCCTGCATATACTCGCAAAGCTTGTACTTGATGCTGGAACGCTCGGCCTCGGTAGCTATCTGCTCGCGCTGGGAAGCGTACTGGCAGCAGGTCTCGTAGTATTCCTTGTTCTGGGATTCGACTCCGGCCAGATACATGGCCAGCAGGCGGTGTACCATCATGTCGGGATATCGTCTGATGGGTGAGGTGAAGTGCGTATAATACTTGAAGGCCAGGCCATAATGGCCGACGTTATCGGTGGTGTAATGAGCCCGGGCCATGGAGCGCAGGGCCATCATCACCACGGCCTCCTCCTCGGGACGGCCCTTGACGGTGCCCAGGAGGTTGTTGATGCGCTGGGCCACATTCTTGCCCTTGATCTCCTTGACCTTGACTCCATCGGGGAACTTGGCGGTGTCTTCTTTCTGACCGTCCTCCTTTGCCCCGGGCTCCATCTGGAAGTCGTAACCGAAGAGGCGGACGAACTTGCGGAGCACTCCGAGCTTCTCCTCGTTGGGATCCTCGTGGACACGGTATACGAAAGTCTTGGCATTCTTGCTCTTGGGCACCTTGCCCACGTACTCGGCCACGGAGCGGTTGGCCAGCAGCATGAACTCCTCGATGAGCCAGTTGGCCTCCTTGGATATCTTCTCGTATACCCTTACCGGCTTGCCGGTCTCGTCGACCTCGACCTTCATCTCGGGACGCTCGAAGGCAATGGCTCCGGCGGCGAAGCGTTTCTTCCTCAGGGCAGAGGCTATCTTGTGCAGGGCAGTGATCTCCTTGGCGAGCGGGCCATTGCCGGTCTCGATGACGGCCTGGGCCTCGTCGTAGTTGAAGCGGTAGTCTGACTTGATGACGGTGCGGCCGAACCAGCTCTTCTTGACCACTCCTGTAGGTGTGATGTCAAATACTGCTGAGAAGCAGAGCTTTTCCTCGCCCGGTCTCAAGGAGCACAGGTTGTTCGAGAGCTTCTCGGGGAGCATGGGCACTGTGCGGTCCACTAAGTAGACCGAGGTACCGCGTTCGTAGGCGCACTTGTCAATGATGGATCCGGGGGTCACATAGTGGGTCACATCGGCGATATGCACTCCTACCTCTATGTTGCCGTCCTCGAGCTCGCGGTACGAGAGGGCGTCGTCAAAGTCCTTTGCGTCGGCAGGGTCAATAGTGAATGTGGTCACCTTGCGGAAGTCCCTGCGCTCGGCAATGTCCTTGGGGGTTATCTTGTCAGGCACGGCCTCGGCTGCGGCTTCCACCTCGGGCTCGAAGCGGTACGGCAGGCCGTACTCGGCCAGGATGGCGTGCATCTCGGTGTCGTTGGCACCCGGCTCGCCCAGCACGTCTATGATGCGGCCTGTCGGGGCCGGAGCCTTCCTCGGCCAGTCGGTCACGATGACAGCGGCCTTCAGGCCCGACACCTCGCCGGGCTTCCAGGTCCGCTGAGGGACTTTCCTGCCGCCTGACTCCGTACTTCCCGTCCCCGCATTACCGCCTGTTCCGACAACTTCCTGCGGCATTTCCTCATCAGCACCGGAAACGGCATTGTGTATGCTGTCGAGTATTCCGCCTTTTCCGAACCAGCGGTCTATCTCCTTGAGAGGTATGCCTATATCGTATGGCATATTGCGGCTCTCCATGATCAGCCAGGCCTCGCCGCGGGATATCTGCAGCACCCCGATATGAGGCTTGGAAGAGCGCTCGAGCACTGTGATTATCTCGCCCTCGATACGCTTGGGCTTGCCGTCTGCACCGACACCCTTGGCCTTGGTCGTCAGCACCTTGACTATATCGCCGTTGAGAGCCCCGCGCATCTTGTGCTGAGGCACGAACACATCATTGTCCCTGTCCGGCACCTCCACGAAGCCGTAGCCCTCGCGGGTCATGCTCACCGTACCGGTCAGCTCCTCCTTGTTGAAATGCTCCTTCTTTCCTTTGGATTTCTTCTTTCCGCCCGAACGCTCCTTCCTCTTGAGATTCAGCTCCTTCTGCATTGCCTTCTGGTCAGGCGTCTGATTCTTCCCGTGCTTTCCACGCGGACGGGAAGAGGGTCTTTTCTTTCTTGTCATATACTCTATTCTGTTATCAGAGGCAAAGATAAGAAGAATCGTGCATGTTTGAGCCTTTTATGACAAATAGATACATCCACACTCCGTCCGCTCAGTCCTTTCTCAAAGCCAGCGCCGGATTGGTGTTCATCAGCTGCACTGCCCTGTATGAGATGGAGAGGGTTGCGACCACACCCACGATGAGCAGGGCCAGCAGGTACATCCACCAGTGGTTGTCGATGCGGTAGGAGTAGGTCTGCAGCCAGCGTCCGGTATAGGTGTAAATCACAGGTATGGCAATGACTGCGGCAATCAGCGAGGCCGACAGGAAGCTGGCGAGGGTATGGGTGTAGATTTCCAGCCGGGGACAGCCCATAATCTTGCGGATGGCGGTGCTCCTGGCCCTCTGACGGGCGTAGTAGGTGCTCATGGCGACCATGGCCATGACCATCAGGACAATGGTCAGCAGGGCGAAAAGGCCGGTGAGCCTGAGGCTGCGGTCCTCCGAAGCATAGGCCCTGCGGTAGATATCCTCGTAGGTCCTCACCGTGACATCCAGCTCAGGCTTCTCCTCAGCGTACAGCTCCTGTATAGCACGCACCGCGTCGGCCGGGTCGCCGTTGACCTTGACCACCAGGGACATGAGATTCCCGATGTATTCAGACTGAGCAGGCTGTACCGTCCAGATCAGCAGGTCATTGCCGGCGGAATTGGCATTACCCAGCAAGAGGTCGTCGATGATGCCGCAGACCCTTATTGCCCCGTTGTCAAACTCGAACTGCGTCATGTCCAGACCATATCCTAAAGCAGCGGCGGCCCTGCGGGTAAAATAGCTGGTATTCGGCAGAGGGTCGGAGTTCTGACTGAGAACCTTCACTCCCAGCAGACGCAACGCGGTAGTATCGCCGCCATACATCACTATGTTATAGCGGTTCCCGTCAATCTGCACTCCCCAGTAAGCCCTCCGGCTCCCGGCCGGACAGCCCTGCACCCATCCGGCATCCGCCACGCACGGCAGGGATTTGAGCCGGTCCTTGAGAAAATCGCCCGGGTCCTGAGTGTTGGAGACGGTCACATCCACTAAGGAATCCCTGGTATATCCCATAGGCCTCTCCACCATGTGGCGCAGCTGCAGGAACATGGCAATGGCTATTGCGACGGCCCCGATGGCTGCTGTATTCTGGACAACAAGGAAGACCCTTCCGAGCACCATCCTGCTGGCTCGTGTGAACTCGCCCCTGACAATGTCTATCGGCCTGTAGCGGGAAACCATCAGGGCCGGGACGATACCGGCTATGACGGACAGCAGCACGATGATTCCGGCCCATAGAGCGGCGGTGCCCCAGGTCAGGGACGACAGCGGGCTGTAATTTTTCCCGATAAGGGCACTGAACATAGGAGCGGCGGCCTCAGCCAGGATAAATCCGAGGACGAACGATACGGCCGTCACGATAAAGGACTCCCCTATGTAGCGGAGGATAACGCCCCCGCGGGAGGAGCCTATCAGCCTGCGCGTCGCCATCTCCTTCACCCTGAACCCCACCTGGGCGGTGGTCAGCGAGATGTAGTTGAGCAGGGCGAATACCAGCAGCAGCACTCCGGCGGCAGTGACCAGCCGCAGCATGTCCCGGTTGACGATATTTTCGAAAAAGGAGTGGGATGTGGCTCCTGCCCCGTAGTGTATCTTCTTGAATGGCACAAGATTGTACTCCGTGCAGACACCCGAGATGTACATCTCGTCGCTTCCCTTCAGGATGCCGAGGATTTCCCGGCCCAGCCAGCTCACGTCAGCACCTTCCCGGACTTTGTAGAAGGTCACCGTATTCCCGTTGCCGTTGCGTGTCAGATGGGGCAGGAGTCTCTCCAGCATGTCCAGGCGGTAGATCATGTCGCACCCGGGCAGCACGGTCCGTTCCATATCCTCGAACACTCCCGTTATGGTCAGCGTAGTCTTCCCGCCGCCTGCGGTTATGCCGATGCCGTTGCCCACCGCATTACCCCCGGGAAAATATGTGTTCGCAAACGACTGCGAGACGATGGCCGAGCCCACAGCCTCCAGAGCCCCTTTCCGGTCACCGGCCGCCATAGGAAGCGGGATGAGCGACAGGAAATTGGAGTCCACGCAGAGAGCATTCTGCACCATGGTCCTGTCCCCGACCGACACACTCAGGTCCCACCCGTCGACGGACATGGTGCCGACTGTCCTGCAGACAGCCTCGATATTCGGATAGCGGCCCTCCACAGCCCCCTTGACAGTACCGCTGAGACTGAAGAGCTCCGCATCCGAGCCGACATAGACATCGTCACCGACAAACGTGTCGTAGCTGCGCTCCTGAGTCACGTACGTGCCTATGAAGATAATGAACGCCAGGGCGATGGCCATGCCCGCCACCTCTATCACCGTATAGAGCCTGTTGCGGGATACGAATCGGAGAAAGGATTTCATATTGTCTTGTTACTAAATAGGTTACTGCAATTATTCGTTGCAAAAATTATGCCTTATCGAGTATATCGCTGTATCATAGCTACTTAAACAATTCTCAAAAACATTCAATTGTATAAAATTCATACGATAAGTGTCTAATTTTTTGAAAATTGTATAAAAATCATACATACAGCCGGTGATCCGGCATCCCATTCCAGTGCGCACCTTCGGAAGGTGAGAGAAGGCAGCTGGAAACGAAAACGCGGGTACAGGCGCTACAGAGGGTCCCGGGCCGATTGCGCACCTTCGGAAGGTGAGCTGAAAACGTGGGAAAATCACTCACCTTCGGAAGGTGGGAGAAAGCGGATGGAAACGGAAACGCGGGTACAGGCGCTACAGAGGGTTCCTGGCGATTGCGCACTTTCGGAAGGTGAGGCGAAAATGCGGGAAATCCGCGCACCTTCGGAAGGTGAGAGAAGGCAGCTGGAAACGAAAACGCGGGCACAGGCGCTACAGAAGGCCACGGACGATTACACACCTTCGGAAGGTGAGCAGAAAACGCGGAGAAACCACGCACCTTCGGAAGGTGGAAAGAGGCAGCTGGAAAGGGAAACGCGGGCACAGGCGCTACAGAAGGCCTCGGGCCGATTGCGCACCTTCGGGACTCCTTCCGAAGGAGTAGGGAAATGGCAGGATAGTGTGACTTCTTCCGAAGGAGTGTGACATTACTGTCACAAAATCACTACTTTTGCATATTAAACAACAAGAAGAGATAAGAGATGATGAAAAGACACATACTACCAGCCGCCGCACTGCTCATCGCCGCAACAGCACTGCTCGGCGGATGCACCGGACAAAATAGCCGGAGCGGCATTGAGGTAATCGACCTGTACAGATATGAGGACGGAGGGGAGCTGACGGATGCCATGCTGGACAGTCTCGCGACAGAGACCAGGGTCATCGGGCTCGTGGCGGACGGCGACCTGACCATACCGGCCAATCCCATAAAGGTCAAGTTTGCAGGCGATGCCACGGGTAGCGACGGTCCGGCACAGGATTCCGGAAGCGGCAAGACCGGAGGCAGGATTGAAGACAGGATATATGTCCTGGACAATCCGACCGTCAGAGAATATCGGCTGCTGGCCTTTGACGGCAACGGCCGGTTTATCAGGCAGATCGGAGCAATGGGACGCGGTCCAGGGGAATATCTCGGCATATCCGATTTCGCAACAGCCCCTGACGGCAGTGTCTGGATCGAAGATGCAGTCGCAAACAATCTGATACACTACGGCAAGGACCTCAGGCACATCTGCACGGTGCCCACGTCCTACGACGCAGACTGCATGGAGTTTCTGGAAGACGGGAACCTCATAGTCAATCTCTCACACTGGAACCCTGACCTCATCCGTATCGCCGTGACCGACACTCTTTTCGGAGAGGAAAACCGCAGAACTGTAATCGGATACGACTATGAACCGAATCCCAATGTTCACTTCAGTTCCGGCCAGCTGAACAAGGTCCGTGAAGGCTGGCTGCACAACTATCCTCCTTTCGGAGATGTCTATCTGTTTGACAGCCAGGACGGAAAACTGAAACAGCATTACTTCCTCGATTTCGGCCCGGACAAAATCACTCCCGAAGATGTTCTGGAAGTGGGTGATGACGGCATGAGATTCGTGCAGCTGATGGACGACCACGCCTTCCTGCTTATGATAGCGGACCTGTCAGACGATTACGTCATAGGCCGAATGAATGACAAGAAGAAGTATGACACTGACTTTATCGCTGACCGTAAGAACCGGATCATATACAAAAGCAAGCCTGGCAGTCTGAGCAGAATCATAGGACAGAGCGGAGAATGGACTATATCACTTGTTACCCCAGACACAGACGAAGCCCATTATAAACTGATACTGCGGAAGTTTCAATAAACCTGCAGACGCACCTTCCGGTCCTTGACCATGATGTAGTAATCCCCTGGCTCCAGGAAGCGGTTGCCGTCACTGTCGACGAAACTCAGGTCCCGCGCCGGGTCGATCCCGAAGCGGAAGACGCGGGTCTCTCCCGCAGGTATCACCTGCTTCTCGAAATGCTTCAGCTCGCGGAGCGGACGGGTAATCCGGCATGCGGGGTCGGAAATGAACCAGTGCACGGTCTCGGCTCCGTCCCGCTCTCCGGTATTGGTCACGGATATCTCGGCGGTCAGGGTCTCTCCCCCGGTTACCGACTCGCGGGAAAGTTTCAGGTCCCCATATTCGAAAGACGTATAGCTCAAGCCGTGTCCGAACTCATACAGGGGCGTGGACGGGATGTCCTGATACAGTCCCTGCCGGGGACGCGAGCTCTGACGCCGGTTGTAATACACCGGTATCTGCCCGGTAGTGCGCGGGAAAGTGACGCTCAGCTTACCCGAAGGGTTGACCCTTCCGGACAATACCCCGGCCACAGGACGTCCCCCCGGCACACCCGGCTGCCACATCTCCACGATGGCGTCGCAAAGAGGCTCCACCCGCTGCAGCGCCAAAGGCCGTCCGCTCGACAGCACCAGCACCATCGGCTTCCCGGCCTTCTGCATTTCCACGATAAATTCCTCCTGGATCTCCGGCAGTTCAATGGAGGAGCGCGATCCGTTCTCCCCGCTCCATCCGCGCCGCTCGCCCATGAAGAGCACCACCACATCCGCCTCCCGGGCCGTCTCAAGGGCGGAGGCGAAGCCGCTCCGGTCATCCCCGTCGAAGGGGCAGCCCGCGTGGAAAATCACCTGCGACGTTCCCCCGAATTCCTCTGTCAGGGCATCCCGCACGGGATACACCTCCTCTCCCCGTCCGTGCCCGCTCCAGCTGCCCAGAAGCTCTCCCGGCGCATCCACTATCGGCCCGAGCACCGCTATCGTGCGCTGTCCCTGAAGGGGAAGGAGGCCTCCCTCATTTTTCAGCAGGACAATGCTCTCCTCGGCCAGACGCTCCGCCAGCTCCCGGTTCTGCGGCAGAAGCAGGCGCTGATCTGCCGGAACCTCCTCGGTATAAGGCCGCTCGAAGAGTCCAAGACGGAACTTGAGGATCAGAACGCGCCGCACGGCATCGTCTATCCGCTCTTCGGAGACCGCTCCCTCGCGGACGAGCGAATCCAGATAATTGTCATAGCAATGTCCCACCATGTCCATGTCCAGACCGGCGTTCACGGCAAGACGGGCCGCCTCCTTGCGGTCAGCGGCGGCTCCCTGCGGTATCAGCTGAGGCACCGCCGCCCAGTCCGAGACCACGAACCCTTCGAAACCCCATTGTCCCTTCAGGACCTCGCTCAGAGTGTAGGCGTTGCAGGTCGCCGGAGTGCCGCTGATGTCGTTGAACGAACTCATCACCGTAGCCGCTCCGGCCCGGACTCCCGCCTCGTACGGCGGCAGGTAGGTGTCCCAGAGGGTCTGGCGGGATATCTCGGTGTAGACATAGTCCCGGCCGGCCTCGGAAGCGCCGTAGCCGACATAGTGTTTCAGGCAGGCAGCCACCTGGGTACTGCTGCTCAGGTCGGAGCCCTGATAGCCCTCGACGGAGGCCGCGCAGAAAGCCGCGTTGGTATAGGGATCCTCGCCGTAGCCCTCGGATATCCGGCCCCAGCGGCCGTCCCGGGCCACGTCTATCATGGGCGAGAAAGTCCAGTCCACACCCGAGCGGCGGGCCTCGGCGGCAGCCATGTCACAGGCCTCCCGGACCAAATCCGTGTTCCAGGAACAGGCCTGGGCCAGCGATATCGGATAGACCGTGCGGAAACCGTGGATCACGTCGTACCCGAAGAGTATCGGGATACCGAGACGGGTCTGCTCCATCGCCCGCCGCTGCATTCCGTTGCGCAGTTCAGGGTTCTCCTCGTAATAAATCAAGGAGCCGATGCCGGCCTGAATCCGGGCAGTCACCTCCTCGATATTGTTCGCGTTGTCGCTAGCTCCCAGCGTATACTGGTTGAGCTGGAGTATCTTCTCCTCCAGGGTCATGCGTTCCAGTAGGTCCTCGACGCGCTCCTCCACCGGAAGCGAGGCGTCCTTGTAGCGGGGTTGTCCGCAGAGCGGCCAGGACATCAGGCCGCAGCACAGCATCAGACAGGCAAGTGTTTTCATATCCAGTAAGTTTTGTCTGTGCAAATTTAACCAAAAATGATTATCCGTGTATTTCCGATTTTTTCATACTTTTGCGCCCGAAAACAGATAGAAAGTATTAAGAAAAGGAATCAGGATTATGGACAAGAAAGTATTACTTATGATCCTCGACGGCTGGGGCGAGGGCAAGCATGACCGCTCCAACGCCATCTACACTCAGGGAACTCCCAATCTCGACAAGCTCAGGGCACAATACCCCGTATCGTTTCTGAAAGCCTGCGGTGAGGACGTGGGTCTTCCCGCCGGACAGATGGGCAACTCCGAGGTGGGACACCTCAACATCGGCGCAGGCCGCATCGTATATCAGGACCTGGTCAAGATCAATATGGCCTGCAGCCAGCACAAACTTCTGGAAAACAAGGAAATCAAAGCAGCATACGACTATGTGGCAGCCAGCGGCAGGGCCCTGCACTTCTTCGGACTGTGCTCCCACGGCGGAGTACACAGCTCCCTGGCACACCTCTACGAGTTCCTCGAGGTGGCCGCTCAGTACAGACTGCCTAAGGTGTATGTACACTGCTTCATGGACGGCCGTGACTGCGACCCCCGCAGCGGCAAGGGCTTCATAGAGGAGCTGCAGGCCAAGTGCGCAGAGCTCCGTGCCAAATACCCCGATCCCTCGCAGGGTCCCGTCATCGCCAGCATCATCGGCCGCTACTACGCCATGGACCGCGACAAGAGGTGGGACCGTGTCAAGATGGCCTACGACCTAGTGGTCAACGGAGAGGGCGAGAAGTTCACCGACCCCGTAGCCGCCATGCAGAGCTCCTACGACGAGGGCGTGACCGACGAGTTCGTAAAGCCCCACTGCGGCGTGGATGCCGCCGGCAAGCCCCTGGGACTCATCTCCGAGGGCGATGCCGTCATCTTCTACAACTTCCGCAACGACCGCGCCCGCGAGATTACCGCAGTGCTCACCCAGCAGGATATGCCGGAGCAGGGCATGAAGACCATCCCCCTGTACTACTGCTGCCTGACCCCCTACGACGACAAGTTCACCGGACTGCACATCCTCTTCGACAAGGAGAACGTGCCCGACACCATCGGCGAGGTAGTCTCCAAGGCCGGACGCAGGCAGCTCCGCATCGCCGAGACCGAGAAATACGCCCACGTGACCTTCTTCTTCTCCGGCGGACGCGAGGAGCCTTTCGAGGGCGAGTCCCGCATCCTCATCAACTCCCCCAAGGTGGCCACCTACGACCTCAAGCCGGAAATGTCGGCTCCTGAGGTGACCGAAGCTCTCGTAGCCGAGCTGAACAAGGGCGTACACGACATGGTCATCCTCAACTTCGCCAACGGTGACATGGTAGGCCACACCGGAGTCTACGAGGCCATCTGCAAGGCCGTCAAGACCGTGGACGAGTGCGTGGCAAAGGTAGTCGAGGCCGCCCGCGCCAACGGCTACAGCGTGCTCATCACCGCCGACCACGGCAACGCCGACCACGCAGTCAACGAGGACGGTACCCCCAACACCGCCCACTCCCTCAACGTAGTGCCCTTCATCGCCGTGGACGACGACGTCAAGACCCTCAGGAACGGCCGCCTGGCCGACATCGCCCCCACCATGCTCAAGCTCATGGGCATCCCCGCCCCTGCCGACATGACCGGCGAGCCCCTCTTCTAAAGCACATATTTCATCGCGATACCGCACAGCCGGAGCCGTCCACATCGGATTGCCCGGCTGTTGTATTTATCAACAGTCAGTTTGCGGGAAAGGCGCAAGTTACTAAGTATCTGATAATCATCGACAACCTGTGCTAAGAAGGTGCCCAGTCGCCGTTTGAAACGCCGACGTGCCACCTTTTATTATAGATAAGTAATTGATTCTTAGATAAATAACATGTCTATCCCCTGCCCCAAAAAGTGAATTTGAAAATTGCCAGGAAGGGATATTGCGGCAGACTGATAGGTAGGAACGGCATTGGCCTGCGATGTTGTCCAGAAAGATACATCGATTTTACCAATAACGTAAATTTTTAATAACTAGCCTATTGCGATTGCGGGAAATTTGTGCAATATTTGCGCTATGGAAAAAAGTTACTGGCACATCTGTACGGACGGGCTGGCGCGGGAGATAATCTTCAAGGATGTGAAAGACTACATCTTCGGGATGAACGGAGTGCCGGCGCTGTCCCTTTCTTATGACATCACTGTCCTGGCTTTCTGCCTGATGAGCAATCATGTCCATTTTGTCGTTCACGGAGTTGAGAAAGGCTGCAGGGCTTTTATCACGGCATACAAGAAGCGTCTGTCACTAATTGCCGATGTCGGTATGGCTGACATCTGTGTCAAGCAGATAGATACGGACGATTATCTTCTCAGGGTCATCGGGTATGTGTTGCGCAACCCGGTCGGAGCCGGTCTCGGAGTGATGCCTCAATTCTACCGCTGGAGCTCCGCATCGCTTTACTTCAATAAAGACAGGGTGGTTGACGGTATTACAGTAGAGGATGTGGGCACTAAAAAGATGCGTGGGATACTCCGTTCGCATTATCGGCTTCCTTCAGACTATATCGTTACGGCAGACGGCATGGTGGATCCGTCATGTTACGTGGATTACCGGGCAGTGGAGAGCCTCTTCGGTCATGTCGGCCGTATGCTGTATTTTCTTTCCCGCAACGATGATATGGAGATGGAGCTTACTGAAAACCATCTCTCCAAGTCCAGCTACTCCGATGAGGAACTGGCAGTCTCAGTGCGTGTAATCTGCCGCGAGAAGTTCGGCTGCGTCTCACCCGACAGTCTGAGCGTGGAGGCCCGATACTCCCTCGCCTCCATCTTGCGCAAGCGTTACGGCCTGGGCCCGAAACAGCTGGCGCGTCTGACCGGCACGGATCCCCAGCTCCTCAGAGGCATCCTGCTGAAGAAATAATAGAGCGGCCGGCTGTTCCCGGAGCCTTGCCGGGCGTTATCAGATTCATTCGCAGAGACGGTGATTGGAGACGTGGCAAGGAATGATATGAGCACTGCCCTGATATTCAGCGACTTGGCGGCGCAAAAAGGTGCCCTGTTGCCGTTTCAAATGCCGACAGGGCACCTTTTTAAGAAACTAACTGAAAGGCAGCCAGCAACATACGGACTTGCGACCTTGCCCTGCTACAATCAATAGTGTCGTCCCGCCGGAGTGGTTGCAGCCGGATATTGTATGGATATTGAAAAAAATCTCTATATTTGCAGCCGCAACGGTTCCTCCCAGGAGGATTAAAAGGGAACCGGGTGAGAGTCCCGGACAGTTCCCGCTGCTGTGAGTTCCTATGATGTTCCGGCACTTTTGCCACTGAGACTGCGGAAGATTGACCGTCTACGCACCTCGGGAAGGCGTCCGGAGCGGAACGAGTCAGAAGACCTGCCTTGCGACACGGATCAGCGGCCTACGGGTGTTTAGGCTCCGGACTCTAAGAGGTCTTCGCGGCGTTTCTGCCCTTCAAGCTGCTGTCCATTGATTTTAGAAAAATAAGAAAATGGCAGTAGAAATCAGATATAGGACAATAGCTTTAGCAGTACGGACAGTTCTGGCTGTAACGGCATTCCTCATATCGGTCTGCCCTGCGGCGACAGGAGCACGACCGGAACGGGCAGAAGATATCCGGACCGCTGCCGTCATCTCCGCTGTTGAAGGTATTCCAGCAATACAGACTGATACTCTTCCTGCCCCGGACACGGCTTATATACTCGACGAGGTGATGGTGGTCGCCACCCGCACCTCCCAGGAGGTCGTCCCGGTGCAGATGCTCTCGGGCGAGAAGCTCAGAAGCCTCGGCACCCACTCTATCGCCGATGCGATAAGGTATTTCTCCGGGGTGCAGATCAAGGACTTCGGCGGCATCGGCGGACTCAAGAGCATCAATGTCCGCAGCCTCGGCAGCCAGCACGTGGGAGTGTTCTACGACGGGGTGGAGCTCGGCAACGCCCAGAACGGCATAGTGGACCTCGGCCGCTTCTCCCTCGACAACATGGAGTCGGTCTCCCTCTACAACGGCCAGAAGAGCGCCACCCTCCAGTCCGCGAAGGACTACGCCTCCGCCAACGCGGTCTACCTCCGGACCAAGAAGCCCCGCTTTACCGACGGCAAGCGCAACAACTGGAACTTCGGACTCAAGGGCGGCTCGTTCATGACCGTCAACCCCTCTGTCCTCTGGGAGCATAAGATATCGGACCGCCTGTCCCTCTCGGCCAGCACCGAATTCCTCTATACTACAGGCAGGTACAAGTTCACCTACGCCAAGCAGGACGGCTACGACACCACCGGCGTCCGTCAGAACGGAGACGTGCGGATGACCCGCGCCGAGGTGGCCCTCTTCGGAGACATCAAGGGCGGATACTGGCGGGCCAAGGTCTATTTCTACGACTCGGAGCGGGGCTATCCCGGAGCCGTGGTCCGCGGCAAGTTCGTACATCAGGACCGCCAACGGGACGACAACTTCTTCGCCCAGGGCTCCTTCAAGAAGGACTTCGCCCCCTGGTACTCCCTGCAGGTCAGCGGCAAGTACGCCTACGACTACCTCCACTACCTCGCCGACCCCCGCCTCGACGTGACGGCCATGTACGTGGACAACCGCTACCGCCAGCAGGAGGCCTACCTCTCCACGGCACACCGCTTCAAGCCCTTCAGGTGGTGGACATTGTCCCTCGCCACCGACTTCCAGTGGAACAGCCTCGACGCCGACCTGCGGGACTTCGTCTACCCCCTGCGCTACGCCGGATACGGAGCCGCCGCCACCGCCTTCGAATTCGGAGGACTGAAACTCTCCGCCTCCCTCCTCTACACCTATATTCACGATGTGCTGAGAGCCTCGGACGCCGAGATGGACGACCGGCACCAGCTCTCCCCCGCCGTCATTGCCTCGTGGAAGCCTTTCCGGGATATTGACCTGGAGCTGAGGGCATTCTACAAGAAGAACTACCGCATGCCCACCTTCAACGACCTCTACTACACCTTCACCGGAGCATCCTGGCTGGAGCCGGAGGAGACCACCCAGTACGACTTCGGGGCCACCTGGCACCTGATACGCAGCCGCGGCTGGTTCCGCGGATTGGACATACAGGCCGACGTATATTTCAACCAGATAGACAACAAGATCATAGCCATGCCCACCTCCAACCAGTTCCGCTGGACGATGATGAACCTCGGCTACGTGGAGATACTCGGGGTGGACGCGGCGGCCCAGGGCTACTTCCGCTTCGGACCGGTGGACGTTTCCCCCAGAGTCAACTACACCTTCCAGCGGGCCCGCGACCTGACCGACCCGGCATCCGAATGGTACGGCGGACAGGTGGCCTACATCCCCCTGCACAGCTGCTCTGTGACCCTCGGCGCGGCCTACAGCAGCTGGTCCTTCAACTACAGCTTCATCTACACCGGCGAGCGCTACGAGTCCTCGGCCAACATCCCAGAGAACTACGCCCAGCCCTGGTACACCCACGACATATCCCTGACCAAGTCCTTCCTCTTCAAGGGGTGGGAGCTGCAGGCCACGGCCCTGGTCAACAACATCCTCAACCAGCAGTACGAGGTGGTCAAGTGCTACCCGATGCCGGGCACCAACTTCATGATTAAAGTCAATTTCATCCTATGAGAATAAATACTGCATATACTCTTTTCGGACTGCTGTCCGTATGTCTGGCCGGCGCGGTCATAACCTCCTGCCGGGGGATTGAGCCCATCACCCCCTCGACGGGCAATGAGGTCACCGGCGGCTCGGAGGCGGGGGAGGTCAAGGGCTTCTTCCTGCTCAATGAGGGCAATATGGGCAGCAACAAGGCCACTCTCGACTATTTCGACTATGCCACAGGGGTCTACACCCGCAACATATTCGCAGAGCGCAATCCGGGAGTGGCCCTCGAGCTCGGGGACGTGGGCAATGACCTCGGCATCTACGGGGGCAGGCTCTACGCCGTCATCAACTGCTCCAACCTCGTGGAGGTCATGGACGTAGAGACCGCCCGGCACATAGCGGAGATACCCCTGCCCAACTGCCGGTACATCACCTTCGACGGTGGCTACGCCTACGTCAGCTCCTACGCCGGGGCAGTTGAACTAGACCCGGAGTACCGCAGGGGCTACGTAGCCAAGATAGACACAGTGACCATGCAGGTGGTGGACACCTGCGGAGTGGGCTACCAGCCGGAGGAAATGGCGGTGGTGGACGGACGGCTCTACGTGGCCAATTCCGGGGGCTACATGGCTCCGGACTACGACCTCACGGTATCGGTCATCGACCTGGCGACCTTCGAGGTATGCAATGAGATAGAGGTGGCTCCGAACCTGCATCAGGTCAAAATAGGCGGCGACGGGATGCTCTACATCTCCTCCCGGGGAGACTACTACGGGCATCAGTCCTCGACCTGGGTCGTCGATCCCTCGACGGACGAGGTGGTGCGGGAGCTCCAGCTGCTGCAGAACAGTGACATGGCAGTCTACGGCGACTCACTCTATGTCATCTCCCACTCCTGGAGCAATGTCTCCCTGGACTACAGCACCGGCTACGCCGTCTTCGACACCCGGGAGGGCATCACCGTCACCCGCAACTTCGTCACCGACGGCACGGAAGAGGAAATCACCACCCCCTACTGCATCGCCGTCAACCCCTCCAACGGGGATATCTTCCTGACCGATGCCAAGGACCACGTCACCCCCGGCCGCATCCACTGCTACGGGCAGGACGGCGTCCGGAAGTGGTCGGCCACCACCGGTGATATCCCCGGTCACATAGTATTCACCCGCAAACAGTTAAAACCCATAGAAAAAATTTAAATTTTAAAATTTTTATAAAAATGAGACACATTGTTAAAGTTTCCATCGCGGCCGCTGCCGCAGTTATTCTCACCGCATCATGCGAGAAACATAAGGGCTACACCACCTACAATACTCTGACTTTCGAGGGCGAGTACTGGGATGCGCTCGTGGACAATCCGCAGTACGGCGGACCTCTGCTTTACGGTGACATGGTCAGCGGAGTCGACTACAGTTGGGTCGATGAGGGCAACACCTTCCTCGCATCTGAGCTTTGCGAGAGCTACGGCGCCGCAATTTACTGGAACGGTGGCCACGCCATATCCAACTATGTAGGACAGGAGCCGACTACGGATTATACCCTACAGCTGGCCATACCCCTTGAAAGCGGTCACGACGGTTCGAAGAATTTCTGCGTACACAACGGATTCACCAGCGAATACTCCAGTGTGACAGGTTATTTCTACTTCGATGACGGTGAAAACATCAACCGCACGATTGAAAGCATGTATGTCACAAACACATCCTACTACCTCGGGGCTGTCGAGACTCTGGCCACAGACACCGACTGGACCAAGATTACTGCAACTGGATATGATGGGGACGGTAAAGTTACCGGAACCAGTGAGTTCTACCTGACAGAAAACGGGGAAAGTATCAACGAATGGACGCGCTGGGATCTTACATCCCTGGGCTCACCGGTAAAAGTAACGTTCGACATCACCTCTTCCATCCAGAATGAATACGGCATGGCAGTACCGGCATATTTCGCATACGACGATGTTACCGTCAAGACATTGTTTCCTTATGAATAAAACCTATCTGCATTGAAACATTTTTCTGCATTCATATTTTTAATAGTTTTTGCTCTTACCGGGTGCAGGGAACAGCGCGATTCCCTGCCTCCGGTAATTGTGCTTCAGCAGCAGCTCTACGAGACGGTCGTCGGAGAGCCGGTAACCGTCACTCCGGAGTACGAGAACTGCGGGGAGGAGACCGTGTATCTCTGGACCTGCGAAGGAGAGACGCTTTCCACCGGACCGGCCCTCACGTTTGAGAGCGGGGAGCGGGGAGAATACTGGATACTGCTGACGGTCGGCAATTCCGCAGGAGAGGACAGGGCCGAGCTGCGTATAGACGTCTACGAGACCATGCCGCCGGAAGTGTCCCTGCCCGGAGCCTCCCGGGGTTTCTCCGTCCTGCAGGACTCCCTCTTAGTGCTTGCGCCCGAGGTCTCTTCCGCCCTGCCTGTCGCCTATTCCTGGACGGTGGACGGGGAGGAGGTCTCCGCTGATTCGGTCTACACATTCCCTACCGGGGAGACCGGAACGTTCGAAGGAAGGCTCCGCGTCGAGAACCGGGACGGAGCGGACGAGGTGGAATTTACCGTAGAGGTGCTCAGTCCCGGGGAGGCATTTTCATGGACATTTGACCGGACGGAATACGGAGTATGCTCCGGACGGAGCCTGCTGCTGCGGCCGCTGGACATAGAGCATCCTTTCGATGCCGTGTACACCTGGAGTGTGGACGGGGCCGAGGTGCAGAGCGGGGAGGCGCCGGAATTTGTATTTGACCTTACAGCGGAAGGTTCCCATGCCGTGAATGTGACCATGCGTAATTCCTATACCACCGCCTCGCAGGACCTTACTGTGACGGTACTGCCGGCAGAAGGGACCTACTTCCGGGCGGCGGACGCCTCCAGCAGCGCGTTCATCTCCCAAGTCTGCGAATACACCCCCGCGCCGGGTCAGTTCATCAACGAGGGCTACACCGCCACCACCATGCAGGAGGCCTGCGACTACGCCTACGGACGTTTGAGTGAGGGAGCATTTGTCTCGCTCGGGGCGTTTGGAGGCTATATCATCGTCGGTTTCGACCACAGCGTGGAAAGCAGCGGCGAGGGAACCTTAGACCTGCAGATTACCGGCAACGCCCACAGTTCCTCGTCCGAACCCGGCATCATCTGGGTCAGCCAGGACGAGAACGGCAACGGCCTGCCCGACGACACCTGGTACGAGCTCCGCGGCTCCGAATACGGCAAGCCGGAGACCTGGCAGGACTACGCCGTCACATACTACCGGCCGGCTGAGAACGGGATGAGCGTCGAATGGACCGACAACCGCGGCGGCTCGGGCACAGTCGATTACCTCCCTGCCTACCACCGCCAGGAAAGCTACTTCCCCGCCTGGATCAACGCCGGCAGCTACACCCTGCGCGGCACCCGCCTCCAGGACCGCCTCGAGGACGAGAACGGCAACGGCTCGCTGTGGATAGGACATCCCTTCGACTGGGGCTACGCTGACAACTGGAGCGAGACCGACCCCGACATCGACAAGTTCAGTATCTCCAACGCAGTGCGCTGGGACGGACAGCCCGCCGGCCTGAAGTACATCGACTTCGTCAAGATCCAGTGCGGCGTCCAGGCCAAGGGCGGCTGGACCGGCGAGCAGTCCACCGAGCTGACCGTCATCCGCGATCTGCATATCGACTGAGCAAACATTTTCCTGTTTCCGACAAAATCCGGGAAAAACATTTTGCTTTTTCCGACAAATTCCCGCAAAAACATTTTGCATTTTCCGACAAAGACGTATCTTTGCTGATGAAAATAAAGGTTTTGGACATGTCTGGAAAAATATTCAAGCGCAAAATTTACGAAAGGATGCTCCGATGGAAACGGGAAAGCAACGGAGAGACGGCACTTCTGATAAAAGGAGCGCGTCGGATCGGGAAATCCACCATCGCGGAGGAGTTCGCCCGCAAGGAGTATAAGTCATGCATAATCATTGATTTCTCGATAGCGGATGATGCTGTCAAAGAGTTGTTCTCGCATATTTCCGATCTGGATTACTTCTTTTTGAGGATTCAGTCATTGTTCAATGTTTCGCTGTATGAACGTAAATCGGTTATCGTTTTCGATGAAGTCCAGCTCTGTCCCCCAGCCCGGCAGGCAATCAAACACCTCGTAAAAGACCACCGGTATGACTACATTGAAACCGGGTCGCTCCTATCGATAAAGAAAAACGTAAAAGGAATCGTGATTCCGAGCGAAGAAACCCGTATCGCAATGTATCCGATGGACTTCGAAGAGTTTCTATGGGCCATTGACAAACCTCAGACTCACGGGCTGATAAAATACTCATATCAAAATTTCAAGCCACTTGGAGATGCCGTAAACCGTGATCTTATGCGCCTTTTCCGCCTGTACATGCTCATAGGAGGTATGCCACAGGCTGTCAGTGCCTACCTGGAATCCAATGATTTCTCGGCCATAGACGCAGTAAAACGGAACATCCTGGAACTGTACATTGATGATTTCAGAAAAATCGACCCGTCAGGCCGCGCTTCCCGCCTGTTTGCCTCCATTCCCGCAGAACTCTCCCGCAATACAACCCGCTACAAAATAGGAAGCGTAATTGAAAATGCAACGGCAGCCAGACTCGGTGAACTGTTGATGGACATGGCAGACTCCATGACGGTGAACTTTGCCTACCATGCGGATGATCCCAGCGTAGGCTTCTCTCTTCATGCCGATTACAATTACTTCAAGATGTTTCTTGCCGATACCGGATTGTTCGTCACACTCGCTTTCATGGACCGTGACTATACGGACAATGTGATATACCGTAAACTCCTTTCAGACAAACTCCCCACCGACTTGGGATATGTGTATAAAAACGCCATCGCCCAGATGTTGAAGAGTGCCGGTAATGAACTGTTTTACTACACATTCAAGGAGGAGACCCGTAACTACGAGATAGATTTCCTCATCTCGCGAAAAGACAAGATATGCCCCATAGAGGTCAAATCCTCCGGCTACAACTCACACAAGTCCCTCGATATGTTCCAGAATAAGTTTTCGGCGAGGATTCTTCACAGATATCTTTTATATACCAAAGACTTACGAAAAGACAAGGATGTTTTGTGCCTGCCCGCGTATATGGCGGAGCTCCTATAAAGCATACACCCGACTGTCGGCTGACAGGCACTGCAGGCACCATAACCGCGCGGCAATATGCATACTTTATGAGTCGCGAAAGGCAGTCAACGAAGTCAATTCGTTGAAGGCAGCCCATGGCAGCAGTCCCAAAGTCACCGCTCCGTGCTTCATCGGGGCATCATGGCTGTGACTGCCGGAAATCCGCTATATTTGCAATGCGAAACAGCTACACACACAAACAATAAAAGATGAAACACCTTATACTGACTGTCCTGGCCATACTGACGGCCGTCTCAGGGGCATACGCAAAGTCCGTGTCCAAAGCCATTGACACCATTGTGATTGCTTCCGAAAAACCGGTAGCCGTGTCCAACCACTCCTTTTCCCTCCAGATTGTGGGCATAGAGTACGGGTACGAGCAAAAACTGGGGGGAAGCTTCTCGATGGTCTTCCGCGCTGGAATGGTACCTTCAAGACTGTACTTTTATGGAGACTACCATCTCACCGAGCTGCAGTTCAGTTCAAGTTTAGGCATCAACATCGAGCCACGCTTCTATACCAACTTCGGCCGTCGGGCCAGACTGGGGAAAAACACCTTCAAGAACTCGGCAGACTTTGTCGCAATAAAGATACAAGGAGCACTCAGCGGGCCTTTTGACTTCAGCCTGACTCCTATGTACGGTATCCGCAGGGTCTGGGGCAAACATTGGTTCGGTGAATTCACTGCCGGAGGAAGAGTCGGCATTCAGAACGGCTTATACTTAGCTCCTTACTTACAGTATCGTTTCGGTTTTGTTTTCTGAATCAAGTTCCGGTGCAACTGCCGAAATCTGTTAGTTGCCGCATGAAACATCTGCGTTACACTCTGATATTTCTGCTTACCTCCGCCAGTCTGCTCCTGCCCGGCTGCGCGGAGGACAGAAGACGCTTTATTATTTTGGAAGAATCAGGGGAAATACCTGTGATAACGCAGCCGCTATGCGATACTATATTCAAGCTGAAAAACATATCACCCAAAATGAGAATCTATCAATATCAGGGAGACTTCTCAAGTTTTGCAATCAAACAAATAATCCATAAACATGAAGCAGATAACATCATTACTCTTGTCCGTGATTCTTGCCTGTGCTGCCTGCTACAATGGTATGAGCCAGACTTATGACACTTCTGACAAACAAGAAAGAACATCTAACCTGATCCGCTTTTATGGCGGTATAGGGCTATGGGGGATTTACAGTTATGGAACAAATCTGTCAGGAACTGACAACGGCGCAGTCGGCTATATCAGACACTATCCTACCGCAGTGTATGGTTTCAGCTACCAAAGAGACTTAGTGAGGCGTTTCTCTCTGGAATTGGACATACAGAGTTCATATAGAAACGGTTTTCCCGACTTTGCAGATGCCTATGTCTACTCCGATGCCGTCGGAAATTCCATAACCGGAATAGGGGATATTCCTGAGGTAAAAGACTACCTTCAGGAACAGGCTGCTCAAGGAAGCAATCTGAACAATCTGGCGTGGATAAGGCACAACTCGCTGGCTATCACGGTCAAGCCTGTATTCCACATGATAGACAATGAGCATCACCGGTTCTCAGTCTACGCAGGTATCGGATACTATTTTGCCGACGGACTGTGCTTCAGGGCAGAGCAGATGTTCCCAACCGTAGCTCCTATGGATTTTACGACATTTACCTCACAATACCACATCAACGGACTTGCTGGAAATGCAGGCCTACGCTACGAATATACATTCCTCACCCATTACGTGATAGGAATCGATGCCGGCGCCACATTCAATGACAATGCCGCCGGATGGCAGAGGGAGGATGCATCCGTGCTTTCCTCATGCGATTTTCGCACTGTCCTATATATCGGTTTCAGATTTTAGGCAGTATGAACCTATTTCCGCAGACAATGCTCCTGTAAACTATTTGAAAGTAACCTCGACGATATAGTCCGGTACGTCGGCAGGCATGTCGGATGGCAGGGTCACGAAGAGGCCTTCCTTGTACTGCTTGAAGCCGAGCTTCACGTCAGGCGAGCCGAAAGGAGTGACTGAGGCCACCTTGCGTCCGGCCTTGTAGGGCACGTAGATCTGTCCGTCCGAGGCGGCCTTGAAGGCGTCGGCGGGGAAGACGTGCAGCCACATCCGGTCGTCCTTATGGGTGGTCACGCCCCAGGGCTGGGGTTTCACGAGGATGCTGCGGGTGCCGTAGATGGTCTCGCCGTAGGTGCCGAGCCACTCGCCCATTGCGGCTAAGCGCTCGAGGGCCGCGGCAGGGATGTTGCCGTCGGGCTGGGGGCCTACGTTGAGCAGCAGGTTGGCGTCACGGCCGGCGGTGGAGACGAGGTAGCGGATGAGCTCGTCCACACTCTTGTAGTTCTGGTCGGTCATGCGGTAGCCCCAGGAGCCGTTCATGGTCTGGCAGGTCTCGAGAGGGAGGGTCGTGCTGACTCCGCCGCTGTGCCATCCGGCCGTATTCTCGCCGGGGATGTCGCGCTCGAATATCTGGATGTTCTCACCGGGATAGGGAGTGATGTGATGGTTGTTGCCGATCAGGCACCCGGGCTGGAGCTCATGAATCAGCGGGTACAGCTCGTCGTAACGATAGTCGAGAGGCTGCTCCCACTCCTCATGATCCCAGTTGCCGTCAAACCAGATGCAGCCCACCTTGCCGTAGCGGGTCAGCAGCTCGGTCAGCTGGCACTTCATGAAATCGAAATAGGTGTCGGGGTCGGTGGCCTCGGGACGGCCCGTGCCCTGACCGGTACGTCCGCGGGGTGCGTCGGTACGGCCCCAGTCGATCAGCGAGTAGTAGAAATGCAGGGGCATGTCCTGACGCTCGCACTCGGCCGCCAGCTCGGCGATGATGTCGCGCTTGAAGGGAGTGGCGTCCATGATGTCGTAGTCCGTACACTTGCTGTCGAACATCGAGAAACCGTCGTGGTGACGGGTCGTGATGCAGATGTACTTAGCTCCGGATGCCTTGATGGCGCTCACCCACTCGGCTGCATCGAAATCGGCGGGATAGAAGCCCCCGGCCATCTTGCTGTACTCCTCGTGGGTCAGTCCGTTGTAGTTCAGAGCCCACTCGCCCTGACCGTACATCGAGTAAATGCCCCAGTGAATGAAAATTCCGAAACGGTTCTCACGGAACTGCTCCTGCGACTGAACGATCTCGGGTGAAGGCTGATAATCCTCCTGCGCCTGAGCAGGAGAGGCGGCGGCAGCTGCCAGCAGGGACAGGGCCGCAATGGACAGTAAATGCTTTTTCATTGTATCTCAGTAACTATTTTAACAAATTCCTGTTGTTTACTTCTTCCAGCACCTTCATTTGTTGGATGGCAATTTGATTAAGCCTGACCAACCTTTCAGATTGCGGAATACCGTCATTGATAAATACGGCATTTAAGTTCTCCACATTCCGAAATGATAGGCTATGTCTTTATGAGCGTAGGTTCCTCCATATCTTCCGGTTTTTGCTACGATGCCTATTGCGTTTGTGCGTTCAATCCATGCCTTGACAGACAATACAAAATTATTGCTGCCGGCGGCATTTCTAATTGTACCGAATTCGGTATAATTAAAATTGGGATTATACAATGCCTCCCACTCGCCAATATATTCAATTGTGCTTTTAAGGCTCATCCATCGGAATATGATATGCTCTTGCATTTGACTGTGAGCCATATCCGTTAATGAAATATAATCCTCCTGCCCTTGCGGAAGAAGGCTGATTACAGCGTTGTCTATATGGATACTCTGCTTTTTCATACTTGATTATTGTTCGTAGCCCTGTGCGTGTATGCCGATTTCAGCGCCTTCCGGAGTGACAAGGACCTCCCCAACGTCGGAGTGGGCGAGGTGGCCGATGATGTCCCAGTCCTGGAAGTCGCGGCGCAGCGTCTCGTGGAACTCCAGGGGGACAATGTACAGGAGGCGGTAGTCGTCCCCGCCGTTGACAGCAGCCGTGACAGGGTCGAGATTCAGCTCCTGCGCCATCTCGAAGGTCTTTGAGGCAATGGGAATCCTGCCGATGTAAATCTTGACTCCGAGGCCCGTATCGGCGGCAATGCGCTTGGCGGCTTCACCCAGTCCGCGGCTGACGAAATACCCTCCGCAGGGGACAATCCCCGCCTCGGCGAAGCGTCCCGGCACAGCAGGCTTCAGGTAGGGGCTGAGGTATTCGCCCACGATGTATTTGTACTGCGTAAGGTCCGGCTGCTTGGGCGCCGTCCCGGCGGGAGTGCCCTCGAATGCGGTCTTCTCCCTTTCCAGCACGTGCAGTCCCATATAGGCCGCACCCAGGTCACCGCTAAGCACCAGAAGGTCCTTCGACTGAGCATTTTTCCGTTTCTGAGCGACGTCCTTTCCGGCGGAGCCCCAGGCCGCGATGCTCACCACCATTCCGGCCGCTGACGGGATCAGGTCGAGACCCAGATGCGCCGCGCCGTGTTCCTTGGCGGCTGCGGAGATACCCTCCCAGAGATCCTGCACGTCCTCGACCGAGAAGCGGTTGGACAGAGCCACCGTGATATCCATTCCTACGGGAGTGCTCATGCGGGCGTAGAGCTCTCCGATGACGTTCAGGGCGAGCTTGTGCCCGAGATGCCGCAGAGGATTGTACGTCAGGTCGAAATCCACCTTTTCCATGAATACCTTGTGAACCGTGCTGAAGTTCCCGTCGCCGGAGAACGCGCAGCCCCGCTCATTCACGAAGCCGCTGCCCTCGAAGAGCCGCGACAGGAGGGCCTGCTTGCCTATTGATGCTATTTCAGTTGCCATTGTCCTTTATATTATCCCCGCTAAGGTAACAAAAATTCTCTATCTTTGCGGTCTGACTTTTGCAAAAAGCACGGATTGACCATGAGCGAGAAAGACGACATACTTAAAAACATAGGCTCCGCCGAGTACAAGCACGGCTTCGAGACCCAGGTGGAGCAGGAGTTTATCCCCAAGGGGCTGAACGAGGACATCATACGGCTGATTTCGGAGAAGAAAGGCGAGCCGCAGTGGCTCCTCGACTTCCGCCTGAAAGCCTACCGCAAGTGGCTGACCATGAAGATGCCCACGTGGGCCCATCTGGATATTCCAGAGATAGATTTCCAAGACATCATCTATTTTGCCGCGCCCAAGAAGGCTACGGAAAAGAAGGAGATCGACCCCGAGCTGATGGCTACTTTCGACAAATTAGGCATTCCCCTGCACGAGAGAAGCGTGCTGGCCGGCACCGCGGTGGACGCCGTCTTCGACTCCGTGTCGGTCAAGACCACGTTCCGCGAGTCGCTGGCCGAGAAGGGCATCATCTTCTGCTCGTTCTCGGAGGCCGTGCGCGACTATCCCGACTTAGTGCGCAAGTACTTAGCATCTGTAGTGCCCATCGGGGACAACTACTACGCGGCCCTCAACTCCGCTGTCTTCTCCGACGGCTCCTTCTGCTACATCCCCAAGGGAGTACACTGCCCGATGGAGCTTTCCAGCTACTTCAGGATCAATGCCCGGGGTACAGGTCAGTTCGAGCGCACCCTCATCGTGGCCGACGAAGGCTCCTACGTAAGCTACTTGGAGGGCTGCACAGCACCCATGAGGGACGAGAACCAGCTGCACGCCGCAGTGGTGGAAATCGTCGTCCTGGACAATGCCGAGGTCAAATATTCCACCGTCCAGAACTGGTATCCCGGCGACGCGCAGGGACGGGGCGGCATCTTCAACTTCGTCACCAAGAGGGGCATCTGCAAGGGTGTGAACAGCAAACTCTTCTGGACCCAGGTCGAGACCGGCTCGGCCATCACCTGGAAATATCCCAGCACCATACTCAAAGGCGACAACTCCGTCTCCGAGTTCTACTCCGTGGCCGTCACCAACAATTACCAGCAGGCCGACACCGGCACCAAGATGATCCACATCGGCCGCAACACCCACAGCCGCATCATCAGCAAAGGTATCTCCGCAGGCCACAGCCAGAACAGCTACCGAGGCTTAGTCAAGATACTGCCCGGGGCCGAGAACGCCCGCAACTACTCCCAGTGCGACTCCCTGCTGCTGGGCGACAAATGCGGGGCCCACACCTTCCCCGTAGTGGAGAACCAGAACCCCACCGCCATCACCGAGCACGAGGCCACCACCTCCAAGATCAGCGAGGACCAGCTCTTCTACTGCCGCCAGAGGGGCATCCCCGAGGAGAGCGCCGTCGGCCTGATCATCGGCGGCTACACCAAGGAGGTCATCAACAAGCTCCCGATGGAATTCGCGGTCGAGGCCCAGAAGCTGCTCGAGGTCTCGCTCGAGGGCAGCGTCGGGTAGGGCATCTCGTCTTCGACTCCACCACCTAATCTACCGCAACGGCACCGTTTCCCGCGGTTCCGTTTCCAGTCGCCTCGTCCCACCTTCCGAAGGTGAGCTATTTTCCCGCATTTCCGCCTCACCTTAAGAAGGTGCGCTCTCAAGCGGCATTGTTGTAAACATCCCTTTTCTGTCAATTTGTCACTCAATCTATTGATTTTCAGGGATTTCGTGACAATTTGGCGGAAAAATGCGACATTCCGTCAAGCCTCCGCGTGCCAAAGCCCACTGGTCCACAATTTGCGATATCATCTATCGAACGCCCGAAAGGGAGGGCGGAACGGAGACCCCGGTGAGGGGCACCGGAAAGACTCCCGGGAAGGTCCGGAAGAACGGGGCGACAGGATTCAGAAACGAATCCGCAGCCTCCTCTGAAAGACCGGAGACGTTCGGAAACATTTTAAGAAACAATTTAAAATTATGGAGGATAACATTATGGTACCCAGCAGAAGAACACAGCAGAATTGGCTGCCCGCTTTTTTCAATGACTTTTTCGATGATGACTTCAGACATTTCGGAAACATGATGAGGACTTCGTCCCCTGCCATCAACGTAAAGGAGAATGACAAGGAGTACACAGTCGAGATAGCCGCCCCCGGCATGTCCAAGAACGACTTCAAGATCCGCATCAACGAAGAGAACGAACTGGTGGTCACCCTCGAGCACAAGGACGAGCACAAAGAAGAGAAGAAGGACGAGAAATACCTCAGAAGGGAATTCTCCTACTCCCACTTCGAACAGGCCCTGCTTCTCCCCGACGACATCAAGAAGGAAGAGATCAGCGCCAGCATGGAGCACGGTGTACTGAACATCACCCTGCCCAAGATGACCGAGGTCCCTGTCACACCCAAGGAAAGATTCATTGATATCAAATAGCCGACGGCCCTTCAGTCCAAGGCTGCAACAAACCCAGAAGCCGCACTTCGACCTGCATCGGAGCGCGGCTTTTTTTGTATTTTTGCGGCCCTAACAATAACGTCCATGGACTGGCTGAACTATACCCTCTTCACTTTCAACGGAGACACTCCGGTGCTGCTGATCGACCTCATCACGTCGATAGCGGGACTGACCTGCGTATTCTTAGCAGGACGCAACAGTAAGTACAATTTCTGGGTGGGATACGTGTACTCCGCCCTGCTCTTCCTCATGTTCTGGAACAAAGCCCTGTGGGCCAACATGCTGCTGCAGCCCATATCCTTGGGCATCAACATCCTCGGACACTACCGCTGGACCCATCCTAAGCCGGAGGAGGTGAGTGAGAAAGACGGCAGGTCCCTGAAGGTCTCCATGCTGTCCTGGCCGCAGAGGGCAGTGTCCGTGGCGGCAATATTCGCACTCGGCTGGCTCTGGGGCTGGCTCCTCGAGACCCTCACACACGATCCCGTGCCCTACCTGGACGCCTGCGTGACCGCCCTCATCCTCGTCGCCCAGTTCCTCTCGGCCCTCAAGAAATGGGACTGCTGGGTGGCATGGTTGGCAGTGAACATCACCCAGATCATCCTGCACATATCCGTCGGGCACGTATTCATGCCGATAGTCTGCGCCCTCTACCTGATAAACGGTGCGGCCTCCATCATCAACTGGTGGCGTCTTTACCGTGAAAAGGCATAGCAACATCCGGAAAATATTGTATTTTTGCACTCCGCACAAAACAGAAAGACTATGGCAGAAAACAATATACTACTCGAAATCAAAGACCTGCACGCTAATGTAGGCGACAAGGAAATACTCCGCGGCATCGACCTGACAGTCCGCGAAGGCGAGACCCACGCGATCATGGGCCCCAACGGTTCCGGCAAATCCACCCTCTCGGCAGTCTTAGCCGGCCGGGACAGCTACACCGTCACCGCCGGAGAAGTCACATTCAACGGCCGCGACATCCTGGACCTCACCCCCGAGGAGCGCTCTTTCGAAGGCCTCTTCCTGAGCTTCCAGTACCCCATCGAGATACCCGGCGTGACCAACGTCAACTTCATGCGCACCGCCGTCAACGAGCACCGCAGGCACAAGGGCCTCGAGCCCCTGAACGCCGCCGACTTCCTCAAGCTCATGCGCAGCAAGATGGAAATCGTGGAGATGAACCCCTCGTTCTCCTCCAGAGGCGTCAACGTAGGCTTCTCCGGCGGTGAGAAGAAGCGCAACGAGATCTTCCAGATGGCCATGCTCGAGCCCCGTCTGGCCATCCTCGACGAGACTGACAGCGGCCTGGACGTGGATGCCCTGAGGATAGTGGCCACCGGAGTCAACAAGCTCAAGAGGCCTGACAACGCCGCCATCGTCATCACCCACTACCAGAGACTCCTGGACTACATCGTCCCGGACGTGGTGCACGTGCTCTACAAGGGCCGCATCATCAAGACCGCCGGCAAGGAACTCGCCCGGGAGATCGAGGAGAGGGGCTACGACTGGATCATCAACGGATAACGGGGAGGCAGGACAATGACAGAGAACTACATCTACGCTCCCGAGCACAATATCGAGGGAGGCTTCCGCTGCAAGGTTCCCCTTCCGGGCAGCCGCCAGGTCTTCATGATCGACGGCGGGGTACAGGGCACGGGCCGTCCGCTGGACATCCGCTTCGAGAGAGGAAAAATATACGATGAGGCCCTCCAGGTCATCAGCATCCGCACGGAAAAGCATCCGGAGGACATCAGCACCAGCGAATCCTTCCACTTCGAGGAAGGCAGCAGCGCCCGGCTCATCCTCTGCTCCCACACATTTGCAGAGAATCCCTTCCACACCGAGGGCAATGTCAGCATCACCCTGGAGGCCGGGGCCTCGGCCGACATCGTCATCATGCAGAACGAGCACAACCGGGCCACGCACAACACCCGGTTCGACATCCACATAGGCGAGGGCGCATCCCTCAAGGCCGTCATCCTCACCCTCCACGGCGGAGTGATCGACAATGACATCACCGTCAGCCTCGACGCCCCTCACGCCTCCTGCGACATCAGCGGCCTCTACCTGGTGGACGGCACCCAGAAGGTGACCAACACCCTCAAGGTCCGGCACCGCGTTCCCGAATGTCACAGCCGGGAGCTGTTCAAGGGCATCCTCGATGACAGCGCCTCCGCATATTTCTCCGGCCTGATCCATGTCTTCCCTGACGCCCAGAAGACCGAAGCCTACCAGGAATGCCACAACCTCCTGCTCAGCCGCGATGCCCGCGCATTTGCCCAGCCCCAGCTGGAGATTTACGCCGATGACGTAAAATGCTCGCATGGAGCCACAAACGGCCGCCTCAACGAGGACGAGCTCTTCTACATGCGCTCCCGCGGCATACCCTTGAAAGAGGCCCGGGTCCTTCAGCAGCTGGCATTTGCCTACGCCGTCCTGGACAAGATCAGTTCCCCGGAGCTGAAAGAGCGGATGGCCTCCCTGACCGAGAGGAGGCTAAGAGGCGAATTCACAGACTGCAAGAGCTGCTGCCGCAACTGTTGTTAAAAACTCCGTTGATAACTTCACCCATTCCCGCTTTGCCGCTGACGTAATTAGTCCTAACTTGCAGACCATTTTCGTTAGAAAACTAATACGTAACAGCATGGATAACAAGACTTACGACGAAGCACTGCGGGAAAGCAGAGAGTATTTCCGCGGCGATGAGCTCGCTGCCTCGGTCTGGATCAACAAGTACGCCATGAAGGACTCCTTCGGCAACCTGTACGAGACCTCACCGGACCAGATGCACTGGCGCCTGGCGAACGAGTTTGCCAGGATTGAACAGCAGTACCCTAACCCTATGACGGCAGCAGAGATTCACGAGCTGCTCCGGGATTTCAAGTACATCATCCCTCAGGGAGGCCCGATGGCGGGCATCGGCAACAACTACCAGATAGCCTCCCTGTCCAACTGCTTCGTCATCGGCAACAAGCATGAGGCCGACTCCTACGGCGGCATCATGAAGATAGACGAGGAACAGGTGCAGCTGATGAAGCGCCGCGGAGGAGTGGGCCACGACCTTTCCCACATCCGCCCCACCGGCAGCCCGGTGCTCAACAGCGCCCTCACCTCCACCGGCGTGGTGCCCTTCATGGAGCGCTATTCCAACTCCACCCGTGAGGTGGCCCAGGACGGACGCCGCGGAGCCCTGATGCTGACCATCTCCATAAAGCATCCCGACGCAGAGAACTTCATCGACGCCAAGCTCGAGAAGGGCAAGGTGACCGGAGCCAACGTCTCCGTAAGGATCGACGACGAGTTCATGCGCTGCGCCCTGAGCGGCAAGCCCTACGTCCAGAAGTACCCCATCGACTCCGACCACCCCAAGTTCTCCAAGGAGATCGACGCCTCCGCCCTGTGGAAGAAGATCATCCACAACGCATGGCAGTCCGCCGAGCCCGGAGTCCTCTTCTGGGACACCGTCATCCGCGAGTCCATTCCCGACTGCTACGCTGACCTGGGCTACAAGACCATAAGCACCAACCCCTGCGGCGAGATTCCCCTCTGCCCGTACGATTCCTGCAGGTTGATAGCCGTAAACCTCTATTCCTACGTCAACAATCCGTTCACACCTCAGGCAGAGTTCGACTTCGACCTCTTCAAGCAGCACGTAACCAAGGCAATGAGGCTGATGGACGACCTCATCGACCTCGAGATGGAGAAGATAGAGGCTATTCTCGATAAGATACGGCAGGATCCTGAGGACGACGATGTTAAGCGCACTGAGTACGAGCTTTGGATCAAGATACGCGAGAAGTCCCTCGGAGGACGCCGTACCGGCCTCGGTATCACCGGAGAGGGCGATATGCTCGCTGCCCTCGGCCTGACCTACGGCTCGGACGCCTCCATCGATTTCGCCGTCAAGGTGCAGAAGACCCTGGCCCTCGCAGCCTACGCATCCTCGGTCAACATGGCCAAGGAGAGGGGCGCCTTCCCCATCTTCGACGCCAAGCGCGAGGAGAACAACCCGATGATCGCCCGCATCCGCAATGAGGACGAGGAGCTCTACGACAATATGGTCCGCTACGGCCGCCGCAACATATCCATGCTTACCATTGCCCCGACCGGAACCACATCCCTGATGACCCAGACCACCTCCGGCATCGAGCCCGTCTTCCTGCCCTTCTACAAGAGACGCCGCAAGGTCAACCCCAACGACCTCAACGCCGTCATAGCCTTCAAGGACGAGAACGGAGACTGCTTCGAGGAGTACTACGTCTTCCACCACCACTTCCTCACCTGGTGCGCTGTCAACGGCTACGATGTCGAGCAGGTAAAGCAGATGAGCGAGGAGGAGATACAGGCACTCGTCAAAAAGTCGCCCTACAACAAGGCCACTTCCAACGACATAGACTGGGTAGCCAAAGTGAAGATGCAGGGCCGCATGCAGAAATGGGTGGACCACTCCATCAGCGTAACCGTCAACCTCCCCCACGACATCAAGGAGGACATGGTCGCCGAAGTCTACCGCACCGCCTGGGAGTCCGGCTGCAAGGGCGTGACAGTCTACCGTGACGGCTCCCGCACCGGAGTGCTCGTATCGGCCAAGGACGGCGCCGGAGTCATCAAGCCCAAGAAGAGACCCAAGTCCCTCGAGGCCGACGTCATCCGCTTCAAGAACGGCAACGAGCAGTGGATTGCCTTCGTAGGCAAGCAGAACGGCCAGCCCTACGAGATCTTCACCGGTATGGTGGACGACTCCCGCAACCTGCCCACGGCCATCACCACCGGCCGCATCGTCAAGGAGAAATTCGAGGACGGCTCCAGCCGCTACGACTTCCACTACACCGACCGCTACGGCTATCCCGGAGTCCTCGGAGGTATCTCCCACATGTTCCGCCAGGAGTTCTGGAACTACGCCAAGCTCATCTCGGGCGTTATCCGCAACGGTATGCCCATCGTGGACATCCTCAACCTCGTCAAGGGTCTCAACCTCGACGACGAGAGCATCAACACCTGGAAGAACGGCGTAGAGCGCGCCCTGAAGCAGTACATCCCCGACGGCACCAAGGACGAGTCCGGTCAGAAATGCGAAAAGTGCGGCTCGACCAACCTCATCTACCAGGAGGGCTGCCTGATCTGCCAGGACTGCGGCCACGGCAAATGCGGTTGATGCCATGAATATCGTCCTCTACCCTCGGCCGAAGATAAACATCGGCCTGAGGGTCACCGCCCGCAGAAGCGACGGCTACCACGACATAGAGACACTCTTCTTCCCGGTGGACAACTGGCGGGAGGACATCCTGGAAATCATCGAGGCGGACTCCGTCTCGATGAATTATTATGGGACACCCTTCGAACTGCCCGACGGAGACATCGAGAAAGAGCTGTGCGTCAAGGCTTACCGCCTGCTGCAGCGTGAGTTTGACCTGCCTCCGGTAGGCATCTACCTCTGCAAGAACATCCCTGTCGGCGCCGGCATGGGCGGAGGCTCCTCCGACGCGGCCTGGACCCTCAGGGGACTCAATGAGCTCTTCCACCTCGGCCTGAGCGACGGGCGTCTAGCTGAATATGCCGCCCGCCTCGGCAGCGACTGCCCCTTCTTCATCTACAGCCGGCCCATGTACGGCAGCGGCCGCGGGGAGGTCCTCACCCCCTGCACCTCTACAGCCGTCACGCAGCTTCAGGAACAATACCGCATCAAGGTCATTGCCCCCGGCATCCATGTCTCCACCGCCGAGGCCTACGCCTCCCTCACCCCCGACCCTTCGGGCCGCGGCCTGAGCGACCTCCTGGACACCCTCCCGGTCGAAGAATGGAAGGACCGTATCCTCAACGACTTCGAAGGCCCCGTCTTCGCCAGATACCCCGCCCTCGCCCGCCTCAAGCAGTCCCTCTACGACGAAGGCGCCGTCTATGCCTCCATGAGCGGCAGCGGCTCCGCAGTCTACGGCATTTTCAAGAAATCCTGACCATGAGAATAATCCGGACAATCATTCTTCTTCCCGCACTGACCGTTGCGGCTTTGTTGCTGAGCAGTATGCCATGCTGCGGGCAGGAGGGGAAGGGTGTGTCCGTGGATTTCAATGGCGGTCAACTGCTTACGGAAAGAGAATACAACAGGGTTATCAAAAAGGCCGTAGACTCGCTGGCTTCGGAGGGCAGGAGGCCCGTGCTCGACGGATGGGCTGATTCGGTGGAGCTGTTTCTGGACAATATGCGCATCGGCGGAACGGAGGACAGCATCGTATTCTACGTACTCAGCCATGAAACGGCTGTGGCAGGACAGGACTGGAAGAGAGCCTACAGGAGCTTGAGCCGGCTGGAGCATATCACGGACAGCATCCAGTTCGAAGAACTGCACAGGCAGGTACAGAGTATGAGCCATGCCCTGCATGAGGCTGAAACTGAAGCCGATGGGCAAGGGCAGGATTCTCTCACGGGATGTGCTCTCGCCGTAATCCTGCTTTCTGCGGTGGTGCTGGCCCTGGCCGCTGCGTGCATAACTCTTTACAGCAGACTCAGGAAGCAAAGGGCCAGGACATCCCTGCACGCCTGGATTTCAAGGGACATGGAAAAGGAATCGGTCAGGCAGAAGGATGAAATCCGGGAACTGGAAGGGGGAATGCGGAAAATGAAGGAGCGGCAGCGGCAGGAGGAAAGGGCCAGGAAGGCCCTGGCAGTGATGCTGCAGCAAAGGCAGGGCGGAAGTGAGGAACTGATCGGGTTTACCGGGGAACTGCTCAAAATCACCGGTGAGCTGGCAAACATCTACTACGAATCTTCCACGCATCCTGAGACCCTGGCTAAGAGAGTGAAGGAAACCCTCGGAAACGGGCTGAGCGGCGGAAAGGCATTTGACCGCATAGGGCTGCTGGTCGAGGCCTCCTATCCCGGCTTCATGCAGAGTCTCACCGATGAGTTCCCCTGGCTGGCCGATGATGACAAGTTCCTGATATCCCTGATGATATGCGGAATCTCCTCAAGTGCCGCCTGCGTCATTCTCAACACCGACCTCAACCGGCTCAACATCCGCAAGACGCGGCTCGCCAAGAAGATGAACACCAGGGATAGACTTTCGATATACCTGCGCGACAGACTTTACAACTGGAATCGTAAATAACTGGTTTTCCAGTATTTTACGTCCAGACAAAACTTTCACCCCACACCTCTCCACGATGCTGAGAATCTGCACCTGAAAGTTTTTACACTTTCCTAATCGCCGCATTTTCACGATATTAGTCCATATACAGCGCAACTCTTTCTTCCTTGACACCGGGTGTGCGCCCCCCTATCTTTGCGGAAACATCAAACCCGACCCGTTATGAAAAAATCCGCACTGATCCTTTCACTCCTGTTCCTGGCCGCGCTTACCGCCCAAGCTGCCGGGCCATTGTCCGTCAAAGGGCGGGTGATAGACAGACAGGGGCGGCCCGTCCCCGCCGCACTGGCCGTCCTTATTTCCCCGGAAGACAGTTCCGTGCTCAATTTTACCTACGTAGATACCTCCGGCTGCTTCGCCTTCGAAATGAGAACCAGTCCGGCAGAGCGGCTCATCGTCGAGGTGTCCTGCATGGGATATGAAAAGGTCAGACTCACCGTCACTCCCCCCAAGTCCAATCTCGTCGTGACCCTGGAGCAGTCCTCCGAGACTCTGGCGCAGGTGACCGTAACAGCCGACAGGGGCACGGTCAGCCGACGTCCCGGCAAGCTGGTCTATTCCCCGCCGGCTGAAATAGCCTCGGCCTCCGATGCATTCTCCATGCTCGGCTATGCCCCGCTCGTGACCGTAAGCCGGGAGGCGGTGACAGTCTTAGGAAACAAAAAGGCTGAAATCTGGGTAGACGGCCGCAAGCCGGTCATGAGCCAGGAGGCAGCGATGGATATCCTGCGCAACACTCCGGCAGAGAAGATTGAGAAAATCGAAGTGATAACCTCTCCGGGGGCCGCCTACAAGGCCTCGGCCTCCGGGGCGGTCATCAACGTGGTGTACAGGAAGGAACCGGGACAGGGACTGGAGGGAAGCGCCAGCCTGAGAGGCACGTACTATGCGCGGAAAGTCTCCCCGGAAGCAGCCGTGGGGCTCAGCTGGGCAGGGGATAGACTGGCAGTGTCGGGTAATCTCGGATTCATCAACAACGGCAGCCGTATCGACCAGACTGAGCATTACAGCTATTTCGACACAGACAAGGATATCGAATACCGGTCACAGAAGAAAAGTGACATGTACATGCTGCACGGCAACCTGAACCTGACATACGACATCAATCCGAAAAACACGATAGGAGCCTCCCTCGCCATGGACGGTGACTGGACTGACATCCGCGATGAGACAGTCACTGACTATCTCCGCGACGGCATTCTGACGCAGAGTTCCCTCGTTTCTTCCAGGACCGGCAACCCTGTGGTAAAGCCGGGTATAGGCGCTGAGCTGTACTACAACCTGAAAACGGACGGACGGGGCAGCAGCCTCGACATAAGCGCAAACTATTCTGCCTACTACGACAACTCCCGCATCGGCACGGACATCACCGGGGCCACCCCGCAAAGCTGGATTCAGCAGACAGTCCAGGACTTCCGGGCTGCCGAGGGCAAGGCAGTCTACCGCCATATCTTCAGCGACGGAAGTACCCTGAACAGCGGATTGGAACATACCTCGACACTGCTCGACAACGACTTTTTCAGAAGCGACAGCACGAGTTGGAACAACCGCTTCATGTACCGTGAGCATATTTCCGGTGCATACATCTCCTACGACCGACAGTGGAACGAAGTCCTGTGGAGCACGGCCGGCCTGCGCGGAGAATACACCCGCATCTCCGGCAGACAAGAGGCGACCGGAGAGGAGGTGAGCCAGAACTACTTCAATCTGTTCCCGTCCGCCTCGGTGATGCTGAATCTCGACGAGGGGAGACACAGCCTCATGCTGGACTACCGGATGAACATCGACCGGCCTTTCTACACCCACCTCAACCCGTTCAGGATATGGACCACGGAGAATACCTTCAGCACCGGTAATCCGCAGCTGAGCGCAGCACTTGCACACGAATTGATACTGAATTACACTTTCCTATACGACTACACCGTCGCCGTAATGTGGATGAATTCCGGCAATGCCATTTTCGACTACGACGAATACATCGGAAACGACGTCATGAAATCCTCCACAGGGAATTTCGGCACCCACAACATGCTGCATCTGACAGCCGATATCAACAAACGCCTGCTAAACGGCATCTGGGAGATCCGCCTGAATGCCTCCGCCGGCTACGAGACTCTTGACGCCGCTCTCGGTGAGACCGATATGTCCTACTCCACCTGGTACTGGATGACAGACCTGCGCAACACTGTGAACCTCTCCCGGCAGCACGGCCTGCTCATGATCCTCTCCTACAACTATAGCTCCCCCATGCGCTCCCTGACCTGGAAAGTGCCTGAGAGGCATTATCTGAATCTCTCCATCTCCAAGCAGTTCGACTTCGGAGGCACGCTGAGCCTCGAGGCCACCGACCTGCTCGGCACTTTCGGCCCGCAGCATTTCTCCACCGCGGCCTACACCTACCGCCGCGACTGGCAGACCTGGTCCGGCCTCGTAACCCTCTCCTGGCGCCAGAGCTTCGGCCGCAAATACGTCCGTCAGGCCGAGGACCGCTCCGCCGGCGGCCTTTCCCGACGAATTAAATGAGTAACTTTGCAGAGACTATGGACAATGAGCTCGAAATACTGACGGCAACGGCAGGACCGCCCGTCTGCTGATGAACCAGCTGCAGATGGAAATGGGCCTGATCCCCGCAAAAATCCTGAAAGGGGATAAGGAAGAATATATCAAGGCCCTCGTAGAGACGCGGGAAAAGGAAGATCCATCGATATTCCGCCGCTGGATGACCGGCCTGATGATACGCAATCTCCGCCACGACATAGATGCATATCTCGAGTCCGTCAGTGATGAAAAAGGTGGGGAGAAAATCCTCGAACTGCTGTCCGGGGACGGCAGCCTGAGCGCAGCAGCCCTCGCCGCCCGCATCGGCATCACCCCGAAAGCCGTGGAAAAACACCTGGCCCGCCTGAAAGCCGAAGGAAGGCTCCGGCGCGTAGGACCCGACAAAGGCGGCCACTGGATGGTGAATGGTAATCGGTAAGCACTGCAGCACACTCAAATTACAACACCTTGGCGGTCAACACATTCCGTTAGGCCACTGATCTTTGCAGGTGCTTCGAAAACGCCGAAAAGATCAGCGCTCAATTGTAAGCATCTGATTATCGAGTGATTACAAAATACCCCCGCTACCCTGCTTACCGTTGCAGAACACAGCACACACACTGACCGGAGCACTACCATATGTCTATATTTCTTATCCTTGCCCTTTGATATATTTGATATATTTGTCACTATAATCACTGGATAATATGAAAAATTTTCTTGCTTTTACACTTTCGATATCGGCAGCTGTAGTTGCCGCAGCATTTCTGGCCGCCTCCTGCAGCTCCACGGAAGAAGTCACAGTCAGGCACCTGGAGCCGTCCCGGACAATCGACTCCTTCGGCGAGGAGATCTATATCTCGGACGGCATAATGTCCATAATAGAGGACGACGGATACCTATACTTCATGGAAAGAAAAATGAGTGGAATCATCAAGACAGATCAGGACATGAACCCGCTGACGGTCTTCGGGCGGAAGGGACGCGGACCGGGAGAGACTGTCTTTGTCGAGACGTTCGGGATGTCTGACAACGCTGTGTACATCAACGGCAACAACGACGATTTCCATGTCTTCAGCAAAGACTCGGCAGAGTACCTCAAAAGCATCAGATACGGGATGGAAGTAGACCGTCCGCTGACCCGCAGACTGATTGTCGACGATAACGGCATCACCGCCTCATACGGAGGGAAGTACACCATCGGCGGAACTCCGATAGTGAGAATAGACACATCCGGACAGGTTACCGGATCTTACAAAGGAACTGTAGTCGGAGAGACTGACGAGCTGAAGGCCCTCACGGAATGGGATATATTCAAGACGGAAACGGGATATGCGGCTGTTGTCAAGATGGCACCGGTCATCGACCTTTACGATGAGGACATGAATCTTCTGAATTCGGTGGACATTTCCGATATCCCGGTAATAGAGCGGAAAGTCAAGGACATAGAAAAGAGCCGTGAGGCTTCGGCTCCGGGCACCCTGACCGTGTACTACCAGTTCGGCGACTCATATTACTCCGACGGAAAACTGTACATACTCTGCTTCACTGTGAACGATGATCCAGCCGACAATATGAAGAATCTATGCAATACCGTCGTCGTACTGGACGTAGACGGGGACACATGCAGATACACCGGACAATTGGTCCTCCCCGACAAATACTACTGGTGCATCTGCGTCACATCCGACGGCAGGCTCATCGCCTCCAACGCCATGCAGTCGCAGCTTGAGGTATTTGACCTCCGGTAGCGTCCATCTTACCGAAAAAAATCTTACATTTGCGCAACGTTTAAACAACCAACCGAACAACCATTATGCGCAGATTTACATTTTCTATCATCGCAACGCTGGTCCTCTCTGTCCTCGGAGTGCAGCTCCGGGCTCAGGAGGCGACGCTGGCGGACCGCATCGCTGCCCTGCCCCAGGTAAAGGACGTGCAGGAGCTGGAGAGCACTCAGTTCGCCGAGAAATATTTAGTGATATTCGAGCAGCCCATCGACCACGAGAACCCCGACATGGGCACTTTCACCCAGAGGGTCTATGTGTGCGCCGTGCATCCTGACAGCGCCACCGTAGTGGTGACCGAGGGCTATGGCGCCCAGTATGCGGCCAGTCCCCGCTACCGCGACGAGATCTCGGCCCTGTTCAACACGAATAACATCGTGGTCGAGCACCGCTATTTCCTCGAATCCACCCCCTACCCCGGCAAGTCTCCCGAGGAGGTCAACTGGGACTACATGAACGCCCCCAATGCAGCCGCTGACCTGCACGAGGTAGTGACCGCCCTGAAGAACGTCTTCGACGGCAAGTGGATCTCCACCGGTATCAGCAAGGGAGGCCAGACCACCATGCTCTACCGCGCCTACTATCCTGAGGACGTGGACTTCTCCGTACCCTACGTAGGCCCTCTGTGCCGCGGCGCATACGACGGCCGTCATGAGCCCTTCATCGCAGAATACGTGGGCACACCCGCCGACCGCGAGGCCGTCAGGAACTTCCAGATCGAGCTGCTGCTCCGCAAGGACCGTCTGATGCCCATGTACGACTCCCTGTGCAAGGCCCGCGAGTACGAGTTCCGCGCTCCCGTGGACGAGATCTACGACTACGGCGTGCTGGAGTTCTCCTTCGCCTTCTGGCAGTGGGGCTATCCCGTGTCGGAGATACCCGGCAAGGACGCCTCCGACCGCGAGGTATTTGACTACATGATGAAAATAAGCTCCCCCGACTACTTCGTGAAATGGAGCGCCACCTCACCCTTCTTCGTACAGGCCGCCACCGAGCTCGGCTACTACGGCTACGACATGAAGCAGTTCAAGAAGTACAGCAAGTATTTCAGCATCAAGAACACCAAGGACTACATGCAGAAACTCCTGCTGCCCCAGAACCGCGAGTTCCCCTTCAGTGACTACCTCTACAACAAGATCTCGGCATTCCTGCTCTCCACCGACGCCCGCATGCTCTTCATCTACGGCCAGTTCGATCCCTGGTCCGCAGTGATGCCCGCCGACCCCCACAAGGACAACATCAAGTTCTTCATCCAGCCCGGCGGCAGCCACCGTGCCCGCATCGCCACCTTCGACGAGGCTACCCAGAAGGAAATCAAATCCATCCTGAGCCAGTGGCTGTATGAGTAATCTACCTGAGTTCAAGGACATAGAATTAAGCGACAAGGAGTGGGCCGACCCGCTCCTTGCTGTTTCCGACTACCGGGCCACAGAGTACTGCTTCACCTCGCTGTACATCTGGGCCCGGTTCTTCGGAACCCGCATCGCCCGGTGGAAGGACTGGCTGCTCATCCGCTCCGACGGGGAGGAGGGCTGCGCCAACTACATTTTCCCCGCAGGAAGCGGAGATATCGCTGAGGTTCTGGATACAATGGAAGAGGATGCCGCCCGCATCGGGAGACGCCCGGTCCTCTGGACCGTTGCCGATGTGAAGGCCCGCCTCGAGGAAATGTTCCCCGGCCGCTACGAATTTTCCCCTGTCCGCCGCTCCTTCGACTATCTCTACGAAACGGAGAAGATGGTCTCCCTCGCCGGAAAGAAATACCAGCCCAAGCGCAATTTCATCTCCCGGTTCAAGGCGCAGAACCCCGGCTGGACCTACGAGAGCATCCGTCCGGACGGCGATCCGGAGCTCTGCCGCCGCCAGCTGGAGGAATGCAGGACAATGACCGACGAGTGGTGCGCCCTCAACGGCTGCATCCACAACGAGTCGATGCAGATGGAGGCCTGCGCGGTGCGCAAGGCCCTGGAGGACTTCGTCCCCCTGCGGCTCAGCGGAGGAATGCTGCGCAGCGGCGGCCGCCTGGTGGCCTACACCCTCGGCGAGCGGCTCAACTCCGATACTTTCATCGTGCATGTCGAGAAGGCATTTTCCGATGTTACGGGGGCCTATCCCATGATCAACCGCACCTTCCTCGAGCACGAGGCGGCCGGCCTGCAGTACGTCAACCGGGAGGACGACGCCGGGGATGAGGGCCTGCGCAAGGCCAAACTGTCCTACCATCCGGCATATATGTTGGAAAAATATTTGGCAGTTCCGCGATAAGTGCTTTTCTTTGCAGCCTATTTTTAAAAATCGATGGGTCTATATAAACGAGAAAAATTAGAAAACGGGGCGGAGATATGCGTATGGGAGATCTCCGAGGACGAAGACGACTTGCGCCGGCTGTGCGCCCCCATTCCCAGCGATGAGCTCGAGGAGCTCGAAATCACCAAAAGCCCCGCACGGCGCAAGGAGAAACTGGCCGTAAGGGCACTTCTCAACGAGATGTTTCCCGAGAAACTCTATCTCGGACATCACGACAACGGCAAACCCTATCTTCAGAACTGTGCCGTGGAGATCAGCATCTCCCACTGCGCCCGGTTCGCAGCCATCATCGCACACCCCGAGGAGAGCGTGGGCATCGACATCGAGAGCCTGGACCGAGATTTCTCGGCAGTGGAGCGCAAGGCTCTCTCCGAGGATGAGAAGGACGACCTCTCGGACCACAACACCAACCAGCAGCTGGCCATCTACTGGTGCGCCAAGGAAGCCATCTACAAGCGCATGTCCCGCAACGGTGTGGACTTCGCCCGCCAGATAGAGGTGGAGCGCTTCACCCCGCGCGATGAAGGCGAACTGGAAGCCACATTCATCCACCGCGACGGAGAGGAGGAGACTTTCGAGCTCAACTACGAGATCTTCGACGGGCACGTCATGGTATGGCTTGTCGGATAACTATCAGTTTTTTGCATTTTAGATAGTTTTTGGCTAACTTGCAGACTGAACCGCTAAATCAGTCTGCTATGTTTCATCGTCTTACAAATCTTTCACTCAATATAGTCGCCACGATGGCGATGCTGTCCGGATTCCTTCCGATGCTCTCCTGGTCCCGCCTGGAAGGAGTCCCGGTACCGAACCATTTCAACCTCCATGGAGTGGTGGACGGAGTCGGAGACAGGGGCATCCTGCTCACTCTCGCGCTCATCGGTCTCGGCATCTACATCATCATGATTCTGGCCCAGTGCTTCCCCAAGGTGGTGAACCTTCCCGTTCCCGCCCGGAAAGCCGAAGCCGCCAGAGCCGCCAAGACGGACTTAGCCGCACAGATGAACCTCCTGCTCTGCCTGCTCCTGTCCTTCGGAGCCAACTCCACACTCTCGGTGGCCGCAGGCAAGACGCAGACGCTGAATATGTGGTTCATCTGGGGGATAGTGGCCCTGACGCTGGTCTGCATCGGCATTGCCATTTTCCGCACTTACCGCAGATAACCTATTTTGAATAAAAATAACTACCTTTGCGCGGATATTCAAAAGCAAAGCAGTTATTTTTCATACGATGAAGAATTTTATCGAAGACCTCAAATGGAGGGGCATGATCCAGGATATCATGCCCGGAACTGAAGAACTCCTTTCAAAAGAGCAGTGCACTGCATACGTGGGCATCGACCCCACGGCTGATTCGCTGCACATCGGTCATCTGGTCAGCGTTATGATGCTCAAGCACTTCCAGGACGCCGGCCACCGTCCCATCTCCCTCATCGGCGGAGCCACCGGCATGATCGGCGACCCCTCGATGAAGTCCCAGGAGCGCAACCTTCTCGATGAGGCTACCCTGCGCCACAACCAGGAGTGCATCAAGGCCCAGCTCTCCAAGTTCATCGACTTCGAGAGCGACGCTCCCAACGCCGCCATCTTAGTCAACAACTACGACTGGATGAAGGACTGGAGATTCCTCGACTTCACCCGCGAGATAGGCAAGCTCATCACCGTCAACTACATGATGGCAAAGGACTCGGTCAAAAAGAGACTCAGCGGAGAAGGACGCGAGGGCATGTCCTTCACCGAATTCACCTACCAGCTGCTCCAGGGCTACGACTTCACATACCTCTACGAGCACTACGGCTGCAAGCTCCAGATGGGCGGCAGTGACCAGTGGGGCAACATCACCACCGGTACGGAGCTTATCCGGCGCAAATTGGGCGGAGAGGCATACGGACTGACATGGCCCCTGATGACCAAGTCCGACGGAGGCAAGTTCGGCAAGACCGAGAAAGGCAATATCTGGCTCTCGCCGGAATACACCACACCCTACGCATTCTACCAGTTCTGGCTGAACGTCAGCGACGAGGACGCCGCCAGATACATCAAGATATTCACCACTCTCAGCCGTGAGGAGATAGAGGCAGCCGTGGCGGAGCATGCCAAGACCCCTCACCTGCGGGAACTCCAGAAGCTGCTCGCACGCGAGATCACCGTCATGGTACACGGGCAGGAGGAATACGGCAAGGCCGTGGACGCATCCCAGATCCTCTTCGGCAAGTCCACCTCCGAGACTCTCCGCTCTCTCGACGAAAGGACCTTCCTCTCGGTATTCGACGGCGTGCCCCAGTACAGCCTCAGCAAGGACGCACTCCCCCAGAATGTCATCGACCTGCTGGCGGTAACCACCGACGTATTCCCCTCCAAGGGCGAATGCCGCAAGATGATTCAGGGAGGCGGGCTGTCCATCAACAAGGACAAATGCGACAGCGCGGACCGGACCATCGACAGCGCGGATCTCATCGACGGCAAGTACATCCTGGCCCAGAAAGGCAAGAAAAACTACTACATCCTCAAATTCGAGTAAACCGCTATGGAAGGAGAAAGCACCCGCCAGCTCAAAGTGGCCAAGGAGCTCCAGAGACATCTGGCCGAGATCATCCGTTCCAGGGGCATGGCCGCCTGGGACGGAGCCCTCGTGTCAGTCAGCGGAGTGACCATCAGCCCGGACCTTGCTGTGGCCAAGGTCTACGTCAGCATTTTCCCCTCTGCCAAGCAGGAGAAGGTCTTCAGGATGATACAGGAGTCGGGCAAGTCCATGCGCGGGGAGCTGGGCCGCCAGATGGCCAAGCAGCTGCGTATCATCCCCGAACTGATTTTCTATCTGGACGACTCTTTGGACTACGTGGAGCACATCGACGAACTGCTCGCCAAGTAGCCGTATCCCTCCCCTGTCCTGCATATCCCATTCTGCCCGTACCACACTGAGTTAGATGCTGCCCATGAATCTGTCCTACTTCATAGCCCGGCGTTACCTCTTCGCCAAGAAGTCGCACAACGTCATCAACATCATCTCGCTCATCAGCGCGATAGGCATAGCCGTGGGCTCCTGCGCCCTGATCATGGTGCTGTCGATATACAACGGATTCGAGGACGTGGTGCGCGGCATGTACGACCGGGCCATGCCCGACATAGCCGTTACCTGCGGCTCATCCAAATATTTCCGCACCGACACAGAGGCCTTCGACGCCGTCCGCTCGATGTCCTCCGTAGCCTCATTCACCGAGAGCGTCGAGGAGACCGTCTTCCTGACCTACGACCGCGAGGAGGGCACCGCCCTGCTCAAAGGCGTGGAGCAGAGCTACACCGAGAATCCCGAGATACAGTCCTGCATCATCGACGGAGAGTTCACCCTGATGCACGGAGAGGTGGCCCAGGCCGTCACCGGACGCGGATTAGCTGTGGAAATGGGCATAATGCCCCGCTTCCTCGACCCCATCACCGTCTATTTCCCCGCCCGCGACCGGGACATATCCTTAGTCAATCCGGCGGCATCCCTCAACAGCGAGCGGTTCTTCCCCATAGGCACCTTCTTCTCGGGCAATGAGGGCTACAGCAACACCCTCTTCGTCCCCATCGAGCGGGCCCGCAGACTCATAGGACTCCAGGACAATGAGGCAGGCACCGTGGAGCTCCGGCTCGCCCCCGGCTCCGACGTCCGTCAGGCAGTGAAGGAGGTCCGCTCCGCCCTCGGCCCCGGCTTCACCGTCAAGGACAAATACATGCAGAACGAGACCGTCTACCGCATGATGCGCATCGAGAAGGTGGTCATCTTCATGATTCTGCTCTTCATCATCATCGTGGTCTCCTGCAACGTCTTCGGCTCCCTTACCATGCTCATCATCGAGAAACGGGACGACATCGCCACCCTCCAGCACCTCGGGGCCCGTCCGGCCCTGATCCGCCGCATCTTCTTCGACGAGGGCTGGATGATCATCCTGCTCGGAGCCGTCATCGGCCTGGCCGTCGGCATCATCCTCTGCCTCATCCAGCAGCACGTCGGTGTCATCCGCATGCCCGGCAGCTTCGTAGTCGAGTACTACCCCGTCGTCATCAAGCCCGGCGACATCCTCATCACCCTCGCCGGCATCGCCCTCATCGGCCTTTTCATCACCGCTCTCCCCACCCGACGCACCCTTTCGAAAATTTTTTAAAAAATTTTCACTTTCCGTGCAACAAAAACAGCGGGACCTGCATCTATGTAGTAGGTTTAGGTTTTAGTACACAAGGAAGGGGTACCTATTGTAGCAGAGGGGTGCCTCTTTTTTTATGTCTTTTTGCTATCTTTGCTGAAAGTTTGTATAACAAAAAGCAACCACCACATCATGAAATTCTTTCTAGACACAGCCAATCTGGACCAGATCCGCGAGGCCTACGCCATGGGCGTACTCGACGGAGTGACCACCAACCCTTCCCTGATGGCCAAAGAAGGCATCAAGGGCAAGGAGAACCAGTATAAACATTACATCGACATCTGCAACATAGTGGGCGGGGATGTCAGCGCCGAGGTCATCGCCACCGACTACGAGGGGATGATCCGCGAAGGCCAGGAACTGGCGGACCTCAACGAGCACATCGTAGTCAAGCTACCCTGCACCGAAGCCGGCATCAAGGCAGTGAAGTATTTCTCCGGCAAGGGCGTGAAGACCAACTGCACCCTTGTATTCTCTGTCGGACAGGCCCTGCTTGCCGCCAAGGCCGGAGCCACCTATGTATCTCCCTTCGTAGGCCGCCTCGACGACATCTCTGAGGACGGCATCGGTCTCATCGAGGAGATCGTGGACATGTACCGCTACTACGGATTCGGCACCATGGTACTCGCGGCATCCATCCGCCACACCCGCCATATCATAGACTGTCTCAAGGCCGGTGCCGACGTGGCCACCTGCCCTCTCCCCGCCATCAAGGGACTGCTCAAGCACCCCCTGACCGACTCCGGGCTTGCCAAATTCCTCGAGGACTATCACAAGGTAAACGGTTAGTCCGGTACAACCATGAACAACAGGATAAAAGAACTGCTCCTGCCGCTGCTCGCAGCTTCTCCTGCAGCAGCGGCTCAGGCGCAGCCGGATGCTGACCACCCGCAGAATTCCAGGCCTAATCTAGTGATAATCTACGCTGACGACCTGGGCTACGGAGACCTGTCCTGTTATGGAGCACACCGGGTCAGCACCCCGAATACAGACCGTATAGCCGGAGAGGGCATCCGCTTTACTGACGCACATGCAGTCGCCTCGACCAGCACCCCCTCGCGTTTCTCCCTGCTCACCGGCATATACGCATTCCGCAAGGAGGGTACAGGCGTGGCACAGGGAGACGCTGCCAGCATCATTCATCCCGACACATACACTCTGGCCGATATGTTCTCGCAGGCCGGCTATGCCACGGCAGCCATAGGCAAATGGCATCTCGGCTTAGGTTCCGAATCAGGTGCTCAGGACTGGAACGGAGAACTGGACATCACCCCGGCCGATCTGGGCTTCGGCACCCACTATATTATGGCCGCTACCGCTGACAGGACTCCGTGCGTATTCATCGAGAACGGACGGATAGCGGACTTCGACCCCTCCGCCCCTGTAGAAGTGAGTTACAAAGGGCCATTCGAGGATGTTCCCGACTATCACCGGACTCCTGTCTCGGAACTCAAGCTACGTTCTTCCAACGGCCATGACAATGCGGTGGTCAACGGTATCGGCCGCATCGGCTATATGAAGGGCGGCGGCAAGGCTCTATGGAAGGATGAGAATATCGCAGACTCGATTACCGCCCATGCAGTAGAGTTCATCCGGGAGCACAGCGACGGACCGTTCTTCCTGTACTTCGCTACTAACGACGTACACGTGCCGCGCATGCCCCACGAAAGGTTCCGCGGCAAAAGCCCGATGGGGCTCAGAGGCGAGGCGATTCTTCAGTTTGACTACAGCGTAGGCCAGATTCTCGATGCCCTCGGGCAGGCCGGAATACGGGACAACACCATCATCATCCTCACCAGCGACAACGGCCCTGTGCTGGACGACGGCTACGCGGATTCCGCCGCTGAGCTTGTCGGAGACCACAGTATCACAGGAGGCCTCCGCGGCAGCAAGTACAGCGCCTTCGAAGGCGGCACCCGCATCCCCGCCATCATCTCCTGGCCCGGACGGATAACACAGCCTTCTGTGTCCGGTGCCCTCATTTCCCAGATAGACCTGTTCCGTTCCCTCGCCTCCATCATCGGAGCAGAGCTGCCCGAAGACGCCGCTCCCGACAGCCACGACCTCTCGGAAGTGCTTCTCGGCGCAGACACTACCGGCCGTGAATGGATTGTAGAATGGTCCTACACCCTCTCCATCCGCACTCGCGAATGGAAATACATTGCCCCCAGCAACTACCCCAAATCCCTTTCCTGGTGTCCCGGCATTGAAACCGGCACCGACCCCGCACCCCAGCTCTACCGACTCCCCGACGAGCACACAAACGTAGCACCCCAACATCCGGACACTGTCGCCGAGCTGCAGAAACTATTGGAAGAGATTTTTTGACTTCCGGGCTTCTAATGCGTATATCCTGTAAAAGCGAAAACGCATGAGCATCCAAGAGACAATACAGGCCGCAGCTGCCGGAGACCACCGGGCTTTCGCCGCCATCGTGGAGCAATACCGACAGATGGTATGGCGCGTGGCCCTGCGGATGCTCGGCGACCCGGACGAGGCGGAGGACGCGGTGCAGGAGACGTTCATCCGGGCATGGAAGACCCTCCCGGGCTACGACCGACGCTACAGCCCCGCCACCTGGCTCGGGACCATTGCCGCCCGCCTGTGCTGTGACATCCTGCGGAAGCGCTCCGCTCACAGGAAGTTCGAGGCGGATGCCGTCTGGGCCAATGCTCAGGAGCGGGCGGCTGACCCGGAAAGCGGAAACATCGCCCGGGAGCTCGAGGCCCGGCTCCGGCGGGTTACCCGGACCCTCTCCCCGATGCAGCGGACCGTCTTCGTCCTCCACGAAATAGAACGGCTGCCCTTCGAGGAGATCCGCAGAGCCACCGGCTGGAGCGCAGTGCAGCTCAAAAGCAACCTCTATCTTGCCCGGCAGAAGGTCCGGAGGGCCCTCGAAAAGGAATTATAAACAGGAAAATACATCAGTTATGGACAGATACAGACAATTCATAGAAGATATGTGCCGCACCCGGCCGCAGATGCCTCATCCGGAGGAGGTCTCCGCGCGGATAGCGGAACGCACCGAGAACATGCCGCAGGACTCTCCGACAGGACCGGCCCCGCTCCGCTCCGGCCACATACGCCTAGCTGCCGCCGTTACCGGCATTGCCGCCGCAGCCGTGCTGGTATTGTCCCTGTCGACTGCACTCATACAGACCGATACGGCCGTCCGCACCGAGATAAGCAGCCTTCCCGTCAGCACGTCAGCCTTTATGCGCGGGCCGCAGGCACATCTCGAACATTATCGTAAAACCAACGCCCACAGACAGTCCGTTGCCGGACTGAAAGACCGGGCTGCAAATCTACAGAGCCATGAAGACCATTAATAAAATCCTGACAGCAGCCGCTGCCACAGCCCTTTCTACATCCTGCGTAACCTACTACACCGTTATCCCCGAAATCCACCCCGACGGCAGCATGACCCGGACCGTCTATGCCGAAGCCGACTCCGCCTGCCTTGCCGGAGACCTGTCCTCCCACCCGTTCCTCTTCGAGCCGGGAGAGCAGTGGCAGACCGGCAGGATGGCAGAACCGAGGACATGGTGGTTCCTGAACGACTCCGCCACCATGAATTTCTATGCGGCCCGGACTTTCCGGTCTTCCGACACCTCATACCGGGATACCCCTGCATCGGAGGAATACGCCGGTCTGCCCTATGTCAGGACCTCCGAGCATTGGAACAGGAAACGCGGACTGTTCTTCAACACCTACAGCTACACCTGCACCTTTCCGGGCATAGACTCCTGGATGCCCGTCCGGCCGGACAGCCTCATGAGCAGCGCAGAGATAGAAAGATGGTACCGCAACGGCACCGGCTCGCCGGGGATGAACGGGGCGGAGACATATTCCTGCCTGGCAGACCTCTATGACAAGTACACCGAATGGGTAAATATCTGCTATCGTGAGCATCTTTACCTCGTTATCTGCTCCACTGCCGGAGAGGAGCTGACGGACAGCCTGAAAACGGAGCTGATGCAGTGGATGGAAAAGCACTATGACTTTTACGAGGACATCTTCTCATTCTCTTTCGGAGAGGCAGACGATGCCGGCAGCAGACACTTTACTTCCATAGCCGCACAGATGAGCCGGCTGAGCGGCAGTCCTGCCTACACTGATGCGGCCGCCATTCACGCCGCGGCATGGGAAGAGGAGATATCCGCTCTCGAGGAGAAACTGACAGCCCCTTTCTGCCATGCGATGCTGTATCAGGTCCGCATGCCCGGCCGCCTTACATCGGCAAATACTGAACTTATGGATGACGGTACTCCTGTCTGGAAAGTGGACGGCTTCCGCCTCCTCGCCGGCGACCTGACCGTTGAGGCCACCTCCCGCCGTGCCAACCCCCTCGGCTTCATCCTCCTCGGCCTCATCGTTCTTGTCAGCGCAGTCATCTTTTTCCATCCACGCCGCTACTGACATATACAATCCAATGTCACATATTGCGCCAGGAGAGCACTTCGCCCGAAGAAGTCATGAGCGGAGTCTCTCCGGCGTAGATGACAGAACGCCGGGAAGGTGAGACACCGGAAAGTCCGGCCCAATAGTCAAGTCCATTGAAATAGTCGGTGGAGAATGTGGCCCCGGATTTTATCTCGTAGGCATGCTGGCTGTCCCCTGCCGTTACAATCAAGTCCACCTCATGTCCGGCGCTGTCTCTCCAGAATGAGAGTACCGGGTTTATGCCGCGATTGAGACTGCGCTTGAGGATTTCATTGACAACCATATTTTCGAACAGGCCTCCTCTGAGATAATGCGTAGACACCTGCTCCGGACTCTTAATGTCCAGCAGCGAACAGGCCAGGCCGGTATCGTAGAAATAGAGTTTGGGCGATTTTACCAGTCTCTTGGAAAAATTGCGGTAATCCGGTCTCAGAAAATATACTATATAGCTCTCCTCCAGCACTGACAGCCATGAGTCCACGGTCGGAGCAGTCACTCCACATTCTACGGCCAATGATGATTTGTTCAGTATCTGCCCGATACGTCCTGCACACAGACGGACCAGCTTACGGAACCTCGACAGGTCCTCTATGGCTTTCATCTGCCGTACGTCTTTTTCCAGATAGGACTTTATGTAACTTGGAAAATAATCCACGGGGTGAATCCCGCGGTCATACAGAGCCGGGTACGAACCATAGAAAATCTCCGCATCGACATTTTCCGGAAGAATACCTGCCTGCCCCATCTCCTCATGAGACAAGGGCAACAACGTCAACAGCGCCGTCCTGCCTGCCAGAGACTGGTCTATCGCTTCCATCAACTCAAAATTCTGCGACCCTGTCAGGACATACATTCCCATTTCCCGGGACTTGTCCGCATGGGTCTGCAGATAGGAAAGGATAGACGGAACCCTCTGCACCTCGTCAATTATCGTCTTGGAAGGATAGGTAGCAATGAATCCTCTCGGGTCCTTTAAGGCAAACTCTCTGTTGTCCAAGTCTTCAAGAGAAACTTGCCTGAAATCCGGAAATGCCGTCTCAGCAAGAGTTGATTTACCGGACTGCCTTGGTCCTGTGATAGTTACAAATGGAAATTTGACTGCAAGCTGCTGCAATTTATCTACCGCTGTTCTTCCTATTTTCATTTTGCATCATTTTTTTGCAAATTTAAAATTAAATCTTAAATCTGCAAAAAACTGCCGCAACCATCAGTCAGGATGATTGCGGCAGCCTTGTCTCAAAATATGGGAGTGCCGTCAGCTGATTACATCATGCCGCCCATTCCGGGGTTCATTGCGGGAGCTGCGGGAGCGGGTTCCGGTTTGTCAGCGATCACACACTCGGTGGTGAGGAACATGCCGGCTACGGAAGCAGCGTTCTGCAGAGCCACGCGGGTAACCTTGGTCGGGTCGATTACACCGGCTGCGAGCAGGTTCTCATAGCGGTCTGCGCGGGCATTGTAACCGAAGTCGCCCTTGCCCTCGCGGACTTTCTGAGCCACTACGCTGCCCTCGACACCTGCATTCTCGGCGATGGTACGCAGAGGAGCCTCGATGGCCTTGGCCACGATGTTGATACCGGTCTGCTCGTCCTCGTTCTCACCCTTCAGGCCCTTCAGAGTCTCGATGGCGCGGATGAAGGCGACACCACCGCCGGGGATGATACCCTCCTCAACTGCGGCACGGGTAGCGTTCAGAGCGTCCTCTACCCTATCCTTCTTCTCCTTCATCTCGACCTCGGATGCAGCGCCCACATAGAGGACAGCCACACCGCCGGCTAACTTGGCCAGTCTCTCCTGGAGTTTCTCGCGGTCATAGTCGGAAGTGGTCTTCTCGATCTGCTTGCGGATCTGGGCTACGCGGTCAGCGATAGCGTCCTTGTCACCCTTGCCGTTGACGATGGTGGTGTTCTCCTTGTCGATGGTCACCTTGTCAGCCTTACCGAGCATGTCGGGGGTAGTGTTCTCAAGGGTGAAGCCTCTCTCCTCGGATACTACCTGGGCACCTGTCAGTGTGGCGATATCCTGAAGCATCTCCTTGCGGCGGTCACCGAATCCGGGAGCCTTCACGGCAGCGACCTTCAACGTTCCGCGGAGTCTGTTGACTACCAGAGTAGTCAGAGCCTCGCCGTCTACGTCCTCAGCTATGATAAGGAGGGACTCGCTGTTGCGTGCGATGGGCTCGAGGATGGGGAGAAGGTCCTTCATGGAGGAGATCTTCTTGTCGGTGATCAGAATCTTGGGGTTCTCGAGAACGGCCTCCATCTTGTCGGGGTTGGTCATGAAGTAAGGAGAGATGTAGCCTCTGTCGAACTGCATACCCTCAACGACCTTGACCTCGGTCTGAGTACCCTTGGCTTCCTCGACTGTAACGACACCCTCTTTCTTCACCTTACCCATTGCCTCTGCGATGAGCTTGCCGATGAAAGCGTCGTTGTTGGCGGATGTGGTGGCGATCTGCTCTACCTTGGCCATATCCTCACCCACTTCCTGGGTCTGCTTTTTCAGGTCGGCAACGACAGCTTCAACTGCCTTGTCGATACCGCGTTTCAGATCCATGGGGTTGGCGCCTGCGGTCACGTTCTTCAGACCTACGCTGATGATTTCCTGTGCGAGGACAGTAGCGGTGGTGGTACCGTCACCGGCCTGGTCGTTAGTCTTGGACGCCACTTCCCTTACCATCTGGGCACCCATGTTCTGGAAACGGTCCTCGAGCTCCACTTCCTTGGCTACGGTAACACCGTCCTTGGTGACCTGAGGAGCACCGAATTTCTTGTCGATAACCACGTTGCGTCCCTTAGGACCGAGGGTTACCTTCACTGCGTTTGCAAGAGCGTCCACGCCTTCCTTCATCAGGCTGCGGGCTTCCATATTGAATTTGATTTCTTTTGCCATGATTTTTAGTTTTTAAAAGTTAAACACTACACATAATTAAAGAACTGCCAGCACGTCCGACTGACGCATCATCAGATAGTCCTTGCCGTCAACGGTAATCTCGGTTCCGGAATACTTTCCGTAGAGAACGGTGTCACCCACTTTCAGTTCCATGGGCTCATCCTTCTTGCCGCTGCCTACAGCGATTACCTTACCCTGCTGGGGTTTCTCTTTTGCTGTCTCGGGAATATAGATTCCGCTTGCTGTCTTGGTCTCAGCTTCTTTGGGCTCTACGAGCACTCTGTCTGCTAAAGGTCTAATGTTCATATCTTTTAATTTTTAGTTGTTTTCAACTTGCACAGACACCTAAAACAAATTAAGTGCCACTCCGCACACTCTGCCAAAATGTCACTTTGCCATGTGGACGACTTTGCGTATCTTTGCTCTGCTATTATGATAACGGACTTTGAGGAATATATAAGGCAGGGTGAGCCGTCGAGGGCGGAGCGGGCGCAGGCATGGCGCACGGCCATCGGACTTCAGGACGTGGACGGACTGAAGCCCTCGGCATACCTTATAGATACCGCCCGCGAGCATATCGAGGGAGACATCTCGCTCCGGGAAGTACGACAGCGCATTGAGTCCTACTACGAGAGCCGCACAGCAAGGGAAGACACCGGCAGTGATGAACGTACCAAAGAGGCCGACACAGTCTCTTACAGAATCACCGAACTTCTCACAGAACAGGCATTTTCCATGACTCCGGCTGAACTCATCCGTATCCATCGGTATCTCTTCACAGGCATTTACAAATTCGCCGGCCGCATCCGGGACTATAACATCACCAAAAAAGAATGGGTATTGGACGGAGGTACAGTAATATATGCCGGTGCCGGCCTGATAACCGAGACCCTGGAATACGACATCTCTACTGAAAGGGATTTTTCATACGAGGGACTGACAGCAGATGAGGCTGTGCGGCATATTGCAAGATTCATATCCAATCTCTGGCAGGTGCATCCTTTTGGAGAAGGCAACACCCGCACAACTGCGGTATTCCTGATAAAATATCTCCGCAGTTTCGGGTTCAATGTAGGAAACGATACTTTCGAAAGGCACTCATGGTTTTTCAGGAACGCCCTTGTCAGGGCCAATTACAATGACCTGAAAAACGGAATAACAGCCACCACAGAGCCGCTGGAAAGATTTTTGCGTCATCTCCTTCTGAACGAAGAGGCCGACTTGCGGAACAGGACCCTGCATATAAAAGCGGACGGATTAACGGTCCGGAATGAACCTTTAAAACACGATTTAAAGGTTCAAAATGAACCTTTAAACAATTTGACCGGAAAGGCATCCTTGACAGAAATAGCTGTCCTACAACTTATAGAGGAGAATCCATCTGTCAAGATTGAAGAGATGGCGGCCAATACTAAAAAGTCGAGGAGCACGATAAAACGGGCCATTGACCGGCTCAGGGAGAAAGGCATCATAGAAAGGACAGGCGCAAAGAAAAACGGATCCTGGAAAATATTGAACGGCAATGAACACTGACCACGAGAAATACATGCGCGAGGCTCTGAAGGAAGCGCGGAGAGCCGAGGCCGAGGGGGAGATCCCCATCGGAGCGGTAGTGGTGTGCGAGGGGCGGATCATCGCCCGGGCGCACAACCAGACCGAGACCCTGCACGACCCCACGGCCCATGCCGAGATGCTGGCCATGACGGCCGCCACCGCCTACATCGGAGGCAAGTATCTTCCGGAATGTACCCTGTACGTCACAGTCGAGCCATGTCCGATGTGCGCCGCTGCGATGGCCTGGACCCAGGTCGGAGCAGTAGTCTACGGAGCCCCGGACCCAAAGCGCGGTTACACCCTTTTCTCCCCTTCCCTCCTCCATCCGAGGACGAAGGTCTGCAACGGAGTGCTGTCAGAAGAGTGCAGCGCCATTATGACAGAATTTTTCAAAAAGATAAGACGCTGACCGGACAATGGACCTGGAATTTCTGCTCGACCTCGGCTACATCGGCCTGTTCATCGGCACCTTCATCGCCGCCACCATCGTCCCGTTCTCATCGGATTTCCTGATAGTCGGAATCTTAATTGCCGGAGGCGACCCGCTCGTATCCTGGATCTGCGCCACCGCAGGCAACTGGCTCGGAGGCCTGACCTCCTACTGGATAGGCCGCATCGGCAAATGGGAGTGGATAGAAAAGTGGTTCCATGTCAAGGAAGAGACCCTGCTGAAACAGAAGTCGAAAATAGACAAGTACGGCTCACTGCTGGCCTTCCTGACCTGGCTGCCCTTCGTAGGCGATGTCTTCGCCATCGGCCTGGGTTTCTACAAGCTGCACTTCGGCCGCTGCGCCCTCTTCATGCTCATCGGCAAGGGCACCCGCTTCGCTTTCTGGCTGGCCCTCTACTACATTTTCGGCGACAGCCTGCCGACGTTTTAAAAAAATGTGTAACTTTGCACCCGGTACTGACCTATGGTGTAATGGTAGCACTACAGATTTTGGTTCTGTCTGTAGAGGTTCGAATCCTCTTAGGTCAACAGCGCAATGACAAAATCTTTTTTCATAACTTTACTTTTTTTGACAATTACACCCCTGTTCATCAGCGGGTGTAATTTTCATAATGAGACCGGGCAACGCGGGCCTAAGCCCTTCCCCGCTGTCTCCGTACCTGCCATGCTGTCCGGCCAGGACGCAGCGGAATACGCCGCGGAACATTTCTGGAACAGATATTTCGACTCCACCGCAGCATGGGCCGGCATCTCCGACACCCTCATCGGCGGAGTAAGACAGGAGGACATGACAGCTGCCGTCCGCGAGTACCTTCTCGCCCTCTGGTCCATACCCTTCGACCGGGCTTTCAAAGCCCAGACACATCTGATGACCCTGGCGGAGACATCCCTGGAACGGGACACCAGCGGACACATCTACGACTGGTTCACCGCCACCATGGAATCCGCCCTGTGGAATCCCCTGTCGGAGCTGCGCAACGAGGGGCTTTACATACCTGTCATCGAGAGCATACTGAGGACCAGACGCACCGGGGAACACTACAGCGCCTACTATCAGCAGCAGCTGACCACCTGCCGGAACAACAGCCCCGGCACCCCTGCCGCCGACTTCACATTTACCGATGCCAAGGGCCGTCCGCACAGCCTCTACGGCACGCCGGGCGAATATACCCTGCTGCTCTTCTCCAATCCTGGCTGCCCTGCCTGCCGCGGGATTATCTCCCTGCTGAAAGACAGCCCCCAGATCAACTCCATGGTGCGGGACGGCCGCATGACCCTGCTGAGCATCTACATCGACGAGGACGTGGCCGAATGGTTCAAGGGCCTGTCCGACTATCCTGAAGAGTGGATTACCGGCTACAATCAGGACCTGACCATCCGCGATGCCCTCATCTACGACGTCCGCGCCATCCCCTCCCTCTACCTGCTCGACAGGGATAAGAAAATCCTATTCAAGGATATCTCCCCGAACATGCTGATGCTCCAGTTAGAAAGACTCTAAAGGTATTCCCGGCCGGAAAGACCGCGCCAGAGAGCGTAGTATTTCAGCGTGGATACCGGCTTGGTGGCAACGAGCTGATAGCGGAGCGAAGGCCCGCAGTTGAAGTACATCGAGCGGGAGAGAAAGGTGCCGTATCCAGTGATTTCCCCGATGCTGTAGACTATCTTCTGGTCGCCGTAGAATATCTCCAGCCGGTCGCCGAACATGGCCACGGACGCACTGTCAGAAAGCGGGGTGAAGACTCCGTCCTTCTTCATCGTCAGTTTGAAGCAGTCATTGTCAAAGACTATCGGCTCCTTCGTATGCTGCCGTAGCTCCGCGCAGTGCTCATGCACCCAGCGCTTCTGGAAGCGGTTCCACTCGGCAAAATTGTCGAAAGGCATGTACATCCCCTTCTCGAACGACCCGGTCTCCAGATATTTGGCCGTCAGGCCGCAGCTGCATGTGAGCCAGTTGCCCCGCGTCTTCACGGTGCCGAAACGGAGGCAGTGCGGACAGAGGTAGGCGGCGTACTGCAGTCCCTCGGCCAGGGCCTTCCCGCGGTAGAGAGCCCCTGAAACGGCCTGCTCCTCATAGGCATTGACCCTCAGGTCCCGGCAGATGGCAGCGTAGACCTCCTCCACCGTCATGCGGGATATTTCCTCCGGAGTGTATTCATGGACCAATTCCCCCCGCATCGGCCCCCTCCGCTTGTGGTCGGCCCACCGCGGCTTAAGCAGATACCCGCCTGTGAGGCGGTAGGTCAGCAAGGCCACGCCCGTATCCTTGACCAGGGCGGCGGTGCGGGGTGAGATGTACTCAGTCTCCCCGTCCCAGCTGCGGTTGCCCTCGGGGAACATTCCCACAGAGACGCCTGCCCTCAGATTGGCCTCTATCAGGGCGATGGCGGCGTCCCCCTTTGCGCCCTTCTCCCGGGGGATAATGCCGAAGAGGGGGTTGAGGAAGAATCCTGCAATGCCCCGGGTCAGGGAGGCATTGGCCACGAAGCGCATGTGCCTCCGGGTGCCGATGACCATCAGGGCGGGGTCGAGGTTCTGGGTATGGTTGCCCAGGCACAGGAAGGTACGGCTGCGCACCTTGCAGGGTTTATAAGTGATATGCAGGATGATGTTGACGAAAGGGCCTACGAATGTACGGCAAAAGGCGTAGACCCCGCGCTGGAAGCCTACGCCTTTGGTAATCTTTGAACTGTCTGACTTCATGCAGCTTACTTTTGGTCAGCAGTCTGGTTCTTCTTAGCCTCTTCCTCTTCGAGCACGCGGTATGCCACCTTGCCCACAAGGGTCTTGGGCAGCTCGCTGCGGAACTCGATGTCGTAGGGCATGGCGTACTTGGCGATGTACTTGCGGCAGTAGGCCATGAGCTCGTCCTTGGTCTCCTGAGTGGGTTCGTTGCCGGGACGGAGCATGACGAAGGCCTTTACCTTCTGCATCTTGTAGGGATCGGGCACCCCGATGATACAGCTCATCTGCACCTTCTCGTGGGCATCGAGGATGTTCTCGAGCTGGGCAGGATAGACGTTGTAGCCGGAGGTGACTATCATCCTCTTGATACGGCCGCGGAAGTAGACGAAGCCCTGGTCGTCCATGCATCCGAGGTCACCGGTATAGAGCCATATCAGGCCGTCGGCGTGCTTGCGCAGGGTCCTGGCCGTCTCCTCGGGCTTGCCGTAGTAGCCGAGCATGACGGTGGGGCCGGAGAGCACGATCTCGCCCTCCTCGCCGTAGGGTACCTCCTCCTCCGTATCGGGCTTGACTATCTTGAAATACGTGTCAGGGAAGGGTATGCCGATGCTGCCCTCTTTCTGGAGCTTGACCGGAGTCAGGCAGCAGGCGGTGACGCACTCGGTGGTGCCGTAGCCCTCGCGCACCTTGATGGTGGCCTTGTGGTCGGCGAGGAACTTGTCCATCTTCTTCTTGAGCTCGATGGAGAGGGAGTCGCCGCCGGAGAACACGCCCTTGAGGTGGGAGAAATCGGCCTTCTCCATATTGGGCAGGCGCAGCATGGCCTCGTAGAGAGTCGGCACACCAGCGATGAAGTTGCATTTGTTCTTGGTTATGAGCTTGGAGTAGCTCTTGGGGGTGAAGCGGGGCACGAGAACGCACCTTCCGCCCTTAGCCAGCATCGTGTGGATGCAGACGCCGAGGCCGAAGCCGTGGAAGACCGGCATGGCGGCCAGCATCTTGTCCCCGGGGCCGAACATCGGGTTGGTGGCAATGACCTGCTCGGCGAGGGCGTTGAAGTTGCGGTTGGTGAGCATGATGCCCTTGGTGGTGCCGGTGGTGCCGCCGGAGTAGAGGATGACGGCGGGATCGTCGTCGCTGCGCTCTACCTTATAGTTGTAGAAGCAGCACTTGGCCAGCTTCATGAACTCCTTCCAGCGGATGACCGGAGCGTCGTCGGGAATCTTGGCGATTTTGTAGCCCTCGGTGATCATGTAGCCGGCCTTCAGGGGCTGAGCCAGCTCGTCCTTGATGCGGGCAAGGATGACGTTGACGATGCCGGTGTTCTTGCGGATGGCCTCGATCTTGCCGTAGAACTGGTCGAGGGTTATGACGGTAATGCTATTGGATTCGTTGAGGTAGAACTCTATCTCCTTCTCGCTCGAGAGCGGATGCACCATGCTGGCGATACCTCCGATAAGGTTGATGGCGTAGAACATGTAGATGGCCTGAGGGCAGTTGGGCATGGCGATGGTCACGCAGTCGCCCTTGCGGATGCCGATGGTCTTCAGGGCGCGGGCGCACTGCTCTATCTTCTTGATCATCCTGGCGTAGGTGGTCGACTTGCCCATGAAGTCGAAGGCCACGTTCTTGGGGTAGCGGGCTGCGACGGAGGCGACCATGTCGAACATCGAGCCCTTAAAGTAGTCCAGATGCACGGGCACACCCTCGGTGTAGGGGTACCACGGCGTCTTTACGGTGTTGTTTTCAGACATATAGACAGGTTATAGGGATTTAACTCCGCGAAGATACGGAAATATTTCCACGCGGGACTCTTTCATGACAAGTTATATGCTCTCTTCAAGATACGGTTTTCAGTAAAGAGAGCATACACAGCTGTTTACAGTTGCGATAACTCGCTGAAGTACCGTCATGCAGACGGCTGTCCCCGCATTACTGAGAAAAAGCCCCGCACGTCAGTAGTGCAGGGCTCATCCTCGGTCGATATAGTGTATCAGAACTCAAATCCTACCGAAAGCTTCGGCATCACGGCCGTAGTCCACTGACTGCCGACCAGTACCGTCGCTCCTATAGACAGGCGCATCCCGAGATCCCCGTTGAAAGCCCAGCTCCAGCCGACATTAGGTTCTATCTCGAACACCGACATCTCCCCGAAATCTTTTAACGGCCTCTGGTCTCCCAACACTCCGAACGACGTCATATAACCTGCCTTGACTCCTGCAGTAGGCGTACTGGGACGTTTCAGTATATACGCGCTGTAATCCACGAACACATGGGCTATCGTAGGCCAGAAACCGTCAGGCACCGTTGCAAAACCGACACCGCCTCCCAGATAGTGGTGCTCATCGAACATCCAGCCGTGCGAAGTATCGAAACCTACCCAGAAGAGATACTGGTCTGTCAGGGATATGCTGCCGCGATACCCGGCAGAACGATGGATCTCATCCTGCTCAGAAGCAGAGGCACTCCAGATAAATGAGGCACAGGTGAACAGCAGGGCAGTTGCAAATAATCGTTTTTTCATACAATAAGGTTTTTATGATTAAAATAATACACAAACATAAGTAAATTTTTAATTGACAGTCTCAATCACACAAGCTCTCCATTCACCATTTTTAAAGGTATTTCTTTTTTTAAGGCTTCATCATTAACTTTTTCATCGGCATACAAATTCAGTGTAAACGCTGAGAACAACAAGATTGCAAGAATCGACTTGATTAACTTTTTCATATAAAATTGCATTAATATTTACCGCAAATATATACTTCAATCCCATTCATTCTTCCAGAAAAAGTTTCATTTCAATATTTATTAATCATTAATTATCAATGCATTATCAAAAAGAGAATTATCGTAGGTCCTGAACCTTTTCATTTTTATTCTTTTTCCAGATCCCGTAAAAGTTTTTGACAATACTGACCGAGATTCATATCCCTTTCCCCCAAACCTAGTTTTCTTCGAATTATGCTTGCTCGGTTATGATGCGAATGGCTGCCATTATTTATCAAATTGCCTATCTCCTTGCCACGAAGCCCCATCGCATAAAAGCAGCAATAACCTGTTTCCCATTCTGAAAGACCCTGATTTCTGAGATAATTTACAAATTTTGGATGAGCTACAGAATAAGACATCATAGTTGACAAGATAAATTCCTCTTTATCTTCCATGACTTCGCCAAGCAATTTTTCTACATATTCAAGCAAATTACTGTCAGTCCCTGAAATTTTGGATGAAAGCACATGCGTTATTGCTGTTTGCCTATTACTGATAGCCTTACGTGTCGCTTCAGTAATATTTGACATTGCCAGCATCCTTTCTAATGTTTTATTTTCAATGATTAATCTTTCATTTACTAATTCGAGACACTTCTTCTTTTCTTCCAAGTTATTTCTAGACATTTCAGCCAATTCTGCATCCTTTCGTGCCTCACTTTCTCTGATTTTCTGCACTTTTAGTCTATGCCGCACAATCATAAGCCTCCCCACTATAACGGAAATTATTATTATACTAAAGAATACTATAAACAGAACTATGTTTTTAGTTCGTAAAATTTCAACTTCCTTATTATATCTTTCATCAATAAATTTAACCTCAGATTTTATTCTCTTAATATCCTCTGTTCTAACTATTTCTCGATAACTGGACAAAAGATTATACGCCTCGGTAAAATCTCCCAACCTAGCTTTGACCAACGCAGATAAAAGGTGATATTGAGGCATTGTAGCGTATTCAGGATTGGTTAAGGAATAGTATTCCAATGCCTTGACAGCCGAATCCAACTCCCCTGATTTAATGTAGGTACCCACTACTATTCCCCACTCCACTTTTTCCAAAGGTACTTCACGCAGATAATCATTCAGCAATACCTGTACTGTGCCCTTTTCCATCATAGAACCATCTGCTTCTGACAATATCAATCTTTCAGAATAATAAGCACTCAAGTTACTGGAACTTAATGAATCTTTCCCATACTCATTCTCTATTACTGTCAAAATACTATCCGCTGAAAAATAATTCTCCTGCATACTTGCCGCATGAACTGCACTCAGCAAAGCCTTGACACACAGTTCTGAACTTCCTGACCTGCCATAATATTCCGCTGACAACAATGAATATCTATATGCCATGTCAAAATAATACAAATCAAAATATACCGCCTTTTTCGCCGAATACAACCTCCCGACAGCCTTATAATCCTCCGCCCTATCCACATACCGTTCCGCACGGACATAGCACTCCATGGCTCTTTCCGAGTCGCCAAGATTGCGGTAGATACATCCCAGGTAATACTGCGCCTTCAGCCTTTCGTCCGCACTTCCGTGACGGGAGTAGTACTCCGCTGCGGGACGGATGATGCTGTCGGTGGTCATGTCAATGTAATTTTTATCCAGAGCCTGTGAATAGAGGAGTGCATGGCGTGCGGCAGCCTTGCGGCTCACCAGCCGGCTGCGCTGCATCGTATCCAGAAGGGCCAGTGCTGTCTCCGGACTGTCTTCCATCACAGACTCAGCGGCATCCAGTTCCGACATCACCGCCGCATCGTCCGCACATGACACTGCCAGCAACATCAGAACAGCCGCGGAAAGTAAGGACAATACCCGCCTCATGCCCATGCTAGTTGGCCTCGACCAGGGCCTCTGACACGTTGATGGCGAAGTCACCGACCCGCTCGCACTCGGAGACCAGGTCCATGTAGTAGACTCCGCGGATGTAGCCGCTCTCCTCGGCCTCGATGTGACGGAGGTGTTCCTCCTTGAGATTGTCGCGGTACTCGTTGATATCGTGTTCGGCGTCCTGCGCGTTGGAAATGTTGATGATACGCTGGAAACCGGAGCGGAGATTGGCAGTCATGCAGTCCAGGGCGGTATCCACCAGATCCAGCATGTGGTTGATCTTTTTGACCGCACCTTCGTCGAACTTCTGACCGTGCAGGTTCTTGCGCTGGAGGATGCGCCCGATATTGAATCCCGAGTCACCGATGCTCTCCAGCTCCGAGATGATCTTGTACATCGCGTGCATCCTGTTGGTGCCGTCCTGACTGAGCTCGCCCTCTCCTATATTGCTGAGGTATTTGGCTATCTCGAACTCTATCCGGTCGGTGATCTGCTCGTAGTGCTCGAGTTTCTTGAAAAGCTCGTCGAAGCGGTTCTCATTGTCCGCCTCATTGACAGCCTGACGGGCGTATGTATACTGCCTCTTGACTATCTCGGAGAAATGAACCACTTCCTGCTCCGCCTGCTCGAGCGACAGCTCCGCGGTACTCATCATACCGCCCTGGATGTACCTGAGACGGAAGACCTCCTCCTCGTCCCTGCGGCCCTTGATGATCCAGGTGACAAGCTTGACTATCTGCGGGGTAAACCATATCAGGATGCAGGTATTGGTGATGTTGAACAGGGTATGGACGGTCGATATGGCATAAAGAAGGGAGGCTGAGGACGTAAAGGGGTCCTCGCCGCCCAGACCGACCACTATCTTGGCGACAAGCCACAGGAAGGGCTTGTAGAGGGCCAGCACCCAGATGACGCCGAAGACATTGAATACGGTGTGGGCAAGGGCGGCACGCTTGGCAGAGATATTGCCCACGGAGGCGGCGATGTTGGCGGTGATGGTGGTTCCGATATTCTCGCCGAGCACCATGGCCGCGGCTATCTCGAAGGGTATCCAGCCCTGGCTGGCCATCACCAGTGTCAGGGCCACTGTGGCGCTGGAGGACTGGAGGATGATGGTAAGGACGGTACCGACAAGTACGAATATCAGGATTGAGAAGAATCCCCAGTCGGTCCACCGCTGGATAAATGCCAGGGCCTCAGGGTTGGCGCCCAAGTCGGGAACGGAGTTCTTGAGGTAGGTCAGGCCCAGGAAAAGGAGGGCAAAGCCTATGATCATCTCTCCTATACTCTTGCGCTTCTGGGACTTGAACATCATGAATACAAATCCGAGGCCTACCAGCGGGATGGATAGCATCGAGATGTCTGCCGTGAATCCCAGCAGGGATATGAGCCAGGAGGTGACAGTCGTTCCGATATTGGCTCCCATTATCACGCCTACGGCCTGGGTCAGGCTCAGCAGACCCGCATTGACGAAGCTGACTATCATCACGGTCGTGGCACTGGAGGACTGGATGATGGCTGTGATGAGGGTTCCGGTCAGAACACGGGTGAAGGAGTTGGCCGTCATGGCCGAAAGAATGGAACGCAGGCGGTTGCCGGCTACTTTCTGGAGGCCCTCGCTCATCAGCGTCATGCCGTAGAGAAAGAGGCCCAGGGCTCCCAGCAGAGTCAGTATCTGGAATATGGTGCTCATATATCTTTGGATTTCTTCAAAATTATGCAAATATAGCTATCTTTGCGGCATGTTGAACAGGACACGACTCATTTTGGCAGCCATTTTCACGCTGTCCGTGATATCATCCTCATCGCTTTACGGCCAGTATTATACCGCCGGAAACGACCCGACACGGGTGCGGTGGAGGATGATCCGCTCAGAACATTTCCGGATGATATACCCGGCTGAAATAGACTCACTGGCCAGAGTCTACCTCTATACCCTCGAAAATATCAGGCCCCGGGTAACTGCCAGCCTCAATATAGACCCCAGGCCGATACCTGTCATACTTCACCCCTACACCACTCAGAGCAACGGAGTGGTCACATGGGCCCCTAAGAGGATGGATCTATTCACGTCCCCGGACCCGTACAGTTCGAACCCCGACTCCTGGATTGAGCATCTGGCCATCCACGAATACACCCACGTAGGACAGGTGGAGCATTTCACCAAGGGCATCTACAATGTCTTCTACTATCTCCTCGGCGAGCAGGTCACAGGTCTGGGCCTCGGGCTCTTCGCTGGGGAATATGCCCTGGAAGGAGGTGCCGTGATTGCCGAGACTGAACTCACTGACGGAGGGCGCGGACGTAACGCCGATTTCACAAAATACTACCGCGTCATGTATCTGAACGGAGACTACCGCAACTGGGACCGTCTTCTCTTCGGATCTCACAAGTATTACACTCCGGACCACTATGTCTTCGGATACCTCAACGGCAGCAGCAGCCGCTACCTCAGCGGAATAGCCGACTATGCCGGACGATATTTCAAAACTCCTGTAGAAAAATGGTATAATCCGGCCTACCTGATCGACCCGGACCTGAATGTAGACGGAACAGGCATGATGGATTACTTTCACATGTCCCAAGGCATATATACCGAAATATGGCGTGCCGACTGGCTGGCCAGAGGACAGTTCACAGAGAGTATTGACTTGAAAAAGAAGAAAGACAGGCTCTACTCTGAAATTACCGGTCCGATATACATCAGCTGTCCCCGCTCCCCTTGGCACGGTTCCGTAATAGCAGTCAAGAAAGGCATGGAGACAGCCACGAAAATGATCCGTATCGACAGCACAGGGCGGGAGCATTTCATCCGCTTCTTTAACCCTGTATCATCACGTCTGACCTACGACGGCAACAGCCGGATATACTGGTCTGAATCCATATCCAACGATGCCTCCTCTCTAGAGGACTTCTCCGTAATCATGTACCTGGATGTCATGGACGGCAGAGTGAGAACAACCGGCGGTCACAGGACAAAATATTTCAATCCGGCCCCGTCCTCCACCGGAGACACTCTGGCCGTAGCCGAATATCCTGTAGGCGGTCCTACTTTCCTGACTCTCATTTCTGCTTCCGACGGAAAAGTCATTTCCAGAACGGAAGCTCCGGAGAAAGGACAGATCAGGGAATCCGTATTTGACGGAGAAGACATATACTGTTCAGTAATCATGGATGACGGTATAGGCCTGTTCAGGTATTCTTCCGGAGAATGGACAGAGGTAGTCGCACCCCAGTCACAGAGCATCTCCGGCCTAAGACGGCACGGCCACAGCCTGTACTTTTCCAGCGATCTGGACGGAGTGATCAACATATACATCCTCAACCCCGGCACCGGTATTCTGAAACGCCTTACCAACTCGGAATACGGTGCCGACTATCCATACATCGACCCCGCCGGCGGGAAACTCTATTACTGTGAATACGGCCCCGACGGATACAGACCTGTAAGCATCAGTGCCGGTACATTCCGTAACGACAGCGCAAGCTTCTCTACCCCCTACAGACATCCGGCAGCTGAAATGCTGTCCGCCCAATCGGACGAGCTGCTGGCATCAAGAGGCATCCACGATACTCTTGACTTCGAGGATTTCATGGACCCTGGGAAATATCCCTCGAAAAAATACTCCAAGCTCCTGCACGCATTCCGCATTCACTCATGGTTCCCGGTATATGCCAATGTGGAGCGCATCCGCTCATTCAACTTCGAGAACTTCACACAGGCCGCCTCCCTGGGAGCCACTATCCTGTCCCAAAATTCTCTCGGGGACATCGTATCCAGCATCGCCTACGGCTATGTCAGGGATGCCATGACCGGAAAATGGTTCCATTCCGGGCATGTCTCGCTGAACACCAGAATCATCGGAAACTTGTCCGCGGAGCTGCGTTTCGACGTCAATGACCGCAACACACGCGCACACCTCTACGACCTGACCAAAGGGCAGCAGATAATCCAGGAAAGGCTGCACGACCCTCTCCTGTCGGCCAGCGCCATGCTGTACTACCAGATGGATTTCAACAGCCGCGGCTGGTACAGAAGTCTCACTCCTTTCGTATCCTGGAATTTCAACAATGACAAATATTTCGCCTACCTTTCAGACTCCCACTCGGATGAGATCCAGCCAATAGCAGGAGACCCTGTCATGAGACACCAGCTTCAATACGGTATATCCTACGGACAGGTCATTCCTACCGCCACATCGCAGATCTATCCCCGCTGGGGATTCGGGCTGTCGGTGAGAGGCGCATCCTCCCTGGGCGCCGGCATGTACTTCGGACATCTGGCCTACGCAGACGGATACGTGTATTTCCCGGGCATAACCAGACAGCAGGGTCTCAAGCTGAGCTTCACGGTCCAGAAACAGTTTGTGGACGGGAAACTGCTCTACAGTTCACTTGCACAGCTTCCCAGAGGATTTGACAGCTACAGTTTTGCTGACACATATTTCAGGGTTTCGGCAGATTATGCCATTCCTGTCTACCTGGGAGATTTCCGTATCGGCCCTATTTTCTATGTAAAGAGACTGCAGCTGATACCTTTCTTCGACTATGCGGCAGATGCAGTCCCTGGAAAAGGAGTCTCCGGGACATACTGCTCATACGGAGCCGATGTTCTGGTGGATTTTCATTTCATACGGCTCGGCTTCCCCATCAGTGCCGGTATCCGCTACGCCCGTACTGCAGTTCCGGCCAACGGCACACAGGATCACATCAGCATGCTGTTCAACCTCTCATTCTGAGACCCGACCGCACTTGCAGCCATCTATGATTTGTCCAGGGCAAACCACTCGAAGAGGGCGTCGGCGGCCCTGCGTCCGATGACATTGACCACCTCGCGGTAAGGAGCCTTCTTGATTTTGGAGATGGTCTTGTACTTGGTCACCAGTTTCTCGCGGCTGACGGCCCCCACTCCCGGTATGCCGTCCAGCTCCGAGACCAGGGAGGACGCGCTGCGCCGGTTGCGGTGATGGGTGATGCCGAAGCGGTGCGCCTCGTCCCGGATGTGCATGAGCACCTTGAGGGAGGTGGAGTTGCGGTCGATGAAGTGGGGATACGGGTCGCCCGGCACGATGACCTCCTCCATCCGCTTGGCCAGCCCTATCAGCTTGACCTTCCCGATGAGCCCTATCTCGTCCAGGGCCTCGTAGGCCGCATTGACCTGCCCGCGGCCGCCGTCGATGACGATCAGCTGCGGGAGCTCCTGTCCCTCGGCCAGCAGACGGGTGTAGCGGCGGTTGACCACCTCCTTCATGGAGGCGAAGTCGTCCGGACCGACGACGGTCTTGATGTTGAAGTGCCGGTAGTCCTTCCTGGAAGGAGCCCCGTCACGGAAGACGACACATGAGGCCACTGGGTTGGTTCCCTGGATATTGGAGTTGTCGAAGCACTCGATGTGCACCGGGGGGACGTCCATCCCCAGGTCCTTGCGCAGATTCTCCACTATGCGGGCCGAGTGCTCCTCGGGGTTGACGAACTCCTCGTGCTTGAGCCGCTCGAACTTGATGGCCGCCGCATTTTTCCTGCCCAGCTCCAGCAGCGCCAGGCGGTCTCCCTTCTCCGGAACGGTGAATGTAACCTCCGGCAGAGCCTCCGGCATATCGGGCATGAACGGCACCACTATCTCCGGCGGACGGGTCCCTGCCTCCTCCCCGTAGTCCCGGAGCTTCTCATAGACTCCGGATATGAACGAGCCGAGCACCTCCGGCTCCTGCTCCTCGATGCGCATCCTGATCTCCAGGTTCATGGACTGGATGATGCCCCCGTCGTGCACCCGCAGGAAGCTGCCGAAGGCCTCCGTGCCCTCGAAGATGATGTAGAAGACATCGACGTTGATGCCCTTGGCATTGACGATGAGCGACTTGGCATAATGCTTCTCCAGCAGTTCCATCTTCTCCTTCCACTCCTGGGCCTCCTCGAACCGCAGCTGCCCCGCGCATTCCTTCATCCGCCGCTCGAAGTCCTTGATCAGCGACCAGGAATTGCCCTTGAGTATCTGAATGATAGCTTCGGTCTGCGCCCTGTATTCCTCCTCGGAGAACTTCCCGACGCACGGTCCGGCACACCGGCCCAGATGGTAGTCCAGGCAGACCTTGAACTTGCCCTTGGCTATGCCCTCGCCCGTGAGGGGGAGCCGGCAGGTGCGGAGCCGGTAAAGGGAGTTGATGATAGACAGCAGGTTGTGGGCGTGCATGGCCGAGCTGTAGGGGCCGAAGTACCTGGAGCCGTCCCGGACGAAGCGGCGGGTGACCGTGACGCGGGGGAAAGGCTCGTTGTGCAGGCATATCCACGGATAGGTCTTGCCGTCCTTCAGGAGAATGTTGTAGCGGGGCTGGAACTGCTTGATGAGGTTGTTCTCCAGCAGGAAGGCGTCCGACTCCGAGCCGACCACCGTATGCTGGATGTCAGCTATCTTCGAGACCATGACCTGAGTCTTGCGGTTCAGGCCGTTAGGGCGGAAATACTGGGACACGCGGTTCTTCAGGTCCTTGGCCTTGCCCACGTATATGACGGTGCCCCCGGAGTCCAGAAAGCGGTACACTCCCGGGCTGTGGGGCAGCATTTTCAAAATAATGCCTATATTTGCAGGATGTTTTGACATGGTATGGACACTCTCAACTCCGGCACAAAGTTAATCAATAAATCGGATATCCGCAGGGCACTTCCCGTCAAGGGGCCGCTGGGCTCCCTGATTGCGTCCTGCGCCATGTCCCTCCTGGGGCTGAACCGCATCAACCGCCTCTACCCGCAGTTCGGGGCATACCGGGGACGCGAGTTCACCAAGGAGGCCATGAAGACCTTCCGCATCTCCACGGACATCCTGCCGGAGGAGGTGGAATACATCCCCAGGGAGGGGCCCTTCATCATTGTCTCCAACCATCCCTTCGGAGGATGGGACGGCATCGTCCTCTACAACACGGTGGCCGCCGTCCGTCCGGATTTCAGGATTCTGACCAATTTCATCCTCTCCCTCATCCCCAACCTCAGGGACAGTTTCCTAGCCGTCAACCCCTTCTCTGACCGCAAGCAGCTCCGCAGCAGCCTTCCGGGACTGAAAGCGGCCATGGAGACAATAGAGCGCGGCGGCTGCGTCGGCATTTTCCCCGCAGGAGAGGTGTCCACATACTACCGGGGCAATAAATTCCCGGCGGACAAGGAATGGACCCACACCGTCATGAAGCTCGTAACCACGTGCAGGGTGCCGGTCCTGCCCGTCTACTTCGACGGCAGCAACTCCAGGCTGTTCCACCTCCTGGGCCGCATCCATCCTATGCTCCGCACCCTGAGGCTGCCCCGCGAGCTGCTCCGCCGCAGCGGAGGCACGGTAACCATGCGCATCGGACGTATCATCCCGGCCGGGGAAATCGCCAAATGGCAGGATCCGAAGGAACTCGGACGCATGCTCCGCAGCAGGGTCTATGCCATGGAGGCCAATGTCCTCAGCAACCAACCCCGGCAGCAGACGGCAGCCTCACAGGAGCCATTGCTCCCTCCCGTATCAACTTCTATTCTACGCAAGGAGATGGAGGCTCTCACCCCTCTGTTCGAGGCTTCCAAATTCCAATGTTTCCTGGCGGACACTGCACAGATACCATACATGATGCAGGAAATCGGCCGACGCAGGGAAGAATCGTTCCGGCAGGTAGGCGAGGGTACAGGCTCATCTATAGATACTGACTCTTTCGATGTTTACTACAAGCATCTGATTCTTTGGGATAAAGAAGCCGGACAACTGGCCGGAGCATATCGCCTGGGCATCGGCAGGGAGATATATGAGCGATACGGTGTAAAAGGCTTCTACACCCATACCCTTTTCCGCTATTCGGAAAGGTTTACAGCCCTGCTCCCAGAGTGCATCGAACTGGGCCGCTCCTTCCTCTCAGTCGAATACAAGAAAGAAGCTCTGCCTCTGATGCTGCTGATTAAAGGACTGTTCTACACAGTACTTAAATATAAGGACTGCAAGTATCTGTTCGGACCCGCAAGCATAACCAGCTGGTTGCCTCCATTCTACAGAAGCATGCTTGTTTATTGGCTTGAGCATTCCGCTTCCGGACCGCACAAAGGTCTTACAGTTCCCCGTACACCGTTCAGATACGAATGGCTGCGGGTAGACCCGGACATGCTGCTCTCCGGCAAAACAGGGAGTGTCGATGCCTTCGACAAGTACATCCAGCGTCTGAGCGACGGACGGTTCCGCATCCCGACCCTGATAAAGAAATATGTCAAGCTGCAGGCCGAAATTCTGGCTTTCAACGTAGACAGGGAATTCAACTACTGCGTGGACGGGATGATCTTCCTGGACATGGCCGCGGTACCACGCAGCGAAATCGAAATGCTCACCAAGGGCAGCAAAGACCCGGAAGGCCTCATCGAAAAATTCTACGGCACCGGATCATAGCCGCTTCCACCCCAGGGATGACAGCGGAGAATGCGCCGTACTGCCAGATAGAGCCCCTTTATCGGACCGTGCTTACGCAGGGCCTCCAGAGCATACGCCGAGCATGTAGGAGTAAAACGGCAGGCTGCCGGAGTAAATGGAGAGATACATACCTGATAAAAACGTATCAGGAATACAAAAGGAAAAATCAGCACTTTCCTTAAAACCTTACTGAATCTTTCCCAGCGCGGCCTCAAGTCCTTCGCAGATCTGTCCATAATCCAGAATTTCAGTTGCAGTATACACCAGCATCAGATGCCTGTCCTTCACAGCCGGACAGTCCTTGCCGATTCGGCGGAAAGCCTCGCGGGTGCGGCGCCGTATAAGATTGCGCCTGACAGCTCTCTTGAATATCTTCTTGGGGACAGAAAAAATACGGACAGGAGACTCCTCCCCGGCACACTCCAGCCAATAGACACGGAACGGATAACTGTAGAGCTTCCGGCCGTCCGAATGAATCTTCTCAGCAAGTTTCATACAGCCCGAGCTTAATTGGATGATATAAATGACAACGTATATGCCCGGCCGGAAGAGTGCATGGCCATGGAACCGGTCGCAGAAGAGATGCTGTCTATCTGAAAGCACTTGACATCCCACTTGGAGGGAGTTCCGAATGCTTCATTGTCATACACCGTAAGCGTAAGAAAGTCATCGTAAAGACGGAAATAATCACCGCCGCCTCCCATTGCATGCCACGAATTTTCTCCTGTCCTGGAGGACACAGTCAGCATTCCGTCAGAGTGAAACTGTATACGATAATCAGAATAATCGGCTCCGTCCAATGTGTTGAACTGCCACACTCCGGCAATAGTATCCACATCGGCATAGGTGGAAGGAAGTTTCCTCATGGTCATCTGAGAGAACTCCGGGGTCATCTCCACTCCCTCAGTCTTCCAGGACTCCACCCCGAGTGTCATCAGAGAATCCTCGTTCTGTATGAAAGAATACTCCTGCTCCGTCTCCAGTGACGTCAGATGCCCGAACAGACCTTCGAAATACCCATAGACAGAAAGGTCGCAGCAGTAGACATCGTAATACAGAGTATTGTCACCCCATTGATAATTGGCGTCCTCCATAGTAATCACACCGGCCCACGTTACAGAGCCCGAGGATGAGAATGTCAGGACATTCCAGGAGCGCTCGTCCAGCAGAGTCCCGTCCCAGGTATGCACAAGCCAGGTGCCCTTGAGATTCTCACGGGGATATGCAGGGTTGTCCCCGCTGCACGACACCGCTGTCCAGGCCGAGCATACCAGCATGGACAGATACAGTGCTATGTGCGCAGGACACCGCATTATTTCATCTTTTCCAGATAGAGGAGAAGCGCCTTGGAAACGGAGGGAGCCTCAGGTGTTGGAGCCTCCACCTCGACGGAGTAGCCGTGCTCCTTGAGAGCCTTGGCCGTCGACGGTCCGTAGGTAACAAAAAGCAGGCCGTCCTGCTTGAATTCAGGATAAGACGACAGCAGCGACTTGACATCGGACGGACTGTAGAATACAGCCATCTGATACTTGCTCAGGTCTATCTGTTTAAGATCGCTGTATACGGTCTTGCTGAAGACGGCATTGCCGAATTTCACACCGGCTTTTGTAAATGCCTTGATAACCTCCGGCTTGGTAGTGTCTGTAGAGGCGATAAGAAAGTTCTCCCCCTTATGTTTGGAGCCTATCGTGTCTATGACTGAGTCCACTGTCCCCTTGCCGAAGAAAATCTTACGCTTACGGTAGACGATGTGCTTCTGAAGATACAGAGCAATGTTCTCAGTCGTACAGAAGTACTTCATCGTCTCCGGGACAGTCACCCTCATGGCCTCACAGACAGCGAAAAATGCATCTATTGATGACTTTGCGGAAAAAAATATGGCAGTGTAGTCCAGAATCGTCACTTTCTGCGCTCTGAACTCCTTGGCTGTTAAAGGCTCTATCTTGAAAAAAGGGAAATAGTCAATGTGCACTCCGAATGCAGATGTTATCTCCGAAAATGGAGACTGGGTATTCCCAGGATCAGGCTGGGAGACTAGGATATCGCTAATTTTCATTTCCTTATGAAGTGGTGTTAAAATCTCAATATACATGCTACAGCCAGTGCCGCAGGCAAAATTTCAAGCGTGCAAAGATACAAAATAGTCAGTAAAAGCGGCTCTCTGAAAGAAAAAAATATTCTCAACAGCTCTACAAGGTACAGAAACGCAAGTACTCCCGCCAGGCAGAAAGCCGCCTCCCCAGTGATGACAGGATATATGCCGGGCAGGTACATCCCCACAATGAGGAGAATGCAGAAAAGGGCAGTGACAATCATAAAGCCGACACAGCTGCTCCGGTTGAGAACCGCCGCCAGCTCGCTCTTTCCGCTTACATACGCTATGCCGGCCATTATCAGGAAACGCAGCACGAAGTACCCGGCAATAATTGCGAGTATCAGATAATATGGAGCCTCCACAGTCGATGTTCCGTAGACCAGATAAGCGGCCAGGGGAATCAGCAGCAGCATAGACAGCGGCAGCCCGTATCTGACGGAAGGCGAGGTGTCATAGTATGTACGTTTTACCGGAGTCCTGAGAAAATTCCCGGCCCATGAAAGATAGACAAATGTCTGGTTTCGGAAAATCAGGCAGAAGAAGATCAAGGCAATGACAGCCCATACAAAATACTGGGCATCCTGTATGGATGCCGTCTCCACAGCAGAAATATCATACTGCTGAAGGCGGGAACTGCCCAGAAGTTCCTGGACTGTGACCGGAACTGATTCAATTGCCGCGTTTTGCCACATACCCCATACTTGTCAGTAAAGCAGTAACCTTGTCCCGGCAGTCGCCCTGAATGAGTATTTCCCCGTCCTTTGCACTGCCCCCGGTGCCACAGCGGCTTTTCAGCGCACGGCCGAGTTCGGCGAGGTCCGCGTCACTTCCCACGAATCCTTTGACAAGGGTCACGGTCTTGCCGCCGCGGTTGCGTCTGTCCAGGTACACCGTAAGCTTCTGCTTCGAGGGGGGAAGAGTCTCCACCGCCCGCTCTTCTTCGGACGGAAGTTTAAAATCAGGATTTGTAGAGTAAACCAGAGGCATAAGGGTAATTTTTTCGCAAATTTAGTATATTTGCGACTTATACACACGAAACAGACAACAAATGGAGCAGAAAAAGTTTAATTTCCTCAACCGCATCTTCTCGGTCATCGTACTTCTGACCGCATCCGTTACATATCTTTTGACCATCGAGCCCACAGTCAGCTTCTGGGACTGCGGCGAGTTCATCGCCTCATCCTATAAGCTGGAGGTCGGCCACGCTCCCGGCAACCCGGTGTTTCAGCTCATCGCACGCTTCTTCACCATGTTCGCCTCACCTGAGCATGCCGCCATGGCTGTCAATATAATGAGCGCCCTGTGCTCTGCCTTCACCATTTTCTTCCTGTATCTGACCATCGTCCACCTGGGACGCCGGATCATCGAGAAGAACGGAGGCAACGGGACACTGTCCGTAGGGGAAGCCATTTCCCTCATAGGAGCCGGAACAGTCGGTGCCCTCGCCTACTGCTGGTCCGACACCTTCTGGTTCTCCGCAGTGGAGGCAGAAGTCTACGCGATGTCCTCCCTTTTCACAGCCGTAGTCTTCTGGATGATTCTCAAATGGGAGGAACAGGCCGACACTGAATATGCGGACCGCTGGATCGTAGCCATAGCCTTCCTGATGGGTCTCTCTGTCGGAGTACACCTGCTCAACCTGCTGACCATACCGGCCATAGCATTTGTCTACTACTACAAGAAAGCACCCAAAGTCACCACCTGGGGATGCATCGGAGTATTCTTCATCTCGGCAGTCATACTGGCGGTGATACTGTGGGGCATCATCCCCTACCTGCCCAAGATTGCGGCTGTATTCGACCTGCTCTTCGTCAACGTGTTCCACCTGCCGTTCAACTCCGGCGCCGCCTTCTTCGTCATCGCCCTGCTGGTGCTCAGCTTCCTGGCCGTCTACCTGACATATAAGAAAGGCTCTCATCTGTGGAACATCATAACCCTGTGCTTCACGGCCATCATCATCGGATACTCGGCATTCGCCATGGTGGTCATCCGCTCTGCCAACAACACTCCCACCAACGAGGGACAGCCGGACAACCCCTTCGCCCTAGTCAAGTACCTGAGCCGCGAACAGTACGGCAAGAATCCTCTCGTCTACGGACATACCTACGCATCCGTCTACACCGACTACAAATTCAATAACTACTACACCAAACTCGACAGCGCGTACTACAAGGCTCCGGCTCCCGTAGACGTAATCTATCCCTCTGAAAGCAAAATGCTGTTCCCCAGAATGTACAGCAAGGATCCCTCCCATATCCGCTTCTACGAAAGCTACACTCAGGGACGCGGCAAGGTGATTCCCGGCTCGGACTACAAGATGCCTACCTTCGCCGACAACATGAAGTTCTTCTTCGACTACCAGTTCAACTGGATGTATATGCGCTACTTCATGTGGAACTTCGCCGGCCGCCAGAACGACCTTCACGGTCAGGTACCGGGAGACCCGCTGAAAGGCAACTGGGAGTGCGGTATCGGATTTATCGACAAGGCCCGTCTCGGAGACCAGTCCGACGGCCCGGACTACATAGTGAACAACAAGGCCAAGAACCACTACTACATGCTGCCCCTCCTGCTCGGCATCATCGGCCTGCTCTACCAGCTGGGGAAAGACAAGCGCAACTGGTGGATCACATTCCTGCTCTTCTTCCTTACCGGCATCGCCATCATCCTGTACCTCAACCAGTCTCCTTATCAGGTCCGCGAGCGCGACTATGCCTACGCCGGCAGCTTCTATGTGTTCTCGATATGGATAGGCCTGGCAGTTATGGCCGTATACAGCTGGCTGCGCAAACCTGCGGCCAAGGCGCATGTACCTGAGAAAGTGACTGCCGCCGTAGTCAGCGTACTGCTTCTCGGAGTTCCCGTACTCATGGCCGCCGAGAACTGGGACGACCACAACCGCAGCAACCGCTACACCGCACGCGACATGGCCTACAACTATTTCGCATCCACCGATCCCCAGGCAATCCTCGTCACCCACGGAGACAACGACACATTCCCCCTCTGGTACATCCAGGAAGTAGAGGGCGTGCGCCTGGACGCCAGGGTCATGAATACCTCCCTGCTCGGCATAGACTGGTATATAGACCAGATGCAGTGGAAACAGTATGACGCTGAGCCCATACGTTTCACCACCAAACGCATCAACTATCTCTACGGCACCAACGACTATGTCTACATATTCGACCGATTCAACCGCCCTATCCTCCTCAAGGACGCCATCGCCCTTTTCAACGATCCGCGTGTCAAGGTCAATCTCTACGGCCGGGAGGAAAGCTACCTTCCCGCCTCCAGGCTGCTCATTCCGGTCAATAAGGAAAATGTCATCAAGAACCACATCGTACCCGAAGAGGACTATGACAATATTCTGGACACCGTCTGCCTGGAAATACCCCTCGACAGGGACAATCTGCTGGAAAAGCCGGAGCTCATGATTCTCGACATGCTCGCCAACTATGACTGGGAACGCCCCATCTATTTCATGACCCAGGGCGGCAGTCTGGATATAGGCATCGAGGACTACCTCCAGTTCGACGGATTCACCTACAAGTTCGTCCCCATCAAGAGCCGTACGTCTTTCACATCTGTAGAACAAGTGGATACCGACGCCATGTATGACCGCATCATGAACGGCTACCGTCTGGACAGCTTCTCGAAGGACTTCTTCGTGGATTACCAGAACCTCTCTACGTTCAACGGTGTCGCCGCGATGCGCTTCATGTTCGTACAGACAGCTATAGCTCTATACGACAAGGGGGAGACCGACAAGGCCCTGCAGGTGCTCGACCGCATGCAGGAAGTCTACCCGGACCGCAACTTCCCCCTGAACACCTCCGCAGCCGCTATGTACAACAATGAACAGATGGTCCTCCAGGCCATCGACCTGTACTTCAAGTGCGGTGAGAAAGACAAAGGTCTGGCCATGGCCGACCGCTTCATGGAGGAAACAATGCAGGCCATCAGACTATTCGCCCAGCCCTACCGCGGCTCGGTACTCTCACAGATAGACCTGCAGAATAACTTCCAGCTATATCAGTACGGCATAGATATCGTCCGTCAGGAAGATCCCGACAAGGCCCAGGAATACTCCAAGACACTCGAGGACTTCCTCAACAGTGCCGTATAGCACACCTTGCCCGGATTCAAACAATTTATTGGCCATGAAAACCAATATTTTTTTTCGCACTACCAATGCTTGCACTGTTGCTTGCGTCATGTAAAAAGAATACCTGGACAGACGACAGCGCAGTCATCCAGTTCCAGGACGAGAAGTTCCTGCAGGCGATACTGGAAAACCCGCGCAATACCGTGGATAAAAACAACGACGGGCAGATTTCCGAAAAGGAGGCCCGGACGGCAACTGTCCTTGATGTCAGTTTAGCAGGCATCAGCAGCATGGAGGAAATAAAATACTTTACTTCCCTGACCGAACTCTTTTGTTACGGCAACCGGCTGACAACCCTCGACGTAAGCCGGCATGCATCCCTGCGACAATTCAATTGCAGCAATAACTTGCTTGAAAATCTTGATGTAAGCGCCTGTCCGTCCTTGACAATATTGAATATCAACTACAACCGAATTTCTGAAATCGATTTTTATGCCAACACGTTACTGGAGGAATTATACTGCGAGGACAACCTTCTGACCTTACTGGACTTACGGAACAACAAAGAGCTCAAGTATCTTTCCTGCTCGGGAAACAAGCTGAGCAGGCTAATTCTGTACAGACACCATAAGCTGGGAAAAAGTACCATAGCCGAGATAAGAGAAGAATACGGTGACATTATAGAATACGAGTTTGCAAGGCCTTAGTCACTCCAGAAGCATATTGCACCCCCTACGCTCGGAACCCTGAAGGCGGCCGTCGATGGTGAATGATCCGTCAGGCCAGGCACGGCCGGTGTCCTCCGTCTCGATGAATGAGCAGGAATTGCGGTTGGCCAGGTCGATGATGTGGATGATGCCCCTCTCACCGGGGGCTGACTCCATGAAAGGGTCGTTGATGTCGCGGATGATGACTTTCATCCACGCGGGAGCACGGAAGATACCGTTGCCGGCAGAATAGGCCTGGGACAACAGCTCGCACATGCCGTATTCCGAATGGACGGCACTGATGCCGAAGCCCGCACTCAGGCGATGGTGCAGCTCTTCCCGGGTAAGCTCCTCGCGGCGGCCCTTCATTCCTCCGGTCTCCATGACAGTGAGCCAGGAGTCATTCGGACCTTCCAATCTATATTTTTCCGTAAAATCCAGGAGGGCGAAAGCCACTCCCAGCAGCAGGGTCTTCTGCCCCCTCCCCCGCAGCTCCGCCAAGGTGCTGGAGAGGCGGTCGTGGTCGTAGAGATAATAGCCGCTCTCCGGGCGGCCGCTCTCCCGTATCAGACGGTCCGCCATATAGACCAGGGAAGAGCCCTCACGCTCCAGATAAGCGGGCAGCAGGGCCAGGATGACATAATCCTCCGGTGCCCCGTAAAAATGCCGGAAACCGGCTAAAAAGCTCCTTTCGTACAGGCTCGCATCCGTCACGCAATGGCGTGAGGGTGTCTGGCCGGTGGTGGAGCTGCTGAAAAAAATCTTCTGCGGCGCCACCGGCTGCGGCTCCGCAGAAGATATGATGTCGTACTGCTTGAAGAAACGGATGGGCAGGAAGGGGATATCCGCGATGTCCCGTACTCTGTCAGGAGCGGTCTCCAGCAGATCGGCATACTGACGGTACTGAGGGCAGAGGGCATACTGACGGCGGAATGTATCCAGGGCGCAGGCAATGAAAGCCTCCGGAGTATCAATCCCGAAAATACGCTCTTCCGTGTCTCCCATTTCCTCTCACTTTTCAGGATTATCTGTCGGCCCTTTCGAGCTCGATGGTGAAGTGCCTCATGATGGGCAGCTCCTTGACAATCTTGTAACCGCGGGTGATGGACTCGCGGCGGTCGTAGACGTTCTTGGCTGCGGCTGCGATGTAGTCCATGTGATTGTTGGTATATACCCTGCGGGGGATGGCCAGACGGAGCAGCTCGAGGGCGGGATAACGGTTCTCGCGGGTGACGGGGTCGCGGTCAGCAAGCAGCGATCCGATCTCCACGCCGCGGATACCGGCCTCGAGGTAAAGCTCGATACCGAGGGTCTGGGCGATGAACTCCTCCTTGGGAAGGTGAGTCAGGATCTTCTTGGCATCGAGGAAGATGGCGTGTCCGCCGGCAGGCCTCTGGTAGGGCACTCCGTACTCGTCGAGCTTCTTGCCGAGGTAGGCCACCTGGTTGATGCGGGTCTCCAGGTACTCGAACTCGGTACCCTCGAGCAGACCCTGAGCCAGTGCGTTCATATCGCGGCCGGCCATACCGCCGTAAGTCAGGAAGCCCTCGTTCATGATGGTGAACATCTGGGCCTTGCGCATATCAGCCTCATCACGGAAGGCCACGAAACCGCCGATGTTGACGATGGCGTCCTTCTTGGCCGACATGGTCATATAGTCTGCACCCTCGTACATCTCATGCACGATCTCGCGGATGGACTTGTTCTCATAGCCCTTCTCGCGGGTCTTGATGAAGTAGGCGTTCTCGGCGAAGCGTGCGGAGTCCATGAGCAGCTTCACGCCGTATTTCTTACACAGAGCGGATACGCCCTTGATGTTCTCCATGGATACGGGCTGTCCGCCGGCAGTGTTGTTGGTAACGGTCAGCACTACGCACGGTATCTTCTCGCGGGGAGTGGTCTTCAGTACTTCCTCGAGTCTTTCCAGGTCCATGTTGCCCTTGAAGGGAATCTCCAGCTCGGTATTGGATGCCTCCTTGATGGTGCAGTCCAGCGCTATTGCCTTGCGGTACTCGATGTGGCCCTTGGTGGTGTCGAAGTGGGAATTGCCGGGAAGGATGTCGCCCTCTTTCACGATGCTTGAGAACAGTACGTTCTCAGCTGCACGGCCCTGATGCGAAGGGAGTATGTAGGGAAGTCCGGTCAGCATCTCGATAGTGTCTTTCAGTCTGTAGAAAGAACGTGCGCCGGCATAGCTCTCGTCACCCTCCATGATAGCGGCCCACTGCTTGTCACTCATGGCTCCGGTACCGGAGTCGGTCAGCAGGTCGATGAACACATAGTCGCTCTTCAGGAGGAAGAGGTTGTACTTGGCCTCTTTAATCCATTTCTCGCGCTCCTCGCGAGTACTTTTACGGATGGTCTCCACCATCTTGATTCTGTAAGATTCTGCAAAAGGAAGTTCCATAATGATATCAGATTTTAAAAATTACCCCCAAATTTAAGCATAATTGTAATACATCCTCGCAAAAAATTAAAATTTAATAAACTCCGGATACCGCACCGTCTTTACCAACGGCAAATCCGCAGAAGACGGACCGGCCATTATGGTGAATGTACCAGGCTCAATATCCGCATCCAGGTCAAATACAGCAACCGCAGTCTCTCCCGGAGCCAGATTCAACTTCTGAAAACCCACCAGACGCTTGTCACAGACGCGGGCCGAAACCACCTCATCGCGGAGATAGAGCTGAACGACCTCACTGCCGGAGCAGCCGCCCGTATTGGTTACCGTCACCTCGACCCGCACAAGTGCGGACGCTGACGGAGTACCGGCCGAAACCGCAATGGAATCATAGGAGAATGTGGTATAGCCCAGGCCGTAAGCAGGGCGTCGGAAAGCTCCGAGGCAAGAGTCATATCCAGCGGACGGCCCTGGATAAAGACCGTGATGATAGGCGTGTCAGTCGCAGCTACAGCCCGTAACAGAGCCTCCTGAGCACCGGTCAGCGACAGAGTGGCCCGGTCCATTCCCTCACCGCTCTCCATATCGCTCACCTGCACAGAGGCCACAGCAGCACCGGTCTCAGCGTATGATGCCCGGAAATCCCTTGCACTGGAACCGCCCAGGACGAGCACCACTGCATCAGCCTGTTCAGCCGCCCTGACTGCCTCAGCAATACCCGAAGTAGCCCCTGCCGTATCCCTCACAGCACACCCGCGTGCATACAGGACCTCTGCCTCCGGCATTGCGGAACGCAGCCCGTCCTTGTTCTCCAGCAGGACAATACCCTCCTGTGCAACCTCTTCCACCAAAGCCACAGCCCCGGCAAGCACTTCCTGCGATGTCTCTGCCGGAATTTCATCCACATACGGCTGCTCGAACAGTCCCAGGGCGAATTTCAGTCTGAGAACCCTGGCAACAGCCCGGTCCACCAGAGCCTCGTCCACATCTCCATCCCGCACAGCCTGCGCCAGCCTACGATAAGCACTGCCGCCCAGGTCAATATCACACCCTGCCGTAAGGGCCATGACAGCCGCCTCCCTAAGATCAGACGCGACACCGGCTCCGACGATACCGTTGATGCTGTAGAGGTCCGATATGACCACCCCGTCATATCCCCACTGTCCGCGAAGGAGGGTATCAAGCAGGAAAGCATTGCACGTAACCGGGATGCCGTCCACCGTATTGTAAGATGTCATAACCATCGGAGATACCGTTTCGGCCCGAGAGTCAGCATCCTCCGAAAACCCGGAAAGGACCTGACGGAATGCCGGCAGGTGCATGTTGTGGAGCAGCAGCGGAATCCCAAGACGGGTGCTGTCCACGGCATAGCGCTGCATCTTGTTCAGTGTCCGCAGTCCGAGAGCGGCGTCAAGTCCGTTGTCAAACGTCTTACGGGTCCAGGGATCCGCCCGCATCACGGCATAGAGGCTCCCGGCATGAAGGCTATCAACAGCACTGCGGAATGCCGCATTGATCCCCACATCCTGCCCGTCGCGGCTGTACATCTCCCAGCCCTGGAGAGCAAGCAGCTGTCCTGTCTTCTCCTCGAGGGTCATCCTCCGGAGCAGGTCCGACACCCTCAGGTCCACCGGCATAGCACTGTTGCGGTATGCCTCCCGAACGACCGGTTCAAAAGCTATCGCCAGAGGCCCATCTCCGATACCGCGGGGCAGGGAAACTGTCACTGAATCCCCCTGTAGACGGTATTTCAGCGCCTGTCCTGTACTCAACAGACGCATTTTACCCTTCGGCAGATTGACCTTCCAGGACAATTCCCCAGGCGCGGCCACGCCTTCCTCCCGTTCCGGGGCATACACCGCATAAAGGGTCGTGCAGTCCGCCGAGGCTGTGAACCATATATCGCCGTAGCGGTAGAAAGGGGTGCAGCGGGTCCCGTAGACCGCCTCCCCGTTGGCCCTGAGCCATTCTCCCACCTCATGCAGGATATCCTGTATCTCCGGCTCTATCCGGCCGTCTGCGTCAGGACCTATGCCCAGAAGCATACAGCCGCCCTTGGCCACTATCTCGATAAGGGTCCGCAGCACCGTCTCCGGGGACTTGTACGGAGCATCCGGTACCCAGCCCCAGTCATTGCTCAGGGGGATACAGCTCTCCCAGGGGACCGGGAGCTGGCCGTCGGGGACTCCCCTCTCCGGCGTGAGATAGTTCTCATTCGGCCCGCTGACCGTCCGGTCCACCGTTATCAGTCCCGGCTGGAGCCTACGCACAGAGGTCACGATACTGTCCAGGCCGATATCCTCCCTGGGTGCAGCTACCCAGCCGCCGTCCAGCCACAGGATATCCACCGGCCCGTACTGCGACATCAGCTCGTGTATCTGCGCCGAGGTATAATCCCGGAACTGCTGCCAGCGCTCCGGATGGCGGGTGACGTCATAGTTGACCCTGCGGTCGGGTGTGGCATACTGGTCCCACAAGTAGTAAGGGCAGCTCCAGTCCGGCTTTGAAAAATAGGTACCGGTCATGAATCCCTGCTCCCTGAATGCCCGGAGCACCTCGGCGGTGATGTCCCGCCCGTCCTCCTCACCGAACGGCGTGGAAGCTATCGAAAAGTCCGTCTGTCTCGTATCGAACATACAGAAGCCGTCGTGATGCTTGGTCGTGAATATCATGTAGCGCATCCCGGCATCGCGCATGATACGGGCCCATTCCGCAGGGTCGAAAGAAGTGGGGCGGAACTCGTCCTTCAGTCCCCTGTACCACCGCTTGTAGTCCTCGTAGTTCAGGTCACGGCGCCTGTTGATCCAGTCCACGTCCTCCGAGCATATCGACCAGGACTCGACTATCCCGGGGATCGAGTACAGGCCCCAGTGGAAGAGCACCCCGAACTTGAGGTCCCGCCACTGGCACAGCTTTTCCCGCACAGCAGAATCCTGCGGAGGATAATACGTTTCGGATGTCTCATGGACATTGCCGGGAAGGGTCTGGGCCGCAACGTCTGCACGTGCCGCCGAGAACAGGAAAATGCCGGAAAGAGCGATGGTAAGGATTCTGGTTTTCATCACAATGTATCTTAATTAAACTGCAGGACAAAGATAAACAAAACCGGGGCAGCCTCTGCGGACTGTCCCGGTCTTTATCATTTATCTGCTGTCTGCGGCAATATTATTTGCCGGCAGCTTTCAGCTTCTTGGCTTCCTTGCGTGTCTTGCGCAGGTACAGGTCGTACATGATAGGAGTACCTACGAATACGGACGAGTATGTACCTACGAAGATACCTACGAGCAGGGCCACTGCGAATCCCCTGATTACCTCACCTCCGAAGATGGCGATGGCGAGCATCACGATGAAGGTGGTACCGGATGTATTGACGGTACGGGCCAGGGTGCTGTTGATGGCGTCGTTGATATTCTGGTAGAGCTCACGCTTGGGATACAGGCGGCGGTACTCGCGGATCCTGTCGAAGATGATCACGCTGTCGTTGATGGAGTAACCGATGATGGTCAGCACGGCGGCGATGAAGGTCTGGTCTACGTCCAGGGTAAACGGCAGGATACCGGAGAACAGGGAGAAGAAGCCGACTGTCACGATGGCGTCGTGGGCTGTGGAGACAACTCCTCCGAGACCCCATGTCCAGCCCTTGAAGCGGACGGCGATGTAGGCGAAGATCGCGAACAGGGCGATGGCTACGGCTATCAGGGAGTCGCGCTTCATATCGTTTGCGATGGTAGGACCTACCTTGTCGGACTGGATGATACCGTTAGGATTCTCGAGGGTGGAGATGAACTCATCGTAGGTGATGGGGTTGGCGAAGAAGCCCTTCAGAGCCTCATACAGCTTGGTGTCCACGATCTTGTCGGTCTCGGTGCTCTGGTCCTCGATCATGTAGGTTGTGGTGATCTTCATCTGGCTGGGACCGCCGAACTGCTTGACCTCGACGCCCTCCTGGAACTCATCCAGAACGGCCTCCCTGATGTCCTCTGCGGTCACATCCTGATCGAAACGTACCACGTATGTACGGCCTCCGGTGAAGTCCACACCGTAGGAGAAGCCCTTGATGAAGATGGAAGCGAAGCAGATTACCATGAGGACTGTGGAGAAGATGTAGGCGTACTTACGTATCTTGACGAAGTCGATATGGGTGTTCTGCAGGAAGTTCTTGGTGAAGTGGGTGTAGAACGAGATGTTCTTGCCGCGTGCCAGACGGGCCTCGAAGATCAGTCTGGAGATGAAGATCGAGGTCAGCATCGAGGTAATCAGACCGATAACCAGTGTGGTGGCGAAGCCCTGTACAGGACCGGAACCGAAGAAGAAGAGCACCAGACCGGTGATGATGGTGGTGAGGTTACCGTCGATGATGGCGGAATAAGCATGCTTGTAACCGTCTGAGATAGCCAGACGGAGGGCCTTGCCGGCGCGGATCTCCTCCTTGACGCGCTCGTAGATGATCACGTTGGCGTCCACGGCCATACCGAGGGTCAGCACCAGACCGGCGATACCGGGGAGGGTGAGGACAGCTCCGAAGGATGCGAGGGCACCGAAGAGGAAGAGCACGTTGCACAGCAGGGCGGCATCGGCTGCGACACCGGCACCTTTATAGAAGAAGAGCATGTAGAGCAGTACCAGGACGAAGGCGATTACGAAGGATATCATACCTGCCTGGATGGATGCGCTACCGAGGGAAGGACCTACCACCTGCTCCTGAACGATGGTGGCGGGTGCGGGGAGCTTACCGGAGTTGAGCACGTTGGCAAGGTCGGTGGCCTCCTCGATGGTGAAGTTGCCCTCGATTACCGAGCGGCCGCCGGTAATCTCGGCATTCACGCGGGGGAAGGAATATACCATGCCGTCGAGTACGATGGCGATGCACTTACCGATGTTGTCGGCGGTAAGACGGGCCCATGTCTGGGCGCCCTCTGCGTTCATGGCCATGTCGACCTGAGGCTGTCCGCCCATATTGCTGTAGGATACGCGGGCATCGGATACTACGCCTCCGTCGAGAGGAGCCTTGCCGTCACGGGTGTTGACCTTGATGGCGATCAGCTCGTAATAGTTGCCTCCAGCATACTGGGAAGAGGCCTTCACTGTCCACATCGGTACGAGGTCGGCGGGAAGAGCTGCCTTTACCTGGGGCAGACGGAGCCAGGAGTTGATCTTGGCTGTATCCCTGTAGTGAGCGACGCCGATTACGGGACCGGGCATCAGCTGACCGTTGTACATCGAGGGGTTGAGGGCGTAGAAGAAAGGATTGTTCTTGGCGTAGTTGAGCTCGTCAGCGGAGAGAGAATCCTCCTGCTGTGCCAGCTCGGCCACGAGATCGTCAGAAGCGCTGCCGGCGGCTGCGGGAGCTGCCTCGGCTGCGGTCTCAGCGGGCTGTGCCTCTGCTGTCAGACCCTCTTCCTGAGCCACATAGTCCTTTACGATAGTATTGACCTCCTGGAGATAGCGGAATACCTCGGGATTCTCGTAGGTAGTCCAGAACTCAAGGGAAGCGGTTCCCTGAAGGAGGTTGCGCACACGCTCGGGCTCCTTGACACCGGGAAGCTCGACGAGGATACGGCTGGAGTTGCCGAGTCTCTGGATATTGGGAGAAGTCACACCGAAGCGGTCGATACGGTTGCGCAGCACGTTGAAAGAGTTGGCTACGGCACTCTCGGCCTGCTCGCGGATCACGGCGATCACCTCGTCATTGGTGCTCTGGGCATTGATCCTGTCCCTGAGGTCGATGGTTCCGAATATCTGAGCCAGTCTCTGATCGGGTGCCACCTCGTTCCAGGCCTCGTAGAAGAGGGTGATGAAGTCGGTGTTGCCGCCCAGGGCTGTCTCTCTCTCCTTGGCAAGAGCGAGTGCCTGGTTGAACTGGGGAGACTCATTGTAGTTGGACAATGCTCTCACCAGGTCGCTCAGCTGTACCTCCAGCATGACGTTCATACCGCCCTTGAGGTCCAGACCGAGGTTGATCTCCTTCTCCTGCACTTCCTTGAAAGTGTAGCCCAGGTAGACCTTCTCGGCGCTCACCGAGTCGAGATAGAAACTGTTTCTCTCTTTTCTGATAGAATCCAGATAATAAGCCTTATCCAGATCAGACACCTCCGCGAAGGAGGGTTTCTGCTGCTCTGCTGCCACAGCTGCCTCCGCATACTTGTCCGCCTTGTTCTTGATGATGGAGGACACTCCTGTGAAGGAAAGCTGGTAAATGCAGGCCAGAGCGATCAAAACCGCCAAAAAAGTAATGGCTCCTTTACTTTGCATATCAAATTCCTTTTTAAAATTTGCGTAAAAATTGAGGGTACAAAAGTACTATTTTTTTCTTATTTGTAAAGTATTTAGTAATTTTGTTGACTATATTATTGGAATATGACTGCCTTGAACAGATATTTTAGTGTCATCGCCGTGCTTATTATGACCTGCCTTCCCGCCATGGGGCAGGAGGCGGACAGCAGCGCGGAAGGAGACCTGAAGCGTGCGGAGCTGCTTCACAGCAATTACAAATTCGCCAAAGCCGAAGAATACTACAGCCAGGCCCTAAAACATACAACCGACTCTCTTCAGCGGCTGGCCATCATGGACAGAATACTTCAATGCCGTAACGGAGAAAGCCTCATGCAATACATCGTCCGTCCTGCGGCCATTGCTTCCCAGACTTTCCGCATAGAAGATTTCTTCCTTTATCTCAAGGATTTGGAAAATCATTCCTGGATTCCCATCCCCAATCCGTTCATTCAGCCCTCCGACAACCGGCAGAACCCATATTATACCGCCATGTATTTCCCATCAGGACAGGACAGGATCATCTATTCAGCCCCTGATGAGACAGGTGCATGGAACATCTACACCACGACCCGGAAGGACAGCATCACCTGGAACGTGCCGGAGCTGTTGAGCGAGAACATACTATCAGGTCACAATGAGATATTTCCTATCCTGAGCCGGGACGGCCGCACCCTATATTTCGCCTCCGACGGATTGCCCGGAATGGGAGGCTATGATCTGTTCTACAGCCGTTGGGACGAAGATACAGGAGAATGGGGAGTTCCCGAAAATATGGGATTCCCCTATTCCTCCACCGGAGATGACCTTATATACATCGACAGCCGGGACGGAAAATACTCCATCATAGCATCCAACAGGGAGACTGCCGGCACGGACTCCATAAGAATTTATGTTACAGAATACATTGCCACTCCCGTAAAGACTCCTCTTGCCGAGAATGAATCGCCCCTTGCAATAGCCTCGTTTATCCATGATATTCCCGCCTCCGGGGCAGAGGAGGCAGCTCCGGCAGACAGACAGGAGTCAGCCGCGCCGGCCCGGGATGTCCGCATGGACGATTATTCTAAACTGATGCACGAGCTCCGCAGGCTGCAGGAAGAGCATCAGGAAAAATTGGACAAAATAGAAGAGAGCCGCAGAATCTATGAGAAAGCCTCTGAAAGCGACCGTGAGTTTCTCGCCGGGATTATACGTGATGTGGAGAACGAAGCCCTGCAGATCCGCAAAAAGATAGATCAGGTCTCCGGAGAGGTCAGACAGATAGAGCTGCGCTTCCTTGCCGAGGGAATCATTCCGGTAGTACAGGAGGAGGCATCGGAGCAGAACGAAATTGCCGATGAAAGCCCTCAGCAGAAGAGCACACCGGAATACACGTTCAGCCGACAGTCCAAAGGCAAGATACCATATATCATTGTAGAAACCCCGGAACCCGAATTTGACTACTCATTCAAAATCCTCGGACGTAATGAAGGACAGTTCGTCGAAGACAACACTCTGCCCGAAGGAGTTGTCTACCAGATACAGTTCATGGTGCTGTCCGAACACGCTTCGGTACGGGACATAAGAGGTATGAGCCCTGTCTTCGTCACCAGGATGAAATCAGGCAAGTACCTGCACACAGTCGGACTTTTCTCTACATATCAGGAGGCTATGTCCAATCTGGGGAAGGTACGGCGCAACGGTTTTTCAGACGCGATGATCATCGCATACAACAACGGAAAAAGTATCCCGGTAAAGACTGCCAGGACTATGGAGAATGAACGTGTCCTGTCAATGCCTGCCAAAAGCGACCGGACCGGCTCATCCTCACGCCCGTCATCTTCCGGGTCATCAGGAGAAATATCCTATCAGGTGGTGCTCAAAGGCTATGGACCGGCTTTGCCCTCAAGCATTCTGTCGGCCATAAGGGGCGCCACTACCAAAGACCTCACCAAATCCGGTTCTGATGACGATACTGTATTCACTGTAGGTCCCTTCTCTGAGCGCAAGGACGCCGAATTCCTGCTCAAGATACTCGAAGACCTGGACATCAAGAACGTAAGCATAGAAAGCATTAAATTATAAATTCAGATGGCACTTATCATCTCTCTGTCTATTCTGGGGCTTCTGCTCATTATCGCTGAAATCATTCTCATTCCTGGCATTTTCGTGGCCGGCACACTTGGGCTGGTGTCGATAGGCGCCGCGTGCTGGCTGGCATTCGACGGCATCGGACCGGACGCCGGGTACATAACGATAGCAGCCAATGCCGTACTGGCCGTAGTCTGCGCCGTGCTCTCGCTCCGCTCCAAGACATGGAAGAGGCTCTCGCTGCACACAGAGATCGACAGCCGCACGGACACGCGTCCCGAAGACAAGGGCATCGCCGTCGGCTCGCAGGGCACCACCATTACCCGCCTGGCTCCCATGGGCAAAGTCCTGTTCGGCGACACTACGGTGGAATGCTCGGCCCGCAACGGCATCATCGACCCGGGACAGCAGGTCGAGGTAATCCTGATTGACGACAATAAAATATTTGTAAAACCTTTATAACAACTGTTCATTATTATGATTTCTTCAGTAGGACTCGTTATTATCTGGATAGCTGTGGCCATCGTGGCCCTGATTATCCTGCTCTGGTTCTTCCCGGTGACCCTGTGGTTCCAGGCTCTGATCTCGGGAGTGCGTATCTCCCTCATCCAGCTGGTGCTGATGAGGTGGAGGAAGGTTCCGCCGAGCACCATAGTCATGGCTATGGTCACTGGTACCAAGGCCGGCCTGAAGCTGGACGCCAATGCGCTTGAGGCTCACTACCTGGCGAAGGGCAACGTGCCCAATGTGGTCAATGCCCTGATTTCCGCAGACAAGGCCAATATCAACCTCGACTTCAAGATGGCGGCTGCCATCGACCTCGCCGGCCGCGATGTGTTCGAGGCCGTGCAGATGTCGGTCAACCCCAAGGTCATCAACACTCCGCCCGTGACGGCTGTCGCCAAGGACGGTATCCAGATGATAGCCAAGGCCAGGGTTACTGTCCGGGCCAATATCAAGCAGCTCGTCGGCGGTGCCGGTGAGGAGACTGTTCTCGCCCGCGTAGGTGAGGGTATCGTATCCAGTATAGGTGCGTCGGAGTCGCACAAGGATGTGCTGGAGCATCCCGACTCAATCTCCAAGGTAGTGCTGGCCAAGGGGCTCGATGCGGGTACGGCTTTCGAGATTCTTTCGATCGATATCGCCGATATCGACATAGGCAAGAATATCGGTGCGGTGCTGCAGATCGACCAGGCCAATGCCGACAAGAATATCGCCCAGGCCCGCGCCGAGGAGCGCCGTGCGATGGCCGTGGCTCTCGAGCAGGAGATGAAGGCCAAGGCACAGGAGGCCAGGGCCCAGGTTATCGAGGCCGAGAGAGAGATTCCTCTGGCTATGGCGGATGCCTTCCGTTCCGGCAATCTCGGTATCATGGACTACTATCGGATAAAGAATATCCAGGCTGACACCGATATGCGCGAGAATATCGCTAAGGAAAGCGTATAAATAAATTACGTACGCAGGAGATACCACGCAAAATAAAATTCCCGGACAGCCTTAGGAGCTTGTCCGGGAATTTCTGTTATCCTATGAGAGGTTTGATTAGAGAATCGTTCCGTCGGAGGTGATGCGTACGTTACGCTCGCTGTCGCCGCGGCCTTCCAGCTCGATGAGGTAGTACTCGCTTTCGGGGGTCTGGATGTACTCGGCGTCATCGATACGGTAATCCGGGTATTCCTTTGACAGGGCGCTTGTCACTGCCTCGGGCAGCTCGCTGATGCGGACATCCCACTGAGACCATACCCATTCTCCCGCACCGTTGAAATAGACATCCTTCTCCTTGCCGTCATGCCATATCTCAACCTCGAGGTAACCGTCATCCCAGTCCTGCTCGATAATGCGGGCTCCCGGATATTTGTCCGCTATGAATTCCTCAATGCTGCCGTCTACCATACCGCCGTTTCCGCCTCCGGGATTATCCCCATTACCCCTGACAGGTGCCACTGTGCCGTCGGCATACACATCCACCTTGATATCATCATCATGAAACTCCAGATCGAAACGGTAGAACTCGCCTTCAGGCGTCTCATAGAAATCCACATCGTCAATCCAGTAGTCCCCATACTCAGATGCCTCAAGATAGCCCATGATGTCATCGGGAACCTGCCCGGGACGCATCTCGGTACGGGTAAACATCCAGTTCTGAGAATAGTCGAAGAAAAGCTCACGGCATACTTTGGCCCCATTCTCATCAGTATCTATTATCTCTACCTCCGTCATACCGTCCTCGATGTCAATATCCACGATACGGGCCCCGGGATAATTGGCGGCAATGAACTCCTCGATGCTGCCGGAAGGAGTGTCGGGAATATAATCCCAGTAGTCATAGTCTTCCTCGGCGTCAATTACCGTCTTGACCAGCACTCCGTCCTCGGAGAAATACAGATCCACTTCCTGATAGATACCGTCCACAGTATAGCCTTCGACTTCTATGATATAGATAATCTCGACCCCGCCTCTGCGCAGCATATCTATATCGTCGATGCGCCAGTCAGCGTACTCCGTTGCATCGAAAGCCGCCCATACCGCATCAGGTACCATTCCCTGAGGAATATCGGTCTCGGTCATCTGCCACTGATAGCTTGCATCGAACCATGCGGAGTATCCGATCAGCTGACCGTCATCCGAACGGAGTTCAGGGCCTGAACCGGCGGGAGCCTTAAAATCTGCCACATAATAACTGTTTTTCTGTGACCACTTTACATCCTGCGCCTCGGGATAAAGGTCGAACAGCGCAGCCTGAAGCTCAGGTGTGGCTTCAATGTTCTGGAGGTTCTCCGGCCTCTGCTTATTGCAGGAGGCTGCCAGAAGCATAAGGGACATAATGCACCCTGATACAATAAGTTTCAAATTCGTCTTCATAAAAGTGATTGTTAAAAAAGTTAGAAAATTTCGGGACTTAATGACATGCCGGGGACTCTGTGACAGCCTTTAGGAAAACGGCCCCTGTGTGCATCCGCGCCAGGGCCCGTTCTCGAGTTATTCAATATGGTCTGTCATTTGCGGTTAGTCATCCATGTCTATGAGGTTGTAATAGAGGTCGAAGGTCAGCTCCAGACCGTTGGTGAGCTCGACCTCGATGTCACGGCGGTCACGATCGATGGCGTGGATCTTCACCCCGGGGAAATTGCTGTTGACGTAGGTCGCTATCTGCTCGGGAACTATCCCCTCGGGAAGCACGGAGTACTTGCAGTCTATCTCCTTCCACTTTCCGTCCTTGTAGAACTCGATCTTGATGGAATTGGTGAACATCACCTCGTAACGCACTTCCATGAAATCGCGCTCTTCCTTGGCAAAGGACACTTTCTCATTGGCAAAATAAGTGTTGATGAATTCCTGCGCAGCTACAGGAAGCTGGTTGAACTGAATCGGGCGATCGTGGTCGGCACGGGCCGAGGTCACGGAGAGGAGCAGCATGGCAGCTGCGAGGATCATAATCTTTTTCATATTCTTTACTTTTTTTAAAAATTAATACTGTTTCTTTTGTTTTACGGTGCAAAGATTACCCCCGATTCTGAAATGAATTTAAAATTATCTCCATTTTACAGAAAAAATGTGCATTTTCCCCTCAAATCTGTATTTCACCTCCAGATCATAGTACCTCTGCACCGCTCCGACTATAGCCAGACCCAGGCCCAGGGAGCCCTCGCGGCCTCCGCTCTTGTAGAACCGGTCGAAGATGTGGTCCGCGTCGAGCGGTGTTTCTCCGGTATTGGCTATCTCCAGGGTCCTCCCTTTAATACTGATGTTGATCCTCCCGTGTGCGGGCGTATATATAAAGGCGTTCTTGAGCAGATTGCCGGTCAGGGTCCGGGCCAGGGATTCATTCATCCTCACCATCAGGCTGTCGGGACGGGGGAAATCGACCTCTATCTCCTTGTCTTCGTATATCTCTGAGAAAACCTCCACGCTCTCCTGCACGAGGGTGGGAATGAACACATCGGTGCTTTCGGGGAACTGGCCGTTGTCTATCTTGGTCAGCAGGAGGAGGGTCTTGTTGAGGCGCACCACCCCGCTCAGAGTACGCTGGATACCCAGCAGCTCGCCTATCTGCCTCTCGTCCAGCTCAGTGTTGTCCAGCAGCCACTCGATGCGGTTGCCCATGACCGCCAAAGGGGTCTGAAGCTCGTGCGAGGCGTTGCCGATGAACTCCTTCTGAGCCTCGAAGGCCTCCTCATAGCGGTTGAGGGCCTTTTCAGCAGCCACGTTGAGCCTCTTGAACTCAGTGATGCCGGTCGGGTTGTCCAGCGGAGGGTTCTTGCCGCCGACCTTAAGGCGGTCCATCCAGTCCAACAGGCGGTAGAGCGGACGCATGTTGCTGTAAAATACCAGAATAGTCACTATCATGACCGTCAGCAGGAGAGTGAAGTACAGGATTATCACCCAAACAAGGGTGCCTTGCATCAGCTCTTCCTTATCGATGGTGGGCGTGTAGGCTTTCAGCAGAAAATACCGGTCGTCATCGGTCTGAAATACCGTGGTAAGAACTCTGGCCGGCTCGTACCCGATCGAGGGAAAATACTCATCGTTGAAATAATAGCGGATGGAGGGGTGGTCATGGGCGAACTGCGCTCCAATGGGGATGATGTCATAAAGGATATTTGCCCCCTCGTTGGAGGGAAGCTCACGGCCGGAGAGCATACGGGCGATGACCTTCTCGGTGAACTCGTCCAGGGCATCATCGGTCTCATCATTGACCTCGTCCAGTGTCCTATAATAGAAAAATCCGGCCCAGATAGCCATCAGGGGCAGGAGCACCAGCGCTAAGCGCATGGCTATGCGGTACATCAGCCTCATGACTCACACTGCTGCTGCGCTCCTGACCGGGGCACAAGTTTATATCCGAAACCGTACACGGCCTTGATCTCGATGTCGGCTCCTGCCGCCTGGAGCTTGCGGCGCAGGTTCTTCATCTGCGCGTAGACGAAGTGATAGTCGTCGGCCTGGTCGGCGTGGTCGCCCCATACAGCCTCGGCAAGGACTGACTTATCCACCAAGTGGTTGGGCCGCTGCATGAAATACAGCAGTATATCGAACTCTTTCTTAAGCAGTTCTACTTGTGTTCCGGCAACCTCCACATAACCGTTCTCGGGCTGGATGGCGACATTGCCGTATTCGATGGTGAGGTTGCCGCCGGTCCGTCCCCTGCGGAGCACACTGCGGATGCGGGCCTTGAGCTCGGCCATGTGGAAGGGCTTGGGCAGGTAGTCGTCAGCCCCGTGCTCCAGACCGTATACCTTGTCGTCCAGGGAGTCCTTGGCCGAGATAATGATGACGTTCTCCCGTTTCTGCATGTGCTTGATGTGATCCAGCAGCTGGAGGCCGCTGCCGCCCGGAAGCATGATATCCAGCAGGATACAGTCATAACTGTAGCCGGAGACCTTGGCGTCCGCCTCATCGAAGGTTGAAGCCGTCTCGATCACATAGCCCTCCTCCGTCAGGGCCCGCTGCATCAGCTCCCTGAGCGAGGAGTCATCCTCAACAATAAGCAGTTTCATACGTATGTCTTTTCAGATTGAGATACAAATTTATTGAGTAATTCTGAAAAGAAACTGAAATTATCCGAAAATAAGCCTATATTTGCACCTCACAATCAATCGGGGTGTGGCGCAGTTGGCTAGCGCACCTGCTTTGGGAGCAGGGGGTCGAAGGTTCGAGTCCTTTTACCCCGACTACAGGGCCAGAGAGCCGAAGGTCTTCATGAACTGAACCCTTTCGTACATAGCGGGGTCGGGGATGGTGGAGTAGCTCAGGCGGCCGCGGATCTGGGAGAGGCTTTCCACATTGTTCTTCTCGAGGAAAGCAGCTATCTTCTCGTTGAATTCCTTTATGACGGCGGGACCGTGCTTGTAGATAACCGAGCATACCTGAACGGCATCGGCACCGGCGAGAATCATCTTTAGGGCGCTCTCTGCACTATGGACACCTGTTGTGGTGGCGATATCTACATTCTTCACTGCAGAGGCAAGAATGGCAGTCCAGCGCAGGATCTCGGCATACTCACCTTCATGTGAGAGGGGAGCGGCCGGCACCAGGCAGAACTTCTCCAAGTCGATGTCAGGGGTGAAGAAACGGTTGAATATCACCACTCCCTTGGCTCCGGCAGAGGCTATGCGGTCCACGAAATTGACTATGCTGGTGAAATGGGGGCCTATCTTTACGGCTACGGGAATCTTAAGTTCCGAAACTATCGAGCGGACTACGCTGACATAGCCGTCCTCGATGGAGGCGGGAGATGTCCTGGGATCCAGAGCCAGGTCGTACAGGTTGATCTCCAGTGCATCTGCTCCTGCAGTCTCAATCTGACGGGCATACTCTACCCACTCACCGGGACTGTAGCAATTGATGCTGGCGATGACCGGTATCGATACGGCCTGCTTGAGGGCACGGACTTTCTCTGTATACTGGGCTATGGAGTTGGAACGGATGTACGCATGGAGATAGTCATCCATCTCCGGCCACGAGTGCCCGGCGGAAGCCATGAACTCTACCTCGCCGCGGATCTGCTCCTCAAAGAGGGACTTCATGACCACGGCTCCGGCACCGCAGCTTTCCATTTCCTTTACTTTGTCGACATCGGCTGTCAGCGAGCAGCTGCTCACTATCACTGGACTCTTGAGGTCCAGGCCGAGATACTTCACGTCTGTTGTTGCCATAGTCTGTATAGTCTGATTTGTTTATCCTATTTTGTTCAGTTTCCTGAGTACCGTCTTGAAGTCGGTCCGCTCGCTGATGATGTGCCCGACTTCCGCGATAGGGATGCGCTCCTGCGCCATGGTGTCGCGGTCGCGGATGGTCACGCAGTTGTCTTCGCGGGTCTGGTGGTCCACAGTGATGCAGAACGGGGTGCCGATGGCGTCCTGACGGCGGTAGCGCTTGCCTATGCTGTCCTTCTCGTCATACTGGCAGTTGAAGTCAAACTTGAGCTCGTCGATGATATCTCTCGCTATCTCAGGCAGCCCGTCCTTCTTGACCAGAGGCAGCACTGCAAGTTTCACGGGAGCCAGCACGGGAGGAATGCGGAGGACCACCCTCTCCTCTCCGTTTTCCAGCTTCTCCTCGCAGTAAGCAGCGGAAAGCACGGCCAGGAACATCCTGTCCAGTCCGATGGAGGTCTCCACTACGTACGGAGTGTAGCTCTCGCCGGTCTCGGGGTCGAAGTACTGTATCTTGCGGCCGGAGAACTTCTGGTGGTTGCCCAGATCGAAGTCCGTGCGGGAATGAATGCCCTCGAGCTCCTTGAAGCCGAAGGGGAATTCAAATTCAATGTCGGTGGCGGCATTGGCGTAGTGGGCCAGCTTCTCGTGGTCGTGGAAGCGGTATTTCTCATCGCCCAGACCGAGGGCCTTGTGCCACTGCAGGCGGGCCTCCTTCCACTTGGCAAACCACTCGAGCTCCGAGCCGGGACGCACGAAGAACTGCATCTCCATCTGCTCGAACTCCCTCATGCGGAAGATGAACTGACGGGCCACTATCTCGTTGCGGAAAGCCTTGCCTATCTGGGCTATTCCGAAAGGAATCTTCATACGGCCGGTCTTCTGGACATTCAGGAAGTTGACAAATATACCCTGGGCAGTCTCGGGACGGAGGTAGATGATACCGTCCTCACCGGAGATGTTGCCGAGCTGGGTGGAGAACATCAGGTTGAACTGACGCACCTCTGTCCAGTTCTTGGTACCTGAGATGGGGCAGACGATGCCGCAGTCGATGATGATGTCGCGCAGACCCTGAAGGTCGTTGGCATTCAACGCCTCCGTCATGCGGCCGCGCACCTCGTCCATCTTCTGCTGATTGCGCAGCACGTTGGGATTGGTGGCGCGGAACTGAGCCTCGTCGAAGCTCTCACCGAACTTGCGGCGGCCCTTCTCCACCTCCTTCTCTATCTTCTCGTCGAGCTTGCCCAGATAGTCCTCTATGAGCACATCCGCACGGTAGCGTTTCTTGGAGTCCTTATTGTCTATGAGAGGGTCGTTGAACGCTCCCACGTGGCCCGATGCCTGCCATATCTTCGGATGCATGAAGATGGCCGAATCGATGCCCACTATATTCTCGTTGAGACGCACCATGGCGTCCCACCAGTATTTCTTGATATTGTTCTTGAGCTCCACGCCCATCTGTCCGTAATCATAGACTGCGCTGAGTCCGTCGTAAATCTCACTTGAGGGGAAAACGAAGCCATACTCCTTGGCATGGGCGGTAAGTTGTTTGAATACTTCTTCCTGTGTCATGTGTTTGTTGGAATTAATCATGCAAAAATAAGAATTATTCCGTACTTTTGCCCGAAGAAAATCTACAATAATACAAATATGAGACTCAAAAGAACTGTCATGGCCGTCTTAGCCGGCCTTATAGCCCTGTGCGCCAGCGCACAGGGAGTAATCTCAGTAGACTCGAAAGCCTCCGTCCTGCCCGACGGCAACGTCGAGCTGCTGCTGACCGTCAGCCTCGAACCGGGCTGGTACATGTACAGCACCGTGCCGGTGAGCGGCGGCCCGATGGCCACTTCCTTCACCGCCGACGAAAACACCGCCTTCACCCTCTCCGGAGGGCTGCAGGACGTTGAGGAGGCCCACATCAAATTCGACGAGGGCTTCGGAATGGACGTCAAGTACTTCGAGGGCACTGCGCAATTCCGCCAGGTCATCGTCCCCGCCTCGCAGGAGACCTTCACAGTGACCGGATACCTCGAGTACCAGACCTGCAACGGGGCAGAGTGCACCCTCAACGAGAGCGAGGTGTCCATAAAGGTGGACCCTTCGGCGGCGCCGGGAGAGGCGACCGCGGCCCCCTCCAAGGGCGGTAAGGCGGCCGGTCAGGGCTTCTGGAGCTTCCTGCTCATAGCCTTCCTCGCCGGACTTGCCGGAGTCATCACCCCCTGCGTCTTCCCCATGATACCCATGACAGTGGGCTTCCTCATCGGGGGCGGCAGCACCAAGCGGGCCGGCGTCCTCAAGGGCGTCATCTTCGGCCTCTCCATCATGGTCATCTACACCCTCCTCGGACTCGTCGTGGCCCTCTTCCAGAGCACCGCGGCCACCGACGCCATCGGCACACACTGGATACCCAACCTCATCTTCGCCCTCCTCTTCCTCGTCTTCGCCGTGTCGTTCCTCGGCGCGTTCGAGATAACCCTGCCCTCGGGCCTGGCCAACAAGGCCGACCGCGAGGCCGACAAGGGAGGGTACGTGGCCGCCTTCTTCGTGGCCCTAGCGATGGTCATCGTCTCCTTCTCCTGCACCGGCCCCTTCGTGGGCTCGATCCTCGCCGCCGCCGTCCTCGACGGGGTGGCCCTCAGGCCCATCGTCGGCATGGCCGTCTTCGGACTGGGATTCTCCCTGCCCTTCGTCGTCCTCTCCTTCTTCCCCGGAGTGATGAAGAAGCTCCCGAAGTCCGGCGGCTGGCTCAACATGGTCAAGGTCGTATTCGCCTACATCATGCTCGCCTTCGCCATGAAGTTCCTCTACAACATCGACGCGTACTTCGGATGGGGCATCATAACCCGTCTGGGCTTCATCGCCGTATGGGTAGTCCTCGCCCTGCTGCTCGGCCTCTACTTCCTCGGAGTGTTCCGCACCAGCCACGACTCCCCCACTGAGGGCATTGGCTGGGGCAGGCACATCGCAGGAATCGTCTGCATCATATTTGCCTTCTACCTCATCCCCGGCCTCTTCGGAGCCCCGCTCCAGAGCATTTCCGGCCTCATTCCTCCGATGGAAGGCTCCACACTGACAATATCCTCAGGGAACAATGCCGCCGGCGCAGGGGACAACACAGCTGCCTCGGGCTACTCCACCATAAAGAGCTATACCAACCTCGAAGAGGCTCTCGCCGAAAGCAAGGCTGCCGGCAAGCCGGTGTTTATCGCCTTCAAGTCCCACACATGCAGCGTGTGCAAGCAGATGGAGGCAACGGTACTCTCCTCCGCAGAGGTTATGGATATGCTGTCAAATGATTTCGTGGTGGCCAATCTCTACGTGGACGACAAGACCGAGGACGCCGAGTACCGTACCCTCGGACGCCGCTACCGCGACTTCGAGATGAAGCAGTTCGCCTCGGCTTCCCAGCCGCTGTACGCGGTGGTGGACGCTGAGGGCAAGACGCTCTCAGGTCCCGTCGGAAGCTGCACCCAGGAAGAATTCGTGGAGTTCCTCAATAAGGCAAAATAGGCTCAGTACAGTATCTGCTTAAGCAGACGCTTTGCATAATCCCTCTCCTCGATCTGAGGATGAGGGATTTTTAATGCCGGTGTATCTACATGACGGTCCCCATAAAGAACAATATCGATGTCAATGGTGCGCGGCCGGTAGATACGACGGCCCTCAGAGTCATATTCAGGCTCGTGAGCTATGCGCCCAAGCTTCTGCTCCACCCATTTGCAGACCTCCAGAAGCGGCTCGGGCGGGACTGTGGTCTCGAAGGATATGGCCTGGTTGAGAAAAGGCTCGGAACCGGGAGCCATACCCCACGGCTCGGTCTCGAGCACCTCCGACTCACGGACATCTGAAAAAAGCCATGGAGCAAGCTGAGTGACTAAAAGCGACACGGCGGTGCTGAGGTTACGCCGCCTGTTCCCCATATTGCTGCCGAGGATGAGATATACCCTGACGGGCTGTGGTTCGGGTATCATAGCAGTCCAAGCTCTAGTAATGCCTCATCGCTCATACGGGACTTGTCCCAGGGCGGGTCGAATGTAATCTCTATCGCCACGTCCGTAACGCCTGGTGTATCGGCCACGGCTGTATGCACGTCCTCGACAAGGGTGTCGGACATGGGGCAGTTGGGGGCCGTCAGAGTCATCTTGACATGTACTTTGTGGTCGTCATCTATGTTCATGTCGTAGATGAGGCCCAGGTCGTAGATGTTGACCGGTATCTCGGGGTCGTAGACCTGCTTGAGGGCGCGTACGACATCGCGTGCAAGAGTTGTTTTGTCCATATCAGTTCTGTTGGCATTTAGCTTTGAGGGCGTCCTCGCGTATCTGCTCCATCATCGACACCAGTCCGTTGGCGCGGGTCGGCGACAGATTCTCGCGGAGTCCTATCTCCTCGATAAATGAATTGTCGGCAGACAGTATTTCGTCCGGAGTCCTGCCGTTGTAGACCCGGATAAGAAGTGAGATAATGCCCTTGGTAATGATAGCGTCGCTGTCCGCCGTAAACCACAGCCTGCCGTCATGGAACTCGCTGTCGAGCCACACCCGGGACTGGCAGCCCTTGATGAGGCGGTCCTCCTGTTTTTTCTGCTCGTCGATGACGGGCAGGGAATGAGCCAGCTCGATGAGATACTCGTACTTGTCCATCCAGTCCCCGAAGGCGGCGAACTCGTCCACTATCTCCTGCTGAACCTGCTTGATAGATGATGTATTGTCTGTCATTGTCCTGTATCTTTTATTGAAATGAATTCAGTTTATCTCAACATTGCCAGTACCCTGCGCAGAGCGCCCATGAACGCCTCGCACTCCTGCATCGTGTTGTATGCCGCCAGTGAGACCCGCACCGCTCCCGTCAGCCCGAACTTGGCCAGCAGCGGCTCCGAGCACATCTGCCCGGAGCGGACGGCCACTCCCATTTTGTCCAGAAGGGTGGCAATGTCACTGTGATGCGCCCCTTCGACGGTAAATGATATCAGCGGGGCCTTCTTTCCGCCGCTTCCGATAATCCTCAGACCGTCCACAGCGTTCAACTCCCGCATGAGATAATCGGTCATCCGCTTTTCATTTTCCCTTACTTGCGGTACATCTACTGAAGTGACAAAATCGATAGCGGGCTTTAAAGTCGCAGCAGCTATGAAATTAGGTGTTCCGGCCTCGAATCTCAGCGGAACCTGAGCGTATGTGGTCCTCTCATACGTCACCGTGTCCACCATCTCCCCGCCTCCCATCCACGGCGGCAGGGTCTCCAGAAGGCTGCGACGGCCGTAGAGCACTCCTGTACCGGTCAGCGCATAGAGCTTATGTCCTGAGAAAGAATAGAAGTCGCAGGGTGTCTCCTGCACGTCAATGCCCTCGTGGACTATCCCCTGCGCCCCGTCCAGATGTATCACGGCGCCGTACCGGTGTGCCAGCACGGTAAGCTCCCCCACAGGATTGACGATGCCCAGCACATTGGAAATATGGGCGGCAGAGACTATTTTCACCTTGCCTTCAGCCAGAATCCGCTCCGCAGCCCCGAGGTCCCACTGCCCGTCCTCCCCTACGGGAAAATATCTCAGGCGTGCCCCCGTCCGGGCGCAAAGCATCTGCCAGGGGACAATGTTGGAGTGATGCTCTCCCTCCGAAAGGAGGATCTCATCCCCTGGACGGATGTACTTCTGTCCGTAGATATTGGCCAGCAGGTTGATGGAGGCGGTGGTACCGGAGGTAAGGACTATCTCATCCTTCGAGGCGGCGTTGATGAGTCCGCGGACGGCCTCCCTCCCGGCCTCGTAGTGTTCGGTGGCGGAGGCGGCAAGACCGTAGATGGCGCGGTGGACATTGGCATTGGCCTCCTGCAGCCAGCGGGAAGTGGCGTCAATGACGGCCCGGGGCTTCTGCGTGGTGGCGGCATTGTCGAAATATATCAGCTGCCTGTCCCCTCCCCGCGCACACTGGAGATAGGGGAAATGGCTCCTTATCTGGTCTATATCCTGTATCATGGCTTTTATTTTTCAAATATCTTACAAAAGTAACTAAATTTGCAGAAACTTATCAGAAAAAAACGTCATGTACGACTATATCAAAGGAACGCTCGAGGAACTCTCGCCCGCGGAGGCAGTGGTAGAGTGCCACGGCATAGGCTTCAAGCTCCAGATATCCCTCAACACCTACGACCGCCTGCAGGGGCAGAAGGAGGTCAGGCTGTACGTCCACCACCACCTGCGCGAAGACGAGGAGACTCTCTACGGCTTCTGTGACAAGGAAGAACGGCGTATCTTCGCCCTCCTCATCGGAGTCTCCGGCATAGGTCCCAACACCGCCCGGATGATGCTCTCGTCCCTCACGGCCGATGAGGTGTCCACCGCGATAGCCTCCGGCGACGTGAACCGCATCAAGGGAGTCAAGGGTATCGGGCTGAAGACCGCCCAGAAGGTCATCATCGAACTCAAGGACAAGATTTCCAGGGGAGGAGCGGAACTCGACCTATCAGGAGGATCGTCGGCAGCCAATACATCGGAGGCATGCTCGGCCCTTGTAATGCTGGGATTTACGAAAAATGCTGTAGAGAAAACCGTTGCCTCAATCGTCAAAAAAGAACCCGGCCTGTCTCTGGAAGACATCATCAAAAAAGCCTTAAAAATGTTGTAGACTAGAAAGCTTTTTAATACATTTGCACCAGTTTAACAATTAAATATAACCGGTTATGAACATACCTAGCAATTTGAAGTACACCAAGGATCACGAGTGGGTAAAGGTTGACGGCGATGTAGCTACCGTCGGCATCACCGATTACGCTCAGGATCAGCTCGGAGACATCGTCTTCGTAGACATTCAGACACAGGGCGAGACCCTTGACAAGGAAGAGGTTTTCGGAGCCATCGAGGCTGTTAAGACAGTTGCCGATGCCTTCATGCCTGTATCCGGCGAGATCATCGAGGTCAACGCTGCTCTCGAGGGAGCTCCCCAGACCGTCAACACCGATCCTTACGGAGAGGGCTGGATGATCAAGATCAAGCTCACCAACCCCGCTGAGCTCGATGAGCTGATGGACGCCGACGCATACACAGCCATCCTCTAGTCTGAAAAGTGTACACATAACAGCACAGGCCGGGCAGGAATGTCCGGCCTTTTTCGTATCTTTGTCAGAAACACTAAATTCTTATGCCTATGTTACAAGAAGTCGCCCACATCTACGACCTCCTGACCAAGCTCGAAGAGAGGTTTCCGGACAAACAGGATATGCTCTGCCGCCGCAGCGGTAAGGAATGGATCCGATTCAGTGTCAAGGACTACGTACGCTATTCACATCTCATTGCCTACGCCCTCTCATCCATGGGATACGGCAAGGGCGACAAGGTCGTGACCATCTGCAACAACCGGCCCGAATGGAACTTCACCGACATGGGCCTGAGCATGGCCGGCCTCATACACGTACCCGTCTACCCCACCCTAAGTGCCGACGAATACCTCTATATATTCAACCACAGCGATGCCAGGATCATCATCATCGGAACCATGAGCCAGTACCGCAAGATCGAACCGATAGTACGGAAGATGGAGCATCCGGCACGTATTATCCTTATGGATGACTCGGACAACATCCAGTGTCTCAGGGATCTATATCAGATAGGAGAACGCGTGGAACTTGTCCAGAAGCCTGTGATAGAGAAGATAAAGACCGAAACCGGTACTGACGAACCCGTCTCCATCATCTATACCTCAGGCACCACCGGCACCCCCAAAGGCGTAGTCCTCTCCCACCACAACCTGATGTTCAACGCCTACGGCCATGCCGTCAAACAGACCGTCCGGTCAGACCAGAAAATGCTCAGCTTCCTGCCCCTGTGCCACGTCTACGAGAGAAGCATGAACTACGAATACCAGTATATCGGCATAAGTATCTATTACGCAGAGAGTTTGGGCACTTTGGCCAGAGATTTGGCCGACTGTCACGCCGACGGATTCTGTGCTGTGCCGCGTGTTTTAGAAATGATGTACTCGAAGCTGGAGGCGGCCGGCAATCATCTGAAAGGCTTCAAAAAGACTGTCTATAGACTCGCCTGGAACTTTGCCAACAACTACGACAACTACAATAATAGTCTGATATACAGAGCAAAACGCAACCTATACGACCGTCTCGTCTACAGCAAGTGGAGAGACAATCTCGGTGGTCACGAGATGCTCATAGTATCCGGCGGCTCGTCTATACAGGCCAAGATCATCCGGCTCTTCAATGCCGCACGCCTCCACATCTACGAAGGTTACGGTATGACCGAGGCCTCCCCCGTCATCGCAGTAAACAATCCGGTGGAGGGCATCAACATCATCGGAACCGTCGGCAAGCCGATGGAACGCACAGAACTGAAGTTTGCCGAGGACGGCGAGATTCTCACCAAAGGGCCGCACGTCATGCTCGGTTACTACAAGAATCCTGAGGCCACCAGCGAAGTAATCGATTCAGACGGATTCCTTCACACCGGAGATATCGGCCGCCTGGTAGACGGCAAGTACCTTCAGATAACTGACCGCAAGAAGGAAATCTTCAAACTCTCTCTCGGCAAATACGTAGCCCCGCAGGTAATCGAGAACCTTCTCAAGGAGTCACCGTACATCCAGAACTGTTTTGTCTTCGGTGAAAATCAGAAGTTTGCCTCTGCCGTCATCATCCCCGATTTCGACCATCTGCGCCACTGGGCCCAGGAGAATGGACTTGGAGAACTGGACGACAAACAGCTGGTAGCTGACCCCAAGGCAGTCGCGTTTCTCCACAGCATCGTAGACCAGACCAACTCCAAACTGGCTCCTCACGAACAGATAAAGCGCGAGCGTATAGTATGCGATGAATGGACTCCCACCAACGGCCTTCTGTCCCAGACTCTGAAGCTGAAGCGGGCAAAACTTACATCCAGATACAGCGGCATCATAAGTGAGATCTACCGATAACATACCTGTCCTCCGCCGCCTTTGGAAGCAGTGTTTCGAAGCAGACCCCTCATTTCTGGATCTGTTCTTCGGACAAGGATTCCGACTTTGCAGGACATACACTCTGGAGAGGGAGGGGACGACAGTCTCCGCCCTCTCTGTTTTTCCTGTCTCATACAAAGGACACACGGGAGGCTACGTCTACGGAGTATGCACCGATCCGGCTCAGCGCGGGCACGGCTACGCCATCAAACTGCTGCAAGAAGTCGAGCGGCACTGCATGGAGAATGAGGGCATGGAATTCTTTCTGCTGAGGCCTGCGGGCCCGACACTGTTCGGATATTATCAAAGGCAAGGCTACTCCTATAATATATACAGGCATCGGGAGACACTTCCACTGCCCATGATACCGGCAGAAATAGAGACAAGCCCACTGTCAGCTGTGCGCTACCATTCCCTCCGTCGTAGATTCTACAGCGGGACAGGGCTGGTAGAGTGGCCGGAAGAGACCTGTGAATACATTTTGTCCTATATCGGTTACTGCCGGGGACATGCCGTAGAGATCAACGGCGGTGAGTCCTACCTCCTATCCTACCCCTCTCCCGAAGACAACGGCGTCATAATATGCGAAGAGACCGGCCTCGACATCAAGATGACATCCTTACCGGTCATTCTATCAGCCCTCCGCATTCTGTATCCGGATTCTGCAAGCGTCCTTCTATCCACTCCAGCACAAGACTGCGGAGAAAAGTACTTACTTTGCAAACCATTCTCGCTCCTACCCGACAGTTCCGCAGTCTTCAGTTTTGCGATGGAGTAATACGTTCCACGTGGAACAACTACCTGCCAAAATACACAAGAAGTACTGAGATGTCAGAAGGAGATACTCCGGGAATACGCGAAGCCTCAGCAATCGTTCTTGGCCGGTGCTTTGTAAGCTTCATCCTTGACTCAATCGAGAGAGACTCAATGCGCGAATAATCGAAATCTTCGGGAATCTTCAGACCCTCCAACTTCTTCAACTTCTTTGCAAGTTCAGCTTCACGCTCTATATAGCCTGAGTACTTAATGGCAATCTCAGTTGAGGAAACTATATTTGAAAAAATAGACGGGCTCTCCGGACAAATACTCTTAAAGGTTTCTGGGAGTGCAGACGAAGGTAAGAAGTCTGGAAGAAATAGTGGAAGTTGCGAAGCATGGATAGTCTCATCGATTGTTCCACGTGGAACAAATTGTAGGACATCTGATAAAGAAATCTGAGGTCTAGTAACAAGAGATGTAATAGACTTTGGGTTCGTTAGCAGCGATGTTGCATGAGCATCCAAAACAGGATTAACATCTGCTACTGAAGGACGGGCATGTGAACAAGCTTTGAAAAGAGCAGTGACTGAAGTACGCTTAATTTCCAAAAGGCGCATCCTGTAATCCGAAGCTAGACCTATTCTATGGGACAGAGGCGTCAGGCGCTCGTCCGCATTGTCCTGACGGAGAAGTATGCGGTATTCTGCTCTGGATGTGAACATCCTGTAGGGCTCATCAACTCCTTTGGTAACTAAATCATCAATTAGGACACCGATATACGATGAATCACGGGTGAGAATAAATTCCTCTTGTCCTCTATTACGAAGTACAGCGTTGATTCCTGCGACGATTCCTTGCGCTGCAGCCTCCTCATATCCGGTTGTTCCATTGACCTGGCCGGCAAGATAGAGATTGGGAATGACCTTCGAGCGAAGCGTATGGTCAAGCTGTGTAGGATCAAAATAATCATATTCGATGGCGTAGGCTGGACGCAAAAGATGGACGTCTTCGAAACCCTCGACCTGAGACAAAGCCTCCAGCTGTATCTCGAAAGGAAGAGAAGATGAAAAACCCTGAAGATAATACTCAGTAGAATTCCTTCCTTCGGGCTCCAGGAATATCTGATGAGAGTCCTTGTCTGAAAACGTTCGGAGCTTATCTTCAATACTTGGACAATATCGGGGTCCTATTCCTGTTATCTTACCCGAGAAAAGCGGGGACCTGTCAAAACCGGAGCGCAGGATTTCATGAACCTTCGGACTGGTGTGCGCGATATAGCAGTTCATTTGCCGAATATCCTGACGCTGCGCTGAAGAAAGATACGGCAGGTATGAAAACTTTTCCGGCGTCTCGTCTCCAGATTGGAGAATAAGACGCGAAAGATTCACAGAACGGACATCAACACGGGGGGGCGTACCGGTTTTCATTCTGGACGTCAGTATCCCCCGGTCACGGAGCTGGGAGGAAATCAAATATGACGAAGGCTCGGCCACTCTCCCACCCTCAGCGGTACGGTCTCCGACGAAAATACGCCCGTTCAGGAAAGTACCGGCTGTAAGAATGTAATAGCTTGCCGTGAACCTGCCGCCCAGGGATGTCTCCAAAGAAAGTATTTCTCCTTGCTCCGAGAAAGTGAAATTACTGACAGTATCCTGCCAAAGATATAAACCTGGAGTATACTCGAGAATCCATCTCCAATTCTGAGAATACGAGATCCTGTCGCACTGAGCACGGGGACTCCACATTGCCGGACCCTTTGAACGGTTGAGCATACGGAACTGGAGCGTGCATGCATCCGTGATTATTGCTGACATACCGCCCAATGCATCTATCTCTCTGATTATCTGCCCTTTAGCAATTCCGCCTACTGAGGGATTACAAGACATCTGGGCTATCTTATTGAGGTCCATGGTAATGAGCAGAGTGGACGCCCCCATGACAGCAGAGGCATAGGCGGCCTCACATCCAGCGTGTCCGGCCCCTATGACAATAATATCGTAATGACTTTGCATCTTACTTAGTTGAATGATAAACCTGGTCATCGCCCAAACCGAATTGGGGAAGCAACTTCAAAGCCTGTTCCTCAGCATCACGCATCAGAGCTCTCTCCTGCTCAGTATGATCATCGAAATCAAGAAGATGGAGGATACCGTGTACCATAACTCTGTAAAGCTCAGTAGAAAATGTCGAGCCGTACGTCGAACTGTTGGCAAGGACCGTATCGAGACTGATTACTATGTCTGCAGAAAGGATGCCTTCCGACAGCCTGACTGTTGTCGGGACATCGTAGTCGGATGTATCGAAAGTGATAATATCAGTATAGTAATCGTGACCCAAGTACTGCCGGTTTACGTTTAGTACATACTCGTCGGACGCAAATAGATAATTTACTGAGCCTGTTTTGCGATTTTTACTCAGAATGATTTCATTAATCCAATTTTTAATTGCATTTTTGCGTCGCAAATTGAAGGTTGCATCTATGACTTCAAATCTTATCATGCGGTCTGATTTTTGCTTAAAAATTTTTGTAAAATTAATAAAATTACAACTATGTCAAAAGTTAGTGTTATCGGAGTTGGCAATGTAGGTGCAACCTGCGCCAACGTACTCGCAAGCTGGAACATCTGCAAAGAAGTCGTACTTCTCGACGTTAGAGAGGGTTTCGCAGAGGGCAAGGCCATCGACATCCAGCAGTCTGCCAAAATAATGGGTATCAACACCAAGATCACAGGAGTGACCAACAACTACGAGGCCACAGCAGGCTCCGATGTAGTAGTCATCACCTCCGGTATGCCTCGCAAGCCAGGTATGTCCAGAGAGGACCTCATCGGCACCAACGCAAAAATCGTAAGCGAGGTTGTAGCCAACGTGGTAAAGAACTCCCCCGAGGCATTCATCGTTATGGTCTCCAACCCTATGGACACCATGACCTACCTTACATACAAGACCAGCGGCGTAAAGAAGAACCACCTCATCGGTATGGGCGGTGCTCTGGACAGCAGCCGTTTCACTTACTACCTGAGCCAGGCCCTCAACGTACCTATGTGCGAGATTGACGGCATGGTTATCGGCGCACACGGCGACGCAACAATGGTTCCCCTGATGAGCAGCGTGCTCTACAAGGGCGGCAAGATCGAGAAGCTCCTCACAGCAGAGCAGCGCGAGAAAGTAATAGCAGACACCATGGTAGGCGGTGCAACCATCACCAAACTGATGGGTACCTCAGCATACTACGCACCCGGCGCCTGCGCAGCAAGCATCGTCCGCGCCATCCTGCACGACGAGAAGAGAATCATCCCCTGCAGCGTTCCCCAGAACGGTGAGTACGGCGAGGACGACATCTGCCTCGGTGTTCCCGTTGTTATCGGTAAGGACGGCGTTGAAGCCATCGCAAAAGTAGAGCTCACAGCCGACGAGGAGAAAAGGTTCCATGAGGGTGCTGAGAAGCAGAGGAACACGAACAAAATCCTCCATGAGCTTGGTCTTATCTAATAAAGTTTTTAACAGATTTTTCAACAATTTTTGTGTTAATTCAGAAATTATACCTACTTTTACAGTTGGAAAATAAGATAAAACACAAATAAAATGGAAGTTAAAAAATCTCCTAAAGCTAATCTCGAGAACAAAAAGCTCTTTTACAGGGAGTTAGGACTTATCGTAGCTCTCGGTGTAATACTCTGCGCTTTCGAGTGGAGCACTTCGGAGAAAGCTGAATCAGTGATTCAGCAGGAAGAGGCAGCACCTATCGAAGTCGAAGAGATACCTGTAACTACTGAAGCTCCCCCTCCTCCCCCTGAAACTCCCAAGATTCCCCAGCTCTCTGACATGATTGAGGTAGTAAACGACGATGTGGTTGTTGATACAGATTTGTTTATCAGCCTTGAGGATGAAGCTGACATGGGAGTAGAGATTATGGACTACGTAGCCGAAGTAGCTGAAGAGACTATTGAAGAAGCGCCTATACCTTTCACTCTCGTGGAAGAAAAGCCTTCATTCAATGGAGGTGATGCCAACCAGTTCGTTAGGTGGGTTCAGTCGAACATGGTCTTCCCTGAGGCAGCACGTGAAAACGGTATCTCCGGCCGTATATTCGTTCAGTTCACAATCGAGCCAGACGGTAGTCTTACCAATATCAAGATTCTTAGAGGACTTGACCCGTCATTGGACCAGGAGGTAATCAGAGTAGTTTCCTCTTCACCCAAGTGGACACCTGGAAAACAGAGGGATAAAGCAGTACGCGTTACTTACCAGTTCCCTGTCACTTTCCAGCTGAGAAACTAAAGTAGTACTTACATACTTAATGAGGCTGTCCCTGAAAAGAGTCAGCCTCATTTTTTTGAATGAAGGATGAAAGAAGAAATAGAAAATTTTGAAAGAATAGTCGTAGTTTCCGTCATACCTCAAGGTACTGATGAAAGGAGGGTGAAGGAAAATCTTGATGAACTTGAATTCCTGGCTTTGACAGCAGGTGCAAAAAGCGAGAAGAGGTTTACTCAGAAAATGGAAAGAGCCAATTCACGCACCTATGTAGGAAGCGGAAAACTGGAAGAAATCAAAAACTACATTGAAACACATGAAATAAAGCTCGTTGTCTTCGATGACGAACTGACTCCATCACAACTGAGAAACCTTGAAAAGGAACTGGCCTGCAGAATACTGGACAGAACCAACTTAATACTCGACATTTTTGCACAGAGAGCTAAAACTGCATACGCAAAGACACAAGTAGAGCTTGCTCAATATCAGTATCTTCTTCCTCGTCTTACCAGAATGTGGACACACCTTGAGAGACAAAGGGGCGGAATTGGAATGAGAGGACCCGGTGAGAGTCAGATAGAAACAGACAGACGTATTATTCTCAACAAAATCAGCTTGTTAAAAGAACAACTGAAGAAAATTGACAGACAAATGTCGTCACAGAGAGGAAACAGAGGCTCTATGGTAAGAGTCTCACTTGTAGGCTATACAAATGCAGGTAAAAGCACCCTGATGAACTTGCTTTCCAAAAGTGACGTTTTTGCTGAGAATAAGCTGTTTGCGACGTTGGACACAACTGTCAGGAAAGTTGTAATTGAAAATGTCCCGTTCCTACTGTCAGACACTGTTGGCTTCATTCGCAAGCTCCCCACACAACTGATTGAATCCTTTAAGAGCACACTCGATGAAGTCAGAGAAGCTGACATTCTGCTCCATGTTGTCGATATTTCGCATCCTGACTTTGAGGAACAGATAAAAGCTGTAAACGGAACACTAATGGACATAGGCGCAAAAAACAAGCCCATATTCATGGTTTTCAACAAAATAGATGCATACAACTACAAAGAGCTGTCTGAGTATGACTTTGAGGAGGAAAAGCCGGAAAACATACCTCTTGAGAGACTGGAGAAAATGTGGATAGCGAAAGAAAACTCAGCATGCATATTTATCTCAGCAAAGGAAAGAATCAACATAGAAAAACTCAGGAAAGACCTCTACTGCATGGTAAAATCTATACATGAGGGAAGGTATCCGTTTAATAACCTTCTTTACGAAACCTACAGCAACGAAGAAACCAACTCGTAAACTGCCCTGGGATTTTCCACATGGGTATTATGTCCTGTCCCGTGGATAATCTCATGACGGCAATTGGGTAGGTCTGCCTGAATTTGCTTAATTCTGGATAAAGGCGAATACACATCAGCGTCACCATAGATAAACATGACAGGTAGACCGGTCGCAGAAAGAAGAGCGACATTGTCATCACGTGTCATTAAACCTCGAACTACTGCAGCTACTCCCTCAGGATCATGTGTTTCGCAGATTTCAACTGTTTCAGCGACCTTGTTGTCACAACTACGAAGATTGGCCTTACAATACATGTTCGGGATAGCAATCTGAGCCAGCTGCACTAATTTTCCGTTAAGAATAAATGATATTTCCTTCTCCCTGTCATTTACTTTAAGGGGATCGTCGGCATAGGGATTGGAATTGACATTGACCAATGCAGATATACGGTCAGGATAATCTCTCAGAAAGCGCTGCCCGACGTATCCTCCCATGGAATGACCGACTATAAGGACTTTAGCAATGGAAAGTCTGTCGAGAAGAGCCAAAAGAACCTTCGCATCAAACTCCATAGAATTGACCTCCGGAGCAGAGCCAGTAAGCCCCAATCCAGGAAGATCTATAGAAATAATATGGGAAGACTCAGGAAAAAAAGTCCTGAAGTCTTCCCATATATACAATGTTTCGAGATAACCGTGGAGCAAAACTACTGCATTGTCACCTGATCCTGTCTCAGAGACGTGTACCGGAATCCCGTTGCAGGTGACAAAGTACTCCATGACGGCTAGTCTTTTAACTTAGCGCAGAGGAACTCGCGGTTAAGGCGGGCAATGTGGCTTACTGTGATGCCCTTAGGACACTCGCTCTGGCATGCCTGTGTGTTGGTGCAGGCACCGAATCCGAGCTCGTCCATCTTGGCTACCATAGCCTTGGCCCTGCGTGCTGCCTCAGGACGTCCCTGAGGAAGGAGTGCGAGCGAACTTACACGCGCTGCTACGAAGAGCATTGCAGAGCCGTTCTTACATGTAGCTACACATGCTCCGCAACCCACGCAGGCAGCTGCGTCCATACTCTCGTCAGCCTTCTGCTTGGGAATAGGAATAGCATTCGCATCCTGAGCAGAACCGGCGTTGATGGAGATGAAACCACCGGCCTGAAGTATCTTGTCAAAGGCACCGCGGTTAACCACAAGGTCCTTGATGATGGGGAAGCCGGCGCTTCTCCAGGGTTCGATAGTGATGGTATCGCCGTCCTTGAACTTACGCATGTGGAGCTGGCAGGTTGTGATCTCGCTGTCGGGTCCATGAGGATGACCGTTGATATAGAGCGAGCACATACCGCAGATACCCTCGCGGCAGTCGTGGTCAAATGCTATAGGACCTGAATTCTTGCAACCCTTGTTGACAGCAACAGGGTCATTGCCCTCACGTATCAGCTGATCGTTGAGGATATCGAGCATCTCGAGGAACGAAGTGTCAGGTGATATATTGGACACTTTATATGTTTCGAAATGTCCTTTTGTCTTGGCGTTAGGCTGACGCCATACTTTCAAAGTAAAATTCATAATAATATCCCTCCTTAGTCTTTATAGTTACGTGTTGAAGGCTTAACAAATTCAAATACAAGGTCTTCCTTGTGGAAAATAGGCTCCTTGCCCTCGCCGGCATACTCCCATGCACTGACATACTGGTAGTTCTTGTCATCACGGAGAGTCTCACCGTCGGCTGTCTGCATCTCTACTCTGAAGTGACCTCCGCAGGACTCGTTGCGGTTGAGTGCGTCACGGGCCATAAGCTCGCCGATCTCGAAGAAGTCGTCTACACGGAGAGCTTTCTCAAGCTCCTGATTGAACTCCTCATTGGAACCGGGAACATATACGTCCTTCACATACTCGGCGTGGAGGTCGTGAATCTCCTTGATAGCCTCCTCGAGACCCTTCTTGTCACGTGCCATGCCGACTTTCTCCCACATGATGTGTCCGAGTTTCTTGTGGTAGTAGTCAACAGGCTGTGTACCATTGTTGTTGATGAAGTAGTTGATACGCTCCCTGACAGCTTTCTCGGCCTCTGCAAACTCAGGAGTATCCGTATTAACCTTAGGCTCCTGAATCTTGTGGGAAAGATAATCGCCGATAGTATAAGGAAGGATAAAATATCCGTCTGCAAGACCCTGCATGAGGGCTGAGGCACCGAGACGGTTGCCGCCGTGGTCAGAGAAGTTGGCCTCACCAATGGCATAGAGTCCGGGGATGGTGGTCTGGAGGTTGTAGTCTACCCAGATACCGCCCATGGTATAGTGGATGGCGGGATATATCATCATAGGCTCCTCGTAAGGGTTAACTCCTGTAATCTTTTCGTACATCTGGAAAAGGTTACCGTAACGGGCTGTGATGACGTCCTTTCCGAGTCTCTGGATAGCAGAGGAGAAATCGAGGAACACTGCGAGTCCTGTCTCGTTCACACCATATCCGGCATCACACCTTTCCTTAGCGGCGCGGGATGCCACGTCACGGGGAACGAGATTACCGAATGCGGGATATCTGCGCTCGAGATAGTAGTCACGGTCCTCCTCAGGAATCTGAGAGCCCTTGATCTGCTTTGCACGGAGTTTCTTGACATCCTCCATCTTCTTGGGAACCCAGATACGTCCGTCATTACGGAGGGACTCACTCATCAGGGTCAGCTTGGACTGCTGGTCACCGTGCACGGGGATACAGGTCGGATGAATCTGGGCGAAGCAGGGATTTGCGAAATAAGCGCCCTTCTTGTAGCAGTGCCATGCGGCTGAACCGTTGGAGTTCATGGCATTGGTTGAGAGGAAATAAGTATTTCCGTATCCTCCGGAAGCCAGCACTACTGCGTGGGCTCCGAAACGCTCGATCTCACCGGTTACAAGGTTGCGGGTAATAATACCGCGGGCCTCGCCGTTGATGACAACGAGCTCGAGCATCTCATGACGGGGATAGGATTTCACCGTACCCTTTGCGATCTGACGGTTCAGGGAAGCGTAGGCACCGAGGAGGAGCTGCTGTCCGGTTTGACCGCGGGCATAGAATGTACGGCTTACCTGAGCGCCTCCGAAGGAGCGGTTGTCGAGCAGTCCGCCGTAGTCACGTGCGAAAGGAACACCCTGTGCCACGCACTGGTCGATAATCAGATTGCTGACCTCTGCGAGCCTGTAGACATTGGCCTCACGGCTGCGGTAGTCGCCTCCCTTGATGGTGTCGTAGAAGAGACGGTACACTGAGTCATTGTCATTCTGATAGTTCTTGGCAGCGTTGATACCTCCCTGGGCTGCGATAGAGTGGGCGCGGCGGGGAGAGTCGCTGATGCAGAAAATCTTGACATTATAACCGAGTTCACCGAGAGTGGCGGCTGCGGATGCACCGCCGAGGCCTGTGCCGATAACGATAATGTCGAGCTTTCTCTTATTGGCAGGGCTGACTACACGGATTGCGGCTTTATGCTTTGTCCATTTTTCAGCCAAAGGACCTTCGGGTACTTTGGAAATTAACTTATCCTCCATAATGTATCAATAGAATTAAAATTTGGTGCAATTTTACTCACTTTTCAGCACTTTTGCAAAACTTTCAGCGTTTACTGCTTAACATCCAGGCCCTGATGTCCTGGGGAACCCTGCGGGGATTTTTCAGAAGGTAGTGGAAAATGAAGTATATCTTTATGGTAACATACTGAAAGTTAGAGAAGTATTTGCGGTAAAACTTGCGTGTGGAACGCTGTACCACGACTTCTCTCTCCAGACTTGTCCACCTCCTGGAACTGCTGCCGCCGCCGTGATGAAATATCACCGAACCGGTCAGACATACTTCGATATTACTCAACCACAAAGAATAAAAGAAATCCAGGTCCTCCGCATACATGAAATAATCCTCGGACCACCGGCCGGCACGTAGAAAATTATCCCTGGAAATAATGACAGAGGCACCTCTGTACCACACTCTCGCACGGGAGCGCCTCACATACCAGAAAAACATGTCGCGGATCAGCGGCAGCGGCATGGGCCTGTTCTCGACAGAGCCGTCAGGATTCTGAAGAGGGTTGACGTACACTTTTTCAGGAAAAGCGAGAGCCTGACCGTAGTCATTATCCATACCGGCGCTGACCTCGGTATCCGGATTGAGAAAATGCAGCATGCGTCCTGTTGAATGAGCGGCTCCTATATTGTTGGCTTTGGCAAACCCATAATTCTCAGACTGGGGAAGGAAAATAAAACGGGAATCATCCGCAAATGAGGCACATCGGTCCATTGACCCGTCCTTAGACGCATTGTCCACCACTATCACCTCGTAATCCGAAGAAACATGGGTCCTTATACTTTCAAGACAATTATACAGGAGGCTGCCTGTATTGTAATTGACTATTATTATTGAGACTTGCCTGGACATAGTATCCCCCTGAATTGTTTTATAAGCTCATTCCGGATATCCCGGTACTCTTCACTTTTGTAAACGAACTCATAAATTATCACAATTATTACAAATCCTGAAACCACTTGAAGTGCGAGAAGAGGCACAAAATGCATGTCGAGTCCATTCATAAGGTTGACTATAAATGCCATCAAGGCAGAGACAAGAAATATCGGCAGAATATCTTTCAACTGACTGACAACACTGTACGGAATGACTTTAGATACACAATACGCATGGACTGCATAAATCAATACGGATACACCAACCATACTCCATAAAAGAGCTTCAACACTGAAAAAAATGCCGAATAAAACCGGAATAAGACCCAGTACTGTCTTCACCAACTCCAAAACCAGGGTTATATCAGAGCGACCGTCTGCATTTATAACATTAGCACTGCATATCATCATCGGTAAAAAAAGACCAGAGAAACAAAGAATTCTCAGATAATCAACAGAAGGCAACCACTGCTCTCCAAAAATGGTAAGAGTAAACGGCCTGGCCACCGCCCAAAGTCCCATAACAGCGGTAAATGATATCAAAACAGTTGTTTTCAAGACTTTCCTATATACATTAACCTGCCTTTGATTCTCATCCTGTATAGAAGAAAGTACAGGATAGCTTACCTTCTGCATCACCATACTCACATTGGAGGTCACCATGCCCTTGACCTTATCAGCCCTCGAATACTGACCCAGGATAGACGACGAGTACATCTTGCCGATAATTATTGAATACATCTCACTCCACAAGGTACTGACAATGGAGGTAACAAGCAGCTTGCTGCCAAAAGAGAACATCTCCTTGAAACTGGCTGATGAAAACGACAGTCCAGGATGCCATTTGGAAAAAATCCACAAAAGGAGTGAATTTACTGCCAGCTTTGAAATTTGAAGAACAACCAGACTCCAAACTCCAAAACCTGCAAAAGCCATAAGCACGGCCGTAATACCCGCTGTAAGAGATGACGTCAGCGAAATCAATGCCTGAGTCTTAAAATCTATTCTGCGCACCAATATAACCCTCTGCACTATCCCAAAAGCATTTATAATTAATGATATACCCAATACTCTGATAATCTGTACAAGAATAGGCTGATTAAAAAATTCAGCTATAAGAGGAGCACAGAAATACAGGATAAGATAAAGAAATACACTGACCGCCAGATTAAAATAAAAAACAGTATCAAAATCCGCCTTGACAACATTCTTCTTTCTAGTCAATGCTCCGGTAAAACCACTGTCAACCAATGATGTAGAAAGTGTCATGAATATCGTAATCATAGCAATGAGACCGAAATCCTCAGGAGCAAGAACTCTGGCAAGTATAATATTTGCCACCGCTGTTATGCCTGAACTTAGGATATTGTCGGTGAATCCCCATCCTATTCCTTTTGCCGTCCTGGACTTAAGATTTTCTGACATCGCCGTAGATTTTCATCATTGTACGTACATTATCATTCCAGTCATAAAACTGTTCGACTCTTGCCCTTCCGGCAGCCCCCATACTTTCTCTCAACGATGGATTGTCTATAAAATGTTGAATCGCTGATGCAGCGGCATCAGGATCGCCTTTTGGAACAATATATCCCGTTACACCGTCCTCAACCACTTCGGTAAATCCATCAGCATCGGATACCACAACAGGGCAACCGCACGACATAGCCTCAACTGCAACAACACCGAAACTCTCGCTTAATGAAAGAGATACTGAAACAGAAAAACTATTGTAATACTGAGGAAGTCTGTCATTGCTGACCTTTCCGACAAATAATACATACTCCCTTATTCCCAAATCTTCCGCAAGTCTCTCATATTCTGCTCTGCAAGGACCCTCACCGACTATTGTAAGCACCGTCTTCAGTTCAGGATTGTGCTCCCTGACTGATTTGAATGAACGTATAAGCACATCTATACCATATTTTGGAGAAAGAGTCTTGACGTTCCCGACTACGAATGTACCATCCTGTTTCACAGGTATTCTGCTGAAAAGAGCTGTATCAACTCCGAATGGAGTGACTGATATAGGTACGGAAGTGAAAAGTGCTGTTCTGCGGGCCATTATATTACTGGTTGACAAGACCTTGTCAGCTCTGTTCAGTATATACTTAACTGACAGCCGATTGATGCTGGACTGTTCAGGAAATTCATAAACATCACTTCCCCAAACCGACACGATAAACGGATGAAAACCTGTCAATGCTCCTATAAGTCCGAAACTGGTAGCATAATGAGCATGCAGAATATCGGGACAGAACATTTTTATTAGTGACTTCAGACGTCGAACCGCTGCATAATGACGCACACACATAGATCGGAAGGACCTCAATCCATGCTCTTTTTTATATGTAAACAGATCATACACTTCCAACCGTATACAGTGATTTTCAAAAAAATCATCGGGAGATGGAAAAATTGAAAATAAAACTATCTCCACACCAGCTCCTGCGAGTGAGACAGCCCACCTGCGTGTGTGGACACTTCTGGCATCAGCTACCATCAAAACTCTCATAAGACCTGAAACAGTGTATCCGGTGCATATTTATCAACTCCAAGATGAGCATATGCCAGATCCGTAGCCTCACGTCCCCTTGGAGTCCGGTGTATGAAACCCTCCTTTATCAAATACGGCTCATATACCTCCTCGACAGTACCCGGGTCCTCCCCTATAGCCGTAGCTATAGTACCGAGACCAACAGGACCGCCTTTAAACTTATAAATAATGGTATTGAGTATCTTGTTGTCTATAGAATCAAGGCCGCGCTTGTCTATATTCAATGCATCCAGCGCATACGAGGCTATCTCGAGATCTATGAATCCAGAACCCTTGACTTGCGCGAAATCCCTTACCCTGCGCAGAAGAGAGTTGGCTATACGTGGTGTTCCTCGGCTCCTCAGAGCTATCTCCATTGCCGCCTTCTCCTCTATCTCTATATTGAGTATTGCTGCGCTGCGCTTGATAATATTACGCAGTACAGGAGCATCATAGTACTCCAGATGCGCTGTTATACCGAACCTGGCTCTCAATGGAGAAGTTATAAGACCACTGCGGGTAGTAGCTCCTATCAGAGTAAAACGGTTGAGTCCTATCTGAACGGACCTCGCCCCGGGTCCCTTATCTATCATTATGTCTATTGTAAAGTCCTCCATCGCCGAATACAGGTACTCCTCCACTACATGAGAAAGACGATGTATTTCATCTATGAACAGAACATCCCCCTCATCGAGACTTGTGAGAAGTCCGGCCAGATCCCCGGGCTTGTCAAGAATTGGTCCTGACGTTATTTTCATATTAACTCCCAGCTCGTTGGTAACAATATGGGCCAATGTGGTCTTTCCCAGCCCCGGAGGACCATGCAGTAAAATATGATCCAACGCCTCCCCGCGAAGCATGGCGGCTTTAACGAAAATCTTCAGATTTTCAATTATTTTGTCCTGTCCTGAGAATTCTCCGAAATCCTGAGGACGTATTTTCCCTTCAAAATCGCTATCTTTGGCCGAACTTTGTGCCCTAGCATCGAATTCTTCGTTCTTCATACCAATTGCAAACAAGAACACAAATATAATATTACTCTTTTTAAAAAAGAAATGATTGTTATTTATGTCTGTTGATATGTTGATAAGTGGTGTAAAGTAAATAAAATTAACTTTGTTGCGTGAATTAAACAATGATGATAAAGTGTGGATAACTTTTTAAAAAATTTTTAAAAACTTAATTTGCTATAATTTTGAAATGTAAAAAAGACGTTTCATATACAGAATTTTTAAAAAAAGAAAAATAATTATCATAAGATATAAACAGGGTTTTCGAAAGGTTATGAACCGGATAATAGATGGATTGTTGAAAAGTGAAAGTCTCGCCAAATTACATGACGCAATAGGAAATTCAGATGTCAATACAATAGAAGTCAGAGGTTTGTATTCTTCTGCTAAAGCATTTGCAATATCTGAAGTTGTGGACAGTGGTGTACATCTCATAGTACTTTCAGGAAAGGATGATGCAGCAGGATGTGCCAATGACCTATATAATATAAAAGGAGATGAGAATGTTTATTTCTTTCCTTCTACAGATGTCAGGACTGTCAAGGGAACTTCAAAGGATATGTCGGCAAAGGTTCAGAGAACAGCTGCTTTGAGTGCGTTATCTGATTTTAAGGATGGAACGTATAAAGGAGAATATCTGATAATAGTCGGTTATAAAGAAGCTTTGGAAGAAAATATTCCTGATTGGGGACAGATGGAAAAAGAAGTTCTGAGGGTAAGTAAAGGAATGACGTTGCCGTTTGAGAAATTCCAGGATGAACTTTATGGAATGGGATTTACGAGGGTTGATTTTGTTTCAAGGCCTGGTGAATATGCGGTGAGGGGTGGAATCATAGATCTTTTTTCATATAACAATGACAAGCCTTACCGACTGGACTTTTTCGGGGATGAGATAGATACTGTACGTATGTTCGATGTCAATACTCAGCATACGGTAGGTGAAGAGCTGCAATTTTTGAATATTTATCCGAATATATCTGATCATGATGGTAACGACGGAACAGAAATTAATGAAGGATGTTCTGTTTATGAAGTTCTTCCGGAAGATTCTGTAATTTGGATTTCGGGGTTGGATACTTTCACGGAGGAGGACAGTTCCGTAACCGGTTATAAAAAAGTTTATCTTTCACCTCTGCATTCATTGGAACATCCGGATGTCGAGGTAGAATTCAACACTTCTCCTCAGCCTGCGTTCAATAAGAATTTCGAATTACTGGCATCTGATATTAAGTCCCGCTGTAAGAACGGATATACGGTACGTATTATGAGTGAGAACCGCAGCCAGATAGAAAGACTGCGCAATATTTTCTCATCATACGATTTGAATCTCATTTATATGGAATACACTATCCAGGAGGGATTCATCGATCATGATGGAAAGATATGCCTGTATACTGATCATCAGATATTTGACAGATATCGCCGTATTCGTCTGAAACGGACCGTGGAGAGGAGCGAACGGTTGACAATGAATGATATAAATTCTTTCAAAGAGGGAGATTACATAGTGCATATAGATCATGGTATAGGCCGTTTCGGAGGTTTGGTAAAGAACCGCATCAATGGAAAAGTGCAGGAGGCAATCAAGCTTATTTACAAGGATAATGATGTACTTTTCGTATCTGTACACGGTTTGCACCGTATATCCAAGTACCGTTCCGGAGATTCTACGAAAACACCTAAAATCAATAAGTTGGGAACCGGAAATTGGGAAAGGCTCAAGAGTAATGCGAAATCAAAAGTTAAAGATATAGCTGAGGATTTGATACGGCTTTATTCCCAGCGCAGGGTTGCCAGGGGTTTTGCATTCAGTCCGGACTCATTTCTTCAGCAGGAATTCGAATCATCTTTCCAATACGAGGAGACTCCTGACCAAATAAAGGCGGTAGAGGCTGTAAAGAAAGATATGGAGAGCAGTTGGCCGATGGATCGTCTGGTCTGCGGAGATGTCGGTTTCGGCAAGACGGAGGTGGCTATGAGAGCGGCGTTCAAGGCCGTGGCTGACAGCAAGCAGGTAGCGGTACTGGTACCGACTACTATTCTGGCACTTCAACATTATAATACTTTCAAGGACAGACTGCGCAACTTTCCGTGCAACATTGACTATATCAGCCGGCTCAGGACACCGAAAGAGGTGGCTGATATTACGGAGAGATTAAAAAACGGTAAAATAGATATTATCGTCGGAACTCATCGTCTGCTTGGAAAAAGTATAGTATTTAAAGATCTTGGCCTGTTGATTATCGATGAGGAGCAGAAATTCGGTGTAGCGGCCAAGGAGACGCTGCGGCATCTGAAATTATCAGTAGATACTCTCACTCTGACAGCGACTCCTATTCCCAGAACCCTTCAGTTTTCCCTGCTGGGGGCGCGTGACCTTTCGATTATAAATACACCACCGCCGAACAGACTTCCTATTCAGACCGAAATTATTGATTTCAATGAGGATACGATAAGAGACATCATTAATGAGGAAATCAGTCGCGGAGGTCAGGTATTTTTTGTTCACAACCGTGTAAAGGACATCTACGAAGTGGAGGATATCATACGCAGGATAGTTCCTGGAGTAAAGACTTGTGTTGCACATGGACAGATGGAGCCGAAGGTATTGGAGAACAAGATAATCGAATATATGTCTGGAGATTACGATGTGCTGATAGCCACCACCATCATCGAGAACGGCATAGATATTCCCAATACCAACACCATCATTATCAATCAGGCTCAGAACTATGGCCTGAGTGACCTGCATCAGCTCCGCGGCAGGGTAGGACGGTCCAACCGCAAGGCCTACTGTTATCTCATAGTACCTCCTATGACTTCCCTTTCAGATGATGCGCGCAGAAGGCTGGATGCGATAGAGGCTTTCTCGGATCTTGGAAGCGGCTTCAATATTGCGATGCGCGATCTTGATATCCGAGGTATGGGCAATATGCTGGGGGCCGAGCAGAGCGGTTATATTGCCGAGATGGGCTTCGAGACCTATCAGCGTATTCTGTCTGAGGCATTCGAGGAGATCAAGGGTACGGTAGCCGATCTTCCGGGACGCAAGGAAGGGGATGAGGTATATGTTTCAGACTGCGTGGTGGATACTGATCTGGAAATTCTTATTCCGGATACCTATATCAATATCACCGCAGAGAAAATACGCCTGTACAAAGAACTTGATTCTATCTCTGATGAGGCATCCCTGCAGCGTTTCATTGCCGATATAGAGGACCGTTTCGGTCCTATTCCCGAAGAATTCAAACAGCTCGTCTTTGTGGTGCGCCTGAGAATGGCTGCCCGCGAGAGGGGATTTGAGAAGATAGTTCTGAAAAACGATACACTGGTCATGTATTTTATCTCAAATTCCATGTCCCCTTTCTACCGCAGCAGCCGTTTCTCGGATATTATCAAGACCATTCAGCACAAGGATGCAAGACGTTATATGCTTAAGGAGAATAACGACAAACTTTACATTACTGTTAAAAATGTTAAAACAATAGAGGGAGCGTACAACTTGATACAGAAATTGTAATTATATTTGCCGCCCATCTCTGACTTACAACCGGGAGAATGAAGAGTATACTCATAGATATAGGAAACTCCACTCACTGCAAGACAGCGCTCTCGGACGGGAGGCGCATCCTGTCGGTAAAACGCGTGATGCGCGAATCTCTTCGTGCGGAGCTGGAATGTGAGATGCTTCATGGTTTTCATCCTGATGTAATCTGCATGTCTTCTGTCACCGGAAGTGATTCAGAGCTGGAGGCCTGGATGCAGGAACACTGCCGTAAGTTTATCCGTCTGGATGCCGCTACTCCTATACCTATGCATCTGGATTACGATACACCGGATACTCTTGGTGCGGACCGTATTGCGGCAGCTTTAGGAGCTCATATTCTTTTTCCTGGAAAAGACTGTATCATCTTTGATTTCGGGACTGCGCTGACTGTGGATTTTGTAAGCGGAACGGGCGTATTCAAAGGCGGCAATATATCCCCGGGACTAAGCATGAGGTTCAGGGCCATCAATCAGTATACCAGCCGACTGCCGTTAATTTCCCCTTCTATACCTCTAAGACAGGAAGGTAAGAGTACAGCCGAAGCTATAAACAACGGAGTTGTTTTAGGCATAATGTTTGAGGTAGAGCGGTACATTAACTGTAATCCGGGGAGCACGGTTATTTTTACCGGAGGTGACGCACTTTTTTTTGCAAAGAAGCTAAAAACCCCGATATTTGTAGCTTGTAACCTTGTTTTTACCGGGTTGTCCAAAATTGCGCAATTAAATGTTTAAAGGGAAAGTTATCAGACATAGAGTTCTGGCCGCAGCATTTATGATGCTCTGCTCGGTATACTCTTTAAAAGGGCAGTGGATAGATGCTTTGGGCTCTTATTCACCTTACTCTATGTTCGGTGTCGGGAAAATCGCTTATGAGGGCTCCGCATACAACAATGCAATGGGAGGAATAGGCATCGGAATGAGGGACAACGGAGTAATCAATCTGACTAACCCTGCCTCCATTACCGCCAGGGATACACTCTCATTCATGTTTGATTTCGGTGTCAATCAGAAAAACTCTTATTTCAACGACGGTATGAACAAGGCTGCATACAATGTCTTCAACATGCAGAATGTCGCCTTTACGTTTCCGATATACAAGACCTCCGCTATCGTAGTAGGTATATCTCCGTTCAGCGACGTAGGATATAAGTTCCAGTCCACGGAGACGGACAACGACATAGTGGCTGATATGGGAGACGTCAAGTATCAGCAGTACGGAACAGGGAGTATTTACCAGTTGTTCGCAGGTGCGTCAGTAATGTTTTTTGACCGTATTTCCATAGGTGCGCAGGGTATATATTATTTCGGCTATATGAACAAGCACAATGATATCCTGTTCAACTCATCCTCAGCTTACAATACGGTCTATACCGGATGGGATTACAAGGTTCACAGCTTTTCCGGTAAATTCGGAATTCAGTACATACAGCCTTTCAAGAAAAATAACTCACAGCTCGTCATAGGCGGCACATACCGCCTGGCCAGCCGCATGAGCGGAGAAGTTACCAGATATGCATATTCGAACGCGGATACAGTATTGTATGACAATGCTATCAGCGCTTCAAACCTGACTATCGCCGATGAATTCGGAGCCGGTGTGTCGTACAGGGTAAATAATAAATGGGCTGTAGGTGTGGACTATATACAGCAGAACTGGCATAACAGTGTATTTCCCGACAACAGTACCTGGAATAATTTCGGAGTTGCGACGGCCCGCTATTACAAAGCCGGTTTCGAGCTTACTCCCAATATGTATGATATCAGGTACTATATGAAGAGGGTTACATACAGGGCCGGAGCCTATTTCGAGCAGTCCTATGTCAAAGTGAACGGGCATCAGATCAATGCATTCGGAATCACATTCGGAGCATCATTCCCTATATACAGATGGCATAATGCGGTAAGCGTCGCTGTTGATATAGGACAGCGCGGAACACTCAGACATGATCTGGTCAGAGAAAGATACATTAATTTTATTGTCAACATTAATCTTCATGACATTTGGTTTGTCAAATACAGATACGACTAACAATAATTATTAATCATAAACATATGAAACGTATTCTATTTGCAACAGTAGCATTATTTATTTCTATCATCGCCTTCGGACAGGGAAGGTACGGAGCTGACAGCGCCGAATGTATCAAGTATCTTTCATTCTACATGCAGTACATGAAGCAGGACAACATGGAAGACGCTGCTCCCAACTGGCGTAAGGCCATTCATTTCTGCCCTCCCACAGCCAGTCAGAATATGCTTATTGACGGAATGAAGATCATGAGGAGCGATATCCGCAAATTCGGCAATAATCCTATCCGCAAGAAAGAGCTGGTCGATACACTGATGATGCTTCACAAGATGAGAATTGACAACTATCCCAAGTACGCTGTCAATGCCGTTACCAACAAGGCTGTGGACATGATGAATTATGCCGAGACCGGCAGTGAGATGGAAGTATATAATGCCCTTGGAGAAGCACTGGACGTGGCAAAGGAAAAATCTACCACCACAGTTGCCGTGAGATATCTGGATTATGCAATCCAGCTCTACAAGTCAGGCAGACTTATGGATTCTGATGTTTTTGCAGCTTTCGAGAAGAGTATCGCTACACTTGAGATGGTAAAGGCAGCAAAGCCTTCAAAGATGGTTGACAACGCCATATCGGATGTGGAAAGTCTCTTCGCAGGCAGCGGTGTGGCCAGCTGTGAGAACCTGGTGGCAGTATTCCAGCCCCGCTATGATGCCGAGCCTGAGGACGAGGCCGTCCTTTCCAATATTGTCACACTGTTCTCCTCAACAGGATGTACAGATGAAGATCTTTTCCTCAAGGCTGTGGAAGGTCTGTATAAGGTGGATCCCTCTGCCAACTCAGCCCACCTGCTTTTCCAGCTCTACTCTTCTCTTCCTGACGGCGGTGATCTGGCAGTCAAATACATGAATGAGGCCATCGCATTCGAGGATTCAGATGCCGAGACCGATGCCGGATACAACTTTGAGCTTGCTACTTACCTGTTCTCGAAACTTGACAGGAAGGCTGAGGCAATAGCTGCCGCCAAGAAAGCAGCAGAGTCCTCCACACTGGCCGGCAAGGCATATTACCTTATCGGAACCATCTGGAGCACCGTGAAATGTGACGGTAACCCCATTGAGTCCCGCGCTCAATTCTGGGTAGCTACGGATTATATGGTAAAGGCCAAGAATGCTGACTCCTCTCTGGCAGGCGATGCAGACAGCCAGATTTCCACATACCGTCAGTACTATCCCCTTCAGTCTGATGCATTCATGTATGATGTAGTGGACGGTGACCGTTTCCAGGTCAATTGCAACGGACTTAGCGAGTCTACTACAGTAAGGACTCAGAAGTAATAATGACCTTTAAGACGACGTATTATACAGCTTTAAGAATGGTAGCGGTCCTTTGGTCCGCTACCATTGCTGTATCATGCAGCAACAAACTCAGGAACATAGATGCTGACCAGATTTCTGATGCTCCTACTCAGGTACTGATGGATATGGATGCCGCGCAGACCGAGAACGGAGTGGTGCAGATGAGGCTCGTAGCTGCACGGATGGAGCGGTATGAGAAGGGGGAGGATGAGTCTATGGAGCTTTTCCCGTCCGGTTTCAAAGTTCTGGCGTACAACGAAGAAGGTCTGTTGGAGACAGAAATAGTCTCTGATAAGGCTGAGCATACTGTATCCGGAGCCACCGAGAAATGGTCTGCTTATGGAAATGTTGTGATAACCAACTATCTTGAGGGTCAGAAGCTCATGACCGACACTCTGTACTGGGACAGGGAGAGGCAGAGGATATTCACCGACTGTTATGTACGGCTGTATTCTCCACAGGGTTTCATGCAGGGGTATGGAATGGAATCGGACGAGAGAGCAAGGGATGCCCAGCTCCTTAGACCGTTTGACGGTTACGGCATAATTTCGAATGACACTACCGAAAGAGTTTATGTCGATACCGTTAATTTTATCGGTCCGAGATACCGGAGATAAAAATAAAATTACTATCTTCGCACCCTATTTTCAGAACGTTGTAAATTTAAAATAAAATGGCAGTATTAGAGAAAATTCGAGTCAAGCTCGGTGTTCTTATCACAGTGCTCATTGCAGTGGCACTGTTATCTTTTATCATTGATCCGACCACATTGGAGACTACGCTCAGCTACTTCTCATCGAAGTACGATGTGGGTAAAATAGATGGTAAGAAGGTTAGTTACAATGAGTTCCAGCAACAAGTGGACTATTATACGAACATCTATACGCTCACTTCAGGCAGTCAGTCCGTATCGGAGGAAGCCATGCAGGCCATCAATGAGAGTGCTTGGCAGAATCTCATCTCCCAGTGGTATATTATCCCCGAGATGCAGAGAGCCGGCATCACTGTCGGAGACGATGAGCTCGTGGACCTGAGTCAGGGCAAGGAGATATCCCCTGTACTGTCATCGGATCCCGTATTTCTCGATGCTTCTGGTAATTTCAGCCGCGAGAAGCTCATGGAGTTCATACATGCTATTCCGGGGGATGCCTCGGGCAATCTGGCTCAGTACTGGAGTTTCCTTCAGCAGAACATGACATCACAGCAGTACTTTGTAAAGTATACCTCGCTTCTTACCGGCAGCGATGTGCTCACACCTGTCGAACTCCGCCGTCAGATTGAGGAGAACAATACTTCATCGGATGTAGAATTTGTTCTGACACCTTTCGGTTTTGAGGTGGATACTACCATTGAAGTAAGCAGTAAGGAAATACAGGATTACTATAATTCGCATAAGGAGAATTACCGTCAGAATGCTTCCCGTGACGTTGAGTTCGTTGCATACGAAGTGGTTCCTTCTGATGCCGACATACAGGCGGCAAAAGATGAGATAGACGGTCTTTTCGAGGAGTTCTCCACAACAGACAATCTCAAGAGCTTCCTCTCTTTGAATTCCGACACCCCTCTTCAGGACTACTACTTCAAGCAGGGTGAGCTGGCAAGTCAGTTCCCTGAAGTGGATGAATTCGCTTTCAGCCGTAACCCTGGCGTGATGCCTGTTTTTCAGAAAGACAACTCATTCTATGCTGTACGTGTCAATGATGTGAGAAACATGTCTGATTCGGCGTATGTCCGTCATATTCTCATGTCTTTCGATGCTGGTGAGCTGGCAGACAGTCTCATCAATGTTCTCAATCACGGCGGCGACTTCGCAGCCCTGGCATCAGAGTATTCCCTTGATCAGAATCCCAATGTGGCCAATCCCGGTGATATCGGCTGGATGACCCAGTCTGCCATGATACCCGGCATGCAGGATGTCCTCACCATGAGGCCCGGAACCATCGCCAAGATGGAGACTGACTACGGCCTGCATATTGTAAGTGTGACAGAGCGTACGGCCCCCATGAAGAAAGTCCAGCTCGGAATTCTTTCCAAGGAGGCTCTTCCCAGCAAGGAGACTTTCCAGGACTTCTATGCCCAGGCCAATGACCTGGCATCCCGCTGCGAGGGCAAGATTGAGAACTTCGATGCGATTACTCTCGAGGAGGAGCTCCCTGTCGTACCCGCCAACAACGTACTTGAGAGTGCCCGTCAGCTCTCCCGATATGAAGATGTGCGTGAGGTCATCCGCTGGATATACGATGACAAGACCAAGGTCGGAGACGTGTCTCCTATCATCACTGTCAACAACGATATATTCTTTGTAGTGGCTCTCAAGGCTATCCGTGAGGACGGATACGCTCCGGTCAACAATGTGGCCGCCTCCATACGCTACATCCTTACCAACCGGAAGAGGGCAGAGAAAGTCAAGGCGGAGGTTGCTTCCAAGATTCAGGGCCTTACAGACATGAATTCCATCGCCGAAGCTCTCGGACAGACCGTGAGCACCAAGGAGGGTATAACATTCGGAAGCATGACTTCTACATCCACGGAGCCTGCATTTGTGGGTGCGGTAGCCGGTGCCGAGCCCGGAGTAATCAGCGGCCCGGTAGCAGGCAATATCGGTGTATATGTATTCAATGTCCTCAACCGTGAGACAGGAGCCTTCTACACAGAGGATGACGCTAAGATCCGCGCCGCTCAGGTCGAGGCCTATCAGATCAACAACCTTTCTTCTATATTCAATAAGCGTGGTGAGATAGTTGACAACCGCGCCCGTTTCTTCTAAGAAGTCAGTAATACGTTTCAAAATACGACAGCCGGTTTTTCCGTCAGAACGGATAGGACCGGCTGTTTTATTTCGTAATTTTGTATTCTGTAAAGAGTACACTATGAAGTTGAAACTATCCCAATTGTTCATTCTAATGGCTGTTCCGTTGTCAGCCGTCCTATGTTTGTCAATAGTCTCCTGCTCAGACAGGACCAGCAGCCGGAGCCGCATCCAAGGGGTACTGTCGGCTGCCGATTCCCTGATGATGACCGACCCTCAGGCGGCGCTGGACACCCTTCTGACGGTAGACAGCGCGGAAGTGGCCCGAATGCGTCGTGGTGTCCATGCGTTCTATACTCTGCTGAGGACGGAGGCGGAGTACAAATGCTGGCTTCCGTTAGCGTCGGATACCTCCATATTCAGCGCGGCGGCCTATTACCGCAGACGTGGCCCGGAGGACATGCTGGTGCGTGCTCTGATGATGCAGGGGGCTGTTCAGTACGAGCGCGGTGAATCGGAGGCGGCCATGGAGTCATACAAGGCAGCCGAGCCGTTGGCTGAGCGTATGTCAGATCCGGCTCTGCTTGGTCTGCTTAATACCAGGATAGGCGAGCTGTACCAGTCAACAGCCGTGAATTTTACGGAAAGCATAGCTAGAACCAAGACCGCGATATCGTGCTTCGAGCAGGCCGGAGATGAAAGAAGGGCGGTAAATGAAATGTATTCTCTTGCACGTCTATATCTGGCAATGGATTCATTGGACAGAGGATATGAGTGCATTGTCGCCGGACTGAAATATTCCGAAGATTCAGAGGACCTGCCGTTGATGGTCGACGGCCGTTATTTGCTGTCCGGATATTTCTATTATCTGGATCCGCCGGATTATGTAAGGAGCAGGAGCGTAGCATTGTCGGCCGTAAAGCTTATGGAGGATTCGTGTCAGGATGTTGTATCTTATCGTGATGATCTTTTTTATTACATTGCGTGCTCCTGTGCTGCGACAGGACAGGTGGACTCAGCTCGTTACTACTTGCGGAAAATCGTCGGAACCGATGTGCGTACAAGTCTGGCCAGATATGATGTTCTCATGAAAATCGCAAGGAGTGAAGGAGACAGCGTTGCATTACTTCGGAACAAAATGTATGCTGACAGTCTGTACTATTCCCGCAAAATACAGGGATATGAAGATGATATCGTGAACTCTGAGCTGAAGAGCGAGAACCGTCTTATGAAAGAACGTTATGCCGTTATCAAGAAACAGCGTGTCATAAACTCTCTGATAGTAGTGCTAATACTGCTGTGCTTATCTACAGCCTTTATACGGAAGTATGGTAAAATGAAAATAAAGGCCCTTGAGGCGGACCAGATTGCTGAAACATTTAATTTGAGATGGAAAGAAAAGGAAAATGAGTACAGGGAATCAGTGGAGCGCTCAAACAGTCTGATGTCCAGGCTTGCGCAGGAGTCATCAGTGAAGGACGCAATGATCTCAATGAATGGCAAACTTATAGAGGTGAATGACAGGTTGGTAGACGCATATTACAGATACGGTTCCACCTCGGCATTCTCATCAGTAATGTCCAGCGTCATCGAAGAGTATTTTCCAGAAAACTCGACGAGCAAGTTTGTGCTTGAGATGGTCAATATGGCATATCCTGGTTATCTGTCTTCGTTGTCTTCAACATACGGGCCGCTAACAGACAGGCAGACGTACCTTGTCGCCCTGATGTGTTGCGGATTCTCAACCAGTACAATGTGCGTGTTGTACAGGTGCAGTGAGAATACACTTAACGTAACCAAGAGTCGTATCGCCAAGAAAATGGGAATCAGCTGCAGTCTGTCGGCATTTATAGCCCAGGGACTCAAATCATACAGCGCCGATCATTAAAAATACTTTACACTAGGTAAGAGTATATTGCTTATAACCAGGACGTTGTGCAAATGTTATACTTTACGGATTTACATGTAAAGTTTTGCTGCTGTGTATCTTATTGTATATCAAATACTTGACAATGGTGCTGTAAAGTCCGTGAAATTTGTTCATAGTTGAAAAAATCTTATGTTTGCATAAGATAAAACAACATCTATGAAAAAGATACTAGCTACCTTAATCCTCATTTCATCGATTATTATCTGTGCAAACAGTCAAGATTATGTAGAGATAATAATGTCAAAAACCGATACGCGCACCCGCAGTGTCGTTGAAGTCCCCGAAGTGACAATTTCTCATGAAGTACTGTTCGTCTCTTTTTATGCGTCTGGTATGAATGACCTTCGCATTGAGGACAGCTTTGGCGGGACAGTTTACTCATCCGCCCTCCCTGCCGACGGCATGGAGTACTCTTACGACCTCTCCGGTATCGGCGAGGGTATGTTCCGCCTTGTCCTTGAGGGGCCCGGTGGGGAATATGAAGGATTTTCAGTTAAGAAATATGTATAACCCCTAAAATTATATTATATGAAAAAGATGTTACTTATTGCAGGAATAATGCTGTTCTTGGCGTCCTGTACGTCAGACAGGGAGAAGGATAGTCTGATAGGGCTGTCAGAGACAGAACTGAATTTTGACGGTGTCGGAGATACGGTTAAAGTTCTGACCGAAGTATCCGGCTGGAGTCTTTCAAATATCTGCGTGGATGGAGTTGATTTTAAGATATCTGATTCGGATTTTCAAATGGGCGAGTTTGGCTGGCTGAGTGTATGGCGTTCAGACCGCGAGCTTACAGTCGGAGTGAAGAACAATTACGGAGCAGCCAGGTCATTTTCCATAGAACTGGAGTTGGATGGAGAAATTTCGGTGTTGTCCGGTTCCCAGGAGGAGTTTCTGGATGGAATATGGGAAGATATCATAAATCTGTCTCCCCGCGATGTTGCAGTGCCTGAAGAGGGAGGAGTGATCCGTGCCACGACAGACGGGTACTGGTGGATCGTATCGATAATAGTAAATGAGAATTACTATCCGTCCAGTGAAGAGGAGAATAGACGCTGTGCGGATGAGAATTATTTCGACAAGCAGGTGGAGTGGCTTAGGGTGCAGCGTGACGGTAACGATGTGGTGGTTACAGTGGACGCAAACACAACCGGAGAATTGAGGACATTCATGATTAGAATCGGACAGGGAGATTTCTATACTCTTCTGAACGGAGTGCAGGCGGATTAGTGGTAATATAGGTAATGTAGAAACTGCCGGCTTCTGGAGTTATCAGAGCCGGCAGTTTTTGTATACCGACGATAAAGTTATTAAATTTGCGGTGAAATAAATAAGACTATGATGTGGAGTAAGATTTGTGTAGTGGCAGTGGCGTTTTCGGTATGTGTCTTTGTACCGGACGTGAGTGGGCAGGCAGCAGACCCCTATGTGGTTTTCTGGAATCTGGAGAACTTTTTCGACCCTTTCGATGATTCGCTGACGATGGATGAGGAGTTCACTCCGACAGGTGATAAGCACTGGACCTGGAAGAAGTTTCTGGTCAAGCGCAATCTCATCGCCAAGGCCCTTCTGTCTATGCACGACAGCTATGGGGACTGGTCCCTGGCCGTGGGCTTCGCGGAGGTGGAGAACCGGATGGTGCTGCGGCAGCTGACGGAGCGGACTCCGCTGGCGAAGCTGGGTTACGGGGTGGTGCACCGGGACTCTCCCGACAGCAGGGGAATAGACGTGGGCTTCATCTACCGGGAGGAATATATGACCGTCCTGGAGGTGGAGGCCCGCACAGTGCTGACAGGGAGGGAGCGGCCTACGCGGGATATCCTTCATGTGACGGCAGGGCTTTATCTGCCGGGAGGGCCGCCGGATACCGTGCATTTTATCATCAATCACTGGCCTTCCAAGTTCGGCGGAGAGGAGTACTCCCGTCCCTTCCGCCAGGCCGCCTCCGATACTCTCCGGAGGGTGGTGGAGGCTCTCAGGGACTCCGCTTCCGGAGAGCTGCCGCCGGTGATTGTCATGGGGGATTTCAACGATACTCCGGACTCTCCTCCGGTGGTGTCGCTGCAACGGGGGACGGGCCTGCTCAATCCGGGATGGTCCCTGCATCAGAGAGGGGAGGGGACCCTCAAGTACAACGGCCGCTGGGAACTGATCGACCTCTTCCTCATCAGCCCGTCCCTGGAGGATGCCAGGATGGAGATATACTCTCACCCTCTGCTGCTTGAGGATGATGAGAAGTTCTTGGGACAGAAGCCGTTCAGGACCTACTACGGGCCGAGATGGAACGGAGGGGCGAGCGACCACCTGCCGATTGTCCTGCTGCTTCCGTCAGACTTTTAATGGAAATTCACTACCTTTGGCGGACGTAAAATTTAAGCAGCCATGAAGCAGTATCTGGATCTTTTGCAGCATATCCTGGACCACGGGACGGTCAAGTCGGACCGGACGGGGACGGGGACCAAGTCGGTGTTCGGTTATCAGATGAGGTTCGACCTCTCGGAGGGTTTTCCCCTGCTTACGACCAAGAAGCTGCATCTGCGCTCGATCATCTACGAGCTGCTGTGGTTCATCAAGGGCGACACCAATATCAAGTACCTGCACGACCACAAGGTCTCGATATGGGACGAATGGGCCGATGAGAACGGGGATCTCGGGCCGGTCTACGGGCATCAGTGGCGCTCCTGGCCCGCTCCCGACGGACGGACCATCGACCAGCTCTCCCAGGTGCTGGACTCACTCAAGCGCAGCCCGGACTCGCGGCGGCACATCGTCTCAGCCTGGAATCCAGCTGAGGTGGACCGGATGGCCCTGCCTCCCTGCCACACCCTCTTCCAGTTCTACGTGGCCGACGGGCGGCTCTCCTGCCAGCTCTACCAGCGCAGCGCCGATGTCTTCCTCGGAGTGCCGTTCAATATCGCCTCCTATGCCCTGCTGACCATGATGGTGGCCCAGGAGTGCGGCTATGTCCCGGGGGACTTCGTGCACACCTTCGGGGATGTCCACATCTACCTCAACCATTTCGACCAGGTACACGAGCAGCTCTCCAGGACACCGCGCCCTCTGCCGCGTATGGCTCTCAATCCGGATGTCCGCTCGGTCTTCGACTTTGATTACGATGACTTTAAGCTCGAGGGTTACGACCCCTGGCCAGCCATAAAGGCCCCTGTCGCCGTTTAGCTGAAGAACATTTCGAAACGTGTGACGCCGTCCTCCCCGGTACCCAGGCTGAAACGGATGCCTGAGCGGGTCAGGATCTCGTGGATGACTATCAGGCCTATGCCCTTGCCGTCCGGCTTGGTGGAGAAGAAGGGGGTGAAGAGGTGGCGGGCGGTCTCCTCGGGGATGGGGGCTCCGTTGTCGGCCACGCACCAGTAGCCGAGGCGGGCGGTGACGGTGATGCGGGCGTCGGGCAAACCGTCCGGGAAGGCCTCCACCGCGTTCTTGACGATGTTGGTCAGCACCTGCTCCATCAGCACCTGGTCTATCGGCACTTCTCCGGCCTTCTCATCTATCTCGGTTACGAACGCTATCTGTTTCTGACCCCTGAGGCTCTCCAGGAAGGGCAGCACGCGGCGCATGAAGGCACAGGCGTCCACCGGCCTGCACACCGGGTCGGGAATCCTGGCCATCGAGGCGTAGTCGGTGATGAAGCGGCTCATCCGGTCTATCCGCGAGAGCAGTATCGACAGCATCGCGGCGGTGTCCCCGTCCCCGGAGTCAGTGGAGGTCTGCTGTATGGCGTAGAGGGCCGAGGTGATGCCGGCCATGGTGTTGTTGACCTCGTGGGAGATGACGCGGATGACCTTCTTGTAACCCCTCTTCTCGGCCTCGTACAGTTCTTCGGTCAGGGGCTCGACCATGTAGAAAGGGTGGGGGAAGCCCCGGTCCATGAAGGACGAGAGGGTGCAGCGGTAGATGTGCAGGGGGTCGGTCTGGAGGATGCGGCCCTCGTCCGGCTGCAGTCCGGCGAGCAGTCTGAGCAGGGGCAGGGGGCTGTCCTGCAGGAGCTGTCCGCGGTAAGGCTCAATGCTCCGGACTCCGAGCATCCGGTCCAATGCCGGGTTTGACGAGTCGATGCGGTGGCCGATGTCCATGATCAGCACCCCGGCCGGGGAGGCGGCGATGAGCTGGTCGAGGAAGTGGTTCTGCTCCTGAATCCGCAGCTCCTCGTTGTGCAGGCGGTCGCTCATGCGGTTGAACAGCTCTATGATGCGGTCGGCGTCCTTCTGCCCCACGGGTCTCAGGCGGGTGGAGAAGTCCTGCTCCTTGATCAGGTCGATGCCTCCGGAGAGGGTGTTCAGCGGCTTTATGGTCTTTTGGTACAATATCACCAGGAGGACAACGGCAGCTATCAGCAGCACCTGCGCCGCGACATATATCCAGCTGCCCGTCCCCTCGTCCGCCATCATCAGGGCAAATCCTATGGAGGCCGCCACGACCACGATGAGCAGCACCGCTATGAGCCGGAAGTATCCTCTTGATCCCATGGTCCTAAAGGTTGATTTTGAATTTTTCGATGCGGCGGTAGAGGGAGGCCCGGGTGAGGCCCAGGGCTGCGGCGGCGCGGGAGACATTGCCGTTGCAGTCGCTCAGGGTGCGGAGGATGCGGTCCCTCTCCATCTCCTCGAGGGTCTGGGCCGGGGTGTCGGAGTCCTTGGCGGCTGTTCCGGAGGCAGCGCCGTGCTCGTCGGGGGCGCCGGTGCAGCGGACCACGTCATCGCGGGAGATGGTCCCGCTGCCGCCGAGGATGAGGGCACGCTCGACGATGTTCTTGAGTTCCCGGATATTGCCCGGATAGGGGAGGCGGCTGAGGTATTCCATCGCTTCAGGGGAGAATACGGCGCGGCTGCCGGCATTGCGGGTAAAATACTGCACCAGCAGTGGGATGTCCTCCCTCCTTTCCCTCAGCGGCGGCAGGTGTATGGGGATGAGGTTGAGCCTGTAGAACAGGTCCTCGCGGAAGAGGCCCTGACGGACCATCTCCTGCAGGTCGCGGTTGGTAGCCGAGACCACCCGGACGTCAGTGCGGCGGGGGATGCTCTCGCCCAGCGGCTCGTAGGTGCGGTCCTGGAGCACGCGCAGGAGCTTGACCTGACAGACGGGCTCCAGCTCGCCTATCTCGTCGAGGAAGATAGTGCCCTTGTCGGCCAGCTCGAACCGGCCCTTGCGGTCGGTCCAGGCGTCGGTGAAGGCGCCCTTCTTGTGCCCGAACATCTCGCTGTCGAAGAGGCTGGAGCTCAGACCTCCGAGATTGACCTTGACGAAGGGGCCGCTGCTGCGGGGGGAGTTGAGGTGGATGGCCTCCGCGATGAGCTCCTTGCCCGTGCCGCTCTCGCCTGTGATGAGCACCGAGGCGCCGGTAGGTGCCACGCGGGTCACTGCGTCCAGCACCTCCTTGATCTGTGGGCTTTTGCCTATGATCTTGTCGAAGCCCCTGCCGGTGATGCCCTCTTCCTCCTGCCGGTCCGAGTTCAGATGCAGGGCGGTGCGGATGCGGTCCATCAGGGCCATATTGTCCCAGGGCTTGGTGATGAAGTCGAAGGCTCCGAGGCGCATGCCCTCCACGGCGAGGCTGATGCTGCCCCAGGCCGTCATGAGGATGACGGGGGCCGCCGGGGCGAATATCTTGATCTTGCGCAGCAGCTCCAGTCCCTCCTCCCCGGTAGTGGACAGGGAGTAGTTCATGTCCATCAGGATCAGCTCAGGCTCCTGCAGCCGCACCTCGTCCAGGGCCTCCTTCGGACCGGGGACGGCCTTGGCGGTCAGGCCCGAGCGCTTCAGAAGGAAGGTCAGGGATGCTCTTATGGCGTCGTCGTCGTCGATTATCAGTATCATAACCTTACAAAAGTAGCACAATTTCCCGAAAATTTTCCTTAATTTTGAACTTCATTTCAACTTATCAGAATCGAGCCTATGATATCGCTAATCGTCGCCAAAGCCGCCAACGGCGCCATCGGAAAGGGCAACCGGATGCCCTGGCACATCTCCGGCGACCTGAAGTACTTCAAGCGGGTGACCACCGGACATCCCGTCATAATGGGCTACAATACCTGGCTCTCGCTCGGCGGGCGTCCCCTTCCCGGACGGCGCAACATCGTGGTAAGCCGCTCGCACAGTGCGGCTCCTGACTGCGGGGCGGAGTTCCTGCCGTCCTTGGAGGCCGCTGTCGCCGCTGTCGGTACGGATGCCCCGGATGTTTCGGACGCATCGGAGGAAGTGTTCGTCATAGGAGGCGGTCAGCTCTACCGTGCCGCCATGCCTCTTGCCGACCGCCTGTATATCACTGAGGTGGAGACGATCATCGGGAATGCGGAGGTATTTTTCCCGGATGTGGATCCTGCGCTGTGGAAGGTGGAGAGCCGTTCCGAGCGTTATTTAGATGAAAAGACCGGATTTTATTATTCATTCCTAATACTAACCAGAAAATGAGAGACAATTTCAAATCCTCCTTCGGCGTGCTCGTAGCCATGGCCGGCTCGGCTATAGGACTGGGCAACCTCTGGCGCTTCCCCTACCTGATGGGTACCAACGGCGGCGCGGCATTCATCATCATCTACCTCGTGCTGGTATTCCTGCTGTGCCTGCCCATCATGATGTCGGAGTTCGTGGTCGGACGCCGCAGTCAGGTTAATGCTGTGAAGGCCTTCAAGGTGCTGTCACCCAAGGGACACTGGGGACTGGTCGGCGTGCTCGGCGTGCTGGCATCCGTGGCTCTGATATCCTTCTACTGCGTGGTGGGAGGCTGGACGATAGACTACCTCGTGCATGCCGTGTCGTTCACCCTGCCCGAGCAGGGCTCGTCGGAGGGCTTCTTCGCCGCGGCCGTATCCACTCCCTGGAGGACGATACTCTACACCTATATCTTCCTGGCTCTGACATCCCTGGTGCTGCTGGCCGGCATCAAGGACGGCATCGAGCGCTATACCAAGGTCATGATGCCTCTGCTCTTCCTTACCATCATCATCATCGCCATCCGCTCGGTGACCCTGCCCGGGGCCGGAGCCGGTCTGGAGTTCCTCTTCAAGCCCGATTTCTCCAAGGTTACCGGAAACACTTTCCTCAACGCCCTCGGCCAGGCCTTTTTCTCCCTGAGTATCGGCTGTGCGACGATTCTGACCTACGGCTCGTATGTCAAGAAGCAGGAGAAGATCGTCAAGCTCTCCTCGCTGACCGCCATCTCCGACACCTTCTTCGCCATCCTCGCCGGACTGGCCATCATGCCTGCCGTCTTCGCCTTCGGCATCTCCCCGAGCGAGGGCCCCGGCCTGCTCTTCGTGGTGCTGCCCGATATCTTCGATCAGATAGCCGCCGGCGGAGTCATCGCGATACTCTTCTTCTTCGTGCTCTTCATCGCGGCCATCACCTCGTCCATCTCCCTCTTAGAGGTGTCCGTAACCTACCTGATAGAGGCCTGCAGGATGAAGCGCCGCATGGCCGTGCTGCTCTCCAGCGCCGTATGCTTAGTGCTCTGCACCCTGTGTGCCCTCTCCGGCGGCGTGCTCTCCGACGTACACATCCTCGGTAAGACTTTCTTCGACTTCTTCGACATGATTTCGGCCAACCTGCTGATGCCCCTGTGCGGACTCTTCATTGTGATATTCGTCGGCTGGAAACTCGGCCGGAAGGATTTTGTGGATGAGCTCTCCAACGGCGGCACCCTGCCCAACAAACGGCTGTACAACGCCATCTTCTATTTGGTGCGCTACGTCGCCCCGCTGGTGATAGCCGTCATCATGATTTTCGGCTGGCTGTAGAAAAATAATTTTGTAAATAGAAAAATTACCGTATCTTTGCGGCACTTTTTCATAATAGTGGAGGGGCATTAGCTCATTTGGCTAGAGCGCGACACTGGCAGTGTCGAGGTAACCGGTTCGACTCCGGTATGCTCCACTCGGGACACAACTCCTTTCGGGGTTGTGTTTTTTTATAGCACCGGCGTCATGTACACCGGCAGATACAGCAGCCCGCTCTCGCCTTTCTGCAGGTCCTTGGTGTAGAGTACATAGCTGTTCTGTATCCGGGCCTGGTATTTCTTCCTGAAGGCATCGAGGGAGGCGTGGGTCATGTAGCCTGAGGACTTTACTTCGACAGGGCATATCTTGCTGCCTCTCGTCAGCATGAAATCTATTTCATATAAGTGCTTGTCGTCTTTTTCGAAAGTATAGTAGAACAGCTGATGGCCTGCCGCGGTGAGCATCTGCGCCACAAGGTTTTCGTACAGGTACCCTAGATTGGCCTCCAGTTTGTCGGACAGCAGCTTCTGATAGATGATGTTCTCCGCAAAGCCTTTGTCCCAAAAAGCCATTGTGACGAACAGGCCGGTGTCCGCGGCGAACAGTTTATATCTGGAGGTGTCTTTTGTCAGTTGCAGGCCCACGTTGGGGTCATTGGAATGGTATGAGACCAGGACGGCCTTGCTGTCTTCGAGACTTACGAGCATTTCCTCCTCTTTGCCATTGTCCACATTCCCTACGACTGCGCTCATATAGTACCGGGAGGTTTTCCTGCTCAGCTGGGCGGGAATGGACATGAACAGTCTGCTCAGCCTGCCTGTGGCGTCTATTTTGAGGAAGTCCTCGGAATAGAGCTGGATGATACGTCTCTTTACGGCGTCAACCTTCGCGAGATTGTTTGTCTCCAGATATTCATTGACGGCCTGCGGCATACCTCCCACCAGCATGTACAGCCGCAGGTCTCTCTGCTTTGACCTGTGTGCCGCGCCCAACGGCATCCGCTTCTCAAAGAAGGTTCTGATAAGAGGGACGGACACTGTATCGCCCATGGCCCACCTGAACTCCTCGAAGTCCATAGGGTACATGTCCATGCGTTCCTCCTCGCTCGGGATGGTGATGTCCTTTGTATTTTTCCTGATACTGATGAGGGAGCCGGTCTCGATGTAGTCATATCTGCCGTCCTGAACGAGGTATTTGATCGCTTCGCGGGCTTTGGGGCATTTCTGCACCTCATCGAAGATGATGACTGACTTGCGTCTTTCCAGGACGACACGGTATATGGTCTGCAGCTGCAGGAAAATGAAATCCAGGTCCGTCAGGTCATCGAACAAGGCTTTTACAGCGGCGGAGGCCCTGTTGAAGTCAATCAGCAGGTAGGAGGCGTATTCGTTCCTTGCGAATTCCCCGACGATTGTAGACTTGCCGATACGCCTGGCCCCTTGGATTAAGGCGGCGCTTGTTCCGTCTGCTTCCTGTTTCCATAGAAGCAGCTTGTCGTATATTTTCCTTTTAAATATCCTATTTGTCATAAATACAGATGTCTGCCTATGCAAAAATAGACAAATTCTCTGTTTCCCCAAAATCTTAAAGCAAGAAATGCCCTATTTCCCCGAAATTCTAAATGGCAAAATACCCTGTTTTCCCGAAATCCTGGCGGGTCAGCGGGTGACGGTGCGGATTTTTTACTCTGCCGGTACGGGTGAAATCGGATTTATACTTAAATTTGCAGAAAAAGGAGGAAGATATGGTTTATTATGGAGATGAAGTAATCCGCTTTGACTGGGCCATGAAGCGGCTGCTGCGGCAGAAGGCAGGACTGAGGCCATTTGCGACATCGCGAGGAATATGAAAGCGCAGGGCCTCCCCTTGGAACTGATTGCACGGACTACCGGTCTATCTCCGGAAGAGGTGGACAAGCTTTGACTAGATTTTCATCATCAGTATTATCTGGTTCGACTCGTATGGCAGTTTTGCCAGCGCCTGTCTGTTGGACTCTATCGTCGGGTCATCGGACGTCGGAGAGTCCTCAATCTTCTCTAGGATATCGAACGGCTCTACCAGATATACGGCGTATTCCCCGTCAGTATAACGCAGATAGTATGGGGAGAAAAAGCTGTCGCTGCCGATGCCCCAGACCATATCATCCTCCAGCATACTGTAAGAGATACTAGTTCCCTTCTCCAGATCCATGACAGCTGCATATCTGCTGTCCTTCCCGTAGTTATAAACAGACATAGTTCTGTCTCCTATCATGAACAGGTCCACGTGACCCCATATCCTGCCGCTTTTCTGACAAGCCTCTACAAACGCCATGAGATCCTGTGGCCATGGACGTTTCTTCATTTCCGGAGTGAAATTGTAACCGTTGTCTGCAAAACGTACATACTGAACTAAGGTGTCTCCGGTAAATTCGTAGATTCCGTCAGAGAATGCAGAATAGAAGAAACGGCGACCGCCGTATTCAAACAGATTGTTGGTCTGCGAGAAGCTTGCCGCTTCCGCAAAGTCCTTATCCAGGGGCAGCCAGCGGCCTTCAACCTCGCCGGTGGAAGGATTGTAAAGATACACCTCATACTCAGGTCCGTCGATGTACGAAAGGTCTTTGTAGAACAGATAGCGGCCATCGCCTGCCGGCAGCAGGTCCTTGGCATACCTTATCTCGCTTTCACCGATTGAAAAAGAGTTTTTCAGCCGGCCGGTCTGTATGTCGAAAGAGTATATGTCCATACCGAAATTGCCCAGCACGTCCACTGTCCCTGCGGACATATCGCACGCCATGGCCATAATATCCGTCATCTCCCCGGGCCCGCGTCCTCTCGTCAGGAAAGACCTGCGGTAGTCCCCATCCAGGCCGTAGATGCTTACCAGACCCGAATCGGTCTCTCCCAGAACCACGAGAATGCTGTCCGCAACAGCCACATCGATTATTCCGGATATAAGCATGCCCTCAGGGACTACAGTCCTGTATCCTTCGTACAGGGTGCTCATCCTGATTATGCCTTCAGCCGGTTTCAGTGGTATTTCTAAAGTAGAGCCTTCTTCTGAATGATGGCAGGATACAGCAACTGCAGCCACCAGAATAACCGAAATAAAATTGCGCAATCTCATAAGTTTCGTTTTTTAGTAGATTCGTAAAACTATTATCGCTTTATTCTAGAAGACGTTCATATCTAAGAAATGTGACAATTTGCGGCAGCTTAATTTTGATCGATTGTAGCTTAGAGAGGATATCGGTACAGGACATCTGTTCCGTCATGTTCCCGCCCGAAGACGTAGAGTGACTTGCCGTCCCCGCTCAGGGACATGCTGGTGACAGAATGACCGATGGAGTATGACTCAATAAAGTTGCCGTCCCAGTCGAACTTGAGGATGTAGGTGTCGAAGTCATCATAGTTCCGGTCTGCCGTGGCCAGTTCTCCTATGTAGGTAAGATACACGTGGCGGCGGTTACAGCATGAAGCAGACTTGTATGCGTAGGGTTTACCGTTGGAGTACATGACCATATTGCCTATGAGTGACAGCTCCGGCCTGTTGGGCAGTTCCGGTCCGGTAACGGTTCTCAGAAGATTGAGATCTGTGTCGTATACCTCTATAAGAGGTTCTGCTGCAGAATAATAGATGATTCTGTCGTTGTCGTATGATATTATGAAATTTCCATTTGTGACATTGAACGTCTCATATTGATAGCTGTTTGTCTCCTTATAGTTGAAAGAGCTGTCCGTGAGAATAAATCGGTTCCCGTCGTTGTGGATGCCGGACTGCTTGTCGTTGAAGCAGTAAGGATTGACAGCCAGCAGCTTTCCCCCAAATGGCCTGATGCGGGTGGACACGACCGAATAGCCTTGGAATTCCGGCTTAAAATCTTCGCCTATGGTGATTTTGTCTATGGGCAGGAGCACGATGCGGTCTCTCATGAAATCCTCGAGCATCAGAGTGTCGTTGAACATGTCAGAGCGTCCCATCAGGATTTCCTCCGGTCCGTTTCCTTTTGTGAAGCGGTCCCATATAAGGGCTCCGCTGTTGAGATTGTATATTTCCACCAATTTCCTTTCGTCCTGCTCAGAGTTGTGTACGACTGCTATGGAGTCGTTTACGACGTAGAGATTTACTGTTGTTATCGGAAAGTCGAAGTTCATGGACTCGGCTGTCAGAGGTTTTGCGGAATCCAGGATGGACCGGTCGAGCACGATGTCCCCTGTGTTGTCTCTGCAGGACGGCAGAAATAACAGGGAGGCGGCAGTAAGCAGCAGTGATGCGAAGATTGATTTTTTCATGTCTGTAGGATGTTTGTTGTTTCCGGTACAAATCTAATATGCCGTGCCGCTGTGAACAAGGATAAAAAATTCACATCAAGTGAGGCGGTGTAGAAGGTGTAAATGGTTGAAACACAGTAAATATGATGGGCTATGAGGCATGCCGCTGTGAGTCACACAAATTTGTACAGTCTTGAAATACAGTTGCTTGACGGAGCAGGTGTGAAAATTTATTTGTCCTCTTCCGGCAGTTTCCGATAGGAGGACAGGCGTGCGTTGAGGTATTTGGTGAGGCTGGTGTCGAGGTTCATTTTTCGGGCCAGTCGGTATTTTTTTGTGCTGAGGTTGGTCTCGCTTATGTTGAGGATGGAGCAGACGATGCTGCTGGGATAGTCTATGCAGGTGAGCGTTATCAGATGGAAGTCCTCCTTTTTAAGTTTGGGGAATTCTGCCCGCAGTTCGTCAAGGAATCCCGGGTACACTGAGTTCAGGAGGGATTCGGCGTTGCCGTATGAATTGGTCTTAGTGAGATAGTCCCGGGCGACTGTGACGGACTTGTCCATGAAATGCTGCGGATTGCTCTGGTGTATGTCGTACAGGTCTGCCAGCTTATGCATAGTCTCGTATGTCATGTTCTGGAATCTCATGAGGTCCGTTGTTTCGTGGTGTTTCTCCGGTTCCGATTTGATTGTGGGTATCGCTCCGGCCTGGTCTGCGATATGCTGCTTTTGTTGTTTCAGTGTCTTTTTGTAGCGGTAGGCGAGAGTTATCAACGCTGAGGCGGCGCATATCGAGAATATAATCAGAATCAATCTTCGGTCGTTTCCGGCCAGCAGTTCGTAGAATTTGTTCTTCCGGACTCCTACCGTCACCGAGATGTCCGAAGACTGAAAATCTCCGGAGGATTCCAAATTCAGCGTATATGTTCCTGTGCCGTCGGTGCTTCCGAGAGTGTCCATGGCGGGATGGGGCAAGGATATTACCAGCGTGTCAGTTGCAGGGGTAGTTAAGGTGCGGTACCAGTCGGGTACGGACAGGATGTCATGGACAATGACGCGGGTGGAGGGGCGGACGATGAACTCGGCGGGGCCGATGGCCGAGGGGGAGCCGCTGTGCCAGTCGTAGGTGTAGCCGAGGCGGGTCCAGGGGTAGGGGGTGTCGGAGTAGTAGGCGGTCCGGCAGTAGTCCTCGAACCAGGCGCGGTAGCGGGGGTCCACGTCATCGCGGAAGTCGAGGAGGACTTCGCTGTCATGGATTTCCGGGTCGGGGGTAGGGCGGAAGAGGCTGTCCTTCTCGGCCCAGAAGAGCACAATGCGGTTGCCGCAGTAGTCGGGCGGCAGGCCGAGCATCTGGACGACGCGCATCACTATGCCTGGGTCGTCGGTCTGGCGGGCGTCTGCTTTCAGACGTGCGGTCAGGTCGTAGGGCAGGGAGACCCAGGGCAGGCGGTCGTCCAGCAGGAACATATCTGCCTGTCCGTCTTCCCAGTACCGGCTTTCCTCCTCTGTCATCACCGAGCCGACCAGCACAAATGTCCGGCCGTCCCGCTCCAGCCACTCTATCTGTGGGTTCTCTGCCGGCGATACGATAGTGGCTAAGTCCGGATCCATCTTCTCTGCCGCAGCCACTTTCGCGTCCTCGACCGCAGCCATGTAGTCCTTCCACAGCCGTCCGGTATCCTCGTACCACGGCAGCTCCTGTCTGCCGCAGGAGGTGAGGGCAAGGGCAATGACCGCGGCGGCGGATATCGTCCGGAGAAGTTGGCGGTGTTTCATTTATTTATCGGAAAAATTCCGGACGCGGAGGGCGGTGTTGCGCCTCAGATGGTCCTGGTATAGGGTGAGTTCCTGCAGGTGGTAGTTGCCCTTGGAGAACATGGGGGCGAGCGAGGGCATCCAGTACTGCTCCGGGTCGAGGCCGTCCACTATCAGCAGGTGGTGGTAAGTGTCGACGGTGACGGTCACCGAGTCGTTGAGTACGGCGGGGGTGGCGCTGGTGGTCCAGTTTACCGGGTTGATGCAGATGTCGGAGGGAGAGAGGGCCGCGCAGGCCGCATCGGGGGTGGCAACGGAGTTGTAGCAGATGATGGTGCCGGTGCCGGTCGAGTCGACGGCGGGGCGCAGCTGGGGGTATTGCGCCAGCTCCTCGTCAGAGACGCGGTAGCCTATCGCGTAGGCAGCCACCATCCGTTTATATGCCGGGGCGGGGAGGTGCTTGACCAGCTCCACCACTGCCTTGCCGCCTTGGCTGAACCCTGCGAGGACGAAGGGCCGTCCCTCATTGTAATTGTCCAGATAATAGTCAAATGCCGCGTTGACGTCCTCCATCGACAGGGGGAAGAACTCCTCTACCGCCGCCTCTCCGTCCATCCAGACGTTGAGGGAGATCTGCCGGTAGTAGGGGCAGTAGAACCCGTATTGTCCCTGGGCGAAAATGTCCTCGGCGAGCTCCACCGAGGGGAGGAATGCCTCGATGTGGTCCGTGCGGGTGTAGTCGGAGTAGCGGCAGGTCTGCCCGTCCGCGGCGGTCCAGTCCCAGATGCAGGTGGGTAGGATGTAGAAAATGTCCGCTGCGGGGGCATTGTCCCCTGAGGGCTGTGAGATGTACCATGCGGCGGCGTCCGACCAGTCGGGAGCGGAGGGTATGAAAATATCGGTCCCGCCGCTGTTGCCGCGGCAGGACGATACTGTGAGTGTGGAGGCAGCGGCCAGTGCCAGGAGGACGGCCGCTGCTGCCATGGATTTACTTGAAGAGCACATCGGGACCCTGGATAAACTGGATGTCCTTGGGAATGCCTGCGGCGTTGATGCGGTCGAGGTCGGCCTGGAGGGCGGGGGTGATGCCGCCGTTCTTGGCGCGGAACTCGGTGGCGAAGGCTACGTCACCATTGCCCTGGGTGGTCAGGATGAGGTCGGCCCAGGCGTTGACGGCGGCCTTGGACTTCTCGAAGTCGATCTGATAGAGGCCCTCGGCGTTGCGGGAGAAGGCACCCTGCTGCTCCATGAAGTTGAAGCACATCATATTGGCCTTGCCGTGGGAGGAGGCGGCTCCGAAACGTACCGAGCGGAGGATGCCGGCGATGTAGGTGGTGATGGCGTCCTCGACGGAGATGTTGGTGATCTCGCCCATCTCGATCAGGCGGCATACCATGAAGAGTCCGAGGATGTCGGCCTTGGCCTCTTCCCAGGAGGTCTTCTCGGTGCCCATCGCTGCGTCCACGCTGCCCTTGCCGTTGATGGTCTCCTTGATGCCGAGACCGTGGGCCACCTCGTGGAAGGTTACGTTCCAGAAGAATGCGTCGAATTTCAGGTGCTGGTGGTCTTCGGGAGCGAGGATGAGCTCACCGATGGGGAGGAGGATCTTGTCGAACTTGGCCTGCATCGAGTTGCGCAGCTGGAGGCGGCGGGTGCCCTTCATGGCGTGTACGCGCTCGTCGTTGGGCAGGTTGATGGCGATGGTCTTGCTGCCGGCGTTGCAGTCTCCGGCGTAGTAGACCACGTCATAGACGTTGAGGTCGGAGGAGGTGCCGGGTACGAAAGTCTTGTACTCGGGCTTGCAGGGGAGCTCCTTCTGCAGGGCGGGGAGCATGGCCACGAACTTGGCCAGGTCCTTGCTGCGCTCGGTGTCCTTGAGGAGGATGAATGCCTCGTAGGAGGTCTTGGTCTCCTGGAACTTGTCGTCGTAGCTCTCGATGGGGCCGACCACGAAATCTATCCGGCTGTCCTTCATGTCCATCCAGGCCAGATCGCTGGCGAGGTAGTCATCGGTCCTGAAGGCCTTGATGCGCTCCAGCAGGTATTTCTTCAGACCGGGATCCTCGGCCAGGTCGGCGGCTTGCTGCATCAGCTCGCACATCTTGTTTACCTCTTCGGCGTACTCCTCGTGATACCATACGGTCTTCAGCTTTCCGTTCTCATCGCGGCGCAGGACTGTGTACCAGGACGACTTGTTGGGGTCATCGTAGGCATTGAACTCCTCGAGGGTGATGTCGGCAGGATAATAGGTGCATACGTCGGGCTTGGCACCGTAGCCCTCGATGAAAGGCTTGTTGTCATCGAGACGGTCCCAGGGGCCGTAGTTGATGTAGGCGAACTGCTTCGCATAGGGATCAGCGATCTGATCCATGAGGCTCTTGTCCCCGAATGTCTGCTGCCAGAACAGCTCGTCGGCAATCTGTCCTATCTGGAAAAACAGCTCTACTATCTGCCTCTCGCTGTCGCTCAGCTGAGCTGCCAGAGGCGAGGACAGCTCGAACGGTGCGTATTCCTCAACTTTCTGTTTCATGGGTGATTCTGTCTGATTACCTGCGCAGGAGGCCGCTCCCGCTACTGCCGCCGCCCCGATCAGGGCCGCGCAGATGGATTTGGCTGTGGTGTTGATGTTCATGTACAGTAGTGTTTATGCGTTATGTCGGCAAATTTAACAAGAAATGCGGATGATTGCTAAAGACCGGTGTTGTCGTTATGCTGTTCCACGAGAACAGATTGAGACCAGAAATCGTGCATTGGGGGCTGATAATAACGCACGTGGAAGGCTGCGGAACGTTTTTCCTCATTGCCGGGATTTTCCCATTCCGAAACATTCACAGTGATTTCTTTCCAGTAGCTCCCTTCCTTTGCAGATAATGAAATCCAGTCGGCATCGCATATTATCTCCCAGCCGGTATCTGAGTCTATGGCTATAGTATAGGAGCCCCCTTGAGCAGGGCACTGTATATTATTGCTGCTGAGACGTAGATAGGCAGAGGGGCGGCTGACATGATCCACACTTGGTCTTCCGAAGTTGTCATCGTTTACCTGATTAATAAGGACCAATACGGTGTCGGTGTTGTCGGTGAGATGGACTCCGGCCAGACGTGCTTCCTCGCTGTCCTCGTTGGCCCATGGGTCTACACCTATGGTGACGGTCGCGTCACCTTCGCCGGATTCGGGGGTCACTGTCAGCCATTCGGTGCAGTAGAGTGCCTTCCAGGGTTTTCCGGAAGTCAGGTTGATATCGAAGGTGCCTCCGCTGAGGGGGTAGCTTATGCTCTCAGCGTCCACGCTCAGGCCGGTGTTCTCAGTGTTTTTGTTGCAAGAGGAGACGGTCATCGCAGCAGCCGCTATGACCGCAGCCGTCAGAATCAATTTATTCATAGTACTATTAATGTTGAAATTCAAAAATCGCACAAAGATAATCAAAGTTTAGTTTATTCCGTTTCTGTTTTCCGCAACGGCACCGAATCGCGGAATTTGCTGCCGTTGTGGCGAAGGGGCAGGCAAAGGGGCAGGCAACCGGACAGAAAGCAGCGCCCCGGCTATTTAAGGTCCTTCGATGCGCGGAGAATGGTGTCTACGGCTCCGTCGATGCCCACGCGGTCGGTGTTGACAACTAAGTCATATTCGCCGATGTCGGTCCACTGGCGGCCGGTGTAGCGGCGGTAGTGGTTGGCGCGGCCGGTATTGACCCGCTCGACTTTCCGTGCAGCCTCTTCCCCGGAGATATTGAACCGGGAAGCGACACGGACAGCGGCCGAGTCAGGGCCGGAAGTGACGAAGACACGGAGGACATGAGGATTGTCCCGGAGAATCCAGTTGCCGAGACGTCCGATGATGACGCACGGGCCGTGGTGGGCCAGCTCGCGGACGGTACGGCTCTGGCTGACATAGATAGCGTCGTCCTTCGACGGGTTCATCGAGACAGGTATGCCGCTGTCCTCGAATATCATCTCCCAGAGCTTGCCGGTGGATATATTCTGCTCGTTCTCTGCCACGAACTCGGGTGTGCGTCCCATCTGCTCTGCGGTCCGGTCTATGAGCTGGCGGCTGTAGCATGGGCAGCCCAGACGGCGGGCCACTCTCTCGCCCACCTCATTGCCACCGCTGCCGTATGTACGGGCGATGGTAATCACGCGGTGAGAAGCCCAGAGAGCAGCCTGCTGAGCCTGAGCGGAAGCCCGGGCCGCACGCTCGGACCGGGGAATGAATATCCGGTCCAGCCACCCGATCCGGGGCGAGAACACCCGTACCATAAAGCCCACATAGAACATTGACACAAGGGTACCCGGACCGATCATTTTCCAGTCCCAGTGCCCGAAGAAGATAAGCATGAAGACCGCACCTATGGTCACCAGCGAAGTGTCGCTGAATATCTTGACCTTACCGAAATCCTTCTTCAGGAACTTCGCTATCGCCAGCGGAAATCCCTCACCGGCCAGCATCAGCGAGTCGCAGCGTACCTCGCACGCAATCCCGAAGGCCAGGATAGCTCCGCCGAGCAGCAGTTCCGCGAACCTGAGCGGATACCCCACCGCCGGATTGATGTCGAAAGGCACCTGCAGGAACCCGGTCAGCCACATGGTCACGTCAGTGTACAGTCCGAAGAGAAACGAAACGAGTATCTGAGTCAGCTGCCGCTTCTCGAAATCCTTGCGCAGCAGCAGTATCTGGGACAGGATAAAGAACACGTGCATGCATATCGTGAGCTGCCCCATGGTGAGGCTCATCCCGGGCACCAGCGACAGCACATATGGAGGCGCCGAGATAGGCGACGAACCGAGATTGGCCCTGATGGACAAGGATGTACCGAATGCGATAACGAACAGGATAACCACGAAACTCAAGTAGCGCCGGATCCACTCCGCCCTGCTTCTCCTGATATTACTCATGTCTTTCAACTCTTCGATTAAACCGGGCGCAAAATTACAGTTTATTCTGCCAACATGTCCACACTTTTCTGTTTCGCACGCACATACCGGACAGCTTGCCGAGAAAAGCGAAATTGACTATATTTGCCATACCAACCCGTCCAAATATGATTGTCATAGAAACACCAAGGCTGCAGCTGCGCGAGATGACCCCTGCCGACCGACAGGCATTGTGCCGCAGCCTGCAGGACAGCGAAGTCATGTACGCCTACAACGGCCCTTTCTCCGACGAGGAAGTGGACGAATGGCTGGAGCGGCAGCTCGCCAGATACCGGCAGTACGGCTACGGTCTCTGGGCAGTGGTGCTCAAGGCCACCGGAGAGATGATAGGCCAATGCGGCCTGACCCTCCAGCAATGGAACGGCCGGGAAATGCTGGAAGCAGGCTACCTCTTCCAGCGCTCCCACTGGCATCAGGGCTACGCCACGGAGGCCGCCAGCGCCTGCATGGACTACGCCTTCGGCACCCTGAACTCCCCCATAGTCTGCTCCATCATCCGGGACAATAACCTTCCCTCGCAGCAGGTGGCCCTCCGCAACGGCATGACCCGCCGCCCTGGGGTAATGGTCAAGCACTACCGCGGCGCCGGGATGCCCCACTGGCTCTTCGTCAAGCCCCGGACCATCCGCACCATCCGGTACCAGTCGCCGTGCGGGGAAATGCTCCTCGGAGCGGCGGGCGACCGGCTCTGCCTCTGCAACTGGACTCAGGAGCTGCATCCGGGAAGGGTCGAGCAGCGGCTCAGGACTATCCTCAAGGCACAATTCGAGGGGTGCGGGCAGATAACGGAGACCGCCGTAAGCCAGTCCAGGCAATCCGATGGAGGTGTCCCGGAACAATGCCGGACATTCACGCCCGAGGTCCTGCGGCGGACCGTCCGGGAACTGGACGAATACTTCCGTGGAGAGCGCAGGGACTTCGACATCCCCCTCCTGCTGGCCGGCTCCGACTTCCAGAAGCGCGTCTGGCAGCATCTCCCCCGCATCCCCTACGGGCAGACCGCCTCCTACGGAGAGCTGGCCGCCGCCATCGGATCCCCCAGGTCCGTCCGTGCAGTGGCCAATGCCAACGGCGCCAACGCCATCTCCATCATCCTCCCCTGCCACCGCGTCATCGGCAGCGACGGCCGCCTGACCGGCTACGGTGGAGGTCTCAGGGCCAAGCAGTATCTGCTCAACCTGGAACATAGACAATAAAACACCGCATTATGGATATACTGAACGACATCACGGTGATATGCTTCTCACCGACACACACTTCAAGGACAATAGCGGAGGCTGTTGCAGCCGGAATGAACGGCACGCCTGGCGGAACGGCCGTCCATGCGGGTGCCTCACAGCAGATACGGACCGTAGACCTGACCCTCGACCGCTCGGACTCACCGATAACTGTCGGGGCCGGAGAGACCGTAGTGCTCGGAGCCCCGGTATATGCCGGCAGGGTGGCTCCCGAGGCTGTACGGCGGCTCAGGCGGATACAGGTGGCGGCAGGAGCCTCAGTCCCCGCGGTGGTGACCGTCACCTACGGCAACCGCGACTACGAGGATGCCCTCGTCGAACTTTGCGACCTGGCCATCTCGCTGGGCCTCAGTCCTTTCGCAGCCGGAGCCTTCATCGGGGAGCACAGCTACAGCACCCCGGAAATGCCCGTAGCCGAGGGGCGTCCCGACACATTGGACCTGGCCGATGCCCGTATTTTCGGAGGAGAATGTGCCCGGAAACTGGACAGTCCCGGAGCATTTGCCCCATTTCACATCAAGGGCAACCGGCCGTATAAAGAGCCGTCCCGTCCGGCCTCAAACACCTCCCATAAGGCATCAGGAGCCTCGACGGACGGCGGCCCGGCCAAAACAGCTCCAGCTGTCCCGTCCGTACCGATGACCGCTGACGGATGCCCTCTATGCGGGGAGTGCGTGGCAGTATGCCCGACCGGAGCCGTCAGCATTGACCTTAATGCCCGGAAGGTGCTGACTGACCCGGCCCTCTGCATCCGCTGCTGCGCCTGCGTCAGAGCCTGTCCCGCCGGAATGCGCACCTACGCCACTCCCTTCACCGCCTTCCTCCACGAGCACTGCTCCACCCGCCGGGACCCCGAGACATTTCTGTAACGGTAAGCAGTGCAGCGGGGGTGTTTTGCAATCACTCACTGATCAGCAGGTTAGCAATGTAGCGTGATCTTTTGGAGGCGTCCGGACCGGCCGAAAAGCGCACATTGCCTTGGTAACATCCTGATCAGCGAGTGATTACATTTTATGGGTGTGCGCGTACTTACCGTTAATCCAGAGCGCAGTAGAAAAAGCCGCGGCTGTCGTGACGGATTCCGACCAGCCCCCAGTGAACGAAAAGCGAGAGCAGGTGCACGACCCGGCGGCGGGGGATGGTCACGCGGCGGCATATCTGAGACAGGGTAAGGCCGCAGGAAGAAACCGAGAGAGCGGCTGGACTGGAAACGCCAGAACAGGTACGGGCTGCAGGTGAGCCAGACTGGGCCGGCTGACTGAAGGTACTGCCGGAAGCGGCTGCGACTATGGCGAGCAGTTCCCTTTCCTGTTCCGTGAACGTCACCGAGACAGGGTCTTGCCGCAAAAGGGCGAAGCCGGGAACTCCATGTACACGGCCAGGCAACATTCTGTCCGCACTCCCGTTACGGTCATCGCCAGCCTCACATTTCCACAGGCCGATGTGCACCGGCGAGGCCAGGATGTTCTCATCGGCGATACGCACGTAGGCCAGTCTGCGCCCGTCTTCCTCCTTCACCAGCACCGGCTTGCGGACAGCCGGTCCGACCGAGGCAACCAGCACCGAGCGGCCCTCGGGGCGGTACACCCGCATGTCCACCTCAACCGCTGGAGTGCAGTAGACCTGAGCCGCAGCCTCGACCATGTACATCTCCTCATCGCTGCGCACCCCGGCTATGCGGCCATTGTCCTTGACCCCTATCAGCAGCCGGCCACCCTCAGTGTTGGCAAACGCCGACAGCGACCGCGCAATCTTCCGCGAGTCCGATATCTCGAACTTGAAATCCTGCCGGACATGCTCGCCCTCCGAGATAAGGGCCCGTATGTACGCCGTATCGTCCTGTACTTTCATGCCCGCAAATTTACTACATTTGCCGGCATGATAGAGAAAATACTTAGACCATACATCCCGGAGAGGTTCGTCAGCGATGCCCGGTACCGCAGGGGACACATCCGCGTAATCAACCCGCTGCCGGGGACACGGGTGCTCGGGCTGCATATTCCCGATATGAGAAAAGCCGCTGCTAAGCTGACATCTTCAGCCGACCGTGCGGCGGAACTCATAAGGCAGTTCGAGGCTGCCCCGGAGCGGAGCCTGTACTACGAGGAGTACATGGTCTGGGGCATGATGCTCAACCGGATGAAAATGCCTTTGGAAGAGCGTCTTGACAGACTGCGGGCATTCGTTCCCCATATCGACAACTGGGCCTTGTGTGACAGTGTCTGCGCGGATGCCAGGTGGGCCCTCTCGGGAGATTGCCCGACATGGGCATTTATCCTGGAGCACCTCGCCTCGCACAGGGAGTTCGAAGTGCGCTACGGCCTGATCCTGTACATGTCCCGCATGATGGAGGAGGGCTCGCTGCCGGAGATATTCCGGCTGATGGAAGGGCTGGACTTAGAGCACATCCATTCGGACTACAGACAGGGGAAAGCTGACCGCGACAGCCCCGACCTCTGCCCCGGGACCGCCGCCGGCCGCCCGCCCTACTACGTCCGCATGGCCATGGCCTGGCTGATGGCCACCGCCCTTGCAAAATATCCTGAACTCACCCGTCGCCTGCTGGCCAAGGCCCGAACCCGCCTGCCCGAAGACGTCCTCCGCCTCTACGTCCGCAAGGCCAGGGAGTCCTTCCGCACCCGGGATGTATCTCCTTTCTAATTTTATGCGGTAATTCCGCCATTTTTCCCTAAATTTGCAGCCGGAATGAAAGTAAGGGCGAAAAAACGGTTAGGGCAGCATTTTCTCAACGACGAGGGCATCGCGCAAAGGATAGTGGAGTCTCTCTTAGAGATGGATCCGCGAGGGGCGGAATGCTCTGTCCTGGAAGTCGGTCCGGGCATGGGCGTGCTGACCAAATACCTGCTGCAAGAGGACGGCCTGGATTTCAGGGCCGTGGAGATAGACGAGGAGTCGGTCGAATACCTCATCCAGAACTATCCTTCCATCCGGCAGCGGCTCTACGAGGAGGACTTCCTGCGGATGGACCTCGGGAAAATATTCCCCGGCAGGCTCGCGGTCATCGGCAATTTCCCCTACAACATCTCCTCTCAGATATTTTTCAAAATCCTCGACCATAAGGACAATATCCCTTTCGCAGTGGGAATGATCCAGAAGGAGGTGGCGGACCGTCTCGCCTCCCCTCCGGGCAACAAGGCCTACGGCATCCTCTCGGTGCTGCTGCAGGCCTGGTACGACATCGAATACCTGTTCAGCGTGGAGCCCGGCTCGTTCACCCCTCCCCCGAAGGTGCGCTCGGCGGTAATCCGGATAAGGCGCAATGACCGGACGGCCCTCGGCTGCGACGAGAAACTCTTCAAGGCGGTCGTCAAGACCTGCTTCAACATGAGGCGCAAGACCATCCGCAACTCCATCAAGCCCCTCCTCGGGAGCGGCCTTGCTCTGACGGACCCCGCCTCTCCGCTGCTGGACATGAGGCCGGAACAGCTGTCCGTAGAGGATTTTACCGCACTGACAAACATTTTAACCAATACTAACAATTAATATCTACAGACATGAGATTCAGATTAGGTTACATTGCACTGGCGCTGACAGCCGCTTTCGCAGCCGCAACATCCTGCGATTCAGTTCAGCATTGCGACAGTTCCATTCCCTATGACATTCAGAACGGGAAGATAGTATTCCAGGTGCCCCCCAGGGTTGACGGCCAGAAATCCGTCATCGGACTTACCACCGAGCCCATGGAGGTAGTGCGCGTAGGCTTCATCGGCTTAGGAATGAGAGGCCCCGGCGCAGTGGAGCGCTTCACCCACATCGAGGGCACGGAGATCAAGGCCCTCTGCGACCTGTATCCCGAAAGGGCAGCAGCCGCTCAGAAAATCCTTGAGAAAGCCGGACGTCCCCACGCTGACGAGTACAGCGGAGAGGAAGGCTGGAAGGAGCTCTGCCAGAGAGACGACATCGACCTCGTCTACATCGTGACCCCCTGGCAGAACCACGTAGAGATGGCAGTCTTCGCCATGGAACAGGGCAAGCATGTGGCCATCGAGGTACCTGCAGCCACCTCCCTCGCCGAGTGCTGGGCTCTGGTCAACACCGCCGAGCGCACCCAGAGACACTGCATGATGCTCGAGAACTGCGTCTACGACTTCTTCGAGATGACCGCCCTCAACATGGCCCAGCAGGGTCTCTTCGGTGAGGTCCTCCACGGTGCCGGCGGATACATCCACAACCTCGAGCCCTACTGGGACGAGTACCAGGGCAACTGGCGCCTCGACTTCAACCAGGACCACCGCGGTGACGTCTACGCCACCCACGGATTCGGTCCCGTATGCCAGGCCATGAATATCCACAGAGGCGACAAGTTAGAGACCCTGGTCGCTTTCGACACCAAGTCCGTCAACGGCCTCAAGCTCGTGCAGGACAAGATGGGCCTCGATGAGTGCGCCAACGGTGACTACACCATCACCCTCCTCAGCACCGCCAACGGCAAGATGATCGAGATTCATCACAACGTCATGACTCCCCGCCCCTACGACCGCAAGTACCAGCTGACCGGTACCGAGGGCTTCGCCAACAAGTACCCCATCGAGGGCTTCGCATTCGAGCCTGAGAACATCAGCTCGGACGAGGTGCCTGACCACGAGGACCTCAGCTCCCACAGCTTCGTACCTGAGGCAGCCCGCAAAGCCCTCATGGAGAAATACATGCACCCGATCCACCGCGAGGTGGGCGAGATCGCCAAGAAGGTCGGCGGCCACGGCGGCATGGACTTCGTGATGGACTACCGTCTCGTGTACTGCCTGCGCAACGGCCTGCCCCTCGACATGGACGTCTATGACGCAGCCGAGTGGTCCTGCGTCGGCGAGCTCGGAGCAGTCTCCATGTTCCACGGCAACATGCCCGTAGAAGTGCCCGACTTCACCCGCGGCGACTGGGACAAGACCGACGGCTTCCACTTCGCCTACAAGAAATAACAGGCACCCCGCCTGAACACACGTCAAGGCCGGTCCCGCGCTGTCAGGGCCGGCCTTTTCGTCAATTTGCAATATTCATCTTGCAATTTTTTGAAGATTTGCAATATTGTTCTGTCAATTCTGCATTTTCCCCTTACAGCACGTCGTCCGCTATCGAATAAAAGTAGAATTTTGGGAAGGTCTTGACCACGCTGCCGGTGGCCAGGCGGAAAAGGATGTCAGTGCACATCCCGGCGAGCATGCTCGAGGCTACGGACAGCTGGGGAGGCGGAAGTACACCGCCCTCCTCCTCGTATTTCCACAGGATGCGGTCCAGGTAGAGCTTCGGCTCGGCAATCCGGTCAAAATGCCGGATTACATGCTCCACGGCCCTCTTCTCGAAGCCCGCCGGCGAGGCCCCCTCAGGCAGCAGCTCCCGGAGCCTCGGAGAACCGGGAACAAGCACCATGACGCAGGATGAGAATCCGATATTGTAGGGATGCAGCACCGGTATGCCGCGGTCCAGGCATACGTCATCCAGCTCCAGCGGAATGTCCGTCGTGAAATCCAGCGCATTGACTGCTGCGTCACATCCGTCTATTAGTTCCCGCACGTTATCGTGCGTCACCGCCGTATTCTTAACGATGATATCCGCATCCGGATTGATGGCCCTGAGCCTGTCGTCTATCGCCTCCGCTGAGTCCATATCCACAACGGTGATACGCTCGAAGCCGAGCCTGAGCGCGCACTCAGCCACGAGGCTGCCGATACCGGCTCCTCCTATGAACACCCGGTAACTGCGGATTCTCTCCTGCTGTCCGGCGGAGATATAGATCCGGTTCCTGTCATAACGTCCCATAATTTCCGATTTTTCCGCAAAGGTCGGCAGCATCCGGAACCCGGACAAGACACAAAAGTGTCGAATTGTGCTTGAGAAAAATGTTTTACAGCATCCGGCGGGACTTCGCGCAGGCGATGGCCTCCGAGATATTCGTCACGTCCAGTTTCTGGAACAGGACCTTGCGGTAGCCCTTGACCGTATCCACCGCCTTGCACAGCCGGTCGGCAATCTCACCTATGGTCATCCCTCGGTTCGAATACGAAATGATGGCCTTCTCCATGTCCGTCAGCACATCCTCCTCACCCTCCTTCCAGCGGCGGCCCTCAAAGCTGTAGTCCCATACCTTCGGGCTGTTCTCGCAGACGATACGGGCCTGAAGCTCCGAGCCGTCAGAGGCCAGCGACACCGAGCACAGGGCCAGCCACATCTCCCCCTGCGGAGTCAGGCGCATAGGGGACAGCTTGTGGTGTATCAGGCGGGACTTCCCGCTGACGCTGTCGCGGATATGGAAATTGTACGAGATGCTGTAGGCCGTGCGGTCCGCCACCGGCAGCCGGTTGTAGAAGCGGAAGGCCGCCTCGTTGATCTCCACCAGCGCCGCCAGTTCCGACTGCTCGCACACCTCGAAGTAGAAGTCGTACCCCTTAGCTAACACCTCATCCCGTGTCCGGCCGCATAGAAACAGCGGATTGTCCGACACATACAGGAAATTCTTCTTCCAGTAGTCTATCACGTATATCGACTGGTACGTCAGCCGGGACATGCACTCGAGCATCTCCACGTACGGCTCCACCCGGGCGTACTCGCTCTCGGGCACGGGGCTCACCGCGTTGCTCTGAGTGAAAAAATCGGATTTTTTGACATCGGCAATATCTGACATAGGCTTACAATCTAAAGTTGGACAGCACTCTACAAATTTAAAGGAAATCCCCCTGATAACCTAAAATTTTAAAAATAAAAGACACAAAAGTGTTTTTCTTCAGTCTTTGGGCAAAAACACACTAAAGTGTTGAAGTTACTGACAACCAACGAATAAACACTTTTGTGTCTTGCCTGCGCCGCCGGCAGTGGCGACCTTTGCACCAAAAGAAAAACAGAAATGAGAAAACTCATACAAGCATTTGCTATACTGGCTTGCATAATGTCATTGGATTCATGTATTGTATATAAGGGAATCAAATACGGTAATGCGGCAGTCGATGATTACACGGTGTTTGAACAGGATACAGTGTACAGAGGTCCTCGGACTTTCACTTTTCCCGAACTGCCTGAAACAGAAAGGGTGCTGGACACAATGAAACTGAATTTTTATCTGGCCCGTCTGGATTCCGTATGCAGGATGAGTATCCCGGAATCAATGGAGAGCTGCGGTAAGCCGGCAGCCGCACTTATCATCAGAAATGATACGATTGTTTTCGAGCACTATTACGGTGGCTGGAACAAGGATAGCCAATCATGTATCTTCTCTGTAACCAAGACCATAACATCAATGCTTTGCGGCATTGCGCTCAAAGAAGGATATATCAAGAGCCTGAACGATCCGGTCACTGATTATATACCTGAACTTCAAAAGAAAGACCCTTTATTTGATTCGTTAAGGGTAGAGCACCTTCTTGATATGACAGCCGGGTTGAAGTTTAAAGAGAACTACAGCTGGAATCCTTTTTCAAAAATGGCACATCTGTATATGGGCAACGATGCGATGAAAGTTGTCAAGAACATGAAGTTTTCCCATAAACCCGGTGAATACTACCATTATGATTCAATGACAGCCCAGATTTTGGGAATCATAATAGAAAGGGCTACAGGAATGCCGTATGCACAATATCTTTCCGAAAAGGTATGGCAACCGTTAGGGATGGAGAAAAATGCACTTATCGGACTGGACAGCAGAAAACATGGGGTGGCAAAAAGCTATGCCGGCCTTACAAGCAATGTGAGGGATTTGGCAAAAATCGGACGTCTGTATCTGAATGCTGGCAATTGGAACGGAACGCAAATTATTGATTCTGCTTTCACGGCACGTTCATTAAGCACACATGTCAGCGGTGAAAAGCGTAGATACACTTATTCATATTCCTGGTATTGGGGTATTATGGGAGAGAAGAGCTTCTCAGATACAGATAGTCTTAAGGCTTACTATCAGGACCCGCACAATCTGCCTGAGAATGTAACCTATTGTGGCTGGCAACGGCAGGAAGATGACAGGGCGAGAGCTATTCTTCACCAAGGCGGCCATTGGGCTTTCGGGCTATACGGGCAGGTTCTATACGTCAATCCATGTAAAAATATCATAGGTGTTTATCTCGGAGCCGACAGGACGGAGGATTTCCAGAATGTTTTCGAAAAAGCGATGAATGCGCTTTAATAATTTTTTATTTCTCCCCTTTATCATTCGTGCCATGTCACATGACCGGGAACTGCTTGAAAAGATTCTCCGGCTACCTGCAGGCCTCCGCGGGCGCCAACATGAGATGATACGGAGACAGAAAACTCATTGTTCCTCACTGGCGAACTCGTTCCTTTTTTTGCTGTTCAATGCCAGATACCTTCTCTTAAAAGCAACTGAGATATTCTTCCGCGCAAAGTCATTCACCCCCTCAAAATCCAGAACTACCTGCCCTTCGCCGAGAAGCAGAGGCAGCAGTTTATTTCTTGTCTCCTCGCCTAACTTGCGGGTTCCAAGATTCTCTCCTACAGTTATAAATCTGAATGTTGTCATATATTGCTTTATATCAGACAGAAGTCTGATGTGAATGATGTCACAGTAACACACAGCTTTCTCATATCGCCTTAAGCTCTACAGAAAGCCCCATAGCCGAAGCTATACGCAGAAAACTTGACATCTGCATGTCGGTTTCTCCTTTCTCGACACGCGCTATGTAACTCCTCGCTGTGCCCACCTTATCCGCCAGTTCCTGCTGTGTCATTTTCAATTCCTTACGCCTGTCACGCAGAATCTCGCCATAGTACCAGGCACGCGCCTTTCCGTCAAACTCTTCCCTTGACTCAGTCCCTTTTCTGCCATACTTTTTATCCAGCAGTTCACTCGCTGTATGCAGCCCTTCCAATTTATTTATGTCAAATTCTGTCATTATCTTATCCGGTTTAATATCGTATATGCCTTTTCTATCTGTTTCTTATAATCCTGTTTGGACTTCTTTTTGAAAGCATTGAGCACGTATATTCTCGTTGACAGGATAATATTTTCATTATCAACAGCGAACAACACCGTTCTATACTCATTATTCCCCACTGAACCCCGCATTTCATAGAAATCCGTTTCCACGAATGTAACTATTAAGATACAATCATGCAAATATTTTTCACACTAAAGTGTCGAAATCACTCTTAATCAGCACATAGACACTTTTGTGTCTTGCCTGCGCCGCCGGCAGTGGCGACCTTTGCACCAGAAGAAAAACAGAAAGCCATGAAAACGTTCATCACATCCATCGCCCTCATGATACTCCTGACCGCAATACCCGCCGCAGCTCAGAACATCACCGTCACCGGAAAGGTGACCGACACCCGCCAGGAACCCGTGCCGTTCGCATCGGTAGTGCTCCGCAGCCTGCCCGACTCGGCCGTCGTAGCCGGAAGCATGACAGGAGACGACGGAGGCTTCTCTCTCAGCGCTCCCGAGGGCAGCAGCTATCTGCTCACGGTATCATTCATCGGCTACCTGCCACACGAGCAAGTTTGCGGAACGTCCTCCGACCTCGGGGACATCGTCCTCGAAGACGACGTGCAGATGCTTGAGGAGGCCGTAGTCGTGGCGCACAGGGTCGAGCACAGGCCCAACGGCTACCACATCAACCTCCGCAACGACCCCATCGCCAAAGGACGCCAGGCCACCGAGATGCTCTCGTTCCTCCCCGGAGTCAGCACCGATGACGAGTCCGTACAGATACTATCGCGCACCACACACGCCATATACATCGACGGCATCAAGATCCAGGACTACTCCGAGCTCAAGGCCCTCCAGGCCTCGCAGATAGAGTCCGTCGACATCGACTACATGAGCGGAGTGGAGGAGGCGGCCGATGCCCAGGGAGGAGTCATACGGATCAAGCTGAAAAAACAGGTCGATGGTGGATTCTCCGGCTACCTGCAGGCCTCCGCGGGCGCCAACATGTACGGTTACGGAGGTGAGTCCGCCCGCAGCATCTTCAGGGCCAGGACCGGCAACCTTAGCATCTACAACACACTCGCTTACGTAAGGCAACGCTACTTCAGCGACAATGAGAGCGAATACCTCTTCAAGGAAACCGGCTCGGACATCCTCTCCAAGGAGGAGTACCGCAGCTGGGGAGGATACCTCTCCGACAGGCTCAATCTCTCATACGAGATAAACCCTAGCCACTCCCTCGGAGTCTCCGGCTACATCCACACCTATCGCAACAGCCCATATACCAACACTTTTTATACCGGCTCCGACAGCACCTCGCAGCTCTACGCCCCCTCCCGCACAGACAAGTACCAGGGAGTGTTCAACTACACCTGGAATATCAATGACAAGGGCGGCAAGCTGGCCGTCACCGCCGACTACCTCCGCACCAACAACACCGTGGACCAGTTCCTCACCCCTGAAGGAGGGCCTGAGGAAGACCACGGCCACACCTTCCAGACCACGGACATGGTGCGCGTGCGCCCTACCCTCAACTATCCCGCAGGCAAGGGCATGATCTCCGCCGGAGCCGACGTCCAGTACGTCCACTTCCGCGACCTCTCCACCACACAGATGCAGCCCGCAGGACTGCACACGGTCTTGACCGGATGGCAGCCCGCCGTGTTCGCCGAGTACTCCGGTTCCGTCAAGAACTTCAGCTACGAGGCCGGACTCCGGGCCCAGATCAACTGGATGGACGTGACAGCGGAATCCGTGCACAACCGCAACCTGCAGTGGGGCATCCTGCCCATGGCCAGCCTCATGTACCTGATCAATCCTCAGAAAGGGCATACGGTAGCCCTCCAATACAAGCGCACGATGAACGACCTGCCGTACAGCGCCATATCCTCATTCAGGCAGTACTCCTCTCCCCACTCCTACGTGGTCGGAAATCCCGAGCTCGTGCCTGAGACACAGGACGAAGTCATGCTCATGGCCGGATTCTTCAACAAACTGACCGTCATGGCCGGATACATTCACCTCAGCAACCCCATCATCTACATGACATACGTAGACCCGGGGCAGCCAGACGTCAGCTACAACATGCCGGAGAACGGAAAATACAACTCCCTCGCAGTATTCGGAGTAGAGGGCAACCTCAAGCCCTTCAAGTGGTGGACCGTCAAGCCCATGGTGAGCCTGCTGCTGCAGTACGCCAAGACCAGCCGGTACACGGTCAGCAACCAGGCCATGTGGAAATTCTCCCTCAGCAACAACTTCTCCTTCTCCCCCACCTTCGGAGGCACCCTCAACGCCTACTACGAGCCCGAGAGCCGCATGCTCGACGCCCTCTGGAAACCGGTAGCCCAGGTCAACGGCTCCCTCTACAAGACATTCCTCGACGACCGCCTCGAGCTGCGTCTTGACTTCACCCTATGGCGCTACGGACGCAGGACCATCATAGAGACACCCGTCTACATGCAGTCCGTCTGGAACAGGACCAAGGAGACACGCGCCGAACTCACGCTCACATGGAACTTCTCCGGAGGAAAGAAAGTCAATGTCCGCCGCAACGCCGACAGCATTCAGGATTACAAGCAGATTACAGACCAAAGATAATATACTATTCAAACAATGCACTCAAATCCCAGGACAGGAACTCCTCAAGCGGCACTCCTCCGGTACCTACGACGAGCGAATGAACAGGGTGGAAGGCGGCAGCAAACTTCGAGAGGCCGCGGCCGGCGGTCCGGCTGCCGCTTTTTACCTCTACCGCGACACAACGGCGGCGGCTGTCGATGACAAAATCCACCTCATCATCCCGCTCCCGCCAATAATAAACCTTATAGTCCAGTTCCTCTGCCGCATTGAGGATATGCGCCCCTACGGCACTCTCTACCCAGCGTCCCCATAGAGCAGGAGACGTGTACACTTTCTCAAAGCTCATCCCGGCAAGGGCACTCAGCAGGGCAGTGTTGTAGACCATCAGCTTCGGCACGGAATTGTACTTTCTCGCACTGTCGCTGGCATACTTTTGCAGACCCGCCAGCATCTGAGCCTCCGAGAGAGTGGTAAGATAACTGGCCAAAGTGGTCACATTGCCGGCGTCCTGAAGCTGCCCGAGCAGTTTGGTCAGTGAAATCTCCTCGCCGGAATAAGTGCATCCAAGTTCGAAAAGCTGCTTCATCAGTTCCGGCTTATAGACAGTCCGGGTCATCAGTACATCCTGTTCTATGGCCGGAGCGATGATACTGTCCTTGATATACCGCCGCCAACGGGACTCGTCTCCGATGAACTTGGCCGCTCCAGGATATCCGCCGAAGTAGATATACTGAGACAGATCCAGCCCGAATGCCCCGTGCATCTCCTTCCAGCTCCAGTGCGGCATCCTGATCAGCTCATAACGTCCGGCCAGGGACTCCGTCAGCCCGTCTTTCAGCAGCAGACGGGAAGAGCCGAGAATTACCACCTTCAGATTGACATCATTGAAGGTATCCGCATCCCACTGTTTCTTCACTTCCTCGCTCCAGTTGTCTATCTTATGCACCTCGTCTATCACTAACAGATACTCCCTGTATCCGCCCAGCCGCATCCTGGCCCTCGCCGTATCCCACACCTCTCCTATCCACGCGGTATTTCCCTTCGGGATACCGTCAGCCGACACCATCATGTTGGGGACTTCGGTCTCCTGGAGCACCTGCTTGACCAGAGTGGATTTACCCACCTGGCGCGGACCCACCATGGCCTGAAGCTTGTTGCGGTCTTCCGATATGCGGGATGCAAGTTCTTTGAATTGCGGTCTTTTGAACATAACTGCCTGTGTATTTTGAGACAAAGATATACAAAATACTCAAATCTTGATTACAAAATGTTCAAATCTATCCTGCAAAATGTTCAAATCTCAACCATTGATAGCGCGGACGGGAACGTCCGTGGCAGACATTCAGTTTTTAAGACATCCGAGCGGAATTACTTTTACCCCGTCCGGCCTGGTGTAGGCCATACGGCCGCCCGTTAAGATTATCAGCAGATCCGGTTCACGCAGAGGGACTTGTCTTTCCCCTTCATTATGTTGCCGTATAAGACGCTGCAACTCTGTTAAATGCTGTGCACCTGACTCTATATCCGCACTGCCCAGCTTGCACTCTATCAGCGCATAGCGTCCGTCCGAAAGATGAAGTACGACGTCGGCCTCCAGACCATATCGGTCCCTATAATAAGAAATATGCGTATTGAAATCAGGAGTGTAAGCTCTCAGATCACGTATGCACATCTGTTCGAAAATAAATCCGAAAGTCTTAAGCTGAATCATAAGAGCCTCAGGGGATAACCCCATGGCCGCCACTGCAATTGACGGATCTATGAATCCCCGCTTCACGCCACTGCGTATAGCCGTCTTACTGCGTATGGCCGGGCTCCATGCGTCTATATTGCTGATGACAAACAGTTTTTTAAGAGCTGTCACATAATCGTCCATTGTTACCATAGACGCAGTGACCTCACCTGAAGCTGTAATATCTTCCAGCAGAGAAGTATTCTTGGCGGTAGTAGAAATGTTCCGGGCATAAGCACGCAGAATCATGCGGGCTATTCTCTCATCTCTGGCAATACCGTCAATGCGTGAAATATCCTCCCGGCACACAGTGTCAATATAGTTTTCCGCAATCATCAACTTTGCCCTGTCACTGGAAAGACTGACAGTGCCTGGCCATCCTCCACGACACGCTGCAAAAATGATGTCCTCAATGCTCATATCTGATGTGATACCGTCTATGTCGGAAGCCGGGTCATCAAATAAACTGCGCAGGGAGATTTTGCCGTTGGACTCCCTGCTTTCCCACAAGCTCATGGGAAGCATTACCATCCGTGAGATGCGGCTGTTGCCGGAATGAAGTATTTTTGTTTTGTCTACGGCATTTGATCCGGTGAGAATAAATTGTCCCGGCAAACCGCGTTCGTCTACCATAGTCCTTACGGCATCCCAGATTACAGGTATATCCTGCCATTCGTCTATCAGCCTCGGAGTACTGCCCTGAAGCAGAAGAGAAGGCTTTGAAGCGGCAGTCGCCTTATATTCTTCCCTCATATCCGTATCTTGAATCTTGATGACACTTTTTGCAATCTGCTGTGAGGTAGTTGTCTTTCCACACCATTTGGGACCTTCTACCAATACTGCTCCAAATGCTTCCAGCCTTTCTTTCAAGACATCATCAGCTATCCTGTGTAAGTACCGCATAGTATTGACTGTTTTTTTGATGCAAAGATATTGAAAATATATATTTTACACAAATTCACTTTAAACTTTTGCGGCGTTTTGCTTTAAGCTTTTGCGGTATTTTACTTTAAACTTTTGCGGTATAATCTCACCCATTGATGGCGCGGACAGGATCGACCGTAGCGGCCTTCCAGGCGGGGATGAGTCCGGAGAGGATGCCGAGGACGACGGCTATGAGCATGCCGGCAAGGGCATTGTCGGGGGAGAGGGTGATGGTGAAGTATTCGGAGACGGCATTGACCGGAATGGAAATCAGGAAGACTAAGAGAATGCCCACCAGGCCGCCGGCTAAGGAGAGGAAGGAGGCCTCCACCATGAACTGAGTCAGGATCACGTAGCGCTTGGCTCCGAGGGCCTTCTGGATGCCGATCTGGCTCATGCGCTCCTGGACGGAGACGAACATGATGTTGGCGATGCCGAAGCCGCCGATGATCAGGGAGAAGGCTCCGATGATCCAGCCCGCCTTGCTGATGCCGCGGAAGACGGAGTCGAGCATGTCGAGCAGGAAGGTCATCTCGTTGATGGCGAAGTCATCCCGCTCCGAGGGGGAGAGGCCGCGGCAGGAACGCAGCAGCAGGCGCAGCTCGTCTATGAAGGCCTCGCGGGAGACACCCTCCGCCGGAGCCGCCATCATCATCCCCGAGCCCCACGCCGAGGCCAGCACCGTCTTGCCGAACTGCAGCGGGAGGACCACCGCATCGTCCGTATTGACGATAGAGGCCATGCTCTCACCTTGCTTTTCCAGGACGCCGATGACTATTGCACTGCCTCCCTTGACCTTGACCTTCTTGCCGATGGGGTAGGAGTCCCCGAAGAGCTCCCGGGCGACATTGTACCCGAGAATAGCCACATTGGACCCTCCGCGGATCTCCATCTGGGAGAAGTCGCGGCCCTCGGCGAGGGAGTAGCTCATCACATTCTCCAGCCCGTCGGTGGTGATGACCAGGAAGGCGTTGGAATAATTGTTGCGGCGGTAAGAGGCATTGCCGTTGCCGAGGATTACATAGACCACGCTCTCGGCCAGAGTGGCGTTGCGGGCGACATATTCGAAATTCTCCTCAGTAATCTCCGGCCGCTGAAGATAGTCCCACCACTGCAGCGGCTCTCCGTCCTCCCCCTCTTCCTGAGTCATGGGGAAACGGTCGATGTAGACGATGTCGCTCCCGAAGGACCGGACACCCTCCATGATATTGGACTTGAGCGAGTCCACGGCGCAGAACACCGCCACTATTGAGAAGATGCCGACAGTGACTCCGAACAGCGAGAGAAAAGTCCTGAGCTTGTCAGACTTGATGGAGAAAAAAGCGAAAGAGGCGCTCTCCGCAATCAACCCCACAACTATCCTCAGCTCTTTCACGAATTTTTTCATAAGACGTCTGAACTATAGTTATTTGTTTATACCTACCTTGCGCTGGAGCTCCCGCAGCGTGTCGAATGCGTCCATCGGCGTCATCGAGTTGAGGTCCATCGCCTTGAGAGTGTCCCGGATGCTCACCAGGAGAGGGTCGTCGAGCTGGAAAATGGAAAGCTGCACTTCCTCCTGGGCGGCGCTGCGGTCCCGTTTCTTCTGCCTCAGGGACTGGACCCTGCCCTTGATGGACGAGTCCCCGGCCCCGGATGCCCCGGCCTCGAGCTTCTTGAGCACCTTCTCGGCCGAGAGGACCACTTCCGGCGGCACCCCGGCCAGCCTCGCCACATGGATACCGAAGCTGTGGGCAACCCCGCCTTCGCAAAGTTTCCTCAAAAATAGGATTTTTCCGTCAGATTCCTTCACTGCGATGTGAAAGTTTTTTACCCTTTTGTAATTTTCCTCCAGCTCGTTCAGCTCGTGGTAGTGCGTCGCGAAGAGGGTCTTGGCCCCGCCGCCCCGCTCGTGGATGTACTCTACGATGGCCCAGGCTATGGACATGCCGTCGAATGTGCTGGTGCCGCGGCCGATCTCGTCGAGCAGAATCAGGGAGCGCGGAGTCATGTTGTTGAGGATGGCGGCGGTCTCGAGCATCTCGACCATGAAGGTGGACTCGCCGCGGGAGATGTTGTCGGAGGCGCCGACACGGGTAAATATCTTGTCGAACAGGCTGATGTGTGCGGACTTGGCGGGCACGAAAGAGCCTATCTGAGCCATCACGGCTATCAGGGCGGTCTGCCTCAGAAGGGCGGACTTACCGGACATGTTCGGGCCGGTGAGGATGATAATCTGCTGCTTCTCGCTGTCGAGATACAGGTCGTTGGCCACGTACTCCTCCCCGGCGGGCATCATCCGCTCGATGACCGGGTGGCGGCCCTGCTCTATCTTCAGGATCTCGCCCTCGTCCACCAGCGGGCGGCAGTAGCCGTAGTCGGCGGCGGTCTGGGCAAATGACAGGAGGCAATCGAGGCGGGCTATCAGGGCGGCGTCCTTCTGCACGGCGGGGATGGCGGCCTGGATGCGGGATATCAGTTCGTTGAATATGCGGGATTCGATGGCGTATATCTTCTCCTCGGCCCCGCCTATCTTCTCCTCGTACTCCTTCAGCTCGGGGGTGATGTACCGCTCAGCGGATACCAGGGTCTGCTTGCGGATCCACTCGGGGGGCACCTTGTCCTTGTGGGCGTTGCGCACCTCGAGGTAGTAGCCGAAGACGTTGTTGTAGCTGATTCTTAAAGACGTGATGCCGGTACGCTCTATCTCGCGCTGCTGGATGCCGGCGATGATGTCCTTGCCGTGGGTCACGATGCCGCGCAGCTCGTCAAGTTCGGCGTCCACACCCTGGGCTATCACCTCCCCCTTGCCTATCTGGGCGGCCGGGTCCTTGCTCAGCGTCCGCGTCAGCTCGGCCTTCAGCTCCGGACAGTCGTCTATCTCCTTGGCCATACGGGCGAGCGGGCCTTTCTTATCGGTCTTCTCCGCCAGCAATACCTTCAGCGGCAGGAACTGGTCAATGCCCCGCCGCAGCTGCATCACCTCGCGGGGAGAGACGCGGCCCGAGGCAGCGCGGGAGAGGATGCGCTCGAGGTCGCCCATCGCGGCTATTCTCTGCGAGAGTTCCGAGGACAATTCCCTGTCGTTCAGCAGAGCCTCCACGCTGTCCTGCCGTGTGGATATCTCCGCCAAATCCCTCGACGGCATGGTCAGCCACGAACGCAGCAGGCGGGCGCCCATCGGGGAAGAGGTCTTGTCAATCACGTCTAAAAGGGTCACGCCCCCCGGAGCAGCCGGCTCCACTAACTCGAGGTTACGGACGGTGAAGCGGTCCAGCCAGACAAAGCCTCCCTCGTCAATGCGGGATATGGTGCTTATCTGGGCCAATGTCCGGCCCGGTATGTATTCGGTGTCCTCTAAACGGTTCGACTCCAAGTAGAACAGCAGGGCCCCGGCGGCAGTCACGCCTAATCTCAGGCTCTCCACCCCGAACCCCTTCAGGGAGTCCGTCTTGAAATGCTTGATCAGCTTGCGGTACCCCGACTCGAAGACGAAGGCCCAGCCCTCCATCGTGGAGATGTAGATATTCGAGGCCGGGTTGGTGAACCTCTCCCTTACACCCTTCTCGAAACCCTTCTGGACCAGCAGTTCCTTGGGCGCGAAATCGGCTATCAGCAGGTCGAGGTAGTCCAGGTCGCCCTCGGCCACCTTGAACTCTCCGGTGGACACGTCCAGAAATGCTATACCGCCCCGGTCCTTCGAAAAACACAGCGCGGCGATATAGTTGTTCTCCTTCTGGGTCAGCACCTGGTCGCTGTAAACCACACCCGGCGTGACAATCTCGGTGACCCCCCTCTTGACGAGCTTCTTTGCCAGCTTCGGATCCTCCAGCTGGTCGCACACAGCCACCTTATAGCCGGCCCTCACTAACTTGGGCATGTAGCTCGGAAGCGAATGGTGCGGAAACCCCGCCAGCTCGATATAGCCCTGGTCTCCGTTCGACTTGCGGGTCTGCACGATGCCCAGCACCTTGCTGGTAGTCACCGCATCCTCCCCGTACGTCTCATAGAAGTCCCCCACCCGCATCAGCAGCAGGGCCTCCGGACAAGCCGCCTTGAACTTGTAGTACTGCTTTATCAGCGGCGTATCCTCCTTTTCCTTTTTTTCCTTTTTTTCCTTGTTTGCCATTTCGAGTCACTTCCGATTAAAGAGAGGCAAAAATAGTGAAATCCGCGTAATCGCGATAGATGTTTTACGACAAAGCACATCAGGCCTTTTCATTTTGAAACTGCACACCTTCGGAAGGTGAGATGAAAACGTGGGAAAACTGCGCACCTTCGGAAGGTGAGAAACGCACGGCGGCAGGAGAAACACGGACACAGGTCGCTCTCGAAGATGTGGCGACTCCGCACACCTTCGGAAAGTGAGACGAAAATGAGGAAAATCTGCACACCTTTGGAAGGTGGAAGGAGGATTAGGTGTATGATGGGAAGTGAAAGATATGGTATGACGAAAGGGAATCTGATGTACAATGCAATTTAGAGAGCTTGTGGCAAGGGGCCAAGCGGAATGCGATTCCGCAACGGCACCGAATCGCGGAATTTGCTGCCGTTGTGGAAACGGGACGGAGGGCAATGCCGTGCAGAAGGCCTGCAGAAAGGACGCGGCGATGAAAGCCATGCCGCAACGGCACCGAATCGCGGAATTTGCTGCCGTTGTGGAAACGGGACGGAAGGGCAAGGCCGCACAGAAGGCCTATGGAAAGGGTGCCGCGATGAAAGCCATGCCGCAACGGCACCGAATCACGGGATTTGCTGCCGTTGTGGGAACGGGACGGAAGGGCAAGGCCGCACAGAAGGCCTATGGAAAGGGTGCCGCGATGAAAGCCATGCCGCAACGGCACCGAATTGCGGGATTTGCTGCCGTTGTGGGAACGGGACGGAAGGGAAACGGGACGAAGGGGCGATGGGACGGAAGGGCAAGGCCGCACAGAAGGCCTATGGAAAGGGTGCTGCGATGAAAGCCATGCCGCAACGGCACCGAATCACGGAATCTGCTGCCGTTGTGGAAACGGGACGGAAAACTTTTATTATTTTTACGAACAAAAATACGAATATGATGAAAAAACTTCTTTTGCTCGCATCAGCCATTATCGCAGTCATCGGCTGCGGACAGAATCAGGACAGAAAGGGATACACAGTGGTGAAGGAATTCCCGGTGGAAGAGACCCTTGAGCCAGTCCGGGTCATCCACTACGACCCGGTCGAGAGCAACATTCTCGCGCTGTTCAGGGCCGGGGACTGGTGGATATCTCAGAACATACAGAACTACGGCGGGGAGTCGGGCAAATGTTTCTCGTTGCTGGACGGGGACTTCCGGACGGTGGTGCAGTTCGGCACATGGGGACGCGGGCCGCAGGAGTTCATCGACCCATCGTACCACGGATATGAAGGCATGAAGGGAGACTCGATAGTCATCACGGTGAGAGACTGGAGCATGGGCAGGCTGATACGGCTGACGGCCCACACCGGGGACAGCGGCTACCGCACTGAGCTCATCCAGGACTTCCACAAGAGCATGAGGGCCATCCATCCGCTCGGCCAGGGACGCTGGCTCTGCAATGCGGACAACAACCGCTACTACACGACCGACTCCCAAGGAACCGTCAAGACCTACCTCGAAGGCTGGGGTGAAGGCGTCAACGAAGTTCTTGAAGCCAAGATCACCTATCAGCCCCCGCAGCTCACAAGCGAGACAGTCTCCCCCGACCGCTCCCGCCTGCTGGTCTACAGCCTCACATGGCCGGTCCTCTACCTGCACTCCCTCGACACCGGTGAACGCCTTGCAGAAACATACGTAGACTACGGCCCAGACGACATCGCCTCCAGCAGCTACTCCGCCGACCTGTCCTACAACCCAGCTGAATACCTCGGAGACCACATCGTAGGCATGATCAACGACGAAGGCGGATACAGCCCCGTCCCCTCGCGTATCGTCATCTTCGACCTGAACCTGAAGCCCGAAGCATCCTACAGCATCGCCCCGGCCAATTATTCCGCCATCGACCCCGCCACCGGCATCCTCGCCACCATCTCCTACAACGAGGAGACCATCAGCCTCTACGACCTCTCCGAGTGGCTGAATTAATCTTAAAAATTAAGATATAATCGTTATTTTTGTACCCATCATGAGTAACTTGATTGAATTATCACATACAGAAATCGTTCTCGCCTTCGCTGCATTCTGCATTGAGAGTACTGCCAGACGGCTTGGGAAGTCCTATATGGAGATATACGAGCGGATGAAGAAAGTGAGGATGATAGACGATTTCATCATTCCGTGCTACGATGCGCTCCATACCCAAAGCCGTGAGCGTGTTACAGATGATATGATTGAGTATCTGAACAATAAAGAAACACAGAAATGATTACGGTATATCATGGAGGTACCCAGACCGTGGAGCGGCCGGTCTGCATGTTCGGCAGAGAGAACTTGGACTTTGGCCGTGGATTCTACGTAACACCTCTGCTGAAACAGGCCTCCGACTGGGCTGCCGCTACTGCCAAACGCCGGAACAGCAGTGCTCTCATCAACGTCTACAGTTTAGACAGAGAAGCTGTTATCAAAGAAGGCAAATGCAGGATATTCAACGCATACGATCATGAATGGCTGGACTTCATAGTCACCAGCCGCCGCGGCCTCAACCCTGCCGCCCCGTACGATTACATAGAGGGCGGAGTTGCAAACGACCGTGTCATAGACACGATAAACCTTTATATGGCCGGATTGATGGACTCCGATACAGCTCTGCGCAGACTTGCGATGCACCGGCCAAACAACCAAATCTGCCTGTTAAACCAGGTACTTACCGACAAATATCTCATCTATGAGCGGACAGAACACATTTAACGATCCCGTCAAGTCTCCTGAGATTCAGGAAACCATCCTAAGCAACCGCATAGGCATCATATCGGCGGAACTTTCCAAAAGGCTCAGGATATCCCCCTCCGAGGCTCTGCAGCTGTTCTACGGCAGCAAGACATGCGCCGACCTGCACGACAAAGAGACAGGCCTGTATCTCTACGGAGACCTGTATATCGCCGACGAATTCATCAGAGAATATCAGGATAAAATATGAAACGGGTACTGATCATCACCTACTACTGGCCGCCGACAGCCGGCTCGGGCGTGCAGCGGTGGCTGAAAATGTCCAAATATCTGCCGCAGCACGGGTGGCAGCCGGTCATCTACACACCTGAGAATCCGGAGGCGGGCATGACGGACGAATCCCTGCTGAGGGACATCGCTCCGGAGGTGGAGGTCATCAAGCGGCCAATCCTCGAACCGTACGCCGTATTCAACGCTCTGACAGGCAATAAGGGGAAAAATTCCGGGAAGGCTTCGGCCGGGTCGGGCGCCGTCAACCCCATCAACGCCGTCGGCCACAAGTCTCCCCTGATGCGCCTCTCCCTATGGCTCAGGGCCAATGTCTTCGTCCCCGACCCCCGCTTCCTGTGGATCCGGCCCTCCGTCAGGTTCCTGAAACAATACCTCCGCGAGCATCCCGTCGACGCCATCGTCAGCACCGGCCCGCCCCATTCGATGCACCTGATAGCAAGGGCCCTGCACCGTTCGACCGGCATCCCCTGGACAGCCGATTTCCGCGACCCGTGGACCCGGATATTCTACTTCAAACACCTTCCGCTGACCCGCCGGAGCCGGAAGAGGTACGCCGCCATGGAGCTCTCGGTGCTGCGCGAGGCAGACCATGTGGTGGCCGTCACGGACAATATGGTACGGGACTTCCTGGAGGAACTGGAAGCAGATAAAAAGCGCGGCGCCTCAGGACGGCAGACTGCCGGTGACAGCTATGAGACTGAGCAGAAAAACAAATTCCACGTCATCGAGAACGGCTACGACGAGGCAGATTTCACCGGCATCACTGCCGCAGAGCTCCCGGCAGGATTCAACCTCGTGCACACCGGCCTCTTCTCCGCGGAGGGCAATCCCCGCAGGCTCTGGAAGGTCCTCGCGGAGCTCTGCCGCGACCTCCCGGGCTTCGGCCGCGACCTGCATCTGACATTTGCCGGAAAGACTGACCCGGAGATCCTCGCCGCAGTGCGTGAGGCCGGTCTGGGCGACCGCCTGACCGACCGGGGCTACATCCCCCACCACGAGGCCAACCGCCTGCAGAAGGCCGCCGACCTGCTCCTGCTGCCCCTGCGCGAGGAACCCGAGGCCGCCGGCATTCTCACAGGAAAATACTTCGAATACCTCGCCGCCGGCCGCCCCATAGCCGCATTCGGCCCTCACGGCAGCGTCCTCGAGCGTTCCCTCACCGCCACCCGCACCGGACGGATATTCGACTGGGAAGAGGAAGTCCCGCTGAAGGAGTACCTTACAGCCCTGTACACCCGCACCCTCACATTTAGCCCCGACCCCGGAGCCATCTCCGCCTACACCCGCCGCTCCCTCGCCGGCCGCTACACCGAAGTCCTGCTGTAAACGCGCATGACGTCTTATTCCAGCAGCCACTCCGCGGCCGGCAGGACTTCTATGGTCCTGCCGCCTGGAATAGGAATGGACTCCTTTTCGTCCCGCGTGACGATAACCATTCTTTCTAAATTCTCAAGCCGGTCCAACTTCATCAGGGCGCTTACCTCCCTGTCTTTAGTATCGGCATCACTTAGGGTTACACACGCCTGTACGGCATATTTCTCATCAGGAACGTAAAAGTCCACCTCTGAATTCCGGCTGTAGTAGTACAGCCTGTCCTCATACTTTCGAAACAGATGGACCGCACACAAATTCTCCAACAAAGGGGAGTCCGTCCCAGTAAGGAAAATACTCAAAAGCCCGTTGTCGATAAAATAATGCTTCTTTACAGTCTCGCGCTCGACAAATTTTGACGCATAATTCTCAAGCGCCAGAACGACATACGCATCCTTCGCTGCCTCCACATACTGGATAACCGACGCTGCCGTCGTACTTGTTCCGGTACCTTTTATCAGGTTGGCTATCCTGTTGTACGCTATCGGCTTCGTAACACTCTCCGCCAGACGCTTAAGAGTCATGCGCAGCGCCATTTCGTTCTTTATCCTATTTCTCAGGATAATATCATTCAGCAGTATCTTCTCATACACATCATTCAGCCAGCGGCGCTTGTTCCTGTACAACAACAGTTCGGGGAAACCTCCCCAAAGCATATACTGCTCCAGCATCTGATACACAGTGAATCTCTCTGACCCGAATGCCCATTCACGGCCAGGTACGATGCCCTGAGCCCCAAGATACTCGGCAAAGGAATACGGATATATCTTCTCATCGGTGAAGCGGCCGCCCAATGTAGTATGAATATCACGGCTGAGCATCCTGGCATTGCTGCCTGTGATATAGACGGTATATTTCTGATTGGCAAGCCTTCTCGCAAAATGCTCCCATCCGTCAATATTCTGAATCTCATCGAACAGAAATATCGGTTTATACTGGTACGCAGACATGTAGGCCTGCAGAATCGTATCGAAATCCTGATATGTCATCTCCAGCAGACGCTCGTCGTCAAAATCGATGTACATGAGTTCCTCAAGTTGAAGCCCCTGAGCCAGAAGCTGCTTGGCCCGCTTGTAGAGCATGTAGGACTTGCCGGCCTGGCGGACACCCACAAGAACATACCTGCCGTGATCCTCAAACTCAAAAGGCCTGTCGTAGAGCTCGACATCCCTGATTGTTTCCTGCCCTTCCCGTATCAGTAAACGGAAAACTTCTTTTGTTACTGCCATTCTTTTTTATGCAAAGGTAAAAATATTTATTCATAATAAATAAAATTATGCATATTTATTTATCGCAAATAAATGCATTATCATTCTAAGGACAAAATTTCCTATTTTTGTGCAGTAAAATGAACAGACTGCTGAAGTTACCGGTTATCGCCGCTGTCCTGCTGACAGCAGCCTCCTGCTCCGTCAACCGGAGGCAGGCGGAGAAGGCACGCGAGCTGTTCTCCCACGGGATGGAGATGGTGGAGCTCGGCGGAGGGGAGATGGCGATGAGCGACTTCAAGAAGGCGGAGCCGATACTGGCGGAGATAGGGGACACGGCCGGGCTCGGGGAGGTAAATTATGCGATAGCGGAACTATATCAGAACAGTGTGGTCAATCAGGGCGAGGCGGTGGAAAGGTACCGCAAGGCCCTGAAGTACTTCGAGGCGGCTGGGCTGGCGGGCAGGGTGGCTGACACTCACTTAGCTTTGGCGAGGATGCTGCTGCCGGACTCGGTGGACGCGGCCCTGTATCACTTAGGTATCGGCAACGACCTGTTTCCGCTGACCCTCGACCGGAGCGACCGCCTGTCGGCATACGGACTCTACGCCTACGCCGAAGTCATACGCCAGGATTACCGCAGTGCCGTATCGTATGTATCCCGCGCATTGTCCGAATACGGCTGGTCGGCGGCCACACCGTCAGAAAAAGACCTGTACAACAACCTTTTCTACCTTGCATCCACCGCATACGCCGCACTCGGACAGACCGACTCGGCCGCATTGTTCCGCGACAGGCTTGTAGTCAGCAACGCCGTGGACAGCCTGAACTGGTACCTGACCCAGGCCGGCATCTCCCAGGCCCTCGGCGACTGGAAGTCGGTACACACGTTCGAGACCCGGACCCGGATAATAGCAGACAGCATCGAGCAGGCCGGCTACAGGGAGCAATTGGCGGCGGCTGAGATGAAATATGACTTCTTCCGGCTGAGGGAGGAGCTGTATCAGCGCAAGATACACAATATGACCGTCGCGATGTTTCTCCTTACATGGCTCGCGGCTGCGGTCATAGTGGCCGTAATCTTCATCATCCTGTACCGCAATCAGAAATCCAGGGCAATGGAGCAGGCCGCTCTCGCCGGAAGGGTCAGGGACGAGCTTATCCGCCGTCAGGACGAGGTCCGCGAGCTGCAGGAGAAGATGCGGAGGACATCCGAGCGGCAGTCGCAGGAAGAGAACGACCTCAGGGCCATCACGGCCGCCCTGAGGCAGACCGCCACGGCCAAGAAGGAGCTGCTGGCATTCTCCGAGGACCTGCTGGGAGTCACCAAGGAGCTGGCCGACATCTACTACGTCCATGAGGAATCCCCCGAGCACATCTCCCGCAAGGTCAAGGAAGTGCTGCATTCCAAGCTGACGCAGGAGGCCACCTTCGCCCGTATAGGGGATATCGTCGAGGCCGCATGGCCGGGCCTGCTGCCTAAGCTGTATGCGGAATACCCCTGGCTCAAGGACGAGGACCGCAGGCTGATAGCCCTGATGTGCTGCGGCTTCTCCGGCAACGCCATCAGCGTCATTCTGAACATCCCGCCGAAGAGTCTCAACGTGCGCAAGAGCCGCATCGCCCGCCGCATGGGAATCGACACCCGGCTCTCCTCCTGGCTGAGGGAAATCACCGAGAACTACCCGGAAAACGGCGGAAAAAACAGCTGAAATCTGCCGATGCAACTTTTGCGGAGGTTTTCCTCCGAGTATACTTCGCAGATTATCACGATGTTGCATCTTGACTCCATGCAACAAACCGGATTTGCATTTTCCTACCCCGCGCTGTACTTTTGCGGAAAATTCAAGACCATGACCCGACTCCTGAGAATCCTTTCCGCAGTATCAGCACTTCTGCTCTCCGTCCTTCCGCCTGTTGCGGCGCAGCACGGCAGAACGGACAGGATTATCATCCACAGGACCAATCCTGCGGGCATGGACTCTTCCCTCTCCTCCCGGAATGCCGGTGCCGCCTCCGTGGCATTCGACACCTCCGGCATCTACACCTGGTCATACCCTGCGGCCGACTCCCTGACCCTGGAGAGAAAAGGGAGCTTCGTCATTCCATGTGCGGCCCGCTCGTTCATGACTGTCTTCTTTGACCCCGGCACATCGGATTTTTACTGGTATGACATCTACTCGCACGACGGTGGCAGGATTATCCGCCACAACCTCATCTCTAAGGCAACCGACACAGTAATAACGGATATCCGGGCAGTAATCAACCCTAACAGCATGAATATCGTTTCCGAGGACTCGATATTTCTGCTGAACTCCAATATCCAACGCATATTCCTGATAGACAGCAGCGGAGAGACGAGAAAGACCCTGCCGCTGCATTCCTCGGCCACGATTTTCCCCGGAGGCTCCGGACAGCCGTACTTAGACGGAGGAAATCTGTACTACACCGTAAGCGACTACCGACGGCTGTATTCCACCTACTGCCTGCATCCGGGCCCGTTTCCCAGAAAGACGAGACAAGAGGCCTTAGTACCGTATCCGGGACTCTATAAGGATTATACAGGCTATGGATATATGCTGATGAGCAACCCTTATTCCGCGTACGATCCGGACCGGAAGCAGATAGTCGTGGGATATCCTCCAGACGGCCACATCTACGTATTTTCGCTCCAGGACCATTCCCTCCGGAAATACACGGTGGAAAGCAGGGATGCCGCGCCGGTAGAGCCGTTTACAGCCGGCAAGTGGCGTCTGGACATAGAGCATTTCAGGTCGCAGACCACATACGCCAATATCCTCTACGACTGCTGGAGAGACCTGTACTACAGGATAGTGGAGCGCAGCACCCCGATGCCGGGGGTGGAGATGAGCGAGAGGGCCAAAAGGCTCTCGGTAATCATTATGGATACTGATTTCCGGATACTCGGGGAAAGTGAGATAGCAGAGGACATCCATGCCTGTTTCCGCTACACCTGCTTCGTATCTGAGGAGGGACTGAACATCCAGCTTCTGGACCCGGATACGGACAGGATGACCTTCGCCACATACGCAACAACTGTAAAACACCATAGACAATGAAAAAGCATCTTCCCATCATCCTGCTGGCCGCCGCAGCGCTGGCCGGTTCCTGCGCCGGAGACGGTGTCAGGACAGTAAACTTCGAGAACAGTCTGAAAAGCAAGCCCGACACTGTCGGCATTGAGAGCATCGCACAGAAGATCGAGAAAGTAGAGCTCAAGTGCGACAGCCTCTACGACATCACCCTCTTCGCGGTCTATGACGGCAGGCTGTTCGGCAAGACCGCCGACTACAAGCTCGTGATCTTCTCAGAGGACGGAGACCTGCTCCATGCCTATGACCGGTCAGGACGCGGGCCCGGTGAGTATGTATGGCCGGATTTCTCGTATGATCCTTACAACCACGAGATACTGATCTATGATTTTATGAACAAGGTCATCCGCTTGGATTCTGACGGCCGTTTCATCGATGAGGTCCGCAACAGCCTGACCGGTGTCCTCGGAGATATCCGCGCCATATCCAAGGACAGGTACGCCGCCACAAAGATGTCCAACACAGAGCGGGACAGCAGCATCATCTTCCTCGACAGGGACCTGAACTTAGTTGGCAAGGCCCTGCCCATATACAACAAGAGCCAGCTTTCCACCCGCGGACTGATAGTCTCCGAACCCGTGCTGCTCTACAACTCTACATACCTCTTCAAGCCTTACGGAGGACATACCTACTACACTCTGGACGGTGCTCCCTACCTGCACGTGGAACTGGGCCGGTACGCTCAGCCTGAGGATGACGCTACAGTCGTAGGCGCAAATGAAGCAAATTACCTCCTGCAGAACTCTGAAGATATCTGCGGCGACTGGTATCTTGCAGAATTTGTGTACGAGAAGGAGATGTGCCTGTTCTTCGATGCCGTCAACACCCGCACCGGCAAGCGGGCCATTCACAATACCTATACCGAGCAGGACTTAGAGAACGGAGAAGACCAGGGCTTCTTCTTCCGATACGACGGAGAGACATACCGCATAAGTTACATGAACTTCTACGTCCAGGACAACGTCCTCTACTGGTCCCGCTTCTCCGACGACGGCTCCACGACCATCTTCAAGATTACACTGAAATGACGGAAAATTTTGCCGGGGACTGTAACATTTTTTAAATTTGAACGTCATTACATTTAAATCTAAATGCCTATGCGGAAAATCTATGCCATTACAGTCGCCGCAGCCCTGTGCCTGTGCTCATGTTCGGACAGCAATTACACCTTTGTCGACAGCTTCCCGATAAGCGGGGAGCTGCAGCCGGTGAGGACTATGAAATACGATCCAGTGAAGGTCAACCTCTACGGCATCGCCCGCGCCGGAGACTACTGGATAGCTTCCATAGGAGACAATGATTACAGAGCAGCTGTTACCGATGACAGCCTCAACGTGATAGTCCGCACGCTCAGAACCGGCAACGGTCCGGGGGAGTTCCTGTACCCTCTCCGGTACGGAACTCCATACACTGAAGGCGACTCCGTCATCATCTTCGTCAAAGACGCGTTCAAAGGCTCCCTCAACCGCGTGGCCACATGTCTGACCGACGGGAAAACGGACGTAAGAAAGATCGGAGAAGTGCCGGTAATGAACAGGACCTGGCATCCCCTGCCGGACGGCTCGGTCATCGTCAACAACAACGAGAACCGCTACTTCCTCATCAGCAGTGACTCGGACACCGTTTACTTCGAGACCTGGGGCGATGACATAGACGCCAAGGAATACGAGGACTGGTGGGTTCCCCGTCTGCAGACCAGCGAGATCTTCACACCCGACAATTCCAGGATGCTCGTCTACACCGACCGCCCGTACGTGTGGCTGCACAGCACGGACGGCAGACTTATCCGCAAGGTGTACGTGGAACAGCGGCCGGATGAGGTAAGGGAGAATGCCGGAGGCCTGGGATTCAACGACGGCGACCTCCTGGGGAATCACTTTCTCCTGCTTTTCAACGACCTTGTGGACGAGGAGACCTGGACCTGCTCTACCCGGCTTATGGTTTTCGACTTCGACATGAGACCCGAAGCCGTCTACAGCATCGAGGGGGACGTCAGCAGCTTCTACGCCGACCCGGAGACAGGACTGATATACATTAACGACCGGGATGAGGAGCTCATACGGATCTACGACCTCTCCGAATGGCTGCGCAGTTGAGACAACATTAATTTGCTTTTAAAAATTTTTTAGTTTAACTTTGAACGGTTTTAACTTATATCTGACCTTATGAATAGATTCCGGACATACTTTCTGGCCTGCGCCGTATGCCTGAGCTGTCTGTCAGTTCCAGCGCTGAGCGCCCAGCAGGATACTCTGAAAAGTACTGCCGGTCAGGATTCCGTCAAGCACTGGGAGTTCACACTTGAGGACGTGATAGTGCTGGCGCAGAGCAAGTCCCTGCCGGCTCTCGTGGCCAAATACTCGTTTATCAGCAGTTACTGGCAGTTCCGCTCCTACAAGGCGCAGTTCCTGCCGTCGCTCAACCTGGGGGCCCAGCTTGGACAGTACAACCGCTCCATCGTGGCCCTGCAGGACGCCGAGACCGGCGAGACTAACTATGTCCAGAACGACAACATGAACAACTCCCTGAGTCTGTCCATCGACCAGAACATACCCTTCACCGGAGGTACTATATCCCTGAACACCTATCTCAACCGCTTCGACCAGTTCTCTCCTTACGGAGACCTGACCTACAACTCCAACCCTGTCAACATCACCTACTACCAGCCCATCTTCCAGTACAACAGACTGAAATGGGAGAAAAAGACCGAACCCAAACGCTACGAGATGTCCAAGCGGACCTACCTCGAGAACATGGAGGGCATAGCAGTCTCCGCCACCACCTACTTCTTCAACGTACTCCGCACCCAGAAAAGCCTGGAGATGGCCCGCAGCCGTTTCGAGAGCACCCAGCAGCTCTATGCCATCGCCCAGGAGAGATTCAACATCGGCACTTACACCAAGGACGAGCTGCTGCAGATGGAGCTGCAGGTACTCAACGCCGATATCGCGGTAGCCAGCGCGGAAGTGGAGCTCCGGCAGGCCATGCTCAGCCTCAGGTCCTATCTGGGCATGGATGACGCCACGGAGATAACTCTGGTCACCCCGTCCCATTTTTCCGACATAGTCATAAACGAGGAGGACGCCGTCACCCGCAGCCTCCAGAACACATCGTTCAGCCTCGACAACGAGATAAGCCTCATAGAAGCTGAGGCCGCGATAGCCCAGGCCAAGGCCGACAGAGGATTCAGTGCGGTGCTGACAGCCCAGTTCGGTCTTACCCAGACAGGAGACGACATAGCCACGTCCTACCGCAATCCCATCGACCAGGAAATCGTAGGACTGAGCCTCAGCGTGCCCATCGTGGACTGGGGTCTCGGAAAAGGCCGGGTACAGATGGCCAAGACCCAGCAGGAGATAATCCTGACCCAGATCGAGCAGGAAATCATCGAGCGCCGTCAGGACATCTATATCCGTGTGGTGCAGTTCAATGCCCAGGCCAAGCAGTGCGATGCCTCCCGCAAGGCAGACGAGATCGCCGCCGAACGGTTCGAGCTGGCCCTGCAGCGCTTCCGCAACGGCACCATCAGCATCCTGGACATCAACACCGCCCAGAACGAGAGGGACGAGGCCACCTCCCAGTACATCAACGAGCTGGCCAACTACTGGAGCTATTACTACAATCTGCGCAAGGACACCCTCTACGATTACATATACGGAAAGGACCTGGACGCCGAGTTTGACAAGATAATCGACAACTGATAATACCGGATACACACAATGAAGAAACTTTTCATACTGCCGCTCATCGCGCTGACAGCCGCCTGCGGCCAGAACAAGGAAGTGGAGGAGGACACCCTCACCCGCCTTTCGCAGGCCGTGGAGGCCAACTACGTGGATACGATGACCCTACGCCTGACCGATTTCAGGCGTCAGACCATAAGCAACGGCAAATTAGTGGCCGCCCGCAAGAGCGCCCTGCGCTTCAACACCTCCGGCACCATATCGGAAGTACGTTTCACCAACGGACAGAGTGTCCGCAAGGGCGAGCTGATAGCCTGCCTGGACCCCGAGACGGCGGCGATAGCCCTCTCCCAGGCCGAGAACTCCATGCGCAAGGCTGAGATAGACCTCAACGATGTGCTCATCGGATTCGGATACGGAGATGCCGACACCTCCGACGTTCCCGCCGCCACGATGGCCATAGCCAGGACCCGTTCGGGCTACGCCGACGCGGAACAGAATTACCGCAGGGCCCTGTACGACTATGAGGGCACTAAGATTACGGCTCCCTTCGACGGCAAGATCGCCAGCATCAAGGGCCGTGTCTACGAGAGCGTTCCCTCGGAGAGCTTCTGCTATGTGATAGACGACAGCCGCTTCGACGTCAGCTTCCCCCTGCTTGAGTCGGAGATACCGTCGGTAAGGACCGGCATGGAAGTCAAGATATCCCCCTTCAACAATCCTGAGAAGACCTACGCCGGACGCATTACGGCCGTGAATCCCATGGTGGATGAGAAGGGCCAGATAGAGATTACCGCCTCCGTCAGCAACTCAGACGGAGACATGATGGACGGAATGAACGTCAGGGTCCTGGTAGAGGAGCTCATACCGCAGCAGCAGGTAGTGCCCAAAAGCTCTGTCGTCATGCGTGACAACCAGGAAGTGCTCTTCGTCTACCAGCCCGCGGACAGCACCGCCCGCTGGGTCTATGTCGACATCCTCATGTCCAACAGCGACAGCCACGTAGTGAGGGTCAACCAGGAGCGTAACGCCGAGCTCAGCCTCGGGGACATCATCATCACCTCAGGCAACCTCAACCTCGCCCACGAATCTAAAGTAATCGCAAGACAATGATCAGGAAACTGATAAAACGCCCTGTCGCCGTATCGATGGTCCTCTTCGCCGTGGCCGTCCTGGGAGCAGTGTCCATCAAGCTGATCCCGGTCTCGCTCATGCCCGATGTGGACATCCCGCAGATCACCGTGCAGGTCAAGGTGGAAGGCAGCTCGGCCAGGGAGATAGACCAGTACCTGCAGAGCCTGCGGCGCGAGCTGATGCAGATACCCTCCCTGACCGACATCAGGTCCCAGTCGGAGAGCGGCGTGGGCATCATCCGCCTGTCGTTCGAGTACGGCACCGATATCGACTTCACATTTGTGGATGTCAACGAGAGGATCGACCGGTCCCTGTCATCCCTGCCGGACGGTACGGAAAGACCGAAGGCCATCAAGTCCAGCGCGACCGACATCCCCGCCTTCTTCGTCAACATGACGGTCGATGACAGCTCCCGCGTCATGGAGATGAGCCGTCTGGCCGCCAACGTCATTTCCAAACGCATCGAGCAGATACCGGAGGTGGCCATGGTCGACCTCAGCGGCCTGGTCTTCCCCGAGCTGCTGATTATCCCGGACAATGAGAAGCTCACCGCCATCGGAGCGACCCCCGCCATGCTGGCCAATGCCATAGAGAGCAACAACATCCAGCTAGGCAACATCTCCATCCGGGACGGGCAGTACCACTGGAACGTGAGGTTCCAGTCAGAACTCACATCCAAGGAGGACATCGAAAAGATAAGGATCAATATCGGCGGCCGCATCTACCTCTTCGAGGAACTGGCCGACATCATCGAACAGCCGGGAGCCGACAACTGTCTCATCCGCTCTGACGGGGACAGGGCTGTCAGCATGGCCATCATCAAGCAGAGCGATGCGAGGATGAACACCCTCCGCGAGGCCCTGTACGACAGGATAGAGCGCTTCGAGAAAGACTACCCCGGAGTGAAGTTCACCATCACCCGCGACCAGACCGAGCTGCTGCGCTACACCATAGAGAACCTCGAGCAGAACCTCATCGCCGGCATAATCCTCGCCAGCATCGTCATCCTGCTCTTCATGCGCAACTTCCGCTTCTCCCTGCTGATCATCCCCACCATCATAGTATCCCTGCTGACCTCCATGCTCGCCCTCTACCTGATAGGCATCAGCATCAACATCATCTCCTTAGCCGGCCTCATCCTGAGCGTCGGAATGATGGTGGACAACTCTATTATCGTCATAGACAATATCACCCAGCGGTGGGAGAGGGGCGACACCCTCGAAGACGCTGTGGCCATAGGCTCCGGGGAGGTATTTGCCCCGATGCTCAGCTCCATCCTCACCAACTGCGCCGTATTCGTACCCTTAGTGTTCCTCAGCGGCATAGCCGGAGAGATATTCTTCGACCAGGCGGTGGCCATCACTGTGGGTCTGTTCGCGTCCCTGCTGTTCGCCGTGCTGGTGGTGCCTGTCTACTACTATGCCCTCTACCGCAGGAGAGGCATGAAGATGGACAACAAGTATCTTTCCCGCATCGCCAAATACATTGAACTGGGTCCCGCATACGAAAAGGCCCTCAAATGGACATTCCGCCATGCAGGGATAGTGATGACCCTGATGATAGTATCCATCCCGCTCTCCGGGGTACTCTTCATGGTATTGGACAAGAGCACCTTCCCCCCTGTGACCAAGAGCGACATCATCCTCAATATCGACTGGAACAGCCCCCTGACCATAGAGGAGAACGACCTCCGCAGCCGTAACTTAGTCACTGCCCTCAGGCCCCATACCGCCCAGAGCACCCAGATGTCCGGAACCCAGCAGTTCCTCATGCCCCACACCCGCGACATGAGCAAGAGCGAGGCCCAGATCTACCTGATGGCCCGCACTCCAGCCGGGCTGGACAGCATCATCAGTGAGACTGCAGAATACATGAAGACCCAGCACCCTACGGCCGCATTCAGCTTCTCGGACGCCGGCAACCTCTTCACCCTCATGTTCTCCGATGATGCCTCCAAGCTCACCGTGCAGATCAGCGGACGCGACGGCAAGACCCCCGAGCCGGACAAGCTCAACACCATCATCGACGAGATATGCGAAGCCATACCGGGAGTCGACCACTCTCCCATCCGCTGGCAGGAACAGGTCATGCTGACCGTCGACGTGGAGAAAATGGCCCTGTACAACATCTCCTACTCGGAGGTTATGAGCACACTGCGCAAATTTACCCGCGAGGACCACATATTCTCGATTGCCACCGGAGACTACTCCATCCCCGTAGTCATGGGCGACAGCCACAGCTCCTCCCACCTGCTTTCCGGCAGCGTGCGCAACCGCGACGGGGCCGATATTCCCCTGAGCAACTTCATCACCGAGAGCCGCAGCCGCGACCTGAAGACCATCGTCTCTGGCATGTCCGGCAACTTCTACCCCCTGGAGCTGGACATCTCCGACGACCTCGTGCCTGAGGTCATGGAAGCCTCACGGGAACTGTCCGTAGAAGACGGCACCTTCGATGTGGCCTTCAGCGGCTCATACTTCTCCAGCAGAGAGACCATCAACGAGCTGATGCTCATCGCTATAGTATCCATATTGCTCCTGTATTTCATCTTAGCTGCACAGTTCGAGTCCCTTATCCAGCCCCTGATCATCCTCTCGGAGATAGTCGTGGACATCTTCGGTGCATTCCTGTTGCTGCTCATCTGCGGTGCCGGCATCAACGCCATGTCCATGATCGGAATTGTCGTCATGAGCGGTATCGTCATCAACGACTCCATCCTCAAGGTGGACACAATCAACCGACTGCGCAAGGAGAACGGCTACAGCCTGCTGCGGGCCATCATGACCGGAGGCTCCCGCAGGCTCAACCCCATCCTAATGACCACCCTGACCACCGTGCTGGCCATGGTGCCCTTCCTCACCAAGGGCGACATGGGCTCCGACCTGCAGTTCCCTCTGTCGATAGTGATGATCGGAGGTATGATGGTCGGCCTCATCGTCAGCATATTCGGCATACCGCTGATATATTATTTCATCTATAGGAAATCCGATAAGGCCCGCAGGAAATGAAAGGAGTCAAGATACCGTCATTCTCAGTCCTGCTGATATTCGCGGTGCTCATCACCGTGGGTGTCGCGCTCATACCCTCGCTCAACCTGCAGTACATGCCGAGGGAAAAGAAGCAGACCCTGTCGATATACTACTACTGGCAGAATGCCTCAGCAAGGGTCATCGAGAGTGAAGTGACTTCAAAGATCGAAGGATACATCTCTTCCATCAAGGGCATCGAGGACATAGCGTCTCTCAGCCGCAAGGGCAGCGGAACCATCACCCTGTACCTCAAGAAAAATGCCGATATCGACGCCGTCCGCTTCGAGGTGTCCTCGGCCATACGGTCCATGCACGACAAGCTGCCGGAGGAAGTGACCTATCCGGAGCTGTCTGTGGCCGCATCAGGCACAGAGGTAGACCCCGTGCTGATGTACACCATCAACGCAGACCTTCCCACCAACCGTATCGAGCAGTATGTCAACGACCACATACTCAGGGATCTGGCCCTGATAGACGGAGTGCAGTCCGTAGAACTGTCTGGAGCATCCCCCAACTACACTGAGATATCCCTGAGCACCGAGAAGATGAAGATGGCCGGCATCACTTCCTCCGACGTCTACTCCGCTGTCAGCAGCTATCTCGGCGGCACCGCCATCATCGGCAGCGCCTCCTCCTACGACAAGTCAGAGGAGCCGGATATCGTCCTGCGCAATGCTCCGATGGAGATGGAATATCTGCCTGTAGGCAACATTGGGGGACGTATCATAAGGCTCATGGACGTAGCCTCCGTGAGGACCTTGGAGAAGCAGCCCAGCTCCTACAGCCGCATCAACGGCCTCAACACCATCAACCTGAGCATCTATCCCGAAGAATCCGTCAACACCATCAAGCTCTGCGCCAGCGTCATCGAGACCATGGACCGGCTCGAGGCCAGTTTTCCCGAGTCCTTCTCGGCCCTGAAGACCTACGATGTATCAGAGGACATCCAGAAAGAGGTGGACAAGTTGGTAAGAAGGTCCCTGCTGTGCCTGGTGATACTGCTGGTGTTCATCTTCCTGACCACCTTCAGTCCCAGATACACCCTGCTGATAGGCATCACCCTGGCTGTCAACATCATCGTCGCATTCATATTCTACGTCCTGCTGGACATAGACATCCATATCTACTCCCTGGCCGGCATATCGATATCGCTGAGCATCATCATCGACAACTCGATTATCATGGTCTCGCACTACTCCTACTACCACGACAGGAAAGTGTTCTTAGCCATACTTGCCGCCCTGCTGACCACTATCGGCTCACTCGCCGTAATCTTCTTCCTGCCCGAGGAGCAGAAACAGATACTGTCCGATTTCTCGGCTGTAATCATCATCAACCTCAGTGTCTCGATGATAGTGGCCCTCTTCTTCGTACCGGCCCTCCTGGACTACCTGCCGGTCAAGTCGGAGAGCATATCCTTCTCCGTCAAGAGGCGCAGGAAGATAGTGCGCTTCTCCCAGAAGTACGAGAAATTCATCTATTACACCAAGCGGTTCAACTGGGCCGTCATCCTCTTCTTCCTCCTGGCCTTCGGCGGCTCGTTCATGCTCTTCCGCAAGAGCTTAGACGGTTTCGCCTCGATGTTCCGCCAGCCAGAGAGACCCACCCTGTCCATCAGCGCCGGACTGCCGGAAGGCTGTACAGTCCAGCAGCTCAACGAAATCATGGTCTACATGGAGAATTTCCTTTCCGGCTTCGACGAGATCAAGCTGTTCAGGACCCGCATCAGCTCCTACAGCTCGGGCAACATCACCGTAGAATTTACCGAAGAGGCCTTAGAGACCTCCTTCCCCTCCATCCTCAAGCAGCAGGTCATCCGCAAGGCCAATGACTACGGCGGGGCCAACTGGCAGGTTTACGGAGTGGATGACCAGAATTTCAGCAACTACGTGGGAGGCAGCATGTGGCGCAGCGGCGACATCGAGATGACCGGATACAACTATGACCTGCTGTACCGCTACTGCGAGGACTTAGTCGCACGGCTCTCGTCCAACCCCCGCGTCTCCGACCTGAGCATCGAGGGCAACAGCAGCTCCATGGTCACCCGCGAGTACCTCATCTCCTACGACCATGACCGTATGTCCCTCTACAACATCAGCCCCTACTCCACATTCGGGACCCTGTCCGAGAGACTCTTCTCCAACTATGCCGGCTCATACGTAGACGATGACGGCACCCTGATGGAGGTGAGAATAGTCTCCGACGACGCCGACAACTTCGACGTATGGCACCTGCAGAACGAGTACATCAGGATAGACAGCACCGACATCCGCTTCGCTGAGATAGGCTCGATAGACAGCCGCAACTCCGGCAACAACATCTACCGCGCCAACCAGGAGTACATCCTCCACGTCAGGTACAACTTCATCGGCTCCTCCAAGTTAGAGGACCGCCTCATGGAAAGCGAGATAGAGCGGCTCAACTCCGAGGTGCTGCCCATCGGCTTCAAAGCATCCTCACCTCAGTACGACTGGATGCAGAAAGCCAAGAAACAGTGGATACTGCTCATACTCATCACCGCCATCATCTACATGATCTGCGCCATACTCTTCGAGTCCCTGCTGCAGCCCTTAGCCATCATATCCCTGATACCGGTATCATTCATAGGAATCTTCTTAGTATTCCGCCTCACGGAGACGACCTTTGACCAGGGAGGCTTCGCGTCCATGATCATGCTTGCGGGTATCGTGGTCAACGCCGGCATCTACATCGTCAACGAGTACAACCGCATGCCGGCCCACCGCCGCAGTTTCGTGCGGGCCTACAACCACAAGATCATCCCGATATCGCTGACCATCCTCTCCACTGTGCTGGGTCTCGCGCCCTTCCTCATCGACGGCAAGGAAGAGGTATTCTGGTTTGCATTTGCCATCGGCACCATGGGCGGCATGCTCTTCTCGTACGCCGCTCTCATCGTGCTGCTGCCGATGATCATGCCCGGGAAAGCCGTTATTCCACCCGGTTGCGGTGGAAATGGGGAGCCGCGTAGAAAACGAAGCCGAGCAGGGAAACGAGGCTTAGGAAAGCTCCTGTCAGGTAGGCGTAGGAGAAAGACAGACGCTCCCCTATAATTCCTCCCAGCACCAGACCGATACCGATGCCTATGTCCCACGAGGTGAGATAGGTCGATGTCGCCGTGCCGCGCTGGTCGTGCCGGCCGAGGTTGACGAACATGGTGTTGAAGGCCGGGAACATCGTACCGAAGCCGGCTCCGAGCACCAGTGCCGTGGTATAGAGCATGATCTCCGCCGCCCGTATCGAATGGGGCGCCACCCTCTCGCACAGGAAGAGGCTCAGGAAGCACAGTATCACCGGATAGAACGCGATGTGTATCACCTCCGTGATGTGACCGCGGTCCACCTGTTTGCCCGAGAACAGACGGGACACGGCCAGGCCGACAGCCATGCAGGTGAAGAACAGGCCCGTACCACCTGTGATACCCATGTGCTTGGCATACATCGCCACGTAGGTAGTGGTCATGCCGTAGGGTATCGAGAGCAGCAGCAGGTCTATGCCCAGGGGGATGCCCTTGAGCAGTATGAAACGGTCCAGGGAGATGGCCGTACGCGGAACCGGCTGCTTCCTGGGCGTTCTGATGCAGCAGGCGCAGATAAGGCCGGCCATACAGCAGCCCAGGGCGGTGATGAAGATGATGTCAAACGACACGTGGTCGTGCATGAACAGACCGGTCATCGGGCCGAGGGACATGGCAATGTTGTTGGCCAGTCCGTAGTAGCCCACGGCTTCCCCGCGCCGGGACGAGGGCGTGATGTCGATGACTATCGTGTTGCCCGCCACCGTCACGGTCCCGAACGAGAATCCGTGTACTATGCGCAGGACGATGAACATCAGCACCGTCCCGGTGACGATATAGCCTCCGAAAATCAGGGTAAATACCAGAAATGCTATCAGGTACAGCGGCTTGCGGGCAAATGTATCCAGCAGGTAGCCCGAGAACGGACGGACGGCCAGAGCGGCCACCGTGTAGCAGGCGAGAATCGCTCCCACAGCCCCCTCGGTGACTCCGAACTCTTCAACTAAATAAAACGGGAAAACCGGCATCAGCAGATAAAAGCCGAAATACAGCAGGAAGTTAGCTGCGAGGATGAAGCAGTAGCCGGGAGAGACCAGCCTGTCTTTATGCGGTGTCATCGGGGTTGTCTTTTCTTATGTCCGTAGAAAAATGAATAAAGGATGCATCCGGCCAGCGCCAGAATGATGGCAAGGGAGGAGGCCAGGGAAATGTTCTTTCCGAGAGTGAAGGAACCGGGGTCATAGACAAATTCCACCTCGTGGTCCCCCTCGTCTATCAGCAGGGCCCGGAGGGTGTAGTCGGCGCGGAGGACGGGCACTTCCTCCCCGTCGATATAGGCCTTCCATCCGGCAGGGTAGTAAATCTCGCTGAATACGGCCAGTCCGCGGGCAGCGGCCGACACATCGTAGCTCAGGCGGTTCGGGCTGTACTCCTTCAGGACAATGCGGCCTTCCGCAGCACCTGGATATTCGGCGGCAGTGCCCTCTGCGGCCTGCGCGTCGAAGATGACGGCCTCCCGCCCGGGATCAATCTCCCCGAGAGCGGCCATCTCCGCATCAGCGGTCGGTGCGGTGCGGGAGCGCTCCACGAACCAGGCATTGCCCAAAGCCTGGCTGTATGTCAGGGGATAGCTGTTCCCGTCGATGACGATGTACTTGGTGTTGAGCATGGCCAGGACGGGATAATACTTCAGGCCTCCCTCCAGGTCAGCCACAGTGCGTGCTGTCGGGATGACGGCATTGATGTCCGAAGCCACGCGGCTCATCTCCGGTGCGATGTGGAAGTCTATCAGGTCCTGGTACCTCTGGAGTTTGGCGGGGCTGTAGCCGCCTACAGTCTTGTGGTGGTAGCTGACTATGGCGTCGTTGAAGGTATTGACGCTCAGGTCGAGGACGCGGTAGGAGAGGTCGGTGTCCTGATGTATGGCGTTGTCCACCGGACGGGGGTTGAACTGCGCGTCGAAATTGCGCTCGGTGACGAAATGGTCCTTGTTCAGATACCGCTTGTCCACTCCCCAGAGGTCTACGAGCAGCAGGACGCCGATGACTGCCATTGCCGGCAGAGCCTTCAGCTTCCGTTTCCATGCCGCGAAGAACACTCCTGCCGTCAGGAGGATGAAGATCAGCGAGCGGAAGGCGTCGGCGCGAAGGAGGCCGCGGCGGTCGTCCTGGAGGGCGCGGATAAGCTGCTCATTGCCTCCGAACACTGCGGCGTCCGTTGCGGAGGAGAAGTCGCCCGCCAGGCCCGGGAAGAGGGCTAGGAGCAGGGAGAGGCCGCCAGTCACGCCGAGGGCCGTCAGCAGGCCGTTCCTCACCTTTTTCTCCGGAAGAGGGTCCTTGGCGAAGAGGGCCGCATTGACCCCGAGGATTCCCAGCAGGGGAACCGTCACCTGGAGGATGACCAGGATCATGGATACGGTCCTGAACTTATTGTACAGCGGGGCGTATTTGAAGAATATCTCGGAGAGCCACATGAAATGCGAGCCCCAGGCCAGCAGCAGGGCGAGGACCGAGACTCCCGCTATCCACCATTTGTAGCGGCCGCGGATGACGCAGAGGCCTAGGACGAAGAGGAAGAGGGAGACGGCGCCGAGATACATCGGGCCGGCTGTGAAGGGCTGGGGGCCCCAGTACAGGGGCATGCCCTTGCGCATGGACTCGGCATTGACCCCGTAGGACTGCAGGGCCTTGAATGTCTCGGAGTCGCGGGAGAGCTCGCCGGAGGAGGAGCCGCCGTTAAGATTGGGGATAAGCAGGTTGAGGGTCTCCTCTATACCGTAGGACCAGGCAGTGGCGTAGTCCAGCTTGAGGCCGTCGCCGGTCTGGTTGTGCTCGTCGTGGGTCAGCTCCGAGCCGCCGCGCATGGTGTACTCGGCATACTCGTAGGTGGGCAGGAGCTTGTTGGCGTTGGTAGCTATGCCGAGCAGGCCGCCGACCAGCACCAGGACGGAGGCCATGAGCCAGCGGCCTACCGGAGTGCTCAGGAACGGAGCCCGCTCCATTTTCCTCTGAGCAGCCACTGCCCCGCAGAACTCCGCGATAGCATATCCTATGACGATGAATGCCAGATAGTAGGTAATCTGCGGATGATTGGCCTTGATCTGGAAGCTCAGGGCTAAGGCGAACAGCACCGCTCCCAGCAGGGCCTTGCGTCGGTAGGCATAGACCAGAGCCGCGAGCACCCAGGGCATGAAGGCGATGGCCACCATCTTGGTGTTGTGCCCTACCTGGATGATCTGCATGTTGTAGGAGCAGAAGGTGACCGCTATGGCCCCTACCGCCGAGAGCCATGGATTGGCCCCGAATGCCAGGAAGAGCAGGAAACCGCCGAGCAGCGAGATAATCAGATAGCTGGGCGGACGCTGCCCCCAGAACAGCAGGTCGTAGAGCGGTGTGGTCGCATCCCCCTTGTACTGCACCGATATCTGCGTGGCCGGCATACCGCCGAACATCGACCCGGTCCACAGCGCCGGATCATCCGGATGAGCCTCGTTCCACTCCAGGATCTCGTGCGACATCCCCTTCCATGAGGAGATATCCGACTGATTGACCACCTTGCCCTGCAGCACCTGCGGCGCATACGCATAGGCAATCACCACAAACCCCGCCACGATAATCACATACGGCAGGGCCTTTTTCAGTATTTCCTTGACATTCATATTTTCTGATTGTTTTTATCAACTTATCAACTTGCAAAGATACTCTTTTTCCTCAAACCCAGATGCACAGCCATGTCATAAGCACTTTTACCATACTGATCGTCCTGCCTGGCCGCACTGCCTGCAGTCTGTAATTGAGAGTTGCAGATATCTCGCTGTGAAACAAACGATTGCTGAGTTGCGTCGACAACAGACTGAACAGTACACTTGGGCATGTCTTTCTTTAAATACGCTCTGGAAGTGCTGTGGCAGGGATTATCCGCAGTCTGCACATTTTCCCCAGAACAAGTCTGTAATCGAATGATCCGCGCATTGCATTGTCAAACAGCAAAATACGCGAAAAACCGGATTACAGACACGCGGCGGCTACCCACAGTCTGTAAATCGCTCGTTTCACGTAAGCATTTGTGAAATAATAAGATATGCAAATATGGGCTGAACAGACTGATACCGGTAAGACCGGCACGATACCGGCATATTCAGCTTGTTCAGGAAGTTTTCGCGCGGAGGCGGAGAAAGGAGAAGAGGGCGGAGCAGACGGTGAGGGTTCCGGCGATGAGCATGGCGTAGAATATCGCCGGGCGGCCCAGACCGTCCCACTGCGTGTTGCCGGTGATGCGTTCCCCTTCCATTTGACTGCTTGACTGTAACTAATGTACGGAAAAATGGGGAAACGGTAAGCAGGAGAGCAGGGTCTTTTTACAATCACTCAGTAATCAATGACTTAGCGGCACGGTGTGTGCTTTTGGGGATGTGCGGACTGCTCCGAAAGCACACCTCGGTCCGGCAACACGCTGATCAACGAGTGATTACATTTTCGTGGCGCTGCAGTACCTACCGTTCATTCACCGGTGGATGGAGGCCGAGACGGATGACGGAGGAGAGGGCGCCGCAGATGGTCAAAGCTCCGGCCAGAAGCATGGCGTCGTGGGGTGCGCCGTCCCCGAATAGGTGGAAGAAGAGGGCGACGAGGGCCGCGCCGGTGGACTGCCCGACAAGACGGGCTGTGGCGAGCATGCCTCCCGCGCTTCCGGCCCGGTGGTTGGGGGCCGAACTCAGGAGCATGTGGTTGTTGGGCGACTGGAAGAAACCGAAGCCGGTACCGCAGAGGGCCAGCCTCCAGGCTATGTCCGGATGCGAGGCGTCAGCGGGGATGTACGAGAGCAGGAAGCAGCCGGTACTCATCAGCAGCAGGCCGAAGCAGCCGAGTATGCCCGGGTGCACCTTGCCTATCAGCGAGCCGGCCAGCGGGGCCACGAACACGATGACCAGCGGCCAGGAAGTCATCAGCAGCTCTGTTTCCACGGCGTTCATCCCGAAGGTATGCAGGAGCATGAAGGGTATGGCGACCAGGGCCATCATCTGGGCCGTGAAGGAAACAATGCTGGTGAGCACGGACATCGAGAAGACCGGAATCCGCAGCAGGTCAAACGGCAGCATCGGGTACTGGCGGTGCAGCTGGGTGCGGACGTAGATGAACCCGAGCAGCAGGAGCAGGGCCACGCCCACGAGCACCGTCGTCAGGGAAGCGCCGTGGGAATACATCTCGATACAGCCGATCAGCAGGCCGAACACGGCGGCATTGAGCAGGGCATCGCGGACGTTGAAATGCCGGCCCTCTACATGGGTAGGGTTGTCCGGCAGATGGCGGAAGGCCATGAAGAAGGTGACAATGCCTATGGGAATGTTTATCGCGAAGAGCCAGGGCCAGGAGGCGAACGAGAGGATGCCCGCGGCCAGGGTCGGACCGGTCACGGCGGCCAGAGCCACGACCGTAGCGTTGATACCCACCCCTTTGCCAAGGTACTTCTTCGGATAGATAATCTTCACGAGGGTAGTATTCACGCTCATCATCATCGCGGCCCCAATCCCTTGGAAAGCCCTCGAGGCAATCAGCAGCGGCAGGGTATGGGACATGGCGCAGAACAGCGAGCCGACAGTGAAGAGTACCACGCCGGAGACATACACCCGCTTATAACTGAACAGCTCCCCGAGCGAGGAGAACGACAGCAGGGTCATCATGATAACCAGCTGAAATGCATTGACCACCCATATCGAGTCCGCCGACGACACCCCGAGCTCCTGCGAGATGGTCGGCAGGGCCACATTGCAGATATTGCCGTCCACCACCGACAGAAAGATGCCGCAGCACACAGACGCCACCGCATAGTAGATCTTCGGGCGGTGCAGGCCGTCCCACTGCAGGTCTCCCGTGATATGCTCCACATTGTTTTTCATATCGGCGGCAAATGTACGCAAAATCACAGCAATTGCTACGTTGCAGCAGAACCCGAATGTCGAGCTGCTGGCAATGGACGGTGACATCTCGGTCCGCGTAACCGGCCGCGCATGCTTCGATGTTACGGACGATATAGCCCGCCGTATATACGAGGGGAACGAAGTCCTGCGCCGTCTCTATCCCGGCTACAAGGCAATGGTGTATTTCCGTCTGCCTGTCACAGCTGTAGACTACTATGACCTGGCACCTACTCCTCCGGTGCTGGAGCATTGGGAAAGGTAGTCTGTAGCGAACTTATAGGCATCGAATATCTGTCCGTTGAAGAAGGTTCCCTCGACCGGCGGCAGGGATGTCCGCACAAAGAAATCGATTTTCTTCGAGTGTTCGGCTACGGTATGTTCCAGTTCAGTAAGACGGCTGTTGACAGAATACCCTTTCAGAAGATGTTCTTTAAGCACATTGTTCGCCCATCGTCTGAATTCGATCCCGCGTCTTGATTTTACCCTATAGCCTACTGATAGAGTCATGTCCAGGTTATAGTATTCAATATACCTGGTGACCGTTCTGTTTCCTTCTTGTTGAACTGTCGCAAAATTTGCGACAGTTGCCATGTCGGCCAATTCTTCCATTAGCGCATTCTTAATATGTTTGCCGATAGTTTTAATGTCTCGAGCAAACAATAATGCCAACTGCTGCCTGTTAAGCCACACGGTCTCATCCTCCATGCGCACTTCCAGCCTCACCTCCTCGTCCGGCTGGTAAGACAGTCCAGGTAATTCAGGTAAATTTATCAGTGATGCGGGTAGCCGTGGGTAAGTTTAGAAGTGTTATTTTTGCAATGTATTCTGGTGAAATGTTTAAAATACAAGATATGAGACGCGCAATGATTACAGCTATGATGGCGGGCGTGCTGGCGGCAGGTTCGGCGGCCTGTGCCCAGAACACTCGACAGACAGAGCCCGTGCCCGGAAAGGACGGCAACAAGTACGTTCCATACGAGGAGCGTACCGGCAACGAGTCGATAGTTTATTTTACCCGCGACCTCAGCCCGGAGGGACTGAGGAAGGCCTACGAGGCAGTATGCGGCGACATCGTGGGCCGTGTGGCCGTGAAGCTGCATACCGGCGAGCAGAACGGCCCTAACATTATCCCGAGCTCCTGGGTGAAGGAGCTGATTCAAAAAGATATCCCTGACGCCACTATTGTCGAGACCAATACCTACTATGTAGGCGACCGCTACACCACTGAGCAGCACCGCAGGACTCTGGAGGTCAACGGATGGACCTTCTGTCCCGTGGACATCATGGATGAGGAGGACACCCTGACCCTGCCCGTTAGGGGCGGCAAGTGGTTCGACCGCATGTCGATGGGCAGCCACATCACCGACTACAACTCAATGGTCGTTCTCACCCATTTCAAGGGACATTCCAAAGGAGGTTTCGGCGGCAGCAGCAAGAACATCGGTATCGGCTGCGCTGACGGCCGCATCGGCAAGGCCTGGATCCATACCACTCCCGGTCAGGATGACCAGTGGGATATCTCCGAGGAGGAGTTCATGGAGCGCATGACCGAGTCCAGCAAGGCGATAACGGACTATTTCGGCAAGCACATAACATACGTCAATGTGATGCGCAACATGTCCGTTTCCTGCGACTGCGAGGGCGTGGCCGCCGAGCCGGTAGTTACTCCCAACGTGGGTATCCTCGCCTCGACCGACATCCTGGCCATCGACCAGGCCTGCGTGGATATGGTTTACGCCATGACGGAGGAGGAGCACCACGCCCTGGTGGAGCGCATCGAGTCCCGTCACGGGCTGCGGCAGCTCTCCTACATGAAGGAGCTCGGCATGGGCAATGACCGCTATATCATCATCGACCTGGACAACGGCGGCCGGCGCATCACCGTCGGGGAGGCCGTCAAGGACCTGAAGCCCTTCGTCGCAGAGCAGTAATTTATGTAAATTTGGAGTTGAACTCCAAAAATGCATAAATGACGTGAGGAAAAATAAATGTAGTATATTCGCCGCATGAAAAAAGCGGATATAGTATTTGCCTGCGCGGTGGTGGCGGTGTTCCTGCCTTTCGTGCTTTCGGAGCCTGTCTACGAGGCCTATAAGAGTTTCAATGCCGCTCACGGGATGATCGTGAGCTTCATCAAGTTCGCGGTGCTCTCGACCGCCGGCGAGATGCTGGGGGCGCGTATCACCACCGGACGTTACTACTACAAGGGCTTCGGCCTGATATCCAAGATGCTGGTCTGGGGCATCCTCGGCATGGGCATCAACATGGCGATGATCATCTTCTCGTCCGGCACTCCTGCATTCTTAGAGTACATGGGACTGACCGGTGCCACTGAGTTCCTCGCCGGGCCGATGTGCTGGCAGAAGGTGCTGGTGGCCTTCTGCGTCTCTGTGGCCATGAACTCGATATTCGCTCCGGTATTCATGACCCTGCACAAGATATGCGACATCCATATAGCGGATTACAACGGCTCGGCCCTGGCTCTGATACGGCCCTGGAAGATGGGCGAGCTCTTCTGCCGCGTCAACTGGAAGGCCCAGTGGGGCTTCGTCTTCAAGAAGACCATCCCCCTGTTCTGGTTCCCGGCCCATACGGTGACCTTCCTGCTGCCGCCCTCCGGCCGCGTTCTCTGCGCCGCCCTGCTCGGGGTCGCCCTCGGCGTGCTCCTGGCCTTAGCCGCCCGCAAGAAATAACTTAAATTAAAACAAGATCTCCGCTATCTGAGAAGGACTGTCTACGATGTGGGCGGGGGAGTAGGAGGCGAGTTCCTCCCGTGTGCGGCAGCCCCAGGTGACGGCGACGGCCTCGAGGCCGGCGTTGGCGGCGGTCTGCATGTCCACGCCGGAGTCTCCGATGTACAGGACGGACTGGCGTTCGTCGGGGAAATTCCGTCCTGGACCGTCTACAGCGGGGCAATGTATTCCTGCTTCACGGAGAATGTCCCATACTATCACCGGCTCCGGCTTGCGGGGTACACCTTCCCTCTCCCCGAATACGGCGCAGAAGGGTATTTCAGGGAAGAAATGCCGCATGAGCCTGACGGTCGCCGGGTGGTATTTGTTCGAAGCGACGGCGACCTCGATGCCCCGGCGGCAGATATCCGACAGGAGTTCCGGTATGCCCTCAAAGGGCCGGGTCATATCGGCGCAATGCTCGCCATAGTAAGGCAGGAACAGGCTCCGGATGCGCAGGACCTCCTCCTGGCTGCGGGCCTCCTCCGGCAGTGCCCTTTCGAAGAGTTTGTTGATGCCGTTGCCGATGTAGGAGGCTATCTCCGTCTCGCTGTGGACGGGGTAGCCGCATGCGGCCAAGGCCTGGTTGGTGGCAGCCGCGATGTCGGGGACGGTGTAGAGCAGGGTGCCGTCGAGGTCGAATATCACTAATTTTTTCTGCATGTTTTTATTTAGTTGCTGCAAATTTAAGGAAAAAGTAGCTATATTTGCCTATATTAACAATGGTCCCGCAAGTGAGCAGAAAACTGACAATATGAAGAAAAAGACTTTTTTGAAATATCTGGCGGCGTTATTGGGCGTAAACTTGACATCCTCCTGTCTTGTTGCGCTCTATGCTTCCCCTCATGCTGATTACGAGGCTAAGGGCAGGGTCTCTGATGAGGAGGGTAATCCTATTCCTGGCATCATGGTAGACCTGGCCGTAAAGCATTATAATGAGACCGAGGGGACAGTGACTACAGAGCCTATGGACAACGTAAAGACCGCTACGGCTGATGACGGTTCATTCCATGTCGTGGCTCTGGATCAATGGTCGTTCCCTGACAGCGTTACGGTTCTGTTTACGGATGTGGACGGAATGGAGAACGGTGGAGAGTTTCTCCCTAAGGAGGTTACCGTGCCGGTAGTCAAGAAGAAAGACGGAGAAGGCGGTTGGGATGAAGGTCTCTATGGCCCGTCCCGGGATATAGAGGTGAATTTGGAGCGTGTCCCCGAAGTGAAAAAGTAGCGGTTTATGCGTCCCTTGTCTTTCAGACAGAGACTGGCGCTGGAACTGGCCCGTCCGTTCAGGCAGCAGATGGCGCAGGAACATGAGCTCCGGGACCTATTCTGGGAATGCACTCTCAGGTGTTCTCTGAAGTGCCGTCACTGCGGCAGCGACTGCCGTACTACATCAGATGTCAGGGACATGCCGTTCGAGGATTTTGCAAAAGTCCTCCGCAGGGTGTCCGAGCGCTACGATCCCCATAAAGTATTTATCATCATTACTGGAGGTGAACCACTTATGCGGTCTGATATTGCCTCCTGCGGCAGGGCTATCTACGATATGGGGTTCCCATGGGGTCTGGTAACCAATGGCATGCTTCTGGACAGCCGCCGCTTCGATTCCCTGCTCAAGGCCGGCATCCACAGTGCCACTGTCAGTCTGGACGGCTTCGAGGCCGACCACGAATGGATGCGCGGAGTTCCCGGCAGTTATGCAAAGGCTGTCAATGCTGTCAAGATGTTCATCAGTGTGCCCGATATGATATTCGACGTGGTCACCTGTGCCAACCGTCGCAACCTGGCTTCTCTTCCTGAGCTGCGCGACTACCTTATCTCCATAGGACTCAAGCGCTGGAGGATATTTACGGTTTTCCCGTCAGGCCGGGCTGCCGGAGATCCCGACATGAGACTGACTGCCGGGGAGTTTGACCGCGTCATGGATTTTATAGAAGCCACCCGCAAGGAGGGCCGCATTCAGCTTGATTACGGCTGTGAGGGCTTTCTCGGAGGCTATGAGGGCAAGGTCCGGGACGGTTTCATCAATTGTACAGCCGGGCTTACCTGTGCCTCTGTCCTGGCCAACGGAGATATCGCCGCCTGCGCCAGTATCCGCAGCGACTATTCCCAGGGCAATATCTACCGCGGGGACGATTTCCTGGATGTCTGGGAAAACCGCTATCAGAAGTTCCGCGACCGCAGCTGGATGAAGGTTCTCGGGGACCCCTGCGGCAGCTGCCGGTATTTCCGCTATTGTCTCGGCGGCTCGATGCACCTGCGGGAGGCCAACGGCACACTCCGTCCCGGCACGTGCAGGATGGCAGAGAGCGGCCTTTGCAAGAAGTAAATAAGTTAAAATCGATAGGATATGAAAAGAAAATCTGTCTACGCCGCCGTGGTTCTGCTGCTGTCGGCGGTGTCTCTGCATGCGCAGCCGGATGCTGTGGAACTCGAAGATCTCGGAGTCGTGATTGCGCCGGGTCAGTCCAGAGAGTACTCCTACAGCGACAAGGAGGCAGGCTTCTACTACGGCCAGACTTCAACGGATGATTTCAGCGACTGGTACGCCGGGTGGAATATCCGGGCCAAGAGGATTTTCGCCGATTACCGGCTCTATGTGGACGGACGGATGCTCAGCCGTAAGGATGCGGTCGTGACTGTGTGGCCCGACCGGCTTGAGAGGGTCCATGACTGCGCCGTGGAGACATTCGCCCTGGTGGACAGCCGCAAGGTGCTCTTCGTCGCTCTGGACGGAGTGGCCGGCAGCAAGGTCGGTATCGAACTTACCGGCACCAATGTCACCCTCCCCCGCAAGGACGGCAACTCCGTGATATTCGCGGCCGTGGAGGCTCAGGGCGACTTCGTCCGCATCTCTGCCATGAATCCGGACGCTCAGCTGAGTTTCGACGGCAAGGTGGTGGAGGCTCCCCGCAATGCGGGCGGTTTCATCATCTCCTACGGCAATGAACAGGAGAGCCGGGAGCTCGCCTCGCAGTTCCGCTCCGAAGGGCGGCAGTGGCTGGCTCAGCGGCAGGAGCGGATGCAGTCCCTCCTGCAGGACAATGCCATGCGCACCGACCTCCCCTCTCTGGACCGAGCCCTCGCGTGGATAGAGCTGACGGCCGATGAACTGGTGACCCGCCAGCACGGAGGCTGGGGCATGTACGCCGGCTTCCCCTGGTTCACCGATTTCTGGGGCAGGGACATGTTCATCGCCATGCCGGGAGCGGTGCTCTGCACCGGTGAGTTCGGTGTGGCCCGCGACATCCTCCTCTCATTTGCCCGCTATCAGGATACAGACCCTGACTCGGAGACCTACGGCCGCGTGCCCAACCGCCTGAACCTCGACGGTATCCTCTACAACACCACCGACGGTACTCCCCGCTTCGTGATCCAGGCCTACGAGTACCTTAAATACACCGGCGACGTGGATTTCATCAAGCAGATATACCCGGCCGTCAAGACTGCTACGGACGCCTCCGCACAGCTTTTTACAGATGATAAGGGCTATCTGACCCACGCCGACGCCGATACCTGGATGGACGCCAAGCGCCAGGGCAAGTATCCGTGCTCGCCCCGCGGGGACAGGGCCGTGGACATCCAGGCCCTCTGGTATCAGCAGCTGACATGCGCAGCTGAGATGGCCCGCTACATGGGCGAGGACCGCAAGGCCCGGCAGTGGGAGGCCCTGGCCGGGAAGGTCCGCGCCAATTTCGAGCACGATTTCACCGACCCCGGGTCGGGCCTGATCTACGACCACCTCAACTCCGACGGCACCCCTGACCTCCAGCTCCGTCCCAACACCGTCTACGCCCATGAGCTGGTGTCCGACACCCTGTTGAGGATGCGGGATACCCGCCGGATGTGGGAGCACCTGGTCTATCCCTGGGGCGTGTCGAGCCTCGACCAGAATGACGGGCAGTTCCATCCCTGGCACGAGATGTGGCACCGCTACCACAAGGACGACGCCTACCACAACGGCACCGTCTGGCTCTGGCTCAACGGCCAGGCTATGCAGCGGATGGTGGAGTATGGTCAGCAGGACCTGGCCTTCAGACTATTTTCCAATATGAACCGGCAGGCTCTCGACGAGGGAGCTGTCGGCAGTCTGTCCGAGTGCGCGGATTCCTGGCCCCGTCCCGGCAGCACCTGGGTAAGGCGTTCGGGCACATTCCTCCAGGCCTGGAGCAACGGAGAGCACATCCGCGTATGGAGTCAGTACTTCCTGGGGGTGCGTCCCGATATGCTCAGCCGCCGCATTGACGTTCAGCCCCGCATCCCCTCGGCCATTTCCGCCCTGGACCAGCGCGTGAGCATAGCGGACGGCGCCCTGGAATGTACCTACCGCAGGACCTCAGGCGGCCAGGAGCAGTACCGCTACTGCTGGACCGGTACGGGCGAGGTGACCCTGGACATTTCCATAGGAGCATTTGCCCCTCTTGAAGTGACTGTGTCTCAGGGCAGCATGCTGACTCTTTCCTGCACTACCGATCATCTCGCGGCCACACTGTACTCAGCTGACGGCACGGTCCTGTATGAGACAGAAGCAGAGGTGGACGAGCGCATCGCCGGCCTTCACGAAGAGTGGGACCGCTTCTTCGGGGGCACCGACTTCGCCGCTCCCAACTACCGCGAGAACATCAAGGCCCTTTCCCGCTACTTCGATCCTCCCCTCGACTATCAGAGCATCGAATAATTTATTGCAGGAAGGCTGAGGCTACCGCGTGCCGTATGATGGCGGGGGCGTCTGCGAAGGAGTCCTCGCCGGGGACGGCGGAGGCTGAGAGCTCGATGACGCGGGTGATGCCGAGCATCGGAAGCTGGTCGGCGGGGACGCGGCAGGTGCCGGTGACTACCCACAGGGGCTTGCCGTAGCGGCGGCAGAGGGTGGCGATGCCGGCGGGGAGCTTCCCGGTCAGGGAGGACTTGTCGAAGCGGCCCTCGCCGGTGATGACCAGGTCGGCCGAGGCAATCTCCTCTTCCAGGTGCAGCATCGAGGCAAATACCTTCCATCCGGCTGTAAGTTCGGCTCCCAGGGCGGCCTGCAGGGCATATCCCGTGCCTCCGGCGGCTCCGGCTCCGGGGAAATCGGGAACTCCGATGACCCTTTGCCAATTTTCCAGAGCACTCTCAAATACCGGAATGTCCTGTTTGCGGCATCCCTTCTGCGGGCCGTATACCGCTGTGGCTCCGACAGGGCCGAGCAGCGGGCTGGTCACGTCGGTGGCCACCTTGATGCGGGTCTGCCGCAGATGAGGGCAGATGTCCGCTACGGAGCGGTCGGAGGCTGAGGCGATGCCGCTGATAAATGAGGGTATGTCGCGGTTGCGGAAGGGGCTGGAGTTGGAGAAGGACCAGCCGAGGGCGGACAGCATGCCGAAGCCGCCGTCGTTGGTGCCGCTGCCGCCGATAGCCAGGAGTATCTCCCGCACCCCGTGGCTCTCGATACATTCGCGCAGGACGGTGCCAAGGCCGTAGGTAGTCGAGCGAAGCAGGTTGCGCTTTTCCCGCGGAATCATGTTGAGGCCGCAGACCGAAGCCATCTCCACGAATGCGCAGCGGGTGCTGTCCTCCGAGCTGTACAGCAGCACCGGAGCGAGGATCTGCGAGCCCAGGTGATTGACCGTCGGAATGAATTCCTTCCTATAGCCTATGCCGCTTTCCCTAAGGGCTCTCTCCATTACTCCCATGCTGCCTTCCCCTCCGTCCGCCATGGGGCGCAGGAGAATTTGCGGGATGCAGGTGCTGTCCGCCGTGTCTCCGCTATTTTTCCGAACTCCTTCCAGAATACCGTCACGGACGGCCTCGGATGCCTGGACGGCGGTCATTGAGCCCTTGAACTTGTCAGTGGCGATTACTATTTTACTGAAAGCAGCCATAATATTTTTATATTTGTGTCCAAATTTAAAAATTTTCAGAAAAAATGAAAAAAACAAGATTGATTAGCTTAATGCTGCTGCTTATGCCCCTGGCTCCTGTGAAGGCTGACGAGGGAATGTGGCTGCTGCCCCTGCTGGAAAAGATGAACAGCGGGAAGATGACTGAGTTGGGATTCGAAATCACACCTCAGCAGATATATGACATCAACAATTCTTCGCTGAAGGACGCTATCGTGATTTTCGGCGGCGGATGTACCGGTGAGATCGTGTCCGACCAGGGACTGCTCTTCACCAACCACCACTGCGGCTTCGGTACCATCCAGAGCCTCAGCTCCGTGGAACACAACTATCTCCGTGACGGTTACTGGGCCCTCAGCCTCGATGAGGAGCTGCCCGCACCGGGTCTCAGCGTGAGGTTCCTTGAGAGCTTCACCGATGTGACCGAGCAGGTCAATAAGGCTGTCGCCAAGGCCAAGACACCCGAGGACAAGGAGAAAGCCCTTGCAAAACTTGAGGAGAAGCTCGCCAAGAAGGCAGGCTGCGACGGCAAGTTTATCGTCGGCGGCATCAACTCTTTCTATGGCGGCAACACCTACTACTACATCGTGTACAAGGTGTTCAGGGATGTGCGCTTTGTGGGTGCTCCCCCTCAGGCCATCGGTAAGTTCGGAGCCGACACCGACAACTGGATGTGGCCCCGTCACACCGGAGACTTCTCCATATTCCGCGTGTACGCAGACCAGAACAACAACCCCGCCGAGTACTCCGAGAACAATGTGCCCTATACCCCGAAACAGTATCTGAAAGTGTCCCTCGCCGGTTACGAGGAGGGTTCTCCCGCCATGATTATGGGATACCCCGGCTCGACCAACCGTTTCATGACTGCTTCCGAGCTGCGTGAGACCACCGAGAAGAACGAGGCTGCCATCAAGGTGCGCACCCTCCGTCAGGATGTGCTGATGGCCGACATGGAGGCAGATCCCAAGATTATGCTTCAGTACGCCAGCAAGTACGCCGGCTCGTCCAACGGCTGGAAGAAGTGGATCGGCATGAACGAGACCTTCGCAAAGCTCGGAGTCGAGGCACGCCGCGCCGCTGAGGAACAGGCATTCACCGAGTGGGTCAATGCCGGTGGCGAGGAGCGTATCGCCCGTTACGGCAAGGCTCTCGAGAACATCAACGCTGCTGTCGAGGGACGCAAGGCCGACTATATCCTGATGACCTACATCAATGAGAGCATAGGCAATATAGAGCTGGTGAGCGTAGCAGGCAACAACCGCAGGATTTCCAAGGCCCTGGCCGAGAAGGATCCCGCCGAGAAGGAGAAGCTGCTGGCAGACGTGAACAGCCGTCTCGAATCATTCTACGAGGACTATTCCATGCCTACCGACAAGAAGGTGGCCGTGGCTATGATTCAGCTGCTAAAGGAGAGTATTCCCGCAGACCAGCTGCCTTCGTTCTATAAGGACATCGACAGCAGGTTCGGCGGTGATATCAATGCATTCGTAGAAGATTTGTACGCCACATCCGCCTTCACATCTCTTGAGAAGGCTCAGGCTGCCATAGCTGCCGGAGATGTGACCGCCATCAACAATGATCCTGCCGTCAAGGTACGCGGCTCTTATCTCGAGGCTTCCATTCCTCATGCCACGAAGTTCGTTTCTTACGCCGAGCAGTTTGCCCAGGGTAAGAAGGACTACATCGCAGGCACTCTTGAGATGCGTGAGGGCGAGGCCATCTATCCCGATGCCAACTTCACTATGCGTCTGACCTACGGTACAGTGATGCCCTACTATCCCCGTGACGCCGTTTTCTACAACTACTACACCACCCTCAAGGGCGTGATGGAGAAGGAAGACCCGAATAACTGGGAGTTCGTAGTGCCCGAGAAGCTGAAAGAGCTGTACGAGGCCAAGGACTACGGCCGCTATGCCAATGAAAACGGCGAGATGCCCGTGGCCTTCATCTCCAACCTCGACATTACCGGCGGTAACTCCGGCTCTCCTATCATGAACGGCCGCGGCGAGCTCATCGGCCTGGCCTTCGACGGCAACTGGGAGTCCATGAGCGGTGACATCATCTTCGAGCCCGAGCTCCAGAGGTGCATCAGCGTGGATATCCGCTACGTCCTCTTCATCATCGAGAAGTTAGGCGGAGCCACCAATCTGATCGACGAGCTGGATATCGTTGAATAATTAACCTGTACACGGAAATGATTTTAGAAACACTTTCAAAGATCATTCATCCGGCGGCTGACAAGGACATCGTCTCCCTCGGTCTCGTCGAGGACATCAAGCTCTTCGACGGGAACGGGGCTGCCGTCGAACCCACGGATCCGCAGGCCGGAGAAAAGGCCGTGCTGGTACGCTTCAAGCTGGTAGTGCCTTCTCCCGATCCGCTTCTGGCATCTGTCAAGAAGGAGTGTGAGAAGGCGATGGCCGCCGAGTTCCCTCATGCCAAGATTTCCATCATAGAGCTGGTACGGGAGCGCAAGCCTACCAAGAAGACGGTCAACGAGCTGGACGACACCCAGCTCCGGGGCATCGGCAAGATCATCGCCATAGCCTCCGGCAAGGGTGGAGTGGGCAAGTCCACTGTCTCGGTCAACCTGGCCGTGGCTCTGTCCCTGAAGGGATACCGCGTAGGTCTGGTGGATGCGGATGTCTACGGACCCTCCATCCCCAAGATGACCGGCACGGAGGGCCAGGTGCCCTACATGGATGAGGAGAAGGACCTGATAGTTCCCCTCGAGAAGTGGGGCATCAAGCTGCTCTCCATCGGTCACCTCGTGGCACCCGAGCAGGCTCTGATATGGCGCGGCCCCATGGCCAGCAACGCCATGAAACAGATCGTCATGCAGGTGGACTGGGGCGAGCTCGACTATCTGCTCATCGACCTGCCTCCCGGAACGGGCGACATCCATATCTCGATGGTGCACGACATCCCCCTGACCGGAGCTGTCATCGTCACCACTCCCCAGCAGGTGGCCATCGCTGACGTGATAAAGAGCATCAACATGTTCCGCCACAAGGACGTGAATGTGCCGATACTCGGACTGGTCGAGAACATGGCCTGGTTCACCCCCGCGGAGCATCCCGAAGAGAAGTACTACATCTTCGGCAAGGACGGCGGCAGGAAGATGGCGGAGGAACTGAGCATCCCGCTTCTGGGCAGCATTCCCATCTACATGTCAGTAGAGGAGGGCGGAGACGCCGGCAGGCCCGCCGCATTCTCCGACGGCCCGGATGCCGCTGCCTTCGCTGCTATCGCAGATAAGCTGTAGCTGTCAGATACTGAAACATTAAGTGGAGCTAAAGAGACCTGTAATCCCGTTTCGCTCCACTTTTTTTTGTGTTGTTTCATTTCAAAATTATTCATTTTATATAAATCGAATAATTTCCTAACTTTGCAGACCGAAAACAATAACTTGAATTTATTTTATGGACAGAACACACCTTGCCTGGAATGCAGTTTCCTGTACAGTCGTCATTATTATGTTGTTGACGTGTTCATTTACGGCTTCTGGATATCAGGCCGTTGATCCGGTTCCGGAGAAGGAGAGGACACGCGGTGACTTTACTGCAAACATCAGTCTGGCTTTTCCTGTGTTCAGCAGCGGACCAGAGACGTTCGGCTACGAAGCGGTGGGTCTCGGATATACATTTCTCAACAACAATCTGGAGGCGGGCATCAATTTCGGCGGCCTGGTCACCAAGGGCACGATCTATACCCATTCGAAGATGAAAGGTATGGTGATGGGCACGGCCTATCTGTCCCTGCTTTTTGGAAACCAGACGGGCAAGCTCACCATCTGTCCTACGGTAGAGGCCGGTGTGGGGCACGGCACCATCCATCAGGTCCCCGAGTCGACCAGAGCCGTGTTCGGTGTTGGCACGACGCTGCTCTACCGTCCTCTTAAATGGTTTCATACGGGTATAGACCTCAAGTACGTATTCCTTTCCAACAGCAATAACCGCTGGCTGATGCTCGGCTTCAAGTTCGGTGTGGACTTTTAGCAGTCAGGCAGGATAAATGAGTGCATTTTTTTCCTACTTTTGCATCTGCAAATTATTGACAAGCTATGTACAGGACACACACATGCGGCGAACTTCGCCTTGACAATGCCGGACAGAAGGTCACTCTGGCCGGATGGGTCCAGAGAGTAAGGAAGATGGGCGGTATGAGCTTCATCGACCTCAGGGACCGTTACGGTATAACACAGATCGTCATCGATGAGTCGGCTTCTGCAGAACTCAATGCTCAGGTGGAGAAACTGGGCCGCGAATATGTAATACAGGTTTCGGGTACAGTTCTGGAGCGTCAGAGCAAGAACTCCAGAATCGACACCGGCGACATCGAGGTGCGTCTCGAGTTCCTCAATGTGCTCAATGCGGCTGCCACCCCTCCGTTCACTATCGAGGATGAGTCCGACGGCGGTGATGACCTCCGTATGAAGTACCGCTATCTCGACCTGCGCCGCAATCCTCTGAAAAAGAACCTGATGCTGCGTCACCGTATGGCTCACGAGGTGCGCAACTACCTTGACAGCAAGGGCTTCATGGAGATAGAGACTCCTTATCTGATCAAGTCTACTCCCGAGGGAGCCCGCGATTTTGTAGTGCCTTCACGCATGAATCCCGGTCAGTTCTACGCCCTGCCCCAGAGCCCCCAGCAGCAGAAGCAGCTCCTCATGGTGGCCGGTTACGACCGCTACTTCCAGATCGTGCGCTGCTTCAGGGACGAGGACCTCAGGGCCGACCGTCAGCCGGAGTTCACCCAGATAGACTGCGAGATGTCTTTCGTGGAGCGCGACGACGTGCTGGAGACATTCGAGGGCATGATCAAGACCCTCTTCCACAACGTGCTGGGCAAAGACTTCACCGAGCCGTTCTATAAGATGCCCTACTCCGAGGCCATGGACTCATACGGCTCGGACAAGCCCGATATCCGCTTCGGCATGAAGCTGCACGAGATTACATCCCTGGCCAAGGGACATGACTTCCCTGTCTTCGACTCCGCTGAGTATGTGGGCGGTATCGCCGTTCCCGGATGCGCCGGCTACTCCCGCAAGCAGACCGACGAGCTGACCGAGTGGGTGAAACGCCCTCAGATAGGCGCCAAGGGCCTGGTCTACATCAAGTGCAATGAGGACGGTACCTTCAAGTCTTCGGCCGACAAGTTCCTCACTCCCGACGACCTGGCCGCTATGGCCGCAGCCGTCGAGGCTCAGAAGGGCGACCTGATCCTGATTCTCGCCGGTGCCAGGAACAAGATGCGCACTGCTCTCGGCTCCCTGCGTATCGAGATGGGTAACCGTCTCGGCCTGCGCGACCCGAAGGTATTCGCCCCCCTGTGGGTAGTGGACTTCCCCCTGCTCGAGTGGGACGACGAGACCTCCCGTTTCTACGCCATGCACCATCCCTTCACCGCTCCCAAGCCCGAGCATCTGGACTGGTTCTACAGCGACCGCAAGGAGGACCTGGAGCGCGTGTGCGCCAATGCCTACGACTTCGTGCTCAACGGCACCGAGGTCGGCGGCGGCTCCATCCGTATCCACGACTCGAAGATACAGGAGCGGATGTTCGAGGTCCTGGGCTTCAGCCATGAGGACGCCGACTACCGCTTCGGCTTCCTGATCAACGCCTTTAAGTACGGTGCTCCCCCTCACGGAGGCATCGCATTCGGCTTCGACCGTTTCTGCGCCCTTTTCGGCGGACAGGAGAGCATCCGCGACTTCATCGCATTCCCCAAGAACAATCAGGGCCGCGACATGATGCTCGACGCTCCTTCCCGCATCGACCAGGTGCAGATGGACGAGCTCTTCCTGCAGAGTACTTATAAGGAGGAAAAATAATTAAAAAAGAACAATATGTCACTCGAACAACAGATACAGTCCGACATCAAGGCGGCGATGGTCGCCAAGGACAAGGTGGCTCTCGCGGCCACCCGTGCGGTGAAGGCCGCAATTCTCCTCGCCAAGACCTCCGAGGGGGGAGCCAAGGACAGCCTCGAGGATTCAGAGGTGGTCAAGATAGTGCAGAAGCTCGTGAAGCAGCGCAGGGAGAGCGCGGAGATCTACTCCCAGCAGAACCGTCAGGACTTAGCGGACAACGAGCTGGCCGAGGCCGCCGCAATGGAGAAATACCTCCCGGCCGCCCTCTCCGAGGCTCAGGTCGAGGAGGCCGTCAAGGTCATCATCGCCGAGACCGGCGCCACATCCATGGCCGACATGGGCAAGGTGATGGGCGTAGCTACCAAGAAGCTCGCCGGCCAAGCCGACGGCCGCCTCATCTCCACCATCGTCAAGAAGCTGCTCGCGCAGTAAGCAGATATATTTTATTTTAGCGGAGCGAGGATGATAACATTGTTGTCGTCCTCGCTTATGTTTTTCAGGATGTCGGAGATACGCTTGCGGGCGGAGCTGCTGAGGTTGCCGTTTTCAAGGAATCCGGGCCCTGCTTCCATGAAATTTTCAGCGCTGTGGTTGGTGACGAGGTATCCGTTTTTGAAAGTAGGACTGGTACTGTCATTGGTAAGGATATCGTTTATAATGGTGCGGCGTGAGACTTCTCCGGTCCTGCGGTCCAGGATTATGGCCGGCTGGAGGTCCGTTTCCATACTTATGCTTACGCCTGAGCCGGTGTTTCTGCTCAGGACCATCTTCGTTTTACTGATATTTACCACGGCATAGTCCGGAAGGATAAAGGGATCGTGCATGTAGTCGCCATCGTCAAATGACAGTGCGTTGGGTTCGGTGGTTTCTCCCAATTTCATCGTCAGCAGCGGGCTGAGTTCCCTGTCCTGTATGATGAAAAGGGTGTCCTGCTGGGTGTTCATCGACCACTGGCAGATGTCCAGGGCTCCGTCCACGTTGAGAGAGGTGTGGAGACGGAGCATCGCATTTACCGGTGCGGAGCCTGTTTTCGGAATCTCCCAGATGACATTGCCCAGCATGTCCTGACACCAGGCTGCAGGACAGCTGTTGTCGTAGGGTATTCCGGCTATGGTGACGGTGCGGGCTTTGCTGTCGACCACGAAGTTGTAGCCCTGGTTGGGATTGCCGTTGCCTTCGTATGCAAGGGGAAGGTCTTCGGAGAGACGTCCGGTGCTGATGTCGTAGGCGTAGACTTTGTTGGTATTCAAGGTGCTGATCCAGATTTTTCCGCCGGTCTCGTCTATCTGTGCGAAGGATATTCTGGTGTATTCTCCCGGACCGCGTCCGATGTTGCCGATATTGCGCAGGAACTTGCCGGTGGCTCTGTCGAAGAGCTTGAAGGGTTTTTCCATAGGCGAGTATATTCCGATGTAGCGGTCAGAGACGGTAATCTCTCCGCCGTCGATAAGTGCTTCGGGATCACTGCTGTCCAGGGCGATGAACTCAGGCTCGCCTACCCAGTCGGAGAGGAGGATGTCCTCTCCCTGCGGCAATCTGTCGTATTGTACTGAGATGAGGCCTCCGTCCCATGCCTGCTGCTGTCCGCATGAGGACAGCAACGGAAGGGCGGCTGATACGGCTATACTGAAGAAAGAGAGGGTCAGGTGTTTCATGGTGAGGGAAGTTGGGTTTATCGGAGTCTGTAGATGACTATGATGTTGTTGTCCTCATCGGAGAGGTCGGAGAGGATGGTGCGTATCCTGTCTTTGGCCGAGTCGGAGAGTCTGCCTTCCTCGAGGGCAGTGGAGGCTGTCTCACGGAAGAGTGCGGGGTCGTAGGTCTGAATCAGATATCCGCCGGAGGGCTGCGGGCTGCACTTGCCTGTCCCGAGGTAGTCGTTGACTATGGTGCATCTGTAGGCTTCGCCGCTTCGTCTGTCGGTTATGACTGTTGCCGATGAACCGAATGTTATGCCCCCGTTTTTCATGGGCTGGGGAGCCTGGATGTCTGTCAGGATTTTATCCTGTAGGGCAAGGCTGATGGCTATCATCTGAACGTCTGTAGCTGTTCCGGCTTTTTTGCCGAGATCCATTGTGAATACGGGTCTTAAGGCTCCGTTCTCAGCTATGAACAGTGTGTCCTCTGCGGCATTGAAAGTATTGAACGAGATATCGAGGCTCCCGGGAATGTTCCTGTTGCTCAATATGCCCCATTGGCTTATGGCTTCTATGTTGGTAGATGCCATGCTCATTCCGCGTTCGGAGACGCTCCAGATCACATTGCCCTTGAAGTCCTGTTGCCAGGCGGCGGTGGTGTCGCTGTCTTCCGGGTAGGGAACCCTCGCGCAGGTGATGAGTCCGGCTTCAGGGTCAATAGTGAAGGCGGATTTTGAATAGTTGTAGTCTCCTAAATTATAGGCCAGGGGCACGTCCTCGACAAATTGCCTTGTGCCGAGGTCATATACGTGGAGCACGTCAGGTCTGTCATGGAGCCATATCCGGTTGTTTTTCTCATCAATGAACGAGCCGAGCAGGTACAGGTATTCGCCCGGACCGCGTCCGACATTGCCGACTGTCCCGAGATATTTTCCGGTGGCCCGGTCATAGAGTTTGTATGGATTGCCCTGGTAATATCCACTGGAGATGCCTATATGCTGCTCGGAGATATTTATTCCCCCCGTGGCGTATGCTTCGGGGCTGCGGCTGTCGAGGGCGATGAACTCGGGCTCTTCGAACAGGTCGGAGAGGTTGACTGTGCCCTTGTCGGTCAGTTCTTTGTAATTTATCGAGATAAGGCCGGCATCTGCGCTCTGCCTGCCGCTGCATGAAGTGACAATAAGAAGTATGGCGGCTGTGCAGATAAAGGATATTTTGGACTTCATCATATCGGGCGAGGTTAGGGTTTGTAACTGTTTGTAAATGAGTTGCTTTTTATTTTGTAAGGTGCCACGTTCAGTTTTGGAAAGCCGACGTGGCACCTATGTGAAGCGTAGTGGTTTGATAATTAGCTTGTTGCGGTTTTGCGGTGTGCCGGCTTGTCAGGCCTTCTTGTAGGTGATGGTGCCGGTGGCCTGGTTGGTGGGCATGACGAGGACCTCGGCGATCTGCATGTACTCGGGGGCGCTGGCGGCGAACCATGCCACTTCGGCGATGTCGGCTCCGGTCAGGGGGCGGATGCCCTTGTAGACGCTGTCGGCCTTGGCCTTGTCACCGCGGAAGCGCACGACGGAGAAGTTGGTCTCCACGAGGCCGGGCTTGATGTTGGTGACTCTCAGCGGAGTGTCCACGAGGTCGATGCGGAGGCCGTCGGAGAGGGATTTTACTGCGGCCTTGGTGGCACAGTACACGCTGCCTCCGGGATAGGCAGCGTCACCGGCGATGGAGCCGAGGTTGATGATGTGCCCGCGTCCGCGCTCGACCATGCCGGGCACTACGAGGCGGGTCATCGAGAGCAGGCCGCGGATGTTGGTGTCGATCATGATGTCCCATTCGTCGAGGTTGCCCTCATGCTCCTTGTCCACGCCGAAGACGAGGCCGGCGTTGTTGATGAGCACGTCGATGTTCTTCCATTTGCCTTCAAGGGAACCGAGGGCCGCGATGATCTGGTCCCGGTAGCGGACGTCGAAGGGCAGGACGAGGGCGTCGGCTCCCAATCCGGCCAGCTCGGCCTTCAGGGCCTCTCCCTTCTCGGGCTTGCGGCAGTTGATGATGATGTCATAGCCGCCTGCTGCGAACTTTTTCGCGCAGGCCTCGCCGATACCGCTTGTGGCACCGGTGATAAGTGCGATTTTTCTTGCCATATACTTTATTTAAGTGGTGCTATCATGAGTATGATGTTGTCATTCTCGGTCAGGCCGTCGAGGATGGAGGATATCCTGGAGCGGGCGGCTTCGCTGAGACTGCCGTCGGTCAGGGCCTTGGCTCCGGCTTCCTGGAATGTCAGGGCGTCATAGCTGTTTGCGAGGTAACCGTCTGAGAATCGGAAATTATTGTCGTTCCATGTCATGATGTCGTCCACGATGTTGCGCAGGGATACTTCCTCTGTCTGCCTGTCCATGACCACGCTGGGCAGATATTCATATTCGATGAAGAATTCCGCGCCTCTGCTGGTCATTCCTGCTGACCTGGATATTCCGATGACAGCATATCCCGGGAGGAGGCTGGAGCTGCGGAAGAGCCTGTCTTCACTGAGATCTATGTAGTTAGGCTCGGTGATGCCTTCGAACTGGACAGTAAGAATGGGCTTGATCTCCCGGTTCTCCAACACGTACAATGTGTCCTGCGCGGTGTTGTTGCTCTCGAAGCACAGGTCCATGGTGCCCGGTGTGTTGCGTCCGGTACGCATCGTCAGTAAGACATTCTCCTCCATAGTGTAGGTCTTGGGGATCTCCCACAGGATGTTGCCATCCATGTCCTGGCACCATGCGGCTGCGGGACATTTGTCCTTAAAGGGCAGCGGTACGATGGTGATAGTGCTGGAAAGGCTGTCCACTAAGAAGTTGAAGCCGTTGTTGGTATTGTTGTCGGCCTTGTAGGGCAGCTTGATGTCCGCAACGAGCCTGCCGGAGGCGATATCGTAACCGTAGATATTGTGCCTGTCTATAGTGCTGATCCAGACCTTTCCGCCGGCTTCGTCTATCTGTGCCGAAGATATGCCGGTATATTCGCCCGGTCCGCGTCCGATACCGCCGATGTCCCGCAGGTATTTTCCGGTGGCGCGGTCAAACAGCTTGAAGGGGGTCGTTTCGCTGTTTTTGCGGTATACGCCTATGTATTGGTCCGAGATAGTCAGCAGTCCGTCGGTAACCAGAGCCTCAGGCCGGCTTTCCAGAGCTATGAACTCCGGCTCGCCGACCCACTCCGATATGAGGATGTCCTCTCCCTGCTTCAGATCGGCATAGTTGACGGAGACGAGTCCTTCCGGGTTGCGGTGAGTGGTGCTTTTCGGACCGCATGACACGGCGCCCAGCAGGACAGCCGCTGACAGCAGGACGGCACTGGAGCAACGTGCCGCGTTAATCAGTAAAGTTTTCATGTGTTAATGTGTTAATGTGTTAATGTCTTTCAAAGTTAGCAAAATTTTTCCATTTCATATTCTTGTTACAATTTTGTAATACTTTTGTAACATCACAGCCATACTTTTGCAACCGAAATTTATACACAGTTATGGAGTTTTTGTATATAGGAATCATCATTTTCCTTTTCTGCCTCGCCATTTCGGACATTATCGTCGGCGTGAGCAACGACGCTGTAAACTTTCTCAACTCCGCGGTAGGTTCCAAGACCGCCAAGTTCCGCAACCTCATCATCATCGCCTCCATCGGAGTCTTCCTCGGAGCGTCCCTGTCCAACGGTATGATGGACATCGCCCGCCACGGTATCTTCCAGCCGCAGTATTTCTCGTTTGCGGAGATTGTAACTATCTGCCTGGCTGTAATGGTGACCGACGTGATACTCCTCGACGCATTCAACTCCAGGGGCCTGCCCACCTCGACCACAGTATCCCTCGTCTTCGAGCTGCTCGGAGGTACGGTGGCCCTCGCCATGATTAAGAACATCCAGACCGACGGCGCCCTGACATTCGCCCAGATGATCAATACAGACAAGGCTCTCTCGGTGATACTCGGTATTTTCCTCTCGATAGCCATAGCATTTGTCTTCGGTATGGTGATACAGTGGATAGTCCGTACGATATTTACATTCAACTATAAGCCCAGGATGAAATACCTGGCCGGAGTTTTCGGCGGCATAGCCGTGACCGCCATCGTGTACTTCCTGCTGATCAAGGGTCTGAAGGACTCCTCCTTCATGACCGCCGAGGCCAATGCCTGGATTAAGGAGCACACCGGCATGCTGGTGCTCTGCCTCTTCGTCGGCAGCAGCGTCATCATGCAGATACTGCACTGGTGCAAGGTCAATATCCTGAAGATCATCGTGCTGATGGGTACTCTCTCCCTCGCCATGGCCTTCGCCGGCAACGACCTGGTGAACTTCGTCGGCGTGCCTCTCGCAGGATTCTCCGCATGGCAGGACTACTCCGCCAACGGAATGGGCGTGGGTGCCGACAACTACCTGATGGGCAGCCTTCTCGAACCTGCCCACACCCCGATGATATTCCTGATACTCTCCGGAGCCACCATGGTATTTGCCCTGGCCACTTCCCGGAAAGCCCGCAACGTGATTAACACCGAGGTCAACCTGACCAACCAGAACGAGTCCGAGGCCTCCTTCGGCACCTCCGCCACCGGCCGCCGTCTCGTGCAGATAGCCAATTCCTTCGCCACATGGCTGGAAAAGGTGACCCCCCTGAGAGTCCGCAACTGGATCGACAGCCGCTTCAACAAGGACGAGGCCATCCTCGTCAAGGGTGCCGCATTTGACCAGATGAGGGCCGCCGTCAACCTGGTGGTATCCTCCCTCCTGATTGCCCTCGGTACCTCCCTCAAGCTGCCCCTCTCCACCACCTTCGTAACATTTACCGTGGCCATGGGTACCTCCCTGATGGACCGCGCCTGGGACCGCGAGAGCGCCGTAGGCAGGGTGACCGGCATGATGTCCGTGATGGGCGGCTGGCTGCTGACAGCGGTGATAGCCTTTGCAGTCTGCTTCGCGATAGCCCTCGTGATGCACTACGGCAGTTTCATCGCAATGATACTCCTCAGCCTTGTAGCCCTGTTTATCATCATCCGCAGCAATATCAAGTTCAATAAGAAAGCCCACGAGAAGGAGAAGAACAAGACCGTCTTCGAGCAGATGATGTCCTCCAACGACCCCGACGAGGTATGGAGCCTGCTCAAGAACCAGGTAAAGGACAGTACGGTCAAGGAACTGGACTATGTCTCCAACTACTACTCCAACTTCATCGACTGCTTCGTCAGCGAGAACCTCAAGTGCCTGCGCCGTCATTACAGCACCATGCACGCCGAGATAGACGGCTACAAGTCCGTCCGCCGCAAGGAGATTCTGGCCCTCAAGCGCACCGACCCGACAGTGTCCGTGCAGGCCAGCACCTGGTTCCACCTCGAGGCCAACAACACCTCCCAGCTCCTGTACAGTCTCAAGCGTATGTCCGAGCCCTGCAAGGAGCACCTGGAGAACAACTTCAACCCCCTGCCCAAGGACTGCGCCGAGGAGTTCGCTCCCGCCAGCGAGGCCTTCCTCGTCCTGCTCAACAAGACCCGCGCCTACGTGGACGACTTCAACCCCGCGGCCGAGCAGCAGTCCAAGGAGCTGATCAAGGACATCTCCGCCTACAAGAAGGAAGTGGCCGTGCTGCGCAAGAACAACCTCGAGCGCTTCAACTCCGAGTCCGACACTTCCAACTTCAACATCTACATCCTCTATCAGACCATCCTGCAGGAGACCCAGCAGATGGCCGACAACCTGAAGCACCTGATCCGCGCCTACACCTACCTCTCCACAGTGAAGGGTAAGTAAAAATTAATACTATATTTGCGTATGCAAAGAATTCTTATAGTCGATGACGAGGAGTCCATCTGTGAGATTCTCCAGTTCAATCTGGAGGTCGAGGGCTACGAGGTAGAAGTGGCCTACAGCGCGGAGGAGGCTCTCGGCAAGGACATTAAAAGTTTTTCCCTCATCCTGCTGGACATCATGATGGGCGGGATGAGCGGATTCAAGATGGCCCAGATGCTCAAGAAGGATCCGGCCACGGCGTCTATCCCCATTATCTTCTGCACAGCCAAGGATACTGAGGACAATAAGATAGCCGGCCTTACCCTCGGTGCCGACGACTACATCTCCAAGCCGTTCTCAGTCAGGGAGGTGGTCGCAAGGGTCAAGAGTGTACTCCGCCGCTGTGCCCCCCAGTCACAGCAGTCTCCGGTAACGCCTCAGTCCGATGTCTCCATGCCCCGTACGGAAATGAGTGGAGACAGCATCACTTACAACGGTCTGCGGCTCGACCTGCTCAAGCATAAGTGTTATATTAATGACCAGGAAGTCCAGCTGACCAAGAAGGAGATGGAGATAATGACCCTTTTCCTGCGCAACTCCGGCCGTGTCCTCTCCCGAGAGGAGATCCTGCACAATGTCTGGAGCGACGAGGTGGTGGTCCTGGACCGCACCATCGACGTCAATATCACCCGCCTGCGCAAGAAGATAGGCGAGTACGGCAAATATATCGTCACCCGCCAGGGCTACGGCTACGGCTTCGATGTGTAGAGTGTATGGGGGTTATGCTCAAGGAGATAATACATAGGAAGGAACTTCTCTCCAGACTCGAGGAGTTCGTCTACATGGCCGAGAAGGGCAATCCTCTCGACGACTCTTTTCCGCCTTTTCCCGACAGCAAGTGCGGCCGTCTGCTCAACCGCCTGGTGAACACCTACCGCCGCGACATGAACGACCGCGACACGCTGTCCGCTGCCCGCGAGATGGTGGCCCGCGAGTCCCAGGACAATATCCGTCAGAAGAAGCAGCTCACCCAGAACATCAACCACGAGCTCAAGACCCCCGTCAGCAGCATCAACGGCTACCTGGAAACCCTCGTCAACAACCCTAACATGAGTCCGCAGCAGCGGGACATCTTCCTCCGCAAGTGCTACGAGCAGTCCCAGCGGCTCTCCAGCCTCCTGCTCGACCTCTCGACCATCACCCGTATGGACGAGGCCGGGGACAAGATCGAGAAGGAGCGTATCTCCCTCTCCGACGTGGTGGCTGAGGCTGTCTCCGACATGGAGCCCATCGCCGGCAAATTTGACGGCAAGGACAGCCCCATGGCCAAGATAGGCCCGGAGGGCAGGGGGACAATGCAGATAATCAACGATTTCCCAGAAGGAAAGGAGATTCAGGGCAATCATTCCCTCCTCTACTCCATCTTCCGCAATCTCCTGGAGAACGCGATTTTCTACTCCAAGGGCACGAAGGTAACGGTAAGGCTCCTGGAGGAAAATGACAGGGAATACAGGATATCCATCGAGGACGACGGAGTGGGGATAGACAGCATGCACCTGCCCCGTATCTTCGAGAGGTTCTACCGCATAGACAAGGGCCGCAGCCGCAAGATAGGCGGTACGGGTCTGGGCCTCTCCATAGTCCGGAACGCGGTATGTCTCCACGGCGGCACGATAAAGGCCGTCCCCGTCGCTCCATCCGGTCTGTGCTTCGAGTTCACCCTCGCCAAGGAATCATAGAAAGGACAGTCAGAACAATGTCGGATCGGGCAGTATCTGGAAGCTCCTGCGGTGCAGGGGCGTGATGCCGTATTGCGCAACGGCGCTGCGGTGTTCCGCCGTAGGGTATCCGAAGTTGCGCTCCCATCCGTACTGGTGATACTGCTCTGCGGCCTTCCTCATGCAGTCGTCCCTGTAAGTCTTCGCTAAAATGGATGCGGCGGCGATGGATGCATAGCGGCCGTCCCCCTTGACATAACAGCGGAAAGGTATGTCCCCGTAGGGACGGAAGCGGTTGCCGTCCACTATGATATGCTGCGGGCGGACTTTCAGGGCGTCCAGGGCCCGGTGCATGGACAGTATGGATGCCTGGAGGATATTGATCTCATCTATCTCCTCGGGAGAGGCGGAGGCTACGGCCCAGGCCAGGGCCTTGTCCTGTATGTAGTCACGGAGTCTCTCGCGGGCCTTCCGCGAGAGCTGCTTGGAATCGTTCAGGCCCGGATCCTCGAAGTCGCCGGGCAGTATGACGGCTGCGGCGTAGACAGGCCCTGCTATGCAGCCCCGTCCCGCCTCGTCAGTGCCGGCCTCTATGACGCCGGCGATATCGTAGGCGTTCAACATGCTGCAAAGCAACTAAATTTTTCGCAAAAGACGGTCCTGAAGTTCGATTATTCTGTTTTTGTCGGCCAAAGCGGCCTCAAGTTCCGCTATTTTGCGGTCTTTTTCGGCTATGATTCTTTCGTATTTTTCTTTTTCACCTGGTTCGTAGCCGAGTACCAGGGCTTCTTCGGACAGGTCGAATGCATCGGCGATTTTATGCAGGTGTCCGCTTATCAGTGAAGTCTTGCCTCTTTCAATTTTATAATATGCGGTTTGGGATATCGACAGGCGTTCCGCAATCTCGGCTTGCGAGAGGTTGTGTTCCCTGCGGTAACGGGCAATCCTATTTTTGATATCCTTGTCGTTCATATGAACAAAAGTATACCCGAAATAGGAATTTAAAAACAGATAGAAAGTTATATAATACAACCAAAAGTAATAATAACGGACATCACGCAGTTAAAAAACGTGTAAAAACCTTTATGTTTTTTAACAAATGGAAATAGAGACTGCAGTGTTTTATAACTTTGAGTTGTAATTTACAACCTTAAAAATAGAATTGTTATGATTAGAGATGTGTCACAGCGCCGGACCTGCAGGCGCAATGAGAAAATTACTATGGCCCGACTTCTTTTTGCGCGGGAGCTTATGGTGGAGTACGGAGTCCCTTACAGCTGTATCTGGACTTTTGCCGGCTTTTCCTCCCGGCGTCAGATGGAGAAAGCCTGGAACGCCCTCTTCTAAACCACCGCCCCCCCAAAAAAAACCGCACCGGACCAACCGATGCGGCTTCTTTTTTCAATCACCGCGTTAACTGTGGCTAGAATGACCGGGTTATGATACCGCACGCGCAGTTTACCAATTACCCGTTCAGAGGTGCGTCAGAATGGGTGAAATGCAAGGCGCCTACTCGTCCTTCTCTTCTTCCTGATAAGCCTTCAGCAGCTTCTCCTGGACGTCGGCAGGTACCTGCTGGTACTCAGCCATCTCCATTGTGAAGGAAGCGCGTCCCGATGTCAGCGAGCTGAGGGTGGTGGAGTACTTGTAGAGCTCTGCCAGAGGCACGCGGGCCTTGAGCACCTCGAAGCCCTTGACGCTGCTCATGCCCTCAATCATGGCCCTGCGGCCCTGGAGGTCGGACATCACGTCGCCCATGTACTCACCGGGCACCATGATCTCGATGTTGCAGATAGGCTCCATAATCTTAGGGCCGGCGTTGCGGAAGGCCTCCTTGAAGGCGTTGCGGGCTGCCAGCTTGAAGGAGATCTCGTTGGAGTCCACCGGGTGCATCTTACCGTCGTACACGTAGACGCGGATATCGCGGGCGTAGGAGCCTGTCAGAGGACCTTCCTCCATCTTCTCCATGATACCCTTGAGGATGGCGGGCATGAAGCGGGCGTCGATGGCGCCGCCGACGATACAGTTGTAGAACTCGAGCTTACCGCCCCAGTCCATGGTGTATTCTTCCTTGGACTTGATGTTGAGCACCATTTCCTTGCCGTCTACCTTGAAGCGGTTGTTCTGGGGAGCGCCATCCACGTAGGGCTCCAGAAGGAGGTGAACCTCACCGAACTGACCGGCACCGCCGGACTGTTTCTTGTGGCGGTAGTTGGCTGCGGCGACCTTGGTGATGGTCTCGCGGTAGGAGATGCGGGGTGCCATGAACTCGATCTCCATCTTGTTGATGTTGTTGATCTGCCACTTGAGGATGTTGATGTGCTGCTCGCCCTGTCCGCTGAGGATGGTCTGCTTGAGCTCCTTGGCGTACTGTACGATGTAGGTGGGATCTTCGGCTGCGGCCTTGTTGAGGATCTCGCCGAGCTTCTCCTCGTCCTTCTCGTCCACTGCCTTGATGGCCGTACGGTACTTGGCCTGAGGATAGACGATGGGCTCGAAGACGATCTCCTGTCCGGGAGTGCAGAGTGTCTGGTTGGACTTCACGGTCTTCAGCTTCACGGTGCAGCCTATATCGCCGGCCACCATCTCGCTGACCTTCTCCCTCTTCTTGCCGGCTACGGCGAAGATCTGGGATATGCGCTCCTTGTTGCCGTTCTCCGCGTTGACGAGGTCCATGCCCTCAGTCAGCTTGCCTGACATAACCTTGAAGTAGGCCACGTCGCCGAGGTGCTGCTCCAGAGCGTTCTTGAAGATGAAAATCGATGTGGGACCGTCGGCGCTGCAGGGTATGCTGCCTCCGTCCTTGGTGGGCTCGCTGTCGTTTGCGGGTGAGGGAGCTACGTTGATCATGAACTCCATGAGTTTCTTGACACCGATGTCCTTCCTGGCGGATATACAGAAGGTAGGCATGATGGAGCCCTGGAGGAAACCGAGGTTGAGTCCTTTCTCAATCTCCTCGCGGGTGAGCTCGCCGGCGTCGAAGTATTTCTCCATGAGGGCCTCGTCACTCTCTGCGGCCATCTCAGTGAGGGCTGCGAGCACTTCGTCGGCCTGACCCTTGAGGTCTGCGGGAATGTCATGCTCCTCACGGGTGCCGTTGTCGTCCTTGAAGGTGTACATCTTCATGGTGAGCACGTCGATGAAACCGTTGAATCCGGCTCCTACGGCCACGGGGAACTGTACGAGGACAATCTTGTTGCCGAAGGCCTCTTTCAGGGAGTCGATGGTGCTTTCCCAGTTGGCTTTCTCAGCGTCGAGCTGGTTGACGGCCACCACGACGGGCTTCTTATAGTTTTCAGCGTATCTTCCGAAGATCTCAGTACCTACTTCCACACCCTGCTGGGCATTGACTACGAGTATACCGGAGTCGCATACCTTGAACGAGGAGATCACTCCGCCGATGAAGTCGTCGGCACCTGGAGTATCCATGATATTCAGCTTGTTGTCCATGAACTCCGTGTACAGGGGAGTCGAATAGATGGAGCGCTGGTTGATCTGCTCGATTTCGGTGTTGTCACTGATGGTGTTCTTCGCTTCTACGGTTCCTCTGCGGTCAATCACTTTGCCTTCGAACATCATGGCTTCCGACAAGGTGGTCTTTCCAGATTTAGAGCTTCCCAGAAGCACGACATTTCTGATGTTTCCGGTCTGGTAGGTTTTCATTTTATCAAAAGATTAATATTAGTAGTTAGTAAATTTTGTCAATATCCTACAAATTTAGAGAATCTGTAAGACAAATGCAAGAATACAGCTGCCTAATTGCAAAAAAGTCCGTCCCGCATCTCGAGCATCCGGTCCGACATGGCCGCCAGGTCCCGGTCATGGGTGACGATGATGACGGTCTGTCCGAAGCGGTCGCGGAGGTCGAAGAAAAGCTGGTGGATGTCTTTCTTGGTATTGCTGTCCAGGTTGCCCGAGGGCTCGTCGGCCAGAATGACGCTGGGGCGGTTGATAACGGCTCTGGCAATGGCTACCCGCTGCTGCTCCCCGCCGGAGAGTTCGGCGGGCTTGTGCTCCAGTCTGTGGCTCAGTCCCAGGGAAGAAAGCAGCTCCGATGCCTGCCGTCTGGCGTCGGATGCGCCTTTACGGGCTATCAGTGCCGGAATCATGACGTTCTCGAGTGCCGTGAATTCGGGCAGCAGGTGGTGAAACTGAAAGACGAATCCTATCCTCCGGTTGCGGAAATCAGCCAAAGCATTGGAAGATAGCGAGAATATATCAGTGCCGTCAATCAGCACCTTTCCGGTGTCAGGACGTGATAGTGAGCCTAGTATCTGCAGTAGGGTTGATTTGCCGGCGCCGCTGGCTCCGACAATTGATATGACTTCCCGATCTGTGGCCTGGAAGTCTATGCCCTTGAGGACTTTTACAGGACCGAAGCTCTTGGTGATCGATGTTGCTTCTATCATGGTTTCTTATTGTCCATGCCGGGCTTTTTCCACATCTTTATCATCTTGACGCGGAATTCCTCTTCGGCAACGTACATCATTGCTACTTTTTCTGCCGGAAGAATCTTCAAGAACTCATCCAGATAGAGTCTTTCCAGATCGTCATCCTCTCTGCAGCCGTCTATGTATTCCATCAGGAGCTTCTTGACAGCTACCTCAGAGGCGCTGCCTTCCTCGGTCATTCTGCGGATCTGGTGGAATCTGTCACGACTGGCCTTGCGGGCATCACCGATAGCTTTGCGGTATTCGTTGTAGACGGGCCAGAATTTGCCGGCTTCCTCGGGGGTGAGCTCCATTTTCGTGGTGAAGAATGCGATACGCGCACTCTCCAGCTTTTCTTTGTTGTCGGGGTCGGATTTGGACCGGTCAGCCGGGCAGCAGGATTCGGAAGGTGCTGCAGGTGATGGTTGTGCCACGGTCGGCAGGGATATCAGAAGTGTTCCTGCCAGTGTAAGGAAAAATGTCTTGATAAATCTCATGTCTCTCTAGGGTTCTTATGGTTAAGGTTTTAGTTCAGTTCTATGTCTTCTCCGTCATCGAGGTATTCCCATATATCCTCTTCCGTGAGAGTGGCTTCCAGATCTTCCATGATTTCGCCTTCGATGTCGACTGTGTTCTCAAGTGAATAGGTGAATGCGGAGTCTACATCTATCTCGTCATAGTAGGCATATATAAAACTGCTTTCCAGATATCCTTCTTCTATCATGGCCATGATAGGGTCATCCGATTCCAGCGGACTGTCATAGAGGAGGGGAGTGATTTTCGAGGCTATCCAGCCCAAACCGGCTATGGCTCCGAACATGAGCGCCATCATGAATGCCGGCTTGGCTTTTATGACGAAAGAGGCAAAGGGACCGGCCGGGCGGTGAATCCTTTCGCGTATCCTGTCCTCCAGCGACTCGAAATAGCCGTCCGGAACGGTGAAGGGATTGTTGGTCATATTTTCTTTCATTTCGCTCATACGTCTATTAGACATCTTGGACAGCCATAGGATTAATCCTCTTCATTCAAATATCGCTTCATCTTTATGAATGCGTGATGATAGGATGCCTTGATGGAACCTACAGTCCCTTTGAGAGTCTTGGCTATGTCTTCGAATTTCATCTGGTCGAAGTATCTCATGGCGAATACCACTTTTTGTTTCGGTGGCAGTTTCTCCATTCCGGCATAGAGTCTACGGGTAATCTCGTCACCGGTGAAATAGGGGTCGGCAGTGAATTTTTCAGCGAGGGTACGCTCCTTGCCGGTAAGAGAGAACATCGTCTTCAGGCGCTTGCTCTTAAGAAAATTGATGGTCTCGTTGACGGCTATTCTATAGAGCCAGGTGTAGAGCTTGCAGTCCTCGCGGAAATCCGGCAGGTATTTCCATGCCTTGATGAGGGTGTTCTGCAGCAGATCGTCAGCGTCATCGTGGTCGAACACCATTCTGCGGATCTGCCAATAGAGGTCGCGGGAATACCGGCGCACCAGGAGGTTGAAGGCGTAGTCCTCCTTCCCCTCCTGGCGGAATGCGTCCAGTATTTCCTTGTCCTCTGTCATTTATTTCTTTCTGGAAATGGCTTTCAGTGCGGCGGATACGATATGTTCTGCATCGAGCCCGTAGGCTTTCATCAGCTCGGCGGGCTTTCCGCTCTGACCGAAGAGATCGTCCACGGCCACTATCTCGACGGGGCAGGGGGTGTGGCGGGCCAGTACTCCGGCGATCAGCTCTCCAAGGCCTCCGGCAATCAGGTGCTCCTCGGCTGTAACCACCGCTCCGGTCTTGGCGGCGGAAGCGAGCACAGCCTCCGTATCCAGGGGCTTGATGGTGTGTATGTCAATAACTTCTGCAGAGATTCCCTGTTTTTCCAGCTCCTCGGCTGCAAGGAGGGCCTCCCATACCAGGTGGCCGGTGGCGAAGACGGTCACATCCTTTCCTTCGACCAGTTTCAGGGCTTTCCCTATCTCGAATACCTGGTCTTCGGGAGTGAAATTGGGTACGGAGGGACGGCCGAAGCGGAGATAAACGGGTCCTTCGTAGGAGGCAGCCGCAATGGTCGCGGCCTTGGTCTGATTGTAGTCGCAGGGGTTGATGACGGTCATGCGCGGAAGCATCCTCATCATGCCGATGTCCTCCATGACCTGATGGGTGGCTCCGTCCTCTCCGAGGGTGATGCCGGCGTGGGAGGCGGCTATCTTTACATTGGCGCTGGCGTAGCAGATGCCCTGGCGTATCTGGTCGTAGACCCTGGAGGTCACGAAGTTGGCAAATGAACCCGCAAACGGAATCCTGCCGCTGAGGGACAGGCCGGCGGCCACGTCTATCATGTCGGCCTCGGCGATGCCGCACTGGAAGAACCGGTCGGGGTGCTCCTTGGCGAAGGTGTTCATCTTCAGGGAGCCGGTGAGGTCAGCGCACAGCGCGACCACTTTGTCATTGGTCCTGCCCAGCTCCGTGAGTCCTGCTCCGAAGCCCGAGCGTGTATCCTTGTTTCCTGTATTTATGAATTTTTCCATCATTGTCCTGTACCTTAAATATTAATAATCTCCGAGAGTCTCCTTTACCTGGGCGAGGGCCTTTTCGCAGAGCTCCGGCGAGGGTGCCTTGCCATGCCATTCGTTGGTGCCTTCCATGAAATCCACTCCCTTGCCCATGACGGTGTGGAAGAGAATCATCACCGGCTTGCCGTGGCGCGAGAGGGACCTGGCCTGAGCGAAGGCGTCGAGGATGGCCTGCATATCGTGGCCGTCGGCCTGGACGCATTCCCAGCCGAAAGCCTTCCATTTGGTCTCGAGGTCTCCAAGGCCGATGACCGAATCCACCGTGCCGTCTATCTGCTGATGGTTCCAGTCGGTCATGGCTATGAGGTTGTCCACCTTGTGGTGGGCGGCGAACATGGCGGCCTCCCATATCTGGCCTTCCTCGCTCTCGCCGTCGCCGCAGAGGACGTAGACAGTGTTGTCCTCACCGTCCAGTCTCTTGCCAAGGGCGGCGCCGCAGGCTACGGAGAGACCCTGACCGAGTGAGCCTGAGGGCATGTAGACACCCGGCAGGTTGAAATCGGTCGAGGGGTGGCCCTGAAGTCTGGAGCCAAGATGCCTGAAGGTTCCCAGTTCGGAAACGGGGAAATACCCTGTGCGTGCCAGTATGCTGTAGAGCAGGGGGGACATGTGTCCTGTAGAGAGGATGAACATATCCTGGCCCTTGCCGCTGCGGCTCCAGCCTTCGGGTGTGTGTTTCATTACGTCCAGATACAGAGCAGTAATGAAGTCGGTGCTGCTCATCGAGCCGCCGGGATGTCCGCAACCGGCCTGGGTGACCATTCTCAGTATGTCCCTGCGGACCTGGGACGCTGTGTCGGTCAGCTTTTGTATGTCTGTCATATCAGTTTGTGTTTATCCCGCTAAGATAGTATATTTGCAGCGATTATCTGAAGAAAATGAAAAATATCCGGAATTTCTGCATTATAGCGCACATAGACCACGGCAAGAGCACCCTGGCGGACCGTCTTCTCGAATATACTCATACTCTGAGCGAAAGGGAAATGGAAGATCAGGTCCTGGATTCGATGGACCTCGAGAGGGAGAAGGGAATCACTATCAAGAGCCATGCAATCCAGATGGTCTACAACTATAATGGGGAGAAATACATACTCAATCTTATCGATACTCCGGGACATGTGGACTTTTCCTACGAGGTGTCCCGCGCCATAGCCTCCTGTGAGGGTGCGCTTCTGGTGGTGGACGCTACCCAGGGTATCCAGGCCCAGACCATATCCAATCTCTACCTGGCCATCAACCATGACCTGGAGATTATCCCCGTGCTCAACAAGATAGATATGGACGCGGCCATGGTGGACGTGGTCAGCGACCAGATCGTGGACCTGATAGGCTGCGACAGGGAGGACATCCTGCTGTGCAGTGCGAAGACCGGTGAGGGCGTGCCTGCCATACTGGACGCCGTGGTGGAGCGTTTCCCCGCTCCGAAGGGCGACCCGGAGGCACCGCTCCAGGCTCTGATTTTCGACTCGGTATTCAACCCCTTCCGCGGAGTGATCGCCTATTTCAAGGTGGTCAACGGAGTGATACGCAAGGGCGACAAGGTAAAGTTCTTCAATACGGGCAAGGAATACGAGGCCGATGAGGTCGGCTATCTCAGGCTGAGGATGTGTCCCACCGACGAGGTGACTACCGGCAATGTGGGCTATATCATCTCCGGTATCAAGACGGCCGTCGAGGTGAAGGTCGGTGATACCATCACCCATGTGGACCGGCCCTGCTCCGAGTCCATTGCCGGCTTCGAGGAGGTCAAGCCAATGCTCTTCGCGGGAGTCTATCCGGTGGAGACCGACGAATACGAGAATCTGCGCGCATCGCTGGAGAAGCTCCAGCTCAACGATGCGTCCCTCGTCTTCGAGCCCGAGTCCTCCCTGGCCCTGGGCTTCGGCTTCCGCTGCGGTTTCCTCGGCCTGCTCCATCTGGAGATCATGCAGGAGAGGCTTTACCGGGAGTTCGACATGGACGTGATAACCACCGTCCCCAACGTATCCTATAAAGTGTACACCACCCAGGGCGAGGTGGTGGACGTACACAATCCCTCCGGTCTGCCGGCCCCTACCCTCATAGACTACATCGAAGAGCCTTATATCCGGGCTCAGATCATATCCAAGAGCGAGTATTTCGGTCAGATCATGAAACTCTGCCTGGACAAGCGCGGGGTGCTCAAGGGACAGCACTTCCTCACCGCCGACCGTGTGGAGCTGACCTACGACATGCCCCTTGCCGAGATAGTCTTTGACTTCTACGACAAGCTCAAGTCCATTTCCCGCGGCTACGCCTCCTTCGACTACCATATCATCGGCTATCAGAAGGCCGACCTGGTCAAGCTCGATATCCTGCTCAACGGAGAGTCTGTCGACGCCCTATCCTCTCTTATCCACCGTGAGCGGGCCTATGACTTCGGCCGCCGTATCTGCGAGAAGCTCAAGGAACTGATTCCCAGACAGCAGTTCGAGATAGCGATACAGGCCGCCATCGGAGCCAAGATCATTGCCCGCGAGACCGTAAAGGCCGTGCGCAAGGACGTGCTGGCCAAGTGCTACGGAGGTGACATCACCCGTAAGCGCAAGCTGCTGGAGAAGCAGAAAAAGGGCAAGAAACGCATGCGGCAGATAGGCAATGTGGAGGTGCCCCAGTCAGCGTTCATGGCAGTACTGAAACTCGACTGATTTGTAACACAATTTTAACAATTCATTTTACAATTTATATCTAACTTGCGGCCAATTTGGTAATTTACAATGGGAAAGAAAAAATCAATGAGGCCGTATCTCGAAAGGGACATCAGTTGGATGTACTTCAACCGGCGTGTACTGCAAGAAGCATGTAAAGATGAGGTCCCCCTCCTGGAAAGACTGAGTTTCCTGGGGATATACTCCAATAATCTGGACGAGTTCTTCCGTGTCCGCGTGGCTTCCCAGAACCGGGTGGCCGAGTGGGACGGCAAGTCAGGACTGCGCGAGGCTAAAACGGCGGCAGAGGTAGTAAAGCAGATAAACCGGCTCAACAACCGCTACGTGAAGGATTTTGAAGTGGCGGTCAGGCAGGTCAACAAGGCGCTGGCCGACCACAACATCTGCATCATATCTGACTCACAGGCGGATGAGGAGCAGGTAGCATATATCCGTAACTACTATCAGGAGCGTATAGACGGCTTTATCGTACCGATATGGCTGAGTGCCGTGCGTCATCTGGATTACGAGACTGATGAGAAGATATATCTGGCCGTCAAGGCCTGCCGTATCAACGAGAGGGGAAAGACCGTATACGACTATGCCTATTTCAGTCTCCCGGTGGACAGTTGCGGGCGATTCATCCGCCTGCCGGACAAGGAGGGGAAAAGCTATATCATGTATATTGACGATGCGGTGCGCTGCTGTCTGCCCAAGGTCTTCGAGGGCAACGGATTTTCCTCCTTCAGCGCCTATACCTTCAAGTTCACCCGCGATGCCGAGATGGAGATAGACAATGACCAGCGCAGCGGCATTCTCCAGAAGATATCGAAGGGCCTCAAGAGCCGGAAGAAAGGAGAGCCTTTGAGATTTATCTATGACGAGAATATGCCGGAAGACCTGCTGCGGCGTGTTCTCGGCAAGCTGGACCTTGGGGAGCGGGACACAGTCCTGCGCGGAGGACGCTATCAGAACCACAAGGATCTGATGAAGTTCCCCTCTTTTACGGGGAGTGCCCTTAAATATCCCCCGATGCCGGCTATCCGCAGGTCTTCTATGGACGGGCCCGGCAGTATTCTGGAGCGCATCCGGAGGCAGGACCGTTTCCTGCACGTGCCCTATCATAGTTTCGACACGTTCATCCGTGTCCTGCATGAGGCGGCCACCAGCCGCAGTGTCAGCAGCATCAAGATAACCCTCTACCGTCTGGCCAAGGATTCGAAGGTGGTCAGGGCCCTGATAGCGGCCGCGCGCAACGGCAAGAAAGTGACTGTAGTCATAGAACTTCTGGCCCGCTTCGACGAGGAATCCAATATCAAATGGTCCCAGAAATTGGAGGATGCCGGGGTGAAGGTCATCTTCGGAGTCGAGGGGCTCAAGGTGCATTCCAAGGTCCTGCATATCGGCATGAAGAGGGGTGGGGATCTGGCCTGCATCAGTACCGGTAACTTCCATGAGGGCAATGCCAAGGCCTATACCGACTGTATTCTGATGACCTCCTCCCGCAAGATAGTCAAGGAAGTGGAGCAGGTATTTGACTTTATCGAGAAACCCTATGCCCAGATAAGGTTCAAGGAACTGCTGGTATCGCCCAATGAGATGAAAACCAAGTTTATATCGCTTGTCAATACTGAAATACGCAATAAGAAGAACGGCAAGCCGGCCTATATCCGCATGAAACTGAACCATGTTACAGACCCTGTGATGGTGGAGAAGATCTACGATGCAGCGTATGCCGGAGTGGACATAGAGATGTCGGTCAGGGGCAACTGCTCGATAGTTACTGACGGGCTGCCGGAGAATTGTCATATAAGGATTAACGGAATTATAGACCGGTATCTGGAACATTCCCGTATCTTTGTATTCGCTGCCGGAGGCGAGGAGAAGGTTTTCATCGGTTCGGCCGACTGGATGCCCCGCAATCTGGACAACCGCATCGAGGTTATAGCTCCGGTCTATGACCCTACCATCAAGCAGGAGATGAAGCGTATAGTGGATTATGCGCTACGGGACGTGAAGCAGGGGAGGACAGTGGACGGAACGGGGGCCAACAGTGCATGGACATGTGCGGAACCGCTGGAGACCGGTTCACAGCTTGCCTTGTACCGGCATTATGAGGAGCTTGAGGCCAAGGAAAGGGAGTATGATGCAGGGATGGCTTAAAAGGAAGAACAATGACAGATATGATTGACAAGGAAACAATGGCGGAGTACAGGGACAATGCCGTGACCTACGCCGCAATCGACATCGGCTCAAATGCCGTACGCCTGCTTATCAAGCAGCTTGAGGATGACCTGCAGCCCAGATTCAGCAAGGTGCTGCTGTTGCGTGTTCCTCTCCGTCTGGGCTTCGATGTGTTTTCCAACGGAGGCAGCATCTCCGAGCGCCGGCGCAAGGACCTGGTGCGTCTGATGAAGTCCTACAAGCAGCTCATGAAGATCTACAATGTGAGTGATTACAGGGCCTGCGCCACGTCTGCCATGCGCGATGCCGCCAACGGGCCGGACATCATCCGGGAGGTGCGGAAGAAGACAGGCATAGAGATAGAGATAATCGACGGACAGCAGGAAGCCCGCATGATATACAACAACCATATAGAGAGCATGCGCGGACGCCGCGGCAACTATATGTACGTCGATGTGGGCGGCGGAAGCACGGAGATCAATCTGATGACGGACGGGGAGCTGATCTGCTCCAAGTCCTACAATATCGGTACGGTCAGGATGCTCAACGAGGCTGTCTCCGACGGTGAGTGGAAGCGGTTCCGCTCAGACCTGGAGGACCTGGCGGCATCGTATCCGGGAATCAACATAGTAGGCTCCGGCGGCAACATCAACAAGCTGTACAAGCTGGTGGAGCGGCGCGACAAGCGCTATCCCCGCATGAGCACTTCTTCCCTCCAGTCTCTTCACGACCGCCTCAAGGCTTTGAGCGTAAGGCAGAGAATGGAGGAATACGAACTGAAGGCCGACAGGGCTGATGTGATTGTTCCGGCCGGGGAGATATTCCTTACCATCGCGGCCATCACCGGGGCGTCCTATATCTATGTGCCTGTCATCGGTCTTTCGGACGGTATCATAGACGGACTGTATACCAAGCATCTGGCGGAGCTCAGCAGGTAGTTTTCCGCAAACTGTATAAAAAAAGTTCCGATGGTCTCAGACCACCGGAACTTTTTTACGTCAACATGAGATTGCTTATCTGATCTTGGCAAACTCGATGTCGTTCTCTGCGCGTGCTGCCAGAGCCTCATCCTTGGATGCGATCTCCAGAGCGGCCTTTGCAGCCTCTACATCACCCTGACGGGCGGCGATGATGGCCTTCAGATAGTTCTTGCACTGGCACTTGGCGTCAGCAAGAATATTGGAGGCAGCATTGAGGTCGCCGTTGAGGATGTTGACGAGGGCCTCGTTGAAGCTGTTTGCACCTTTCAGCTTGGAAGCTGCGTCAGCATATTTGCCGTTGAGGATGTCAACCACTGCAAGGTTGTACTGAGCCTCTTTCAGACCTGACTTGTTGAATGCGGCTACTGCAGCGTCGTTGTTGCCCTTGCGGAGCTCTACGACTCCGGCTGCATTATTATAATAGGTATTGCCCTTGTCGGCTACACCTGCGAGAGCCTGCTCGGCCTCGGCATTCTTGTTGAGGGCCAGGTAAGCCACACCGAGGTTGATCTTGGCGCGGTCGCTGTTGAACTTCTCGACAGCTTTCTGGTATACGGTGACTTTCTGGTTGGCGTCACTCAGGAGAGAACCTGCGCGGAGGAGAGCCTCCTCGTCGAGAATCTCGATGTTGTCGTTTACGAGGGCCACGAGCTCATCATTGGTGTAGTTGGTGAACTCTACATTGGCGATGAACCTTGCGCGGCGGAGCTCAGGAAGGATGTCCTTCTTCAGTACAGTGTATACCTGAGACATGTTCTTGATCTCTCTCTCGCGTACGGCGGGATCGCTGTACATCTCCAGAACGCGGAGGATAAGATCCTTGTCCTCGATGTTGGAGTTGGATACGAGGGCCTTGAAGCCGTCCCAGTCCTCATCTACGTTTGTGGTGTTGACGTTGGCCTCGATAGCGATGTCCTTATTGTTGATCTTCTTGTTGAAGGCGTCGCTGGCGGTCTTGGCGCGTTTTGCGGACAGTTCTGCATTGAAATCCTCTTTTCCGTCGGGTGAAGCGTAAGCCACGATGTCAGTGCTTACAAGCTCTCTGCGCTCATCTGCCTTGATGGCTGCGAGGAACTCCTGGAAAGCCTTGATCTCATCGCTCTTCAGCTGAGAGGGACGTACGGTGGCGCTGTTGATCAGGTAGAGAATCTGGGCTTCGTTCTGCTCGGGGATGATGGCCTGATATGCGTCGGGAGCGTATGCGAGGCTGCCGTCTGTCTTCACGAGCATGTATGTGGTGTTGGCTCCGTCGGCCACCTTATAGGGTGCAGTGAAAGGAATCCTGTTGTCCTTGTGGATAACAGTCATCCTCAGTTCAAGATGAGAGTTCTCGACACCTTCGGTATATTCAAACTCGAATGTCTTGTTTATGGTGCCGCCGAGTTCGGGAACCACTTCGTAGTTCTCAGTTACATCCTCGCCCTGCAGCATTACGGGGTCAAGAACGATTTCTCCGCCGTTGTATACAAGTACGGGAACCATTTCAACGATGGCCTTGGGGTGGAAAAAGTCTTCGGGGAAAGTTACTGTCACGTCGGCTTTGATATTGCCGGCAATCACTTCCAGAATCTGGGGATTGCAGCTGACAGATACTTCTTCGGCGCTTTCCGCCATTTTCTTGGGGCTACCGCATGAGGTGGTGACGAACAGACCGGCTGCGGCAATCATCAGTAGGTTAAAAATCTTTTTCATTTGAGATATTTTAAAATTGTTATCAACCTTGTTAATCTAAAGTAAACGCAAATATAATAATTATTTGATTTTTCATGCTAAAAAATGATAACTTTGCAGACATGGAACTCAATGAAATCAAAAACCGCTTCGGAATCATCGGCAATGATCCTAAGCTCAACAATGCAATCGATACCGCAATACAGATTGCCGGCACCAACCTCTCTGTACTTATAACCGGAGAGAGTGGCGTGGGTAAAGAGGTGATACCTAAGATAATACATGCTTTCAGCCCCCGTAAGCACAATAACTACATCGCCATCAATTGCGGAGCTATCCCGGAAGGAACTATAGAGTCTGAGCTTTTCGGACATGAGAAAGGTTCCTTTACCGGTGCCAATGAGGCCCGCAAGGGCTATTTTGAAGTGGCTGACAAGGGTACTATATTTTTGGATGAGGTCGGTGAACTGCCCCTTTCCACGCAGGTCCGCCTGCTCAGAGTCCTTGAATCAGGAGAGTTTATCCGTGTGGGCTCGTCCAAAGCCCAGAAGACAGATGTCCGTGTAATAGCCGCCTCCAATGTGAATTTCATGCACGCCATCCGTACCGGACGTTTCCGTGAGGACTTGTATTACCGTCTGAATGCAGTCCCTATATCTATTCCCCCGTTAAGAGATCGTAAGGGGGACATACATCTGCTGTTCATGAAATTCGCCCTGGATTTTGCCGATAAATACAAAATGCCTGCAGTCCGTCTGACTCCCGAGGCGCGGGAAGTACTGGAGTCCTACCGGTGGCCGGGAAATATCCGTCAGCTTAAGAATGTGGCCGAGCAGATTTCAGTTCTGGAGAACAATCGCCTGATCTCCCCTGAAGTGCTGGTCCGCTATCTTCCGGCGGATGACCCGAATCAACTTCCGGTAAGAGGATGTGACAGCGGTACGGCCGGCAACATTCAGGACCGCGATATTATTTTCAAGATGCTGTTCCAGCTTAGGGAAGAAATTGACGAGCTGAAGTCAATGGTGACAGGCGGGAGAGTGGATACTTCTGTGGATGTCAAATCAGCCGAGACGGGTCGTCCCGTGCATGCACTGCCGGTAAAGGTTTCGGACGTCCCGGAATTTCCCCATAAGCTTTCCCACGATTATTCCATAGCCGTCCCTGCAGCAGAAGTCGTCGAGGCAGTACGGGAACAGGAGGATGCGCCCAGAACTATCCAGGATGTCAATGATGATATGATCCGAAGGGCTCTGGAGAAGCATGAGGGACGCAGAAAAGCTGCTGCTGCGGAACTGGGTATATCCGAAAGAACATTGTATCGGAAGATAAAAGAATTGAAAATAGATAAATGATGATGAGATGAGAAGAGTAATAAGATTTACAGTTTTGCTGGCTCTTGTCCTGCCGGTAGTTTCCGGATGCGGAATATATTCCTTCTCCGGGACCTCCATTCAGCCTGATGTCAAGAGCATAGCGGTCGAGTATTTTCAGAACAATGCACTGAAGGTTAATCCTACATTGGCTTCAAATCTGTCGGATGCGCTTATAGATCAGTACCGCCGGCTTACAAGTCTGGAGATTCTTCCCGAAAACGGCGATATGAATGTCTCCGGAGAGATTACCGGATATGATACCAGGCCGATGGCTGTCACGGCTGATGAGGTGGCTTCACAGAATCGTCTTACTGTGACTGTCAAAATTTATTTTACAAACCGCCTGCATCCCGAGGAGGATTTTGAGAAGTCATTCTCGGCGTATGCGGATTACGACTCCAATCAGCTTCTCGATGCGGTGGAGTCCACTCTGTGTGATGAGATTATAGATATTTTGGTTGAGGATATATTCAATGCCACAGTGGCTAACTGGTAGTGATATGGATGCATATAGCCTGGAAAATTATCAGATACCGGACCTGGAAAAGTTGCTGGAAGCCTCTCCGTGGTTTTCTATTGCCAGAAAGGAGCTGTTCCTGAAAATGTCGGCAATGGGAGAAGAGTACCGTAGGGAGGCCCTGCGCAGGACCGTGCTGTACCTTTATCCGGATTACAGTGTATTCCGTCAGGGCTATGTACTCTCCTCAGCGGCAATGTTCAGTGAGCCTGAACCGGAGAAGGAACAGGTATATGAGTTGGACTTTCAGGAAATTGGACCGGCAATGGAGGAAACGGCAGACGGATATCCGGCTGAAGAACCTAAGCCGGCAGGGGAGGGACGTAGAGAGATTTATGTGAGGGTAGGAGGGGACTATTTTATGCCGGAAGAACTTAAAAGCGTTCAGGATCAAGATATTTCTGTTCTTGAGATTCATCATGACGTACCTCGGGAATGGGACGGGACAGAGTTCACGGATGAGAACTACTATACCGAGACCCTGGCCCGGATTTATGCTGATCAGGAGTTATATGACAGGGCAAATGAGGTATATGAGAAACTTATTTTGCTATATCCGGAAAAAAGTGCTTACTTTGCAGCCCTTAAAAACGATATAAAGAAACATTTGTAGAGTTATGTTCATAGCAATTTTGATTTTGATCATCATCGCGAGCCTCCTGCTCACCTTCGTAGTACTGATTCAGAACTCCAAGGGTGGCGGACTTGCCGCCAACTTCGCAGCCGGCAACCAGACATTCGGCGTGCGCCAGACAGCTGACTTCCTGGAGAAAGCCACCTGGACATTGGCCATCATCATACTGGCTCTCTGTATTCTGGCTACAGCTTTTACTCCTTCCCGGAAGCAGGGAGACAATGCGGTTCTTCAGCGTCTTGAGCAGACAGGAACCAATACAGGTGCTCCCGAGTTCCCTTCTGCACTTCCTGGCGGGGCCGCTCCAATTGAGCCGGTAGAACCTGCTGCCGCTCCTGCAGAGGCTGAGTAGGCTGACGAGGCCCGTAGAAAATATGTCTGCCCCGCACCGGACGGTGTGAGGCAGGCTTTTTTATTCTCATATATCTGGAGTGGTTACCTTAATTCCTCTACTATCTTGAGGAACCGGCTGGAGCAGTATTCAAAGTTGCTGTCGAACTCGTGCTGGACTGGTTCGCGGACGATCACGCAGGTCCCTTTTCTGAGGAAGACACGCATCTGCCGGTCAATGTCCGTAGTACGGATATCGGACGAGAAGATAATCGGCTCTATCCTCAGTGTGCGGCTGTCAGCGTCGAAGCTCCAGTATCTGCTGCTTTTCTTCTCGGTCAAGTCATTCAGGTTCATGCCCTCGGTCACATACTTGGCATAGGAAACGACCTTGGAGACGGAATCCCTGGCGGTGCCGACATACAGGTCGGGATAGATTACAAGGCAGGGGTCGGGGCCGTTTTTGCCCATGTAGATCAGGTCGTAGCTGTTGCGGTCGGCATCGACGAGGACATCGAAATCCTTCCATTGGGAGCATCCGGCAAATTCTATGAACAGGGTGTCCCTGACGGGCAGCCGGCTCTCATGGATAGCGCAGTCCATGTTCCTGACAGTCGACAGGCTGCCTGCGGATACCCCGATAAGACCCAGCAGTGACACTACCCAGACAATGAAGATGATGAGTCCGGGTTTCCATCTCGGAGACTTTAGCCTGAAGAGTATAAGTATGCCGGCGTACAGCAGACCTATGAACGGCAGGATAACGGTGATGCAGGTAAGGACGGATATCAGTACGGATACCCATGCGGGGGCGTCGGTAATCACTGAGAGGAACCACGATGTTCCGAATGCGTGCAGTCCGTTCCAGATGCCGATGCCGAAGACTGCCAGGAGCGAAGCGGCGCAGCCGGCCATGCCTATGAGGAAAAACATTGCGCCGAATATTATGCCGAAGCATCTTCCCAAGGCCTTCCAGAAGCCGCCGGTGCTCGTTACGCCTTCCTTTACGCCTCGGCTTACCTTTCTACTGACGTCCTTAGCCTCTTTTTCCACGGTTTTCTGGATATTCTTCAGGGATACGGAGCCTCCCTTCATGTTGTAGCGCTGCTCGACCGTACGGGCCTCGGGCATTGAAATCCACAGAATGACGTATGCAAACATGCCTAATACCGACATGCCCCAGCCCCAGTCCGCGAAAACCTCCAGCCAGAAAAAGAAGAATACCCAGACAGCGAAGGCGATACGGAATATCAGGGGATCTACGGAAAAATATGCACCAAGACCTCCGCATACTCCTCCTAAGATTTTATTGTCCGGGTCGCGGAACACTCTTTTCCTGTTCCGGGGCTGTTCTCCGCTTTCGGCTTCTGAGTCGAAGTCCTCCGGACGTCCCAGGATGTCGATGATCTCCTGTACGGTCTCAGGCGGTACTACTTTGTCCCGGTACCCTCTTTCGGACAGGAGCTCCGCTATCCTGGACTCTATCTCGGAGAGTATCTCTCCGCAGTTGGGGCTGCTCTCATAGTGTATCTGCAGCCGTTCCAAATAGTCCCGCATCAGTTCATGCGCGTCCTGCTCCAAGGTGAACGCTATGTTGGCGATGCTGACTTTCACTACTTTTTGCATTTTTATAAATTTTAAAAAATTTAAAAACGTCTATCTGTCCCTGAGAAGTCGGATGGTTTCCACTATCTCCTGCCAGGCGGAGTCCATCTCGGCGAGGGCCTGGCGTCCCTTGTCGGTAATCTGGTAGTATTTGCGGGGCGGTCCCTGGGGGGATTCCTCCCAGCGGTAAGTGAGCAGTCCCTGGTTCTTCTGACGGATCAGCAGGGGATAGATGGTGCCCTCGACCACTATCATCCGGGCTTCCTTGAGCTCCGAGAGAATGGAGGAGGCGTAGGAGTCCTTCTTGCTGAGGATACTGAGAATGCAGTATTCGAGGACTCCTCGGCGCATCTGGGTCTTTACGTTCTCTACGTTGTTCATTACATCCATGGCGGTACCTCCTAATGATTTTCAGTGTTGTAGAATCTGCGCATATTCTCGGCCGTGACCGGAAGACCGTGCATCCGGCATTTCTCCGCGCTGGTACGGGCGGCCGGGACGGCTATCCAGAGGATGAGGTAGATCCAGCCCCCGAAGGAGCCGAAGAGGAAGAGGCAGACAAACAGAATGCGGATGACCAGCACGTCAACGTCGAAATAGCAGGCCAGGCCGGATGCTACACCGCCTATGACGTGGTGGTCCTTGTCGCGGTAGAGTTTCCTGACGGGACGGTTCTCACGGCCTGAGTGCCAGTATTCGCCGGAGTTGCCGCTTCCTCCTGAACTGCTGAAGCCGGCGTCTCCCGGTATTTCCGAGCCGTCGGGCATACCGAGCTGGGCGATGACCCGCTCTACGAGAGAGATATCCACGACCTCCTGACGGGAGGACATGGATTCGGTGAAGATCTCTGCGATACGCATTTCCAGGTCGTCCATGACCTCTTTGGTCTGGTAGCCCATGCCGGTTTTGGAGCGGAATGCGTTGAGATAAGAGCTGAGACGGTCGAAGGCGTCCTCGTCGATGACGAAGCTACGGCCTCCGATACCTACATTGAGAACTTGTTTCATAACTTTACTATTGTGGTGTGTTGATTATTCTGCAATGCAAATATATGTAAAATTTTTATTACCTTGTATCACAAAGTACATAAAATGTAAAAATTCTTTGTGCCGTATATGCCGTGCACCTATCGGAAGAGATCTTCCATTGTTATGATACTCTGAATCTTTCCGGCGTATTCGTTGCTCCGTAGACCATACGTTGTGATGAATGTCTGATGAATGGCCTTTTTAGGGCGGGCAACATCAAGGAATGTCTGAAGGCGGTCTCTCAACTTACGGTCGTAGTCTTTTGTGACAGTATATTCAGATAGACTGAATTTGATTTCGCATAGGTTTATGATTCTGTCTGCCCGGTCTATCAGCATGTCAATCTGTGTGCCGTCGTGTGTCTCATCCCCTTTGAATGTCCAGGAAAATGTTTCTGTGTGTACTCCGGATATTCCAAGTGCCGATTTGATCTGACGGATATGTGCGAAACAGACATTTTCAAAAGCAAGACCTCTCCAGGCGTTGGTGCATGGGGAAAACAGACTGTTTTCCCAGAACGCTTCATCGTTGGTCTTGTGACCGTCTATGAATCTGAGGTAAAACAGGCAGAAAGGGTCTGTAAGTCTATACCGCAAGTCTCTTGATCGTCCGGAAAAGTCTTGCAAGGCGGATATGAAACCGTTCTCTCTCAGAACTCTGAGTATTTTAGTGAGGCCTCCGCCTGATGAAGATGCCTTTGCTGCTATCTCCTCCCGTGTATAGCCATTGCTGGAAGTTGAGAGGAACCGTACGATGTGCTTGTAGTCGTCCGGATTTACAAACAGTGAGTTGAACAGTCTGTCAAACTCATTTGATAATTCAGCGCCGTGTCTGAATAAAAGATAATCCACATTCTGGGCCAGACTCCGTTCCTTTGTCAAGAAGTTCAGGTAATACGGGATGCCCCCGAATATCATCCAGCTTTGTACGATATCGTATCGGTCTATTCTGACCTGATTGAGTCGAAACAGTTTTTCAGTCTCTGCCAATGTCATCGGAGACAGGCAAATCTGCTTGGTGAGACGTCCGTAAAGTCCTCCTGTATTGTTTATCAGATTGTCGTTGATCCATGAGGTGGCAGAGCCGCATACAATCAGCATAAGATTGTCCCGTCCGGCACCCCATCCGTTCCAGAAATGTTCCAAGGCAGTTAGAAAACCGGAGCGGTGAGTATCCATCCACGGTACTTCGTCCAGGAAAACAACCTGTCTGGTTTCTTTTCCCTTGCTTTCCAGTAATTCAATCAGTAGATTGAATGCTTCCATCCAGCTGGAAGGAGCAGTGGTGTTTCCTGAACCGTAACGCGCCAGTGACAATGTGAAGTTGCGTAATTGTTCGGACAGCAGTTTCTTGCCGTTTAGCTCAAAAGGCGAAAGTCCTGTATGGTAGAATGCGAATCTGTCCTTGAACATTTCTCTTATCAGGAAAGTTTTCCCGATCCGTCGTCTTCCATAGATAGCGATAAACTCGCTTTTTCCACTGTGGTACAGGTTGTTAAGAGTTGCCTGCTCAATATCTCTTCCTATTATTTCCGTCATAATATCAGATTAAGCTTGCCAAAAGTAGCTAAAAAAGTTGGTTTTGGCAAGAGTTCGTGAGTCCGGACGACCTCAGTGATGAAGGCGGTTGAAGAGGATGCCGACGTAGAGCCTGAGACCGTTGGAGAAGTCGTTTTGGCGGCTTGTGGCGTTGAGGAGCCAGTCGGCCTTGACTACCAGGCTGAGTTTCGGGGTCAGGGATACCTCCATGCCGGCGAAAGGGGCTACGGCCATGAATGCGTATCTGTGCATGGCCGCCTGAGGCTCGGTGACGAAGTCATCCGTAGAACCTTCGGCTATGATGTGGTTTTTCACTCCGCCTCCTCCTATCAGGCAGCCTATGAATGGATATACACGGCCCTTGCTGCGGTGGATGTAATCTACGAGCAGTCCGCCCCATCCGGTGTGCGAGTAGGACGGGGAGGGCCGGTAGGAGACATTGGAGCTGTGACCCTCGGCTCCTACGCGGAGCATGTCCGTGGATGTGCCGAACGCGAATTTGACGTGACCGCCGATGCCGGTGGCCCCGCCTTTGATCTGCATGGTTACGGGTTCTGTACCACTGCCGCTGTGCAGTTGAAACCGGCCGCTCTGTATGTAGCCGCTGTGCAGCATCATGCCTCCCGTGTAGCCCCGGAAACGGAATTCTGAGCTGTCGGTCTTATTTGATGCAGCGGTATATAGAGGTGCGGTCAGCAGGAGGACTGCAGTAAGTGCGGCGGTCAGCAGTGGTCTCGTCTTCATACGGAAAATTTGCCGCAAAGATAGCAAAATTCCCTATTCTACCGAGGCCGGGTCGATCAGGTTGTTCAGGAGGGCGTAGACCGTCAGGCCGGCGACGGTCTTGATGCCGGTCTTGCGGGTGATGTTCTTGCGGTGGGTGATGACGGTGTAGATCGAGAGGTGGAAGCGGTCGGCTATCTCCTTGTTGAGCATACCCTGGGCCACGCAGACCAGGATCTCTTTCTCACGGGCGGAGAGTTCCTCCCGGTTCTCGGTCCGGGGGCCGCCGGATGACTGCGCCAGGGAGTTCCGGAGCTTGCTGATGACGGCCGCCGGGGTGTCGTAGATGCTGATGGTCTCGTCGTAGCTTTTTATGGTCTCGTCGTCCGTGACGGCTGTCGGGGCGGCTATCACCGCGGCGTCGGTCAGGTCGGAGATGCGGCTGCGGCCTGCCGGGCGGGAGGCGAAGTCGAAGATTATGGGGTCTACGATCACGATGTCCGTCATGCTGTCCCGGACCGTTGCCTCGTTCTCGCGGGAGAGGTCGGTCAGCACGGTCTCGACGGTGAAGCCTCCGTGCTCTTCGAGTATGGAGGTGATGCCGCGGGCGATGATCCGCGACGGGGTTATGAGCAGTATTTTCTTCTTTGTCACTGACATTTTCCTTCCAGTCTGTTAACCATAGGGATGAGGATTGAGTTCTCGATCAGGGTATGCTTCTCCAGGTCGGCTTCTAAGGTGCAGAGCCGCGAGAGGGCCTTGATGGCGGTGACCGTGTCGCACACCGGGGGCAGGTACTTCATGACGATGTTCCTCAGGTCGTTGAGCTTCTCATCTATGTTGTTGTGGTTCTCTTCGAATGTCTCCATGCTGTAGCCCTCGACCCTCTGTCCGCCGGCCACCGAGCGCACGTAGGGGAAGACGATGTCCTCCTCGTAGGCGAAGTGGTTCTCCACTTCCTCCCGGTACCCGTCGAAGAAGCGCATGATCACGTCCCGCTGCATCGGGGTGCAGGGGCGGAGCAGGTCCTCGAAGATGCGGCTCAGGTCCTGAATCTCATGGTCGAGGTAGTAGGAGTGCGAGGCGTGGAGGTATCTGACCAGGTCAATGGCCGAGGCGGCGGTCATCATCTCAGTCGTGGGGACGTAGCCCTCGGTGGCATACACGTTGGCTATGAGGAGGAAGGTGTCGCAGTTGACCCCGCTCTCGCGGCAGGTCTCCTCGACGGTCTTCTCCCCGAAGCCCAGCTTGATGCCCAGGCGGTAGATGACGGTCAGCAGTCGGTAGTCGGCGCCGATGAGGTCGGCCATTTTCATATTCTTTCTCATTGTGCAGTATTTTCCACAAATATAGTGATTTCATTTCATCCTAAAAGAGAACGGACCCCGGGGCCTGTCGCAGGTGCAGGGGTCCGTAACTTTCCAAACTTATGAGTAATTAAGCAAAGATTGAAATAACAACACTACATTATGGATATAACGGGTGCAAAGGTACTGTCCCTCCCTTTGCCCGTCAATCCTCATAAGTAGGTATTTGCCTTACCGGCCTTCCCACATTGTAGGTATTCGGGAGTTCAGGGCCCTTACTCCCCTTGCTCCACCTTCTCGATTCTTCTGTCCCCCTCTCCCTTCCCCGTGCGCTTATTCTCACGTTGCTTTTTAGTTGAACTGCAAATTGCTTAAAATTAAGATGTTGCAATAATGCAAAAATTCTACATGAGGTGAAAAGGGGCGGTTTAGGGCAAAAAACGGCTCACTTAAAATTCTTGTAAAATGGTAAATGATTTGTAATCAAGAATGTATGATACAACTAAAAAGCAACGTGGAATTGGGACATTCATCATTAAGGGCTTTGAAGGGCCGTGAGGGCCATGCTGTAATGCTGCAATGCAGGAAAGCCATGCAGTGCCGGACGGTGACCCCGGTCGTGGTGTAGGTCGTGCGGTGCTGCTCCGGTGTCAGAGCAGCAGGAGGGCGGTGCGGTAGACGATGAAGGCGACAATCCAGGCGAGGACGATGGTGTAGACGGCGGAGATGACGGCCCATTTCCAGCCGCCGCTCTCGTTCTTGATGGCGACGAAGGTGGCGATGCAGGGGAAATAGAGCAGGACGAAGACCATGAAGGCGAGGGCCGCGGCGGGGGTGGTGGTCTTGGCAAGGGCGTTCTGCAGCATGGTGTCACCGGAGACGGTTTCGGTTTCAGATCCGGCTGTCACAGGAGCAGTCGCGTCGGTGGTTTGGGATGATACGGTACCGGCAGATGCTGTTCCGGGATCGCCTGCGGCTGAGGGGAAGCGCTCCTGCTCACCGCTGTAGAGTACGCCCATGGTGCTGACCACGAGTTCTTTCGCGGCTACACCGGAGATGATGCCGACGCCCATCTTCCAGTCGAAGCCGAGGGGCTCGAGGACGGGCTCGATGGCCTTCCCGATCATGCCGATGTAGGAGTTCTCCTGCTGCTCGGCGGGGGTGGCGTAACGGTCGTGGTGAGGGAAGTAGCCGAGGAACCATATAATGATTGAGGCTACGAGGATGATGCCGGCCATCTTGTGCAGGTACTGCTTGCCTTTCTCCCAGGTGTGGCGGAAGACAGACTTGGAGGTCGGGACGCGGTAGGGCGGCAGCTCCATGACGAAGGGCAGGTTGTCGTCCTTGATGAAGCGGCTCATCACCTTGGCCGAGATGATGGCCATGACGATGCCGAGGGCGTAGAGGCCGAGGAGCACGAGCGAGCCGTTGCGGGGGAAGAAAGCCCCGGCCACGAGGATGTACACGGGCAGGCGGCCGGCGCAGGACATCATGGGGATGATGAGCATGGTGACCAGGCGGCTCTTGTGATTCTCGATAGTGCGTGTGGCCATGATGGCGGGCACGTTGCAGCCGAAGCCCATGATCATGGGTATGAACGACTTGCCGTGCAGGCCTATCTTGTGCATGAGCTTGTCCATGATGAAGGCGGCGCGGGCCATGTATCCGGAGTCCTCCAGCAGTGAGATGAACAGGTAGAGTATCAGGATGTTGGGCAGGAATACCAGCACGCTGCCCACTCCTCCGATGATGCCGTCCACTACCAGGTCCTTCAGCATGCCCTCCGGCATGGTGGTGGCCACGAAGGCCCCGAATTTCTCCACCAGCCACTCAATCCAGGTCATCGGGTATTCGCCCAGGCGGAAGGTGGCCTCGAAGATGATGTACAGCAGGAGGATGAATATCGGGAAGGCGGCCCAGCGGTTGGTGACCACGGTGTCTATCTTGTCGGTAATGGTATGCTTTTTCCGCACCTGTCCGGGAGTGTAGGTCTCCTTGAGGGCGCCCTGGACGAAGGCGTATTTGGCGTCTACGATGGCGGCCTCGGCATTCGTGCCGCCGAGCAGTCCCTCTATGCGCCTGTTCTCCTCGAAGCGGGCTGCGATGATCTCGTCGTGGTTGGGCAGGGCCTCGACTATGGCCTCCACATCGGAATCGTTCTCGAGGTACTTGATGGCCAGCCAGCGGGTGGAATAGTGGGTGCGTATGTCGTCGTTTTTCTGAATCAGCAGCTTGATGCGGTCGATGCTGTTCTCCAGCTCCTGTCCGTGGTTGATGTGGATGTGGCGGGACAGGGACGGCTCGTTGTGCTCGTAGATCTGGATGACGGTGTCGAACAGCCTGTCGATGCCCTGCCCGCTGCGGCTGACGGTGGGCACCACCGGCATGCCGAGCAGATGTCCGAGGGTGACGGTGTCGAGTCTGTCTCCGCGGGCCTCCAGCTCGTCGTACATGTTCATGGCCATGACCACGCGGAGGTTCATGTCGATGATCTGGGCCGTCAGGTAGAGATTTCGCTCGAGGTTGGAGGCGTCCACCACGTTGATGACCACGTCGGGAATATTGTCGATCAGATTCTTGCGGACGTACAGCTCCTCAGGGCTGTAGGCCGAGAGGGAGTAGGTGCCCGGCAGGTCGACGAGGACAAAATGGTAGCCCTTGTATTCGAACCGCCCTTCCTTGGCATCGACGGTCACTCCGCTGTAGTTGCCGACCCTCTCGTGGGAGCCGGAGGCAATGTTGAACAGGGAGGTCTTGCCGCAGTTGGGATTGCCCACGAGGGCGACCCGGACCGTATGACGGCGCTCCTCCGCGAGCTGCCGCATCCTCCGGTCGAGGTCCTCCGCATCGGAGCAGTCCGGTTCGCGGCTGCTCAGTCCGGGGGTACCGGCAGAATTCCGGGATGCCTCCGGCTCCGTTACATTGTCCTGAGCCGCCTGAGCCTTGGCCTCGCTCTCGCTGATGACCTCTATCTCGCGGGCCTCGTCCCTGCGGAGCGATATCTTGTATCCTATGATCTCGTATTCTATGGGGTCCCTGAGAGGAGCGTTGAGCACTACCCTGACCTCCTTTCCCTTGATGAACCCCATCTCGGTGATTCTCTTGCGGAAGGAGCCGTGTCCGCTCACTTTGACTATAATACCTCTTTCACCTGTTTTCAGATCCGAAAGTTTCATGCTGCAAATGGTCTCTAAATCCGGGCAAAAATACCACTCTTTCCTGACAGAGACAATACCAACAGTTAGGTATTTTCACCCCACTACGGACAAAAAAGAAGGGAGGCCGGCGAATCACTCCGCAGCCTCCCCGTGAAAAACAGGTATGACAGCTTCGAAAAGCAGTTTGGGTTATCTGGTCCAGCCTGCCATCCAGTTGTTGTCGGCGGAGATGGCTCCGGCGAAGGAGGCAGACTCGAAGAATGAGTCGATGGTGCTGGCGTCAAGGTCTCCGGCAATCGTTCCGAAGAAGTTGTCGGTCAGACTGAAGGTGTAGTTCACCTGGTTGTGGTTGGCCTCGGCGAGGAACATGTCCTGGGTGTAGAGGACATCGTCGCTGTCGCTGGATACGCCGTTGGAGAGGTATACGTGCTTGAGTACGGAGGTGCCGTCAACGAGAGCTTCCTCAGTGTGGGTGGTCTCTGTTGTCAGGGCGCGGGGTTTTCCGGTTACGATAGCATTGTAGAGCTCGACCTCTGTGCCGGCGCGGAGACGGATACCGCGTTTGTTCTCATCGGAGTTGTTGCCTACGAGGGTTACGTTTGCAAGAACGGGGTGGGAGATAGGTGCGGCCACGTTGTCGTTGTCGTTGTTGTCGCACTCCATGAGGGCGTCGCACTCAGCGGAGATCTGATGGGCTACCATGAACTGGCCCTTTCCGCTCCATCCCTCGGTCCAGTCGAAGGAGTCGTCGGTGTTGTCGGTGGATACGAGGTATTTCACGTTCACTGTGCCGCCGAACCACTCGAATCCGTCGTCGGAGCCGCCGTAGGCCTGGAGATGGTCCACTGTGGTACCGTCACCCACGCCGTAGAAGGTGAAGCCGTTGGCCTCTTTCTCCTCGGAGAAGGCATATCCGCCGTACTCTACGCGGACGTACTGGAGAGTACCGGAGTTGTCGTGGGCATCGTTTCCGCCGTAGGAGGCGTCACCGATCTCGGACTTGGCACCGGTACCGGCGTTGATGGGAGCCTTGCCGCAGATGTGGAGACCGCCCCATGCACCGGCCTCTTTACGTGTTGAGGTCATCACGATGGGATCATCGGCTGTGCCGCGGGCGTCAATCATTGCGCCCTGCTCTATGAGGATGTAGTCTACCTGGTCGTCATCCTGGGCAATGATGGTCACGCCGGGTTCTATGGTCAGGGTGGCCCCTGCTTTTACATGCAGGCCTCCGGTGAGTGTGTAGGTGTTTCCGGCTTCGAGGGTTCTGTCTTCGGTGATGTCGCCGATGAGGTCTACCTCGGGATCAATAACTTCAGGGTTCTTCTTTTCGCAGGATACAGCCACCATAGCTGCTCCGAGGGCGAGAATGAAAAGTTTTTTGTTCATTTTTAAAAGATTTAGAAATGTTTATAAATTTTAATTTTTTTAAAAATCAAGTTTAACTCCCAGTCCTATGCCTCTGCCGAGCCTGTAGCTCTCGGTCAGCATGTCGGTGCCGAGGTCGGGTACGTTCTGGGTGAAGCGGTATTCAGAGTCGAGCAGGTTGGTCAGGGAGAGGTCTATACTCCAGAGCTTGTTGATGCGGTATGTGATGTTGGCATCGAGGGAATGGATGGGGGCCTGCATGATGTTGCCGAGTCCGTAGATACCTACTGCCTGGATGCGGGGGCCCTGGACGTTGTAGAGCAGGGAGACGGACAGGGAAGACTCCTTGCCGAACTCGGGTGCGTAGGTGATGAAGGCGTTGCCCAGGTAGGGGGAGGCTCCCTGGAGGGCCCTGCGGCTGTCGGTGTAGATACCGCCGTTGGCCAGGAGGGTTACGTCGGTGTACATCAGGGAGATGTTGCCGCCTACGGTAAAGTATCTGAAGGGCTGGGTGCGGAACTCGGCCTCGAGACCGGCGGCCATACCCTGCTCGGCGTTCCTGAAGGTGTGTACGATGGCTCCGCCGGAGGTCTCCTGTACGCGCTCGATGGGGTCTTTCAGGATCTTGTAGTAGACACCTACCGAGAACATGTGCTTGTTGTTGGTGGTGAAGTACTCGTACTTGAGGTCGAAGTTGTAGTTGTAGCCGTTGGTCAGCTGGTCGTTACCGCGGAGCTCGGCGCTTCCGTAAGACTCCTTGTAGAGGAAGGGGGCCATCTCGATGAACGAGGGGCGGGTTACTGTGATGGAGGAGGCGAAGCGGAGGGTGTGCCTGTTGTTGAGGGTGTACTTGATGTTGAGGGCGGGGAAGAAGTCACCTTTGTTGAGGCGTGAGATGCTCTCGCGGGATGCATCGTTCCAGTAGCGTACCCACTGCTGTGAGTATTCGTAACGGACTCCGAGGCCGAGGAGAAGGTTCTCGAGAGGATAGTATTCCACTTCGGCGAATCCGGCCAGGATACGGTGCCCGGCGTAGTAGTTGTTCTTGGGCTGGGCGTCCCTGTCGATGGTGATGAGGCCGTCGGCTATGCTCTGGGAGTTGAGGAAGGAGGAAGGGGTGTAGATGTCGTTGATGATGGGATTGATATCGGTCAGGTTGTAGTAGAACCTCATTGAATTGTAGTCGCGGACCTTATCCTTGTATGCGGCTCCGAAAATCAGGCGGCTCTGCTCGCCGAAGTGGAAGGTGGGCTTGATCTCGCCTACGATTTCCTGCTCTGAGAGCTCTCCGAAGTAGCGCATGGTCTCCTGGCGGTTGAGCTTGAAGAGGGACAGGCTGCCGTCCTCGCCCTTGCGGTACATTACCTGGCGGCGGTCAGGCTCGTTGCTGTCGGTCATGCCGTAGGATACTTTCCAGTCCATATCCCAGCTGGGATGCAGGGTATGGGTACCTCCGAGCTGAGTGTTCCACAGTGAGTAGGAATGTGCTATGGAGTTGCTTCCCAGGAGCATGTTGTCCTCAGCGTCGTATCCGTCACGGAGCTTGTAGTCCTCCATGGCGTTCTTGGCGTAGAGGGTGGTCAATCTGATTTTGTCTCCGTTCTGGAAGAGGTAGTTGAGGCTCAGGAGGCCGGTCACATCGAGGCTGTGCTCATAGGCGTTGTAGGTGAACTCGTCCATGTGCTGGCCCTGTGTGTTGATGTTGGTGATGTAGGCGTCGTAGATGTTCTGGCTGCCGGAGGATATGGATGCGGAGGCCAGGAGGCTGAGTTCGTCCCCGTTTCTAAGGCCGAAGGTGCGTCCTCCGGATACCGAACCGGAGAAGTCGGGCAGGGCCATCGACTTGCGGATGTCGAAGGTGGTTCCGAACGGATCGTTGGTCCTGATGTATTCGCGGAAGTCGGGCAGGCTCATGTCCCTTACGCTGTTGGGAAGATTGTTGTCCTTCAGCAGCCATCCCTTGCGGTCGGGACGGTAGGTGTCGGTGAATGTGGTTCCGATGACGCCGCCCAGGCCGAAGGCCACTGATACGAAGCTTTCTCCCACGCTTTCCTTGGTAGCTATGTCGATATGCGCTCCTGAGTAGTCGGCGAAACTGGTGGCGGTGTAGACTTTGGTTACGGTGATGTTCTGCAGTACGGAACTGGAGAAGATGTCCAGGGGAATGAGCTTGTTGTCGGGGTTCGGAGAGGCTACCGGCAGTCCGTTGAGGGTAGTCAGGCTGTAGCGGTCGCCGAGTCCGCGGACAAAGAGCTGTCCGGAGTTGTTGAATGATACTCCGCTCATGGTCTCGACGGCTTCAGCTACGTTTGACAGGCCTTTGATGGAGATCTCGGCGGCACCCATGTTTTCGACTGCCTGTGCAGAGATTTTACGGTCATTGACCAGGGCTCCGTAAGATTCCGGGTCCTTGCGGGCCACAATGACGGCAGCATCAAGTATCTCTGACTGAAAATCCATTGTCAGGTCCAAGGTCATCTCCTCGCCTTTGTCCAGCTTGATGACTTGTGTTATAAGGTCGTTGTAACTTATAAAGTAGAGGCCCAGGACACCCTCGACACCTTCTGGTATCTTAAGGGTGTAGCTCCCGTCGGCCTCACTCTGCGTTCCGATTGCGTTCGCTTCGGGATCGTCCACAATCCTTTCGAACATTATCATCACGCCTGCCAGCGGCTCTCCTGTCTGACTGTCGCGGACCACGCCTTTGACAGTCTGTGCCAGTGCCGCTGCACTGTTGAACAAAATGAAAGTAGAGATAATGAGAACTGCTTTAAGAAGAAATTTGTTCATATATTTTCCTGTTTTACGGCCGCAAAAGTATTTCTCCGTTATTTCAGGCATAATACACCGTTGTGAAAATAGTGTTACGCAGATTTCGGAAGTGTTTCAGAAGTTTCAATAATGTTACGGTAGTTTCGATAATATGTTTTATCTTAGAAGGTTGAAAATTAAAATTATTCCAGCTATGAGTATTAGAACTGTCATTACGTGTATCCCGGGGATTTCCCGTCTGTCTGTTGTTATTCTGGCCTTCATCTGTGCCGGGCTGTCTGTTGTTGATGCGCAGAACTCCGTGATGAACAATATTATACCGAGACCTACCTCAATATATTTCACTTCAGGAGCATGCAGCCTTTCTTTTGCTGAAAACCCTGATGCATTCTGTGTACGGATACTTCCGTCCGGTGCTCCTTCCGGTGCTTATAGCCTGAGAGTGACCACGGACTCCGTATTGATAGAGGCGGAAGACAGTGCCGGAATATTCTATGCCCGTCAGACTTTGGAGTTTTTGAGAAATCCCTCAGACGGTACCCTGCCTTGCGTAGAGATAGAGGATATTCCCCGTTTTCAGTGGAGAGGTTATATGCAGGACGTGTCCCGGCATTTTTTCAACATAGAGTACCTGAAGAGGCAGATAGACGCCATGGCCCGCCTGAAGCTCAATGTCCTGCACCTGCATCTGACCGATGCCGCCGGCTGGAGGGTGGAGATAGACCGCTATCCCCGGCTGACCTCCTTCGCCGCGTGGAGGGAGGGAGCGCTGTGGAAGGACTGGTGGTTCGGAGAGCGGAAGTACCTGCCGGAGGGGACACCCGGGGCCTACGGGGGATATTATACTAAGGAGGAGCTGCGTGAACTGGTGCAGTATGCGGCTGAGCGCTGCATTACCATTGTCCCCGAAATAGAGATGCCCTCGCACTCGGAGGAGGTGCTGACCGCCTATCCGGAGCTTTCGTGTACGGGAGAGCCTTACCGGCACTCCGATTTCTGCATAGGTAAGGAGGAAACTTTTGAGTTTCTTGAAAATGTACTCACGGAGATAATGGAGGTTTTCCCCTCGCAGTACATCCATATCGGAGGGGACGAGGCGTCCAAAAAAGCCTGGGCGGAATGTCCGCTGTGCCAGGCCCGCATGAAGGCGGAAGGTCTGGCGGATGTGGACGAACTACAGAGTTATATGATCAGACGGATAGGTCGTTTCCTCGAGGCTCACGGGCGGACGCCGGTCGGTTGGGACGAGATACTCCAGGGCGGGGCGGATTCGGCCGCAGTGGTCATGGCGTGGCGGAGCGTGGAGGAGGGAGAACGGGCTGCCTCGGGAGGCAACCGGACGGTCATGACCCCCGGAGCGTATTGTTATTTCGATACTTATCAGGACGATCCCTCCACGCTGCCGACGGCTATGGGCGGATATCTGCCGCTGTCTAAGGTCTACTCTTTCGAGCCTGTACCATCCGGGCTCTCCCCCGATGAAGCCGCGAAAATAATAGGTGTGCAGGCCAATCTCTGGTGCGAATATGTCCCCACGGAGCCGCATGCCGAGCTGATGATCTACCCCCGGCTCTATGCCCTCGCGGAGGTGGCCTGGAGTCCCGCGTCCGGCCGGGACTATGAGGATTTCCACCGGCGGGCGCTGGCGCTGTGTGCTCAGATGGAGGCAGAGGGGTACAATGTTTTCGACCTGGCCCGCGAGGTGGGGGACCGTCCCGCCTCACAGCAGCCTGTGGAGCATCTGGCCCGGGGATGTAAGGTTATCTACAATGCGCCTTATAACTCCACGTATGCCGCAGGAGGGGATACGGCTCTCACGGACGGTCTGCACGGGGGCTGGACCTACGGGGACGGCCGGTGGCAGGGCTTCATCTCCAGGGGGCGGCTCGATGTGACCGTGGACCTGGGCCGGGTGCAGGATGTGCGCTCGGTGGAGCTGGACTTCATGCAGGTCTGCGGCCCGGAGGTCTTCCTGCCCGCGGAGGTGGTGATCTCCGCCTCTTCGGACGGGGTTAGTTTTGTGGAACTGCGGCGCATTACCCGCGAGGTGGTCCGCGATGACCGCGTAACCTTCGTTACTGACGGGTGGCATGCCGGCGGCGGTGCGTCCGGTACCTCCGATGTATCCGGTGCTTCTGTCGGAGCTTCTGCCGGTGCCTCTGTCTCCGCCCGCTACATCCGCGTCCAGGCCCGCTCCGGCCCCTACGGCGGATGGGTCTTTACCGACGAGATAGTCGTCCGCTGATGCGGGTGGAAAAGCCACGCGACTTTGACCCTTTTGGCCAAAGTCGCGTGGCTTTTCCACCTATATATTCTGTCCAGGCAGGTCTTTCGGTGGGT
>CABMPD010000001.1 GCA_902388455.1 uncultured Alistipes sp. | reverse complement strand
GGATCGGCCAAAGTCGCGTGGCTTTTCCACCTATATATTCTGTCGGTGTAAAATCTCGAGGTTTTTATCTAAATTTGGCGCATGAATATTGAAAGACCATCTGAAAGCTGGAGCGATTACCAGCTGATAGACTCCGGCGGGCTCGAGAAGCTGGAGCGTTTCGGGCGTTATACAATGATCAGACCGGAGCCGCCTCTCTGGCCGCCCGTGCAGCAGGTGCCGATGTCACCCATCTCGACTCTGTACGGCAGGTTGTGACATGGGCAAGGCACAATATGGAGATATCCTCCCTCGTGGCCTGCGCTTTCGGCTCGGCCGGCCGCCGCACTTCCGGAGAACTCGTCCTCCGCGATGACTTCGGCCGCATCCTGCCCCTCAGCGTCTGCATCCGCCTGGAGCGGTAGCCGTTGTTGGTCTGTGGGTCTTTTCGTGAGGTATTGCCTGTACGGGTGAGGTGGTGGATATTACAGAATTAAACCCAGACCGGTCATGGAAATAGTAGAAAACGTTTCTAATGACCGATCTGGGTTTTTACTTGCGGCACTTTCCCGTGTGCCGGCGGATTATCAGTTAAAGGATATGCTGCTCCATTCGGTGTCGAACCAATTGGTGGCTGAAGCGGCCTTGGGCGAGGCTGTTCCGCTCTCGTAATGCTTGTCTGCATTAAGCACAAGCTCGCAGGAGGTGGTCTCGAAATTGAATACCGGTTCTCCCCATCCCATAAAGGCGAGGGGGTCCTCGTGTATCGTGAAGTCACCTGCGGCTGTGAGTTCAAGTCTTGTCAGGGGGCAGTCCTGGAAAAGGCCATAATGTATTTCCACTACTTTAGGCAGGGAAATGGAGGTAAGGCCTGTCTCCTTGAACGCCATAGTGTAGATGGTGGTGGCTTCAGGCAGCTCGATGGAGTTGAAGGCATTGCAGAATACAAGGCACTGATTGCCTACATATTTTACACCAGGGCATACGATGGTCTCCAGTTTGGGGTTGTTCCAGAATGCCTGGCTTCCGATGGTCTCGACTTCTTCCGGCAGGATTACTTTTCTGAGTTCAGGGAAAGTGTACTCATTGTTGTTCAAGCCGCTGAATGCAAATGCGGGGAGTCCGTAGACACCGTCATTGCTTATCTGCCCGTTTCCATCGAGCAGACCGTCCACGTCTACTTCTGGCCATCCGGTTACGCCGCTGAGGTCGACGACTTCAACATTGGTACCTACAAACGGATTGTCGGTCCAGGATGCGTCCATAGGGGAAGCTGTGGTGGACATGCCTAGCTGTTCGAATTCTCCTGTCAGTTTGAATTCTGTTACACCTGCAGCAAGAGCCTCGTCTATAGCTGCGCGAACCTCCTCGTTGCTCATGCCGGTCATGTCGATGTCGCCGTCCGGTGCAGGTTCGTTTACGGTGACTGAACATGTGGCGCTCTTGTCTTCTGCGCTGGCCGTAATCACTGTCTCGCCGGCAGCTACTGCCTTAACCAGACCGGTCTCATCCACCGTTGCTATGGATGTGTCGGAGCTTTCCCATACAACCGTTTGTGTCTCGGCATTTTCTGGGAAGATAGCAGCTGTGAGCCGGTATGTTTCCCCAACCAATATTGTGACAGATGTCTCGTTAAGTTCGATACCCTCAACGGCGACAGGCTCTGTAGTAGACTCCTCGGGCTCGCAGGAGGCAATCATGAATGTTGCCAATGCCGTTAAAATCAAGAATTTTTTCATTTAAAAATAAAATAATTTATTGGAGGTTCTTTGTACTTTTAGCAGGCCGGCGGATGGTAAGAACCTCATCTGGCCACCACCGGTACAAGACTGCAAATTTATATAAAATTACTGAAAGAATCCCCAAAAAATGAGGCGGTTTTTTCGGGGTGGGTGTAAATGTCTGAATGCTAAAATGGAAAGTCAAAACTACTTATTGTCGTTTTGCGCAGGAGTACAGGAAGGTCTCCTACAGGCTTATCATGAACAATGTCGTAGTACCGTTATCGTTAAAACGCGACCAATAAAGGACATTGTCCTTTACATACTGCGGGATGATGCCGTATTTACGTCCTCCGAAACGCAGGATGAAGCCCTCGTCCGTTTCACTTTCTATCTTGAAGTTGAGTCCTTTATTCTTCCAACTTTCTTCGTTACTTTGTGATGGATGGCTCATTGATATTAGATGCCCGGATGGAGATAGGCTCATTGTGGATTACTCGTACGAAAGGGCAAGAAAGAATGTATACGATAGGGGCAGTGTGCTGCTGATTCGTCATTATTCCTGGACGCGGAGGGCCCGCATGGCGTTGAGGACGGCCAGGACGGTGACGCCGACGTCGGCGAAGACGGCGAGCCACAGAGTGCCGAGGCCGATGGCTGCGAGGAGCAGGATGGCGGCCTTGATGCCGATGGCCAGCCAGACGTTCTGGCGGGCGATGCGGAGGGTGCGGCGGGCGATGGAGACGGCCGTTGCGATCTTGGTGGGACGGTCGTCCATCAGCACCACGTCGGCGGCCTCTATGGCGGCGTCGCTGCCGAGTCCGCCCATGGCGATGCCCACATCGGCCCGCTTTAGTACCGGGGCGTCGTTGATGCCGTCCCCGACGAAGGCGAGGCTGTTCCCGCGGGGCTTGGCGGCCAGCAGTTCTTCCAGGCACCGGACCTTGTCGGCTGGCAGCAGGCCGGCGCGGTAGGAGCCGATTCCGAGCCTGGAGGCCACCTCGCGGGCCGTTTCCTCCCTGTCGCCGGTCAGCATTACGGTATCTCTGACCCCGAGCCGGCGGAGGGCCGCTATTGCCTCCGCGCTGTCCTCCTTCACCCTGTCATTGATGACGATGTGCCCGGCGTATTGTCCTTCCACCGCTACGTGGATGATGGTGCCGGTGCGGTGACAGTCGTGCCATGCCGCTCCGACAGCCTCCATCATCCTGGCGTTGCCTACGCAGACCGTGCGGCCTTCCACATTGGCCCTGATGCCCTGACCGGCGATTTCCTCCACGTCCGTGACTGAGCAGCCGTCGGTCGCCTCGTTGGGGAATGCCGCCCTGAGGGCCTCACCTATCGGATGGGTGGAGAAATGCTCCACGTGGGCGGCCAGATGCAGGAGCTCGTGCTCCGTGATGGCTGCGGGGGCTGCTGATCCGGGCTTTGCGGCTGCTTCCGGGTGCACGGCCTCCACTGCGAACTCTCCGCGGGTGAGGGTGCCGGTCTTGTCGAATACCACTGTCCCGACATTTGCCAGGGAGTCCATGAAGCTGCTGCCCTTGATGAGGATGCCTCTGCGGGAGGCGCCGCCCAGACCGCCGAAGAAGGTGAGGGGGACGCTGATGACTAAGGCGCAGGGACAGGATACCACCAGGAAAATGAGGGCGCGGTGGAGCCAGGTGGCGAAGGAGGAGGCGAAGCCGTTTCCGGACAGCAGCGGCGGTACGAATGCCAGCAGGAGGGCGGCGGAGACCACTATCGGGGTGTAGATGCGGGCGAAGCGGGTGATGAAGGATTCGCTGCGGGACTTGCGGGAGTCGGCGTTTTCCACGAGCCGGATGATCTTCGAGACAGTGCTCTCGCCGAAGGTTTTCGTGGTCCTGATGCGGAGGACACCGGAGAGGTTGATGCAGCCGGAGGCCACGTCGTCGCCTTTTTCGACGTCCCGGGGCAGGCTCTCGCCGGTGAGGGCCACGGTGTTGAGGGAGGAGGAGCCTTCGATGACGGTGCCGTCGAGGGGTATTTTCCCGCCGGGCCGGACTACGATGACCTCTCCGATGCTGACCTCTTCGGGAGTGACGGTCCGGGTCTGCCCGCCGCGCTCCACCTCGGCTGTGTCCGGGCGGATTTCCATCAGGTGCGAGATGCTGTCCCGGCTCCGGCCCTCGGCGTAACTCTCGAACAGCTCGCCTACTGCGAAGAACAGCATGACGAAGACCGCTTCCGGAAACTCCGTCTCCGCTCCGGGCAGGAAGCCTATGCAGAGGGCACCGATGGTGGCCAGGGACATGAGGAAGTGCTCGTTGAAGATGTTTCCGCGGGCAATGCCTTCGGCCGCTTCTTTCAGGGTGCCGGTGCCGATGAGCAGGTAGGGGACGAGGTAGACCAGGAGCAGCTGCCAGGTCTGCAGGGCGCAGTATCTCTCGATGAGGACGGCTGCGGCGAGCAGGACGGCTGTGACGGCGATGAGGGTTATCTGCCGCTTCGTGCTGCTGTGGGCGTGGCGGTGATGCTCGTGCTTGTGCTCGTGGTTGTTGTGCCCTTCTGTGTCCTCATGGGTGTGACAGCTGTGACAGCTGTGGCTGCCGTGAGCCTTGCCGTCGGATTTCAGCAGGTTTTCGCTTTGTATCGGCTGTGCCTGCAGCTCATTTCCCTGAGGTATCGCACGCTGTTGCTGTTCTCTCATAAACTTCCATTTTGTTTATGGTGCGAAATTACAGATGTCGGGATGCAACTAAGTTTCAGAGGGCGTGCCGGATGTCAGTTTGCAACCGGGTTGCATGTGCGGTATTGTGGCGTGCGGTTATGCCTGACGTCTGGAGCACTCGGGGCAGAGACCCTTTACGGTGTAGTTGATGGTCTCGATACGATAACCTTCCGGCAGGGCGACTACGGGTATCTTGACGTCCTCAATGCAGAATGTCCGGCGGCACCCCTCGCAGTAGAAATGGATGTGGCGGTTCTCGACCCGGCAGACAGTGGACTCACAGCGGCATATCTCGTATTTTGTGGATCCGCTGCCGTCCTCGAACGAATGAATCGCGTGATGTTCGAGCAGGACGTTGAGGGTGCGGAATATCGTGGACTTGTCCATGGTCTCCAGTTCTGTTTCCAGTTCGGTCATGGATACGGGATGAGTGAGCTCCGAGAGTTTCTGGAGTACGAGGATGCGGGCCGCGGTCGGGTGGATGCCGTGGGCCTGGAGCTGCTGTTCGATAGTTTCTGCTGCCATTTCCTTAGGTTTTCGGTTTTCGGATGCGAAGATGGAAAAAAGTGCGGAGAAATGAAAGATAAATCGTCGAAAGTGGCTTTGGCTGCAGCAGAAGTGGGGTCTTAAACGCGGGTATGTTGTTGTCTGCTGCAGGCGAGGGCGCTGAGAAGTGTGAGGCAGGCGGGAGGTGCATCGGGTCTGCCCCACTGGAGGTCAATGCCGAAGAGTCCGGAGGTGGTGCGGGCTACGTCGAAGCCGAGAGCCTCGAGGGAGGGGCGGATGCTTTCGGGGTGGCGGCAGGGCAGGCATTTACGGCGGGTGCAATGCTCCGGCGGGCAGAGCAGGCAGGTTCCGGCGAAGAAGGCGCGGGCGGTGTGTGCCGGCACTGAAGCGTCACATTCCATTTTCACCAGCATCCGGTCGAGCCGTTGCCGCTCCCGGCGGATGATGCGGTCAGCTGTCTCCGGGGTGAGCGTGACTCCTTCCGAAGGAGTTATCACGGTGGCCAGCAGTGAGATGGTGGTGTATTGTTCCAGAAGAGCCGTCTCGTCAAAATCGTATGGAGGGCAGGCCCAGCAGTTGCCGTAGCGGCCACATTCACGGCAGTATCCCCGCACTCTTGCGGAATCCCGGTAGCTGACGATGTATTCGGCCATCGGCATTTTCAGCCAGCGGTCCTGCGCGGTGTATGCCGCTGAATGGTCTGCCGCATTAAGCTGTGCCATATTCGTCCGCAAATATACTCAATCCTTCCGCAGCGGCAGCAAATCCCGCAAATCGGTGCCGTTGTGGCAGCTGCATGTCGCCGTTACTTTCGCTGTGGCCTTTCTGAGCTGCATTGTCCTTCGCGTCCCCTTCCGCAACGGCAGCAAATCCCGCGAATCGGTGCCGTTGTGGCAGCCGCATGTCGCCGTTACCTTCGCTGTGGCCTTTCTGAGCTGCATTGTCCTTCGCGTCCCCTTCCGCAACGGCAGCAAATCCCGCGAATCGGTGCCGTTGTGGCAGCCGCATGTCGCCGTTACCTTCGCTGTGGCCTTTCTGAGCTGCATTGTCCTTCGCGTCCCCTTCCGCAACGGCAGCAAATCCCGCGAATCGGTGCCGTTGTGGCAGCCGCATGTCGCCGTTACCTTCGCTGTGGCCTTTCTGAGCTGCATTGTCCTTCGCGTCCCCTTCCGCAACGGCAGCAAATCCCGCGAATCGGTGCCGTTGTGGCAGCCGCATGTCGCCGTTACCTTCGCTGTGGCCTTTCTGAGCTGCATTGTCCTTCGCGTCCCCTTCCGCAACGGCAGCAAATCCCGCGAATCGGTGCCGTTGTGGCAGCCGCATGTCGCCGTTACCTTCGCTGTGGCCTTTCTGAGCTGCATTGTCCTTCGCGTCCCCTTCCGCAACGGCAGCAGATCCCGCGATTCGGTGCCGTTGTGGAAAACCGGACGTCGGAGCAAAAAATAATCGGCACCTGAACCGATAAAGAAAAAAATTATTTTTAACTTTGAGACAGAAACCCAAAATCTACTGAGCCATGAAAACAAATGCATTTCTTTCAACGCGCTGCCTGAGTGCAGCCATGACCGGATTCCTGATGCTGGCGGCGGTTTCGTGCGGACAGAAGGACAATGGTACGGGGCTGGTCTCCGTGAAGTATTCGCAGCTGCCGCAGGGGGAGGACCTGATGCTGTCGGAGCTGGTCGGCGAGCCGGAGTTCATTGTCCTGGACAGCGACACTGCGGTGGCCTATACGCCTTTTGCCACGGTGAACGTATCTGACACTTACATCTCCATTTTTTCGATTGCATCGCGTACACCGCTTAAGTTATTTGACCGTTCTACCGGAAAATACCTGAAAACCTACGGGGGGATAGGCCGCGGCCCCGGGGAGTTCCTGCAGATATCGTCCGTGCAGATAGACGAGGCGGGAGGGAAGATCTGGATGATGACTTATCCGGATATCAATAAGCTGCATGTGTACGATATCGCGACGGGAAAGATGGAGGATGTACCGCTGGCCTACAGCACGGATGACGGGTCGTGGCTGGACTACAGTTTCAGGGTAGACGGACGTGATCGGAATATCACGGTGGCAGTAAAGCCTGAGGACAATGGCTGTCCGGCTCTGGCCTGGTGTCAGGACTATGAAGGCGAGGTGCTCTGGGAGATACCCAGGACGTATTCGTTCCCGGAAGATAACCGCGCCATGATGGACACGGACCGCAATGTGCAGGGGATGCTGGATGTGTCATACCGCTCTACGAATACGATGCAGGATACGGTCTGGCTTTACGGAGGCGGGGAGGCTCATCCGCTTCTGACGGTCAGTTTCGGACAGATGGAGGAGTCGGAGGCTGAAGGTTATACGGACGGCAATTACATTTATTCTACGACGGTCCTGCCCGGTCATATTGTGATGAGTGTCAGGAAGCAGGGCAAATCGGTAATGAATGAGGGTGTCCGTCATGTCAGTACGGAACCGCTGCCAGGAGTAATCATGGACCGCAGGACCGGGGATGTTCATCTCGGCGGGGTGGTCAATGATTTGATGGACGGTGAAAGGGTCGGTATCGGGGATTTTGTAGACGGCTATGCGGTCTGTCAATACGATGCGGCGAGTTTCATGGAGGCCGGCCGCACCGCTCTCGAGTCAGGCAGTCTCAGCGATGCCGCCCGTGCCCGTATCTCGGAAATCCTCTCGGTGCTCTCGGAGGAGGACAATGACGTGCTGATGGTTGCGCCGCTCAAGTAGTCTGTTTCCCTCTTCCTTCAACTATCGTCATTGGTCTAAAAATCAAAGGCAATGGCAAGTTTCGGCATTGCCAGTACGTCTTTCGGCTGTGGCATGATGAAGACAGCCGCACCGAGGGACAGTCTTATTCCAAGATTTTCGTTGAAAGCCCAGCTCCATCCGATATTAGGTTCCAGTTCAATGGAGTTTTCAGCATGCCAGGGAACCGAGCCGTCCACGCCGTTCAGTTCCCCAAGGAAGGTCATGTATCCTATTTTAATGCCGGCAATCGGAGTGCTTGCTCTTTTGAGGATGTAGGCGTTGTAATCAACAAAGGCATGGCCGAACAGAGGAAAGAACCCTGTCGGGGCTATAAAAAAACCCGCGCCTGCGCCCAGATAGTGGTGTTCGTTGAACATATATCCGTGCGAGGTGTCGAATCCTATCCAGACCAGATATTGGTCAGTTATGGCTATACTTCCCCGGTATCCCTTTACCCGGTGGACATATGTCTCGCTTCCGGCGGTCTGTTTGTCCGTGGCGTAAGAACTTATGCAAGTTGAGCTGCAGAATAGTATCAGCATTAGTGCAATGAGTTGTTTCATTTCAGTGGTGTTTTTCTTAAGGCAAAGATATTAATTATTCAGCAGGTGATACCATAATTCCATTTTTTTGGACGGCAGGATGTACGGAGTTATGTATGGAATGTGCATATTCTCCATGGAGGATGGGAGACAGGAAATTTTGTATCTTTGGGGAACTTTTCAGGAAAAATTTCGGTACAATGGCAAGATTCAAGGATAGAAGAAGCATCCGGAAATACTCGCGGCGCGGGATTCCGGAGGGACTGATCGAGGCTCTGGCCGGGGAGGCCTCGAGGGCTGCGACCATGGGCAATATGCAGTTGTATTCGCTGGTGGTTACTGAGGACGGGCCGGAAAGGGAGGCTCTGGCAGCGGCGCATCATCATCAGCCGATGGTTCAGGAGGCTCCGGCGGTGCTGACGTTCTGCGCGGACTTTCACAGGTTCAGCCGGTGGTGTGAGGAACGGGACGCTGCGCCGGGCTACGGCAACTTTGTGTCCTTTATCAACGCTGCTACGGACACTCTGCTGTTCGCCCAGGCGTTCATCACTCTGGCGGAGGAGTGCGGTCTGGGTACCTGCATTCTCGGTACTACGGTTTACAATCCCGATAAGATCATCGAGGCCCTGCATCTGCCGTCCCTCGTGGTGCCCGTGCTGACCGTCACTCTCGGCTGGCCGGACGAGGCTCCGGAGCAGACTGACCGCCTGCCGGTGGAGGCCATCCTGCACGCCGGTCATTATCACGACTATACCGCGGAGGATATCGACCGCATCTACGCTGAGAAGGAGGCCCTTCCTGAGAGCCGTTATTTCGTGGAGCTCAACGGCACTGAGAACCTTGCCCAGGTCTTCACCCGCTTCCGTTTCACGCGGCAGGAATGCCTGGAGATGTCCGCGAAGATGCGGGAGGTTCTTAAGTCGCAGGGGTTCTGGGAATGTAAATTGAGGTAAGGGCGGATAAATGACAAACAGTAGCAGTTAGTAGCGCACCACCTCAAAATGTAAAAGTTTGGTGTATAGGGCTTTATGATGGTGGCGCGTTCTTGTTACCAGTCCGGAGCATGCCGAAAAGCACACGCACCTTTCATAAGTCTCTGATTATTGAGTGATTACAAAAGCACCCCGCGTCAGTACCGACCGTAAGTTTTGCTCAGATTGCCAAATATGTTACATTTGCGTACTGAAAGTTCAGACTGACGCACAATATGGAAATTTTCATCGACATAGTAGCCGTGATACTCGGCATCGTAGGCCTTCTCGGCTGTATTCTGCCCGTGCTGCCCGGTCCTCCGTGCAGTCTGGCGGGTATGTTTCTGCTCTTTCTCTGGGGCTCCCCATGCGCATTGGACGACATCACCTGGCGTCTGCTGATCATCATGCTGATAGTCACGGTGGTGGTGACCGTTCTGGACTATGTGGTGCCGGGCTGGCTGACCCGGGTGACCGGCGGCACGAAATACGCCTCACGCGGAGCAACGGCCGGCATGCTCGTGGGCATTCTGTTCTTCCCGCCCTGGGGCATGATCGCCGGAGCCTTCATCGGAGCCCTTGCCGCCGAGCTCTACTGGGGCGAGAAGAAGATGGGGCAGGGTCTCAAGGCCGCCACAGGCTCATTCCTCGGCTTCCTGCTCGGAACGGGCCTCAAGCTCGCAGCCTCCGGAGTGATGCTCTACTACATCGTCATTGCCCTCATTCCGTAAATTATGCAGTTTTCATTATGAGAAATTCATTATGAAATTTACATAATGAAAAATTCATAATTACATTTGTGCCTGTAAACCATAGTAAATATAGGCGCGATATGAATCCTTTTATCATTGTCGGAGACGTTCCGAAAGAATACTTCTGTGACCGGGTAGCAGAATCAGACCACATTATCCGAAGTGTTACCGGAGGTGCAAATATGTGCCTTATCTCTGAGAGGCGGTTGGGCAAATCCAAACTCATCCGTTTCTGCTATGACAGGGAGGAGATATCTGACAGATACTACACATTCTATGTGGATATTCTGCATACTGCATGCTTTCAGGAATTTACATACGAATTCGGTCAGGCTGTCTTCAACCGTCTGCGCTCCAGGAGCCGGAAGATGCTGCAGAACTTCGTCCAGGGTCTTAAATCCATCAATGCGGAATTCGGCTTTGACCCGGTCAGCGGCCTTCCAACATTCAGCTTAGGGCTTGGAGACATATCCCGCCCCGAATATACGCTGACGGAGATCTTCCAGTGTCTTGAGCAGGCAGACCGTCCGTGCATCGTGACTTTCAACGAGTTCCAGCAGATAGGCAAGTATCCTGAGAAAAATATCGAGGCCTTTCTCCGTTCGCATATACAGCATCTTGGCAATGTGCATTTTATATTCTCCGGCAGTGAGACCCACATGCTGTCGCAGATGTTCATGTCATCGGCCAGGCCGTTTTATCACAGTGCTTCGATGCTGGAACTGAAACCGATTGATCCCGAGAAATATTCAGAATTCGTCATAAGACATTTTGAGAAAGGAAAGAAAAAAATTGCCCCGGAGGCAGTCAGCAAGGTGTACGGGCTTTTCGAAGGCAATACGTACTGTATGCAGAAGACTTTTCACGAGGCATACGCGACCGTGCCCGAGGGAGGGGAATGTACAGTGGCGATATTGAGGGGGACTGTGGATTCCATCATAGAGGAGGCTTCTGTGGGCTATCGTATGATGCTCTCGGATATTCCGTTAAGGCAGAAGGAACTGTTGTATGCCGTAGCCGGGGATGTCCGTGCCCAAAAGATAATGGGGGTGGATTTCCTCCGCCGTCACTCTCTCGCCTCCAGCAGTGCAGTGCAGACTGCGGCGGCCAAGCTGACAAGTATGGAACTGCTGGCAGTCAGGGACGGAGTGTATTATGTCCCGGATATCCTTCTGAGAATGTTCCTGCAGCGGCTGATGAATCCTCAGAAGGAGTTTTTCCCGGAAGAGTAATCAGACGGTGGTGCAGTTGCCGCGGGATAGGACAATGACGCGGCAGGCCATCTCGAAAAATACGGCGCGGCGGAAGGTGTCGGGGAAGTCGGGGCCGCAGGCGACCTGTCCGTGGTTGGACATCAGGACAATGTCGTGGGCGGTGAGGGCTTCCACGACCGCAGCGGCGAGTTCCGGACTGCCGGGCGGGAGGAACGGTACCACCGGCACTTCACGGCCGACGTAGAGCGGTCCCTCAAGGGTGACGTTGAAGTCTGCCGGCTTGTCCTTCATGCAGGCCACGACCGTGGCGTAAGGGGACTGGAAGTGCAGGACGCAGCCGACTTCCGGCCTTTTCCGCATTGTCCCGAGGTGGAATCCGGCCTCCATCGTGGGATGCACTCCGTTCAGAGAGGTGCCGTCGCTGATGCGGCAGAGGGCGACCTGGTCCTCCCGCAGTTCCCCGAGCCAGGAGCCGGTCGCAGAGAGGAGGGCGCAGTCCTCATTGTCCTGTCCCTTGCAGCGCAGGGAGAGGTTGCCGCTGCTGCACGAGAGCAGCCCGGCTGCGGTGCATTTGTGGGCACATTCCAGAAAATATTGTACTTCCTTTTCCATTTTACTGGATTTTACTGATGATTTCCCTGAGTCAGTTCCTGTTCCACGGGGTCGTCGTAGAGTTCCTGCAGCCGCAGGAGTTCCCTGTGCAGTTTCTTCTGGACGCGGCGGTAGGAGCGGTCTCCGTAGAGGTTGTGCATCTCGGTGGGATCCTTCTCGAGGTCGTAGAGCTCCCAGGAGTCGATGTCGTGGCCGTAGAAATGAATGAGTTTCCAGCGGTCGGTGCGGACTCCGTAGTGGCGGCGGGCGGCATGCTCACCGGGATATTCGTAGAAGTGGTAGTAGAGGGACTTGCGCCAGTGCTTGCCTTTCCCGACCTTGCCGGTGCGCAGGAAGGAGAGGTAGGACTCGCCCTGGATGTCGTCGGGCACGGGTACTCCGGCCATCTCGAGGAAGGTGGGGGCGTGGTCGATGTTCTGGACGAAGGCGTCGACCTGACCGTGGAAGCCGCCGGGGTAGTGGGCCAGCAGGGGAGTGCGGAAGGATTCCTCGTACATGAAGCGTTTGTCGAACCAGCCGTGCTCGCCCATGTAGAAGCCCTGGTCGGAGGTGTAGATGACGAGGGTGTTGTCCCACAGACCGCTCTCCATCAGGTAGTCGAGGACGCGGCCGATGTTGCGGTCAACGGAGCGGATGACGCTCAGGTAGTCGCTCATGTAGCGGCGGTACTTCCACTCGGCGAGGGCCTTGCCGGTGAGGCTGTCGGCCTTGAACTGCTCGATGATGGGGTCGTAGTAGGCGTCCCAGACGGCTTTCTGCTCCGGGGTCATGTGCCCGGCGATGATGTTTTTACCGTCGCCTCCGCTGCTGTACATGTTCCGTCCGTATTCTTCCAGCTCGGAGCCGGTATGTATCTCGCCCTCCTTGTCGGCCATCTTCAGGTCATAGACTAAGTCCATGTGGCGGTCGATCTCCATCTCCTGGGCGGCTGCGGCGGGACGTCCCTCGTAGTCGTCGTAGAAGTTGTCAGGCAGGGGCAGTTCGGCGTCATCGAAGGCCCCGAGGTCCTGCAGGTCGGGCATCCAGGTGCGGTGGGGCGCCTTGTGGTGCAGCAGCAGGCAGAACGGTTTCTCGGGATCGCGCTTGTTCTCGAGCCAGTCGAGGGCCAGGTCGGTGGTGATGTCGGTGGCGTAGCCGGGGATGACGCGGCGCTCGCCGTTATCTATAAAGGTAGGGTTGTAGTACTGGCCCTGCCCGATGAGGATGTTCCAGTAGTCGAAGCCGGTGGGGGCGGAGGTCAGGTGCCACTTGCCGATGACGGCGGTCTCGTAGCCGGCCTGGCGCAGGAGCTTGGGGAAGGTCTGCTGGCTGCCGTCGAAGGTGCGGGTGTTGTCGGTGAATCCGTTCTTGTGGCTGTGCTTGCCGGTGAGCAGGCAGGCCCGGCTGGGACCGCTGATGGAGTTGGCCACGAAGCTCTGCGTGAATATCATGCCCGAATCCGCCAGCCGGTCGATGTTCGGGGTCTCTATCAGGCCGTGCCCGTAGGCACCGATGGTCTGATACGAGTGGTCGTCGCTCATGATGTAGATGATGTTGAGCGGTTTGCGGTCTTCCTGTCCGTCTGCTTCCGAGGCATCCTGTCCGCATCCGGTACATACCGTGCAGGCCACTGGCATGGCCAGAACGGCCTTTATGGTCCATTTATTTCTGTTCATTGTCTTTTTATTATGTTTGCCGGTATCGCGATGATACGGTAGTTTACCGTCCACAAATGTACGGTATTTTTCGGGAATAGACAATAGGGGGCGGAAGACAGGAGCCGGACGGGTCTGCGACCTCAGCAGGTTTGATGGCTCGGCTGCTAGGGTTAGGTGAATTTAATTTATCCGCAAATGAAATGAGTTAAGGATGAGTAATCAGAAAAATCAGAAAAACTCACGAAAATCCTTGTAGATTAAAATATTAGTGGTATATTTGCAGCCCGCGAAAAGTGCGCGGAGACTATTAGTTCATTGATTAACAACAAATTAATTAAACCAATGCCTGGATTAATTGGAAAAAAAATCGGAATGACTTCCGTTTTCGATGCTGATGGGAAGAATATCCCATGCACCGTTATTGAGGCTGGTCCCTGTGTTGTCACGCAGATTCGTACAGTAGAGAAAGATGGTTATGCCGCTGTACAACTTGCCTATGACGAGATGAAAGAAAAACACACCAGCAAGGCTCTCAAGGGCCATTTTGACAAGGCAGGAACCACACCCAAGCGCAAACTGGTGGAGTTCAAGGCGGACTTCCCCAAGGAGCTCAAGCTTGGTGACACAGTGACCGTTTCAGACCTCAGCGAGGGAGTGGAATGGGTAGACGTTACCGGTATCTCTAAAGGTAAGGGATTCCAGGGCGTCGTTAAGCGTCACGGATTCGGCGGCGTGGGCGGTGCTACCCACGGTCAGGCCGACAGACTCCGTCACCCTGGTTCTATGGGTGCATCCTCTTGGCCTTCAAGAGTATTCAAGGGTATGAGAATGGCAGGCCGCATGGGCGGTGACCGCGTAAAGGTTCTCAACCTCAAAGTTATCAAGGTTATCCCTGAGAACAATCTGGTTCTCGTGAAGGGTTCTATTCCCGGAGCGAAGGGTTCATACGTAATCGTGGAGGACTAACGTTATGGAATTGTCAGTTTACAAAATCGACGGAACCGAATCGGGAAAGAAAGTAACCCTGGATTCGACTATCTTCGGCATCGAGCCGAACGACCACGCGATCTATCTCGACGTTAAGCAGTACCTGGCCAACCAGCGTCAGGGAACACACAAGACCAAGGACCGTTCCGAGGTCAGCTACAGCACCAAGAAAATGGGCCGTCAGAAAGGCGGCGGCGGAGCCCGTCACGGCAGCATCAAGTCCAACATCTACGTTGGCGGTGGCCGTGCCTTCGGTCCCAAGCCTCACAGCTACGGCTTCAAGCTCAACAAGAAGCTGAAACAGCTGGCCCGTTACTCGGCTCTGTCCTACAAGGCTCAGGAGAACGCCATCATCATGGTCGAGCCCTTCAGCATGGACGCTCCCAAGACCAAGGAGTTCATCCAGATTCTTGACAACATCAAAGCCAATGGAAGAAGGACCCTGTTCGTACTTCCTGAAAACAGTGAGAATATTTACAAGTCTTCACGCAACCTTCAGAATGTCAATGTAATCTCCGTAGACGAGATCAACACTTACAACATCATGAACTCCTATCAGCTCGTGATGGTGGACGGTGTTCAGGACATCATTGCAGCAAGACGCAAATAAACCATAGGAGACATGGGAATTATCATTAAGCCTATCGTAACAGAGAAGATGACGGTTCAGGGCGATAAATTGAACCGTTACGGTTTCATCGTAGACCGCGCAGCCAACAAGATTGAGATCAGAAAGGCTGTTGAAGAGCACTACGGAGTGACAGTGAAGGACGTAAACACTGTCAACTACCATGGCAAACGCAAGAGCCGCTACACCAAGGCGGGATTACTCAGAGGCCGTGCCAACCACTATAAGAAAGCTTATGTGACACTGGCAGGCGAGGATAAGATCGATTTCTATAGCAACATTTAATCCTATGGCAATACGTAAATTCAAACCGACCACACCCGGTCAGAGAAATAAAGCGATAAGCGCATTTGACGAGATTACCTGCACGACTCCCGAGAAGTCCCTTCTCGAGCCCATCAGGAAGTCCGGCGGCCGTAACAACACCGGCAAGATGACCATGCGCTACATCGGTGGCGGACACAAGAGGATGTACCGTATCATCGACTTCCGTCGTGACAAGGACAACTGCCCCGCAACCGTCAAGACCATTGAGTACGATCCCAACCGCAGTGCACGCATTGCGCTGGTAGTGTATGCCGACGGCGAGAAGAGATACATCATCGCTCCCGCAGGTATCCGCGTAGGCCAGACCATCATGTCCGGTCCCGGCGTGGCTCCTGAGCTCGGCAATACTCTTCCCCTCTCAGAAATTCCTCTCGGAACCATTATCCACAACATCGAGCTCCGTCCCGGTCAGGGTGCCGCAATGGCCCGCAGCGCCGGAACATTCGCTCAGCTTACAGCACGCGAGGGCAAGCATGCCATCCTCCGCCTCCCTTCGGGTGAGACCAGAATGGTGCTCGTGACCTGCCGTGCCACCGTGGGAACGGTTTCCAATTCCGACCACAACCTCGAGTCGTCCGGTAAGGCAGGACGCAGCCGCTGGCTCGGCCGCAGACCCCGCAACCGCGGCGTTGTGATGAACCCTGTCGATCACCCTATGGGTGGTGGTGAAGGACGCGCCTCCGGAGGACATCCCCGCTCGCGCAAGGGTATTCCTGCAAAGGGTTACAAGACACGTAATCCGAAGAATACTTCGAACAAGTTTATCATCGAAAGACGTAAGAAATAACCGGAATAAAATCAGAGAATTATGAGTAGATCACTTAGGAAAGGTCCCTACATTCAGGAGAGTCTCGAGAAGAAGATCCTTGCCATGAACGAGGGCACCAAGAAGAAAGAAGTCATCAAGACCTGGTCCCGCGCCAGCATGATCTCTCCTGACTTTGTCGGCCATACCATCGCTGTACACAACGGAAACAAGTTTATTCCGGTATACGTTACCGAGAACATGGTAGGACACAAGCTCGGAGAGTTTGCGCCGACCCGTACATTCAAAGGACATTCGGGCAACCGTTAATAATTAAAAAGAATCACAATGGGATCTCGTAAGAAAGAAATGGCCGACAGGCTGAAAGAAATAAAGAAGACAACAGCGATCGCCAAGCTGAACGATGTTCCTACATCGCCCCGCAAGATGCGTCTGGTCGCTGACATGATCAGAGGCGTTGAGGTCAACCATGCTCTTGATATCCTCAAGTACACCAAGAGAGAGGCCTCCATCCGCCTTGAGAAGCTCCTCAGAAGCGCCATCGCCAACTGGGAAGCCAAGAACGAAGGTGCCCGTAAGGAACTCGAGGACGGCAACGTCATCGTGCAGACCATCATGGTCGGACAGGGCACTACCCTCAAGCGTATCCGCACCGCCCCTCAGGGCCGCGCCGGACGTATCCGCAAGCGCTCCAACCACGTGACCATCATCGTCGGAGTGAAACCCGCCAAAGCAGAAGTAAACAACGAACCCGCTAATCAGGAGGAAAAATAAATGGGACAGAAAATCAACCCTATCAGCAACAGAATAGGAATCATCCGCGGCTGGGACTCCAATTGGTACGGCGGGGATGACTATGCAGCCAAGCTGCTCGAAGACTCCAAGATACGTGAGTACCTCAATGCCCGTATCTCCAAGGTCAACCTCTCCAAGATCGTCATCGAGAGGACTCTCAAGCTCATCACAGTGACCATCCACACAGCCCGTCCCGGCGCCATCATCGGCAAGGGCGGCCAGGAGGTCGACAAACTGAAGGAGGAGCTCCGCAAGATCACCAACAAAGAGGTGCAGATCAACATCTTCGAGGTCAAGAGACCCGAGCTCGACGCCAACATCGTAGCCAACAACATCGCCCGTCAGGTGGAAGGCCGTGTATCATACCGCCGCGCCATCAAGATGGCAGTTGCCAGCACCATGCGTATGGGCGCCGAGGGTATCAAGGTCCTCATCAGCGGCCGCCTCGGTGGCGCTGAGATGGCCCGCAAGGAGCTCTACAAGGAGGGCCGTACACCTCTGCACACCTTCCGTGCCGATATCGACTACGCACTCGCCGAGGCCCACACCAAGGTAGGCGTTCTGGGTATCAAGGTATGGATCTGCAACGGTGAGGTCTATGGCAAGCGTGATCTGTCTCCCAACGTAGGCACATTCGCAAAGCCCACCGGTGGCTCAGGCGAGCGCCGTGATGACCGCCGCGGACGCGGAGGCCGCCGCCGTGACCGCCGCGGACGCGGAGGCAACCGCGACAACACAGCAGAGTAATTCGTTCCAAATACTCACTTGTTTGTTTGACCGACCGCTCCGGACTGATGCCCGGGGCGGTTGTTTTTTGCCATCGTCCTGCGCATGTGTCTTCGCTTCAGTGCCTCCGCTCCAGTACTTCCGTTCCAGAACATCTACATCTGCGCTCATCTTCAGCACTCCACTCCAGTGCATCATCTTCAGTGCCCCACTCCAATCCCTTCACTCCAGCGCTTCTGCTCGAATGCCTCTTGTCTCCACGCGCCTCACAGTCTGTAAGCGCATTTTCTTTATATCTACGTGTAATTCATTTATTTACGCAAATCAGCGCCATACAGACTCATACGAACTTTCCTCCAGAAACCACTCTACAGCGGTTATAACCTCCTTTGAGCCCCAGTTGAACCCAGGGTATGTCTGAGTCTGTTATTCCACATTTTTCGTTATCTTCCGGATTTTCTTGTGCTTGCGTCCTTTTCGCCTTTTACAGACTGCCCTGATACACGGTAAGTCTGTAAAGCAGTTATTTACATAACTCGCTAAGTGTAAACGCAATGTGTCTGTTATTGAAATACAGACTGACAAGGTCAAAAACACCATACCCTCTCCACAGCTATTGCGGCGTATCTATTTTCGATCTGTCATACATTTTAACCAAGTAGTCTGTAGCATGGTTGTGCTACTTATCTTGCTTATTCCCAGAAAGATGGCCAAATTTTAAAATTACAGACACTTAAGAAGGACGTACCCGCATGGGCACAATCCCCAGACTGGGCATGCCCATGCTAAGCCGGACCGCCCAAAAATTTTTCAAATGACCTGCCCTGACCTTCAGTCGATTGCGCTCGACCACGCAAACTTTTTTACCGAACTGGCAGCCGGTATTTCTCAAAACCGAATCATTTGCCTACCTTTGCTAACACTAAACACAAAAGTAAGATTAGAGGGGCAGATCATGAAAAACACCTGCGTATATCATCTGTGCGTGTCCTGCAAGAAGGGTCTGATGTTCAGAAGCCGCCAGGACTACATCCGTTTCATCAACAACATGGCACTGCTGGCGTATAAATACCACATACGCATACTTGCCTTCGCCGTGATGTCCAACCACTACCACATCGGAATCATGACCGATGACTACGAGAAGTTCTTCAGAAGTCTGAAGGTCAGTTATTCGAACTACTACTTCCACAAGTACGGAGTCAGTCTGCCGCGTACAACATGTTTCGTTCAGGAAGCCATCGGCAACCTGCACATTGTCACGCTGATAGCCTACATCCTGCGCAATCCTGTACATCACGGAATCGTGGGACACCCGTTTGCCTACCCGTATTCATCTGCCGGATGTTATTTTTCTTATAGCGGTTCCCTGTACAGCATCGGGCATGCGCCTGTAATCAAGCGTGTTACGACTACCGCTCCGAATGAGTACAAAAGCAACAGCGACCGCGAGGGAATGATCGACCCGATGACCTTCGTGGATTTCCGGATGACCGAGACTCTCTTTACATCTTCCGGCAGGCTGATGTACTTTCTGTCAAGATACTCAGGACCAAAATGGGAACAGGAGCAAAGCAAGGAGGACAGTTCGGTCAAGCCCATAACCCTTCAGAGCGTCGAGCGCCAGGGTACCGACATCGAGGCCTGCATGGAGAATGAGAAAGGCCACTCCAGCCTGTTGATTCCCGATCAACTGCTGTGCGAATGGCTTGACGGAAAAGCAGTTCCGCACTACGGCCTCACAAGTTTCGCACAGCTGGACTGGGAGCAGAGAACAGAGATAGCCAAGGCCCTTCGCTCGCGATGGAAAGTATCGGAAGAGCAGGCGGAAAGATGTCTGTACTTCCGGGCAAAGACCACTGCAGGACCCTCTGGCACCGACGGTAACCCTGCGCACAATGAAGAACGTGCTGGACAGACACCCAACTCCGATATCCGGGCCCGAAAACTTCAGGCGGCCCGCTAAATGGACGGATGTTTTCAGTATATTCGCAGTGATGTTTTCAGTATATTCGCAGTAAAATCAGATTCGGTCAATCAAGTCATGAAAATAGAATACATCGTCGGCATCGGTGAAATCCTCTGGGACATGCTTCCGGAAGGGCGCAGGCTCGGCGGAGCCCCGGCAAACTTCGCATATCACGTATCGCAATTCGGTCTCAATTCGGTGGCAGTCAGCGCTGTCGGACGCGAAGAGGCAGGGGACGCGGTAATCCGGGAACTGAACGCCCGAGCACCCAAAGAAGCCAGTGCGCTCCGAGAACCGGCATCCGGGGGCGGTGGCATACCCTGCGAAAGCACTTCCTCCGGATTCCGGACAATGCTCTCCCGCGTAGCCTTCCCCACCGGCACCGTCGACATCCGGCTCGACCCCTCCGGAGTGCCGCAGTACGACATCCGCATGCCCGCCGCCTGGGACAATATCCCATTCACGCCTGAACTGCAGCAGCTTGCATCCCGGACCCGCGCCGTCTGCTTCGGTACCCTCGCCCGCCGCTCCCCCGTCTCCCGCCGTACCATCTCCGACTTCGTGAACGCCGTCCCCCGCGGGGAAGGGCAGTGGCGCATCCTCGACATCAACCTGCGGCAGCATTTCTACTCCCGCGACATCATTTTAGAAGCATTGGAACAGTGTAACATTCTTAAGATCAATGACGAAGAGCTGACCGTCCTCTCCGGAATGCTCTCCATCCCAGGAGCAACAGCTCAGGAAAAATGCCTCCAGCTCCTCCGGCAGTTCAGCCTGAGGTTCCTGATTCTTACCTGCGGAGTGCAGGGCAGCTACGTATTTTCCTCCACCTCCGGGACACCCTCATTCCTCGAGACCCCGCATGTGAAAGTCGCCGACACCGTTGGCGCAGGCGACTCATTCACAGCTGCTTTCACCGCAGCCCTGATCCACGGACGCTCCCCGCTCGAAGCCCACCGGCTCGCCGTCGACGTCTCCGCCTACGTCTGCACCTGCAACGGGGCCATGCCCGTCCTGCCCGACACCCTCCGCGGGAACTGGGGCCAGTGACGATGCTTTCTCCATCGGACTGGCTTCTGCTGCCCGCAATTCACGATCTTCTTTTTCCCCCTCCCCCCTCTCCCAGTGTCTGTAATTTGCATTCCGGCATAAGCCGCTGTGGTTCTGAAAGTTGTTCGATATTTCTCAAAACAGACTGGAGGGGACTCTGGGGCATCTGTCTCCCGTTATCAGCCACAGAGGATGCTGTAGTGCGTATTCGGAGCTTTTCGGGTATTTAATCCTTTGTGAGTCTGTTTTTGTCTATTTGATATAAAATGCTAAAGGTTAGTGCTTTATGGCGATTGTTAGCGCTACAGACTGGGAAGTATTGCTCCCAGTCTGTAGTAGGAAGAGAGTGCGCAAATGCTGTAGAATCAGGTGGATAATGACAGATCCGGGATAACAGACACAGAGGGTGTGGGGAGGAATGGGTGCTGTGGATGGGAAAGGAAAGGCCGGGCGCGGAGGATGGTGGTCCTGCTGCGCCCGGCCGGGTGTTATGAGATCAGACTTGAGATTTAGAGTTCGTTCTTGACGTCGGTGACGATGTTTCCGTCGAAGAGGTTGATGACGCGCTGGGCGTAGCTGGAGTCCTTGATGGAGTGGGTTACCATGAGGATGGTGGTGCCTTCGCGGTTGAGCTCGGTGAGGAGTTCCATTACCTCTTTGCCGTTCTTGGAGTCGAGGTTACCGGTGGGCTCGTCGGCGAGGATGAGCTTGGGGTTGGCGATGACGGCGCGGGCGATGGCTACCCTCTGCTGCTGACCTCCGGAGAGCTGCTGGGGGAAGTGGGAGGCGCGGTGGGCGATGTTCATGCGCTTGAGGATGTCGTTTACCATCTGTTTGCGCTGGGAGGCCTTGATCTTCATGTAGATGAGGGGCAGCTCGACGTTCTCGAAGACGTTCAGTTCGTCGATGAGGTTGAAGCTCTGGAAGACGAAGCCGATGTTGCCTTTGCGGTACTGGGTGCGCTCTTTCTCTTTCAGTGTGCCGACTTCCTTGCCGAGGAGCTCGTACTTGCCCGAGGTGGGGTTGTCGAGGAGGCCGAGGATGTTGAGGAGGGTGGATTTACCGCAGCCGGAGGGACCCATGACGGCTACGAATTCGCCCTGCTTGATGTCGAAGGAGACGTTGTTGAGGGCTACGGTTTCGATTTCTTCGGTGCGGAATACCTTGCTTAAGTTTTCTACGTGTATCATAACGGTTTATAATTAATTGGTTTATCTTGTTTTAAAATGTTATGAGAGTGACTCCCGGCAGTGCAGGTACAGGTGCAGATGCGATACCGGTGGCAAGAGCAAGTGCGGATGCAGGTATGGTGGAAACTCTGTTTGGAACTTCTGGCAGGTTTATGTATTTTATCACCAGATATTCCGGCCCTAAGTGGGAGAAGGAGCAGACAGATGAGAATGCTTCAGTTGCACCTGTGACACTCAGTACTGTTGAAGGGAGTGATACGGATTTGGACAGTTGCCTGAAATATGAGAGAGGCCATGGACGTCTGCTGGTTCCGGATCAGTTGCTGTGCGAGTGGGTGGATAGTGAGGTGGTGCCTGGGTTAGGGTGCTGAAGTACATACCTAATGATAATTTGTTGTAAGTCATGAAAACAGAGTATATAGTCGGAATAGGTGAGCTGCTTTGGGATGTTCTGCCCGATGGACGCAGGCTGGGCGGAGCACCTGCCAATTTTGCTTATCATGTGTCTCAGTTTGGACTGAAGTCCGTGGTTGTCAGCGCAGTCGGAAGAGATGAGGCCGGGGATGCGGCTGTAAGGGAACTGGAAGCCATGTCAACTCATCCATTTCCGGATTCTGAGTCTGATCGGTCAGATGGGAGCTGGTATTCAGCGGAATCAGGGCTGCCGGTGAAATCAGGGCTGCCGGTGAAATCGGTGACATCATGGCTTGTTTCCGGAGGATTCTATACCTTGATTGATAAAGTTGATTCTCCGACCGGTACCGTAGACATCAGGCTGGATGCAGCCGGCGTCCCTCAATACGATATCCGGATGCCGGTGGCATGGGACTCTATTTCATGGACTCCGGCTCTGAGGCAGCTTGCTTCCCGGACCAGAGCTGTGTGCTTCGGAACTCTCTCCCGCCGCAGTCCTGTGTCAAGACGTACTATTTCCGAATTTGTCGATGCGGTTCCCCGTGTGGAAGGATATTGGCGTATACTCGATATCAATCTTCGCCAGCAGTTCTATGGCCGTGACATTGTCCTCCATGCTCTGAGCCAGTGCAATGTCTTGAAGATTAACGATGAGGAACTCGCTGTCCTTTCCGGAATGCTTTCTCTGTCAGGAGATGATATCCTCTCCTTGTGCAGAGATATCATGCAGCGGTACGGTTTGAAAATCCTGATTCTGACCTGTGGCGTGCGTGGAAGCTATGTGTTTTCATCCATTGGCCGGGATGTTTCCTTTATCGGGACACCGAAGGTGGTAGTGGCTGATACTGTCGGTGCTGGGGACTCTTTTACGGCTGCGTTCACATCTGCCCTGATCCGCGGTCTGCCTATTCCGGACGCGCACCGTCTTGCAGTAAATGTCTCTGCCTACGTATGTACCTGTCAAGGGGCAATGCCGCCTCTACCTGAGGATCTCCGGTCCATGCGTTCGGGGACAGAAGAGGTTGTCATGGGGCTATCTGAACTTTAGCGATTGTGGTATCTTGTTGATGTATATGGGTTTATGTGAAAATACCCGGTTCAGATCGCCAGGGGAATGCAGGGGATACAATGGGAGTTTTCTGATCGTGATGTAATGGTAAAAGGGAAAATGTGGTTCCATCTGAACCTTGAAAAATCTCACATCCTATTGATGGTGTCTGAAAAGAAAGACGGCCGCTTTTGTGCGGCCGTCCTTGTTCTCACGTACCTGTCTTGTACGGGATTGTTGGTTTCCGGAGATCCGGAGTAATCGCAGTTTATTATGAGGCGGCGTTATATGTCACATGGTGGGTATTTCCTTCCGCGTCAGTTAAAACAGCATCCATAATCATGGTGTCTCCTTCGTATGTTATGGTTATGGTTCCTTCCGCTATCTTACAGTTCAGAATGGTATTGCCTGATTCCTCCAGTATCTTTACAGAAGTGTATCCTGAACTGGCAGTCATATCTGCTCCTCCGTTCGCTGTTATTGTGTATGTGCCGGCAGGAGGCGTAGAACTGCTGCTTTCAGCATAGAGATCCAGAGTATAGGTTGCCGCTCCATAGGGGTCTCCATCGGGATCGCTTGACATTTTAATGTAGTAATTGTTGGGAGAGCCTGGATATAAGACAATCGACCGGTATAACATCACGTATTCGTAGTCATATCCCTGAACGGGCGGTTCGTTTGCCTCCTGTACGGCATCGATGGACTCGCTGACAGTCTCAGTTCCGTTGTAAGTGTATGTTACCGTGATTGTAGCCTGTCTTTCCCCGTCAGTGTCATTTGCGGCTACGCTGAAAGTTATGACCCCTTCTGTATCGCAGTTGATGTCTGTAATCCAACCGGCATCCCCTGCGTCCGCAGATATGCTTCCATCCTCAGTGGGGTCTGTGATTTCGTACTCAATGGTATATGAACCTCCGTCCGCGGCCAGAGTCAAGGGATCTTCTGTGGTAATGGTGATTGTGGGTACAGGCTCTTCACCCGGCTGCTGGGATACATTTACTACGGCATTGACGGTCTTGTTTTCGCCGTAAGTGTATATGAGCGATATAGTGCCCTCGCGGGACTCTTCAGTCTCATTGGCCTCGACACTGAAACTGACCTCGCTATCGGTAATAGTGAAATCGCTCATCCATGTGTCAGACTCGGACGGTTCTGCAGTGAGATAGCCGTTTTCTACAGAGTTTTCTATACTGTAGGCGAAACTGGCAGTTCCCCCTGCGGGAGGAAGCTCTATGACGGCCTCATTGTCAACGTTGATGATGGGATCTGGTAACTTCTGTTCTTCTTTATCACAGCCAGCCAGAAGAAGGGCTGTGATTGCCATTGCGGCCGTAATTCTTAATCTTTTCATTTTGGCTTATTTATAGTGAATGTAAGTATCATCGGTAAAACTTCAGTGGCGCATCTTGTGTCAAAGGTACGAATAATTATTGAAACTCTGAAAATCTGCTGGCAGAATTATTTCAAAAATCAGAAGTAAGGAAGGCTGGAAAAAGAGAGGGAACTTGTCGGTGAAAAAAGGCCGGCCCCAGGATATGTACCTGCGGCCGGCCGGTGAATGTGTTATGAGATCAGACTTGAGTTCTAGAGTTCGTTCTTGACGTCGGTGACGATGTTTCCGTCGAAGAGGTTGATGACGCGCTGGGCGTAGCTGGAGTCCTTGATGGAGTGGGTTACCATGAGGATGGTGGTGCCTTCGCGGTTGAGCTCGGTGAGGAGTTCCATTACCTCTTTGCCGTTCTTGGAGTCGAGGTTACCGGTGGGCTCGTCGGCGAGGATGAGCTTGGGGTTGGCGATGACGGCGCGGGCGATGGCTACCCTCTGCTGCTGACCTCCGGAGAGCTGCTGGGGGAAGTGGGAGGCGCGGTGGGCGATGTTCATGCGCTTGAGGATGTCGTTTACCATCTGTTTGCGCTGGGAGGCCTTGATCTTCATGTAGATGAGGGGCAGCTCGACGTTCTCGAAGACGTTCAGTTCGTCGATGAGGTTGAAGCTCTGGAAGACGAAGCCGATGTTGCCTTTGCGGTACTGGGTGCGCTCTTTCTCTTTCAGTGTGCCGACTTCCTTGCCGAGGAGCTCGTACTTGCCCGAGGTGGGGTTGTCGAGGAGGCCGAGGATGTTGAGGAGGGTGGATTTACCGCAGCCGGAGGGACCCATGACGGCTACGAATTCGCCCTGCTTGATGTCGAAGGAGACGTTGTTGAGGGCTACGGTTTCGATTTCTTCGGTGCGGAACACCTTGCTTAAGTTTTCTACGTGTATCATAACGGTTTGTAATTTAATTGGTTTTCACTTAAAATATGTTATTCATTGGAAATGGAGTCAATGGGGTTGCGCAGCGCGGCGCGGCGGCTCTGCAGGGTGACTGTCACTATGGTGATCAGGCCGATGATGAGCAGTGCGGCGAGGAATATCCATACCGGCACGGGGCTCTGGTAGGGGAAGGTGGATACCCAGGAGCGGATGATGACTATGGCGACGGGCACGGCCACTACGAAGCATACGAGGGTGATGATGAGGTAGTAGCGGTTGAGCATCGCGAGGATCTCGCCTACCGATGCGCCGTGTACCCTGCGTACGGCTATCTCCTTGCGGCGGAACTGGGTCTCGAAGTAGACGAGGCCGAGGATGCCGATGACGGATATCAGCAGGGAAATCAATGCTGCGGTGGTGATCAGGCGGTTGAGGTTGTCTTCTTTCTCGTAGAGCCTTCCGATGCCCTCATCCATGAAGTACAGGCCCATGGAGGAGGTATCGAATGTGGGGTCCAGCTCGGCGCATTTCTCCCGGATGAACTTGAAGGTCTCCTGGACGTTGCCGGGCAGGACTTTGGCGTAGCCGACTGTCAGGGGCCACCAGGGGTCGGAGCCGAAGTTGTAGAGGACGATGGGTGCCACGCTGTACTGCAGGGGTTGGAAGTTGAAGTCCTTGACTATGCCGACTATCTCGGCGGGCATGTCATCACCCTGATGCCCGGTGAATTTCAGGCCGAGACGGAGGAAGGGGTATTTGGCCATGAAGGCCTGGTTGACAATGAAGGTGCCGTTGGGGTTCAGGTTGTCCGACTCGGAGAAGTCGCGGCCTTCGGCTATTTCCATCCCGAAGAACGAGATGAAGTTGGGGTCTACGGGTAGGCAGTCCATCTGCACTCTCTGACCCTGATACGTGCGTCCCCAGCCCATCTTGCCCTGGGATACTACCTGGTTGCCGGCAAATGTTACATCGGTGATGTTGGGATTCTCCATGAGCATCTGCCTGAGGGTCTCGCGGCTGTTCCCGATCTTGCTGCTTACGAAGAACTCCACGGTCTGCTCCCGGTCGAAGCCCATGTCGTAGCTCTTCATGTACTTGATCTGCACTGTGATGAACAGCGAGCAGAGTATCAGGATGAAGGAGATGACGTACTGGAAGCCCACGAGGACCGAGCGCATCTTGCGGCCCTTGGCCGAGAGGGAGAAGGAGCCTTTGAGGACCATGGCCGGGTTGAAGGAGGTGCTGTAGCGGGCGGGGAAGATACCGGCGATGAATGCGGTGACTACAGCCACGCCTAAGCCTATTAGTATGATGGGCAGGTTGTCCGCTACCCGGAGCGAGCCGGATATGTTGGAGGCGATGGAGGAGGTGGCCGCAAGGGACATCATGCCCACGCTCAGGGCAAAGGCCAGCAGCACCAGCCCGAGGGCCCGCCAGAGCTGTGCCCATATCTGCTGTCCGCGGGTGGAGCCGATGACTCTGCGGGTGTTGATGCTCTTGATGCTGAACGGCACTGAGGCCATGGCGAAGTTGACGAAGTTGATAATCGCTATCAGCAGCACCAGTATCGAGACGGTGAGCAGGGTCATGGTGGTGGAGCGGTTGCCCTTGGCCATGTTGTCTCCTTCCACGTCGCGGGCGTAGTAGGCGTCATGCAGGTGGCTCAGACGGAAGTCAACCTGATCCTTAAATTCCGAATCCTCACCGAATATCACGGCCCCGAGCGAGTCCAGCAGCGGCTCTACGCCCTCGAAGGTGTTCATCTTCATGTAGCAGGGGTAGCTCCATTCCGAATAGTTGGTCATGGAGTAGTCGCCTAAATTGAGCAGCAGGTCGTTGTCCATGCTGGAGTTGTCCGGGAAGTCCTTGTAGACTGCTACGATGCGCCAGGAACTGCCGTCTCCGCTCTTGGTGTCGAACTGGATGTCCTTGCCCACGGGAGACTGGCTGCCGAAGACCTTGGCCGCCGCTTTCTGGGAGATGACCGCTGTGCCGGGAGCCCGGTAACCGGAGGTGTCGCCCTCTATGAATTCGAACGGGAATACCCGAAGCAGGTCGAAGTCGGTCTGGGTGTACCGAAGCATGATGCCCGGTGTCTCGGTATTGGCCTCCTTGAACGGACTGCGGTTGCCGTTCTTGTAGTACCAGTAGCAGGATACGGCCTCCGCCTGAGGGAAGAAAGTCTTCAGATGTTCTATGAAAGGTCTGGACAGCTGCACTCCGTAAACGCCCGGCGAAGTAGGGTCGGAGTATTCCAGCCTTACGATTTTGTCCGTGTCCGGGTAGTTCAGGTCGTACCTGGTGTCATACACCACCTGTACCGTCAGTATCAGGAAGACCGAGAATGCCAGGGTCAGTCCTATGACGTTGAGGACGGTGGAGAAGGTTTTGTGTCTGTTGAATTTGAGTCTCATATTTTAAATGTGTAATTTAAATTCCGAAAATCAATATCATTCGGCCCGCAGGGAGTCAGCCGGGTTGCTCCTGGCTATATCGTAGCAGCGGGCGATGACCACGGCGGCAAGTACTGCCAGCAGTGCTATGGCTACGGCTATGAACAGCCATACAGGAGCCGTCGCCTTCACTTCGAATGACTGCAGCAACAGGTCAAATACGAAGTATGATCCCACGCATCCCACTATCACTGCTATGACTGCCAGCCGTCCGATATCGCGGATAAAGATACCTATAATCTGTCCTGATTGTGCTCCGTTGATCTTGCGCAGGGCCATTTCCTTGCGGCGGCGTCCTGTCTCGTCGGCGGTGTATCCCACCAGACCGAACAGGGCTATCAGCACTGTCACCACACCTGCTGCGAGAATAGACTCGCGTATGGTCCTGGCTGGCTGGTAGGCATCGTAGATGGCCGATGTGTATGTCATGAGCTCGTAGCGGTCAGGCTCCACGCCGTCCAGCGCGCTCTGTATGCCGGACAGTACCTCAGGAGTCATGGAGGAGACCTTGATTATCAGATATTCGCAAGGATTCTCGTTGTAGAACAATATGTTGGGCCGGGTGTCCTCGTACACGACAGTGCCGACGCGGACATCCTCGAATACGCCCACAATGGTGAATACATCATCGCCGCTCTCACTGTGCTCCGACATCAGTATCTGCTTGCCGATGACTCCGTCAGTCCATCCGCGCAGTTCGCTGAGACGCTTGGCAAAATTCTCGTCCACCATTACCTCCTTGGGTGTGGAGAAGTTGCGGCCCTCGATGATGTCGATGCCGAAGAGCTCACTCCAGTTGGCGTTGGCCGAGTAGAGGTCGCCGACATTGAAAAGCTCCTCGCTCTCTCCGGGCATGTACACATTGTTTCCGCTGCAGCCGAACAGCATGGTCTCGTCCGCCGTGCCGGCAATCTCGACTCCGGGAACGCTGCTCACGCTCTGCAGCAGGGCGTTGCGGGTAGAATACGGAACACCTGACATGGGGCAACCTACCAGACGCTCATAATCAAATCCGGGATCGTCATTGACCCACCGGTTGTACTGCATGGCGATCAGGCTGAGCAGTGATATGAGCAATGATGCGAGCACTATCTGGAGGAAAAGCAGGGTGCGCTTCCATATCTTCTTGTTATCAACATAGTTGCGGAATGCCACTGCGATGGGGATGCTCTGGAAGGCCCGTCCGGGAATCCAGGCGGCGATCAGCAGTACGACGGCGACGGTAAGAGCCAGCACCCACAGGCTCTGGTGGGAGAACAATGCCCCGAGGGAGGTGGTCAGTACGTACTCTATCGGGTTGCGGAGGGCAATGATAAGCAGTACTGCCAATATGAGGGATACAGCAAGGTTGATGAGAGTCTCCTTGAAGACAATGCCCATGATGTTGCTGTTGCCGGCTCCGTAGCAGCGGCGCACGGCCAGTCCCTTGGCCCTGCCGAGCAGGGAGGAGATGACAATCATGATGTAGTTCAATACCGATGCGAGAATCAGTGCGGCGGCCACCACTCCGAGAATGAGGTTGGTCCTCTTGGTGCCGGGGGACGAGGAGTGTTCTGCGGTAAGCGGGGACAGGGTATAGTGGATGTCCACACCTGCGGATTTCAGGTCCTCCAGGGGCAGGTATTTGTCCTCCACGGCCGTGAGGGCGTCCTCCAGGGAGGCGGGATCTGTGCCCGGATAGAGCTTCACGCGGCTGATGTAGCGGTCATTGCCCACCCAGTTCATGGTGGAGCGGAAGTCGGATCCCATCATGCGCATCATCTCGTCCATCGCATCGAGGGATACTCCGATGTCGAAGCGGAAAGAGGAGTTCTCGGGAATATCCTCGAAGACACCGCCGACCTCTATTGGGATGGTCGGGTAACTCTCTAAGAAAATAAGCTGTCCGACGGCTTTCTCCACACCTCCCAGCATCTCGGCGAATGAGCGGGAGATCATCGCCCGGTTCCAGTTGGAAAGCACGTTCACGGGGTCTCCGGTGAGTATGGGACGGGGAAATACCTTGAAGTGGTTGGTGTCGATGAGGACTACCGGGGTGTGGACTGTCAGCTTGCGGTTGTCCTGGGTGTATACATTGCTCTGATCATCGAAGACAATGGGGGTGGCGCGCGTGCCGTACATGATCTGAGGGATTTCCTGCCCGAAGTAGTACGCTACCGCTCCGGGGGTCTGGCTGTATTGCGAAGTACCTTCCTCATTTGCCTTTGTGTACTCCGATGTGATGCAATAGATGTCCTGCCAGTCGGGATAGAACTTGTCATAGCTGCTCTCGAAGGAGATCTTGGCTATGAGCACCAGTCCGACTGCGAGTCCCACCGCGAGGGAGAGGACCTTGAAGATGCCTATGTTGAGTTTTTTCATCTGTATGGTTTTTTAATTCAAATATAATCTTTATTCAGTTCTGAGTGAATCCGCAGGATTGGTCCTTGCGATGGCCAGGCATCTGGCTGCGACTACTGCCGCCAGTACGGCCAGTAGGCCGGCGGCGGTGACGAAGAAGAGCCACAGCGGCGGCTGTACCTTGAGCTCGAACGACTTGAGCAGCATGTCGAATATGAACCACGACAGGACGCAGCCGATGATTACTGCCGCTACTGAGAATCTGCCGATGCCGCTGATGAAGATACCGATGATCTCCGCGGGTCGGGCGCCGTTGATTTTCCTAAGAGCCACTTCCTTGCGGCGGCGTCCCGTCTCGTCTGCGGTGTATCCGACCAGACCTAACAAGGCTATTACGGCTGTCACCAGGCCTGCGGCGAGAACCGATTCGCGGACGGTGCGTACAGGGGTGTATATGTCATTGACCACAGAGGCGTAGGTCAGCAGCTCGAACCGTTCCGGATCCACTGAGTCGAGGGCGGCCTGGATGGCTCCGGTCACTTCCGGATTGAGGTCCGATACGCGGATGACCAGGAATGTCATGGGGTCGTCGGTGTAGAAGAGGGTGACGGGCCGGTTGTCCTCGTAGATGGCCGGGCTGATGCTGATATGGTCGAATACGCCTACGATGGTATAGGGATTGTCGGAACTGCCGTCATGGTCGCTCACCACAATGCTCTTGCCTATCACTCCGTCTTTCCACCCCCTTACTTCGCATATCTGTTCGGCAAAACGCGGGTCAACCATTACTTCCATGGGAGAGGCCGCCTTGCGTCCCTCGATGATGTCGATGCCGAAGAGTTCGCTCCAGTTGCCGTTGGCCTCGTAGAGGTCGGCGATGTGGAGTGAAGGCTCGGTCTCACCGGGGATGTACACGTTATTGCCGCTGGAGCCTCCGAGTATCAGAGGATCCTCCACTGTCCCCACTTCCTCGACTCCGGGAACACTCTCTACAGCCTGCATAAGCGCGTAGCGGGTATCACGCGGCACTCCGCTGAGGTAGCATCCCACGAGCTGTTCATAGTCGTACCCCGGATCGGCGTTTGTCCAGCGGGTGTACTGCAGGGCCACGAGGCTTAGCAGGGTGATGAGCAGCGAGGCGAGAGCCATCTGCAGGAAGAGCAGCACCTGTTTCCACAGCTTCTTGTGGTCGGCGTAATTGCGGAAGGCCACGGCGATGGGTATGCCCTGGAATGCCTTTCCGGGAATCCATGCGGCTACAATGAGGACGGCAGCCACAGTCAGCACGAGTACCCACAGGCTCCTGGGTGAGAACAAGGCTCCGAGGGAAGTGGTCAGGACCGATTCTATCGTTCCCCTGAAGGCGAGAATGAGCAGGAAGGCCAGTACGAGGGAGACAGCCAGGTTGAAGAGAGTCTCCTTGAACACCAGTGCCATGATATTGCCGTTTCCGGCTCCGTAGCAGCGTCGTACCGCGATGCCTCTTGCTCTGGCCACGAGGGATGATATGACGATCATGATGTAGTTCATCGTTGCCGCGAGGATCAGGGCGAAGGCGACAATGCCGAGTATCAGGTTGGTCCTGCGTGTCCCTGCCGAGGCGGCATGCTCGGATGCCAGAGGCTTGAGGACGATGTCCACGCTGTAGCCCTGACTCTCGAAGTCCTTTTCAGGAATGTATTTTTCACGGATATTGTTTATCGCGCTCTGGAGGGAGGCGGGGTCTGTGCCAGGATAGAGCTGTACACGGCTCATGTACATGCTGTTGCTGGACCAGTTCATGGTGGAGGGGGTGTCGGCATGCTCCGGATTGTCGCCGGTAATGCCCCATTGGCGGTATATGTGGTCGATTCCCGAGATGGAGATGGCTACGTCGAAGCGCAGGGATGCATTCTCGGGGATGTCCTCGAATACCCCGCCAATCTGGAGGCCGAGTCCCGGATACTCCTCGATGAAGAAGATCTGCCCCATGGCCTGGTCTATGCCTCCGAACTTCTCGGCCATGGACCGGGATATCAGGGCTCCGTTCCATTCGCCGAGGATTACGGAGGGATCCGCACCGGCGAGGACAGGACGGGGAAATACCCTGAAATAGTTGGAGTCTACGGCGATGATGCCGTTTTCGGCGGTCAGTTTCTGGCGGTTTTCAGTGTATATGTCACCCATCGATGAGGTGTAGGATGCCTTGGTACCATACATCACCTGGGGAATCTCCTGTTGGAGATAGTAGGAGACGGCTCCGGGCGTAAGGTTGTCGAGGCTCCGGTTGCCATCGGTATAGCTGTATTCGTACTGCACGCAGTAGATGTCGTCGTAGGCGGGATAGAACTTGTCATAGCTGCTCTCGAAGGAGATCTTGGCTATGAGCACCAGTCCGACTGCGAGTCCCACCGCGAGGGAGAGGACCTTGAAGATGCCTATGTTGAGTTTTTTCATAACCGATGGTCTGAGGGTGGATGTTTATTTCTTGTTCTGAAGGATGAGCACGTCGTTCTTGCCGTAGTTCTCGTAGTTGGAGATGATGACCTTCTCGCCCGGTTTCAGGCCCTCGAGTACCTCATAGTACTGGGGGTTCTGGCGGCCGATGCGGATGTCGCGGCGGTAGGCCTTGGTGCCGTCCTCGGAGAGCACGTAGATCCAGGTGCCTCCCGTGGACTGGTAGAATACTCCGCGGGGAATGTAGACCGACTGGGTAGGCTGTCCGAGCTGGAGGTTGAGATAGTAGGTCTGGCCGATGCGGATGTTGTCGGGGCGCTCGCCGGTGAAGTAGAAGTCGGCCTTGAACTGGCCGTCGGTCACTTCCGGATAGACTTTCTCCACTACGGTGCCGAAGGTGGAGCCCTGACGCTCGAAGGTGGCGCTGAGGCCGGACTGTACGCGGTCGATGTAGTGCTCGTCTATCTTGGCCTCTATCTTGTAGTCTGACAAGTCGTTGACCTGGCCTATCTTGGTGCCTTCGGGGATGGACTGGCCGAGGATTACGTCCAGCGAGCCGAGCTGTCCGTCGATGGGGGACTTGACGTTGAGGTTCTCTACCCTCTCACGTACCAGCTGGATGCTCCGGCGCATGCTCTCGAGGCTTTCCTCAAGGTTGTTCATCTGTACGGAACGGTATATGGAGTCCTGCTTCTGGCGGGCGATGATGAGCTCCAGGCTCTTGACGGCCAGTTCATAGTCCTCCTTGGCCTGGAGGTATTCCTCATGGGCTACCAGCTGCTCCTCGTCCAGACGGCGGTACTGCTCGTATTTGCGCCTCTTGCGCTCTGTGTCGATGGCATATTCCAGACGTTGTTTTTCCAGGTCCAGCTTTTCCTGCTCCATGGTTACGGTGGTGTTCCTCAGGAAGTTCTCCTGTTCGGCAAGGTCTGCCTCGCTCTGGAGTATCTGAAGGCTGAGGGTGTTGTTGGAGAGACGCACCAGCACATCGCCCTTGCGGACCATCGAGCCGGCCTCTATCAGTTTTTCCTGTACGACTCCGCTCTCCAGCAGGGATACCTGCACGACGGTGATCGGCTGTACCTGTCCGGAAACTCTTACGTAGTCGTCGAACTCACCCTGGCGGACATCGCCGACAGTGATGGTGTTGGCGTCCACCTTGAGGGTGGAGGACTTGTCCCTGAGCAGCAGCCAGAGGACGAATATTACGAATATTCCTGCGAGGAAGTACGGGATGTTCTTCTTGCGGAATACCGCGCGGATACCTTTTTTCTGTTCAATTACTCTATCCATGGTCGTATGTTTTTGTCGTTTTTGAAGTCAGTGAGCTGTGGTATTATTCCTGGTCCAGATAGGTTATGCCCTTGTAGTACATCACCACCCTCTCTTTCAGGAGGTACTGCAGGCCCTGGTTGAGCCTCTCGGCGCGGGCCTCCAGAAGGCTGTTGGAGCTGGTCTGCAACTCGATTACGGTCATCAGACCTTCCTCGTACTTGCGGGAGTTGGCCTCGTGGGAGAGAACGAGGGCGTTTACCTTCTTGTCGGCCGAGATGAACTGCTTGGCGGCTCCCCTCATGTCCTGGACGGCGCGGCGGATCTCGCCCTCGACCTGCTGGTATTTGATGTCACGGTTGGCCTCGGCAGTGGCGAGGGCGTTGCGCTTGCGGGCGATCTGGTTGTATTTGTACAGGCCGTTGAAGATGGGGATGCTGATGCCGATGCCTACGTACTGTCCCTGTTTCTCGTTCATCTGGGTCCAGAAGGGGTCGTTGACGGTGTAGGAGCGGTCGAATACATAACCGGTGTTGTAGCCGCCCTGGGCATAGATGTAGGGCACCAGGCTCCACTTGGCGGTCTTGAGGTCGAACTCTGCGCTGCGGACTTTAAGATCCTCGGCCTTGAATGCGGGGAGATAGTTCCGGGCGGCTGCGGCGATGCTGTCGGCGTTGCCCTCATGCGAGAATGCGCTGAAGAGTACGGAAGGCTCTACCTCGGCCAGCGGCAGCTCCTCCTCGAAGGGGTAGTACATCGCGGTCTTCAGGGTCAGGATGCCCTGCTCGAGGGTATTCTCCTGCTGGGTGAGGTTGAAGTCCTTGGCAGCCACATCCGACTCTATTTGCAGGACGTCGGCGTAGCTCTTCAGGCCCAGTTCGGACTGGACGCGGGCCTGTTCCAGAGTCGTGCGGCTCTCCTCGAGCTGCTCCCGGGCCAGGTCCACCATGCCGCGGTAGTAGAGCACGTTGTAGTAGGCCTGGATGACAGAGAGGCAGATTTCGTCCTTCTTGATCTGCTCTTCCTCGACTCCGAGCAGGACGGCTGTCTTGGCTATGCGGAAACTGTTGACGGCGGAGAAGCCGTTGAAGAGGTCCAGATCGGCCGAGAGGCTGTAGGAGTTGCTGAATGTGGTCGTGTTGGTATAGACGTTGGTCTCGGGGTCGATACCGCGGCCGAAGTTGAAGGAGCCTGAGGTTCCGGCCGATATGGTGGGAAGGAATCCGAAGGCGGCCTCCCTGCGGTCTATGCGGCGGTCATCGTTGGTCGCCTGCTGCAGACGCATCTCGGGCGAATGGGCCACGGCGTACTGCATGCAGTCGTGCAGGGTCCAGACCTCGGGCTGCTCCTGGGAGCGGGCTGCGGCATACTCGAGGACGCGCCTTTCGAGGGCGGTGTCCCGGAGCACCTCTATATCGTATGCCTGAGCGTAGGGCTGGGGGAACGAGATCCCGCTCCGGCGGTACTGCGCTGCTGCCTCCCGCGGCAGGACGAGAGTGCCTGCGAGGATGAGGACGGCGGCTGCTGAGAGTATATTTTTCATACGCGGTTGTATTTTGATTTTCTTTGCCCTTACCTTTCTTCCATAATCGTGCCAAACTTTATAATATACTGAATAACAGATATTTATCTAATTCTAAAGAAAGCCTAATTGTTAAGAAATTTTACAAAAAGTGTCTAATTTTTTGAAAATTGTAAAATATTTTTATACTTTTGAAGCGTAAATACATGAATATGAGTAAGAAAACCACCCCTGACGGCCGCATCCTCGTAGTCGATGACAACAAGGCCATACTCTCCGCCCTGAGGCTGCTGCTGCCCGCATATTTTTCCGAAGTTACCCTTCTTTCCTCTCCCAACGACTTGATGCACAGCATGGAGGTCAAGCGTCCGGAGGTCGTCCTGCTGGACATGAACTTCACCGCCAAGGTGACTACGGGCAACGAGGGCCTTTTCTGGCTCGGGGAGATACTGAAGGCCTACCCCGATGTGCCGGTGGTGCTGTTCACCGCCTATTCGGACGTGGCCCTGGCCGTGGACGCCATCAAGCGCGGGGCATTTGACTTCATCATCAAGCCCTTCGACAACGCCAAGCTGGTCACCACCCTCCAGGCGGCCCTCCGCCTCTCCCGCAGCCGGCAGGAGGTCAAGCAGCTGCGCGAGATCAAGAACGAGATACGCAGCGAGGGCGACATGTTCTGGGGCGAGTCTCCGAAGATGAAGGAGTTGCGCAAGATAGTGCAGAAGGTGGCCCGGACAGACGCCAGCATCCTCATCACCGGCGAGAACGGCACGGGCAAGGACATGCTGGCCGGGGAGATACACCGCCTCTCGAAGCGTTCCGGCAGCTCGATGGTCAGCGTGGACGTGGGCTCCCTTCCCGAGAGCCTCTTCGAGAGCGAGCTCTTCGGACACGTGCGCGGGGCCTTCACCGATGCCAAGGCCGACCGGGCGGGTAAGTTCGAGGTGGCCTCGGGCGGCACCCTCTTCCTCGACGAGATAGGCAACATCCCCCTGCATCTGCAGACCAAGCTGCTCACCGCCATCCAGACCAAGAGTGTCACCCGCGTGGGCAGCAACGTCCCCGTCCCCGTGGACATCCGCCTGATCTGCGCCACGAACCGGGACATCTCCCGGATGGTCGCCGACGGTCAGTTCCGCGAGGACCTGTTTTTCAGGATCAATACCATACACCTCACCCTCCCGCCCCTGCGCGAGCGGATGGAGGACATCGTCCCGCTGGCGGAGCTCTTCATGCGCAAGTACGCGGTCAAATACGGCAAGGACATCCGGGGCATCCGGGACGAGGCCCGCGAGGAGCTGAGGCAGAGGCCCTGGCAGGGCAATATCCGGGAGCTGCAGCATGTGGTCGAGAAGGCCGTGATCCTCTCCGAGAAGGGTATGCTGGAGGTGGGGGACTTCTTCCCCGAGCAACAGGACCGCAGGGGGCCCGGCCGCCGCTCCAAGACCGCCGCACAGGTGCTCAAGGAGTCGGTCCGCAAGGGCAATGTGGTTACGCTCGACGACATGGAGAAGGAGCTCATCCGGGTGGCAATGCGCCAGCACGACGGCAACCTGACGGTAGTCGCCCAGCAGCTCGGCATCACCCGTCAGACCCTTTACAACAAACTCAAGAAATACGGGATGTAGATGGGATTCCGCTCGCTCATACTCTCGGTCATCTGCCTGATGCTCGCTGTCGGGGCCCTCGTCTGGTGCCTGCTGACAGGGTGGTACTGGCCTGCGGGCGGGGCCGGGGCAGTGACGGCCGTGCTGGTCTACCGCGTCCTTTCGATATACGGCAGCAATGTCCGCAAGCTCAACTACCTGCTGAGCGCCTTTGAGAACGGAGACCTGTCCTTCCATTTTGCCGAGAACTCCACATTTCTCCAGGACCGGGTCTTCAACATCCTGCTCAACAGGGTGAGGGACTTCGTCTCCGAGCAGCAGCGGCTCAGGGACCAGAACGAGGTCTTCCACCGCGCCGTGGAGAATCTCTCGCGGACCGGCCTGCTAGGAGTGGGACCTGCCGGGGAGGTGCGCTGCTGCAACCGGGCGCTGACCTCGGTCCTCGGCCTGGGAGTCATCCGGCACATCTCCGACCTGGACCGGCTGATGCCCGGACTGACGGCGCGTATCGAGGCTCTGGAGGAGGGCGGGACGCTGGAAGTGCCGATAGGCTCCGAGATGCGGATATACAACTTCGAGATAGGGAAGTACACCGTCATGGACGGAAACACCCCCGTGCGGGTCTACGTCTTCGAGGAGAAGGCCGAGAGCCGCACCGAGGCCGAGCGGTCCGAGAGCGCCCAGTGGCAGAAGATGACCAGGATTATCTCCCACGAGGTGCTCAATACCATCACGCCCATAGTCTCGCTCAGCGATACCCTGCACGACATGACCGACGACCGCAACCTCCGGGAGGGCATACAGGTCATCGGCGAGTCGGCCCGCGGCCTCCTTGGCTTCGTCAACGGCTACCGCGCCCTCTCCCGCGTGCCGGTGCCGCAGATTCATCCCTTCAAGTTCCGGCCGATGCTGGACTATGTGCTCTCACCGCTGCTGCCCGGGGTGGAGGAGCTTGGAGGGCGGGTCGATATTGCCCTTGAGGATGAGGACATGGTCCTCTTCGCCGACGAGCAGCTGATGCGGCAGGTGGTCGCCAACATCCTGAAGAATGCGCTCAATGCCCTCCGCGACCGGTTCAAGGAGAAGGCCGCTCCTTACGACGCACCCCTAGACGACGTGCCTCTCATCCGTATCACCGCCTTCGTCAATGCCTCCGACAATACCGAGATCCACATCTCCAACAACGGAGACCCCATCCCCGACGAGAACGCCGACCACATCTTCGACCCTTTCTTCACCACCCGCGCCGAAGGCACCGGCGTCGGCCTCGCCCTCTCCCGCCAGATCATGCGTGCCCATGCCGGCTCCATCCGCCTCGACCGCACCGACCCCGCCCTAACCACATTTGTCCTTACCCTTTAGCAATCTCCTGTTTTTAGAAAACGCACCTTTTTTCGATTAAACGACTACAACATCAAGCGTGCGTACGTGCTTTCCAACAGCCGCGATGTCGTGACAAAGGACGGAGTCACGTATCTTCCGGTGTATTACGTTATGTTTTTCGAAACTTTTTGCTAAATTTGCGCCGATGTTGTCGGTCTGGCGGCCGGCGGCATTACAGACAGATTGATGAAAGTGTCAGGCTTGTAGTCCTTGAGCGAGAATGTGGTAGTTTTCAGTAAACAAGGATTGAGCGCGGCACTTGTTGTCCGCATCATTTTGTGCACCATCCCGGACCACAGGCGCTGCTGTGCTGTGAAAAACTTCTATAATCCTCTCTTATAGGGCGGGCTGTCCGCTCCACACTTTCCGTATGTATTATTCCATAGGGAGGAGCAGCTATGGTAAAAGTTTTATTTTATGTTAAGATCACTGGTTTGTGTTCTGGCGTGTGTGTTATTTGTTCCGTTTGTCATCAGTGCGCAGCCGCAGGCATACGGCCCGGACAGTTCGTATGTGTTTCCGCAGAAAGTAGTGCCCGAAGGCTTTGACACCTGGGATTTCTCAGCTTATTATTTCAATGCCGGCAAGGTGTATAACCTCATGGGAGTCCCTGTGCATAAACTGAAAGGACAGATACACTCGATAGCACTGGATCCTGCGGGCAGATATTATGCTGTGCTGTACAGTAAAAATGGAAAAGAAAAAGTCGAGGTGTTCGGAATGTGGGAGACGGATAGACCTGGAGCACGGGTCGGCGTTCCCGGTATGAGGCCGAAGGCTGTATGCTGGTCTGCGGACGGAGGAAAACTGTTCGTGGCGGCAGAAGACAATACTGTAAGGGTGTATGAAGTTCCGTCTTATAAAGAGATCAAGAATGTCTCTTTGGATTACGCTGCGGAAAAAATGTCCGCTGACAACAGAAACAGATATTTGGCGCTGGTATCGGACAACAGGCTGACGGTCATCGATCTTTATGATTATAGTACAAGGACCAGGCTTGGTTTTGAGGCGGATATTAATTCGATCAAGTTCTCTGAGGACGGCTCCCGGCTGGGAGTAATCTTATCCGGGGGAAAGATGCTGGTTTACGATACTCAGTCTTTTCTTATAGGATATGAACTGGATGCCCTGGGACTGGGTACCGACTGCTCAATACATCCCGAAGGAAAATATATAGCGGCAGTGTCCGGCCCGAGCCGTATCGTAATAGTCAATACCCTCAATCCTGATGACAGGCGGTACATCGATACAGAGCGGGAAGGTATTACAGGCCTGGATTTCGTACGCGAGAAAGACGGCAGGATATACCTGCTGTACAACACCTCGGCATCTATGGTATATGAACCGGTTTCTACTCTGACACCGTTCTATACTCGTCTGCTCCAGGATGAACTGGAGGCGAGGATGGATGAGTGGATGCAGCAGATGCCCGGAGAGTCCCTGGAGGATTACCGTCTCAGGGTCAATGAGGAGACAAAGGCCGAGCAGATGAAACTCTTCGAGCAGGAGATAGCTACGAGGATGGCTGACAATATGCTGGAGGCTTCTACAATCACATTGGATAATTTCAACACCGAGAGCAACAAGCTGGAGGTAAGTTTCGACAATATGCCGCCTATTTACCTTGACGTACCTTCAGAAGATGTCAACGATTTCATGGATCCCGGCCAGCTTGAGTTCCGCAATACTCTGTACGGTCTGAATGAACGCGATGAGTTCGAGGTGATCTATACCGAGGTTTATAACCCTCAGTCCGGCAAGACATATACTTTCGATAACAGAGCGAGGGAACAGCTTGATTATCTTGCGTCCGATGATGGTTTTGTGCCTCTGGAGCTCGTCCAGATGTCCAATATGGAAGAAATGAAACTCCAGGAGATAAAGGACAATATCATAAACCGCTCGCTTGACCAGAATATCATATCCGACCATACTCAGATAGCTGTAAATACCAAGGTCCTCTCGGACGTGGATGAGTTCGGAGAGAAGATAGTGAATTATCAGGTAGGATTCTCGTACAATGTGGAAAAGGGCTTCTCGGAGCGGGAGGATTTCGCTCCCGGCCAGTACCGCACGGATAATTCAGGAGCGGCTAAATCTTTGGCTGAGATTATCCAAACTGCGTTTACAAATGAATTTGCCCAATATATGGCTCCGGGCCGCAGGCTGGTGGTTACTATTACCGGTATGGCGGACAGGCTCCGCATCAACAACAGAATCCCGTATGACGGCATCTACGGAGAGTTTGAGAATGTTACGGTCAACGGAGAGGACGGGCCTTTCCAGCTTACAGTTACCTCCCAGACCGGAATCCGTGAGAATGAGCAGCTTGCTTTTGTGCGTGCGGCCGGTATCAAGGATTATCTCACGCAGCACATTTCTCAGCTCGGCAACATGGATGTGGAGTACAAGTACAATATTATGCTCTCCGAGGGAGTCGGAGGAGAGCACCGTAGGATATCCGTGGACTTTCTTTTTGTAGACGTATTTTAAGGGACTGAGTTATGAAAAGGTTTTTGATGTTGTTTCTGTTGCTGTCCTCTTTGTGTCTGAGTGTGTCGGCTCAGTCCCTGGACAGGGCCGAGTCGGAGTACTCTACATTCCTTAGACTGCGGCAGGCCGGCGGAGACCAGTCGGTGATGTATCAGACACTGTTCAATGCCTATCAGGACTATATCTCCATTCTGAGGAATTCTCAGCGTGGATCACAGGGATATGTGTCGGCCCGTCAGCGTTTGTACGAGCTCCGTCCGTATCTTCAGCAGGGAGCAGTGTGGTATTCGCAGAAAGGCTCCCAGCAGAACGCACTTCTGCTGGCGCAGGCATTCGTGGATATCCCTCTTATGGAGGATTTTGCGGGGATGTCATTTCCAAAGGACGACTATTATTCCACTATGGTGTATTTTGCGGCATCGGGAACTTACAATTCCAAGGACTATGCGCGTGCCATTCCTTACCTGAGCGAGTACCTGAAAACCGGTGATGCCCGTAACAGGAAGAATGTGTATATGTTCCTTGCCAAGGCGTGCAGCAATATCGGGAATTACGGTCAGGCCGTGGCGGTCCTGGAGGAAGCTGTTGCCGCATGGCCGTCGGATTTCAATATCCTGTCCATGGCCGTCAATGCATGTATTGATGCCGAAGATGACAGGAGTCTTCAGAGATATGTCTCAAAGGCATTGGGATTTAAACCGAATGACCCCACTCTGCTGAATATTCAGGGCAAGCTCTACGAAAGGGTCAGAAATTACAGTGGGGCAGTGGCCGTATATGAGAAACTTCAGAGCCTTATGCCGCGCAGTCTCGATGTAGCGGAGCATCTGGCCACGAATACGTACAATCTTGCTGCCCTTTATTACAACCAGGGCGACAGGGCCGGAGCATCCGAATATTTCCGCAGGGCAATACCGGTGCTTGAGAGTGTCGTGGCGACAAATCCGGGCTCGGTCAAGTTCCTGCAGGCACTGGCGACAGCCTACAACTGTACCGGGAACAGGGAATTCTTTCAGCAGACCAACCGGAAGCTGCTGGCTGCCGGAGGAATGGAGGTCTCGGGGAATGATATTCCATCGCTGATGGGTTATAATGAGACTCCCGAACAGTTCGGCGGAATCAGCGTCCAACGCACCGGAAGCTATACCGATCCGTATGCCTTTTACGCTTCTTCTTCTGCCTCCTCTGTTCCCGCGCAGCCTTCATCACCTGCCGGGGCGCAGTATGCTCAGACAGGCACTCCTTTATATTCTGCATACGCCAGAAAATATGTCGAGGACCGTATAGGCAAGTGGCAGGAGAAAGACCCATACGAGACTGTGGACGAGTATAAGGCCAGAGTGACCGAGCAGACCCGTCAGGCCAAGGTCCAGGAACTGATGAAAGCTGCGGAGGACAACTACATCAGTATCTATGCGGAGGACTTGATGCCGTCGGAAGTGACTCTGCGTCCGTATGATGCGGAGAACGAGGTGTTTCTGGCCGAGACCCCTTACGGCGAGATTATTATTCCGGTTCCCCGTGCGGACAATGAGGCCCGTATGTTTGAGAGCAACTGGAACGGGATGCAGCTCCGCAACCCGGAGTACTATATCAAGGATGACCGTCTGGCTCTCTCATCTCTGACATTTGTCAGTCCTACCGGCCAAATTTACAAATATGATGACGAGAATGCCTTGAATTATACCCAGACAGTGGTGGATATGCAGTTCTCTGAAATCGATTACAGCCATCTTGCATCCAATACATCTTCTCACGGGGGATCGTCTCCCCGTATCAAACAGCAGAACGTCAGTGTCGGAGCTTCTGACGTGGACATCAATATACCTGAGAATCCCGCGAACAACGAGAAGACATTTGCAGTCATCATAGCCAATGAGAATTACCAGATGGTGTCTTCCGTGCCGATGGCTCTCAACGATGGACGGACGCTGGCCAAATACTGTCAGCAGACACTGGGTCTGCCCGAAAGCAATATCCGGTATTACGAGGATGCCACTTACGGAGTGTTCACGAGGGCATTGAAAGATATCAAGAACATCTCCACGGCATACGACGGAGACATAGACGTGATATTCTATTATGCGGGACACGGTGTGCCGGACGAAAAAACCAAGGACGCATACCTGCTTCCGGTGGACTCGGACGGCAAGGAGGTCTCGGCATGTTTCCCTCTGAGCAGGGTGTATGCCGACCTTGGAAGCCTCAATGCCCAGAGCGTGCTGGTGCTCATGGACGCATGTTTCAGCGGCGGCAGCCGTGACGGCGATATGGTGCTGGAAAAAGAGGGAATGCGCGGTATCGTTGTAAGGCCCAAGCAGGATGCGCTCGGAGGCAACATGATAGTATTTTCCGCTGTCTCGGACGATCAGACCGCAATGCCTTATAAGGAAAAGGGGCATGGTCTATTTACCTATTTCCTGCTCAAGAAACTGCAGGAGACGAAGGGCAATGTCACTCTGTCGGAACTGACCTCATACGTGGCGGAGAAAGTGGAGCAGCGCTCCGTGGTTATAAACAGGAAGGTACAGACTCCGACGGTGCGCACGGCGATAGCTGTCGCAGATACATGGAAATCAATGAAACTCAGAAAATAAATTTTATACAGAATAATGATGAAAAGAATCATTTTAATGTGTGTCCTGGCGGTCGCGGCCTTGTTCTCGGCTCACGCGCAGGATGCGGTCAGGGGTAAGGTCGTGGACAAGCACGGCAACCCTATTCCCGGAGTAAAAATAGAAACCAGGAACGGCAAGACATCTACGGTCTCCGGCCTTGACGGCACATTCTCTTTCCGGCCGGGTGCTAACTATGGCTATGCCCAGTACGGCGGATTCAAACGCACTTTCGCTCTGATGCGCAATGACATGACCATAGTCATGCGTCCGGAGACGTGGTGGAACCGGGAACCGGAAAAGCACAGTTTCTTCGTCTCTCTTCAGACCGGAGTCAGGATGGATGCATTCGGAACTCCGACTGCTCCTTCCCTTGGTATCATGTTCGGAACGGTAAAACGCTGGGGCTGGTACATCCGCGCTCTTTCCTGGTTGGACAGTTACAGTGATTTCAGCGGTAGTTTGGACGAGCGTTTTCAAAATGCCGAAGGAGATGATATTGCTCCCGGTTACTGGTGGACTACCGGACGTTCCAAGAAGAATCACTCCGTGGTTGCGGTAGGAGCTGTAGCCCGTCTTGGCTGTGCCCTGCATCTGTATTTCGGAGTTGGAATGGCCTTAACGCAGGACAGACATGAGCTTGCTGACGGTAGCTGGGTTGCTACAGCACCACATATACGGGTTGATTCAAAGAATATGGAGACCTGGATGGATATCGACGATGTTCCGACCGGTGACGGCGGTTTTGTAGGAGATGTCGGCCTTATGCTCAGAATGGATTTCGTTACACTGAATGTCGGTGCGTCATATATAGGCAATCCGGAATTCTTCAGTCCGGCCGATCCGTCCAACTGGACATTGAATGCCGGAGTCGGTTTTATTTTCTAACATTGAAAACGAGTTGCAATGAATAAGTTGAATATTCTTAAAATATCTGCAGTTATGCTGATGGCATTAATTGCCGCAGTTTCTTGTGACGAGCAGTATGATTATTATAAGGTGGGCAAGAACAACCCAACGGTCAGGACGCTGGATGTCAGCAAGGAGCAGGTAGGTGAGACCTGGGTGACATTGATCGGAAGTGTCAAGTGGGAACAGTCGACATCAGACCATTCCTTTGACTGTAGATTCGCCATATCCGAGAGTCCCGATTTCCCTGCGGGAGAGACTGATACCCTTTACAGCAGCTGGAATAGAATTAATCAGGAGGACACTACGACCCACTATTATGAAGTATCTACTGATGTCGATGTCAAGCCTGGTACGACCTACTACTATGCTTTCAGCATCACCGACGATATTGTAGAAGTCTCCGGCGAGACCAAAAGTTTCACCACCCTCGGTGAGGCCTCGGATGATCCCGACAATCCTACTGATGAGCCGCGTCTAGTTATTCCGGAACCTGAGTATGTTGCTGATGCTGTCGGTGGGGATCCGTCAATCGGAGTTGTGATAGAGAATTACGATGGAGGATATAAATATAAAATGACTGTTGGGTATGGAGATGGAGGCGAGGATTGGATTAGTGATTTTTGGTATATGGAGGATGATCGTGGAGAAACTGAGATTGAAGGAAGAGTGGGCTTTATAGTAGAGCCCAATGAGACTGGAAATGATCGTTCGTGCTCGATATTCGTGCGTCTCAACATGGGAGTCGTGGAGCAGACGGAGTATATATTCGTCTACCAGCCGTCCATGTCTGTCGAAGAACAGATCCTTATAATGCCGGAGGGTATCGAGTTCTTCGTTGAAGCGGAGGGTGGAGATTATGATGCATTCATTCCTTTTACTATCGAGAACTACAGCTACGAGTATTTCGAAAACCACGGAGAGCCGGAGTTGTGGATAGCGAACAGTACCGACTGGCTGACCAATGTGGAGTACGCCTATCTTGAGTACGAGTCAGGTGGCAACTGCACCGGCTATATCAACCTTACAGCAGATGCCAATACCTCCGGCTCTGATCGCACCGGCAGCTTCGAGTTCGGCCTTGAAGGTTCTCAGTCCTATGGCATTTACATCTCCCAGCCTGCAGGAGAAGCAGGAGAGGTTGCAGGAGAGATCAATGGGCACGAATGGGTGGATCTTGGCCTTAGTGTGCGGTGGGCGACCTGCAATATAGGTGCTTCCAGCCCTTCGGAATACGGTGATTACTATTCCTGGGGTGAAACAGAAACAAAGACAGAATATTTTTCGGAGAACAGCATTACATGGGAGCAAGATATAAGTGATATTTCAGGAGATCCGCGATACGATGCTGCTACTGCCAATTGGGGCGAGGGATGGCGCCTCCCTTCAAGTGATGAACTGAAAGAATTGGTAGATGAGTGTACATGGGTATGGATGACAGAAGATGGTCACGGCGGTTTTAAGGTGACAGGTCCTAATGGTGTAAGTATTTTTCTACCAACTAACGGTTATAAGTTATTTGATTTCGAAACGAGTTCCGTTGGAGAGGTAGGGCATTATTGGAGCTCTTCGCCGAAAACTGAGAATTATGAGGATGGAGAGGGAGCAGATATGCTGTATTTTAATAATGAGAGTGATAAAGGTAGTGTATTCGGCTCTGCCCGCTGGCATGGATTGGGTATAAGACCTGTAGCAGATAAATAAAAAGGTGTGGAACCGGCAATGTCTGAGCGAAGGTTGTGGTAAAACCCGTAAACAAACACACACGCAGTTCCACACCCGTAACTGTCGAAACGAATGCAGAGTGTGCGTGTGTGCTTGTTTACTGAAAATTACCACATTCTCGCTCCAAGTATTGCCGCACCGGACACTTGCCATGTCCTGCTTATGATGCAAACATAGTGAAAAATTACCAAAAACGTAAAATATGCATTGGAATATACTTAAAATAGGTGCCGTTCAGTTTCTCCTTGTGATGTCCTCCCTGCTTGCGGCGGCGGCTTCGCCGGTGAAGCTTCCCGAGTGGGCGGTGAACTTGGAGGACGGCGAGTATCTCGGGGTGTCCTTCCCCGGCGGCGGGCAGCGGCAGGCGGAGGCGATGGCGCTGATGGCTATGTATGATATGAATTATAAACTTGGAGAGAACGCAAGGCTTATAGTCAATAATGAATTCAGTTATGATGTTAAGAATGTAGAACTTCTTTCCAGTGGAGAAACTGTTGTCGTACTTGTGGACGGGGAGAGTGTTTCCCGTAATGTTAAAATGGTAAAAGAGATTTATAGCTCCGAAGTTGCTGTAAAATGCGAAATGGCGATTCGTGTAGAGGGTCAGTGGGAGATGTATGTGAATATATATAAAATAAAGAATAATTACAATTTGGCGTGCAAATGGTCAGACTATATGGAAACGGAACCCGGATTATGGGTACATGACGGAGAAAAGGGGGCTGTCAATCAGAATATGTGCGATAAGATAGAACTGAGACCCTATACAGTAGCAGGAAGTCATATAGGTAATGATGGTACGTTTGATTCTGTAGTGGAGATAGAAGCCGGTAAATACTTTCTGTCAGAGTCTATGCTTATTAATGAAGTGGAGCAGCCAGGCCTGCTGCTTCTTGCCTCTATTTCGTTCCAGAAAGACAAGCAGGTCTTTTCGTTCAGGGCACCGGTTTATTCCGCATGGAGGGACAAGGGAGTGAGAAGAGCCTTGAACGATCTGACGCCTGGAGAAGTCGATGAGGCAAAGTATATCGATAGTCTGACTACCGCCTTGAGGCAATATTATATCCGTTCGGTGTCTGCGGGTATCCAGGACAGGAACAGTCAGTCAATCCTTTATTATAACTCGGAAAAGGAGATGTTTTTGATACGGGACGCGCACTTCGGATATGTCTCTGTTCCGGTCCCTGAGGAAGACCATGGAGCATTTGAGAAGAAGTTTGATGCCCTGAAGCGCGAATACGAATACGATATAGCCGACGACAGGCTGGCCCTGATCAGTGTGACATATACCACGACAGATGGACGGACCTATCGAAGTTCGGATGTCTCAGGCAGTTAATCCTTAATACGAATATTATGTTTTGCAGACGCTGTATATCTTGGATTATGGTTTTCGGCCTTACGGCTGCACTGTCCTATGCTGAGCCGGTGAGGATACCGGACTGGGCAGTCCGCCTGGGTGAAGGCGAGTACCTCGGAGTATCCCTGCCCGGCGGCGGCCAGCGGCAGGCGGAGGTGATGGCGCTGATGTCTATGTGTCAGCAGCAGATGCTTTTCCGTGGGGACAATGCAGTGTTCGAGGACTCGGTCACTTACGACGTGATAGACGTGGAGCTTCTGGCCAGTGGCGAGACGGTGGTGCTGATATCATCGGGCGGCTCGAGGGCTGATTATGTGAAGTTGTCCATAAAGCATCCTTTCTACACTTTCCCCACGTATGAGACATCTCAGTTCGAGGCCGAAATGCAGGTGAACGGGGAGTGCGGTATGTTTGTCCTGGCAACACATTCGACAAAGTCGGGAAACAATATAGGAGTGATGTGGCAGAGTGCATTTTCGCCCGGGAGGATGATGTGGAGACGTCTGAGTGACGGGGATCTGCAGTATGTAGGATATTTTGCCGCCGGTTATGAGCCGTATGCCGCGGTGCCTGCTGATTTGTCAGGTGATTTTGATTTTTCCTTGGATATGGAGGCGGACAATCTGTATTTTTCTGAGTGCATGCTTATTTCCAAGGCGATGGAGCGCGGATTGTTCTCGTTGTCCGCTGTTTCTTTCACGGATGACAGATTGACGATGTATTCCATGATTCCTCCTTTCAGTGTATGGGCCAAAGGTGCTGTTGAAAGAGAAGTAGGCATCTGGCAGAAAAAGGGGAAGTATGAGAAGAGCGAGGATTATGTGAGGAGGGTCAACAATGTGGCCCGGCAGCAGCTTGTGGATTCGCTGGTGGCGGAGGGAAGAGCCTGGTACCTGAGAGGGGCGTATTCCGGGATGGAGGCGAGGCAGTCTATCGTCGACTATGATGCGGACAATGAAGTCTTCCTGATCAGTGACTCGAGATTTGGAGATGTTCTTCTAAGAGTTCCGATAGACGCTGCACCGGGGTTTGAAGAACAGTTCAGTCAGATTGAGAAGTCCGGTGAGTATGACATCATTGGGGATACTCTTGCTCTCGTCGGAATGATTTACCGTATGGATGACGGGACAACGTATTCTTACAGCAATACTGATGCGCTGCAGTATGCCGATGTGGCTGTAGACTATGATTTTGCCCCGATAGAAATCAGTACTGAATCTGCCGGCAAAACGCTGGAGAACCGCCAGCTGATAACCAGCCGCAGTCTGTCGGTCGGCAAGTCCGATGTGGATACGGATATCCCGCTTACCGGACGCAAGTCCGAGAATACGTTTGCAGTGATTATTGCCAACGAGAATTATGATACCGAGTCCAGGGTCAACTATGCTATAAATGACGGGAATACATTCAGACAGTACTGTATAAGAACCTTAGGCATACCGGAGACCAATATCAGCCTTGTTCAGGATGCGACGCTTAACAATATTCGGGCGCAGGTGGACATGCTGACCAATATCGGCAAGGCTTACGGCGGTGAGGCCAGGCTGATATTTTATTATGCCGGTCATGGTATTCCGGATGAGTCTTCAAAGGATGCATACCTGCTGCCGGTTGACGGATACGGCAACAATGTGGCTACGGGCTACAAGCTGAGCGAACTGTATTCACAGCTTTCCGCGATTCCGGCTTCTTCGGTCCTTGTTTTCATGGATGCCTGTTTTTCCGGTGCTGACCGTGACGACCAGATGCTGACGGCCGCCAGGGGAATAGCACTCAGGGTTAAGTCAGAGGCACCTCAGGGCAAAATGGTAGTTTTTTCAGCCGCTCAGGGGGACCAGACGGCTATGGGGTACGATGAGAAGGGACACGGAATGTTCACTTATTACCTGCTCAAGAAGCTTCAGGAGTCCCGCGGGGAAGTGACCTTGGGAGAACTTGGAGACTATGTGACGGATGCTGTCCGTAAATTATCCTCCACTCCGGCATACAATAAGCCACAGGTGCCTAAAGTATCAGTAGGAGAAAGCTTTGAAGGTTCATGGAGGGATATTGAATTATTGTCAGATTAATGTTTTTTAGGCAATAACCGATATTATTCCTAAGTTTGTGGGGTCGTAAAATGGGATTTGGTATGTGGAGGTCAGGACTGATAGGGGCAGGTGACCCGGCCGGGACAGACCGGGCAGTGGACTGGGTTTCGGGCTGGAGGGAGCTGGCGGATATGATATGGCCGCGGAAGTGCGTGGTGTGCGGAGATCTGCTGGAGGTTCATGAGCGGCATGTATGCAGCAGTTGTCTGACAGATATGCCTATGACGTATTTCTGGAGCTGGAGGAACAATCCGGCTGAGCAGATTCTCTGGGGGAGGACTTTTCTGGAAGGGGTGGTCTCACTTTTTTATTATTCAAGGGACAATGATTACCGCCGTCTTCTTTATGCACTTAAATATAAAGGAGAGATGGCTCTTGGCCGCTGGCTGGGCCGGTTACTCGGCGGAAAAATGCGCGAGGCGGCATACCCGTTGCCGGATGTGATAATTCCAGTCCCCCTGCATTGGAAAAGAAAATGGAAGCGCGGTTATAATCAGGCGGAGGTCATCGCTCATGGAGTTTCAGAAGGTCTTTCAGGGCATCCTTCATGCAGGACCTCTCGTGCAGCTGCCGGGAGCCGGATACCGGTCTCCACAGATATTCTCGGCCGTGTCCGCTACAGTGCTTCTCAGACAGGAATGAGTGTTGGAAGCAAATGGGAGAATGTCTCCGGCGCATTTGCTCTCAAGGATATAAAAACGGCCGCCGGGATACTCAGCGGCCGTCATGTTCTGCTTGTGGACGACGTTCTTACCACGGGCGCTACTGTAGAGGCCTGCTGGGATGCCCTCCGGGTTATTCCCGGCATCAGGGTCTCTTACGCCAGCATCGCCTTTGTTTCCCGTCCGGGATAGTGATGCTACAGCCCGAATTCCTTGCGGACCATGTCGACCGAGTCGAGGAGCTCCCAGCCGAAGAACTGGACTTCCTCCTCTACGGTGCGGCCGTCGCGGACGAGCTGCACCTTGCGCCTGAAGGGGTCGCGGCCGAAGTGGCCGTAGGCGGCAGTGGGAAGGTAGATCGGGTTCTTGAGGCCGAAGCGCTTGATGATGGCTGCGGGACGCAGGTCGAAGATGGTGCGGATCTTCTCGGCTATCTGGCCGTCGGTCAGGGCTACCCTGGATTTGCCGTAGGTGTTTACGAAGATGCTGACGGGCTCTGCGATGCCTATCGCGTAGGCTATCTGGATCAGCATCTCGTCTGCGACACCGGCTGCTACCAGGTTCTTGGCGATATAGCGGGCTGCGTATGCCGCCGAGCGGTCTACCTTGCTGGGATCCTTGCCGGAGAAGGCTCCGCCGCCGTGGGCTCCCTTGCCGCCGTAGGTGTCCACGATGATCTTGCGGCCGGTCAGGCCGGTGTCGCCGTGGGGGCCTCCGATGACGAATTTGCCGGTGGGGTTTACATGAAGGATGAAGCGGCCGTCGAAGAGCTGACGGGTACGCTCGGGCAGGCGGGCGATGATTCTGGGAATCAGTATTTTCTCAATATCCTCGCGGATACGGGCCTGAATGGCGGCGTCATTCTCCGGAGTGCCGGGAGTCATGCCCTCGGCTGCGGGGAAGTCATCGTGCTGTGTGGATATTACGATAGTGTGCACCCTCAGCGGCCTGTGGTCGTCGCTGTACTCGATGGTGAACTGGGACTTGGCGTCCGGGCGGAGGTAGGGCATGGGGGAGGGTGTCTCCCGGCGGATCTTCGCCAGCTCTATCAAGGCTATGTGGGCCAGTGTGAGTGGCAGGGGCATGTATTCCTCGGTATCGTTGCAGGCGTAGCCGAACATCATGCCCTGGTCGCCGGCACCCTGCTCCTTCTTCTCTTCACGGACTACACCCCGGTTGATGTCGGGGGACTGCTCGTGCACTGCGGAGAGGATGCCGCAGGATTTGGAGTCGAACATGTAGTCGGCCTTGGTGTAGCCGATCTTCTCTATCACGCCGCGGGCCACGTGCTGGATATCCACGTATGCGTCTGAGCGGACCTCACCGCCTATGACGGCCAGGCCGGTGCTTACAAATGTCTCGCAGGCCACCTTGGCCTCGGGGTCCTGACGCAGGAAGTCATCGAGGATGGCGTCCGATATCTGGTCGGCCACCTTGTCAGGATGTCCTTCTGAAACTGATTCTGAAGTGAAAAAATATGCCATAATATATAAAAGGTATATAAAACAAAAAAATCTCTTCCGAACGAGTTTCGGAGAGATTTGACAAAACACTAACTGTATGAAAGATTCATTTTAGCATTTTTTAGTGTGGTTGCAAGCAGGCAAATCTGTCCACAAAACTCGTTTTACATTCCCTTTTCAGAAATGTCGCGCAAATGTCACAACAAAAATTTGGATATGCAAATTTTTTTGAATTTTTTTGCGGAAAATTTTACAACCATATTACAATCTACACCAATGGAAAGAACAATCAGAAAGATTGCTTTGACCCTTCTGAGCATCTTCGCTGCCACAGCGGCATTCGCTCAGGTCACAACATCATCAATCAGCGGTAAGATTATTGACGAGAACGGAATAGAACTTGCCGGAGCGACCGTCATCGCTGTTCACGTTCCTTCTGGAACTCAGTATTGGACAATAGCTGATTCCAAAGGTAATTACCGCATTCTCAACATCCTTCCCGGCGGACCCTATACCGTCCGTGTGGAGATGTTAGGCTATTCTGTGACGGAGATAACAGGTGTCAATGTTGCGCTTGCCGACAATTTCGTTGTAGATGCCACCCTCCAGGAGGAGAGCATGCAGCTTGACGAGGTCGTGATAGTGGCTGAGAGCGCAACATCCAACATGCGTTCGGACCGGGCCGGAGCAGTGACATCCCTCAATCTCAGGGCTATCAACAACGTCCCCATTATCAGCCGTGACGTACAGGACATTATCAAGCTGACTCCTCAGGCCTTTGACAGCGGCAACGGCCCGCAGATCGGCGGCGGTACTTACCGTCAGAACAACTTTACCATCGACGGTGCCGCAGCCAACAATGCCTTCGGTATCGGAGGCACCATGCCGGCCAACGGCTCGCCTATATCGATGGATGCTATCGAGCAGATTTCGGTCAATGTTACTCCTTATGACGTACGTCAAAGCGGATTCATCGGAGCAGCCATGAACGCCGTAACACGTTCTGGACACAACAACTTCGAGGCATCGGTATACTCCTATTTCTATAATGAGAAATTCAGAGGCACTAAGGTGGAGGGCAATACCCTTACGATCAACCCTGAGCAGCATCTTCTCGTAGGCGCCCGTGTCGGTGGTCCGATCATTAAGGACAAACTTTTCTTCTTCCTGAACTTTGAGATGGAGAGGGATGTGGAGCCGGGTCCTTCGCGCCGTGCTTCCAATGCCGACAATCCCTGGACCAACGGTGATGACGGTATCGCCCGTCCTTCCGAGTCTGTTATGGATGCCCTGTCCAACTATCTGATCGATAAATGGGACTATAACCCGGGAGCATATCAGGGCTATTCATCCATCAGTCCCGCGTATAAGTTCCTGGCCCGTATCGACTGGAATATCAACAACAACCATAAGCTGAACATCCGTTACAATATGACCAACTCCAAGAGTCCGCTTCCCCCTTCGACTTCTACCAGCGGTCTTGGAGACAGAAACTTCGCCACAGGCAACAGGCAGAATATGGAAGCCATCTACTTCCAGAATGCCCGCTACTTCCAGGAGAATAACTTCTCGTCCATAGCAGCGGAGCTCAACTCCCGTTTCCTCGACGGTAAGGTCAACAACGTACTCCGTGCCACATACTCTCATCAGTATGAGCCCCGCAGTACAGAAGGCGGCCAGTTCCCCTTCGTGGATATAGCTGTCGGAGGCTACTACTACACTTCTTTCGGTACCGAGCTCTTCTCGCTGGGCAACCTCAGGGATGTGAATACCGTGACTGTTACCGATGAGGTGACCGCCTCACTGGGTATCAACCAGCTGACAGCCGGTGTTCAGTACGAGTGGAACAGGACCAAGAACGGTTTCCAGAGATTCGGAGCCGGTTATTATACATTCTGCTTTGATACCGAGGAGGATCTTATGGCAGCTATCCAGAACGATAATCTGTTTGATAATCCTCACCAGTACGCCATCACCCACTCTTTCAACGACGACTGGTCCCAGGCCTTCCCCCAGTTCGATTTCCACCAGATATCGGCATATCTCCAGAATGAGATGTCATTCAACCGCTTCAAGCTGTCCTACGGTCTCCGTATAGAGGTGCCGATCTACCCCTCGCTGGATTATAATTTCAATCAGCAGGTTTACGATGCAACATTTGCTGACTATAAGGGTAATGGAGGAAAGTACGATACCCGCCAGCTGCCTTCTACCAGCGTGATGTTCTCGCCCCGTATCGGCTTTAACTGGGATATCCTCGGTGACCGCAGCCTCGTGCTCCGCGGAGGTTCGGGCTTCTTCACAGGCCGTCTGCCTTTCGTATGGATTGTGGCTCAGGCCGGTGACTCGGGAGTGATACAGGCTACCACTACCAGGGTAGAAGGAGATGATCAGGTACCTCCTTTCATGGTGAACCGCAATGATCAGCTCGACTGGCTCTATCCTGACGGAGCTACTCCCAGTTCAACCAGGATATCCAGCATCACTCTGATGGCTCCCGACCTCAAGATGCCCCAGACCTGGAAGTCTTCCCTGGCACTCGACTATATCCTGCCCGGTGACGTGCTCCTTTCCGTAGAGGGTGTCTACAACTATGATATCAACCCTGTAACCATCACTAACGTAGGTCTGAAGGATCCTGTGTATTCCAATATCAACAACTTCGCCGACAACCGTTATGTGTGGGACGGCTACTATGAGCCCGGTCTCCAGAATGCCTATCTGCTCAGCAATTCCAAGAAGGGCGGTCAGTACTACTCTGTGACGGTGAAGGCTGAGAAGTCCAATTTCTATGGCTTCGACGGTATGATCGCCTATACCTACAGCGGTGCTACAAGTTACGGCGACGGCTGGGGTGACCAGGTATACTCTGCATGGCAGAACGCCGCTACAGTCAACGGTCAGAACCTCGTGGAACTCGGCTATGCCGGCTATGTGATGCCTCACCGTCTGATTGCCTCCCTCAGTTACACCGCTGAGTACGCCAGGAATTTCGCCACCGGTATCAGCATCTTCTATGAGGGCGGTCCCCGCGGCAGATACTCCTACACTTATACAGACAATATCGTAGGTGACGGCGGTGCCAACAACCTTATCTATGTGCCTGCAAGCAAGGATGAACTGACTTTCGAGGATTACACTCCCGATAACTGGGACCGTGTCTACACCGCCGAGGAGCAGTCCAATGATTTCTGGAACTTTATCAACAACAGTAAATATCTCAGTTCCCGCAAGGGCCAGTATGCTGAGCGTAACGGTCTGGTGGCTCCCTGGACACATCAGTTCGATGTACGTATCTTCCAGAACTTCTATATCTACACCAAGAATGGACAGCGAAACACTCTTCAGATCGGCCTTGATATAGAGAATATCGGAAATCTCTTCAACCAGAACTGGGGTCATTTCTGGTCCAGCAACGGCACCCAGATTCTTGAGATTGCCGGCAACGGCTATACTCAGGGCGGTGTCGGACAGAGCTCGGCTCCCGTATACCACTTTGTGGCCGACGGTACTCAGCGTCTGACCAAAGAGTTCTCTCCTTCAGTCAGCCTCTCCTCTACATGGATGATGCAGTTGAGCTTCCGCTGGATTTTCCAGTAGCAGCTTCCTGAAATCAGAATAAATTGAAATCCCGGCAGTCTTCTGTGAGGCTGCCGGGATTTTCTATAGTGAAAAATGTATGAAAAAATGTCCTTCGTCAGATGGAGGTCTCGAACTCCCTGAGGAAGCGCACGTCGTTCTCGAAGTACAGTCTCAGGTCCTTGACCTGCCATTTCAACATGGCTATGCGTTCAATTCCCATGCCAAACGCGAAGCCGGTGTACTCCTTGGGGTCTATGCCGCAGGCTTCCAGGACGTTGGGGTCTACCATGCCGGCGCCCATGATCTCGAGCCAGCCGGTGCCCTTGCAGATGTTGCAGCCCTTGCCGCCGCAGATGTTGCAGCTGATGTCCACCTCTGTGCTGGGCTCCGTGAAGGGGAAGTAGGAGGGACGCATGCGGATTTTGGTGTCCGGACCGAACATCTCGCGCACGAAGATCAGAATCGTCTGCTTGAGGTCGGCGAAGGATACGTTTTTGTCAATGTACAGGCCCTCTACCTGGTGGAAGATGCAGTGGGCGCGGGCCGAGATGGCCTCGTTGCGGAATACCCTGCCGGGGCATATCACGCGGATAGGGGGCTTGCGGTTCTCCATAGTCCTCACCTGTACAGAACTGGTGTGGGTGCGCAGAAGGACCGGATTGACGCCTGAGGAGATGAAGAATGTGTCCTGCATGTCCCTGGCCGGATGGTCCGGAGGAAAGTTGAGGGCCTCGAAGACGTGGTGGTCGTCCTCGATTTCGGGGCCTTCCGCCAGGGCATAGCCCTGCTTGCGGAAGATGGAGATGATCTCCTCGCGGGTGATGGATATGGGATGGCGGGTGCCCAGCTCGAAGTGGTCTCCGGGCATGGTCATGTCGAAGGAGGGGGCTGCGCCTTCGGATGACTCGGCGGCGCTGTTGCGGAGTTCCTCGATCTTGGCTGCCGCCGCATTCTTGAGATTGTTCAGTTTTTGGCCGAATTCCTTCTTCTTATCCGCCGATATGGTGCGGAATTCCTCGAAAAGCTGGGTGATCTCTCCCTTCTTGCCGAGCAGATGGACCCTCAGTTCCTCGATTTCCTTTTCTGTCTTTGCCTTTGCATCCTGAATTTCCGCCAGGATGCTCTCGATTTTCTCGTTGATCATATTATTGAACTGATTGAATTATTCCCATTTAACAGCCTTGCGCGACAGCGGCATGGTCATGCAGCGGGCTCCGCCGCCTCCACGGGGCAGCTCCGAGCCTTCTATGGTGATTACGCAGCGCTTGTCTCCCTTGACGGACGCTTTGCCCTCGATGAAGTCCCATGCAGGGATGATCTCGAAGCCGTGCTTGGACAGTTCGTCCAGGGTGTGGGTGTTGCGGGCGTAGGAGATGACCTTGCCGGGGGCGAAGGCGAAGAAATTGGCTCCGCTGTGCCACTGCTCCCTCTCCTGGTCCCATTCGTCCGACTCCCCTCCGCAGATGATGGGCTCGAGGTCCATGCCCAGGCGGCGCAGGACGGTGAGGATGTTCGAGACGCTGTTGATCTTGACCACCTTGCCGTTCTCCATGGTGATGTGGACGGTCTGGTACTGGTTGTCACCGAGGATGAGGGGCTCGAATACCATGCATTTGTCCCTGTCCAGGAGAGTGAATACCATGTCCAGGTGGATGAAGGACTCGGGGGTGCGGGGCAGCTGCTGTACGATGATGTGGCGGCGTCCCTCAGGCGCGAGGGCTCCGAGACGGGCGGCCAGCAGGTCGATGCCCTGGGTGCTGGTGCGGGCGCCATTGCCCAGCAGGAGGATGTCGTCACGGGCGATGAGGATGTCGCCGCCCTCCATATAGATGTCCGGGTTGCCGGGCTGGTAGTCGTAGGCGTTGATGATGCCGCAGTTGAACTCGCCGCTGCCCTTGTAGATGGCTTCCATGATCAGGGACTCGCGGGTCCTTACGCGGTTGGCCATCTTGCATATCAGGGCATTGTGGCCGATGGTGACGGCAGCGTCGCGGGTGAAGTAGAAGTTGTACAGGGGGAAGAGGGCGTAGTAGTCCTCGTTGAGGAATGATGTCAGGGTGTTGATCTTGGCCGGGAGTCCCTCGATGAGGACCTTGGCCAGACGGGCCGAGGACATGTCCATGAGCATGTCGAAGTAGTCGGTGACCTGTTCCATGACGCAGATCTTGCCGATGAGGGCCTGGCGCTCGGCGTCGTTGTCGAGGACCTTGACCAGCAGGTCGCTGACGGTATATACTTTTGCCAGTTTCTCCAGTACGCCGCTGAGCTGGGCGTATTCTTCCTGGGCTATGGACAGGTTGAGGATGTCGCTGTAGAGCGCTCTCTGGGCCATTTTTGGGGTCATGTTCTCGACCTCGGCTCCGGGAGTGTGGAGCAGGACGGCATCCAGCTGGCCTATCTCGGACTGGATGTCTATGTTCAGTGGTTTCTTGTCTGTCATATAGTTGTGTTTCCTGTTTGATTACATGTATCGGGATTTGTCGTTGACGGCCAGGTCGGCGATGACTTCCTTGAACTTGCCTTCTTCTCTGGGGCAGATCATCAGCACGTCGTCAGTATTTACGACCATATAATTGCTCAGTCCCTTGACTACTACCAGCTTGTTCTTCTCGTGGGATACGATGATGCAGTCTGAGGTGGAGTCAATCATGGTGTCGTGGCACTTGATCAGGTTGCGGCTGTCGTCCTTGGGGGCGTGGAGATAGAGGGACTCCCATGTGCCCAGGTCAGTCCAGCCGAAAGATGCCTGGAATACCCAGGCACGGCTGGTCTTTTCCATTACGCCGTAGTCAATGGAGATTGCGGGGCAGTCCTCGTATATCTTGGTGATGAATTTTTGCTCATCCGGTGTGCAGTAATACTTGTCTCCGTCCTTGAAGAGAGAGTAGATTTCTGGCAGCCATCTTTCCAGGGCCTTGCAGATGGTGGCGGCGTTCCATACGAAGATGCCGGAGTTCCACAGGAATTCGCCGCTGTCGACAAATACCTGGGCCAGCTCCCGGTTGGGCTTCTCGGTGAAGGTTTTTACCTTGTATGCGATGTTCCCGTTGACGGTGGTGGATTCTTTCATATTGCACTGTATGTAGCCGTAGCCGGTCTCAGGACGGGTGGGGTCGATTCCGAGAGTGAAGAGTTCATCGCGCTGTGATGCGTAGTTCAGGGCGGATGAGATGGTATCGATGAAGAGGCTTTCGTTGGAGATGAAATGATCGGAAGGGGCCACTACCATTGTGGCATCCGGATTCATGTGACGTATTCGTGTGGCTGCATAGGCGATGCAGGGTGCTGTGTTGCGTCTGTACGGCTCTGCAAGGATATTCTCGGGAGGAAGCCCGGGCAGATGCTTGCGGACCATATCCACGTATGCGGATGAGGTGACTACAATGATATTCTGTTCCGGAACGATCTTGAGAAAACGGTCGTATGTGAGCTGGATGAAACTCTTGCCGATACCCAGAATGTCCAGAAACTGTTTGGGCATGGAGTTTCTGCTTATCGGCCAGAAACGGCTGCCGACTCCACCGGCCATTATTACACAATAGAAATTATTGTTCATCACGTTAAATCTTTAATATAGTTGTGTTTCGTCTTCTGTATCTGTTCTGCGGCCTGTCTCCTTCTGCCTTGCTGCGCTAATGTCACCGGCCTATCGGGAAATAGGCATCCGGTATGTGGCTCAGGCGAAGAACTTTCGGAATATCTCCTCCGTCCAATACTACTGACACTATGTCGAAATGAACCGGAGCGTTTTCCCCTTTTATTCTGATCCAGGCTTCTGCTGCTGTCCTCAGATTCAACTGTTTCCGTGCGCAGACCGTCATTTCCGGCTCTACCTGTACCGGTTCTTTCATTGTCCTTACTTCTACTATATGCAGGCCGTCGTCTCCCTCCATTATCAGGTCCACCTCTTTGTGACGGCAGCGCCAGTTCCTTTCAATCAACTTAAACCCTCTTTGCAAAAGATATTCCAAAGCTATGTCCTCCCCCAGTCTTCCTGTCTCGTGTCTGCCGCCGTCGGCTCTTGTCATGCCCGTACATTCCGTTTTTTTCCGCGCTCTTCTCAATCGCCCAGTACCTCCTATATTGACTGGCGCCGGTCCTTGCATCCATCTCCTTCTGCCCATACTGCATATATTGTGTATATCTTTGCAAATATACTCAAAATCCTCCTATGGCGGGTCAGCCGCTTTCTGAAAAATGAAATTATTCTCAAAAAATTTGGAAATCCAAAAATAATATCTACCTTTGCAATCCCAATCGCGGAAATAGCTCAGTTGGTAGAGCACGACCTTGCCAAGGTCGGGGTCGCGAGTTCGAGTCTCGTTTTCCGCTCCAGTCTGAAGGTCAGTTTCCCGCTGACCTTTTTTCATGCCCTGACCTTCCGGACGGCACTCTATATGATGCGGCACAGGGTTTGCGGGAAGTAGAGCATTGATGTATGTATATGAAAAAAATCGGAAAAGTTATATTGCGGCTGATGTTCTGTGCGGTGCTCCTGACAGTGTCAGTCGGTTCTGGTCTCAGCGCACAGAGCCGCGGATTGCAGCCATATCGTGATTGGTTCGGCTCGTACGGCTATGTGGATAGTATAGGCAATGTGGTGATTGCCTGTCAGTTCGATGATGCTAAGGAGTTCTCGGAGGGTTTGGCCGCAGTGCTGTCGCGGGACGGCAATGTGTCGGAGGGCGGGGTTTTCGGACCGCTGTCGCTGACATTGAAATGGGGCTATGTCGATACGACAGGTCTTACGGTGATACCGTGTCAGTTCGATTTTGCCGGGCAGTTTTCGGATGGGTATGCGGCAGTTATGTCGGGCAATAAGTGGGGGTTCATAGACCATGTCGGTGATACATTGGTCGATTATAAATATGATGAGGTCCGGAGATTTGTCAACGGCTATGCCGCTGTGCGCCGTGGTTCTATGTGGGGTTATATAGATATGGACGGCAATGAGCTGGTGCCTTGCCGGTATACCGTGGCGGCGGATTTCGGTTCGGACGGATTTGCAGCTGTGAGCAGGACGGACTCGACCGGTTTTGTCTTTCGTGACGGACGGTGGTACGGGACCAAAGACCGTGCTCTGAACTGGATAAGGGGTATTCCTTTTTCCGTTTATGCCAAGGACAAGGTGATGAACCGTGTCAATGAGTGGCAGCTTCAGGAACCTGAAGAGGATCTCCCTGATTGGGAGGCCCGTGTCAATGATGAGACGTTTTCGGCCCGTCTGGAAGGACTTGAAATGCGTTATGAGGCGGAGTATATTGCTGCTAACAGATTGGAAAACCCTGAGCTGGTTCCGGGGATATACGATACTCTCGGGGGGGTACTTCCGGTGGATGTCATAGATCATGGCGCACGGAACAGACATTTTCATCTTGAACTTCCTATGCGGAAAGAAGATGCGGCCGGGGTGATAAACGATTGGAAAAGAATCCGGGCAGATTTCAAATATTTTATAAAGAATGACCGTATTGCAGTTGCCAGTGCTGAATTTACTTTTCCTGGACGAAGAGTTTTTACATGGACAGATTCTGATTATTCTTCGGTGCGGACTGTTTTGTTGGATTATGACCTTGAGAATCTTGATTTTACCCTTCCTGGGAAAATATATCGGCAGATGCTTGCTGCCGGGCCTGATTCTACTGTCGCGGATACAGATGTAGACATTCCGTCTACGGGAAATAAGAAAAAGGGCTCTGATTTTTATGCCATTATTATTGCGAATCAGAACTATGCCACTGGTATGACAGTACCTTATGCGCTTAATGACGGAGCAGTTTTCAGGGAGTATTGCCGCACGGGACTGGGCATTCCGGAGGATCGGATTGCATATCTGACCGATGCAGATGCGGAAGAAATCAGTTCTTTGGAACAATGGCTGAACAAGACAGCGCCGCTGTTCGATACTGATACAAGACTTCTGCTCTATTTTTCAGGACAATGCCTGCTGGATAAGGGGGTAGGGGAGACATATCTTCTACCGGTGGATTATTCGTCCATGGGGGTGCAGAGCGGGCTGGGTTTGAGGAATCTATACAGGCGGATATCCGGATGGAATGTAGATGACGCTCTTTTTCTGGTAGATGCCACTTATGGTAAGGTGAGCCGCAACGGTATGAGGATAGACGTCTTTAAGGATGGAGATACTCCTCAGGAGTGGCTGCGGCCGGAGGAACGTATGGTTGTATTCTTTGCTGCTCAGGAGGATGAGGCAGCTCTGCCCTATCCCCAGAAACGTCACGGTCTGTTTACATATTTTCTGCTGAAAGCTCTCCAGCAGCATCCTGACGGAATTTCATTCGGAACGCTCTTTGATTTTATTTCGGACAATGTAAGGACGGTAGCGCAGAGGCTATACGGTGTTATCCAGAGACCTGCTGTTTACTCTTCGGAGTGGGACGGTGAGGCGTGGAGGGAGTTCTCTCTGTAGTCGTAGTTCCCCTGAGCGATATAGCGTCTGCAGACGCGGCGGAAGCGCACGTTGAACAGCAGCGCGGCCACGGCCAGTCCCAGCAGCAGTCCGATCCACACCCCGTCCGGGCCGAGTCCGAAGGTAAATCCGAGGAGGTAGGCGCTCGGCAGGCAGATGACGTAGTAGGAAATTCCTGAAAATACGGTGGGAATGTTGATGTCCTTGAGCCCCAGCAGGGAAGAGCGGCTGGCCAGCTGCACGGCGTCGAAGACCTGGTAGAGGGCCAGGATGATGATCAGCCTTCCGGCTATGGGGATGACGGCCGGATCCTCAGTATAGATGAAAGGTATTATCCGGTGCAGGCTGATGAACAGCAGGCCGAAGAAGACCATGATGGCCACGGCCATGTGGACTGCGGCTATGCCGGCGTGGTAGGCGTCCTGACGGCGGCCCGCCCCGAACTGGTGCGAGACGCGGATGGTGGCGGCGGCTCCGATGCCGGTGGCTATCATGAAGGACAGGGAGCTGAGGTTCTGGGCTATCTGGTGTGCAGCCAGCTGGTATTTGCCCATCCAGCCGACCATGATGGCGGCGAAGCTGAATGCCGTGACCTCTAACAGGTTCTGCAGCGAAATGGGCAGGGAGAGCTTGAGCTGGCGGAGCATCTCCCGAAGGTGTACAGCCCGGCGCGGGGTGAGCCTGACGAACTTGCGGTACTCCTCCACCCGGAAGAGGATGATCAGGAAGGCTATTGCACCCAGTACTCTGGAGATCAGCGTGGACCAGGCCGCTCCGGCCACTCCGAGTGCGGGAGCGCCCAGCTTTCCGTAGATGAGCACCCAGTTGAGGAAGATGTTGAGGATGTTCGTACCTATCGTTATCCACATCTCGTTGCGGGTGTTGCCGATGCCCTCGGAGAAGAAGCGGACGTTGAAGAAGGCGATCATGGGGATGAAGCCGGCGACGATGATGAAGTAGTACTGCTTAGCGTACCGGAGCACTTCCGGGTCCTGGCCCATCCGGTCCATGAAGGCGCCTACGGTCAGCATAATTCCGGTGAGGACCACTGCCATGATGGCGTTGAGGGCGGCCGAGTTGCTCAGGGCCACCGCCACGGCCCGTCCGTCACCCTTGCCGAAGTGCTGTCCCACCACCGGGGTTACGCCCTGCGCGAAGCCTATCGCGAAGACCAGCCCGATCATGATGATGGCGTTGGCGAAGGACACTCCCGCCAGCTGGGCCGCGCCGAGATGCCCGACCATGATGTTGTCCGCCAGCTGCACCAGCACCTGCCCGGCCTGGGTAATCATCACGGGGAAGGCCACTTTCAGGTTTCGTTTATAGAAAGGTACGTATTCTCTTAAAGTCATATCTGCCGTGTTTTGGGAAAGCGGCCGCAAAAGTAGCAAAAACTTGCAAGAGAAACGGAAAATGGTATTATATTTGCATTTAATAAATCATTTAATTGCTTATTAAATACGCGATGAAAGACAAGGACGACAAAGAAGGCCGGGAGGGCGGCGACAGCAGCATGGAGGAACGGATACTCGCGAGTGCGGAGAGGCTCTTTCTCAGCAAGGGGTACAATCTCACCAGCATGACCGAGATAGCCCGGGAGACCGGCTGCACCCAGGCTTTGGTGCACTACTATTTCAGGACAAAGGAGAATCTTTTCTCGAAGATCTTCGAGGCGAAGTTCCACCAGTTCATCGGCTGCATAGTCCAGCGGGAGGACGAGGAACTTCCGTTCGCGGAGCTTATCTCCGCCCGCACGTCCCGTCTCTTCGACCTGATGGCGGACAATCAGCGGCTGCCGTTCATGTTCCTGAGCGAGTTCGTCATCAATCCGGAGCAGCGCCTGACCCTCAAGGACAGCATTTTCAACCTCTGCGCGGAGGCCACGTCCCGTCTCGAGGCGATGATCGCGACGGAGGTGGAGAAAGGCCGCATCAGGCCCACCGGCACTATGGACATCACGCTCAATATGTTCTCCCTCGTCGTAACATTCTTCGTGGTCCTGCCCTTCCTGGAGGATATGGGCCTGGTCACCGAGGCCAACAAAGAGGAGTTCATCGCCCAGCGCAAGCAGGAGATAATCAGAACCATAATAGGAAGTCTCAAGCCATGAAAAAGATAGGACAATATATACTGGCGGCGGCCCTCGCTGCTGCAGCGGTGCTCCCGGTGTCCGGGGCGTCCGTCATATCTGCGGAGCGGGTGCTCGCTGGCAGTCAGGAACTGGAAACGTCCCGGCAGGACAGCCTGGGGCAGGATGTTCAGGACGTTTACACCATCGAGCAGTGCTACGACTTGGTCAGGCAGAACTATCCTCTGGTCAAGCGCTACGAACTGCTGGACCTGACCGAGGAGTACACCCTGAAGAACGCCTACATGAATTATTTTCCCCAGATATCCCTCCAGGGCTCGGCCTCCTGGCAGACCGACGTGCTGGAGTTTCCCTTCGACCTGAGCCCCTACGGGATCGAGATGCCGACCTTCAGCAAGGACCAGTACGCGGTCATCATCGAGCTGTCGCAGGTGCTTTGGGACGGCGGCATGATAGCGGCCAACCGGGCCAACATCCGGGCCAAGGCCGACGTGGACATGGCCCAGCAGGAGATCAACATGTACTCGCTGCGGGAGAAGGTCAACGAGCTGTACTTCGGCATCCTCTACCTCGACCAGCAGATCCGTCAGGTGGATATCATGATGGAGGAGCTGGAGAGGGAGTACGCCCGCCTCGAGGGCTGTATCGCCAACGGAGTGGCCAGCCTCTCCGACCTGGATCTGATCGAGGTCGAGCGCATTACCCAGAACCAGAGCCGCGACAGGCTCTCGTCGATGCTGGATGCCTACCTGCGGGTCCTCACCCTCATGACCGGAGTCAGGATCAGCGATGCCGCCCAGCTGGTGATGCCCGTCCCTGAGGGCTCCGACAAGGAGCAGATGCTCAATGCCCTGATTGCATCCGAGATACGCCGCCCCGAACTGGAACTCTACAAGGCTCAGGAACTGGAGATAGACACCCAGCTCGACTACTGGACCGCCGGCGGTCTGCCCCAGTTCAGCCTCTTCATCCGCGGAGGCTACGGCCGTCCGGGACTCAACATGCTGGATAACAGCTTCCAGCCCTTCGCTATCGGCGGTATCCGCCTGGTGTGGAACATCAGCCAGCTCTACAGCCTCGGCTACGGCAAGAAGATAGTGAACTATTCGAAGGAGCAGGTCAATTCGGTGCGCGAGACCTTCCTCTTCAACACCAACCTCCAGGTACAGGAGCAGGTGGCCGAGATACAGCGTTATTTCAGGACAGTGGAGGATGACGAGAGGATAGTGGAGCTCAGGGAGAAAATCCGGGAGTCCACCGCCGCCGGAGTGGAGAACGGCACCAAGAACGCCTCCGACCTGATCTCCGAGATAAACAAGGAGAATGCGGCCCGCAAGCAGCTCATCATGCATCAGATAGAGATGATGAAGGCTCTGTACGAGCTCAAGACTATAAAGAACAGCTGACAAACGAAAATAGAAACAACATGGATATCATGAAAAAGATCAGATGGATATACCTCCTGCCGGCAATGGCCGGCGCAGTGCTGATGACGGTTACTTCCTGCAAGGACACTGACGGGACCAACGATGCCTCGGGTACCTTCGAGGCCACCGAAGTGATGGTCTCCTCCGAGGCCTCCGGACGCATTCTCGCCTTGAACGTGCACGAGGGCGGGGTACTCGCGGCCGGGCAGGAATGCGGCCTGGTGGACACCCTCCAGCTATACCTCCAGAAGCGCCAGCTGGAGGCCGGGGTGGCCGCTGCCCTGAGCCGCCGCCGGGACGTGGAGACCCAGACTGCCTACATCAGGGAGCAGATAGAGGTCAACCGCCGGGAGGCTGACCGCGTGCGTAACCTCATCGCCGCCGACGCCGCCAACACCAAGCAGCTGGACGACATCACCTCCGCTATCAAGCTCCTGGAGACCCAGCTGGCGGCCACCGAAGCCGATATTGCCCAGAACAACACCATAGCCGAGGCCGAGGCCGCCTCGTACCGCGCCCAGATCGCCCAGGTCGAGGAGTCTCTGCGCCGCTGCCGCATATCCTCTCCGATAGACGGTACGGTACTGGTCAAGTACGCCGAAGCCGGTGAGCTGACAGCCGCCGGCAAGCCCCTGTTCAAGATAGCCGACCTGAGCCGGATGAACCTGCGGGCCTACATTACCGCCTCTCAGCTCACGGCCATCAAGGTAGGCCAGAAGGTGAGGGTATTCGCCGACTCCGGCGAGGACGGGGTGCGCGAGTACGAGGGCACAGTGTCGTGGATATCGGACCAGTCCGAGTTCACCCCCAAGACCATTCAGACAAGGGACGAGCGGGCCAACCTGGTCTACGCCATCAAGGTGTCGTTCGTCAACGACGGCTATGTCAAGATAGGCATGTACGGCGACCTGAAAATCTAGACCATGTACAGCGTCGAGGCAGATAATCTCATCAAGCGGTACGGGAGCAACGAGGCTCTCCGCGGAGTCTCCTTCAGGGTCTCCGAGGGGGAGATATTCGGCATCATCGGACCCGACGGTGCCGGCAAGACCTCCATCTTCCGGATCCTGACGACCCTTATCCTCCCCGACGGGGGCAGCGCGAGGGTCCTGGGCCTCGATGTCGTGCAGGACTACCACGAGATACGCCGCCGCGTGGGCTATATGCCCGGCCGCTTCTCCCTCTACCAGGACCTGAGCGTGGAGGAGAATCTCCGTTTCTTCGCCACCCTCTTCGGCACCACCATCGAGGAGAACTACGACCTGGTCAAGGACATTTACTCCTACCTGGAGCCGTTCCGCAAGCGCAAGGCCGGAGCCCTTTCCGGCGGCATGAAGCAGAAGCTGGCCCTTTCCTGCGCCCTGATACACAAGCCGGACGTCCTTTTCCTGGACGAGCCTACCACCGGTGTGGATCCCGTTTCCCGCAAGGAATTCTGGACGATGCTGCGCCGTCTCAGGGAACAGGGACTCTCGATAGTCGTCTCCACCCCCTACATGGACGAGGCGACGCTCTGCGACCGGATAGCATTGATCCGCAAAGGCATTTTCCTGGATACCGATACTCCCGCCGATATTATTTCCAAATTTACCCTTCCCCTGCTGGCCGTCAGCGGTCCCCACATGCCCTCCCTGCTGCGGGACATCCGCCTGATACCGCAGGTATTCAGCTGCTTCGCCTTCGGAGACACCCACCACGTGGTCATGCGGCCCGGAGAATTGTCCCTGGAGGCGCAGATCAACTTCCTGAACACCGCCCTCCATGCCAAGGGCCACAGCGGCCTTTCCATCAAGCCGATACGTCCCAATGTGGAGGACTGTTACATGTATCTTGACACACTGGAGGAACACTCATGAGCAGGGGAGAAAATACCAGAAAGCGCATCCGTGAGCTCCTTGGGTATGCCGACGACGGCTTTCTCGGGGAGGATGAGGTGATACGCACGGAAGGGCTCACGAAATGTTTCGGGGACTTCACGGCTGTCGACCATATCTCGTTCTCTGTCAATAAGGGGGAGATATTCGGTTTCCTCGGGGCCAACGGCGCGGGCAAGACCACGGCCATGAAGATGCTCTGCGGCCTGAGCAAGCCTACGGAGGGCAGGGCGGTGGTGGCCGGCTACGACCTGCATTTCAACAGCGACGTCAAGCGGCTCAAGAAGGTCATCGGCTACATGAGCCAGAAGTTCTCCCTCTACGAGAATCTCAGGGTGTGGGAAAATATCCGGCTCTTCGGAGGCATCTACGGGATGAAGGACCGGGATATCGCGGAGAAGACCGATGAGCTGCTGCAGCGGCTCGACCTTACGGAGCAGAGGAACCGGATGGTACGGGACCTGCCGCTGGGATGGAAGCAGAAGCTGGCATTTTCCGTGGCAATATTCCATGATCCGAGGATCGTGTTCCTCGACGAGCCTACGGGAGGAGTGGATCCGGCGACCCGCCGCGGGTTCTGGGAGATGATCTACGATGCCGCCGAGAGGGGTATCACGGTGTTTGTCACGACCCACTACATGGATGAGGCGGAGTACTGCAACCGCGTCTCCATCATGGTGGACGGCAGGATAGAGGCGCTCGACTCGCCGGCGGCTCTCAAGCAGCGGTACGGGGCCTCGGGTATGGACGAGGTATTCAGAATGCTCGCCGGACGGGCAAAAAGGGAGGAATGACGCCATGGGAAGGATGAAGGATTTTAAACGGTTCATGTCGTTTGTGGGCAAGGAGTTCAACCACATTCTCCGGGATACGAGGACCCTTATGGTGCTCATCGTGATGCCGGTGGTGATGATAGTGCTCTTCGGCTTCGCCCTGTCCACTGAGATAAAGGATGTCAAGGTGGCGGTTTACGACCCCTCGCGGGATGCGGCTACATCGCGGCTCATCAGTCAGATAGACGCCAGTGAATATTTCACGGTGACGGCATTCATAGACAGTGAGGAGGGTGTGCTGGAGGCCTTCCGCTCCAACTCGGCGGACATCGCCCTGGTCTTCGAGGACAATTTCTACCACCGCGCGGTCCATGATTCCGACGGCCGCCTGCAGGTCATCGTGGACGGCTCCAATACCAATATCGGCTCGATGGCGGTCTTCTACGTCAGCAGCATAGTCTCCTCCTTCCAGAAGGAGCTGGCGCAGGAGGCGGCTCTCAATCAGGCAGCTGCGGGCGGCTCATCATCCTCGGCGGAGGCAGTCCCGTCCGTGCAGATACATACCTCCACCCGCATGATGTACAACCCCCAGATGAAGAGCGCCTTCAACTTCGTGCCCGGAGTCATGGGCATGATCCTCATGCTGGTGTGCGCGATGATGACCTCGGTGTCCATCGTCCGTGAGAAGGAGAGGGGGACGATGGAGGTACTGCTGGTCTCTCCCGTGAAGCCGTTCTCGGTGATACTGGCCAAGGCGATACCCTACTTCGTGGTCTCGGCCTTCATCCTGCTGATAGTGCTCTGCCTGTCGGTGTTCCTGATCAAGGTGCCGATATCGGGCAGCCTGATGTGGGTGGTGCTGGTGTCGCTGCTGTTCATCCTCGTGTCGCTGTCGATAGGCATCCTGATATCGACCCTGGTGTCCAAGCAGGAGGTGGCGATACTTATCTCGGGCATGGTGCTCATGCTCCCGACGATGTTGCTCTCGGGCATGCTTTTCCCCATCGAGAGCATGCCGAAGGTGCTGCAGTGGATATCCTACTGTGTACCGGCCAAATGGTATATTGACTCGATAAAGGTGATGATGATCCAGGGCCTCGGTATCCGCTACTGCCTCGACGCGGTGCTGATTCTGTGCGGCTTCCTGACGGTGATCACCGGACTGAGCGTATTTAAATTCAAGGACAGGCTATGATACTCAAATATCTCATAGAAAAGGAATTCAAGCAGATGGCGAGGGACCCCTTCATCCTCTTCATCGTCATAGCCCTGCCCGTACTGGTGATGCTGGTCTTCCCCTGGGCCACCACCATGGAGATAAAGAACGTCAACGTGGCCGTGGTGGACAACGATCGCTCGGACCTCTCCCAGCTGCTGACCGAGAAGATAGCCTCTACCGAGTATTTCGACATCACTGGGGTATTCATGCGCTCGGACGAGGCCTTAGAGCAGGTGGAGTTCGGGGACGCGGACATCATCCTCGAGGTGCCATACGGATTCGAGCAGGATCTGCTCTCGGAGGGCAGCAGCTCCCTTCTGATAGAGGCCAATGCCGTCAACGGGACCAAGGCCAGCCTCGGTACGTCCTACCTCGATGTCATAGTGCTGGACTTCACCGAAGAGGTGAACTTAGAGCGCGGGGCCGTGACGCTGACGGCTCCCGGCGGCATAGCCGTGGACTCCTACTACTGGTTCAATCCCACGATGGACTACAAGATACCCATGATCCCGGCCCTGATCATGCTCGTCGTGGCCCTTATCACCGGCTTCCTCCCGGCCATGAACATCGTTGGAGAGAAGGAGGCCGGCACCATCGAGCAGATCAACGTCACCCCCGTCCCGAAGATTACCTTCATCGTAGGCAAGCTCATTCCGTACTGGGTCATCGGCATCATCGTCCTTAGTGTCGGCATGCTGGTCGCCTGGCTGCTTTACGGCCTGCGTCCGGAGGGCAGCGTGCTTCTGCTCTACGGCCTGTCGCTGCTCTTCATCTTCGGCCTCTCCGGCCTGGGCCTGATCATCTCCAACTACTCCAGCACGATGCAGCAGGCGATGTTCATGATATTCTTCATCATCATCGTATTCATCCTGATGTGCGGTATCTTCACCCCCATCAGCAGCATGCCGGAGTGGGCGAGGGCCATATCCCTCTTCGATCCCTTCACCTATTTCGCCGAGATCATGCGGATGATCTATCTCAAGGGCAGTACCTTCCGGGACATCCTCCCGTACGTCTACCCGCTCCTGGCCTTCTTCGTGGTCATCATCGGCTGGGCCGTCCTCAGTTACAAAAAGCGCGGCTGATTCCAGATTTATTATAATTTTTGCGGAGTGTACTCCGTAAAAATTGTAATATTTATGGATTTTGAATACTTTTGCGGTCTATTTGCTCGAGTGGTGGAATAGGTAGACACGCAGGACTTAAAATCCTGTGGGCAGCAATGTCCGTACGGGTTCGATTCCCGTCTCGAGCACAAAAAAGCCGGCTCGCACCGGCTTTTTTGTGCTCGGGACGCTTCGCTGTCTTTGTCAGACCCCCTCCAAACCTCCCCTCAGGGGGAGGCTTAGTCGCTTCGCTCCGAAGGTGTGGCAGTATGAGGACGGCTGCTGGCTGGCGCCTCGCGGCTGGGTGACAACGGTAAGTACGGGCGCAGGGTGTTTTCGTAACCGCTCAGTAATCAAATAGTTGGGGAAGCCGATGTTCTTGCCGTGCCTTCCGATACCTACTAAAGATACTCGTTAGGATAATAACTGATTGAAAATACGAGTTTTGCATTTATAGGGTGCTCTTCTGCTTACCGTTGCTTCGTATTCCACGATTTCCTTTTCAAAAAAAAGTCTTAATTTTGTGGACAGTAGTAACTAAATTCTGAATAATAACAATGAAAGCAGGAAATTTTAGCAAATCTATGTCTGTGATGGCGGCCGGAGCGGCCATGATGCTGATGGTGACGGGATGCGGTGACGTACGGAAGGTGCCGGAGAATTCGCTGGCGTTCGAGGATGTGGTGTATGTGGAGGATGAGTATCCGGTGACTTGGGAACTTGTCCAGGGCGATACTCTAAATCTTCCGGTGCTGGGAGTGAGTGACTTCGTGATAAAAGATTCGCTGCTGATAGTGAGCAATAACGATAACGCCGGGCGGGTGACGGTCCTCAGTGTAGACGGCAGGACGGTCTACGGGAAATTCCTGCGGATGGGACGCGGCCCGGGCGAGATAGTAAGTTTCAATGGTGTGAGCAGTGTGCAGTTCAGCTACAAGGAGGACGGTCATCTGACGGCCTGCTGGACGGATTATGCGGGAAATCTGATGGAATGGGATGTGACGGCCTCAATAGAGAACGGGCGGACTGAGCTGGCATCGAGGAGTCTTGAACTGCAGGATTCGCCGTGGTTGCTGAGTGCAGTTCCTCTTGACGGACAGGAGTATCTGATAGTACACGCCGGTGCGGACCGCAGTTCCATAAACCGCTTTATCCTTTCCTCTGACGGGGAGAGGAGGACGACACCTCCGCTGGACAGGCTGAACAGCGCAGCGGTGAAGGCGGAACCGGAATCCGGCAGCGGCAGCGTTGTCGGCTCAGGCAACATGGTGTCGTTCAGCGTGCCCGGATTCAATCTCATAAACGGCAGCCATGCCTATGAAAGCAGCCGCGGCCTGATAGTCGAGGCGGAGCGGACGCTGAACACCATGAACATCTTCTCTGCAGACGGGACATACGCCCGGACAGTCTGCACCTACGGAGACAGGGTGGACGACGTATCGTCAGTGGAACATGGCAACGATGCAAGGCTGGCTCTCCGGCCCAAGACTTACCCGGACTTTATCTCTGTCCTGCATTGGTTCCGGGAACCCGAGGTCAAGCAATACGTCCGCCTGTTCAGCTATGAGGGAGAACCGCTTGCCGAAATACCTCTGCCGAAAGGAGGCATTTTCTACGATATGGACATTTCCGGCGGATGCCTCTACGTCCTGATATCAGGTCAGGAGCTCCTCATAAGGTACGATGTCTCCGGTCTCATAGAGGACATTATTCCATCACCGGAACAGTGACAAACTGAGTATCCGGCCACTCGCGGGCGAGCACGTCGCGGATGTAGCCCTCGGTGTCGCGGCTGATGCGGTCGTCCTCCTCGCGGGGGAAGAGGTTGTAGGCTACGGTGTGTAGACGGATGCGGCGGGCGCGGATGGCTTCCAGCCCTAAGAGAAAATGGTTGATGCTGCCTAAGCGTCCTGAGGTGACGTAGATCAGCGGGTAGCGTTTCCATGCGATGTAGTCTATCGTCAGCAGCTTGCGGGTCAGCGGTACCATGAGTCCGCCGGCACCTTCGAGCAGTACGGCATCGTAGCGGCCGGCCAGTTCCTCAGTGGCTTTCTGTATCTTCCAGAAATCGATCTGACGTCCGTCTATCTCGGCGGCCAGGTGGGGAGAGCACGGGTAGGAGAATATCTCGGGCATGGTCAGTCCCTCGCGGTCCTCGGGCAGCAGGCCGCATCCCATGATCCTGCGGTGCAGCTCTATGTCCTCCGAGATGCCTGTGTTCCCTGTCTGAATGAGTTTCTGGGTAATGGTACGCCTGCCCTCTGAGTTCCAGGTACGGGCTATGAATCCTGTGGCGTAGCTTTTCCCGACGTTGGTGTCGATTCCGCTTACGAAGTATACGTTGTTTTTCATGATGAGGTGGTACTGTATGAAAATTACTTTCTTGCTATCAGGTATACGGGGTGGTAGGTCAGCGGTACGCTTCCGTCTCCGTCGCCGTATCTGGAGGAGTATTCTGCGGAGAACTCAGCTAACCGTCCCCGGGTCCAGGAGGTGCGGGTGACACCGGTGACACCGGTGTGCTTGAGATGGCGCAGGACTTCGGTGGGGGAAGGAAAATGCAGGGTGAGATGCTCGTCCTCCGCCAGCACTGTCCTCAGCCCGGCCTCGTCGAGCAGTCCTTGCAGCCACCCTAAGGGCAGGTAGCTCAGTCCCGCCCCGGTGACGGCGGTGACCTCCTGCAGGTTGTCAGGGCCGAAGGTGGTCAGGGCGATGCAGCCTCCCCCTCGCACCAGCGTCCGGCAGCGGGCGATAAAGGCTCCGGGGTCTTCGAACCACTGCAGGACGGAGCAGGAGACTATCAGGTCCCGGTCTCCGGGCAGGCTGCAAAGTTCGGCGTCTCCGGCAGTGAATGATATCTGCGGAGTGCTCTCACCGGCCTGAGGCGTGAGCAGATCGGCCAGTGCCTCCTCTACTTCCGGACAGATGTCGTTGAGGGCCATCTCCTCCGGCCGGAACTGCTCCAGGAACCGTCTGGTGAATGTCCCGGTCCCGCAGCCGACTTCCAGCACCCTCCGCGGCTCTTCTATGAGTACTGCGGACAGCAGCGAGCACAGCCTCGAGGCGATGACCGTCTGAGCCTGGGCGTACTCCGCATAACTCCTTATGGACTTAGCGAAACGTGTGCGTATCAGCTGTTTGTCCATGTATTGTCGAGGTAGATAAGTTTTCTGAGGATGTCTTTGCTCCAGTGCGGTATGTCGAGCACACTCACGGGCACTCCTGCAGCGGCCCACGCGGCTTTCTGGTTGGCGGCCGGAAATATCATGTCCTCCAGTCCGGCCACGGCATGGGTCCAGGCAAATGGCCGGGGCCTGTTGCCGCGTACTGCCTTTCCGAGGACATCCAGCTCCTCCCGCTGCTCTTCCAGTGTCCTGGACAGAGAGCAGCTCATCAGTCTCTCGAAAGCCTCGGCTGAGCCGCACATCCGCCTGCGGAACTTATTCAAAGTCTTGTCGGACAGCATGGCCAGCGTCCCGTCGAATACGGCCTCGGGGATACCTAAGCTGTCGTGTATGGGAAATGGAGTGCCGTTGACCGCCACCCGGTAGCCCGGTGCCATGTCCAGTCCGGACAGCACCTGACCGGCCACCCAGACGCCCATCGACCATGCCAGCACCCTTGTGGTGCTGTAGCCTTCGAGCACTCCGGCGTCGAAGTCAAGGCCGCGGTAGTCCCAGCACATCATCACATCGCTGGTTCCGCTTCCGTCAGTCAATTCGTCGTACTTAAACATACCGGGCTCGGCGCCCCAACCTGCGAAGAACAGCAGCAGGTCGGAGGCCCCCTCAACTCGTCTCAGAAAAACCTGTTTCATATTCAATCAACTTGGCTATGTCCTCCTCCTCGAGAGCAGCGGTCAGCGAGAACCGCAGCCTGGAAGTCCCCTCCGGGACAGTAGGAGGACGGATGGGCAGCACATAGAATCCGTGCCGCTGCATGTCTTCGGCCCGCAGCACTGCATCGGCGCTGGAGCCTATGATCATCGGTATGATATGGCTTCCGGAGGGCATCTGCATCCCGCGCAGGGCGAATGCCTTCCGTACCTCAGAGGATATCCTGTCTAAATGTTCCCTGCGTCCTCCGAATAGCTGCAGCCGCTCCATGATGAAGAGGCTCCATGCGACATTGACCGGAGGCAGGGCGGTGGTGAATATCAGGGTGCGCATCTTATTGACCAGATATTCCTTGATCACCCGGTCGCAGACCACGTATGCTCCTACTGAGGCCAGGGCCTTGCCGAATGTGCCGCAGAGCAGGTCGATGTCCCCGATGCAGCCGCATTCCTCCGAGAGGCCGAGCCCGTTGGCCCCGCGTACTCCCACGGCGTGGGCCTCGTCCACGTAGAGCATCACTGAAGGCCACCTCCGCTTGATTTCCACGAGCCGCTGCAGCGGAGCCAGATCTCCGTCCATGCTGAAGATGCTCTCGGTGACGATGAATATGCGCTCGTACGCTCCGGCCTCCTTCTCTAAGATGCTCTCCACCTGGGCGTAATCCTGGTGCCGGAACCGCACGCACCGCCCCTCGCACAGGCGGATGCCGTCGATGAGGCTTGCGTGTACCAGTTTGTCCGCTAAGATGAGGGTTCTCCGGTCGCAGAGGGCCGGCAGCACCCCGCTGTTCATGTGGTAGCCGCTGCTCAGCACCAAGGCGCTCTCCCTGCCGTACATGGCGGCCAGCCGCTCTTCCAGTGCCCCGTATGCCTCATGGTTGCCGGTCAGCAGCCGGGACGAGGAGGAGGACAGGGGCAGCCAACCCCCGCCGGAGGAGGTAGAATGAAGGCTGTCCGCAAATTCCTCCGCCAGACTCTGTTCCGCGGCCAGACCGAGGTAGTCGTTGGAGGAGAGATTGAGCATCCTACGGCCGTCACGGCTGATCCACCGGCCCAGGCTCTCGGCCTGCGGCAGAACTCTCAGGCTCCCCGTGGCTTCCAACCGTCCGAGCTCGGCGGCGTAACTTCCGTAAACAGCTCTATTTGTTTCCATGATCAGCGGCATCAAAAGTTATCCGGGTATTTCGCTTACTATTTTCAGCATCCGGGAGGTCAGCACGGACAGTTCCCCGGGTTCAATGATGAAGGGCGGCATGGTGTACACTAATCTTCCGAAGGGCCTGAGCCAGATGCCTTCCTCTACGAAGCGCTTCTGCATCCAGGCCATGTCCACCGGCTGCTTCATCTCCAGTACTCCTATGGCTCCGAGCACCCTCACGTCCGCTACTGACGGTACCTGCCTGGCCGGAGCGAGTTCTTTCCTCAGCTGCACCTCTATCCTGCGCACCTTCTCCTGCCAGCCGCTTTCGAGCAGCAGGCGGGTGGATGCTATGGCTACGGAGCAGGCTAAGGGATTGCCCATGAAGGTGGGTCCGTGCATGAATACCCTCGGGTCGTGCGAGGAGATGGTATCCGCCACTAAGTCATTGGCCAGCACCGCAGAGAAGGTCATATAGCCTCCGGTGAGGGCCTTGCCGATGCACATGATGTCCGGCTCCACCCCGGCGTGCTCCCAGGCGAAGAGCTTCCCTGTGCGGCCGAATCCGGTGGCTATCTCGTCGAATATCAGCAGCAGTCCGTGCTCCCGGCAGAGGGCGGCCGCCTCCCGCAGGTACTGGGGATGGTAGAACCGCATTCCCCCGGCTCCCTGCACTATCGGTTCGAGGATAAGGGCCGCTATGCCCTTTCCGTGTGTTTCTATAATCTCCCGCAGCGGGTCTATGTCGTGCGGATCCCAGCCCCCGTCGAAACGGCTGTGGGGCGAGGGCGCGAAGTACCTCACCGGCAGGGCTGAGCCGAAGAGGGAGTGCATCCCGGTGACGGGGTCGCAGACCGACATAGCGTTCCAGGTGTCGCCGTGGTAGCCGGTGCGTATGGTTACGAAATTGGTCCTGTCGGGATGTCCGGAGGCCACCTGGTACTGCACTGCCATCTTCATGGCCACCTCCACGGCCACCGAACCGCTGTCGGCGTAGAAGATGTGGCTCATTGAAGGCGGGACAATACTCAGCAGCAACTTGCCTAACTCTATGGCCGGCTCATGGGTCAGTCCTCCGAACATGACGTGGGCCATGCTGTCTATCTGCCGGCGGACGGCCTCATTGAGCAACGGATGGTTGTAGCCGTGTACGGCGCACCACCATGAGGACATGCCCTCGATAAGCTCAGTGCCGTCCTCGAGGGTTATCCGGCAGCCCCGTGCACTGCGCACCTTGTAGGTGGGCAGGGGGTTGATGGTGGAGGTATAGGGATGCCACAGATGGTCGTGGTCGAATGTATCGAAGTTGGGGCTGGCAGTGGTCTCAGAGTTCATATCCGGCTTGCTTGATAAGTTCTTGGTCCTCGGCTACTTTTGAGCCTACTGTGGTCAGCAGGTCTCCGGCGATGGCCGAGTTGATGCCGATGCGCATGGCCTCCAGCACCGTCTGACGGGAGAGTCTGGCGCGTCCGCCCGCAAAGCGCAGCCAGGCCTTGGGATGAATGAGGCGGAAAAGGGCAATGCACCGGAGAATCTCCTCCTCCGATATGGGCGGTATGTTCTCTAACGGTGTCCCCGGAATAGGGGAGAGGATGTTCAGGGGAATGGACCGCACGTCCAGTTTCTTTAGTGTAAATGCCAGCTCAATCCTCTGCTCCTCGCTCTCGCCCATGCCGATGATGCCGCCCGAGCAGATATCCATCCCGACGCGGCGGGCAGCCTCGAGGGTCTGTATCTTCTGCTGCTGGGTGTGGGTGGTGCATAGGGTCGGGAAAAATGAGGGAGCGGCCTCTAAGTTGCAGTGGTAGCGGGTGACGCCTGCCTCATAGAGCTTCCGCAGACTTTCTTCGGAGAGCAGTCCGAGGGATGCGCAGAAGCTGAGCCCACATTTCCCGCGCAGGTAGCGTACCCGTGAGCAGACTTCGTCCACTTCCCTGTCGGATAGCTTCCGTCCGCTGGTGACTATGGAGAAGCGGCCGATGCCGGCAGCCTCGTTGCCGGAGGCGTGGCGTAGGCATTCTTCCTCGGATACCAGCCCGTATTCCTGGGCTCCGGTATGGTAGTGTGCCGACTGGGCGCACCACTTGCAGTCCTCCGGGCAGCGGCCCGACTTGGCGTTGATGATCGAGCAGAGGTCGAATTTCCGCGGGGCGCAGCTTTCCGTAATCTCCGCAGCGGCCCTGTACAGTTCGTCGGTCTCTGTCTCATGGGCAATCTTTAAAACGGTCTCCGGCGTGACCTTCCTTCCTTCCTTGATATAACTTATGAGTGTCCTGGACATTCCACTGTGTTTTAGGACTGCAAAGATACAAAACTCCTGGACATAAAAAAGGCTGCATCGTGACGAGTTTTACGGTGCAGCCTTCGATGTTTCCGGGCAGGGTTATTGCCGTGCTGAGGACAGGGATGTTGTTGTGGCATTGCCGGCTGCTTTTCTGCCGGTTACCGAAGTGGAAAGCTTGGCTGATGTGTTTTCAGAAGAGGTTTTAACCAAGGTTAACTCTCCGGCAGGCAGGTATGCAGGCAGCTCGTGCGGAATATTCACCTGGTTGCCTGAGATGGAGAAGACGTCAGCGGCATAAACGGTGTAGGTGCGTCCGTCCTGTAGGTCTCCGCTGCATGCCTGTGATGTGATTACTCCGTCATTGTTGTAGAATGTGAATATGTATGGCGTGCCGTTTACAAAAGTGTAGGTTCCGTCGCTGGTAGAGCAGATAGGCATCCATGTGCCTGTAGCAACTACGGCGCACAGCATCTGAAGCCCTCCGTCCTCAGTCAGGACAGCGTAATCGGCAATAGTCGGGTCGTATTGACTGAAACCTGTGATTGCCAGTGTGCTGTAAGAATTTTTTGTAATACTGATTTCAAATTCCATGGGCTCCTGTATACCTTTGAGAGTTACAACGCCGCTCTCGTCAACTGCAATTTCCATCTGTTCTGTTGAGGTTACGGTATAGGTTCCGATCCATGCTGCCAGTGCGGGGTCCATCTCGGGCTCGGGGTCAGTGGTGACCGAATTGGTCACTACCAGTTTCGTGACACCGTCCGTGCGTGTAGCATATGCGCCTACGACGTATGATGTCTCAGGGTCGGCAAACAGAACATTGTGAGTTAATCCTTCTTCGTTGAGGGTCGCTAAGCCGTATTCGTCTACGCTTATGGTCAGACGCTCCAGTATCTCCTCGTCACTCAGTCCTTCGGCTTCTTCTGTGCGGATTGCTGCGTATTGCAGGGCGGCCACATCGTGTCCGGTAATGTCGAAACAGATACACTCATACGTGTTGAATCCAAATTCTGTAGAAAGATACGGATCACCTACGTTGAACCAGTCGTCATCTGGATCTTCTCCGTTCTCTACAGTCACCGTTATACTGGCCCATCCGGAGTCTGTATAATCACTGCCGGAGGGTGCGGACGCTTTGACGTCGACTTTGTAAGTGCCGGGAGCCATATCTGTGAATACTGCCTCGCATTGGGCGGTTGTCTGTTCACTCCCTTCATCCAGGCGGTAGATGTAGGAGTCTGCATTCTCAACAGCTTCCCATGTTACTGTGAAGCCGGTCTCGGTAGTTTCATAGGTCAGAACCGGAGTCGCGAGAGGTGTTGTTTCGGTGTTGTCCGGCTCATCGGGCTTTTCGCAGGATGCCAATGCCAGAGATGCAGCAAGCATCAGGCTTGCATAAAACGTGGTTTTTTTCATAAAAATAGATTTAAGGTTGTTAAATAAACGTACGTTTTAAAGTTAATCCGTCAGTAAATGAGTTGATGAATTTAACAAATTGAAAATTAATATTTAAAAATATATCCAACGTTAAATAAAATTTATTAGATTTGTCACATTAAACGTACGTTTAACATACGGTTCTCCCGCCTTATTGGAAACGGTGGCGATGAGAGGAAAATCCCTTGGACTTTTTGATTATTCGAACAGATTAGTTAAATTTGGCTTGTTTATTATATTGGCAATTCCAAAACATTTTTTAACTATGAGTGACAATAATAGAACTGCCTCTACGTCAGGCCTCCTCATAGGAAACGAGCCGCTCGCCAGAGTTTCCGATGTGGAGTACAGCAAAGTCCAGTCCTATTTCGAGATGCTGGATGCGGTGTCAAGACTTACTTATCAGTCAATCTATGTAATGGATTATTGTAAGATGAACTTCCTGTATGTTTCGGACAATCCTATTTTTCTTTGCGGCTGTTCCCGGGAGGACGTCATGTCCAAAGGTTTCGATTTCCTTCTCGAACAGTGTAAGCCGGAAGAGGTTAATGCGTTGATTGAGATCAACAGAGCATCACTGGATTTTCTCTACAATAATGTACCGGTATCCGAGCGTATGCGGTACAGTATGTCTTATAACTATCATATCCGAAGTCCGCGTATGGGCGAGTGGAGACTGGTCCATCACAAGCGGACGCCACTGGCTCTTTCGGATGCCGGAGAACTCTGGCTTATTCTGTGCTCGGTGGAATGGGCACCGGATGATTCCAATCTGAGAGCGACTATAACCAGTGAAACCTCTTCGAAAGTATGGTACTATGACCCGGATATGATGACATGGAACGAAAGTCTGCAGGAGACTCTTACGGATTTGGAGAAATCGGTTCTGATACTGTCCAACAGAGGTTTTACCATGAGTGAGATAGCTGATACCATCTTCAAATCGGTAGATTCTGTCAAAGGTTACCGCAAGTCCCTGTTCGGCAAGCTTGGGGTAAGCAATATAACAGAGGCCATAGCCTGCGCCAAAGTCAGAAAGCTGGTATAGTCCGGAAACCCATGGGTTCAGGACAGATCCCAGTTCTCCTGTCCAGGAGCCTGATATCGTATGAGGCTCAGTGGGGTTGTCGTCTATACAATTGAACACTATGGTGTATGTGCCGTCTTCATTGATGGTTATATCTATCGTGCCGTCTGTTATCAGGCTCTTTGGGTCTATGTAGGACTCATAACCCTGGTAGTCCTGTGTCCTCATTGTAGGAAGAGGAGGTGTATATATCCGCAAAGAAAACCTGGGTGTCGGACATTATCATCAGGGTCCAGTTATTTGTTCCTGAGTTGCTGTAATCGCCGAAAAATGTAGCAACAGCTTCCGCTCCTGACAGGTCCGCTGTAAAGTCGCTGTCAAATGTGCTGGTGTAATTCTGCTCATCTTCTCCCGAACCGTCAGTCAGAATGACAGGACCGCTGTACGAGATACGGTGCGGCATTCCGTCTTTTAAAGAATCATAGAGAATTTACGTACTTATCTATGACTTCAGGGTATGCCCGCTCAAGCAGATGTACTTTTTTGAACAGTGTCTCGGGGGTATCTTCCGGCGAGACGGAGCATCTGGCCTGATATAGAATGCGGCCATGGTCATACTGGCTGTCGGCCAGATGTATGGTGATGCCCGACTCCTTCTCTCCTGCGGCTATGACGGCTTTGTGGACATGATCCCCGTACATTCCCTTGCCTCCGTATGAAGGCAGGAGGGCGGGATGGATGTTCAGTATACGCTCGGGATAAGCTTCCAGCAGGTAGTCCGGCACTTTCAGCAGGAATCCTGCCAGTACGATGCAGTCTGTGTCGAGATCTGCAAGGACGGCAGTGAGGGACGCTGCCTCACCATTATATATTATAGTATTGTCCTTGAATTCCTTTCTGCTGAAAGTCCAGGCAGGAACTCCTAGCCGTTCTGCGCGGGTGAGGACGTACGCGTCTTTCCGGTTGCAGAACACGCCTTTTACGCGGTACGTGTCCCTGTCTTTCGACCAGTTAATGATGTTCTCTGCGTTAGAGCCTGAACCTGAGGCGAATATGACGATATTTGGAATTCTTTCCATCTTCGGGGAATAGGTTTGGATTCCTGCAAAGTTCATAAAAATTTCATTATTTCAAAAATTATATGTTCATTTGCAGGAAAATTTGATTTAACAACTAATTATTAACTAAAATTTAGACCATGGCAGATATTGTTTCAGATGTAACAGCCATCATCGTCAACAAACTCGGTGTTGATGAAAGCGAAGTAACCCGCAATGCAAGCTTTACTAACGATTTAGGTGCTGATTCTCTCGACACAGTGGAACTGATTATGGAGTTCGAAAAGAAGTTCAATATCGAGATTCCTGATGATGCCGCTGAGAAGATTTCGACTGTAGGCGAGGCTATCGACTACATCCAGGAGCATACTAAATAACTTGTGCATGGGTCTGCGGAGAGTAGTCGTTACGGGTCTCGGCACGATCAACCCTCTGGGTAATACGGTTGAGGAGTATTTCTCCAATCTGGACAAGGGGGTCAGCGGTGCAGAACTGATAACATCTTTCGACACCTCCCGCTTCAAGACTAAATTTGCCTGCACGGTTAAGAATTTTGATCCTTCTGAACACGGTATTGACCGAAAGGAACTGAGGCGGATTGACCGTTTTGCCCAGTTCGCGATGGCGGCGGCCGCGCAGGCCGTTGCAGACAGCGGTCTGGATCTTGAAAAGATAAACAAGGACAGGGCCGGAGTCATACTTGGTTCGGGGATTGGAGGCATAGGCAGCCTCACTGAAGAAATAATGGGTTATAGCGAGGGAGGAAGCATCCCGCGCTTTAGCCCTTTTCTTATTACAAAGATGATATCTGATATGGCTCCCGGTCTGATATCCATCCGTTACGGTCTGGCGGGGCCAAATTATACTACCACTTCGGCTTGCGCCTCATCCTCTCATGCTATGGGTGACGCCTTGAATCTGATACGTTTGGGAAAGGCCGATGTGATATTGACAGGCGGGGCTGAGGCACCCGTTACTATTCCGTCCATCGGCGGATTCAATGCCTCCAAGGCCCTTTCAACGAACAATGACAATTATAAGACGGCTTCCCGTCCTTTCGATGCGACCCGTGACGGTTTCGTAATGGGTGAGGGGGCTGCTGTGCTTGTATTCGAGGAGAGGGATCATGCTCTGGCCCGGGGTGCCCGTATCTATGCTGAGGTGGCCGGCGCCGGGATGAGCGCGGACGCTTATCACATTACTGCTCCGCTGCCGGACGGAAGCGGTGCTGCGAAGGTCATGCGTCTGGCACTGGATGATGCCGGTATTGCTCCTGAGGAAGTCGACTATATCAATGTCCACGGCACTTCCACTCCTTTAGGAGATGTCGCTGAGTTGAGAGGAGTCCGTACTGTCTTCGGAGAACATGCTTATAAATTGAGTATAAGTTCTACAAAATCTATGCACGGGCATTTGCTTGGAGCTGCGGGTGCTGTCGAGGCTCTGGCCTGCATACACGCGGTCAATGCGTCTACGGTGCCTCCCACCATCAATTTTGAGCATGAGGATCCTGAGATAGACTACCGGATGGACCTTACCCTGAATAAAGCCTGTCAAAGGGAAGTGAGAGTGGCTCTTAACAACACTTTCGGTTTCGGAGGCCACAACTCCTGTCTCATCTTTATTTCTGCATCAGCCCGAAAGTAAGATTCAGTGTCGGCCTTCTTTCTGCGGTAGGACCGTTGAGGATAATCTTGTTGTAGTTGTGGTTGTCGAATCCGTAGTAGATGGCGCTGGTGTATGCATTGGTCCTGGCAGCCATAGGAGCTATCCACAGGTCCATCGATGCATCGATGTCTTCAGGATTGCAGTTCATCAGCTGCTGAATGTAGTCTGTGATGTCCATGCTGTATTCCAGGGCCGAGCGGTCAATGACCCCGGTGTTGCTGATGCTGTATACTTCGTCCAGTGGTTTGTAGTATCTCAGTGTGTCCGAAGTCCATGGGATGTTGGTGAACGCGTAGATCATGTCGGGATGCTCTGTGTCGAATCTCTCGAAGTCCTCCGGCATCTCGAACGGGAACTTCAGCTCTGCCCTTGAAAGGATTAATGTATAGTCATCCAGGCCGTCTTCCTTAATCCAGCTGTCCAGCATATTCCGGAGCGTCTTGGCCGAGATGTGGGGCTTGACTCCTGTGAGTCCTTCCAGAAAGAGGCTGTCACCGGGGTTGTCGCTTTCAAGGGCTGTGGATGTGGTGTTGAAGTTGTTGAGGGCGGTGTAGTAGCCGAAGACAAACGATTCGGTAGTGTCGATTTTCTGAAGTTTTCCTTCTCTTTCTACCTCGGTACGGTACTCGAGATTGATGGTGGAGTATCCCAGATTGAGATAGTTGAGCCTGCCTCCGGATGAGGTGGTGCTTACGGGAGGCTCGACTTCTATGTATAGACCGAATATTCTGTTGAAGAACAGGTCAAAGTCCTCGAATTCCTCGGGTGTGGTAGCCAGGAGCTCGGATGCAAACTCGTCTGTCAGGTCGATGCGGATTTCTCCTTCACCGTATATGACGGGGTCACTTACTGTTACGGGCGTCGGATCGTAGTCATCGGTGCTGATGGAGTTGCAGAACATCAGGGTGCTGTCCATAGTGTGGGTCAGTTTGTAGACCCGGATACGCTGGTGGATTCCTTCCTGGCTGCTTTCCATGAAATATGTGGAGTCGATGGACAGGGTGAGATAGGCTCCTATCAGTTCCGGACTGTCCCCGAAGTCGGTGGAGTCGGAGTAGGGTACTATGAATGAGGCTGCATTGCAGGTAACAGTACCGAATACAGGGTCTGTCATGGTTCCGACCAGCATGTTGATGGAGTTGGATGCCTGGACAGAGTCGCTTACGCGGTTGGTCACGGGGAGGTCAAAGGTCTTGCGGCAGAGCTCGGGAACGTAGCCTTCGGGAAGAATGCCCTCTCCCATTGCACGGTTGTTCTCCACGCAGGAAGACAACACTGCGGCGCAAGTTATGGCTAAAGTGATGTAAAGGGCTGTCTTTAAGGACATTTTAGTCTAATAATTTGTCGTAAAACTCATTGTACTTCTGAATGTAGGTGCCTTCCTGATGGTCTATCGGTATGTAGTCCAGAACAGGCAGTTTGCGGGCAGCGATATATTCGCTGAGTTCCGGATTTACGGTATCCGTACCCATAATGACGGCATCTGCATACTGAACAGCGAGTTTTGCAAGATTTGTGCCAGTAGGAACTTTCAGCAGTTCTATGTCTTTGGCCTTTATGCCTGTTACCGGCACTTTTGACTTCATGTCGCGTGCGAACTCGCAGTCGGGGTATTCGTTGTACAGGGAGATGATGACCTTGGATTCAGAAAATATCGGGTCGTTCTTATAGGCCCGTTTGAGGTAAAGCGGCACCAGGTGGGAAATCCATCCGGAGCAATGCACGATATCCGGCTTCCAGCGGAGTTTCTTGACTGTCTCGAGTATGCCGCGTGCGAAGAAAATGGCTCTTTCGTCGTTGTCCTCCATGAAATGTCCGTCAGCGTCCTCGTATATGGTCTTGCGGTGGAAGTAATCGTCATTGTCAATGAAATATACCTGCATTCGGGCCGATGATATGGATGCGACCTTGATGACCAGAGGACGGTCGATGTCATGGATGACCATGTTCATCCCGGAGAGTCTTATGACCTCGTGAAGCTGGTTGCGCCTCTCGTTGATGCACCCGTAGCGGGGCATGAATGTCCGGATTTCTTTCCCTGACTCCTGTATTCCTTGCGGCAGGTTTCTGCCTACTATGGAGATAGTGGTCTCCGGCAGGTAGGGATAAATCTCAGAATTGACGAATAAAACTCTTTTGGGATCTTTCATTTGGGTACTTTTCTGCAAATATAGCAATAAAATATCTAAAATAATCATCTTTTTCTATATCTTTGAAAGTTGTAATTATCGGACACAGATGGCAAAAAGCGAGAATAATATCTTGTACCGCAGATTGTTGAGGTCATATTTCTCATCGGTAATCAGCATAAGTCTTGTGCTTTTTCTGGTGGGAATGGCCGGTGTCCTCATAGTCAATGCCCGTTCTGTCTCCAATTATTTCAAGGAGAACATTACTGTTACTGCAGTCCTGTCAGTTGAGGCTGATGATGCGGATGCCTCGGCGCTTGCCGATGAACTGGAGCGTGCGGGATATATAAAAGACGTGAAGCTCATCACCAAGGAAGAAGGGGTGGAGGAGATGAAGGAGATTCTGGGTGAGGATTTCATGGATGTCTTTGAGGTCAATCCAGTTCCCGCGTCTCTGGAGCTTCAGATATCGGCGGATTATATATCTACTGACAGTCTTTCCGTTATCGAGGAGGCGCTCTATGCTTATCCGGCGGTGGATGATGTGGTGTACCAGCAGTCGCTGGTGGAGCTTCTCAATGCTAATCTTGAACGGATAGGCCTCATCATCGGTGTATTCGTACTCCTCCTGCTGTTTATCTCGGTAGTGCTGATCAACAACACTGTCCGCCTGAATGTCTACGCCAAGCGTTTTACGATTCATACCATGCGTCTGGTAGGAGCCACAAAGGGATTTATCACAAGACCTTTCGTCGGGCAGGCCTTTTTCCAAGGGCTTATATCCGGTGCTGTTGCCGATGTGTTCATTCTGGGAGCGCTGTACCTTATCCGCAACGAGTTTTATCAGCTGTTTTCCCTTTTTGACGCAATGCTTCTCGGAGCCGTAATGGCAGGAGTTGTGATTCTCGGAATGCTTATCTGCATGATCTCCACTTCTGCAGGTGTGCGCAGTCTCATATCACTGAACAGAAATGAACTTTATTATTAATAGATAAAATAATACCGTAATGAATAATAAATTCGCAATACCTAGAGAAAATGTTCTCTATCTTATCATCGGTCTGGCCGTGATGGTTCTGGGATATCTCCTTCTTATGGGGGGAGGTGCTGACAGCCGGGATGTCTTTAATTATGCTTTGTTCAGTTTCTCCCGTATGTACATCGCACCTCTGTTGATAGTGGGAGGCTTTGTTATAGAACTGGCGGTTCTGCTTTGCCGCAGGCCCATCAATATTCTTAAAAGAAAAAAATAGGTTATGGAGTGGTTTCAGGCAGTAGTCCTGGGTCTTATCCAGGGTCTTACGGAGTTCCTTCCGGTCAGCAGCAGCGGGCATCTTACTATTTTCAAAGCAATCTTCGGTATAGATGCCGAGAATCTGAGTTTCGAGGTGGCGGTCCATGCTGCGACGGTGCTCAGCACCATTGTCGCTTTCCGCAAGGAGATATGGGACATTCTCCAGGGAGTGTTCAAGTTCAAGTACAATCCACAGACACAGTATTTTCTTAAAATATGTGTCTCTATGATACCTGTCTTTATCGTTGGAGTGTTCTTCAAGGACTTTGTTACGGACATCTTCGGTTCGGGACTGATTATCGTGGGCAGCATGCTGCTGCTCACCGCTGTATTGCTGACCCTCGGAGAATATCTTTCGAACCGTCAGGTACGGAAGGCTGCTTCAGAAGGCCGTGAGGGCGGGCGTGAGGTCGGTTATTGGGACGCTTTTATTATAGGAGTTGCACAGGCTTTTGCCGTCATGCCCGGTCTGTCCCGCTCCGGCACCACTATTTCCACCGGTCTGATGCTTGGAATTAAGAAAAGTGCCATGGCTCAGTTCTCATTCCTGATGGTGCTGATTCCTATTCTTGGAGAGGCTTTCCTGCAGTTGGTCGGAGGAGATTTTTCGGCCTCATCCTCAGGTATCTCCGCAATATCACTGGCTCTTGGTACTCTGACGGCTTTCGTGTCCGGTTATATAGCCTGCCGGTGGATGATCCGGATAGTTCAGAAAGCCCGACTGCGCTGGTTTGCGCTTTACTGTGTTCTGGCCGCCGCCTTCTGCTTCATATTCGAGACGGTAGGATAGCGCGTTGATGAAAGCCCCGTGCAAATATTATTTTATCTCGGATGTCCATCTGGGAGTCAGCGGTTACGACCGGAGGGCACTGGAGGACCGTTTCGTATATTTGTTGGAGAGTATCCGGGAAGAAGCTGCCGGAATATTTCTTTTGGGGGACATTTTTGATTTCTGGTACGAGTACCGTTATGTCATTCCGAAAGGGCATACGCGGGCGCTGGCTGCTATTGCCAGAATGAGGGACTGCGGAATTCCAGTATGGTTTTTCCCCGGAAACCACGATGTCTGGGCCTATTCTTACTTCAAGGAAGAACTTGGGATGAAGGTTGTCAATGAACCGTATGTTCTGGAACTGCATGGCCGCACGTTCTGTCTTGGACATGGAGACGGCCTCGGCCGTACTGAGCCGGCATTCCGTTTCATCCGCTGGATGTTTCACAACCGCTTCCTTCAGGTTCTCTTTTCCTCCTTGCATCCCCGCTGGGCTTTCGGCCTGGGTTATGCCTGGGCTGCTCATTCCCGTAAGCTGAAGAATGACCCCGGACGGTCCTCAAGCTATTTTTTCAGAGGAAAGGATGAGCCTCTGTACCGTTTTGCAGATGCATTCGGTAAGAATTACAAGGCTTCACACGAAGGTAACGGGATAGATTATTATATTTTCGGGCATTATCATACACCTGGTTCAATAGATATCCCTTCAGGTGGAAAAATGTATATTCTTGGATGCTGGCTGGATGGCGGGGAGTATGCAGTTTTTGACGGGCAGGACATCCGGATTATTTCTGCGTAATGTCCAGTCGGGATCTGATTACCGGTTCTGGAGGATTTTTGCCGAATATTGAGCGGTACAGATTGTTGAATTCTCCTTTCTGGTATATGATTACCAGTTCTTCCGTTTCCTTGTCTTCTCCATTCGGATCGTAGGGCAGTTTCATGTCGGAACCGAAGAGTTTGGCTATGCCCTGCCAGAATCCGGCGGCGGCCCTGCCCTTGTAGCTGTGAATAATCTCGTAGGGCGTAATTCCGGTTTGTCTGTCAATCAGCCGCAGCAGCAGCTTGCCTTGTGATACTGTCAGGTTGCGCAAGGGCTTCTCGAAGGTCTCGAACAGTTCTTTCTGAAGGATGTTTATGTAGCGGTTGCGCTTGCCACGCCGGAGTTCGTCCGCAGTGATGGTCGAGTCGGCCTCGCGCAGTTTTTCCTCTGCCAGCAGGGCGTAGGGATAGGCCTTCGCGAAGTTGTGTACCAGGCGGTAGTATCTCCTCCATTCGCGGCCTTTGCGTCTGGCGATTATAATAGCTTCGTCCAGCTCTTCAAAGTATACTGTGTCTCCATTCTCATCGACCATATATCTCATCATTGACAGGCTGTCCGGGCGTTCCTGTATGTTGGCTGAACGGACAGGCTTTGGCTTCTGTCTTGGATTTCTTCGCTCCTGGGCAGTGGATGATGCTATGGCGGAGAGGAGTGTGAGTATTATGAGTAAGACGTATTTTTTCATGATTTGATGTTGCGAATATAAACGAATTATTCTAAATTTGCGCTGATGAGACGTTATTCTTTCATAATCAATATGTATCACAAGCCCGGCCGCGGGCTTTACTCGTGCAGCATCCGCTGATGGAGGGTTCAGGAAAATTCTCCTGACAACCAGTACATTCTCATTTTAATTTACCATCAGAAAACACGAATATTATGACTGAAAGAATAGATATGCTGCGTTCGCAGTCTGTCAATGCCGAGCCTTCGCTCACTATCGAAAGGGCATTGATCGAAACCGAATTTTACAGGAAGAACGAGGGGAGATACTCTATCCCCGTCCTCCGGGCCAAGAACTTCTACAACCTCTGCGCCAAGAAGAGGATCTACATCGGCGACAACGAGCTCATCGTCGGCGAGCGTGGACCCAAACCCAAAGCCGTGCCTACGTTCCCCGAACTGAACTGCCACTCCGTGGAGGACTTCAAGGTGCTCCGCAGCCGCAAGATCCAGCACTACACCATCTCCGACCGCGAGATTGAGAAATACAAGAAGGAAGTGATTCCATTCTGGAAGGGCCGCACCCAGCGTGACCGCATCTTCAACCACGTGCCCGAAAGCTGGAAATCCCTCTACGAGGCCGGTGTCTTCACCGAATTCATGGAGCAGAGGGCTCCCGGCCATACCGCCCTGGACGGCAAGATGTACCGCATGGGCATGAAGGACTTCAAGGCCCGTATCGACGAGCAGCTTTCCAAGCTGGACTTCCTCAATGATCCCGAAGCCACCGACAAGCAGGAGGAACTCAGGGCCATGGCCATCTCCTGCGACGCCCTGATTCTGTTCGGACGCCGTCATGCAGACGAGGCACGCAAGCAGATAACCAGGATAGAGAAGGCTCTGGCCGGAGGCCCTGCCTTCAAGGTGACTCCCTTCTCCGGAGAGACCCAGGAGGACGCTTACAGGCGCCGTATCAAGGAGCTTCAGGATATCATCGAGGTCTGCACCTGGGTGCCTGAGAACGCTCCAAGGACATTCCGCGAGGCCGTACAGATGTACTGGTTCTGCCACCTCGGCACGATTCTCGAGCTCAACGGCTGGGACGCCATGAATCCCGGGCACTTCGATCAGCATCTGGCTCCCTTCTATGAGAAAGAGACGGCTGCCGGCACCCTCACCCGCGAGCAGGCCAAGGAGTACATCAGCTGCTTCTGGATCAAGGTCAACAACCATCCCGCTCCTCCCAAGGTGGGCATCACGGCCAAGGAGAGCGGCACATACAACGATTTCACCAACATCAACATAGGCGGAGTCAAGCGCGACGGCACCTCCGGAGAGAGCGAGGTGTCCTACATCCTCCTGGAGGTGCTCGGGGAACTGCACATCCTCCAGCCCGGCTGCTCCGTACACGTGAGCGAGAAGACCTCCGACGACCTGGTCAAGGCCGCCTGCAAGGTCATCCGTCTCGGATACGGCTATCCGTCCCTCTTCAATCCCGACACATACGTCCAGGAACTCGTCCGTCAGGGCAAGAGCCTGGAGGACGCCCGTGAGGGAGGCTGCAGCGGCTGTATCGAGGTCGGCGCCTTCGGCAAGGAGGCCTATCTGCTCACAGGCTATCTGAACGTGCCCAAACTTCTGGAACTGGCTCTGAACAACGGTGTGGATCCCGTCACCGGCCGTCAGATCAGCATCACCACCGGCGACGCCAGGGAGTTCAGGACCTTCGAGGACCTGTACTCTGCTTTCCTGAAGCAGCTCGAATACGTGGTGCTCGAGAAGATAAAGGTCAACAACTACATCGACCGCATGTTCGCGGAGTACGCTCCAGCCACCTTCCTTTCCGTGCTCATCGACGACTGCATCGCCAAGGGCAAGGACTACTACAACTGCGGTCCCCGCTACAACACCAACTACATCCAGTGCACAGGCCTCGGCACCGTCACCGACGCCATGTCCTCGATCAAGAAGCATGTCTTCGAGGAAGGCCGCTATACCATGGACCGGATGCTGGAGATGCTCAAGGCTGACTTCAAGGGTCATGAGTTCGACCGTCAGTGGATTATCAACCACACCTCTTTCTTCGGCAACGACGACGAGTACGCCGATTCCATCGCAGTACGTGTCTACAACGACCTCTTCAAGGCCATCGAGGGCCGTCCCAACATCAAGGGCTCGTGCTATCACATGAACATGCTCTCCACCACCTGCCACATCTACTTCGGCAAGGTGCTCGGAGCCTCGGCCGACGGACGCCACGCCTTCCTGCCCATCTCGGACGGTACATCTCCCTCGCACGGCGCCGACACCCACGGACCCACAGCCGTGGTCAAGTCCCTGGGCAAGCTCGACCAGAGCCTTTCCGGCGGTACCCTGCTCAACCAGCGCCTGATACCTCAGATACTCAAGAAAGAGGAGGACCTCACCAAGCTCGGTCAGCTCATCCGCGCCTACTTCGGCCTCGGTGGCCACCACATCCAGTTCAACATCGTGGACACCGCCACTCTCCGCGATGCTCAGAAGCATCCGGAGCAGTACCGCGACCTGATGGTCCGCGTGGCCGGCTACAGTGATTACTTCAATGACCTCTGCGCCGACTACCAGGAGGAGATCATAGCCCGTACCGAGAACGCCTCATTCTGATGATGTACCGGATATTCGACATCAAGCGGTATTCCATCAACGACGGACCGGGCATCCGGATTACATTTTTCTTCAAAGGATGCCCGCTGTCCTGTCTGTGGTGCCACAACCCCGAGGGCATATCCCGCACCCAGACCCGCATGTACACCCCCTCCAAGTGCATTCTCTGCGGTGCCTGCGTGCATTTTTGCCCCTCCGGAGCTCTCTCCATGCCCCGGCGCGGCGCTTCCGGCGGTATCCGCTGCGATGCCTCCAGGTGTACCCTCTGCGGCAAATGTGCGGAGGTCTGCCCCACGAAAGCCGTGGAGATGGCCGCCAGGTCCTATACCGCTGAGCAGATCTACGCCGAGATAGCCAAGGAGCGGCCTTTCTTCGAGTCCTCCGGTGGCGGAGTGACCTTCAGCGGGGGAGAGCCGCTGTATCAGGGAGAATCCATTATTCCCCTGCTGGACTTCATCTCAGAGGCTGCCGCCCGCGACGGGTACACTCTGCACCGTACCCTGGACACTACTCTCTTCGCTCCGGAGGCTCTGGTGCGGGGGACCCTGGGCCGATGCGAATTGTACCTGGTGGACCTCAAGCACATGGACTCAGCGACTCACCGCCGCTGCTGCGGAGTGCCGAACGAGCCTATCCTGAGCAACCTGCGCGTGCTGGCGGAGGCCGGCGCCGACTACATCATCCGTATACCTTATATAATAGGTGTCAATGCGGATGAGGCCAATGTGACCGCTACGGCCACGTTCCTCGCCTCCCTTCCCCGTCTACCGCGCTACGTCGAGCTGCTGCCGTACCACGACATAGGCAAGTCCAAACATTCCCGAATGGGGACGGTCTACAACCCGGATGCCGTGCCCATGTCCGCGCCCTCCGAGGCAGACCTGCAGGCAGCGGTGGATATATTTGCAAAATACGGTGTCCCGTCCAAGTTCTGACGGAACACCGTATCCTTTTCTTACGGAGTACTCTCCGCTTACATAGTCATCGACTTCTGGAGCTCGCGGGCTGACTGGAGGAACTCCTCTACGTTCATCTCCTTGAAGAAGAGCAGTCCGTGAGTGGTCCTGAGCCTCGGGCTGGGGTTCTGGTAGAAGAACGGCTTGCCGAGTACTCTCTGTACCTTGGCCAACTGGTCCACCCAGATAATCTTGGCCAGGTCGCTGAACTTGCCGTCGAGCATGTAGCTCGGGAAGTCGGCGTGTACCTGGGAGGCGTAGCAGTTGCAGAAGGCGTTGTCGAACACACTCATGGCGTTGAGCGATACGGGTACGATGTGGGTGGCCTCGGAAGGGAGGAAGCGGTACCATACGTTGCGGTAGCCCCAGATCTTGAGGTTGCTCAGGTCGGCCTCCTTGCCCCACTCGCGGATGGCTTCGGCGATGGCCTGGAGCACCTTGTAGTGGGTGTCGGGACCGCTGCCCTCAGGGTCGAAGGCGATGCTGATCACGGTAGGCTTGATGGTGCGCAGCTCCTCGAGGATGGGGGCCACGTCACGCTCACGGTTGGGCTGCTCGGTGAAGATGTCACCGGTGTAGAAGCCCAGGCGGAGGTGATGCACGTTCTCGTTCTTGATGCCGAAGAATCCCCATACCAGTTCTTCCTCGAACTCGCGGATCATACCCTTGAGCAGGCGGATGTCAGCGGACATCTTCTGGCCGTCGTAGCTGTGGCGGGTCTCGTCGATCACGTCGAGAATCTTGGCACGCAGTTCCTCTTTGTTCTTCACACCGTAGATTTCGATGAAGTCGCGTACCAGACGGTGCGAGCGGCCTCTCTTGCGCTCTTCTTCGTTTCCGGAAGCAACGTTGATCAGAGAGTGGTAGATGTCTTTCTCCCGTTTGAGTTTCCATCCCTCGGTGAAGAAGTCGGGATAGTCTGTCATCTGGATTCTGCCTGCATCGAGGAAACCTATGGTCTCGTTCAGGGCGTCGATAAGGAAGTGGTTGGTCACGGCGTTGAAGCCGGAGGTCATTACCGAGAAGTGTGAGTCGTTGGTCTCATTGCGGGATACCCTGTGGATGTGAGGCAGCAGACCGAGGAGGATATCATCGTGGTGAGGACCGGTGTAGTAGAAGGTCTGGTTACTCCAGGTGGATGTACCGCGGGCAATCTTGCGGGTCATGGAGTCGATTACGCTCTGGACTGTGTTCTCGCTCAGGTCGGGAATCATGCTGCAGTACTCGTCGGCCTTGAGGTCCTCGAGGGTAATCTTGTCTCCGTATTTGTTGATGCGGTTGCAGCAGTCGAGCACGGCTCGGTCAGTTTTCTCCTGTGACCAGGGGGTATCAGTATAATAATGATATACTGACTCATGCAGCATGGAGGCTGCTCCTGTGGTAAGGTAGAAGCGGGCGTTGGGCAGACGGGTGAGGACCGATGCGGGGTAGAGGTTGCAGGGGGTCTTCTCGAGGGCGTCAGCAACGACGGGTGCCTTGGCCTCGCCTGCAGCGAAGATTATGGCCACGGCCTCGGGGTCGTGGGTGATGGTGTCCAGTCCGATGGTGATTACAGGCTTGATTCGGGAGATCTCGATGCCTCCGAGGTCGCTTGCAGCGGCAGCCTGTGTCTCGTAGTTGGTGTGGGTCAGACGGGTGGTGGAGTGAGGGTCGCTGCCGCGGACATTGAATGCGATGTGTCCGTCGGGGCCTATACCTCCGAGGAAGAACCCGATGCCGCCCATGTCCCTGACTTTCTGGTCGTAGTCAGCGCACCAGTTGTCAATCATGAAGATGGACTTCTGCTGCATGTCCTCAACTGCGGACTTGGCGTTGCGGTAACGCAGGCTCAGGTCTATCACTCCGTCGGGGAATACCTCTGTGAAGTGCTTGCCGTCTACGAGGGGAATCTGCTCGCAGTTGATGAAGATGCCCTTCGATGCGTCCAGGCCGAAGTCCTCGACGTAATATTTCTGCACATAGTTGTAGAAGCTGTTGTGCTGGCGGGGGTCAATAGGGTAGAATTCGTCAATCTGGACGAAGTGCAGTCCCCTGAGGTCGGGTTTCTTGGTGACCAGAAGTCCGCTCTCCTCGCGGGATGCGGCGCCTTCTTTGGTGTCCCATTCGGTCAGAATCTTCTTGACCCACGCGATGAAGTACTCGGGAGTCTTGCCGGTGGGGAGGCTGATTACTCCGTCCGGATGCTCCGCTGCCCATTCCAGGAATCTGAATGCTGTCAGCTTGCCCAGTTTGGGGAAATTCTCCACTGTGATGTAAGGGATGTTGGTAGGAAATCTGTGTTCTACTGAGCCTACATAGGCTTTCTCGACATTTGTAAAGTTGTTCTTCATACCAATTGTGATTATTTTCTGTCACAAAGATACGCAAAATTCATTTACGGTTTGCTTGCAAAATTTGCATTTTTCTCAAAAAAATTGCATATATTTGAAAGCAAATTTAAGCTATGAGGACAAATCCCCCCTTTGTCCAATTTATTTAGGTGTCTTTATGGCTTCTCGCTGCGGTGCATTTTCGGTCTGGCATCGTGGCGTGCAGTAATATTAGACCGGGGACAAAACACATTTAAAACTTATGAAAAAGATTTTCTTAATTGGGACAGCCGTCCTAGGAATGTTCTTCATGACCACGTCATGTCTGGACAACACCGAACCGGCCGGAATTGAAGCCATGAGGACGGCAAAAGCCGAACTCATCAGTGCTCAGGCAGCCTATAAGGCCGCTGAGACTGCTTATCTTACTGCCCAGCAGGCACTTGTGGAAGCTGAGGCTGCGAAGATGGAGATCGAGAACCGAATGAGGGAAATAGATCTCCAGTCCAAACAGTTGGATCTTGAAATGCAGCAAGCCCAAAACGAGCACGATATTCGAATGCTCGAGTTGGAATATCTTCGTCAACAAGCTGAGGACGAGGCCCGTCAGAAAGAGCTGGAGTCAGAAATTGCATATTATGAATATCTGATTCTCAAGAGCCAGATGGATACTGAGAATCTGGATCTTCTGAGAGAGCAGGCATTGGAGGAGCATAATGCCAAGATGTTGGAACTCCAGGCAGCAACAGCACAAGCTCAGTATGATTATGAAATGGCTCTCCGTGATCTTGAGGCTCTGAGAAATGGATTGAGTGCTGAAGAGCAAAATCAGCTTGAATCATTGACTCAGATTGTAGCTCAATGGCAGTTACAACTGGAGTTGGCACAGAATGAACTTGTGGCAGCAGATCGCAAGTTGATAGATGCTAAGTATACTTGGAAGTCAGATTCGACCTATTATACAAATCTCTATACATTGCAGGTAGATGGAATACAGAGCCAAATCGAAGCCGTTCAGCAGGAGCGTGAGAGCATTGCAGAAATTACTAATTCTGATTCCTGGGCAGCGAAGAAGGTAGAAACAGAGGAGGAAATGAAGTTAATTACAGATCAGATATCGGATCTCAAGATGCAGGCTCAGGCCAAGGAGGCTGATAAGGATCCTTTCAAGGCGCAGCAGAATGTTATCAAATTGAAGATTGATTCCCTTGGCGAAGTCATCGACGATTTAGAGTTACAAATTCCGGGTACAGGAACAGGTTCCTCAGCCCTTGATGAGCGGGCATCTTTTGAGATAGCTGTTCCTGATGCTATTGTACCTTATGTGGCTTTGACTTTTGAAACAATTTTTACCGACAATAGTGAAAATTACCGAGATAATAGTGCATTAGTGATTACATCCGGTTTCGAGTGGGATGCCGCTGCAGATGAGTACACATTGCCCGGAGGAAAGTTCGTGTATGAAACAACTTACAATAAGTCCGAAATTCTCTTGAATCAATTGTCGCAGGAGATTAAGGTACTTAATGCACCCGAGATAGCTACCTTAAATAGTAAATTGGCTGAGGCGACAGAAAGGTATAACGACGAACTGACAGGTATCAAGACTCTATATGACTTCTATACGGAGATTTATGAGAAAGGACTGGCAGAGTATAATGCGATTGCCGAGACATACGGTATTATTGACCGGGAGCTTGATTATGACAATATGTGGCGAGATGGCTCAGATGCATATTCTGCACTCCAGCAGTTGCCTGCAACTGCAACAGATAACGAGATACAGGCTCAGCTCAGTATTATCGCTACAGAGCAGATGCTTAGAGATTCTTTGGATAATCAGGCAGTCATTCCTTATGAGAGTATAACTCTTGCTAATTACAAAGCCGGAACACTGGATCTCACTCCTCTCAGCAGCTACTATTTATCACAGCCTTATGACTTTACAGGTATGGATATACGATATTATATCAACCCTAAGTCAACAGAGGCTGAAATCAATGCGTACTCCGCTATGGATTTATGGTATACTGCATCATCTTATCTCTTTGGAGTGGATTATCTTACAGAACCTTTTACTCCTGAGTTTGTAGGCTATGGGGTAGTGTTTACGTTTAAATATAATTATGATGTAAATAATCCATTAGTGTGTATGACGGATATTGACGGTGCTGATTATGAAAGGTACCTCAATCAGATACAGCCTGGTTATAATAATGACTTCTATCTTACTCTTCTTTATCAAGAACTTAGTCAAAGCGCGCTTATTGAGAATATTCAGTCCCAGATAACAAATAATGCTGATTATTCGCTTCTTGCAGAAACTGTCGGAACAGAAATTGAGGCCATAGAAGAAATCAGTGATGGAGCTACAGAAGACCTTAATGCTCTTTATGCTGAGTTGCGCAGTCTTTATGAGCAGCAGCAAGAATTGGAAAATCAGAAAAATTCCATTCAATCATCGATTGACAGCGTTGACTTTGAGATTGGAAAGATCTGTTCGGAAGACTTGATGGATAAAGAAGTTGGAAGTGTTCCTTTATCTGATGATTATAGTCAGGTAGCTCTTCTGATGGCTGATTACAAACGTCTGGAAAATAGGATCTCCTTGCTCAATGCTCTAATAAGGCAAGAAGGTTATGGAAACTATTATATCAGTTATGATAACTACCAATATGAGTTTGATTTCATCAATATGGAATATCGTTTGTGGGATTTCAGCGATGGTTCGTATTATTATTATACTTATGATTTGACCTTTGATAAATTCCAAGAGGTTTGTGCTACGTATTATGAGTATCTAATTAATAGACTTAATGAACAATTAGCAGCAGCACAGAAGAGGCTTGACCGCCTTGAAAACAGTACTGGAGACCCGCTTGAGCAGGTTATTGCAGATTTTGAGCAAGCTTTGACTGAAGCCCAGGCCGAATATGACGAGACTCTTGCCATGTTCACTATGTGGAGTGACAAACTGAATGCCCTTTTGGACCTCATTGCGGGTAATGCAGACGAAACACCTGAAGCCTAAACAGCATCTGTCATGAGAAAAAGTCTATTCATAACCATTCTGGCTCTCCTTGCTCTGTCAGTCCCCGTCAAGGCTCAGACATATGCCATAGAGCAGCCGAAGTTCGGAGACATGCAGTTCACATTGCTGCTCGGCTCCTCCAACTTCTCGCTGTACAATGAGACTTATGGCTTGAACTATCTGATGCCCTATGGTGACTACGGGATGGGAGACCAGCAGAACATCGGCTTCGGGGCTGACCCGCTGGTGTTCCTCGACCTTGGCAGTATGAATAGCAACAGTATAGTCAACAGCATCGGTATCCGCTACTCTTATTTCGTCCACAAACGTTTTGATGTCAACGTGATGTTCGGCATGAACATCAATGCCACACCGAAGAAGGACTTCATTGAGGGCGATTTTGAGGTACCGGATATGCCAATCCCCAACGCGGATTATGTAGTAGGCCGTACAAACCACATGTTCTATGTGCAGCTCGGTACGAACTTCTACTTCCTGCCTGACAATCCACGCATCTCTCCCTATATCGGAGTCGTGTTCGGATATCAGTTCGCCCGTCTGGAGACCATGCTTCCCTACACCGATGTTGAGGACGGTAATGGTGATCCCATTGAGCTGACAACTCCTTCCTATCAGGCAGGTCAGTCATGGGCAGTGCAAGGCGGCTTCGTAGCAGGTATTGACTACTCGGTGGCTCCAGGACTTGTCCTGGGTGTCGAGGTCTTCCCGGCCATGTACCAGTGCAGCGTTATGGAACTGCACCCTTCGGGTATGACCCCGTACCGCGCCATCAACCATGATGTCAAGATCCTGACGATGCCACGCCTCAAGCTGGCCTTCCGCTTCTGACACATACTGTTGCAGTAAGTAACTTTAGAGCCGCCCCGGACTGGAGCGGCTCTTTTTTTTGATGTGTCCGCGCCCGTGTCCAAAACGCCATTCCCGAAAATGTTTATATTTTCTTAAGCGCCTGACCGACCGTTGCTTGACCTTCAAAAAATCCGGTCGAAAATGCAGTAAAAATTTTTCAAAAAAACTTCAAAAAAGTTTGGTGTTAAAGGAATTTGTAATATCTTTGCAGCCCCGTTTAATGGGAGAACTATATTTAGTTGACTGGAAATAATAGACTTACAAAAAGTATAGACAATGTTACAACCAAAGAAAACCAAGTTCAGAAGGCAGCAGAAAGGCCGTATGAAAGGGAATGCTCATCGTGGAACTGAGCTTTCTTTCGGCTCTTTCGGTATCAAGACCCTTGAGTCGGCATGGCTCACTGGTCAGCAGATAGAGGCTGCCCGTCAGGCTGTAGTGCGTTACATGAAACGTGAAGGTAAGATTTGGATTCGCGTTTTCCCTGACAAACCTTACACAAAGAAACCTGCTGAGGTACGTATGGGTAAAGGTAAAGGTAATCCCGAGGGATTCGTAGCTCCTATCACTCCCGGCCGCATGCTTATAGAGGCTGAGGGTGTGCCCATGGAAGTGGCCAAAGAGGCACTCCGTCTTGGAGCACAGAAACTTCCCGTTACCACCAAGTTCGTGGTCCGCAGAGATTATGTTGAACAGTAATAAACCGGAGGAGAAGAAATGAAACCCAAGGAAATCAGAGAAATGTCTATCAAGGACCTGCGCGAGCGCATTGAGACCGAGAAGGCCAACCTGGCGCAGATGAAACTCAACCATGCCGTCTCCCCCATTGAGGACACCTCAAAGATCAGAAAGGCAGGAAAGGACATCGCCCGCATGCTCACTATCCTGACCGAAAAGGAAAACCAGGCTAAAGTAGAAGAGTAACCGCTATGGAAAGAAATTTACGTAAGGAAAGAATCGGTGTGGTGGTCAGCAACAAAATGGACAAATCCATCATCGTGGCTGTAAGAATTAAGGAGAAACACCCTGTTTACGGCAAGTTCGTGAACAAGACCACCAAGTTCGTCGCTCATGACGAGAAGAACACATGCGACGAAGGCGATACAGTCCGCATCATGGAGACCCGTCCCCTGAGCAAGACCAAACGCTGGAGATTAGTAGAAATCGTAGAAAAAGTGAAGTAAAATGATACAACAGGAATCACGTTTAATGGTAGCTGACAACAGCGGTGCAAAAGAGGTCCTCTGCATCCGTGTACTCGGAGGTACCCGCCGCCGTTATGCCAGCGTCGGCGACAAGATCGTAGTCGCTGTCAAGAGCGCTATCCCCGGCGGTGACGCCAAGAAGGGATCGGTATCCAAGGCCGTTGTAGTGCGCACCAAGAAAGAGATCCGTCGTGCCGACGGCTCGTACATCCGTTTTGACGACAATGCCTGCGTGCTTTTGAACAACCAGGGCGAGGTCCGCGGAACCCGTATCTTCGGTCCCGTTGCCCGTGAGCTGCGCGACAACTACATGAAGATTGTCTCCCTTGCACCCGAGGTATTATAATATATAGGAGGTACAGACATGAATAAGAAATTACATATCAAGAAAGGGGACATGGTCTACGTGAACGCCGGCAATGACAAGGGCAAGACCGGTAAGGTTCTCGAGATTATCACCAAGAAAGACCGCGCTATCGTTGAGGGTGTCAACATGGTGAGCAAGCACACCAAGCCCAATGCAAAACATCCCCAGGGCGGTATTATCAAACAGGAAGCCGGAATTCATATTTCCAACCTCCAGGTAGTGGATCCTGCAAAGGGTGGTCCTACCAGGATCGGACGCCGTATGGGCGAGAATGGAAAACTGGTCCGTTATGCTAAAAAATCAGGAGAGGAGATTAAATAATGGCAAAGAAAAAAGTAGAAGAGACCAAGCAGGAACAGCACGTGAGCTTGGCAGGATACGTTCCTAATCTTCAGAAGAAATACAAAGAAGAGATCGTAGGTAAGCTCCAGAAGGAGTTCGGCTTCGCTACTGTAATGCAGGTGCCCAGGCTTGTAAAGATTACCCTCAATCAGGGTATCGGTGACGCTACAGGGGACAAGAAGCTCGTAGAGGTTGCTCAGCAGGAGCTCACCGCCATCGCAGGCCAGAAGGCCGTGACCACTTATTCCAGAAAGGATATCTCCAACTTCAAGCTCCGCCGCGGTACCGCCATCGGAGTGAAGGTTACCCTCAGGGGCGCCCGCATGTATGAGTTCCTTGAGAGGCTCATCGCAGTATCCCTGCCCCGTATCCGTGACTTCAACGGTATCAATGAGAAGTTCGACGGCCGCGGTAACTACACCCTCGGTATCAAGGAGCAGATCATCTTCCCCGAGATCGACATCGACAAGATTACCAAGATTTTCGGCCTCGAGATTACCTTTGTAACCTCCACTGAGAAGGATGAGGAGGCTCATGCACTTCTCCGTGAGTTCGGACTGCCTTTTAAGAACAAAAAATCGTAATTAGAAGATATGGCAAAAGAATCAATGAAAGCTCGCGAAGTGAAACGTGCGAGATTGTGCGCTAAATACGCAGAAAAACGTAAAGCTCTCAAGGAAGCCGGCGACTGGGCCGCTCTCGACAGACTCCCCAAGAACTCGAGTCCCTGCCGTCAGCACAACCGTTGCTCCATCACCGGACGTCCCAAAGGCTATATGCGTGTTTTCGGCATCAGCCGTATTCAGTTCCGCGAGATGGCCAGCAAGGGTCTTATCCCCGGCGTTCGCAAGGCATCCTGGTAAGAGAATACATTTAACTTAATTTATAAACCATTGGATATCGGGCGCCGGAAGGCGTCGAACCACTAAAACAAAACAAACAAAATGACTGATCCAATAGCAGATTACCTGACGAGAGTCAGAAACGCGTATCTCGCAAAGCACAAGATTGTTGAGATTCCCGCGTCCAAGATGAAGATGGAGATCACCCGCATCCTCCATGAGAAAGGATACATCCTCAGCTACAAGCTGGTCGAGGGTACTCCCTACAACACCATCAAGATAGCCCTGAAGTATCATCCCACTACCAAGCAGGCGGCTGTCAAGAAGATTCAGAGAGTTTCGAGCCCCGGTCTGAGAAAGTACGTCGGCGTAGAGGATATGCCCCGCGTGCTCAACGGCATGGGTATCGCCATTCTCTCTACTTCGAAGGGAATCATCACCGACAAGGAAGCCAAGGACATGAACGTCGGCGGCGAGGTGCTGTGTTATGTTTATTAATGTTAAAATCGTAAGAATACAATGTCAAGAATTGGAAAATTGCCTGTACACCTGCCGCAGGGCGTGACCGTGACGGTCGGCGCCGACAATGTGGTACTGGTTAAAGGACCGCTCGGACAACTGAGTCAGAAAGTTGATCCTGACATCAAAGTATCCGTTGAAGGGAATACACTCACGGTAAGCCGTCCCACGGACCAGCCCCGTCACCGTTCCCTGCACGGACTCTACCGTGCACTCATTCACAATATGGTGACTGGAGTGTCCACAGGTTTCACTATCAAGCAGGAACTGATAGGTGTAGGTTACCGCGTTGAGGTCAAGGGCCAGATCCTTGAGCTCGCTCTCGGATACTCCCACGACATCCACTTCATGCTCCCCTCGGAGATTAAGGCCGAGGCCGAGCCCGTGAAGAAGGGTCAGAATCCTGTTCTCGTACTCAAGAGCTGCGACAAGCAGCTGCTCGGCCAGGTAGCCGCCAAGATCCGCTCTATGCGTGCTCCCGAGCCTTATAAGGGTAAAGGTATCAAGTTCGTAGGCGAACAGCTCCGCCGCAAGGCCGGTAAGTCCGCAGGCGCTAAATAATTAGGAGGATAGGAATATGGCAATGACTAAAATACAGAGAAGACAGAGAATACGCTACCGTATCCGCAAGGTGGTCAACGGTACTCCCGAGAGACCCAGGATGTCCGTATTCAGAAGCAACAAGCAGATCTACGTTCAGGTCATCGATGACACCAAGGGCTTTACCCTCGTGTCCGCCGGCTCCAATGACAAGTCTCTTGCGGAGGCTGTCAAGGGCAAGACTGCCACAGAGGTGGCTGCTCTGGTGGGCAAGCTCATCGCCGAGCGTGCTGCAGAGAAGGGTATCACCACCGTGTCGTTCGACCGTGGAGGCTACCTGTATCACGGAAGAGTTAAAAGTTTGGCAGACGCAGCCCGCGAGGGCGGTCTTAAATTCTAAGAGACTATGGCAGATATCAACGTAAAGAAAGTAAAAACCACCGATCTGGAGCTCAAGGACAGATTGGTAGCAGTACAGAGGGTTACCAAGGTAACCAAGGGCGGACGCCATTTCAGTTTCGCTGCTATAGTAGTAGTAGGCGATGAGAAAGGTGTGGTAGGCTATGGTCTCGGAAAGGCCAACGAAGTCACCACCGCTATATCTAAAGGTATAGAGGACGCTAAGAAGAATCTCGTAAAAGTGCCTCTGAACAAGAGGACCATCCCTCATGAGCAGGAGGCGAAGTTCGGCGGAGCCAAGGTGTTCATGAAGCCTGCAGCCCCCGGTACCGGTGTGAAGGCAGGAGGTGCGATGCGTGCCGTATTCGAGTCTGTAGGTGTTCAGGACGTGCTGGCAAAGTCCAAGGGCTCGTCCAACCCTCATAACTTGGTTAAGGCCACTATCGCTGCCCTCGCTGAGCTCCGTGACGCTTATACAGTGGCCGGTGTCCGCGGTATCCCCATGCAAAGAGTATTTAAAGGATAAGGAGGCAAGACAATGGCAAAAGTTAAAGTTACTCAGATCAAAAGCAAGAACGGCTCTACTCAGAGGCAGAGGGCAAACCTCGAGTCTCTCGGTCTGCGCCGTATGCATCAGTCGGTGGAGATTGAGCTGACTCCCGTGACCAACGGTATGATTCAGAAAGTTCTCCATCTTGTTAAAGTAGAAGAGATTAACTAAATAGTAAGGTAAAAGAGATGAAACTACATAATTTAACACCTGCAGAAGGTTCCCGCAAGAATGTCAAACGTGTCGGCAGGGGCGAAGGCTCCGGTCACGGTGGACAGTCTACCCGCGGTATGAACGGCGCCAAGTCCCGCTCCGGCTATCGTCACAAGATCGGATTCGAGGGAGGCCAGATGCCTATCCAGAGGCGTCTGCCCAAGTTCGGATTCAAGAACCCCACCAGAGTGGAGTACAAGGCGGTGAACCTTTCCACCCTTCAGGCTCTGAGCGAGAGGCGGAACATCACGGTGATCGATTTCGATGTACTCGTCTCCGCCGGTCTTGTTTCCAAGAACGACAAGGTGAAGATTCTAGGCAACGGTGAACTCACAGCCAAGCTGGAAGTTACTGCCGATGCATTCTCCAAGTCAGCAAAGGAGAAGATCGAGGCTCTCGAGGGTAAGGCTATAGTACTCTAATAAGCAAAGCGGCCGATGAAAAGATTTATACAGACAATAAAGAATATCTTCAAGATTGAAGAGCTGAGGAAAAGGTTGGGATATACCTTTCTCCTCTTGCTTGTGTACCGTCTCGGGTGCTTCATTGTAGTGCCGGGTATAGACCCGACCAAACTGCAGGAGCTCGAGGCTCAGGCGTCCACAGGCCTCCTCAGTCTGTTGGATATGTTTTCCGGCGGCGCTTTCGGCAACGCTTCCATCTTCGCGCTGGGAGTGATGCCGTACATCTCCGCGTCCATCGTCATCCAGCTCCTGGGTGTGATGGTCCCCTACTTCCAGAAGATGCAGAGGGAAGGGGAGAGCGGACGTAGAAAAATGAACCAGTGGACACGCTATCTGACAATTGTAATCCTTCTGCTTCAAGGACCTGCGTACATTACCAACCTTCACGCACAATTGCCCGCAGATGCGTTCTTAGTACAGGGTTTCGGATTCAACATCTTCGCTACTATCGTGCTGATGGCAGGTACGATGTTCGTGATGTGGCTCGGCGAGCGCATTACCGACAGGGGTATCGGTAACGGTATCTCCCTGATTATTATGGTCGGTATCATCGCCCGTCTGCCCTTCGCGGTCTTCGCTGAAGCCGCGCAGAGATTCAACCAGACCAATGGCGGAGCTCTCATGTTCCTCATTGAGATAGTGATTCTCTTCCTCGTCTTCATCGCCACCATTGCACTCGTACAGGGACAGCGCAAAGTTCCCGTACAGTATGCCAAGAGAGTGGTCGGAAACCGTCAGTACGGTGGAGTCCGTCAGTATATACCTCTGAAAATAAACGCGGCCGGCGTAATGCCGATTATTTTCGCACAGGCCCTGATGATGTTCCCGCTCCTGCTCGCGCGTTTCGACGCCTCGCAGGGACTTGCGGCTACACTTAGCGACTATACCGGATTCTGGTATAATGCCATCTTCGCAGTTCTCGTGATAGTGTTCACTTACTTCTACACCGCAGTAACCGTGAACCCCAACATGATGGCTGAGGAGATGAAGAAGAACGGCGGTTTTATTCCCGGAGTGAAGCCCGGAAAGAAGACTGTCGACTACCTCGATGCAATAATGTCGCGTATCACCCTGCCCGGATCATTCTTCCTGGCTATCGTGGCGATACTTCCGGCATTTGCGATGATGTGCGGGATAAACAACCAGTTCTCCCAGTTCTACGGAGGAACCTCGCTGCTTATCCTTGTAGGCGTAGTGCTTGATACCCTGCAGCAGATTGAATCACATCTGCTCATGAGGCACTACGACGGTTTGATGAAGACCGGACGCCTTAAAGGCCGTTCGGGAATGTAATTCTCAAAAGTTCTAAAAAGTTTTTGAGGTATGATAAGAATAAAATCCGAAGAAGAAATCGAGATTCTCAGAGAGAATGCGATCCTCGTCTCCAAGACGTTGGCGGAAGTCGGCAAGCACGTTGCTCCCGGTGTCACCACCATGCAGCTTGACAAGATCGCCGAGACATTTATCCGTGACAACGGAGCGGAGCCGGGCTTCTTGGGATACGGCGGCTTCCCCTATACGCTATGTCTGTCCGTCAACGACGTCGTGGTCCACGGTTTTCCGTCGGACTACAAGCTCCGCGAGGGCGATATAGTGTCCGTCGACTGTGGAACTATATACAAGGGCTACTACGGTGACTCCGCGTACACCTTCCCTGTCGGGGAGGTGGACGAGGAGACCGCAAAACTCCTGAGAGTCACCAAGGATTCCTTGTATCGCGGCATAGAAAAAGCAGTCGCGGGCAACAGGATAGGGGACATCGGACATGCCATCCAGTCATATACCGAAAGTTTCGGCTTCTCGGTAGTCCGCGAGATGGTAGGACACGGAATCGGAAAGGACATGCACGAGCATCCCGAGGTTCCGAACTACGGCAAGGCGGGTACGGGAAAGAAACTTGTCAAGGGTATGACCATCTGCATCGAGCCGATGATCAACGCCGGAGGCAAAGCAATTTACCTCCACGAGAACGGATGGGCTGTCAGCACTTGTGACAAGAAGAAGTCAGCCCACTTCGAGCTCACGGTCGCCGTTGGGGACGAAAAAGCCGATATTCTGTCTACTTTTGACTTTATAGAAGGTAAAAGACAATACTAAGTTGTAAGAGACAAGTACTTATGCCCAAGCAAGCAGCTATAGAGAAAGATGGAACTATAATCGAGGCCCTCTCCAACGCCATGTTCCGCGTGGAGCTGGACAACGGCCATGTGATCATAGCACACATCTCCGGAAAGATGCGGATGCACTACATCCGGATTCTGCCCGGCGATAAGGTCAGAGTAGAGATGTCCCCTTATGATTTATCAAAAGGAAGAATTTCTTTCAGGTACAAATAAAAATTTACGACAATGAAAGTTAAAGCATCCATCAAAAAGCGCAGCGAGGATTGCAAAATAGTAAAGCGCAAAGGTCGCCTTTATATCATCTGCAAGAAGAACCCTAAGTTCAAGATGCGCCAGGGATAATTAAAGTGTAAAACAAATAAAAAGTAATTATAGTATGGCACGTATAGCCGGTGTAGATTTACCTAAAAACAAAAGAGGAGAGATAGGTCTTACCTATATCTACGGAATCGGTCGCAGTTCCGCCCGTAAGATTCTCACCGATTGTGGTATCGACTTCGACACCAAGGTGAGCGACTGGAACGACGATCAGATCGCAGCGATCAGGTCCACTATCGCTGAGCACTACAAGATCGAGGGTGAACTTCGTTCATCCGTTCAGATGAACATCAAGCGTCTGATGGATATCGGATGCTACAGAGGAATCCGTCACCGTATCGGACTCCCCGTACGCGGACAGAGCACCAAGAATAACGCCCGTACACGTAAGGGTAAGAAGAAGACGGTGGCCAACAAGAAAAAAGCAACTAAGTAACAAGTAACTGAATATGGCAAAGAAAACAGGAACAACCAATAAGAAGAGAGTCGTAAAGGTTGACGCCTACGGCGAGGCACACATCTCCTCGACTTTCAACAACGTGATCGTAACCTTGACCAACAGTCTCGGTCAGGTTATCAGTTGGTCTTCGGCCGGCAAGATGGGATTCCGCGGTTCCAAGAAGAACACTCCCTATGCCGCGCAGGTAGCAGCAGCTGACGCCGCAAAAGTTGCTTACGACTTGGGTTTACGCAAGATCAAGGCATATGTCAAAGGTCCCGGCGCGGGCCGCGAGTCTGCGATCCGCACCATCCATGGAGCCGGTATTGAAGTTACCGAGATTGTCGACGTGACACCGCTTCCTCACAATGGATGCCGTCCCAAAGGACGCCGTAAAGTATAATTTGGTATAGAACAAAAGTTTAAAAGTTAAGAATTATGGCAAGATATACAGGACCTACCACAAAGATAGCCCGCAAGTTCGGTGAACCGATCTACGGTCCGGATAAGTATTTCGAGAAGAAAAACTATCCTCCCGGACAGCACGGAATGGCCAAGAAACGCAAGAAGATTTCCGAGTACGGAAACCAGCTCAAGGAGAAACAGAAGGTCAAATACACCTATGGTGTTCTCGAGAGACAGTTCCGTAACACATACGCAAAGGCCCGCAGAATGCAGGGACGTACAGGTGAAAACCTCCTGATGCTCCTCGAGTCCCGTCTGGACAACATCGTTTACCGCATGGGTATCGCACCCACACGTGCTGCCGCACGCCAGCTTGTGTCGCACTGCCACATCGTCCTCAACGGCGAGGTATGCAACGTGCCCTCCACCATCGTTAAACCCGGTGCTGTCGTAGGTGTGCGCGAGAGGTCCAAGAGCCTTGAAGTCATTCAGAACAGCGTGGCCGACACCTGCAAGTATGCATGGATCGAGTGGAACCGCGCCGACCTTTCCGGCAAATTCCTCAATCTCCCTGAGAGAACTGAGATTCCTGAGAATATCAACGAGCAGCTGATCGTCGAACTGTACTCTAAATAATAAGTGACGTCATGGCAATTTTAGCATTTCAGAAACCGGACAAAGTAATAATGCTCGAGTCGACCGACACTTTCGGTAAATTCGAGTTCCGCCCGCTGGAACCCGGATACGGGATTACAATAGGCAATGCCCTGCGCAGAGTCCTGTTGTCCTCGTTGGAGGGATTTGCCATCACATCCGTAAGGATAGAGGGGGTAAGCCATGAGTTTGACACTATCCCCGGAGTCATTGAGAGTGTAGTAGACATCATATTGAACCTCAAACAGGTACGCTTCAAGAGAGAAGTCAAGGAAGAGGAGTCTGAGACAGTCAACTTTACAGTTACCGGCAAGCAGGAGTTCACCGCAGAGGATATCTCCAAGAATCTCTGCAACTTCTCGGTTCTCAATCCGCAGCTGCATATCTGCTCCATGGAGCCCACGGTAAAGCTCATAGTGGAGATGCATATCGGCAAGGGCCGCGGTTACGTGCCCTCGGATGAGAATAAGGTGGAGTCGGCTCCTATGGGGACTATACCCATCGACTCGATATTCACTCCCATCAAGAATGTAAACTATTCAGTGGAGGACTACCGTGTCGAGCAAAAGACCGACTACGACAAGCTGAATCTCGAGATCACCACCGACGGCTCCATCCATCCTAAGGATGCGCTGACCGAGGCGGCCAAGATTCTCATCTACCACTTCATGCTCTTCTCCGATGAGAAGATTTCCCTGGAGACACCTCCCGAGAAGAGCGCTCCCGAGGCACTTGACGAGGAAGCACTGCGCATGAGACATCTGCTGCTGACCAAGCTCTCTGACATGGAACTTTCCGTGAGGGCTCTGAACTGTCTGAAAGCAGCCGATATCGAGACATTCGCCGACCTGGTGTCCCACCAGAGAAACGAGCTGATCCGTTTCAGGAACTTCGGCAAGAAGTCCATGAACGAGATTGACGTCCTGATGGACAAGATGAAACTCAACTTCGGCATGGATGTCACTAAGTACAATATAGAAGTTAAAAAGAAGAAAACAGAAGTAGAAAACAATGAGGCACAATAGGACAATCAATCATTTAGGTCGCAAGAGCGGTCACCGTAAGTCGATGCTCGCCAACATGGCCTGCTCGCTGATCCTCCACAAGAGGATTGAGACCACCGTCGCCAAGGCAAAAGCTCTCAGAGTGTATGTAGAGCCCCTGATTACCAAGTCAAAGGATGACTCCACCCACTCCCGCCGTACAGTCTTCGCTTATCTGAAGCAGAAGGAGGCCGTAACCGAGCTCTTCCGCAACGTGGCTCCCAAGGTCGCTGACCGTCCCGGCGGATACACCCGCATCATCAAGACAGGTTTCCGTCAGGGTGACGCCGCAGATATGGCGTTCATCGAGCTGGTAGACTTCAACGAGGCAGCTCTCGGAACAACCAAGGCAGCCGAGAAGAAGACCTCTACCCGCCGCAGCCGCAAGAAAGCTGCTCCCAAGGCAGAGACGGCCGCTGCCGGAGAGACTCCCAAGGCTGATTCAGCACCTGTAGCTGAGGACAAGGCCGAGTAACGCCGGAACGCATATACGGCTCAGTATAGCAGCTGGTCTGTATCATTCTGCAGACCGGCTGCTGTTTTTTTGTGTACAGGAGTGAAAAATTTCAAAAATATTACTACATTTGTTTTCGGATGCAACGTTTTATACGGAAATCACATCTATAATTCATCAAATTAAAAATTTAAAAAAAGAAATGAAAAGAAATTTTTTGGGCGCTATGATCGCCTTGGCAGCTTCTGCTATCCTGTTTTCCTGTGAAGAGCCGGCACCGGAACCTAAACCTGTACCTCTTGCTACACCTGTTGTCTCTGTCTCCGAGCAGACAGAAACATCATTTGTTATAGCTTGGGAGGCTGTAGAACATGCTGTTTCCTATGCCTATTCCCTTAATGACGGTGCAGAGCAGAATACTTCTGAACTCTCAGCAACATTCACAGATCTTACTGAGGGTACTTACAACGTAAAAGTCAAAGCAATTGCTCCTGAAGGCGAAGAGTACCTCGATTCTGACTGGGCTACTGTCAGCGTGACCATTGAAGCTGCAGAACTTGCACCTTTGGCAACACCTCAGCTTACAATTGCTGACCAGACCGAGACATCATTTATAATCAGTTGGGCAGCCATTGAGGGTGCCGTATCATATGCCTATACTCTCAATGATGGCAGCGAAACTACTACAGAGGAACTTTCAGCTGAGTTTACGAATTTGACAGCAGGTGACTATACTGTCAGGGTAAAGGCTGTTGCTGATGGTGTAGAATATCTGGATTCAGAGTGGGCTGAGATTACTGTGTCCATAATTACAGTTGATGAGAGTGTGCTTGGCCAGTATGCCATTACCGTTCAGGATCAGGATGGCAATGATATACAGGTAGTATACGAGATCACTTTTGATGGAGAGTACAGAGTATGGCCTCTTTCATATATTACCGGAGAAGAAGCGTATTATACTGCTACTCTTTCAGGCAAGTCACTTACTATCTCGCTGAATCCTATAAGCGTGAATGTGTCAGGAATGGGTACAGTGGATGCCATTATGTGTGCTTATCATGAGGATGAGAGTGATGGTAATACTTACTTATGGCCTGAAGAGGCATGTGTCCTGGAGTTTGATGAAACCGGATTTACGACAGTAAACGGTATTTTCCTTGGATTCTCTTACAATAATTCATGGTATAACTGGACAGGTTCAGCTGTACTGCCTGGAAATCAATTTGTAAAGGGTGAATACAGCACCACATCTGCCTCGTCGGCAAGCAGCCAGTCCGTAGCCGCTCAGGCAGTGTTTAACAGTGTGGTTGCCAGATAGAAATAAGAGATCTACTCCTTTAATAAGGTGCTTATATAAAACAGAGGGCGGCTAAAAATTGATTTAGCCGCCCTCTGTTATTTCTCTTGTAGTGCGTACCTCTATATTCGGATTATAATATGATGGAAGAAAACAAAAGAGTCAGGGGCAATAACGGTATGACTGTGTCATTGGGGTCGTGTTTCTCTACGGAGATGGGAAACAGGATGGAGGCTTGCGGGTACAGGGTGTGCAACAATCCGTTCGGAGTGCTGTATAATCCTGTCTCGATAGCCAGGTCACTCGGCAGGCTGGCTGACGGCAGACCTTTTACCTCGGATGATGTCATTCTCAGAGATACCAATCCCAGACATAAAAGGCGGCAGGGACAGATAATTGCCATGAAGGAGCCGGTTGTCCGGGAGCAATGTCCTGTTGTCCCGGGTCACCACCGTCCGATTGCTCCGGACGGTGGGGGATATGTCTCGTTCTGGCATCACGGGTCGTTTGCGAGGAAGACTCCGGAGGAGTTTCTGGATAATGCCAATGCGGCTCTTGCGCGGGCATCGGCGGATTTCCGGGAGGCAGGGACGCTTATCGTCACCTTTGGAACGGCGTGGGTATTCCGTCATCTGGAGCGGGATATCATAGTCTCGAACTGTCACAAGCACCCGGCATGGGAGTTCCGCCGGGAACGGCTGGCAGTGGAGGATATAGTGGCATTGTGGAATCCTGTTCTGGACCGTTTCAGCAGCAAGCGCTTTGTTTTTACGGTATCTCCCGTGCGCCATCTGAAGGACGGCCTGCACGGCAATCAGCTTTCCAAGTCAATTTTGCTGCTTGCAGTGGATGCTCTGGTGCAGTCGCATTCCAATGCTGAATATTTTCCGGCCTATGAAATAGTCCTGGATGAGCTTAGGGATTATTCCTGGTTCGGGGAAGACACTGTGCATCCTACGGCGGCAGCTGTAGATATGGTGTGGGAGCGTTTTTCCGCTCAGGAAAGCCTGTAGGTTTCGGGCTGGATTCAGTCGGCGGAAAGCGCTCATGATGGACAGGTGGCATTTGGAGACAATGATTTTTGAGTTCATGCACTAACGTTTGGAAAATATTCCCGGAGTTGCAAATTTTGCATTAACCAAAAATACCTTACAAAATGAAAAAATCCTATTTACTACCCATTACAGCAGCTTTGGTGCTTGTCGCTTTCACGGGCTGCAAGGACAATAGACAGACTGAAACAGAACAGCCTGATCCCGTATTCGAACTTTCCGACAATGCTATTCAGGCTACTGCCGATTCCAGATGATCAAGAGAGCGGTCGATGAGGTGATGTCTGCCGGAGAATGTGCGGATATCGGTGTATCTGCCGCTCTTGATGAACCATGCCACGTCCTTGATATTGACGAAGGCATATCCGTCGCCCTCCGGGATCAGGAGTCTGTCCTTAATGCCTGCTCCGCTTTCCGGGGAGGAAGGGCGGATGTGCTCACGGAGACTCAGGTAGTCAGGTGCGGCGGCGTGGCCGGGGAAACCGGTCAGCCTGTCAAGCTTGTCGAGTGCAGCCTGTAGGGAGATCTTCGTGACGGGCTTGAGCAGGTATTCCACGCAGTCAGCCTTGAAAGCCTGGAGGGCGTATTCGTCGTAGGCGGTGGTAAAGATTACCGGCTGGCGGACTTCGATGCTTTCGAATATTTCGAAACAGTTGCCGTCAGAGAGCTCGATATCCATGAATATCAGGTCTACTTCGTGTTCTCTCAGGGCTTCCACCGATTCCTCCACTCCGGCTGTCCGGCATACCATCTGCCAGGACGGCCTCAGGGAGGCTATCATACGCTCGAGTCTGAATCCGAGCAGGTACTCGTCTTCGATTATCATGTATCTTATCGTCATAGATAGGGGATTTTTGCTGTGAAAAAGTGGCCGTCGTCGGACACCGTGATGCTTTTGCCGGCAGCCTCGTACTGGGTGAAGATGTATTTGAGGCCAAGGCCGGTGCCGGTACTGGAGTTTTTCTTGCGCAGTATCGGATTGCGGACGGTGATGCCTTCGTCGGCGACATCTATGGTCACGGTCATGGGATGCCGGTCGGAGATAATATTGTGCTTGGTGACGTTCTCCAGCAGCAGCTGCATCATGAAGGGCAGCACGTACCGGGGTGCCTTGATGGTCTGGTGGATGTCCACGGTCAGGAAATTGTTGTACTTGAGGGTCAGTATGTGGATGTATGACTCCAGGAACGCCATCTCCTCCGAGACCAGAACCCTGTCCTTGCGGTGTGTTGATAGGACATACCGGTAGATGTCGGAGAGGGCTTCGGTGAATTCTCCTGCCCGGTCCTTGTCATTCTCGATGATGTCCATCAGTATATTCAGGGAGTTGAATAAAAAATGCGGATTGACCTGTGCCCTGAATGCATCATACTGGTACTGGAGGGCCCTGCGCTTCTCCAGCTCGGCTTTCTCCGAGGCCCGTCTGGATGAGTGCATCCAGTAGATCATCTCTATGATGAGCAGGGTAATCATGTATACGGCAAGCATACTGGCGTAGTTGATTTCCACTCCGCTGATCAGTGCTCCGATGGCCCATAGTATCAGTAGGTACGAGCCGATTACGGCAGCAGCGGTGAGGACTATGTCCACGGAGAGTTTCAGCAGGAAATGGCGGGCGAAGACTCCTCTGTCGGTCAGGAGGAATACCACGGCGGTGCAGGCCGAGGTGCCCAGGAACAGAGGTGCGATGTTGACCAGATGGTTGATAAGCTCGTGCCTCCAGTTGTCGTAGATACGGAACTGGTCGTAGGTTATCAGGTGGACGCATACTTCCAGAAAGATGGAATAAGCCAGTATCGTCAGAGCTGTAAGTATGATGCGCCGGGTCTTCAGCATGGAATAATTTTGAAATTGGAGAACAAAGTTAATAAATGATGGTCTACTTTTAAAGGGTTTTTATATTTTTGCAGTTTAGTTAATAAATAAAAGCAACAAGATATGAAACGCATCTTAGTAATCGGCGCCGGCGGACAGATCGGTACCGAACTGGTTCCTCACCTCCAGAAAGTCTACGGACATGACAACGTTATCGGTGCTGACCTCAAGGACGAGGCTGTCGCCAAGATCGGCTCCTACGCCAGGGCTATCAAGCTCGATGCACTCGATTTCAATGCTTTCGGTCAGGCCGTGAAGGACCATAACATAGACGCCATCTTCAACCTCGTAGCTCTCCTCTCCGCCACAGGCGAGAAGAATCCCGAGCTCGCATGGAAGATCAACATGGGCGCCCTGGTCAATTCCCTGACCCTTGCCAAGGAGTTCAAGACAGCTGTCTTCACCCCCAGTTCCATCGGAGCCTTCGGTGTAAGCACTCCTCATGACAAGACCCCTCAGGACACAGTCATGAGACCCGACACCATCTACGGTGTATGCAAGGTTACCGGCGAGCTTCTTTCGGACTACTACTATCACCGTTTCGGCGTGGATGCCAGAAGCGTGCGTTTCCCCGGCATCATCTCCAACGGCTGTCTGCCCGGCGGCGGCACCACCGACTATGCAGTCGAGGTATTCTACGAGATTCTCAAGACAGGACACTACACCTGCCCCATTCCCGAGGATTCGTACATGGACATGCTCTACATGCCTGACGCACTGAATGCAGTAGTGCAGCTGATGGAGGCCGATCCTTCCAAGCTGAAACACCGCAACAGCTTCAATATCACCTGTATGAGCTTCTGCCCGAAAGAACTCTTCGCCAAGATTAAGGAGCGCATCCCTTCCGCTACATTCGACTACAATGTAGACCCTGTCAAGGCCGCTATCGCCGACTCATGGCCCAACATGATGGACGACAGCTGCGCCCGCGAGGAGTGGGGATGGAATCCTCAGTGGCACATCGACGCCATGGTGGACGACATGCTCAAGGCTATCGGCGCCAAGCTGGGAAAGTAATTCCGGCGTATGGCGATCCGGTATCCAAGACTAATATTATTGACTGTGCTCCTGGCCATTGCGGCTGGGAGTGCTGTTGATATGTCCGCACGGGAACGCTGGCCTTTCGAGAAGGGCAGCGAGCTGCGGCTGTCATGGGGTATGCTGCCGCTGGACAGCCCTACTCTTGATTCTGACGGTATTTACGGCATGTATTTTATCAGCGACAGATATATCGCCGGATATCTTGTGAACAACCGTTACTATGGTGGAGCAGGGCGTCTTACAGGGGCTATCAACCTGACATACTCCTATCGTTTCAAAAGATGGTTCGAGCTTTCGGGAATATTGACTTACTCCGGATATGACAGGGGGTGTTATGATAAGATTACGGACAATCTGGCTTTCAAAGCCGGTATCCACACCGTGTCGCTAATGCCCTATGCGAGGTTTGTATGGGTGTACCGCGAGTGGGTGCGGATGTATTCAGGACTGGGTGCGGGGTTGGCGCTGACCACTGTCAAGGATGTCATGGGGGCATCCGGCACATGGGCACAACTGGCTTTCAGCGTGACCCCGGTGGGCATCATGGTGGGCCGTGATTTTTACGGACTGGCTGAATTGTCTTTTGGAACCACCGGAGTTCTGTCGGTCGGCGTAGGTTACAGATTTTAAAAACAGGAGGACGTTATGAGAAAGAGATTTATGATGTTTCTAGCAGCCGCGGCCGCACTGTTGACGGCTGTCTCATCATGCACGGTAGATAAGCCTGAGAATGGGGACAATATCGTGGAGGAGGGATATACCGTCTATGTATCCATGCACAGGAATGTGCTGAGTCCTGTGGTCAAGATGCTGGACATGACGCTCAAGGCCGACCGCTGGCTCAAGTGTGAGAGCGATGAGGAACGCGAGGCAGTAGGCTTCAGGCTGATGTATGCAGATATCGACACCCTTTTCCACAATCCCGGAAACATGCATCTAGAGTCAGGAGACCGTTACGAACTCCACTATACGTCGGAATCCATTCTGGTTCCGGGGACCGAGTGGAGATGCCGTATGGAAGGTTGTTCCGGCCTGGTCCGTTGTGTCGGGGAAAATGAGTGGGAGGTGGAGCTGAATCCGGACGGCAGTATCATCAGCACCGGACGCCGCATTCAGTCGATGAGCTTCTCAGCTACTACCGCTGATCTGGGCCTGATGGATTTCGACTGGGAGAATGAAGGAGAGGAGGAGTCAGGAAGCGGGAGGATATTTCTCACATACGTTTTCGAGACTGACGGTTCCTATACTGAGGAAATTGATATTCTGGGAGAGCCTACCTTCACAGAGGTGACCTTCCGGACAGACGAGCCCTCCACTGTGTGCTGCCGGCAGTTCAGCCTGCCGCCTGTATATGACGGTGCATTCTCCATGCATCTGTATGCAGACGGTCCTGTGAGCAGGGACGAGGATATCAGTGTGACGCTTTCCGGTTCTGCGTCCTCTCCCCGCATTTTCGTAGAATACATGGGTTTGAAAAATTATTGGATAGGCGGATGAGATTCGAACTGCTGACTACGGATACGGCCACTTGTGCCCGGCGTGGACGGATAGAGACGGACCACGGCACGATTGAGACGCCCATTTTCATGCCCGTGGGAACAGTAGGCTCTGTCAAGGGGGTGTATCATCGCGACCTGAAGAGCGATATAGGCGCTCAGATCATTCTGGGCAATACATATCACCTCTATCTCCGTCCCGGTCTGGAGACGCTGCGGGCTGCCGGCGGGTTGCATAAGTTCGCAAGATGGGACAGGCCGATACTGACGGACAGCGGAGGATTCCAGGTGTTCTCTCTTGCTGACAGCCGGAAACTTACCCCCGAGGGCTGTACATTCCGCTCGCACATCGATGGTTCTGCCCACAGTTTTACACCGGAGAACAATGTCGATACCCAGCGCATCATAGGAGCCGATATCATCATGGCCCTGGATGAGTGCACTCCGGGTGATGCGGACCGGAATTATGCCCGGAAGTCCCTGGATCTGACCAAGCAGTGGCTGAAAAGGGGAATCGCCCGCTTCCGGGAGACTGAGCCGCTGTACGGTTATTCCCAGGCATTTTTCCCCATTGTGCAGGGCTGCGTCTATCCGGATCTGAGAGTCGAGGCGGCAGAGAACGTGGCCTCGTATGACTGCGAGGGCTATGCCATAGGCGGTCTCTCCGTCGGGGAGCCTACCGATGTGATGTATGAGATGATAGAAGTGGTTCATCCCGTCCTTCCGAAGGACCGGCCGCGCTACCTGATGGGAGTCGGGACGCCCGAGAACCTGCTGGAGGGCATAGCCCGCGGCATTGATATGTTCGACTGCGTAATGCCTACCCGCAACGGCCGCAACGGCATGCTGTTCACCTGGGAAGGGAGGATGAACATGCGCAACAAGAAGTGGGAGAGGGATTTCTCCCCGCTCGACCCTCATGGCACGTCCTTTGTGGACACCGCTTACACCAAAGCCTACCTGAGGCATCTGTTTATCGCCGGAGAGATGCTGGCGGCCCAGATAGCCAGCGAGCACAACCTGGCATTCTATCTGGATGTGGTGGCCCAGGCAAGGAAGCATATCGAGGCAGGCGATTTCCTGCCGTGGAAGGAGGCCGTGGTAAAGCGGCTTCAGAACAGATTGTAGAACTTGTAGAAGAAGAGCAGACTGACAGGCGATGAATCTCAACACATTCAGGATAAAATTACTGGACCGCTACATCATAAGGAAGTTCATAGGAACTTTCTTCGTGGCGCTGCTGTTGATTATCGTCATAGTCATTATTTTCGATATCAGTGAGAAGATAGATGACTTCGTCGACAAGGAGGCCCCTCTGAAAGCTATTGTCTTCGATTATTACCTGAATTTCATTCCGTACTTCATCAATATGTTCAGCCCGCTGTTTGTCTTCATCACGGTGATTTTCTTCACCTCCAAACTGGCCGGCAACAGCGAGATCATAGCCATGCTCTCGGGAGGAGTGAGTTTCGGGCGTCTGATGTATCCCTATTTTCTCTCGGCTCTCTTCATCGCGGTCATGAGCTTGAGCCTCAATCTCTTCATCATACCGAGCGCCAACGAGAGGCGTATCGCCTTCGAGGAGCAGTACTTCAAAGGGCAGAAATTCTACAACACTAACCGCAACATCCACTATCAGATAGCTCCGGGAGAATTTGTCTACGTCGAGTCATTCAGTACGTGGAACAACACGGCGTACAAGTTCACCCTTGAGAGTATCCGCAACAGCCATCTGCTGTCCAAGCTTACAGCCGAGAGCGCGACATGGGACAGCACTTCGGGAGGCTGGAAGCTCAAGAACTATACTATCCGTGATTACAGCACATCGCAGCAGCCGATAGTCTACGGCAGACAGATGGATACGGTCATCAGCCTGACGGTGGATGATTTTTACCGGAGAGAAAATACAGTGGAGACCTTGACATATCAGGAACTGGACGAACTCATCGCGATGCAGCGCATGCGGGGGGACAGCATGGTAAAATACTCATTGATAGAGAAGCATACCCGATTTGCCGTACCCTTTTCAGCTTTTATCCTCACCCTCATAGGAGTGTCGCTCTCCTCCAAGAAGCGCCGCGGGGGCATAGGTCTGAACCTGGGAGTGGGCATTGCCCTGAGTTTCTCCTACATTCTCTTCCTGCGCTTCAGCCAGATGTTCGTCATCACAGATACCCTGCCGCCGTGGCTGGCCATGTGGCTGCCGAACATCCTCTACGCTGTGATAGCGGCCGTCCTTTACCGCATCGCGCCGAAGTAGTGTGTATTATTTATTGTATATTTGCGACTTTGTACTGATCAGTTACGCTATATGACATCGAAAGAGATTAGAAAACAGTTCCTGGACTTCTTCGCCTCGAAGGGCCACAGGATCGTTCCCTCTGCCCCGATGGTGGTCAAGGGGGACCCCACGCTCATGTTCACCAACGCCGGCATGAACCAGTTCAAGGACTGGTTCCTCGGCAATACACCCATACTCTACCCGAGGGTGGCGGACAGCCAGAAGTGCCTCAGGGTAAGCGGCAAGCACAATGACCTGGAGGAGGTCGGCCACGATTCCTACCATCACACCATGTTCGAGATGCTGGGCAACTGGAGCTTCGGCGACTACTTCAAGAAGGAGGCCATAGCATGGGCCTGGGAGCTGCTGACGCAGGTCTACAGGCTCGACCCGGAGCGGCTCTACGCCACGGTCTGCGAGGGCAGTCCCGAGGACGGACTGGGTCCGGACCAGGAGGCTCTGGATATATGGAGGCAGTATCTGCCTGAGGACAGAATCCTCTACGGCAGCAAGAAGGACAATTTCTGGGAGATGGGCGACACCGGCCCCTGCGGCCCCTGCAGCGAGATACACATCGACCTGCGCGACGAGGCCGACCGCAAGGCTGTGCCCGGCCGGGACCTGGTCAACCAGAGCGACCCCCTGGTAATCGAGATATGGAACCTCGTCTTCATCCAGTACAACCGCAAGGCTGACGGTACCCTCGAGCAGCTGCCCCTGCATCACGTGGACACCGGCATGGGCTTCGAGCGCCTGGTGATGGCCGTCAACGGCAACAAGAGCAACTATGACGGGGATATGTTCCAGGACATCATTGCGAAAATAGGTGAGCTCTCGGGACATAAGTACGGAACTGAGTCGGAGGACGTGGATGTCGCCATGAGAGTAGTCGCCGACCACATCAGGGCCATCTCATTCTCCATAGCCGACGGTCAGCTGCCCTCCAACGTCAAGGCCGGTTACGTCATCCGCCGCATCCTGCGCCGTGCAGTGCGCTACGGCTACACCTTCCTGGGCTTCAACGAGCCTTTCCTGTGCCGTCTCGTACCGGTGCTGGTCGATGTCATGGGCGAGGCTTATCCCGAACTGGCCAGGCAGCAGGCTCTTATCGAGAATGTTATCCGGGAGGAGGAGGAAGCCTTCCTGCGTACCCTCGCCAAGGGTATCGGCCTGATCAACACTATCATGGAGCGCAATGCTGATACGAAGCGCATCTCAGGCAAGGATGCCTTCACCCTCTACGACACCTACGGTTTCCCGATCGACCTGAGCGAGCTGATAGCCCGCGAGCACGGATACAGCATCGACCTGGAGGAGTTCGAGGTCGAGCTGGGCAAGCAGAAAGCCAGGGCCCGCAACGCCGCAGCCGTGGAGGCCGGGGACTGGGTGGTGCTCACCGATACCGACGAGCACTCCTTCGTGGGCTACGACCTGCTGGAGACCGACGTGCAGATAGTCAAATACCGCACTGTCAAGACCAAGGGCAAGGAGGTCTATCAGCTCGTCTTCGACCGCACTCCCTTCTATGCCGAGAGCGGCGGACAGGTCGGGGACTGCGGATACATCGTATCTCCTTCCGGCGAGAAGATCAGCATCGTCAATACTATAAAGGAAAATAACCTCAGCATCCACATCGCTGACCGCATCCCCTCGGAGCCCGAGGCCGGATTCCACGCTGTGGTGGATGGACAGAAGCGTCAGGAGACGGCCAACAACCACTCGGCCACCCACCTCCTGCACCAGGCCCTGCGCTCCGTACTCGGAACCCACATCGAGCAGAAGGGCTCGTATGTCTGCCCCGCCTATTTCCGCTTCGACTTCTCCCACTATGAGAAGGTCTCTCCTGAGAAGCTGCGCGAGGTCGAGAGGATGGTCAACCGTCTGATCCGTTCAGATTTCCAGCGCGAGGAGTTCCGCGACATCCCCATCGCCGAGGCCAAGGCCATGGGAGCAATGGCCCTCTTCGGAGAGAAATACGGGGACAAGGTCCGCGCTATCCGTTTCGGAGACTCGATAGAGCTCTGCGGAGGTACGCACACCGCCTCGACGGGCCGTATCGGCATGCTCAAGATAGTCTCCGAGTCGGCTGTCGCCGCCGGAGTGCGCCGCATCCAGGCCGTCACAGGCAGCTACGTAGAGGACATGTTTGACGGAGTGGAGGACCAGATAGCGGCCGTGCGCTCCTTCTTTGAGAATACACCGGACGTGATCACGGCCATCAAGAAACTCGTGGCCGAGAACGATTCCTTCCGTCACTCCCTGGAGGAGGTGGCCCGCGAGAGAGCCGCCGCCCTCAAGAAGACTCTGGTCGAGAAGAGCGAGGAGACACCTGCGGGAGTCCGTCTGTTCACCCTGACAGGATTGTATTCGCCCGATATTATCAAGGAAGTGGCCTTCGAACTGCGCAAGGAGAATACCCGTGCCGCTATGGTGGCCGCCATCATGACTCCGGACCGCAAGCCCTCGCTGCTGATGATGTACACCGACGACCTGGTGGCCGCCGGGGCTCATGCCGGCAAGGACGTCAAGGCCGCTGCGGCCCATATCAAGGGCGGCGGAGGCGGACAGCCCTTCCTGGCCACGGCCGGAGGCAAGGACCCGGACGGTCTGATGGCTGCGCTGACCGCCATGATCGAATCCGTCAACAAGATAGGTTAAACGGCATATACCCTGCTGAATGAAGAAACTGGACCTCTTCCTGCTCAAGTCGTTCCTCGGCCCGTTCGTGATGACGTTCTTCATCACCGTGTTCATACTGGTGATGCAGTTTCTGTGGCTGTATATTGACGAGCTGGTGGGAAAGGGTCTGAGTTTCTGGGTCATCATGGAGTTCCTGGGATGGGGCTCGGCGACTATACTTCCTCTGGCCATGCCGCTGGCTACCCTGCTGGCCTCCATCATGACATTCGGCAACCTGGGCGAGAACAACGAACTGCTGGCCATGAAGGCGGCAGGTATCTCCCTCCAGAGGATATTCCTGCCCCTTATTTTCGTGGCCTTTGCCATCAGCGTGGCTGCATTCTTTGTCTCCAACAATCTCATTCCGCTTGCATATAAGAAGATATATGTCCTGCAGTACGACATAGCCAAGACCAAGGATGAGATAAAAATACCTACCGGCACGTTCTACAACGGAATCGACGGATATTCTATCCGGGTAAATTCGCGCAACAAGGAGACGGACATGATGTACGGGGTGATGGTCTATAACCACACCAAGAACAAAGGAAACATCTCAGTGGCTGTGGCGGACTCAGGGCTTATCCGCTCGACGCCGGATAAGAAGGCACTGATATTTACGCTATATCACGGAGTCTCTTACGAAGAGGACAATACCCGGCAATACCGGGATACCACCTACAGACTCCAGCAGATCGAATTTGAGATGCAGGAGGTGGTCATTCAGCTGGAAAACTATGCATTCCAGAAATCGGATGATGAGCGTTACGGCAATGAGATAATGGCACGAAACCTGGATCAGCTGCGGCAGGACCGGGATTCCCTGGGCGCTCTTTACGACCAATCTCTGGTATCCCAGCGGGGGAAGATGGCCTATGGCATATCGCTCAACACTCCCCGTCAGCTGGATACTGTGGTCAACAAGGGGATAATGCAGAGCAATCAGAAATTTCCTATCGACACCCTGTCGTGGGAGGATGCCCAGAGTGAGCTGGATGCCGTACTGAATGCCAAGAAGGCTGTTCAGAAAGCGATTCAGACCGTGCAGAGCTATGACCGTGAGAACAACCAGTATACATTCTACCTCCGCCGTATAGACCTGGAGTCGCTCCGAAAGTTCACTCTTTCGTTTGCATGCTTTATATTTTTCTTCATCGGAGCCCCTCTCGGCGCCATCATTCGTAAAGGAGGACTTGGAACGCCGGTAATCGTCTCCGCACTCTTCTTTGTATTGTATTGGGTAGTGGATACATCCGGCCGTAAACTGGCCAGGGACGGAGCCATATCCCCCGAGCTGGGCGCCTTCATATCCTCGATGGTGCTGCTGCCTATAGGTGTATTTCTGACCTGGAAGTCCACCAAGGACTCTTCGATGTTCAATCTGGAGACATATCTTATACCTGTTAAGAAATTTTTTGCAAGACTGTCAATGAAAAAGAGTAAGGTGGCCGGAACTACGGACGGAACGTTGAGCCGTATCGGCCGTTCCAGGATAGTGTTCATGGGCACGCCTGAATTTGCAACAGGGCCTCTCCGTGCACTGGTGGAGGGCGGGTACAACGTGGCCGGAGTGGTCACTGTTCCCGACCGAAAGATGGGAAGAGGCCAGAAAACGGGCTTTTCGCCGGTTAAGGAATATGCATTGAGCCAAGGACTTCCTCTGCTTCAGCCGGAATCTCTCAAGGACGGGGAGTTTCTGGAGGCCCTGAGGGAATGGGATGCGGATATTTTCGTAGTGGTGGCTTTCCGCATGCTCCCCAAGGCGGTGTGGTCCATGCCGCCGAAAGGTACGTTCAACCTGCACGCGTCGCTGCTGCCGGCTTATAGAGGTGCCGCCCCCATCAACTGGGCTTTGATCAACGGTGAGACGCGGACCGGTGTCACTACATTCCTGTTGGATGAGCATATTGACACTGGTGCAGTCCTGTTCCAGGAGGAGGTGGAAATCCTGCCTGACGAGGATTACGGCTCTCTTTACGGAAGGCTGATGGATGCGGGCTCCGCCCTGGTGCTCAAGACAGTTGATGCTCTGTTGGACGGGACGGCCCAGCCTCGGATTCAGGACGATTCAGGACTGTCTCCGCTGCAGGCTGCCGCTCCAAAACTCAACCGGGATACCGGCCTGCTGGACTGGAACAGCAGTGCTGTGCATCTGCACAATCTCGTGCGCGGGCTTTCTCCCAGGCCCGGAGCTCACGGGACAGTCCTTCTGGATGGGCAGGAACTTGAACTGAAGGTATATTCCACAGCGGTCCTTTCTGTAGATGAGGCTGCAGCTATGGGAGCCGCCGAGGACTTTTTCAATGCCGGACCTGGTGCGGTGTTTACGGATCACCGTTCCTGCATGCTCGTGAACTGCCCGGAGGGAGTGCTGTCCATCAAGGAACTGCAGGCTCCGGCCAAGAAGCGGATGGATGTCCGCAGTTTTCTCGCCGGATGGAGGGGCGGGCAGAAATGAGACCGCCGGTATCATACGCCATACTGTGCGACGGGGATTTTCCCGGCAATGCGGATGTCCGTGACCGTCTCCTTTCCAGCGACGTGGTAGTGTGCTGTGACGGAGCAGCTTCCTCGTTCATGCGTTTCCGCAAGCCTGAATTCGTGGTGGGGGATATGGATTCCCTGCCTGAGAATCTCAGAAATGAGCTTGTCGACCAGATGTTTCCTGTGGGGGAGCAGGAAAGCAATGATCTTTCCAAGGCCTTCCGCTGGATATGCTCCATGCTGAGGATCGGGAAGGGCAGGAGGCTTCCGGAATTTTCCATAACAGTGTTCGGGGCGACCGGCAAGCGGGAGGACCATACTCTCGGCAATATTTCCCTGTTGGCGGATTATGCCGAATATCTGGCCGGGAACGGGGTCCAGGGCCGGCTGTCGATGGTTACGGATTACGGGACATTTGTGCCTGTACTGGGCTCCTGCTTGCTGGAGCTGCAGGCCGGACAGGCTCTGTCGATATTCGCCTTTGATCCGGATCTGAGGATTGAGAGTTCCGGACTGGATTTTCCTACAGGCGGAGTGCGGTTCGATATGTGGTGGAAGGCGACTTTGAACCGGGCCTCGGGCGGTGCGGTTACTCTCATGTTCAATCATCCTGCCAAGGCTCTGCTCTATCTGCCTGGCTGGAAATGCATCCCGGACGGCATAAAGCAGATATGACTTTAAGACAAGTTTTCCGTGACTGGACCCTTCCGATAGCGATGGCCGCAGGTGCCGGAGGGTATTTCCTGTTCCATTTTGCCGGTTTTCTGGCGCCTCTCAAGTCGGCTGTGTGGGTCGGGGTGGAGGTCCTTACCCCATCGTTGATTTTCATTCAGCTCTTTCTGACATTCTGTAAAATAGACTTCAAGGACCTGCGGCTGTCGCGCTGGCACTGGCTTATCATGGCATTTCAGGCCCTCTCGGCCCTGGCGATGGCGGCGGTACTGATATTCGTTCCGATGGACGGGACTTACCGGGAGGTATTCGAGGGTGCGATGGTCTGTCTCATCTGTCCTACTGCCACGGCAGCAGCTGTGGTGACTGACAAGCTTGGGGGCAGTGCGGCCCGCATAACTGTTTACAATCTGATGTCCAATATCCTGGCAGCAGTATTCGTCCCCCTGGTATTCCCGCTGGTGGAGGTACACTCAGAACTTGGTTTCGCCGAGGCATTCCTGAAAATACTGTCGAAAGTCTTTCCGATACTCATCTGTCCCTTCCTGCTGGCTGTGATTGTGAAGTATATATGGCCGCGGGGGCATGATTTTTTCAAGGCGCACGCCGGAGTAGCCTTTTATCTCTGGGCCGTGGCACTGGCTCTTGCTGTGGGACAGACCGTCCGCTCGATGCACAACAGTACGGCTCCGGCCTTTGTCCTGTGGCTGCTGGCAGGGGTGGCACTGGTGACCTGCATCGTGCAGTTCTGGCTCGGCAAACGTACCGGCCGGCGTTTCGGCGATACCATCACAGCGGGTCAGGCTCTGGGACAGAAAAATTCTGTACTGGCTATATGGATGGCTTACACTTACCTGACTCCGGTGTCATCGCTTGCCCCGGGTGCTTATGCGTTGTGGCAGAATATTTTCAATTCATGGCAGCTGTGGCGCAGGAATCATAGGAGGGAGAATAAAGATTTGTAGATTATTTTTCTGCGTCATAAAAAGTTTTTGCTATTTTCGCGTTTTATTAGAGAAACTATGCGCAGAAAATCTGATAAAGAATACATTCTCAACCGTGAGACGCTGGACTACGATGTGGTAGAACAGCCTTCTGAGTTCAGAAGGTGGTTTAAGACCATACTGCTTTATACTGTCTCCAGTGTGTCGGTGTTCATTCTCTCCCTCTTTCTCCTGACGGATGTCTTCAATCTCAAGACTCCGGGGCGTATGATTGTGGAGAGGGATGCCCGCGAGTGGCATTCGAAGCTCGATCTTCTTCAGAGGCGTCTGACTGCTGCCTCTGCATCGTTGGAGGAGATGGAACACAGGGACAATTCCCTCTACCGTTCCGTCTTCGGTATGGATCCTATCTCCGATGATATACGGAATGCCGGTTACGGCGGTGTGGACCGTTATGCCGATATGAAGGAAAGAGACTTTACCGGCAGGCTGACTTCGGCCATGATGCTTTCGGACATTCTGCTCAAGAAGGCATATATCCAGTCGAAGTCGTTTGATCAGGTGATGCTCGTGTCCGAAAGAGCGGCGGAGATGGCGGTCTGTGCACCCACCATCCCTCCGGTCGATTATACCCATGTCCGTCAGGCTTCCGGTTTCGGTACCCGCATGGATCCCATACTCAAGGACCGTTACGGCCGTCATCTCGGAGTGGATCTGGCTCCCAAGTCCGGTAAGGAGGGAGAGCCGATATATGTTACCGGCAACGGCGTGGTTACGCAGGTCGGTTTTGATGCCGGCGGATACGGCCGCTATGTGCTGGTAGATCATGGATTCGGGTATAAGACCCGGTATGCTCACCTGAGTAAGGCTCTGGTAGTCAAGGGGCAGGAGGTTACGCGCGGTCAGATGATAGCAGAGATGGGCAATACGGGCCGTTCTACGGGCACCCATCTTCACTATGAGGTCATCTACATGGGCCGTCATGTCAATCCGGTGAATTACTACAACAAGGACATCCTTCCCGAGGACTATGCCGCAATCATCGGTTCGTCCAATGAAAAACCCCTCAGCTGACAACAACATTTGAAATAAGATAAATTCAGTTATGAGAAAAATTCTGTTCGTTCTTATTCTGCTCCTTCCCTGGACCTGGAAGGCTGTTGCGGACAATGTCCCGCAGCAGAGGGCCGCGGAACAGGCAGCTGCGTTCTTCCGCAATGCAGCTACGGCCGGTATCTCGCAGACTTCAGCCCCGTCGCTGAAAATGATTTTTACCAGTGAGACGATGCCAGGCACTATGACGAGAACCTCGTCATCGACCCCGGCTTTTTATGTGTTTGACAATGCCTCAGGTCCCGGATTTGTCATTATCTCCGGAGATGACGCGGCCATGCCGGTGCTGGGGTATTCGTTCGAGAATGAGTTCCCGGAAGGGAAAGTCCTGCCTCCCAACCTTGCATCGTGGCTGGAGGGCAAGCGTGAGGAGATAATAGCCCTGCGTGCCAAGGGCATACAGCCTTCATCCACAGCGGCCGGGGCATGGAGCAAACCTGCCGCCGGAGATCCTGTGGTCGATATGGAGACTGCGTTGTGGAATCAGGACGAGCCTTATAACCTTCTCTGTCCCGAAATCGACAATACTCCGACCTATACAGGATGTACGGCTACAGCTCTGGCGATTATCATGCGTTACCACCAGTGGCCTGAGAAAGGAACCGGTGTCCTCCCTGGCTATACTACTACTACATACAGCTACAGCGTTCCCTCAGTTACCCTGGGGTACGAGTATGACTGGGAGAATATGCTCATGGAATATAGCTCTAATAATTATGATGATGCCCAGGCTAATGCTGTCGCTACTCTCATGCGTGACTGCGGCGTTATGCTCGAGTCGGATTATGGTCCTTACGGCACTTCCGGAACGGGGGCTTATTCGTACACCGCAATTTATCCTCTGGCTATGAACATGGGCTACGACAAAAGTGCCCGCTATGTACAAAGAGGCTACTATGAGGCGGAGGAGTGGTATGCAGTAGTGAAGAATGAGCTGGACTGCAACCGTCCGCTGCTTTTTACAGGATACAACAGCGAGGCGGGGCATGCATTTGTCCTGGACGGCTATACCGAGGACAATTACTTCAGTGTCAACTGGGGCTGGGGCGGTATGTCCAACGGTTATTTCCTCCTGGACGCCCTTGATCCCAGCTCGCAGGGAGCCGGTGGTTCCAGCAGCGGATACAATCAGGGCCAGGGAGCCATCATCGGTATTCAGAAGGATGCCGGCGGAGAGTTCATAGAGGACATGCGTTATTCGACTTACAGCAACGGTACCTATAATTATGTAGGCCTTTCTGTAGATTCACCTGTAGAGCAGGGTAAGAGTTTTACTCTGCATGCCGGTCTGTTCGTGAATGCCAGTCCTTATGCCATCACCGGTGCCAATTTCATGTTTGCGGTGGTGGACGCGGACGGCAATATCGTACAGGAGCTTAAGAGGCTCAACTATAATGCAAATCTGGATATTAACTACGGTTATGCCCTGGATCTGAACGATTTGGTTATAAATGATCCAATACGTGTCGGCTGGCGGATACGCGGCTTCTTTACTACCAGCGTGACCACAGAGTGGACAGTCATCGGAGGTTCGGAGGGAACCGTCTGGGATCTCGTGATCTTCGATGAGTCCATGACCATCGAGGCCAATACCTCCCTCAGCTATGACAAGAAAGCGCAGCAGCTCCAGATGACGACCCTGACGGATGTCACCGCGGTTATTCTGGATGCTGACGGGACAGAGGTGGCTTCTGGCAGTGCGTCTCAGGACGGCTCCCTGACTCTCGACACCTCCGGCCTTGAATCCGGGACCTACACTCTCAGACTTGAGAATATATCCGATACCAAGGAGATAACCATTTATCTTTAACCCTCAAACGCTGAATCAATGAAAACGATATATTACGCAGCAACAGTGCTGGCCGCTTTCGGGCTTCTGGCCGTGACCTCCTGCCATAAGGATGCCCCTGTTGACCCCAAGATCGAATTCAGTGCCAATCTGCCGGAGCTGACTGTCGGCTCCATGGGAGGCACACTTACCATAGAATTTACTTCCGCCGCTGCCTGGACGGCCCGTATGAGCCAGGCATGGTGCTCGGTATCTCCTTCGGAAGGAGATCCGGGACAGTGCTCCGTTACCGTGACCATAGGAGAGAATATGTCCTATGAGACACGCACTGTAGACCTGAAAATTATTTCCGGAACTCTTGAAGAGACCCTGACCATAACCCAGATACAGAATGATGCGATAGTCATAGCACAGGATGAGTATACTGTGCCTTCTGCAGGCGATACCCTCGAGTTCGTACTGAATACCAACGTGGACTTCGATGTCGAGATTTCCTCTGACTGCGACTGGATAACATATCTGGAGCCTACCAAGGCTCTCGAAGAGGTACCTGTCGCATTCTGGGTGGCTCCACGTGAGGACGAAAGTAATGACCCCAGAGAGGCTGTGATAACTTTTGTGTCCGGAGAGATCAGGCAGTCTGTAACTGTCCGCCAGGTCGGACATCAGGAACCCAGTGTGCTGGGAATCACTCATGTCAGCGGAACATTCACCGTGCCGGAAATTAGCGGCGGTAATTTCATCGGTGGTACTGTCTCATGGGGAGACGGCCAGACGGAGGATTACCGGAGCGGTCTGGTCCACAACTATGAGAATGCAGGGCAGGCCTATACCGTTACGGTGGACGCTCCGGGTGCCGATAAGTTCGTCATCGACGTCATCACCGGAGTGACGGAGCTGGACCTGAGAGAATTCTAGTTCCGAGGACTGCCGCAGTCATGGGGAAGCTCAAGTACGATAAAGAACTTCTGGACTATGTCGAGGAGAAGCATTCTTTCGGATATCATATCCTGAGAGTACTCAAGTTCTTGGCTTATACCTTGGCTCTGGTGCTCCTGTATTATCTTTTGTTTACCCTCTTCTTCTCATCCGATGAGGAGAAGAGGATGATTTCCGAGAGCCGTCTCATAGAGGAGAGATATGACGAGCTTGCCGCGCAGACAGGGCTGCTGGAGAGTGCCGTGGAAGAGCTCGGGCAGAAGGATGGGAATATCTACCGGGAGCTTTTCAATTCTGACTTTCCGGAATTCTCATTGTCGGATTCCGCATCCTTGGACTATATGTCGGATTCTGTTTTCAGTGAGGCCGTCATTGCCCATACAGCACGAAGTATCAGCCGTCTGGAGGATGGCCTGGACTATTGCGACGGGCTGATAGCCCAGGTGATGAAATCTCTGGATGCTGTGGACAGCGACTCGCTTGCCCGGATACCTGCGGTTCTGCCTATTGCAGATTTCCCTCTGGGTAACGTCGGGGCTTCTCTGGGCCGTAAGATGCATCCGTTCTATAAGAAAGTCGTCTTTCACGGCGGTCTCGATATGGTCGCCCCGGTGGGCGTGGAAGTCCGCGCCACCGCTGACGGCAAAGTCAAGGATGTGGAGAGAGCCCAGAAACTGCAGGGTACCCGTATAGTCATAGACCATGGGAACGGTTATGAGACGGTGTATGCCCACCTGTCGGACCTGCTGGTCCGTAAAGGTCAGGCAGTCAGACGTGGAGATATTATCGGGCGTACCGGCAACAGTGGTACTTCCTTCGCTCCCCATCTGCATTACGAAGTGCTCCTGAATGGGGAGCAGCAGGATCCTCTGAATTATTTCAACGGTGAGCTGGATACCAGGCGTTTCGGAGAGCTGCTTATACTCGCTGTCAATTCAGGACAATCACTAGATTAAACAATTCACGCCATCATGCCTTACAAGGAATACAAACCACAGAAGCTGTTCTACAGCATTGGTGAGGTCGCCGAACTCCTGGGGGAGAGTACCTCGCTGGTCCGTTTCTGGTCGGACACGTTCTCGGACTATGTCAAGCCTGAGCGCAACCGCAAGGGCAACCGTAAGTTCACTCCGGAGGATGTGGAGAATCTCAAGATTATCCATCATCTGGTCAAGGACATGAAGATGACCCTTGACGGGGCTGCCGCCAGGATGAAGCATAACCGTGAGGGTCTGGATCAGCGTACAGAGGTGATAGAACGGCTGCGCGGCATCCGGGAGTCCCTGCTCGAAATCTCAAAATCCCTGGACTGATGAAGGCGTCAGCAGTAGCGGCGGCCATAGAGGAAAAAGCGCCTCTGTCTCTTCAGGAGTCCTGGGACAACAGCGGGTTCTGCATCGGGGACGGTGACTCGGAGGTACATTCGGCCCTGGTGGGTTTCGACTGTACCCCGGAACTCATCGACGAGGCGGTATCCCTGGGGGCGGATATGGTCATAACTCATCATCCGCTGATATTCGGGGGTATAAAGAAAATATCCAAGACCACTCTCACAGGACGGACGGTCATCGCTGCCATCCGTCACGGTATTACGGTCTATGCCTGCCATACCAATATGGACAAAGTGCCGGGAGGTGTAAGCGGAACCACGGCATCTCTCCTCGGCCTGCGTGAAGTCAGGGTTCTGGACAGTGACGCTGACGGTAACGGACTGGGTATAGTAGGAGAGCTTCCACGGCCGATGGAGCCGGAGGCATTTCTCCAGTACATGAAGGATGCCCTGAGCCTTTCAGCAGTCCGTCATTCGCGTATTCCGCGGACTCTTCTGAGAACGGTCGCTCTCTGCGGAGGCAGCGGACGTTCTCTTATAGGCAAGGCGTATGCTGCCGGTGCCGATGTCTATGTGTCGGGAGATATATCCTATCACGATTTCTATGCCCCGGACGGCATGATGATTGCTGATATCGGACATTTTGAGAGCGAGGTGGAGATAATAGGTGTGATATGTGACATCCTTAGGGAAAAAATTCCTAACTTTGCCGTCCATACTGCACGCGGCAGTAAAGTCAACCCAGTATATTATTTTTAAGAACAGATATGGCTACAACTAAACAGAAGAATGTGATAGACACCCCTATCGACAGGCGGGAGACATTCGTGTCCCTCTCCAAGAGCATCAACGACAGCGACGCCGGTATGGAGCACAAGCTCCACACCCTCTACTTGATTCAGCAGAAAGATTCCAAGATAGACGAGATCCACATGCTGCTCGGAGAACTTCCCGATGAGATCCGCGACCTGGAAGACGAGATAGAAGGTCTCAAGACCCGTGTCGGCAAGCTCCGTGAGGAGATTTCGGATGCTGAGAAGTTCGTGGCTCAGAAGAAGATTGAGGCCGAGAACAGTAAGGCCGCCATAGCCAAGTATCAGGAGCAGCAGGCCAATGTCAAGAACAACCGCGAGTATGTCTCCATCTCCCGCGAGGTGGAGTACCAGCAGCTGGAACTGGAGCTGGCCAATAAGCGCATCAATGAGAAGAATGCCCGTATAACCGAGCTTAAGGCCGCTGTCACCGCTACGCAGAATGCCATAGCCCAGAAAGAGGGTGATCTGGAGGAGAAGAAGAAAGAGTGCGAGTCCATTACAGAGGAGACCGCCAAGGAAGAGGAGACCCTGACCAGGGAGATCTCCGAGCTCAAGAGTTCTATTGATGCCAGGACTCTGGCCGCATACGAGAAGGTAAGGGCCAATGCCCATAACGGTCTGGCGGTTGTTACGGTCAAGAGAGACGCCTGCGGCGGATGTTACAACAAGATTCCGCCCCAGAGGCAGCTCGATATCGCCCAGAATAAGAAAATCATCGTCTGCGAGTACTGCGGACGCATCCTGGTAAGTCCTGACTTCGAAGAGGAAACTGCGAAGGACTAGGGCCATGATGCAAAGAACGTTCTTCAGACACGTAGGACAGACTTCACCATCCCCTTTGGCTATTGAGGTAGACAGGGCGGATGGTGTTTTTCTCTACAGCGGTGACCGCCGGTACCTGGATCTGGTGTCGGGGGTCTGCGTGAGCAATGTGGGACACGGCCGTCCCGAGGTGACCGAGGCCGTGCAGGAACAGGTCCGGAACTATTTTCATCTGATGGTGTACGGGGAGATGATAGAGGCTCCCCAGGTGATGCATGCCTCGCTGCTGACATCCATTCTGCCGCCCTCGCTGGACTGCATTTATTATGTCAACTCCGGCTCGGAGGCCGTGGATGCGGCTCTGAAACTGGCCAAGCGGCTCACCGGACGCCGGCGTATGGCCTCATTCATCAACTGCTATCACGGCTCGTCCCACGCCTCGATGAGTCTTATGAGCGATACTGCCCGTCAGGATGCCTTCCGTCCGCTGCTGCCCGAGGTGGACCATCTGAGATTCAACCGCCCGGAGGACCTGGTGCGCATAACGGAGGAGACGGCCTGTGTCATAGTGGAGCCCGTGCAGGGTGAGGCTGGGGTGAGGACTCCTGCGCCGGGATTCCTGCAGGCTCTTAGGGAGAGATGCGACAGCACGGGAGCGCTGCTGATTTTCGATGAGGTACAGACCGGATTCGGACGTACCGGGAGGATGTTCGCATTTGAGAAATACGGGGCTGTCCCGGATATCCTGGTGCTGGCCAAGGCCCTGGGGGGAGGAATGCCCCTGGGAGGAGTGGTGTCCTCGAAAGAAAGGCTGGACGCATTTACGCATGACCCGGTGCTGGGTCATATCACTACATTCGGAGGACATCCTGTCTGCTGCGCTGCGGCCCTGGCTTCCCTCCGTCTGCTGCTTAGGGAACCCTGGGTGGCTCAGGCCGAGGAGAAGGGGCGCCGTCTGGAACAGGTATTGTCCCGACATCCGGCGGTCCGGGAGATACGCCGCAGCGGTCTGCTGCTGGCCGTGGACCTGGGAGAGCCCCGGGCGGCGGAGAAGATGCTCGGTCTTCTCCTGGAGGAGGGAGCCGTGAGTGATTATTTCCTCTATGACCCCTGTTCTTTCCGTATAGCACCTCCGCTGTGTATCAGTGACGCGGAGGTGGATGAGGCGGCAGATATTGTAACCCGGGCATTGGACAGACTGTGATATGGCAAAGAATGTAAGAACTAAGAATAAGGAAGTGTCCCTGGACGCCCTGGGACTGGAGGCTGGCAAGGTACCCCCGCAGGCCGTGGACGTGGAGGAGGCTGTGCTTGGCGCGATGATGATCGAGCCCAACTGTGTGCCGGACGTGCTGGAGTCCCTTACGGCCGGATGTTTCTACAAGGAGGCTCACCGCAAAATATTTTCGGCTATATCGGCCCTTTCGAAGGACCATGAGCCGGTGGATATCTATACCGTAGCGGAGGCTCTCAAGCGTACCGGAGATCTGGAGGAGACAGGAGGACCCTACTATCTGAGTCTTCTGTCCTCCAAGGTGGGTGCCGCAGCTCACGTGGACTATCACGTCAAGATACTGCTTCAGAAATACATACAGAGGGAGCTCATCACCATCTCGGCGGAGGTGCAGCGCGACTCCTTCGATGACAGCATACCGGTGGACGACCTGCTCAACAACGCGCAGCAGAAGCTCTTCGACCTGGCTGAGCGCAATATGAAGCGGGAAACTCTTCCGGTGCAGGACGTGCTCAAGGACACTATCGCCGAGATAGAGTCCAACCAGGACCGGACGGACGGTCTGAGCGGAGTGCCGTCAGGCTTCACCGGCATCGATAAGGTAACCCTCGGCTGGCAGGAGTCCGACCTGGTGATTATCGCAGCCCGTCCTTCGATGGGTAAGACGGCATTCGTGCTGACGATGGCCCGGAACATGGCGGTGGACCATCACATTCCGGTGGCATTCTTCTCCCTCGAGATGTCTTCCAAACAGCTGGTCAAGAGGCTCCTGGTCTCTGAAACCGGTCTGTCCTCCGAGAAGATCCGCGGTGGAAAGCGGCTGCTGGACTACGAGCTGGTGCAGCTTCACGAACGGATCAGGGACTTGGCCGCCGCTCCGCTCTTCATCGACGACACGCCTTCGATTTCGGTCTACGAACTGCGCTCCAAGGTCCGCCGCCTGGTGCGCAATGCCGGGGTAAAGCTCATAATCATCGACTATCTCCAGCTGATGACAGGACCTCCGGAGCTGAGAGGCATGAGGGAGCAGGAGGTGTCCAATATCTCCCGTTCGCTCAAGGCTATAGCCAAGGAGATGTCCATCCCTGTCATAGCCCTTTCGCAGCTCAGCCGTGACGTGGAGAAGCGCGGAGGCAACAAGATACCGCAACTGAGCGACCTGCGTGAGTCCGGTGCCATCGAGCAGGACGCCGATATCGTGATGTTCATCCACCGTCCGGACTATTACGGAACGGAGGAGGAAGGGGCAGTGCCGGGTCAGGCCCAGATAATCATAGCCAAGCACCGTAACGGCTCTACGGATGTGGTGCCTATGATTTTCCGCAAGAACGAGGCCCGCTTCGTGGATTCAAACGACGGAGGCTTCCTGCCGCCGGAGGATGATGTGGAGGAGTATCAGGGAGTGGAGTCAAGTATGAACAATTCAGAGTTTGAACAGGATTTCTAGACATACAGCCATTACGGTCATGACGGTGCTGCTGCTCTGCGCATCGTTCCGGCCGCTTTCGGGACAGTGCTTTCCGCTGCATCCCGGACTGGAGGCGGAGCATGCTTTCCGGCAGGGTGAGCGGCTTTCGTATATAATTCATTACAAGTGGCTGGGTATCCGGACCGATGTGGGGGCGGCCGAGGTCACTCTCCAGGACGGGGGTGAAAAGGACGGCCGTCATCTTCTGCATCCGGTGGCGGTGGGGAGGACCTACAAGTTCTGGGATGTGTTCTTCAAGGTCCGGGACAAGTACGAGTCGGTGTTCTATGAGGACAGCGTCCGGCCTGTGTATTTTCACCGGGATATCCACGAGGGTAAGTACACCATACAGAATTACTATCACTGGGACGACAGCACTCATGCCATAGATGCTGAGGTGGTCAAGACCGACAGGGTCATAGATACCCTGCTGCCGGGACATCAGTGTACCTTCGACATACTGACTCTTTTCTACAATGCCCGTAACATGGACCTGGAGGCTCTGGAACAAGGTGTGAACAATCCGGTTTCCTTCGCTATCGATGAGGAGATATTCGATATATACTTCCGTTACATAGGGCGGGAGGAGAAGCGGGTGCCGGGCCTGGGTACGTTCAGGACGCTGAAATTCGCTGCAAAGGTGGTCGCCGGAGAGGTCTTCACGGGAGAGCAGGAGATGTTCATCTGGGTGTCGGACGACATGAACCGTGTACCGCTCCTGTTCGAGTCTCCAATCATCGTCGGCTCGGTCTTCGGGCGGCTCTCGGACTGGGAGGGGCTGCGCTATCCTCTGGAAGAATGTAAAGTGGTTAAAAACAATAAGAAAAAATGAAACATCAGGAAACATCCGTGATAAAGCACGAGGGAAGGGTTCTGTCCGTGACATCGGTCCAGACCAAGGTCGAGATACTGGCGCAGACGGCCTGTGCTGCCTGCCATGCCAAGGCGGTCTGCGGAGCCTCGACCGGCGAGAGCCGCGTCATAACCGTCCGCAGGGATGACGACGGCACAATAAAGCCTGAGGACAGGGTAAACGTGGTCGTACGGCAGGGACAGGGATTCAAGGCGGTTTTCATAGCATATCTGATTCCGTTGTTCATTCTATTGGTTTTATTATTAACTTTGCCTTTGCTTTTTGAGAACGAGCTGGTGACAGGCCTTGGTGCTCTGGGGTTCGTGGCTCTGTACTACCTGGTGCTGGCTCAGTTCCGGGACAAGCTCAACAGCGGATTCGTATTTACAGTTGAAAAGATTAATAACTAACAGCAGATGGGTACAACATTTATTTTCACTGTCGTCATTCTCAGCGTGCTGGGTCTGCTTCTGGCGGTAGTTCTATTCCTGGTTGCGAAGAAATTTCAGGTAGTGGAGGATCCTCTCATCGATGTCGTGGAGGCCACTATGCCGGGGGCCAATTGCGGAGGCTGCGGATTCGCCGGCTGCCGGGCCTTTGCCGAGGCCTGCGTCAAGTCCAGGTCCCTGGACGGCAAGTTCTGTCCTGTAGGCGGCAATGCAGTCATGCAGAAAGTGGCCGCTCATCTGGGCGTTGCCATGGAGGAGAAGGCTCCTATGGTGGCGGTGGTAAGGTGTAACGGCACCTGTGCCAACAGAGTACGTACCAACGAGTACGACGGCTCCGTATCCTGCCGCATCATGAACACTCTGTACAGTGGGGATACGGCCTGCCGCTATGGCTGTCTGGGCTGCGGGGACTGTGAGAAGGCCTGCCAGTTCGGAGCAATCAAGGTCAATCCCGAGACCCTCATCCCCGAAGTTGACGAGGACAGGTGCACTGCCTGCGGAGCCTGCGTCAAGGCATGTCCCAAGGGCATCATCGAACTTCGCAACAAGGGTCCTAAGAACCGCCGTGTCTTTGTTTCCTGCATGAATCAGGACAAGGGCGGAACAGCCCGCAAGGCCTGCACTGCCGCCTGCATCGGCTGCCGCAAGTGCGAGAAGACCTGCCCCTTCGGCGCCATCACAGTAGAGAACAATCTGGCCTACATCGATTTCAACAAATGCAAGCTCTGCCGTAAGTGCGTTGCCGAGTGCCCCACGGGAGCCATTCACGCCGTGAACTTCCCTCCGAAGCCGGCCGCTCCCGCCACACCCGAAGCTGCCCCCGCGGCGGCACCCGCCCCTGCAGCAGAAACACCTAAAGAATAACCGCATGAGACGTACATTTTCAATGGGTGGTGTCCACCCGCGCGACTGCAAGATATCCGCTGATTCAGCGATAGAGATATTCCCTCTGCCACAGAGGATGTACATTTCCATGTCCCAGCATCTGGGAGCACCGGCCAAGCCCCTTGTCCAGAAAGGCGACAAGGTAAGGGTCGGACAGATGATAGGAGCCTCCGCCGGTTTCATCTCCGCCAATATCCACAGCTCCGTATCCGGTACAGTAGCCGCCGTCGAGCCATACGCCGACCTGGCCGGCAACCCCGTGATGCACGTGGTGATAGACGTGGAGGGAGACGAGTGGGAGGAGAGCATCGACCGCACACCCGATATTGTGCGTGAGATAACCCTCGGTCCTGCCGAGATTATAAAGCGAATCGCCGACTGCGGCATAGTGGGTATGGGCGGTGCTTCCTTCCCGACCCATGTCAAGCTGTCTCCCCCTCCGGGAAAGAAGGCCGAATTCCTGATTATCAACGGGGCCGAGTGCGAGCCTTACCTGACCTCGGACTACCGCCTGATGGTCGAGCATCCGGAAGAGGTCCTGCTGGGCGCCCGTATCATGATGAAGGCCCTGGGTGTGACCAAAGGTTATATCGGCATAGAGGACAATAAGCCCGCCGCCATAGAGGCCATGCGTAGGCTGACCGCATCCTCCTATACGGAGATAGAGGTGGTTCCTCTGAAGAAGAAATACCCCCAGGGCGGTGAGAAGCAGCTCATCGACGCTGTCACCGGCCGAAAGGTGCCCTCGATGGGTCTGCCCATCGATACCGGGGTAGTGGTGCAGAACGTGGGTACTTCCTACGCCGTGTATGAGGCCGTACAGAAGAACAAGCCTCTTTTTGAGGAAGTGATGACCATTACCGGACAGTGCCTGGGAGGACAGCACAACTTCCTGGTACGTACCGGCACCACATTTGACCGTATCCTGGAGTATGTGGGCGGAGTGCCGCAGACTGCGGCCAAGATCATCAGCGGAGGTCCCATGATGGGGAAGGCCGTATCCAATCTTTCGGCAGCCACGGTAAAAAGCACTTCTTCCCTTCTGCTGCTGACCGAGGATCAGACCCGCCGCCATACCCAGGGTGAGTGCATCCGCTGCGGCAAATGCGTTGAGGCCTGTCCTATGGGGCTGGAGCCCTATCTGCTCAACAAGCTCTCCCGTGCCGGCCGCATGGAGGAGCTGGAGGAGCACAAGGTGTACGACTGCATCGAGTGCGGATGCTGCATGTTCACCTGTCCCGCATATATACCGCTGCTCGACTACATCCGCACCGGCAAGGCCGATGTGATGCGTATCATGCGCAGCCGTCCTAAAAAGTAACCGATTAAATACTTGAGATATATGAGAAAGCTGATAGTCTCTCCCGCACCCCACGTGCACGGCAGCGAGAGCACCAGGAAGATCATGCTGGACGTGATCATAGCCCTGGCTCCCTCGATGCTGGTGGCCGTGTATTTCTTCGGCCTGAGCGCCATCCAGCTCCTGCTGGTGTCAGTGCTCGTCTGCGTGGGACTGGAGTACCTGATTCAGAAATACATGCTTCGCAGGCAGCCCACGGTCAGTGACCTGTCTGCCGTAGTGACCGGAGTGCTTCTGGCACTCAACCTCCCTCCCTCGGCTCCCTGGTGGGTGGCCGTGATAGGCGGCGTGGTGGCTATAGGCATCACCAAGATGACATTCGGAGGCCTGGGACACAACATCTTCAACCCCGCCCTGGTGGGCCGTGTCTTTCTTCTGGTCTCCTTCCCCGTAATCATGACGGACTGGACGGTGCCTGAGTCAATCTTCCGTCCGGGGGTGGATGCCGTATCCGGTGCGACTCCTCTCGCCATGATCAAGGAAGGGCTGGCTCAGGGGCAGACGGTGGACCAGATTCTGGCGGCCAATCCCGACCTCTCGTACGGTCAGATGCTCTTTGCCCGGGCAGGCGGCTCTGCCGGCGAGGCCTCGGCCCTGGCTCTGATTCTGGGATTCATCTACCTGCTGGTACGCAAGGTCATCCGTCCCCATATTCCCGTCACCATTATCCTGACTGTGGCCGTGATGTCCGGCATCTTCTGGCTGATCAACCCTGAGCAGTATACCGATCCTCTGTTCAACATCCTCACCGGAGGTCTCCTCCTCGGCTCCATCTTCATGGCCACCGACTATGTGACCTCGCCGATGGCGCCCAAGGGCATGATCATCTACGGTATCGGTATCGGAGTGCTCACGGTGCTTATCCGCTATTTCGGTTCCTATCCCGAAGGAGTGTCCTTCGCTATACTGATTATGAACTCTATAGTTCCCCTGCTCAACAAATACATAAAGCCCGCAAGGTTCGGGAAGGAGGTAAAACATGCCTAAAGAATCCACACTCCGCAGCATGGCTCTCTGCCTCTTTCTGGTATGTCTGGTCTGCTCCGCCCTCCTCGGAGGCGTTTATGTGCTGACCCTCGACAAGATCAACCAGGAAGTGGTCAAGAAGACCAACAACGCCATCGCTCTCGTCACACCCGAGTTCGACAACGAACCCTCGGCCGAGAGCCTCTCAGTCGATCTGGACGGCGACGCGATTACCGTCTATCCTGCCAGGAAAGGCGGGGAGACTGTCGGATACGCTATAGAGTCCTTCACGTCCAAGGGCTTCAGCGGCACAATCAACATCATGGTAGGTTTCGATATGGAAGGCAATATCACGGGCACATCTGTTATATCGCATGCCGAGACCCCCGGTCTGGGTGCCAAGATGACCGAGCCCTCCTTCTACTCCCAGTTCGTGGGCAAGAACCCGGCCTCCTTCCGTCTTGCAGTGACCAAGGACGGGGGAGAAGTGGACGCCATCACTGCCTCCACCATCACCTCCAGGGCTTACTGCGATGCGGTGGACAGAGCGTACAGGGCTTTCCAGAAAGTAGTCAACTCATCTAAATAATTGCGGAATATGAGTAAACTGAGAATTATAACCAACGGCATCATAAAGGATAATCCCACTTTTATCCTGGTGCTCGGTATGTGCCCTACGATAGGCACCACCACTTCCGCTGTCAACGGTATGGGAATGGGACTGGCCACGACCTTCGTCCTGATTCTCTCCAACGTGTTCATCTCCCTGCTGGCCAAGATGATTCCCGACAAGGTCAGGATTCCGGCCTACATCGTGATAATCGCCTCTTTCGTGACAGTCCTCGAACTGTTGATGCAGGCCTACGTGCCTGACCTGTATGCGGCGCTGGGCCTGTTCATTCCTCTTATCGTGGTCAACTGTATCATCCTGGGCCGCGCCGAGGCCTTCGCCAACAAGAACACTCCGGTGGACTCTGCCCTCGACGGTATCGGCATCGGACTGGGATTCACCCTGGCGCTTACTGTCATCGGTATGGTACGCGAGCTGCTGGGAAGCATGTCGTTCTTCGGCATGAAGCTGGCGGAGGGCGACGGTATGCTGGCCTTTGTACTGGCCCCGGGCGGATTCCTGGTGCTGGGATATCTCATGGTGATATTCAGGAAACTTATTAACAAAAAGGCTTAATCGTTATGGAATATCTGATAATTATCATATCCGCGGTATTTGTCAACAATATCGTACTGGCCCAGTTCCTCGGCATCTGTCCTTTCCTGGGTGTCTCCAACAAGGTCAGCACAGCCACCGGCATGTCGGCGGCCGTAGTCTTCGTAATCACTCTCTCGACGCTGGTTACGTACCTGCTGCACTATTACGTGCTGGTGCCTCTGGGAATCGAGTTCATGAAGACCATCGTCTTCATCCTCGTCATAGCGGCCCTCGTGCAGATGGTGGAGATTATTCTCAAGAAGATATCCCCCTCGCTGTATCAGGCCCTCGGTATTTTCCTGCCGCTGATTACCACCAACTGTACTGTGCTCGGAGTGGCTATCAGCGTAGTGACCAAGGAGTTTACCTTCGGAGGCGAGGCACATCTGCTCAACTTGGGCGAGACTGTAGTGTATGCGGCATCCAGTGCCCTCGGTTTCGGTGTGGCCATGATACTCTTCGCGGGTATACGCGAGCAGATGGAACTGGTGGGTGTGCCCAAGGCTTTCAAGGGTACTCCGATAGCACTGATAACGGCCGGAATTCTGGCGATGGCATTTATGGGATTCAGCGGACTGGTGTAGTATGTTGAACCTTACTGAAATAGAAAAACTGGTGGCCGCAGGGCATCTGAATGATGCCCGTGAGGAGCTTGACCGCCTTCTGGCAGCCGAACCGGACAACTCGCAGGCATGGTTCCTTCTGGGCGGTATCTACCGCAGGCATGAGCTGTGGGGTGATGCCATCAATGCCTATAACCGGGCGAAACTCATCGACCCGGAAGGCCCCGCCGCCGCTGCGATTGAATCCATTTACGATATCCTGCGTTTCGTCAATGTAGATCTGATGAATCCCTAGTCCCGCGGGGTGAGCACATAGAGCACAATGCCGATTGCAACTGATACGTTTAGCGAGTGCTTTGTTCCCCATTGAGGGATTTCCAGAGTGATATCGCACAGATCCACAACATCCTGAGATATGCCGTGAACTTCATTTCCGAAGATTACGGCATATTTTTTATCTTTTTCCAGCCTCATGTCTCCGCTGAGAAACATGTCTGTGGAGACGGAGTGTTCTGTCTGTTCTACTCCAATGATTGTGTATCCCTTGTCCTTCAGCTCTTTTACTGCCTCAGTCGTGCTTTCGCGCCAGACCCATTCCACCGAGAACTCAGCTCCTAGGGCTGACTTGTGGATCTCAGGAGAGGGTGGAGTGGAGCTGATGCCGCAGAGTATTATCCTCTCCGCCTTGAAGGCATCTGAGGTACGGAAGGCGGAGCCGATGTTGTGACGGCTGCGGACATTGTCCAAAATCACTGTTACAGGGCTTTTTGCAAGCTCCCTGTATTGCTCGAGGCCCGGGCGGCCGAGTTCGCTGTTCAATAATTTTCTAAACATGTATCGATATTAGAACGCAAAAATATTAATTTTGGCACTACTTTGACAGCCATGAATGATATGATTAGGATGTATAGTTGGTTAGCTGCGGTGCTTATGTTTGTCTCCTCGTGCGGGGAAAGGACAGTAATGCTGCATGGCGGCAGTTATGAGGAGGAGATGTATGTGGATTCCCTGGCAGCATTCTTCAGCCAGTATTCTGCTGCGGGAAGCAATGATTCTGTGATTCTTACGGCTGGTCCGATGATGCGGGAGGCAGCGGCGGAGGGAGATACTCTGAAAATGCTTTGCGCATGTGTTTTCGCGGCCCAGTCCTGGCTGTTCGCAGACAATGCGGACTCGGTCAAATATTACATCGACGTGGCCAGGACCTATATCCGGAACTGTTCCTCCCCGCTTCTCAATGTGGTCTACTGCAATGTCTATGGGTGCTACAGTCTCCGTGCCGGACTGGACTATACCCTTGCGCTCAATTACTATCTGGACGGTCTGCGCTGGGCCGAAATTTCAGGGAACGCCGGACATCAGACGGTGATGCTTCTCAATATCGCCAATATTTTCTATATGCAGCGCAATGCGGAAGGTTACATGTATGCAGAGCGGGCATTGAAGCTGGCCATGTCTCCTGAAGTCTCGGACGAATATGTCAGGAGCGCAGCCCGGATCAACCAGTCGCAGATGCTTTTCCTGCTAGGTAAAAACGACGGAGCCAGGTCGTCCCTGGACACTGCCTGGGCTGCGGTAAGGAAGGGTGGAATGTATTCCCTGTATTCTCCGGTAAAGGTCCTTTATGCTCAGATTCTGGAAGCGGAAGGAAACAGTGTGCAGGCGGAGAATCTATATGAGGAGGCGGTGGGCTATTCCCGCTATACGGACTATGGGACGATGTCCCAGATATTTCTGGAGTACGGTAATTTTCTGATGCGGGAAGGGAAGTATGGCCGGGCATCGGAGAAATACCGGAGGGGGCTGGATATTTCGGAACAAACCCGCAGTATGGAGTTCCGTCTGGAGCTGCTGGGCAGGATGGCTGACTGCTGCTGGAGGACAGGTGACAGCAGAGGGGCGCTGGATTATTACAGGAGATATTCGGACTGGCAGGACAGTATCACAGTACGGAAACAGTACGAATTCAACCGGGCAGTGCTCTCGCTGCAGGAAGTGGAACATGAGAAGGAGATCCTTCAGAAAGAGCTTGAGCAGCAGACGCTGCGGCACAAGATGAATATACTGATTGTCTGCGTAGTGCTGACGGTGCTTATCGGTTTCCTGATATTTCTGCTGTATTACCGCAAGCGGGCGGCATACCGCAAGCTGGTGGAACAGCACCGGCATTATGTCCAGAAGCTGGAGCAGGAGAAAAAACTGCAGTCTGTGGCATCCAGCCCTTCCAAGGAACTGTTCCAGAAGATAGAGGAGGTTATGTACGGGGAGAAGTATTTTACCCGGAAAGGAGTTACACTGGAGGCTGTCGCAGAGAAAGTCAATTCGAACCGGACATACTGTTCCAAGGCCATCAACGCATTTGCCGGCTGTTCTTTCTACAAGTGGCTGGATGCCCTTCGCATTGAGGAGGCGACCAGGCGGATAGTGGCTGATGACACCGTTCTTTTCAAGCAGCTGGCCGAGGATTTGGGGTACAGTTCGGTCTCGGCCTTCTCCAAGGCATTTGTCAATGAAATCGGCTGTACTCCCAGTAATTATCGGGAGGCTTGCCGAAAAAGTCCTAGAAGAGAACAGGATGAAAATGTTGTTTTTACGTAAATTTTATTCTGTCGCCAGAAATCGGGTTGTATTTGATGTCCGAGATGTATAATTTAGCATCGAATTAACCTTAAATGTGTATCACGATGTTAAAAAAAGTCCAACTATCCGCAGTGGCCCTTGTGCTGCTGTCTGCAGTCGCCGCTCTGTCTTCCTGTGAGAAACCGGAGGAAAAAAACGGGCAGCCTGCCCTCATTGCGAAGACGGAAGGGGACGTTCAGGCTTCTTGGGAAGGCGGTCAATATGCTTTCAGGTACGAAGTCGAAAACCCTACTGCCACCGGACAGATTATTCCTTCCACTTTGTCAGAATGGATTACTGATTTCTTTACCGGAGTCTATGGCGAGATAACTTTTACAGTGGCGGAGAACCCTGCCGAATCTCCCCGAACGGCATCCGTTACAGTGGAATACGAGGACCAGAGTCTTGAGTTCAATGTTGTCCAGGCAGGTAAGGACGAGATGGGAAACAGCTATCTGAAAATAGACATTGACAGTCTTACGACATCTTCCATGCATGTGACGGTCACTCCTGCCGATGCTGATCTGACATACCTGGTTCTCTCGTCAGATATGGAGAGTATGGCCGGCTTCGAGGATGACGCCCTTCTTTTCGAAGATGCGATGTCCTATTATCAGTCGATGGCAGATATGTACGGAACCACCCTGCAGAATTATCTTTCGTCATTTATCATTACCGGTGAGTATGATGATACATTCAGTGACCTCGAACCTGATACAGAGTACTGTGTTTTCGCTTTCGGTGTCTCAGTTGACGGCTCTGAGATGCTTACGCCCATAGCCAGGGGCAGTGCCAGGACGAAGGCCGTGGAATCCGTGGATGTGACTTTCGATATAACAGTCAATACCGGGTATACGGATGCAGGCTCTACCGCCGATATTGTAATCAATCCTTCCGATACGAATGTAAAGTACTGGTATCTGCTTTTGGGCCAGATGGAATATGATATCTATGGGGCGGCCATGCCGGATGCGGCGGCAGGATATCTGGAGTATCTTGTCAATTACTGGAGCTTCTCCGGCTATACACCCGATATGATATACGATCTCTACTCAGTTACAGGCAGGATGGAGTTGACCGAGTCTCTGGAGCCCAAGTCAAATTATTGGATCAGTGCCTTTGCATGGGACGAGGAGTGCAATATAACTTCCGGGATTGCATGGGAAGCATTCCAGGCTCCCGGTCTGGAATCGGATAACGTAATAACTCTTGAAGTACAAGATATTACGGCTACTTCCGCGAGATTTGTCACGACCGTATCCAACGATGACCCTTATTGGATAGGCATCCAGCCTCTGGCAAATGTCGCAGGATGGGACGACGAGTATCTGATGTGGGCTCTGGTTGATTACTATGACATCGCTTCGGAAACGGTTGCCGGAAACCAGGAGAAAGTCTTCGATAACCTCGACCCCAATACCGAGTATGTAGCCATTGCCTTCGGTTTCGACGGCGGTTCGTGGACTACCGGCCTGACAAGAGTTGATTTTACCACGGCAGATGCCGGAGACCCTTCCCAGTGTACTTTTGACTTCCGTATCGAAAACCTCAAACCCAGAAGCGTGGATATCACCGTGGTTCCCTCTGATCCCAGTGTGTCCTACCACTGGGACCTCTTCGAGGCCGATATGACGGAAGAGGAGATACGGGCCGTCTTCCAGGAGAACATAGATAACCAGATAGCCATGGGCTATGTATCAAGTGCTCTGGAGTACTGGCAGTATACGGTGGTGAGAGGGAACAATTCATGGAGCTGGACCACACTTGCCCCGAACAGTTCCTACAAGGTGATGGCCGTAGCTATCGATATGACCACCGGAGAGTATGCCACAGACTTTGTGTTCGAGGAGTTCAGTACCCCGGAAGCTGTGGTGTCAGATGCGGAAGTGGACATTGAGATGAAGTATTATGACGGAGATGCTCTGTATGAGTATGATCCAGGCAGGTATGGGGCTTGTACAGGTAAGGCCTATACGGTTCTTCATGCTTCGCCCGCAGGTCCTGCAGCGCATTATTACTACACCATTTTCACATATAATGAAGGTTATGAGGATCCTGCAGTGTTCAGCGAAGAGGACATAATCTACAATCTGGTAGACCTCCAGAAAGGTCAGATGGACACAGAGAGTGCAGGTTGGCTGCTGAATTGGGATACAGATTATATAATAATAGGTATTGCTGTGGATGCTGACGGCAACTACGGGAACTCATACCGCCGGAAGTTCACTCCCGGCAAGGACGGGGTGTCTCCTATCGATGAGATAGTGCAGAGCGGGCGCAGTTCGGCGGCAACAGTCTCTGTGGAAGAGACAGATATGCCGGTTGTCAGCGCAAGGACGCTGGTCACCAGATAGAAGATATCAATACGTGCATTGTTCGGACCGGCAGACTGTAATCACAATCTGCCGGTTTTTTGTATAAATTTTGAAATATCTTGCATATTATAGATAATAATTATTAAATTTGAAGTTTGAAGTTTAGAAACACTAATACTTATAAACCTTAAGTAAGAACCAAGATCTATTACGAAATGAGAAGATTTTTATTGTTATGCCTTACAGTTTTATTATCTATCCCCGTTTTGCAAGCTCAGGAGCAGCATGCGCACTGGAAAACGGATGTCAGGCAGTTGGACAAGGATCTTTACAGGGTATCTGTAACGGCTGTTATAGATTCCACATGGCACATCTATGACACTCTTAGAACTGAATTCGGCCCTCCGGCCACCATCGTCGAGTTCAGGATCGCTGACCGGAAAAGAGCATGTGCGGAGGGCGGTCTAAGTGTCTCGGCCGAGCCGCACCGTTACTACGATGATATATTTATGATGGATATCGGCTACTTTGAGGACAGTGTTACATTTTCGCAGGACATACGCTTGAAGAAGAAGGACGCCGTGGTAGATATCTACGTGGAATGGATGGCCTGTGACGAGAACAACTGTCTGCCGTTGGCCGATCAGACGCTTTCCATCAGTCTGCCGGACGGTGTGTCCGTCTCTCCTGCCGGAGATGAGGGGACAGGCAGAGGCAAGAGCCTGTGGGGCCTGATACTGGAGGCCATCATCTGGGGTTTTGTAGCCCTGCTGACACCATGTGTGTTCCCTATGGTGCCTATGACCGTCTCATATTTCCTCAAGGGTGAAGGCGGTCCGGCCCGAGGACGTATACGTGCGGCAATGTACGGACTGTTTATTGTCATGCTGTATACTCTGCCTATTGCGGCGATCATTCTCATTACCAGAATAGTCGGAGGCGATGCCGTCACAGCGGACATTTTCAACTGGCTTTCGACCCACTGGCTGCCCAATATCATATTTTTCATAGTATTCATGATATTCGCGGCATCGTTCTTCGGAGCATTCGAGATAACCATGCCTTCAAAGCTGGTCAACAAGTCCGATTCCAAGGCAGATACTAAGGGTTTCGGCGGGATTTTCTTCCTGGCTCTGACCTTGGTGCTGGTATCATTCTCCTGTACGGGCCCGATAGTTGGCGCAGTTCTTATCAAGTCTACTCAGGGAGAGTTCTGGGAGCCGATTATCACCATGCTGGCTTTCTCTATAGCATTCGCTCTTCCTTTTACACTGTTTGCCCTTTTCCCTTCTGTACTCAAGAAGCTGCCCAAGAGCGGCGGCTGGCTCAACAGCGTGAAGGTGGTCATCGCTTTCGTCGAGGTGGCTCTGGGCTTCAAGTTCCTCTCCGTGGCCGACCAGACCTATCACTGGGGACTGCTGGACAGGGAAGTGTACCTGGCGATATGGATTGTGGTGTTCACCCTTCTAGGGCTATATCTGTTGGGCAAGATCCGCTTTGCACATGACGACGAGGTCAAGCATATCGGAGTGGGCCGTCTGACACTGGTGATAGTGGTATTCTCCTTCGTGGTGTATATGATTCCGGGTATGTGGGGTGCTCCGCTGAAGGCTCTGTCCGGATATCTGCCCCCGCTCACGACTCAGGATTTCATTCTCGGGGACGAGGCTCCGGTGATAGTGACGGGCAGCACGGCAGGATCGGCTGCAACGCAGGTTTCAACAGAAGGTAAGGCTCCCAAATACAGTGACTTCCTCCATCTTCCGCACAACCTTCAGGGCTTCTTCGAGCTGGAGGAGGCCAGAGCTTATGCGGAGAGCGTGGGCAAGCCCCTGTTCATAGACTTTACCGGTCACGGCTGCGTCAACTGTCGCGAGATGGAGAACCGCGTGTGGTCTGACCCCCGGGTTCTGGAGATACTCCGCAATGACTATGTCATAGTGGCCCTTTACTGCGATGACAAGAAGGAGGCCGACGAGAGTGACTGGATTACTGCCGGAGACAGGACGCTGACAGAGATAGGCAAGATCAACTCCTATATCGCCTATACCCACTACGGAGTCAATGCACAGCCCTGCTACGTTCTCGAGGGACGTGACGGGGAGTGGCTGGCCGATCCCAGAAGTTACAACCTGGATGTGGATGCCTTCGTGCAGTTCCTCCGGGGCGGTCTGGAAAAATACAATAAACAATAAATATTAACCCAAAAACCTATTTATCATGAAAGAGATGAAGAAATTGCTTTACGCAGCTGTATGCCTGCTCGGCATGACAGCCCTATACTCGTGCAACGAGAAACCCGAACCTGAACCCGGTCCCACACCGCCTGCTATAACCGGGCAGACCATCATGGTTCCCAACGAGGCCAATGCAGTCGTTGAAGTTTCCATGGAGATGGAGTCGGAGTGGGAAATCTCCAACTCCAACACATGGTTCACCGTAAATCCTCTCTCCGGAGCGGCCGGTCCTGTCAACTTTAAGATTACCGTTCTTGAGAACAATCCGGAACTGACCGAAAAAGTCGCCTGGTTCGTAATCAGAAGAGACGCTGACGATCCGGGAAAGGCCTACTATGTGGTGCAGGATGTGACGCCTGGAATGACTCCTGGTGCCGTAACCTCGGCCTCTTTCAATATTGACGGCGGGGAGTCGTCTTTTACCATCCAGAGCAATCTTGCAATAGAGGCGATTGCGGATGCGGATTGGATTACTGTCGGTGACATTACATCTGATTCGGTACTTCTCGCCGATGAGGCTACATATTCCAAGTACAAGACTTATACCGTCAATTTCTCCGTGTCGGCCAATGACGGCAATGCCCGTGACGGGTATGTAACGGTCAACGGTATTGATTCTGTTGCCACTGATATTGCCGAGACATTCCTGGTTCAGCAGTACGGAACTCTCGCTGCACCTGATTATTCGAAGGATTTCATCCGTCGTTCCCTTGTTGTCCGCTATACGGGTAACTGGTGCGGCTACTGTCCTGTGATGAATGTGGCTCTGCATGATGCCATAGACCAGTACCCTGACCATATAGTCCAGATGAATATGTATCAGGGTTCCGGAAGTCTCAGCTATCCTGATATCAATGCCTTCATGAACCATTTCCGTATTGAAGGTTTCCCTACATCTATATTCAATTATTATGCTGAGGTCGGCAACCAGACTGCCTCAGCAATGACAACAGAACGTTTTGTCAATCTGGCCAAAGAGGCGGTGGCAAAGATTCCTGCCAAGACAATCCTCGGTGGTTATGCGGCACTCATTGACACCACGGAAGTGCAGCTCGAACTGGGTATTGCAGCCAAAGAGGAAGGTGAATACTATCTTAATGTATTTCTTCTGGAGGACAACATCATAGGCTCTCAGTCAGATTATGTCGGAGTGGTGGAGAATCCCAGCCAGTACAATCACAGCAGTGTAATGAGGGCTCAGTACAATGAAGATATGTTCGGCGATCCTATCCAGTTGTCTGCCAGCAGCTTTGATACTATGAACCTCACCCTGGCGATACCTTCCGGTATTGAGGACGTGAACAATCTCCGGGTAGTGGTATTCACTACTTATGAAGGTTCTTTCTCAGGAGAATACGGCAGCAACTATGTACAATACAATAATTATGGATACGTAGTGGACAATGCGGTAAGTATTCCTGTTAACGGATTTGCCGTATTTGGATATGAAAATTAAAACTGAATAAATAGTATGAAGAAATTAATGTTTTTAACGGTACTGACCGTACTTCCTATGGTGATGTGGGCTCAGAAAAGCCTTCCCAGCATCGAAGTCAAGGATATCGACGGTAACGCTGTCAATGTACAGTCTGTCCTTGATGACGGTGTTCCTGTGATTCTTTCATTCTGGTATACCACCTGCAAGCCCTGCCTGCAGGAGCTGGGTGCTGTAAACGATGCCTATGTGGACTGGATTGAGGAGGCCGATTTTAAGGTTGTTGCCGTTTCTACCGATGACTCCCGTTCCAGCGCCAAGGTGAAGCCTATGGTCAACGGACGCGGATGGACTGATTTCACCATCCTCCTGGACGAGAACGGAGACCTTAAACGCGCCATGAACGTGCAGACCCAGCCTACAGTGTTCATCCTTGACAAGGACGGAAATGTAGTGTATACCCATACAGGCTATACCCCTGGCAGTGAAGAAGAACTCTTTGACCAAATACTAAAACTGCAGTAACCACATGCTCAAAAGATTTACCTTCGTTGCAGGTCTTTTGGCTCTGACATCAGTTGCCTTTGCCCAGAATGAGGACAAAGGCAGCTTTTCTGCAGGGCTGGAGACCAACAGTACCTACTATTTCAATGACGAGAAGGCAGGTGCCATTGCCCCTGACGGAAGACTGGGTTCAAACAATTATCTCAAGATGGATTATTCCTGGAAAGGATTCTATGCCGGAATGCAGCTGGAAGGATATCTTCCTCCGCTCCTCGGATATTTTTCCGGAACAGGCCTCCAGGCATCATTGTTCACCAGGCATGATATCTATGCCGGATACAATGCCGGAGGCTGGGACATCCGCCTGGGAAGTCTCTACGAGCAGTTCGGCAGCGGTCTGCTTTTCCGTACATACGAGGACCGCACTCTCGGAATCAACAGTGCCATCCAGGGTGTAAAGGTCGGCTATACTTTCGGGGATTTCCTGACAGTAAAGGCCATATATGGACGGACTCGGGATGTCAGGGAGTACACTGACGCTTTTGTTTCCGGTGCGGATTTGTCCTTTTCCATTTCAAGAGTGGCCAAGTGGGAGAATTTCGACTGGACTCTGGAAGGCAGCGTCCTGGACAAATATGAGGCTGTCGAGATGGAGCTGCCCGGTGTGAAACCCCATACCCTGGGATATTCCGCCAGGACATCTCTGGGATACGGCGGTTTCCAGCTGAGCGGAGAGTATATGAGCCGCAGCAGCGATCCCGGCATGTACAACAATATGGATACGACCAGAAGCCAGGCTATACAGATCGACTTCGGATATACCGGTTATGGTTTCGGTGCCCTGCTCTCTTTCCGCAAGCTGCATAACCCGTTCCTTCAGTCATCCCGCAACAGCAATGACCTGTGTACCTATATCAATTATGTGCCTGCTCTTACCCAGCAGCATACATATTCTCTCGCAACACTCAATCCTTATACTACCCAGTTCGATGAGATGGGAGGCCAGGCAGACTTGTACTACAACTTCCGCAGAGGGACTTTGATGGGCGGTAAGAAGGGTATGAAGGTTCACGCCAATTTCTCGACCTATTATGGAGATGTTACCAACTATGTAACCGGAGGTGTCGACAACAAGCTTCTGTTCCGTGACCTGACTGTGGACGTAGAGCGCTGGTTCGGCAGTGATTTCAAGATGATACTCTTCTATTCATGGCAGACCTACAACCATGCTCCTGTATCGAATGATCCTTCAGCTATGTGGAAGTCTCATACGGTGGTGGCCGACATGACCTACAAGTTTGACCGCAAGAACTCTCTCAGACTGGAACTCCAGCATCTGTTCACAAAGCAGGACCACAAGAACTGGGCCGCAGCCATGCTGGAATACAGCTTCGCTCCACGCTGGAGCGTCTCTATCCAGGATATGTGGAACTACGGTGATACCAAGACCCACTATATCAACGGAAGCGTCAGCTACTCCTATTCCAAGGTGCGTGCCCAGCTCAACTTCGGCCGTTTCAAAGAGGGATACCAGTGCTCCGGTGGTGTGTGCCGTATGACCCCTGCTTATACAGGAGTCAATCTTTCTCTGATAGTAGCTCTCTAAACATTGATACATCCGCTTGTCGAAGAGGACTGCAGGTTTCTGCTGTCCTCTTTTTTGTAACCGGGATGTCCAAAAATTAGAAAAATATTGTAGTAGTGTTTTAAAAATGTTAAATTTGAAGTCCGAAATATTAAATCTATTTAACCATGAAAAGTTTTAGAATGTTTGTTATCGGATTATGCTGTATATCCGGCATGACGGCTTTTCTTGCGTCATGTGAAGGAAATGGGCCGGACCCCGATCCTCAGCCGACACCTTTAGATGGTTCCTCTATCATGCTGCCTAATCAGGCCGGAGCATCAGTGTCAATTGATTTGGAGATGGATGCGGCCTGGCAAGTGAGCAATTCCAATATGTGGTTCTCAGTCTATCCTCTTTCAGGAACAGCAGGACCTGTGACCATTACTGTTACTGCCCAGCAGGGCAATCCTGACCTTGTGGAGAAAGTGGCATCATTCTCCATTACTTCAGGCGGTACTCAAGAAATGTATTATGTAGTGCAGGATGTTACTCCCGGATTCAATCTCCAGGAAGTTTATTACATCAGTGGTGTTGAGCAGGAATATCAGTTCGTTTTCCAGGCCAATACCGGTGATGTGGAGGTCTCTGCCGACGTGGACTGGATAACGGTCGGAGAGGTGACGGCGACGGATTCTACCGAGCTGGACGGCGGCACTGTGTCGAAATATAAGACCTATACAGCCAGCCTGAGTGTCCCTAGAAATTCTGGGGGAATACGTGAAGGCGTTATAACACTTAACGGTGCCGACGGCACATCCGCTACGGTTCCAGTGGCTCAGGTTGAGCCGATGGACGTGGATTATGCCAGTGCGTTTATCCGCCGTTCTCTGGTTATCCGTTTTACAGCTACCTGGTGCGGTTGGTGCCCCTGTATGAATCTTGCGCTTCATGATGCTGCCGAAGAGTATCCCGACCATATAGTTCCTATGAATATGTTCTCCGGATCCGGTTCTCTAGATTTCGAGGATATGTCCGATTTTGAGACATGGTATAAGATTCAGGGCTATCCTACAGGTATAATGAACAGCTATGCGGACGTGGGCAACTCCCAGACGACATCCGCTACTCAGGCAGCATTCGTGGGTGTAGCTAAGGAGGCTGTAGCCAAGCTGCCTGCAAATACCAATATAGGAGGTTATGCAAAAGTCTCGGGAGACAGGCTGCAGGTAGTGGCCAATATTGCGTCCAAGACCGGTGGAGAATATTTCGTGTCAGCGTTTATTCTTGAAGATGGCATTATCGCGGAACAGGCGGATTATGCCGGAGTTATTGAGGATCCTGAGAATTACGAGCATAACAGTGTTGTAAGAACATTGTTGACGGATACCAAGGGAGATCCTGTAACGCTGACCGGAGAGTGTATCACTCCTGTAGTTTTCGAACTGGATATTCCTGCCGCCGTTGCGGACAAAGACAATATCCATGTAGTGATATATACCTCTTATCTGGGAACCTATGATGGCGAATTCGACAATGGCCTCGTGGTGTATAAAGATTTCGAATATGTAGTGGACAATGTTGTTGATTTCCCTGCTGATGGTTCTGTCGTGGAGTTCTCGTATGAGAATTAAGCCTTGGTAAAAAACTTTTGCGAGTGGAGAAAATTCTGCATATTTTTGCGAAGATATAAAGGTGAGAATAATACACTAACTACATATCATGAAACAGGATCTTCAAATATCTGAACTCATTAAGAAAGAAGAGAGCAGACAGCTTCACGGCATCGAGCTCATCGCTTCTGAAAACTTTGTCAGTGACAATGTTCTGGCCGCTCTCGGCTCATGCCTGACCAACAAGTATGCCGAGGGTTATCCCGGAGCCCGCTACTATGGCGGCTGCGAGGTGGTGGACCAGGTGGAGCAGCTGGCTATCGACCGTCTTAAGGAGCTCTACGGAGCAGAGTTCGCCAACGTGCAGCCTCACTCAGGCGCACAGGCCAATATGGCCGTATTCATGGCATGCCTCAAGCCCGGTGATACCTTCATGGGTCTCGACCTGGCACACGGCGGACACCTTACCCACGGCTCGCCCGTCAACATGTCCGGTATCAACTATCATCCCGTAGCTTACAAGCTCAACGAGGAGACCGGCCGTGTGGACTACGACCAGATGGAGAAGGCTGCCCTCGAGCACAGGCCCAAGCTGATCGTCGGAGGTGCTTCCGCTTACTCCCGTGAGTGGGACTGGAAGAGGATGCGCGAGATTGCCGATGAGGTAGGCGCCATCTTTATGGTAGACATGGCCCACCCTGCAGGTCTTATCGCCGCAGGTCTGCTGGACAACCCTGTAAAGTATGCCCACATCGTAACCACCACCACCCACAAGACCCTCCGCGGTCCCCGTGGCGGTGCCATCATCATCGGTAAGGACTTCGAGAACCCTTGGGGACTCAAGACCCCGAAGGGCCAGATCAAGATGATGTCCCAGCTGATCAATTCAGCCGTTTTCCCCGGTATCCAGGGCGGTCCTCTGGAGCATTGCATCGGTGCCAAGGCAGTGGCTTTCTACGAGGCACTGCAGCCTGAGTTCAAGGAGTATCAGCTCCAGGTCAAGAAGAATGCCGCAGCGATGGCCAAGGCATTTATCGACAGAGGCTATAAGATTGTATCCGGCGGTACCGACAACCACCTGATGCTGATTGACCTCCGCACCAAGTTCCCCGATCTGACAGGTAAGGTGGCCGAGAAGACACTCGTCCGTGCCGACATCACTGTCAACAAGAACATGGTGCCTTTCGACAGCCGTACTCCTTTCACTACCTCAGGTATCCGCGTAGGTACTCCCGCCATCACCTCCAGAGGTCTGGTGGAGAAGGACATGGAAGCCATCGTAGAGCTTATCGACGAGGTGCTCTCCGATGTCGAGAACGAGGCTGTAATCGAGAAGGTCAGGAATGCGGCTCATGCTCTCGTTGCCGGCCGTCCTCTGAACGTTTGGTAATAAAATGTACACATTTTGATACATTTTATGAATTAGAGAAGAATTAATGGGGTGGATTGACGATCCGCCCCTTTTTTGTGTCAGTCCCTCAGTCCCGCAGGCAGCCGACAGGCACTATCAGAACGCCTCCGCTGGTCCTTAATTTTTTCTGCAGAAGAGTGAAAATAGATAATTCCGAAAAATGAAGCGGCATTTTCCGGAATCATCTGTATCTTTGTAAAATGAAAGATTATCCGATAGTATTGTCGATTGCCGGCTCGGATCCATCTGGTGGAGCCGGTATCCAGGCAGACATCAAGGCGATATCGGCTTGCGGCGGTTATGCAGCTGCGGCTATCACTGCAGTGACCGTGCAGAATACCGTCGGTGTCTCCGAAGTGGAGTACATGAGGCCGGAGCTGGTGGCAGCACAGATAGATGCGGTGATGTCCGACCTGGCCGTGGATGCTGTGAAGATAGGGATGACCGGAACTGTCCAGATAGTGGAGGCTATTGCCGGCCGGCTTGCGGCGCATCCGGTGCTGTATGTGGTTACGGATCCTGTGATGGTTTCTACCAGCAAGGATTCGCTGACTATGCCTGAGGCTGTGGAGGCTCTTTGCGATAGGATTTTCCCACGCTCGCACCTGGTTACTCCCAATATTGACGAAGCCTCGCGTCTGTCCGGTTTCCGCATACACTCCGTCGAGGACATGGACCGGGCGGCCATGATGCTGAGGGAGCGTTTCGGCTGTGCTTTTCTGGTCAAGGGGGGGGACCTGCCGGCAGCATCCGGGCAGGGTGCCCTTGAGATTGTTTCCGGGTCTACTGATGTTCTCTGCGACCTGGACGGGCTGGTTCATATAACTTCAGAGAGGGTGCTTACCAACAATCTGCACGGCACCGGCTGCACTCTTTCCTCCTCAATCGCCACTTTCCTTGGCTCCGGTCTTCCTCTCCGGGATGCCGTTCAGGCTGCCGTAGGATATGTCCACAATGCTATTGTGGCTGCGGCATCTCTGCGGATTGGTCATGGACACGGCCCGTTGAGACATTTTTACAACAGATGAGAATAATCGTCATAACTGATGCTGAGTGCCTGCCCGGTGAAGCTGAGGCGATATCTGCTCTGTTGGAGGAAGGTGTGTGGCGGGTGCATATTCGTAAGCCCGGAGCTGATGCGGAAGATGTGTCGGCGCTGCTGGATGCTGTCCCGGAGCGGTATTATGGCAGGATATCCTTGCACGACTGTCATGACCTGGCTCTCCGTTACGGGCTGGGAGGAGTTCATCTCAACGGCCGCAATCCCGTGCCGCCTTTCGGGTTTGCCGGCCTGGTCAGCCGCTCCTGCCACTCGTTTTCAGAACTTTCGGTGTATTCGTCCATCTGTGACTACATGTTTCTCAGTCCCGTTTTTGACAGTATATCGAAACAGGGGTATCGCTCACATTTTTCAGTAGAGGACATTAGGGCCAATGCTTATGCGGGGACAGTCAATGACCGGGTTTTTGCTCTGGGCGGCGTATCACCCGATAATATCCGTAAGGTTTCTGAGGCCGGTTTCGGAGGTGCCGCTGTCCTCGGCTATCTTTGGGAACCGTTCAGGCGGGACTGCGATGTGCCGGCTCTTGTCGGGCGTTTCCGCTCACTTTCGGAGTGAGGTTATTTTCATCTCAGATGTCTTTCCTGATTTTTTTGTATTTTTGGGCATGAAATATCATGTGGTCCTTTTCTTGTTTTTTCTGGCGGCCATCAATCTTGCGGCTGCGGATATTGATGCTGATGAAGTGAGTGCCGATTATACAGAATACATGATGTCGGGACGTTATAGGGACGCGTTGGATTGTTCGTATGCTTTTCTGCTGCACGCGGACATGTGTGGAGATATCCACGGCCGGATGATGGCATGCAGCTATATAGGTCAGGCATTCATAGCTTTGGATATGTTCGACTCCGCACATGTTTATCTCAGCATGGGGTTGGATGAATGGAATATGCTGGATTCATCGGACCGTATCCGCAATGATTATATGGCGATATACAGTATATATTCGTCTTTGGGCATATATGAGATATCCACTGCCCTCAATTATGATAAAGCGTGCGGGTATTTCCTTAATGGTATGCGGACGGCCCTCAGTCATGAGGATTACATTAACTATGCAGTTCTCGGGGCCAATCTGGTGTTATCCTATAACCTGAGGAAAGATACGGCAGGACTCGGATATGCCAGGGAAATATATGCCTTGGGACAGCGTATCGGCAATCAGTATGTCAAGCATATCGGCTCATACGTATGTGCCAGTATGTACTATCTGAAGGGAGACATAGCCCGGGCCGGGAAATATATAGAGGAGACAATATCGCAGATAGACAGATTTTATGATAAGGCAGGAGTGTGGTGCCTGAATGCTATGATACAGGCATCGACAGGGAGGTATGATGAGGCTGAGAGTTCATTTGATAAAGCAGTTCTCAACATTAGCGAGGAGTCTGTGACGACTGCTGTGTATGTTTACCTGTCGTATGGACGTTTTCTGTATGACATGGGCAATCTGGAAGAAGCAATGGATTATGCGCTCATGGGCATTAGAATGTCCAATGATCGGGGCAACAGGATTTATCTGGCGGATCTGTATGAGCTGGCTTCGTGGGTGAGCGAGGCACGCGGTGACAGTTCCACAGCATTGCATTATTATAAGGCGTATCACAGTGAGTCGTCGGATATCAACCGGATAGAGCAGGAAAGAGCGATAAATGCGCTCAATACCAGGTTCGCTGAGGAACAGCACAGTCGGGAACTCCGCGAACTGCGCCGCAATGCAGGATTGATTATTCTGCTGATAGCCGTATGTTTGGCCGGTACATGGATTATGTACCGCAACAGGAATAGGATGTATACCCGGATAGCCAGGCAGTACAAGGAATCTGTAGCAAAAGAGCGTGCTCTGGAGGAGCAAATATCTGCCCTTACTGCCGGTCAGCAGGATGCGGCGGCCAAGTATTCCAACAGTTCGCTTACCAAGGACAGCGGGCGCGAGCTATATGCCCGCCTGGAGCATCTTATGAAGCATGATAGAATCTATCTGGAGAAAAATCTCACGCGTGAGCGGATAGCTGAGCGGTTGGAGAGCAATCGGACTTATCTTTCACAGGTCATACATGAGTATACCGGCCTTTCACTTGTTGCCTATGTCAATACCTATCGAATCAATGAGGCGATAGCTGTTCTCTCGGATCCGATGAATGATATTCCACTTAAAGCTCTCTGCTCGGACTTGGGTTTCAACAGTAGTACTACATTCTATAAACTGTTTCAGGATAAGGTAGGTATGACTCCGGCCAAGTACCGTGAGAAGATAATAGAGATTTCCAAAAAGGGCAATTGCCGGAAATGACATAGAAAATGCTTTGATTTCCAAGTGTCCGGGTATACTTTTGTGATGGAAAATAATTATTAACTTAATTCACAAAAGTTTTATGAAAAGTACTATTTCTAAATTGTTCTATGCCGCAACCGCTCTGTTCATGTTTGCTGCGGCAGCATCAGTGACATCTTGCAAAGAGGAGGAGACTGTTGTTCCGGTGGAGCCTCTGGAATTCGGCATAGCACCTCAGATGAGGGAACTCTCCTTTATGGCTGCCCGTCCGGAGGCCTACACCTATGAGGTGACGACCAACCGGGAAACATGGGCAGTGAAGGCAGATGCCGACTGGTGCACTGTGGATACTTCCGGCAACACTTTCACCGTCAAGCCCAGTCCCAATTTCAGTTTCGATGAGCGTTCCGGAGCTACTGTTACTGTTACGGTGGAGGACAGTGTGGTATTTGAGATAGCTGTTTCTCAGAAGCCGTTGGAGGTATATGCGGCCGGCAGCTATAACAATGCTTCTGCTTATTGGCGCAATCAGGAACTGGTGGATATGAGTGTCGTGACCGGAGGGACATCTCTCAATGACATATATGTGACTCGGAGTGGAGATGTCCACCTGACCGGTTATGGTATTATGGGATTCAATACAACTGGATTTTATTGGAGCGAGGCGATGGGTCTGTTCACAACCAACAGACGCGAAGGCGGCTCAGGCAGTGCGTTCAGTGTATTTGTGGATGAAGAGACATCTACGGTGTATTTTACGACTCATGAAGGATGGACCAATGAGGATTGGTCCCAGACCTATCAGGCCTGTCTGTGGACGAATTTTGAACCGGAGGATGAACCGGAAAGTATGAGTGCCGGTGACGTTATCGTGGACAATGGAAATGTGTATGTCCTCTATGACGGTTTTTATACGGTCAATGGGGAAAAGGTTAATCTGGAAGAGATTAAGGATGGAAATTATGTGTCGTGTATGGAAATTCATGATGGAGATGTGTACGTGGGCGGGAATTATCTGGATTACGACAAGTTCTGTCCTGCGTATTGGGTGAACGGCAAGGCTAACCCCATACCGACCACTATCTCGTCTCAGGTCTATTCTATCAGCATCGACTCTAATGGGGACGTGTATCTGGGAGGAAGTGAGGGCCTTGGTCTGGACCGTTGCGCTGCTTATTGGAAAAACGGTGAGATGACTGCTGTCACTGAATATGCCAATGCCTGCATCGGTGAGATTTTTGCCCTTGATGGTCAGCTGGCAATCTTGTATTTTGAGGAGAACGCTGCCGGCAATACCACCGTGAAGTGCTCTCTTGACGGCAATGTCGTGGAGATTTCTGACGGCGCCGTACCGGCGTATGTAGAGGCCGGCTTTATCCTGTAGCCTTGTGCTTTTCCGTTTAAAAACGTTTATAAACGTTTAATTATCACCATAGTCCTCAAGAATTACTATCTTTGTCTCAGAAAACTTAAAATGATATGTGTATGAAATATTTGGATCCGAAAGCTGATATGACTTTCAAGAAAGTGTTCGGTGAACATGAGGATTTGGTGATAAGTTTTCTGAATTCTCTGCTACCGTTCGAGAGTGAGGACGAGTTGATCAAAAGTGTGGAATATCTGAATCCGGAGCTGGTGCCGCTCAATCCTCTTAAAAAGGACAGTATCGTGGATGTGCGCTGTAAGGATTCGCGCGGCCGCCAGTTCATAGTGGAGATGCAGATGATGTGGACGTCCGAGTATAAGCAGCGCGTTCTGTTCAACGCGTCGAAAGCGTACGTGAGTCAGCTGGAATGCGGACAGGACTACGATCTTCTGCATCCGGTATACTCGTTGAACATGGTGAACGATATATACTCGGACAGCGAGGACTATTATCACGATTACCGTATAGTGGAGATTGCGGAAACCAATGAGGTGATAGAGGGGCTCCGTTTCATCTTCATAGAGTTGCCCAAGTTCACGCCGAAGAATTACGGAGACAAGAAGATGCAGGTTCTGTGGCTGCGGTACCTGACTGAGATCAACAGCAGGACGCGTGTCGTGTCTGAGGAACTGACAAGTAATCCTGTTATTAACAAGGCGGTGGCTCAGTTGGAGGTGTCGGCATTCTCAGACGCACAGCTTCTGGGCTATGACCGTTTCTGGGATATGGTCAGTACGGCCAAGATGCAGATATCCAGTTCCCGTAAAGAAGGTTTCAGACGCGGCCACAAAGAAGGACTTGAGGCTGGTATGAAAGAAGGCTTGGAGAAAGGAATGAAAGAGGGTATGGAAAAGGGTATGGAGAAAGGCATGGAGGAAGGTATGAAAGAGGGCATGGAGAAAGGCATGAAGGAAGGTAAGAAAGAAGGTATTAGGGAAGAGCGGATCAAGAATGCCCGTGGTATGAAAGCAGAAGGTATCGCCGACGAGATAATCGCCAGAGTCACGGGCCTCACTCAGGAGGAAATGGCTGCTCTCCAGTAGTGTGGATGTAACTATAAATCCCGGAGCAGACACTGAATCTGTTCCGGGATTTTTCTGTATAAAACTCTAGGTTACTTCTTAAGGCGGGCTATGATCTCATCGGCGACTTTCTTGCCGGAGAGGAGCATACCGCCGAAGATAGGTCCCATGCGGGGTGTGCCGGAGACGGCGGAGGCGGCCATGCCGCAGACGTAGAGGCCGGGGTAGATCTCCTTGGTGCCGTTTACGACTTCCTGTTCTCCGGAAGTTACGTCGAGGGAGCGCTCTCCGATGACTCCGCCGGTCTCGGTGGCCAGTCGGATGCCGTTCTTACGGGCGACGGTGGCGGCTATCTCGCTGTCATGGCCGGTACCGTCGACTACGACCTTGGCCAGGATGTTCAGCGGGTCCACGTGCAGGCCCTCGCGGAGTACGGGAGTCCAGTTGACCACCACTCCGCTGACCTTGCCGTCCTTGAAGATTACGTCCTCTACCGAGTAGCAGTTGAAGATGCGGGCTCCGGCGTGTACGGCGTGATAGAGCAGGGAAGAGGTGCTCTCAACCGAGTCCATGGTGTAGAGACCGTCCCCGTAGGGGGTATGGTTGATCTCGAAGTCGCGCACGATGTGCATGGCCTCCTCCTGGATTACGATCTGGTTGAACATCATGGCACCGCCCCACATGCCTCCGCCGGGAGCCAGCTTGCGGTCGAACTGGGCCACCTTGAGCCCGGCCTTGGCCAGATAATAGGCGGCTACTATGCCCGAGGGACCTCCGCCCACGATGGCGGCATCCAGCTCAAGGCAGTCCTGGAGTTTGTCGAAATAGGTACTGATGATACCTCTGGAAACTTTTGTCTCAATCATTGTTGTTATGTGTTTTTAAATTGTCTGATTCGGTGAAACTTCCTCGCCCTCGGTCGAGAGGCCGCAGTCGCGGAGCTGGCTGCTGATGCGCATGGCGCAGAAGTTGGGGCCGCACATGGTGCAGTACTTGCCGCCCACGTGGTTGGCTTCCTTATAGTACTCAAGGGCGCGCTCGGGGTCTAGGCTGAGATTGAACTGGTCCTTCCAACGGAACTCGAAGCGGGCCTTGCTCAGCGCGTCGTCCCTCACCTGTGCTCCCGGATGGCCCTTGGCCAGGTCGGCAGCATGGGCGGCTATCTTATAGGTGACGACACCGACGCGCACGTCCTCCTTGTTCGGAAGGGCCAGGTGCTCCTTGGGGGTCACATAGCAGAGCATCGCGGTGCCGAGCCAGCCTATCTGGGCGGCACCTATCGCGCTGGTGATGTGGTCGTAGCCGGGGGCTATGTCGGTCACGATAGGGCCGAGGGTATAGAAAGGTGCGTTGTGGCACTTCTCGATCTGGCGCTCCATGTTCTCGGCTATCCTGTGCATAGGTACGTGGCCAGGGCCCTCGATGAAGGCCTGCACGTTCCTGGCCCATGCTCTTTCCACCAGCTCGCCCATGGTGTCCAGCTCGGCGAACTGGGCGGCGTCGTTGGCGTCGCGGATAGCTCCGGGACGCAGGCCGTCTCCCAGCGACAGGGCCACGTCGTACTGGGCGCAGATGTCGCAGATGTCGTCAAAATGCTCGTAGAGGAAGCTCTCCCTATTGTGCGCAAGGCACCACGAGGCGATGATGCTGCCGCCGCGGCTGACCATGCCGCACAGACGGCTGTCGGCCAGATGCACGTTCTTCAGGCGGATGCCGCAGTGTATGGTGAAATAGTCCACACCCTGTTCGCACTGCTCTATCAGCGTGTCGCGGAACAGTTCCCAGGTCAGTTTCTCAGCCCTGCCGCGCACCTTCTCCATGGCCTGGTACATGGGCACGGTGCCCACGGGCACGGGGCAGTTGCGGATGATCCACTCGCGGGTCTCGTGGATGTTGTCTCCGGTAGAGAGGTCCATGAGGGTGTCTCCGCCCCACTTGCAGCTCCAGACGGCCTTCTCGACCTCCTCCTCTATGGTGGAGGTAGTGGCGGAGTTGCCGATGTTGGTGTTGATCTTCACCAAGAAGTTGCGGCCGATGATCATGGGCTCGGCCTCCGGGTGGTTGATATTGGCCGGCAGAGCTGCCCGTCCGGCGGCTATCTCGTCGCGCACGAACTCCGGAGTGATGTGGGTCTCGATGCCCAGTGCCCTGCAGTTCATGTTCTCGCGGATGGCCACGTACTCCATCTCGGGAGTTACGATGCCCTGCTTTGCGAAGTACATCTGGGTAATCTGAGAGCCTTTCTTAGCCCTGAAGGGCAGACGGATGTGCTCGAAGCGCAGATGGTCCAGGGACTTGTCGGCCAGCCGTTCCCGGCCGTATTCCGAGGTTACCTCAGGCAGTTGCTCCACCTCACGTCCCAGTATCCACTTTTCGCGGAGCCTGGGCAGACCGCGCCGCAGGTCAATGTCCACCGCAGGGTCGCTGTACGGCCCGCTGGTGTCGTAGAGGTAGACGGGGGGATTCTCCGTCATGACTTCCTTTCCGTCCTTGACGGTCACTGTGGGGGTGAGGCTCACTTTCCTCATGCCCACTCTTACGTCCGGATGGAGCGAGCCCTGCATGTAGACTTTCTCCGAGTCCGGGTAGGTGATTCTGATGTTGTTGTTATTCATATTTCTCTAAAATATATTTTCAGTCCGATGCAATGGAGGCGGCGATGTCCATCACCCTCCGCATCTCCGCCACCGGGTCCTCCGCTCTCAGGATGCTGCCGCTCAGGGCAATGCCGCTGAGTCCTGCCTCCGCCAGGACCGGTATGTCCTCCGCAGTCACGCCTCCGATGCCCACGACGGGCAGAGCGAGACCCTCGCGGCGCATTCCGTCCATGAGGCTCCTGTATCCTTCGAGTCCCAGGGTCGGGGCCAGCCTGGAGGGATCCTTGGTGGTGGTGAAGCGGAACGGGCCGCAGCCGATGTAGTCCGCCCCGCCCGAGGCATGCAGGCGGATGTCCTCCAGAGTGTTGGCGGTGCCTCCGATGATGAATTGTCCCTGGGGTAATATCCTCCTGGCTTCGGTCACCGGCATGTCGGTCAGTCCCAAATGCACACCGTCCGCTCCGGTCTCCCGAACCAGTTCCACACGGTCGTCGAGAATCAGTGTCGCTCCGTACTGCCTGCACAGGGACAGGGCCTTTCCGGCGGCGACACGGACCTCATCCTCCGGGGCATCCTTCATGCGCAGCTGTATCCAGCGGCATCCGCCTTCGAGGGCGATGCGCACGGAGTCGAGGTAGGAGATGGTTTCCGTGAAGTGGGTGATGAATTGTACTTGAAAGCTCATTTCTAAAAAATTATCCGGAACGGAGAGATGCCGCGGACGCGCGGCGGAAGAGCCTTGCACTCGAAAAGTCCCTACGACGGTACTGACCGTATCAGGTTCGACGGGTGTAATCTCAGCCTCCGCGACCGTGCGGTCATACGGGAGGCACCCCTCTTTTCCGTATGCAAATATAGGATTTAATTTGGCTTATTGATTTTTTTTTTTAGCTTTGCCATAGCTAATTGACTAAAATTTTAACGTTATGAGAAAGATTTACACACTTGCACTGGTGATTGCAGCAGTTCTCGCTTCCATGCCTCTGTACGGACAGTCTAAGGGCAAACATCCCAAGTGGGTGGATTACACCGGAACACATGAAGTGGATGTCAGTGTGGGATTTCCGACAGCATATGCTCTGGCCTATATGGCGGATATGAACAGAGGGGCATTATGGCTTAATAATTGGGCAGGTGATATAATTGACCGCATTGATGGCAATGAGCCGGTCGACCGGGTGAACGCCAATGCGGCGGGAGGGGACAGATTCATCCCGAATCTCCGTGCTGAATACGGGTATAATGTCCTAAGCTGGCTTAATGTCGGTGTGGCAGTCAATTATTCCGGCTGCTCGCGGCCCATGGAGGATATGGATTCAGGGCAGTATCTGTGGACAGAGAATACACATTTTACAACAGTGACCGCCAAGGTCAAGTTTTATTGGCTGAACCGCAAGTGGGTGCGGATGTACTCCAGTGTGGGTGCCGGAGTGGGTGTATGCAGGACGAATCTTCTGTCGCAGGACGTGGAGGATTCACAGACCTATGTGACAACTACCCGTTTTATGCCGGACTTCTGTTTGGTCGGGCTTACCGTGGGCCGGAATCTTTACGGCCGTATAGAGTGGGGAACCCTCTACGGGGGACTCACCGCGGGTATCGGTTACCGTTTCTGACACTGAGGCCGGTATCAGGAAATCATATTATGCGCCAGTCGTGAAGTTCACGGCTGAGTGCTGTTTCGCGACCGCCGAGCAGGGAGTCCAGCAGGGCGTGGAATCCGGGACCGTGGTCCTGGTAACGGAGGTGGCATAGCTCGTGCAGGATGACGTAGTCCTGCAGGTGTTCCGGGAGGAGAATCAGGCGCATGTTGAGGTTGATATTGCCCTTCGAGGAGCAGGATCCCCAGTTGGAGACGTTGTTTTTGACGGCCATGCGGCCCTTGAAGGGAAATCCGTATTTTGCTGCTGCTTCCCTCAGTTTCGGCGCCAGTACAGCGCGGGCCTCTTCCCGCATCCGTTCGAGAGCGGCCGGGTCGTCCGGAACACCTGCCGTCCGGCCTTCTGCTTCCGCATGCTGCTGCCTGAGTGCCTGTTTTTGCAGGACGTTCCTTATCCATTGGACTTTGGACATGAGAAAGCTTTCTGCTGCGGCATAGGGTACCGGCCACGGTACGGTCACCGTCACTCCCCGTCTGGGCGATACGCTGATACGCAGTCTTCGTGCTCCGGCTTTCCTGAGCATGAGGACTTCTCCGATTCCGGGAACTGTGATGACTTTCTGGGAATTTGTCCGGAACATAGTTTTGTCGTTGAGGAAAAATTTGTCTGCAAAAGTAGTATAATTTGATTTTAATTACATATCTTTGCAACCCCGATTTTGGGGAAGAATTATAAGTTTAACTGATTTATTAATTTAAAGGTTTATGGCAGAGTATCTTGCAGCAGACAAGAAGCAGGAGATTTTCGCTAAATACGGGAAGTCTAATACGGACACCGGCTCGGCTGAGAGTCAGATTGCTCTATTTTCCTACCGTATCGCTCATCTGACAGAACACCTTCGCAACAACAAGAAGGACTTCGGCACCCAGCGTGCCCTGCTCCGTCTTGTGGGTAAGAGGCGCCGCCTCCTTGATTACCTGAAGGCCAAGGATATTGAGAGATACAGGGAGATTGTCAAAGCACTCGGTTTACGTAAGTAAGCGCTTTGGCTTCGTAAGAGAAACGGGGTTGTCAAGACAGACTGGGCAGCCCCTTTTTCTTAGATGACCGCGGCACTCTCGCATAAAGGCAGACACAATTAGAAGGATAATATGAATATAGTTAAGAAGACCATCACAATGGGTGATGGAACAATCGTTGAGATCGAGACCGGCAAACTCGCCAAGCAGGCGGCCGGTTCGGTAGTCGTAAAGGTCGGCGGTACCATGTTGCTGGCGACTGTCACATGTGCAAAGGACGCCAAGGAGGATGTGGACTTCATGCCTCTGTCGGTGGAGTACAAGGAGAAATATGCCGCTGCAGGCCGCTATCCCGGAGGATTCCTCAAGAGGGAGGGCCGTGCCTCGGATTCCGAGATCCTGGTGGCCAGGCTCGTGGACAGGGCTCTGCGTCCCCTCTTCCCCGATGATTTTCACGCAGAAGTCTTTGTAAACGTACTTCTGATCTCCGCTGACAAGCAGAACATGCCTGATTCCTATGCGGGTCTGGCAGCATCCGCGGCCCTGGCAGTGAGCGATGTCCCCTGGCACGGTCCCATCTCGGAGGTGAGGGTCGCCCGTATTGACGGCAAGTTTGTGATCAACCCTACATTCGACATAGTAAAGGATGCGGATATTGACCTGATAGTAGCCGCCACTGAGGAGAACATCATGATGGTGGAGGGCGAGATGAACGAGGTGAGCGAGGCCGAGATGCTTGAGGCCATCAAGTGTGCCCACGAGGCCATCAAGGGCCAGTGCCGTGCACAGAAGGAACTGATGGAGGAGGTAGGCAAGGTGGAGAAGAAGGCCTACTGCCACGAGGTCAATGACGAGGATCTGCGCAAGGCCGTTCACGACTACTGCTATGACAAGTGCTACGCCATCGCCAAGAGCGGTCTGGCCAAGCATGAGCGTGAGGATGCATTCGACGCTCTCAAGGAAGAATTCATGGAGACCATCCCCGAAGAGGAGAGAGAGGAGAAGGCCATGATGGTAAGCAGATATTACGGTGCTGTGGAGAAAGAGGCCATGCGCCGCATGATCATAGACGAGGGTGTGCGTCTCGACGGACGTACTACTGCTCAGATCCGTCCGATCTGGTGCGAGGTGGGTTATCTGCCCGGAGCGCACGGCTCGGCCATCTTCACCCGCGGTGAGACCCAGTCCCTGTCGACTGTGACCCTCGGAACCAAGATGGACATGAAGGAACTGGACGAGGTGCTGGTTCAGGATACCCAGCAGTTCGTGCTGCACTACAACTTCCCTCCCTTCGCCACCGGTGAGGCCAAACCCCAGAGAGGTGTGGGCCGCAGGGAGATCGGTCACGGCAACCTGGCATGGAGGGCCCTCAAGCCCGTAGTGCCCGTGGGCGAGGAGAATCCCTACGCTGTCCGCGTGGTGTCCGATATCCTCGAGTCCAACGGCTCTTCTTCCATGGCTACAGTCTGCGCCGGTACCTTGGCCCTGATGGACTGCGGTGTGAAGATCAAGAAGCCCGTAGCCGGTATCGCCATGGGTCTGATCTCCGATGAGAAGACAGGCAAGTTCGTGGTGCTCTCCGATATCCTCGGCGATGAGGACCACCTTGGAGACATGGACTTCAAGGTGACCGGAACCAAGGACGGCATCACCGCCACGCAGATGGACATCAAGGTGGACGGACTGCCCTACGAGGTTCTCGAGCAGGCTCTGGCACAGGCCAAGGAAGGCCGTGCCCACATCATGGGCGAGATGCTCAAGACCATCTCCGAGCCCCGCGCCGACTACCGTCCCAACGTTCCCCGTATCGTGCAGATCACCATACCTTCCGAGTTTATCGGAGCCGTTATCGGCACCGGCGGCAAGGTTATCCAGGAGATACAGAAGACTACCGGCACCACCATCACCATCACTGAGGAGGGTGACAAGGGCATCATCGACATCTTCGGTGAGAACAAGGAGTCCATGGACGCCGCTCTGGCCCGCATCAAGGCTATCACCACTGTGCCTGAGGTCGGTGAGACCTATCACGGCAAGGTAGTGTCGATCCTCGAGTTCGGTGCTTTCGTGGAGATACTGCCCGGCAAGGAAGGCCTGCTGCACATTTCCGAGCTCGACTACAAGAAGGTCGACAAGGTGGAGGACGTGCTTCAGGTAGGTGACGAGGTGGATGTCAAGCTCCTCGAGATTGACCAGAAGACCGGCAAGATGAGACTTTCCCGCAGGGCTCTGCTGCCCGCTCCCGAAGGATGGGTGGAGCATGAGCGCAAGCCCCGTCTCAACGGAGGTTCCAACGGCGGCGGCCGCGGCGGCCGCGACCGTGGAGGCGACCGCGGCAGAGGTCCCCGTCGCGACGGCGATAAAGGCGGACGCCGATAAGTTTGTTCAACTGTTAGGCCGTACGAATAACGTGTGTCACCCATTGCGGGAGGCACACGTTTTTTATTTAGCGGGAGCGACGCATCTTGCCAGAATGCTGATTATCAGCAGCTGTCGTAGTCAAAGAACTCCCGAGACACCGTTAAAACATCTCTTGGGGAGCGTGTCGCATTGTTAATGTTCTGATAATCAATATATGACGTACGGAGAGCGCTCCTGCAAGAGGTTGCAGTGGGGGAAAGCCGTCTGCTCAGCCGTTACTGCGAGTCTATTGTAAGTCTAATATTCCGTAGAGCCGTCCCTGGCAGGTGTCACGCTGCTCCAGCCGCTGCTCGAGAAGCCGGATGAGTTCGGTATTGCGGAGCAGCCCCCAGGGAGTGGAGTTGACGAAACGGGGCGGGACTTCTCCGGCGAAACGCTCGATGTACAGGTCCGGGCGGAGGCGCTCCAGTAGGTCTACAATGAAATCTAAATACTCATCCAGGGAGAATGTCACGAAGTCGGAGGGATGCGAGGCGAACTCCCGCTCCATAGCGGTGCCGCGGACGATCTGCAGCTGATGGAACTTGACCGAGTGCAGCGGCATTTTATTTATAATAGGTGCGTAGGCCAGCATTTCTTCGACTGATTCGCCCGGCAGCCCGAAGATGAAGTGTGCGCCCTGAGTAAGTCCCCGGGCGGCCGTCATCTCCACGGCGCGTACAGCATCCTCGAAGGAATGTCCCCGGTTTATGCGCTGCAGGGTCCGGTTGTAGACGGACTCTATGCCGTATTCGATGACCACCACGTGGTCCCGGGCCAGTGTTGCCAGGTAGTCCAGCTTGTCCTCGTCCACGCAGTCGGGCCGGGTACCGATGACGATACCGGCCACCAAGGGGTGGGAGAGGGCTTCCTCATACACCTCACGCAGCCTTTCGAGAGGGGCGTATGTGTTGGAGTAAGGCTGGAAGTAGGCCAGGAATTTCTCCGCCTTGCGGTAGCGGATCCGGTGGAACTTGATGCCCTCGTCGATCTGTTTGTGAATAGGAATGCCCGCTGTACTGTAGCCCGGGTGAAAGGCGGCGTTGTCGCAGTACGTGCAGCCGCCTGTCCCGACCAGCCCGTCCCGGTTGGGGCATGTGAAACCGGCGTCCACAACGACTTTCTGCAGACGTTCACCGTATGTTTTTTTGAAATAACCTATGTACGAGTTATATCGGCCCACAGTACGGGAGTTTTGTCGGTACATTGTCAGGGCCGTCTAGAACCGGACCTTGAATACAGCCTTTCGTACTTCTCCGTCTCCGATAAGGGGTGCGTGACAGTCCTGCGGGAAGCAGATTACCATGTTGTCGTCCCCGTAGCTGATGTAGGCCTCGGGCTCTTCCTTGAGGAAAGCCACGTCTTTTTCAGCATTGTACTCTACGTTTACGCCCAGGCACTTGGCCCTGTCGCGGAAGCCTATAATCTCCGTGCCTTCCAGCACTATGTGGATATCGATGAATGAGTCGTGCACCTCCAGAGGAGACTCGCTCTCATCATTGCACCGGGCGGTGGATATGGTGCACCAGATGTTGTCCTCCTCGATGACGTGCTTGCCTTCGGGGAGGGTGTGCAGGTCGTTCTTACGGATGAATTCCAGCACCTTGCCGAAGGAGGCATGCAGATTGACGTATTTTTCGAAGCTTTTAAGTGAATCGAGTATCATAAAGTATAAAGTATGTTAGTATTTACGGTAGATGGCCCTGCGGCTCAGCGCCATGAGTACGGTCAGCAGAATGATGACCGCCGATGCCGGATGGAATGCCTGAGGCAGCAGCCACGAGCAGATCAGCCCAATGCCGGCCACAGCTGCGAGCAGGTCTATGATCAGGTTTTTGGCCCAGCAGCTGGGCATGCATACGGGAATCAGGAAGAGGGGGTTCATCCACAGCAGGTTCCAGTTGTCGGCAGTCCATACATGGTTGGTCGCGAACCACAGCAGGCAGATAATTACTCCGCCCAGTCCAAGTATGATATACAGGATGGTGGAGCATATATTCATGAATTTCCACTTGTCGGTACAGCGCAGGTAGATAGTAAGGTAAAGTACAAACAACAGCGTAAATACGGTAAAAGGGCTTGTGGCCTTGGATAGGATATCCTTCCATCTGCCCGGTCCGGGCGCAGGTTCTGAGATGGTATGGCCGGCAGAGACCAGCGGGCTTCCGTTCAGCTCCTGATTGCTGTAGCGCTCCATCACTTCCGCAAGGCGGTCGGGCAGGAAGGCGGTTTCACGCACGGTGATAGTACGGTCTATCCTGGCTCCCAATATCAGGTCTATGCCGAACATCATCCACCGGCGGTCTCCTACCAGGCGGGTAAGTTCCTCGCGGTAAGTCATGCCTGAAAGGCTGTCAATAATAATGAAGTCAGGAGAGTCATCGAATATATCCCGGATACGTGTGGCGCAGTTGTCCTGCAGGAAGTCGTAGAGATAATATCGGTTTGAGGGCTGATAGTTTTCCAAAAGGAATCCGTACAACCATGCTGCCTGCCGGGGAGTGATGTTGAGCTGCTGTTCGGTGATGCCGCGGCCGGCTCTGTCATAGGATTTCTTGAACTGGGTGAATGAACTTACGGAGAGAAAATAGTTGAGGTCTCCACGCAGGAAATTAAGCATGAAATGCGGCTCGTTGAAACTGAAGGTGCCGTAGTTGAAAACCATATCCCGTCCATGTTTTATGTCCTTGACCCTTAGGGCAGAATGTCCGAATGCAGAGGAAATGTCACTGCCCTGCGAGCAGGTCAGCAGGGAGATGGTCAGTGAGTCCTGTGCCCTGGTTCCCAGGCTCAGGGCCGTCATCAGAAATATGATCAGTATCCGTTTCATAATAAATAATTTCAAAAATAAGAAAAACTCGCCTATATTTGCAGGAATGAAGAAAGTTTTGTTCATAATTCTGTGCCTGGTTCAGTTCTCCACATTCTCCGCGGAGGCTCAGAAGAGCATGGCCCTGGTATCAGTATCCGTCACCGATATGAAGAAAGCCCCGGACTATCAGTCCGAGACGGTCTCACAGGCCATGATGGGAACTCCAGTGGAGGTTACCGGCAAGGAAGGCTATTGGTATTCGATAGTCACTCCGGAGGGGTATGCGGGATGGACGACAGAACAGAACATATTCTTGATATCGGAAGAGGAGATGGAACGGTGGAAGCAGGCTGACAGATTGATTGTCAAGGAATACTTCACAGTGGTTACAGCAGGGCCGTCGGATAGATCCGGAGTGCTCTCCGACTGCGTTATGGGCAATATAGTGGAACCGGACAGCGGACGGAGCAGTGAAAACGGCTATGTCCCGGTTGTCCTGCCTGACGGCCGTAAGGGATATGTTCCTGCCGGCAGTGTACAGAATCTGAGGCGCTGGATGGAAGATGCCGCCGGACCTTCGGGGGAGGATATCGTTTCGACAGCCAGCCGGTTTCTGGGCTTTCCCTACCTGTGGGGCGGTCTTTCTCCCAAGGGGGTGGACTGCAGCGGCCTCGTCAAGCTGAGCTATTTTCTCAACGGAATCATACTTCTGCGGGATGCCTCCCAGCAGATAGATACAGGAGATCCGCTGGACTACAGTGATATCCTTGGGAGTCTTCAGGCAGGAGACCTGGTGTTTTTCGGCCGGAGCGCTACGGATACGCGGGGACGCAGCGTAAGCCACGTGGGTATCTGCATGGGGAACGGGATGATGATCCATTCGTCCCTGAGGGTGAGAGTCAATTCCTTGCTGCCGGGACGCCCCGATTCCTACACCAGCAAAAAGATAGTGGGAGCCTGCCGTATCCTCGGACATCAGGATACAGAGCCGGGGATAGTGACGGTTCTGGAGCATCCGTGGTATTTTTAGGAAAGTTAACAGTTTATAATTTATAAATCGCGATTATCATGAATTTAAGAGTTATCAAGAAAGACATCAACTACATGGTGGATGAGTTCGTTTCAGACGCAGTCATCAGCATGAGTTTCCACAATGACAATGAGAAGGCCGAGCAGATAGTGGACCTTATCAACGAAGTTCTCGACCTCAGGGACGAGATGCTGTCCAGAGTCAGCCATCCTGAGGGAGACAAGAGAGCATATTACCGCAATCTTACCGACGAGCTGCTCAGCGCCCTCGATGTAAAATACGACAGTCTCAGTGCAATAGTGGCCAAGAAAGCCGAATAATCATAGGAGCGGCCGTTATGCAGATGTACACCAACTCACCCATAGTGGAGGGCCTCACTTTCGATGATGTCCTCCTCATTCCGGCCCACTCGGACGTGCTGCCCCGCGAGGTGGACATCACTACGAAGCTGACCAGGGAGATATCTCTCCATACCCCTATTGTATCCGCAGCCATGGATACCGTAACCGAGGCGGATCTGGCGATAGCCATTGCCCGTGAAGGCGGTATCGGAGTGATACACAAGAATATGCCCATCGAAGTCCAGATGGAGCAGGTGCGCAAGGTCAAGAGGGCTGAGAACGGAATGATCTACGATCCCGTGACCATACGGGAGAACGCCACGGTCGGCGATGCCCTAAACCTCATGCACGAGAACCATATCGGAGGTATCCCCGTCGTGGACGCCCGCGGCATGCTCTGCGGCATCGTCACCAACCGCGACCTGCGTTTCCAGGACAACCCCAATACTCCTGTATCTGAGGTGATGACCAAGGAGAACCTGATTACCACTACCGACGGTACCAATCTCAAGGAGGCGACGGAGCTCCTGCGGCGCTACAAGATCGAAAAACTCCTCGTAGTGGACAAGGACGGCCGTCTTGCCGGACTGATTACCTACAAGGACATTATGAAGATCAAGGACAATCCCACTGCCAGCAAGGACGCCAAGGGCCGTCTGCTCGTAGCTGCTGCAGTAGGCATCAACTCTGAGAGCATCCAGAAAGTCGAGATGCTGATGACAGTGGAGCCCGATGCCCTGGTCTTCGATACGGCGCACGGCCATTCCGAAGGAGTGCTTAGGGTCCTGAAGACAGTCCGCCAGAAGTTCCCCGACCTGCAGATCATCGCCGGCAACATCGCTACAGGTGAGGCCGCTAAGGCTCTGAAGGAGTGTGGGGTGGATGCCGTGAAGGTCGGTATAGGCCCCGGCTCCATCTGTACCACCCGTATCATAGCAGGAGTGGGCGTGCCCCAGCTTTCCGCAGTCATGATGGCCGCCGAGGCCCTGAAGGGTTCCGGAATTCCCATTATCGCAGACGGAGGTATCCGCTATTCTGGCGACATCGTCAAGGCTCTGGCCGCCGGTGCCGACACCATCATGGCCGGCTCGCTCTTCGCCGGAGTGGAGGAGTCTCCCGGAGAGACCATCATTCTCAACGGACGTAAGTTCAAGTCCTACCGCGGTATGGGCTCGCTCGAGGCCATGCAGCTCGGCTCCAAGGACCGCTACTTCCAGGACATGGAGGAGGATATCAAGAAACTCGTGCCGGAGGGTATTGTCGCCCAGGTGCCTTACAAAGGTACTCTTTCCGAGGTAGTCTATCAGCTCATCGGCGGTCTCCGCGCCGGAATGGGTTACTGCGGAGCGCATAACCTGGCTGAGCTCAAGAATGCCCGCTTCGTGCGCATCACTGCCGCAGGTATGGCCGAGAGCCATCCTCACGACGTAACCATTACCCGCGAGGCTCCTAACTACAGCAGGTAGTCCGGAGGATCCTACTGACCGAGATGAGGAGGGTCGTCTGGATATTGCTATTGTCTTTAACTGTGTCATCCTGCCGTCTCTACGACACTCTTTTTAAGGGGGATGTAGTCGCAAGAGCCGGCAAGGATGTGTTATATCGCAGCGACATAGAACGCTTGGGCATCAATGGGTTCTCTCCGGAGGACAGTATCCGTATGGTCGAGCGTTATATTCATGCGTGGGCGAAAGACCGTCTTTTGCTGGATATGGCTGAAAGCCGGCTCTCCAAGGCTGACAGGGATGTGACATCCCAGCTGGAGGAATACCGTCGTCAGCTGCTGGTCTACCGTTATGAGCAGCAGTATGTGGAGCAGCGCCTGGATACGGCCGTTTCGGAACAGGAGTACAGAGAGTATTACGACGCACATCCCGAAAGTTTCATCACCCATGTGCCGCTTATACTCGGACAGTATATCAAGATAAGCGACAACTCTCCCAACCTCAACCCAATAAGGACATTGTACCGCTCCAGGGGAGAAGAGGACCAGGACCGCCTGGCTCAGCTGTGTTATACTTCTGCAGAAAAGTATTGGGTGTTCAAGGAATGGATATCCCTGGATGCCATAATGGACGGTATCGGTGCCGACCTGTCGGAGATAGCCGGGATTCTGGACGAAAAGTCCTATTTTGAAAGAAGTTATCTGGGCTATACATATCTCGTTTCAGTAGACAGTTATGTCCCATCGGGGAGGGTCGCTCCTTACGAGTACTGCCGCGGCAGTATAAGGGACATGATTCTGAGCCGAAGAAAACAGGAACTTCTGATAAGTTTGGAACGAAATCTGCTTAATGATGCCATAGGTTCCGAAAAACTGATAATTTATAAAGAGAAAAAATGAAGATAAAGGCTGTGCTGGCGGCACTGACTCTTATGATTCTGCCTTTTGGCAGTCTCTCCGCCCAGAAGTATGATGGAGTCATAGATAAGACTGTAGCTCTGGTAGGTAACAGTATGATACTTCTCTCTCAGATAGAGACGGAGGTACGGATGATGCAGTTCCAAGGCTATGTCTCGGACCGTGACCTTCGTTGTGAGGTGCTCGAGAATATGCTTGTATCCAAGTTGTTCTATACTCAGGCACAACTGGACAGTCTTACCGTAAATCAGGATATGGTGAATGCCGCCCTCAATGAGAGGATCAACAATATCCTCTCGCAGCTTGGAGGTGAGGAAGAAACTGAAGCGTATTTCGGCAAGCCTCTTCACAAGCTGCGTCAGGAATGGATGGACGTGTTCATGGAGCAGAATCTGGTACAGGAGATGCAGAGGACTGTGGCCGGCAAGGTTACGGAAGTGACGCCCAAGGAGGTCCAGCAGTATTACCGTAAGTTGCCGGAGGACAGTCTGCCGGTGATTCCCACACAGTACCGGTACAGTCAGATAGTTCTCTATCCCGATGTTGACCGGGCGAAGATGGCTGTCAGGGAGCGCCTTCTGGAGTTCCGTCAAAGAATTCTGGACGGCGAGAAATTCTCATTGCTGGCTACCCTGTATTCCGAAGACGGCAGTGCAATGCGTGGAGGCGAGCTCGGCATGACATCCAAGTCGATGTTCTGGCCGGCATTCAGCGATGCCGCCATGGCTCTGAAGGAGGGCCAGGTGTCCCCGATTGTGGAGACTCCGGACGGTTTCCACCTTATTCAGATGATTTCCAAGAGGGGAGATATGTTCAATGCCCGTCATATCCTGCTTAAGCCCCGTTATACGGAGGAAGACAGGGATTCTGCCTTTTTGCGCCTGGACTCTATCCGCAATGTTATCCTGGAGGACAGTCTGACATTTGAGCAGGCAGCATGGAAATTCTCCGAGGATATAAAGAGCCGTACCAACGGCGGTATGGTGGCTGATCCCAATACCGGAGCGCCTTTCTTTGATGTGGACAGGCTTAAGCCCGAGGACTACAAGGTGCTGGAGAATATGAAGGAAGGGGAGATATCAGCACCATTTGAGTCAGTTGATGATGAGGGTCGAAGCGGCAATACAGTCTATAAGATTGTCAAGCTGGAGAAGATTCGTCCTGCGCATACAGCTACGTTTGAGGATGATTTCAATGTATTGATGGATGTGGCTGCCAACCAGAAATCCGTGGATGCGATAGAAGATTTCATCAAGGAGAAGCAGGAAACGACTTATATTGTGATAGATCCGCTGTTTCAGCATTGTGTTTTCAGGCGTGAGGGTTGGATAAAATGAGAGAGAGGACACTGCTGTTAGTATTATTGCTGACATTGTCAGTCCTGCCGGTGCGGGCTGGAGAAAAGGAGGATAGTGATGAAAGCAGGGATTCTCTGGTACGTCTTGTCATGGCTGACAGAGCAAGGCTGATTGAGATCGGCGGGAAACAGTACCGTAAGGTGGTGGGCGATGCAGTGTTTCTGCACAACAATACCTATCTGTATTGCGACAGCGCATACTGGAATGTGGATGACGAATACATAGATGCTGTCGGTCATGTGCGGATTGTTCAGGAAAATACCGTACTGACAGGGGACAGTCTGAAGTATGTGATTCCGCAGAATACGGCCAGGTTCCGCGGACATCTCGTGGAATTGATAGATAGGGACAGCAATCTGTTGAGGACCAATTATCTGGATTATAATACCAGAGACAGTATCGCTTTTTTCTACCGGGGAGGAGCCATGAAAGACCATGACGGCAATCTGATAGAGAGCCTTACCGGCAGATACCAGTCCAAGCTTGAGCGTTTTGATTTTGTCGGATCCGTCGAAATGTTTTCCGACTCCCTGTTTTTTGTCTGTGATACTCTGGTTTACGATGCGGCAGGTGATATCGCTCATTTTTTCGGCAATACGCAGGGGTGGTACGATCTTAACTGCATATCATCCGGTAATGGACGGTATGTCCGTCAGGATGAGAAATTCTATTTTCACAGGAATGTGCACATTCTGACTGAGGAGCAGGAGGTGTGGTGCGATTCTCTGTTCTACGACAGATATGCCGATTACGCCCGCCTGCTTGGGAATGTACAGCTTCTGGATACTGTGAACAGTGCAATCGTTCTCGGAGGAGAACTGCGGTACTGGAATGAGCCGCGCAGGGCCGAACTGTACCGGGACCCGGCGCTCGTTCTGCTGCAGGAGGCTGAGGATGGGACACGGGATTCAGTATTCATGGCCAGCGATACGCTCATTTATTATACCATGCGGATGTGTGATGTGGACAGTGTGATAGTGGATGCCGCCAAGCGAAGGTATGAGGAGGCATTGGTCGATCCTCTGGCTGAAAAGAAGTCTTCCGGCGGGGCGGGTAGCGGTTCTGCGTCCGGTGCGCCTTCGTCCGGAGCCAGAGCGGGAGGCAATGCGCCGCCGACCGGGGGCGCGGCTGCCGGTCCGGGCAGTGCGGCTGGTCCCGGTAATGCGGCGGGCCGGTCTCCCGGTACGCTTCCTTCGCCATGGCTGCCCGATGCTGATACTCTTTCATCCTCTATGCCGGAGATGCCGGCCGTCATGGATTCCCTTGAGGTACGGGATTCGTTGGCTATCATGGACTCCCTTTTTGTAAAGGACTCGCTGTTTGTTCAGGATTCCCTTTCCTCGAGCGATTCTCTGGATGTCCCTCCTCCGCCGGATACGACGCAGGTCTCATTTGTGGAGGCTTACCACGATGTCCGTATTTTCAAGGAAGATATGCAGGTGCTGTGTGATTCCCTGCAGTTCACGTCCATAGATTCCATAGCCAGGCTGTACGTCAAGCCTGTTATCTGGTATGAGATAAAGAGCCAGATAACGGCGGACAGTATGCAGTTCCTCATCCGTAACGAGGTGCTTGACCGGGGATATCTGTTTTCCAATGCGTTTGTAATCTCTGAGGAGGAAGAGGGCAAGTTCTATCACCAGATTAAGTCTCCGGAGATGATAGGATATTTCGAAGGTAGTCAGATTTCCCGGTTCGATGCTCTTGGCGGTGTTACAGCTATGTTCTATGTGGCTGAGGATTCTGTTATCACGACCATGAATCAGAAAGAGTGCCGTCTGATGACGGGGCGTCTCAAGGACGGACAGCTCCAGAGAATACTGTATATGGAGAACGTCAAGAGCGATGCCTATCCTATCCGGGAACTTACATTGGAGATGAGCCGTCTGAGAGATTTCAACTGGACGCCTGAGCTGCGGCCTGCAACCCGTTTCGACGTGACGGCATGGCCTGTACGTCCATCGCGCAGGGAGGAGCTGATTCCTGCTTCTGATTTCCCGCGTTTTAGATATGCTGAAAAATATTTCGAGGGCTACATGAAAGGTATAATCCAGGAAATCGATGATAGAAAGCCCTTGATATGGGTGGCGCGATGATATTTTTTTGTACATTTGTAAGTTATTCGACTATTTAATTACAAATGTATGATACAGTTTGACATAGACATCCTTCAGCATTCCTTCGAAGACGTAAGGACCCTCCTCGATCCCGAGTGCCGTCTGCATCTGGGCGAGGCTTCACGCAAAAGAATTGAAAAGTGCCGTAACTATCTGGACGAGCGCATGAGGAGCCAGAAAGCCCCAATTTATGGAGTAACTACCGGCTTCGGCTCGCTGTGCAATGTGTCTGTGGACCGTGACCAGCTTTCCCAGCTCCAGAAGAATCTGGTGATGTCCCATGCCTGCGGGGTGGGGGACGAGGTGCGTCCCGAGATTGTCCGGCTGATGCTGGCCTTGAAAGTCAAGTCTCTATCTTACGGATATTCAGGCGTTAGGGTGGAGACCGTGGAGAGGCTGGTGGACTTCTTCAATGAGGGAGTGATTCCGGTGGTATATCAGCAGGGCTCTCTCGGCGCGTCCGGCGACCTGGCCCCTCTGGCCAATATGTGTCTGCCTCTGCTGGGGCTCGGCGAGTTTGACTACAAGGGCCGGAGATATCCCGGAAGCGAACTGGAGAAACTCTTCGGCTGGAAGCCTCTGACACTGGCGTCGAAAGAGGGCCTGGCCCTTCTCAACGGCACCCAGTTCATGCTGGCCCATGCCGTATGGTGCCTGTGTCATGCAAAGCATATATCGGCGGCTGCCGACAAGATAGCCACCGTCTCCCTCGAGGCCTTCAACGGCCGCAAGGAGCCTTTCACCCCCGGTGTGCATGCCGTCCGTCCTCATAAGGGACAAATCGAGACGGCCCGCGTCATCCTCGGTTATCTCCAGGGCAGCCAGCTCATCGACGGACCCGGCAAGGAAGTGCAGGATCCCTACTCCTTCCGCTGTGTACCTCAGGTACACGGGGCGTCCAAGGACGCGCTCGGGTATGTGGAGAGCGTCTTCATGACCGAAGTCAACAGCGCAACGGACAACCCTACCGTCCTTCCCGATGAGGACCAGGTCATCTCCGCCGGTAACTTCCACGGACAGCCTCTTTCCATCACCCTGGATTTCCTGGCTATCGCCATGGCGGAGCTTGGCTCCATATCCGAGCGCCGTACCTACCAGCTGATTTCCGGCAAGAGGGGACTCCCCTCCTTCCTGGTGGCCAAGTCCGGACTGAACTCCGGCTTCATGATTCCTCAGTACGCCGCTGCATCCATAGTCAGCCAGAACAAGCAGCTGTGTACTCCCTGCGTGGTCGATACCATCGATTCGTCCCAGGGTCAGGAGGACCATGTCAGCATGGGCGCCAATGCCGCCACCAAGTGCGTCAGAGTAATCGAGAATGTCGAGAAGATCCTCGGAATCGAGATGCTGAACGCCGCTCAGGCCCTCGAGTTCCGTCATCGCACCGGTGCCGGCAAGTCCTCTCCCGTCATCGAGAAATTCTTCGAGGACTACCGCAGGACTGTGCCTTTCGTGGAGGAAGATACGGTGATGTACACCCGCATCAAGGATTCCATAGATTTTATTAAAAACGCAGAAATTTAAAAATGTCAATTTTTATAAAAAATATAAAAAAGCTTGTCAATGTGCGGGAGGCGGCTCCTTCTGCCCCGTTGCGGGGAGAGGAGATGCTGTCGCTGCCCTGTCTTGACGGCGCCTGGCTGCTGACGGAGGGAGACCGTATCTCCCGCCTCGGCAGGATGCAGAACCTCCTGCCGGAGGAACTGGAGGCGATGGAACGCTCTTCGGATGAGGTGATCGACGCTGAGGGCAGGATGGTATTCCCTTCCTACTGCGACTCCCACACCCATCTGGTCTATGCCGGCAGCCGCGAGATGGAGTTCATGGACAAGCTGCGCGGCCTCTCCTATCAGGAGATTGCCCGCCGGGGCGGCGGTATCCTCAATTCGGTGGAGCTGCTGCACAATACCCCGGAGGATGACCTTCTGCAGCAGACCCTGGTCCGTGCACGGGAGATAATCTCCCTGGGCACCGGTGCGGTGGAGATCAAGAGCGGTTACGGCCTCACTGTCGAGGATGAGGTCAAGATGCTCCGGGTCGCCCGCAGGGTGGAGGAGGAGACTCCGCTCCGGGTCCGCACCACCTTCCTCGGAGCCCATGCCGTGCCGGCCCGCTATAAAGGCAATCGGGAGGGATATGTGGACGAGATAGTCCGTGAGATCATGCCGGCCGTCGCCGCCGAGGGACTGGCCGATTACGTGGATATTTTCGTGGAGGAGGGATTCTTCACTGTGGAGGATGCTTCCCGTATCTTCGAGGCCGCTGCTAAGTACGGCATGGTTCCGAAGGTGCATGCCAATCAGATGAGTTTTTCCGGCGGAGTGCAGGTGGGCGTGCGCTATGGCGCTGCCTCTGTCGACCATCTCGAGTTCACCGGCCCTGAGGAGTTCAAGGCCCTGCAGGGCAGCGGGACCATCGCGACGCTCCTGCCCGGTGCTACATTTTTCCTGGATATGGATTATCCTAAGGCGAAGGACATGCTGGAGTATGACCTGCCGCTGGCCATTGCCTCCAACTACAACCCCGGGTCCTGCCCCTCCGGTGACATGAAGTTCATGATGGCCCTGGCCATGGTCAAGATGCGCCTGACTCCCGAGACAGTGCTCAACGCTGCGACCGTCAACGGTGCGTTTGCGATGGGCGTGGCTTCGGAATACGGAAGCATTACTCCAGGCAAGAAGGCCTCCCTCTTCATTACCAAGAAGATACCCTCATACGAATTTGTTCCTTACAGCTTTACATCACAGCTTATTGAGACAACAATACTGAACGGAAAAAATATTTAAAACAGAAAAATAATTAACCGACATGACACGTAAACTTATCGAGTGCGTTCCCAACTTCAGCGAGGGACGCGATATGCAGATTATCAAACAGATTACCGACGCCGCCGAGAGTGTAGAGGGTGTAAAGCTCCTGGACGTGGATCCCGGTGCGGCCACCAACCGTACCGTGGTGACTTTCGTAGGAGAGCCCGAGAAGGTCATGGAGGCTGCTTTCCGCGCAGTCAGGAAGGCTTCCGAGATCATCGACATGAGGCATCATCACGGCGAGCATCCCCGTATGGGCGCCACTGACGTGTGCCCTCTCGTGCCCATCGCAGGCGTGACAATGGAGGAGTGCGCGGAGTATGCCCGCACCCTGGCCAAGAGGATAGGCGAGGAGCTGGGAATACCGGTATTCTGCTATGAGAGCGCTGCCTATACCGAGGCACGCAGGAATCTGGCCGTATGCCGTGCAGGCGAGTACGAAGGTCTGGCCAAGAGGTTTGCCGACGGAGAGAAGCCCGATTTCGGTCCGGCCGTCATCGACGACTTTACCGCCCGTACAGGTGCTACGGCAGTGGGTGCAAGGGATTTCCTCGTGGCCATCAACTATAACCTCAACACCACCTCCACCCGCCGTGCCAATTCCGTGGCATTCGACGTCCGCGAGAAGGGCCGCAAGAAGAGAGAGGGCGACCCTATCACCGGAAAGGTGGTGAAGGATGAGAACGGCAATGTGGTCTGGATTCCCGGTACCCTGAAGGGCTGCAAGGCTATCGGCTGGTATATAGAGGAATATGGTATTGCGCAGGTGTCTATGAATGTGACAAATATCAACGTCACTCCCGTCCATGTGGCCTTCGACGAGGTATGTGAGAAGGCTCACGCCCGCGGTCTGAGGGTGACCGGCTCGGAGATTGTCGGCCTTATCCCCAAGAAGGTGCTCATCGACGCCGGCAAGCACTATCTGGCCAAGCAGAACCGCTCCTGCGGTATCCCCGAGGAGGACATCATAAAGATAGCCGTGAAGTCCATGGGACTGGACGACCTCAAGCCTTTCAATCCCCGCGAGAAAGTTATCGAGTACATCCTCGAGGACAGTGATAAGACTCCCAAGCTGGTGGACCTGACCGTCCGCGGCTTCGCGGAGGAGACTTCCCGCGAGTCTCCGGCTCCCGGCGGCGGATCGATATCCGCATACATGGGCTCCCTCGGGGCCGCTCTCGGTGCCATGGTGGCCAACCTGTCATCGCATAAGAGAGGCTGGGACGACCAGTGCCCCAAGTTCTCCGAGTGGGCTGAGAAGGGTCAGGAGCTGATGTACGAGCTGCTGCACCTCGTGGACGAGGATACGGCGGCATTCAACCGTATCATGGACGCCATGTCCCTGCCCAAGAAGACCGATGAGGAGAAGGCTGCCCGCGCTGCCGCCATGCAGGAAGCCACTCTCTATGCCACCGAGGTGCCTCTGAGGACCATGAAGGCTTCTTTCAAGGTCTTCGAGCTGGTGGAGGCAATGGCCTCGGAGGGTAATCCCAACTCCGTATCCGATGCAGGTGTGGGTGCGCTCGCGGCCCGTTCCGCAGTCCTCGGAGCTCTCCTCAACGTCAAGATCAATGCTGCCGGCCTGAAGGACCGCGAGAAGGCCGATGCCCTCGTGGCCGAGGCCTCTGCCATTGGAAAGGAGGCTATTGTGCAGGAGGCCAGAATCATAGATATAGTCAATGCTAAGATAGGCTGACAAGCCTTTGAAGTCCCTGCGGCGGAGTGTCGCTGCGGGGACTTTTGAATTTTACAGCAAAATGTATATTTTTGCGCGGTTTTAATATAAGATATAATATGAGAATTATAGGAACTGGCAGTGCGCGCCCCTCAAAGGTCGTGACCAATGCGATGCTGGAGAACTTTCTGGATACCAGCGACGAGTGGATCGTGACCCGTACCGGCATCCATGAAAGGCGCGTGATATCCTCCGAGAGACTGGAGGACCTGGCTGCTGCAGCTGCCCGGAATGCCATGGAGGACGCGGGGATAACATCGGAGCAGGTGGATTTCATCATCTGTTCCAATGTGGTGAACGAATATGTCACTCCCGGTCTGGGCTGTGTCATCCAGGGAATGCTGGGCGCTACATGCCCCACTGTGGACATTAACTGCGCCTGCACGGGATTTATCTACGCTCTCGATATAGCTGAGGCGTACCTGGCCACCAAGGACCTGAAGAACATCCTCATCGTCTGTGCCGAGGAGCCTGCCCGCATGATGAACTGGCATGACCGCTCCTCCTGTATCCTCTTCGGAGATGCAGCCGGTGCTGTGGTTGTAACCAAGGGAGATGACCTGAAGGCCATCCGCGTATCCACCCATTGCAAGGTAGAGGCTCTCTACCAGAAGCGCAAGCTTCAGCCGACTCCCTTCATAACCAAGGAGGAGGTCGACACTGAGGGTGTGGTTATGAACGGTCAGGATGTATTCAAGCTCGCCGTGTCCTCTTCCATCAAGGATATTGACAAGGTGCTGACCATGGCCGGCATGACAGCGGACGACATCGACCTGTATGTGCTGCATCAGGCTAATGTCCGCATCATCGAGTCCATCCGTCATTTCGTCAATCAGGATAAGAGCAAGTTTCCGTTCAACCTCGACAAGTACGGAAACACCTCGTCCGCGTCGATACCCGCTCTGCTGGACGACCTCAGTAGAGGTAATCAATTAAAAACAGGAGAAATGCTGCTGCTCAGTGCGTTCGGAGCAGGATTCACTACCGGTGCATGTATTCTCCGCTGGTCAAAGTAAAATAAAACTATATGGAAAAAAGAGTAGTAGTGACAGGTTTAGGAGTGGTCTCCCCTGTCGGAAACAATGTGGAGACATTCTGGAAGAACATCGTGGACGGTGTCTGCGGAATCGATTTCATCACGCAGTTCCCCACTGACGGTCTTTCAGTGAAGATTGCAGGAGAAGTGAAGGACTTCAAGCCCGCGGATTACGGTATTGAGCCTAAGGCGGCCAGGAAGTTCGACCGTTTCAGCCTTTTTGCCCTCGCAGCAGCCAATCAGGCAGTGGCCATGAGCGGACTTAAGGCGACGGATGACGAGGAGGACAATACTCCCGGCACAGTGCACGCCGACCGTTTCGGAGTATATATCGGCTCAGGTATCGGAGGCATGCATTCTTTCGTCAACGAGACTGCCAAGTTGATCAAGGACGGCCCTCAGTGGATATCACCTCTGTTCATCCCTACCATGATAGCCAATATAGCCGCTGGCAATGTCGCGATAGCCCATCACGCCCGCGGTGTCTGCCTGCCTATCGTGACTGCCTGTGCCACAGGTACGCACTCTATAGGAGAGGCATACAGGGCCATCAAGTTCGGATATGCGGACGCCATTATCGCCGGCGGTACCGAGGCTGCGGTCACCCCTCTGGCCATCGGAGGTTTCTCCAACAGCAAGGCTCTCTCTCCTGCAGAGGATCCCATGGCAGCCTCACTGCCCTTCGATGCCCGCCGTCAGGGCTTCGTCATCGCAGAAGGTGCCGGAGTAGTGGTCCTCGAAGAGTATGAGCATGCTGTCGCCCGTGGGGCGAAGATATACGCAGAGATATGCGGTTACGGCAATACCTGCGACGCATACCATTATACGGCCCCCTGTCCGGACGGCTCGACACCCGCCAAGGCTTTCAGACAGGCTCTGACCGAGGCTCACTATTCGACCTCTGACCTGCTGCACATCAACACTCACGGTACCGGTACCCCTCTGAACGACAAGTCGGAGACAGCTGCCATCAAGCTCGCCCTCGGTGAGTCCGAGGCCCGCCGTGCCATTCTCTGTTCCACCAAGTCCATGACTGGACATGCTCTCGGAGCTGCCGGCGGCATCGAGGCTGTGGCAGCTGTGCTCGCCCTGAAGAACGGAATAGTACCTCCTACCATCCACTATAAGGAACCTGATCCCGAGTGCGACCTGGATGTCAATCCCAACACTGCCCGTGAGGCCAGGCTGACCATGGCTCTCTCCTCGTCCCTGGGATTCGGCGGGCACAATGCCGTGCTTGCGTTCAGACTCATCTGACCATGTACTAACTAAACTCAATATTATGGATAGAGAAGAAATAAAACAATTCCTGCGCCACCGCGAGCCCATGCTTCTGGTGGACGAGATGGAACTTCAGAATGAAGGTACCGAGTGTATCGGAAAGTACCATGTCAGGGGTGACGAGTTCTTCCTCCAGGGACATTTTCCCGGCTATCCGGTAGTGCCCGGAGTCATCCTCTGCGAGATTATGGGGCAGTGCAGCTCACTGCTCATCAAGGATTATCTGGTAGGTCACACTACCCTGTTCACAGGTATCGACAAGACCCGCTTCAAACGCCAGGTCCGTCCCGGCGACACCGTGGAGGTGCACGCCCACATCACCAATCACAGGGCCATGCTGTTCTATATAGAGGCCAAGGCAATGGTGGACGGCGAGCTTGCAGTGGAGGCAAACCTGTCGTTCGCAGTAATTCCCAATGATAAAGTTAAATAAATTATGCTGGAAGGATTATTAAAAGGAAAGGTGGCTCTCATTACCGGAGCTGCCAGAGGAATAGGCAAGGCCATAGCTATGAAACTGGCTTCTGCCGGAGCTGACATAGCTTTCACGGACCTCAAGGAGGACGACAATTTCAGAAATACCGTAGCGGAAATCTCCGCTCTCGGCGTGCAGTGCAGGGGCTATGCCTCGAATGCCGCCGACTTCGCCGAAGCTCACGCTACCGTAGATCAGATTCAGAAAGATTTCGGTCACATCGACATTCTGGTCAATAATGCCGGCATTACCCGTGACGGTCTGATGATGAGGATGTCCGAGCAGCAGTGGGACAGCGTCATCACTGTCAATCTCAAGAGTGCTTTCAACTTCACCCATGCCCTGACTCCCATCATGGCACGTCGGAGAGGCGGCAGCATCATCAACATCTCTTCGGTGGTGGGTGTGAACGGCAACGCCGGACAGTGCAACTACTCCGCTTCCAAAGCCGGTCTGATCGGTCTGGCCAAGTCCATAGCCAAGGAGATGGGGTCCCGCGGCATCCGTGCCAACGCCATAGCCCCCGGCTTCATCATCACCGACATGACCAATGCCCTGCCTCAGGAGGTGCGTGACGAGTGGAACAAGAAGATTCCTCTCCGCCGCGGCGGTACACCTGAGGACATCGCCAATGTGGCTCTGTTCCTCGCATCCGATCTGTCATCTTATGTTACAGGTCAGGTGATTATTTGTGACGGCGGTATGCTCTAGGCTCTAGAACTGATAAATGAAAAAGGCCGGTCCCCATGATGCGGGGCCGGCCTTTTCATTTTATTCCGGAGAGTAACGGCGCAGGTCTTTTTCCTTTATGGATTCGCGCTTGTCGTATTCCTTTTTACCGCGTGCGAGGGCGATGTCCAGTTTGGCGTAGCCGGTCTCGGAGATGAAGAGCCGTCGTGTGACGATGGTCAGGCCTTTTTCCTTGACCGCTCGGGCCAGCTTGCGGAGCTCCTTGCGTGTGAGCAGCAGTTTGCGGTCGCGTTTGGGGTCGTGGCGGTTGAAAGTGCCCCACCAGTACTCGGCGATATGCATATTCTTGACGTAAAGCTCTCCTCCGGAGAAATAGCACCAGCTGTCCACTAAGGAAGCCTTACCGGCACGGATTGATTTGATCTCTGTGCCGGTAAGTACTATTCCTGCTGTGTATGTCTCCAGAAACTCGTACTCGTACGAGGCTTTCTTGTTTCGGATTTCTATTTTGCTCTTTGCTTTGGCCATAGGGGCGGCAAAGATACGAAATAATTCTTATTTGAGGACTTTTGTGCTCCAGTCAGTCCATTCAGGAGAAACGAGTACCTGAGGTGACTGCAGTTTGCCTGATACGGCCGTTGCCGCTTCCACTTTTTCCCTGGTAGTGTTGTAGAGGTCGCCCAGTGAGATATTACCTTTGGCGTCCTGGATGGTCTTTATCAGGTAATAGGTAAAGTAGCCCTGGCGCTTGTCGTAGTATACGCTGGAGGTCTGTTCTCCGGAACTGGAAGAGAAGCATATCAGCTTGCCTTCGACAACAGAGTATTTAGGCACTACGCGCACGCCTTTCTGCGCGACCAGAGGTTCCTTGCTCTTGTATCCGCCGCTGAAGCAGGCGTCCAGGAACACGTAAGAAGCCTGGCAGGGAACGGCGGAAAGGTTGGCGTACAGCTCGTTGAGGGAGATTCCCAGCTTGATGTATTTGCCTGTCACATCGACGGGAAGGAGGTATGGTTCGCGGGAAGCCTCGTCATTGCTGCCGTGTCCGGAGTAGTAGAAGAACAGTTCGGCGTCCGGATTGGCCTTGCCTACATTGATGAGCCAGTCTATGGACTCGCGCATGATTCCGGCCGTAGCATTGTCGATGTAACGGATGTGCTCATCGGGTATTCCGAATGTCCTGACGCAGTATTCTTTGAAGACTATTGCATCGTTGCAGGCGAACGGAACGTTGATTTCAGCGCTTCCTCCGACTATTGAATAATCCTCATTGCCTATGATAAGGGCATAGCGGTTGGGGTGTGATACGCCTGCCGGTACATTTTCCAGCAGCTCTGATTCCAGGGCCAGAGAAAAGTCCGTGTTGATGGCAGGGCGCTCGTCCAGTTTGCCTTCGATGACTATCTTGTTGGCCGTGGACAGATAATCTCCCAGCTTCACTTTGAATACGTCCTGCACTACGGCGAATGTAGAACCCTCGGATATTTTGACTCCGATGGGAATGGAGTCAAGGGCGAACCGTTTGTTGACCAGGAAGTCAAATGTAATGGGGATTACCTCTCCGGGCTGAATGGAATCGACGGATATCTCGATGTTGTCGGTGGCAATGATGTTGCTCGGGCACTCGAAACTGATGGTGGTGTTCTGTGCCGGAAGACGTCCTGCATTCTGTACTGCTACGATCAGTTTGCCTCTGTCTCCCAGTGTTATGGATGTGCCCTTAGCGGACATGTACTGATAGTCGGCAATCTGCAGGCGGGGACGGGCCATTTCCTGGATGTTCACCACCAGGCTGGAAGGATCTGCATCCATTCCGCTTTCCTCCAGGGTGTACACAGTGATGTTTGCCTCTGTTGTGGGGGCTGTCTCGCTGAGAGTGTAGCGGAAAGTGAAATTCTTGGTTTCGCCAGCCTTGATGATGCCGGCGTCAATCTCTCTGCTGCCCTCGAAGAACCGGTCCATGCCGCTGTTCTCCGAGAGGAGAATCTTTACGTTGTGGGCATCTCCCATGCCGCTGTTCTGTACTGCAACGTCTATGGAGAAGCTTTCACCGGCATCGATGACTCCGTTGGAGTTGGTCTCTCCGAATCCGGTAATAAGAGTAGTCAGCATGGGGGGATCTCCTGCCAGTACTGCAGAGGTGCTGACAGTGTCCTCTATACCTATGCTCATGGCAATCTGCCTGTAGTCCTTGAGTTTCTCTTCAAATTGGTCGAATGAGCCCTTCTCCGCTATAAGACTCAGAAGCACTGTGGATTCGGCCGTCATGTCCATGAACTTGTAACATTCCTCCAGGCCTTTCATGTATACTGCGGACGTGGGTTCCTGCTTCAGGATGCGCTCGAAGTATATGCGTGCGTCATAGAGGTAGGGATAGGCTTTCTGACGGAGCACCATTCCTTCAGCCTCGTCCACTACAGCGTAGGCCCTGTTGTTGATCTCCGAGCCTATCTTGAAACTGCACTTGGCAACACCTTTCATGATTGCCAGGTCGTCCGGAAAGAAAGAGAGGAGCCTGCGGTAGAGTTCGAGAGCTTCCTCTACATTTCCCGCAGCCTCTTCCATACGTGCCTTGATAGGCAGTACGTTGATGTCATTGGGGTCGACTGCCAGTACTTTGTCTATAGTCGCCATCAGTCCCTGCTGGTTCTGAGTAGTGATGTAGAGGTTGATGAGATTGTAGTAGAAGTCCATCGTGTTGGGGTATTCGGTGATGGCACGCTGGAGGATTTTCTCCTGCTCTACATAATTGTGCCGGGACATGTGGATCATGTTCAGAAAGATGATGCAGTCCTTGGCGCGGTCGGCCTCGCCGGTGGTAAGATACTCATTGAAGCATAGAACGGCGTCATTCATGTTCTGCATCTTGTAGGCAGATACTCCGGTGTTGTAGACAATCTGGGGATATAATTCGTCGGTTTTGAGAGTCCCTCCGGTAAAGGCCTGGTTCTTAGGTAGCATGATATAGGCCATTCCGAAACGGTGGGCATTCTGGGTGTCGTTCATGTTGGAGAAAAACATGGCGGCATTCTTCAGTGCCGGATAAATCTGGGTAAGTCTGTTACGGGCCGCTTCCATCGCGTTAGGATCCCCATACGCGTCCAGGAGGCTGGTGTAGAGAGTGAAGCTCTGATAGAGATGGTCATACATCTCCGAGCTGTTGTCTCCCTTGGCATTCTCGTAGAGGACGAACTGCTGGTTGGCGCGGGCCAGTACCTCCTGGGTGTCCTGTGCTCCGAGGGCAAATCCCCAGGAACTCAGGACGAGAGCAAGGGTTGACAACATCATTGATAATATCTGTCTCATATGTGCGTAGTTGTTATTTTATTTCAATACATCCTTGAATTTGATCTGGACGATAATCCTGCGGAACTCTCCTCCGCGGACGTCACTCACTTCCGTGCGGTAATTGTAGACGCACTTGTTCTTATTGTCCCTTAGCTCAGGTACCTCGTTCTCAAGCCATACTTTTACGCTGGCTGCGCGGATGAAGGCGAGCTGCTCGTTGTTGCGTATGTCGGTCTCATCGGTGACGGTCATGCTCGACAGTTCATCCTTGGCGTAGTAGGGAGTCTCGTGGAATTCTCCGCAGGCGCCGTCATAGGGGATGCGGCCTACAGGGATTGCGTCGGCTGTACCGGTGATGGTTATTTCGATGGTCTTGGATTCCTCCAGGTATTTCTTCATGTCACCGGCCAGAGCGGTCTTGATGGCCTCGAGCATGGTGATGGCGGCATTGGACTCGTATACCATGAATTTGCCGGGGCCGAAATCCTCCTGATATGAGAAACCTTCGGAGACATCGTACTGGTATCCTAGATTGTAATTGTATATCTTGTTGCCGTCGGCGTCGAAGTCGCTTTCGATTTCAGTGTCAATGGTGATGGCGGTCTTGTCGGTGATGACGTTTTCCTGTTTTTTCTCCTCCATGATTTCCTGAGTCTGCTGCTGCAGGGCCTCCATCTCCATGTTTACAGTCTGAAGCATGGCTACAGGGATGTAGTCGATGTCATCGTCCTCGAAATCGATGTCCTCAATGATGTAGTCGCGGTCATCGAAGATGTATGTCTTGTCTGTGGTGCGGTTCACGACTTCCAGATATACCAGCTGGAACTCGTCCATATCGTCGAGGGTATAAATAGGATTCTCGTAAGAAAGGTCTCCGTCACGTACTTCCTGAAAATCTTCCTCGGGCACTTCCAGCTTGATGGCGTCCAACTGTTCGAACTTGATGTCAATGGTGTGGTTCTCCATGTCATACTCCTCTGCAATGAAAGGGTCCTCGAGAGTGATGGTCTGGGTTGCGATGGCTGTGGCAGCCTGGTCCAGCAGCATGGCTTTTTGGCGGGCGGCATTGTCATCGGTCACTCTGACGCGGTACTCATCCATGGATTCGCCGTCCATCTGACGGATCCAGTCGGACATCAGCTTGTCGACTTCCTCGCTCAGTTTGGACTTGTAAAGAGGAGGGAGGGAGGACATATCCCAGAAGAAGAACCGGCTGCCCGAGTTGTGGCTGAGTGTGGTGATATTGTTGTTGGAGTGGAAATTGAGGGCAAGGACATTGGATATGGGAGCTCCGTCAGCTAGCCCGAGGCGGCATACATCCTTATGGCTGATGAGGTTGTAGACGATGACGGAATCGGCTTTGGCGTATGCTATGTATTTGCCTTCGGGATGGAAGGATGATATGCGTACATTCTGGAGACCATCTGTGATTTCAGTTCTGTGATGGTCTATTGCATTGACAATCTGAAGGCCGGATGTGTCACAGCTGACAGCTATCTCCCTTGAGTCGGGGGAAAATGTCAGATGATTGATTTTGCCCGCGAAGTGAACGATGCGCTTGATGTCGGCTGTCTCCACGTTCCAGATATCCATCTCGCTGCCGTAGGCGGCGGCTATGAAATAGCCGTTGGGACTGATGGCTATGTGATCGTAGACTTTCCCGGCTTCTATAGTCGATGCAATCCAGTATCCGTCGGTGGAATATGTGATAATCTCTCCGAAGTCATTGGCCAGTAACAGCTCCCTGGCATCGGACGAATATGCGGTGGCGGTTACTGACGCGATTCCTTTATTCCCTTTCTCATCGAAAGGGTTCACCTTTTTGTCCCCTCGGATAGTCTCGATGACTTTGTCCTTCTCGCGGTTGGATATTATGGAGACAGTCTTGCCGTTGCGGTGGATGACGGCGATGGACGCACCGGTGGGATTGATGTAGAAATCAGCCACTGAACCTTCATGGACATTACGGTTCATAAGATTGTACAACTGGTGGTCAGTGCCTTGGTAGATGACACTGAACCGGCTGATTCTAACGTTTTCATACGTTCTGCTGATATTGAATGAAGATCTTTCCTTGATGCCTTCAGCACCTGACTGTGCGAATGCAGCTGTGGCGGTAAGTATTAAAGCAAGTGCCGCCGACAGACAATGAGTGGTGTTTAAGTTCATACAATGGTGTTAAGTGAGTGAGTTAGTTCGTTATCTTGCAAAAGTAACAAATAAATTAATAAAATGATAGATTTTCGGTAATTGTTTTAATTGTCCTTTAAAGGACTGAAAAAAGTCTTAAATTGAACATCTCGGGGAATGTGGAGTGGCACAGATGTTGGACTGATATGAGTGCGTACAAACAAAATATGAGATTAGTCATTTTATGCAGTTGACAGGATATATTTCACAGATCATAGGTCCGGTAGTGGACGTTCACTTCCCGGAACTCGGGGAGGACCACAGGCTGCCGGGCATTCACGAGGCCATGACGGCCGCGCGTCCCGACGGTAAGGAACAGATACTCGAGGTGCAGCAGCACATAGGGGAGAATACCGTCAGGGCCATAGCCATGGAGTCCACTGACGGGCTTCAGAGGCATCTGCCGGTGACGGCCTCCGGACATTCCATCTCCATGCCCGTGGGCGACCAGGTCAAGGGCCGTCTGCTCAATGTGACGGGCGACAGCATCGACGGCATGCGTCCCCTGGACCGTACCGGAGAGCTGCCCATCCACCGCGAGCCGCCCAAGTTCGAGGACCTGGCCACCTCCCAGGAGGTGTTCTACACCGGCATCAAGGTCATCGACCTGCTCGAACCCTACGTCAAGGGCGGCAAGATCGGCCTCTTCGGAGGCGCCGGAGTGGGCAAGACCGTCCTCATCATGGAGCTTATCAACAACATCGCGAAGGGCCACAACGGCTTCTCGGTCTTCACCGGCGTGGGCGAGCGTACCCGCGAGGGCAACGACCTGCTCCGCGAGATGATTGAGTCCGGAGTCATCCGCTACGGCGACGAATTCAAGAAAAGCATGAAAGAGGGGCACTGGAGCCTCTCGAAGGTGGACTACGACGAGGTCGCCAAGTCCCAGGCCACACTGATATTCGGTCAGATGAACGAGCCGCCCGGAGCCCGTCTCTCGGTGGCCCTCTCCGGTCTGACCGTGGCCGAGTCCTTCAGGGACGCCGGACGCGACAGCGGGGAGCGCAGGGACATCCTGCTGTTCATCGACAACATCTTCCGTTTCACCCAGGCCGGCTCCGAGGTATCCGCCCTCCTGGGACGTATGCCCTCGGCCGTGGGCTACCAGCCGACCCTTGCCACCGAGATGGGCCAGATGCAGGAGCGCATCACCTCCACCAAATACGGCTCCATCACTTCTGTGCAGGCGGTCTACGTGCCGGCCGACGACCTGACCGACCCCGCCCCGGCCACCACATTTTCCCACCTCGACGCCACCACGGTGCTCAGCCGTAAGATCGCCGAATTAGGCATTTATCCCGCCGTCGATCCTCTGGAGTCCTCCTCGAGGATCCTTGACCCGAACATCGTCGGCGAGGAGCACTACGACGTGGCCCGCAGGGTCAAGCAGCTTCTCCAGCGCAACAAGGAACTGCAGGACATCATCGCCATCCTCGGCATGGACGAGCTCTCCGAGGAAGACCGCACCACCGTCAACCGCGCCCGCCGCGTCCAGAGATATCTCTCGCAGCCATTCTCGGTGGCCGAGCAGTTTACCGGCGTCCCGGGCCAGATGGTGCCCATCGAGGAGACCATCCGCGGCTTCAAGATGATCCTCGACGGTGAGGTGGACGATATCCCCGAACAGGCGTTTCTCAATGTAGGTCCGATAGACGAGGCCATCCGCAAGGGCCGCGAGATGCTTGCGGCTACAGGACAATGATCACGCTGACCATACTTTCACCGGGCGGTACCCTGTGTTCGGCACAGGTGGAGAAGGTCTCCTTCCCGGGGGCCAAGGGGCTGTTTACGGTCTATCCGGAGCATGCGCCGCTGCTCTCCTCCCTCCTTCCGGGTACAATAGAGTGGACGGCCGCCGACGGCAGCACCGGTTCTGTCGCCGTCCGTGCGGGCTGCGTCCGGGTGCATGATGACAATGTGGAGGCATGCGTCGAGGTCCTCAACGGAGGAGGTGGGAAAGCATGAAAGGCACAATGACATACAGGACGGCAATGGCACTGCTGGCGGCGGTGCTGCTGACTCTGCCTCTCCGGGCGGCTGCGGCGGACACTGCCGGCACCGCGGCGGCAGGGGAGGAGGTCGATGTCAAGGCCATCGTCCTGGAGCATCTGAGCGACAGCTACTGGTGGCATATCGGCACCTTCGGAGGCCGGGATGTCTCCATTTACCTGCCTGTGATAGTCCGCTCCTCGGCAGGCGGCTGGCACTGCTTCTCCTCCCGTCACCTGGCGGACGGAGCGTCGTGGGAGGGATTCAGTATTGCCGCTGATGGAGAATATGAGGGGAAGGTCGTGGAGACCCTGCCCGACGGCAGTACGGTCCGGCCCTTCGACCTGTCCGTGACCAAGACAGTCGCGGCCCTGCTGCTGAACAGTGTGATCGTCCTGCTGGTGATACTTGTCCCCGCGGGGTGGTACCGCCGCCACAGGGACGATGTGCGGGCTCATCCGAAGGGTTTCACCGCGTTTATGGAGATGGCCATAGAGGGGCTGCAGGACGACCTGATCAAGCCCTGTGTCGGGGATAACTGGAAGCGATTCTCGCCCTATCTGCTGACGGTATTTTTCTTCATCCTGGTGTGCAACCTAATGAGCCTGATACCCTTCTTCCCCGGAGGGGTCAATGTCACCGGCAACATCGCGGTGACCTTCGTCTTAGCTTTAGCCTCATTCTTAGTCATCAACATATTCGGCGGCAGGGCCTACTGGAAGGATATCTTCTGGCCCGACGTGCCTGCCTGGCTCAAGGTGCCGGTGCCCTTCATGCCCGTGATAGAGTTCATCGGCATATTCACCAAGCCATTCGCCCTGATGATCCGACTCTTCGCCAACATGGTGGGCGGTCATGCGGCCATCCTCTGCCTGGTGTGCGTTGTCTTCGTGACGGCCGGGATGGGAGCCGTGATGAACGCCTCGATGACGGTGGTGTCGGTGCTGTTTACGATATTCATGAACTGTGTGGAGGTCCTGGTGGCCTTCCTGCAGGCCTACGTCTTCACCATGCTGTCTGGAGTCTTCATAGGACTGGCCCAGGAGGGGAAGACTGAGAAGAAAGTGGAAAAATTGAAAAAGTAGAAAATATAAAAACGTTTAAAAATTTAAAATTATGTCAGAATTAGCAATACTCGGAGCCGCCATAGGCGCCGGACTCGCTGCGATAGGCGCAGGTATCGGTATCGGAAAGATCGGTTCGTCGGCCATGGAGGCCATAGGCCGTCAGCCGGATGCCGCCGGTAAGATCCGTACCAACATGATTATCATCGCCGCTCTGATCGAGGGTGTGGCCCTTTTCGCGGTCGTAATCTGCTTCATGGCCCTCTAAACGCAGATGAGCCATGGGACTGTTGCAACCGGAACCGGGACTGCTTATCTGGATGACGCTGGCCTTTGCGGTCGTCTTCATCCTGCTGGCCAAGTTCGGCTTCCCCGTGATCCAGAAGTCGGTGGACCGGCGCAGGGAGTATATCGACTCCTCCCTGGCCGCCGCCGGTGAGGCTCAGAAGAAGCTGGACGACCTGCAGGTGCAGATGGACGAGGTCCGCCGGGACGCCGAGAAGCAGAAGACGGAGATACTCCGTTCGGCCGTCCAGACCCGGGAGCAGCTCATAGCAGAGGCCCGCAGGAAGGCAGGGGAGGAGGGTGAGAAGATCATCGCCGCCGCCAAGGCCAGCGCTCAGCTCGAGAGCGATGCCATCATCCGCGATGCCAGGCATCAGGTGGCCCTGCTCTCCATTGCGATAAGCGAGCGCCTGCTGCGGGAGCGGCTCTCGTCCGACCCTCAGAGCCAGACCGCCCTGGCGGAGAGACTGCTGGCCGAGATGGACCCGGAGAAGAAGGCCCCGGAGGATAAACCTGAAAAAGAGTAGACAGCGATGGATACCGGATTGATATCGAGACGTTATGCCAAGGCCCTGGCGGAGTATTCCGCCTCCCTCGGGGAGGAGGCCCGGGTCTATGAGCAGCTGCGGCCATTCTCCCGGCAGTTCGACTTCCTGCCTCAGGTGAGGGAGGCCGTGCTGTCCCCCTCATTGTCCGAGGAGGAAAAGGCGGCGGTGATATTCGGTCTCTTCGAGGAGGAGCCGTGCCGTTCCCTGCGGGATTTTGTCCTGCTGGTGCTGCGTCATCACCGGGAGTCCTGCTTCTACATCATGCTGCACTCCTTCCTTGCCCTCTACAGGGAGAGGCATCATATCAAGGAGGCGCTGCTGACCACTGCCGTTCCCCTCGGGAAGGACGTGGAGGGTATCATCCGCTCGAGGGTGAGGGACCTTGACCATTGTTCCGTCAATATCACCGAGAAGGTGGATCCCTCCATCATCGGAGGCTTCGTCTTCCGCATGGAGGACCTGCTGATAGACGCCAGCACCGCCTCGCAGATCAAGCTGCTGCGGAAGAGGTTAGGGACGGAGCCGGTCAGGAAAATTTAGAATGTCGTTTTTACTGAATATTGTATAGAAATGAGTGATAAATCCAATAAGATAAAGCCTTCGGAGGTGCCGCAGATCCTGCTCTCCGAACTGCAGGGCATCGATCTCGGGGCGCAGTACGCCGAGGTCGGGACGGTGCTTCAGGTGAGTGACGGCGTGGTGCGTATCTTCGGACTGCGCAATGCCGAGGCCAGCGAGCTGCTGGAACTGGACGGCGGGATGAAAGCCGTGGTGATGAACCTCGAGGAGGACAATGTCGGGGCCGTGCTGCTCGGACCCACCGACCTGGTCAAGGAGGGAGATATGGTGCGGCGTACCGGCCGGACCGTCTCGATAGACGTGAGCGAGTCGATGCTCGGAAGGGTGATCAATCCGCTCGGGGAGCCTATCGACGGTGGCGGGGAGATATCCGGGGAAAAGGTGGAGATGCCGCTGGACCGCAAGGCGCCCGGGGTGATATTCCGCCAGCCGGTGAGCGAGCCTCTGCAGACCGGCCTGAAGGCCATCGACGCGATGATACCTATCGGGCGCGGACAGAGGGAGCTGATTATAGGCGACCGTCAGACCGGAAAGACGGCCATCGCCGTGGACACCATCATCAACCAGCGCTCCTGCTATGAGGCCGGGGAGCCGGTCTACTGCATATACGTGGCTGTGGGCCAGAAGGCCTCCACTGTGGCGGCTCTGGTCGATACCCTGCGCAAGTACGGGGCGATGGACTATACCGTGGTGGTGGCGGCGATGGCATCCGACTCGGCGGCGATGAGGTATTATGCGCCTTTTACCGGGGCTGCGATAGGGGAGTATTTCCGCGATACCGGACGGCATGCCCTGGTGGTGTACGACGACCTCTCGAAACAGGCCGTGGCTTACCGCGAGGTGTCGCTGATCCTGCGCCGGCCTTCGGGGCGCGAGGCCTATCCGGGCGATATCTTCTACCTGCACTCCCGTCTGCTGGAGAGGGCAGCCAAGATCAATGCCCAGGAGGAGGTGGCACGGCAGATGAACGATATCCCGCCGGCCCTGAAGGACAAGGTGCGCGGAGGCGGCTCGCTGACAGCCCTGCCCATCATTGAGACCCAGGCGGGGGACGTGTCGGCCTACATCCCTACCAATGTTATTTCGATTACCGACGGACAGATATTCCTGGATACCGACCTGTTCAACGAGGGCAACCTGCCGGCCGTGGACGTGGGTATCTCCGTATCCCGTGTAGGCGGCAATGCCCAGGTCAAGGCCATGAAGAAAGTGGCCGGTACCCTGAAGATAGACCAGGCCCAGTACCGCGAGCTGGAGTCCTTTTCCAAGTTCAGCAGCGACATGGACCCGGTGACCGCCGCCGTGCTGGACCGCGGGCGCAAGAACACCCGTCTGCTGATACAGCCCCAGTACACTCCCATGCCGGTGGGCGAGCAGATAGCTGTGCTCTACTGCGGTACCCACGGGCTGCTCAAGGACGTGCCGCTGGAGCATGTCTCCGATTTCGAGCGGCTGCTGATAGAAGCCCTCAAGCCTACCGGAGTATTTGACACGCTGGTCTCCGGCGGGCTCACTGACGATGCGTGCAGGACTATAGAGAAAGCTGCCGAAGAGGTGGCCGCCTCGCTTAAAGTATCGTAGGGACTATGGCTGCGCTGAAAGAGTTGAAGGAACGTATCGCTTCCGTACAGAGCACGTTGAAGATCACCTCGGCGATGAAGATGGTCGCTTCGGCCAAGCTGCTGAGGGTGCAGTCCTCGATGGAGGCTCTGTCGGAGTATGAGCGGCGTTTCTCCGATATCGTGGCGGCTCTGGTCAGCGACCCGGATGTGGAGGTGGCCTCTCCGCTGACTCTCGAGCATGGGGAGAAGCGGCGGGCCTGCCTCGTGGCCCTTGCCTCGGACAGTTCGCTCTGCGGTGCCTTCAATGCCAATGCCATGCACGAGGCCGTTTCGGCCGTGGAGGAACTGCTCGCCGGGGGATTCTCCCGGGTTACGGTGTATCCGATAGGGGAGAAGATGGTGCAGGGGATGGGCCGGTATGTCGCCGCACGCGGGGAGAAGCAGCGTAATTCCGAGGCGGCCGGTTCTTCGGCACCGTCTGGAGAGATTGACATTTGCCTGGATTACCGGCATTTGGTCGGGAAACATTCCTTCGACGGGATTATCCCCCTTGCGGACCGGCTGATGGAGGATTTCCTGGCCGGCAGGTGCGACCGCGTCTGCATATCCCGCTGCCATTTTCACTCGATGGGACGTCAGGTGCCCATGCGAGAGCAGCTGCTGCCCTTCAACCGCGTGAGCCGTGCCAACGTGGACCGTTCCGCCGCTGTGGATTATATTCTCGAGCCGAGCCCTGATACGCTGCTGGACGCGCTGCTGCCCTCGGCGATCCGCATTATCCTGTACAATGCCCTGCTCGACAGCATCACTGCCGAGAATGCCGCCCGCATGGTCGCCATGCAGACCGCCACGGACAATGCCGAGGAACTCTCCGATGACCTTACCCTCGAGTACAACAAGCGGCGTCAGCAGGCGATTACTTCGGAGCTGGCGGATATTACTTCCTCTTCTGAAGGATAAAATAAAACCCTATGAGGGGCTGGCTGTGTTTCCGGCCGTTCTCATAGGGCTTATTGGTGGGATACTGCTGATGTGTTACAGCATCAGGGCCTTGGCGACAGTGTCGGCTGTCTTTGAATCGGCTATGTGCTCCAATATCTTGAGACCGAAAGCCACCGCATGGCCCGGGCCGCTGGCGGAGATGATATTGCTGTCGGCGATTACGCCCTGACGGGGGTCGATGACGGTTACTCCTTTTTCCAGGAGGGGGTTCTCGCATCCCTCATAGCTTGCCATGCGGAGGCCGCCGTTGGCCTTGATTACTTTCTCCAGCGGAAGCTGCGACAGCACGAAGCCTGGCGCAGCGCAGATGGCCGCAACTTTGCCTCCTTCTGCGAAGTGCCGCTGCATCTTGTTCATCAGCGGAGTGCAGGCGGCCAGATTGGAGGTTCCAGGCATACCTCCCGGGAAGATCATTATGTCCTCCTTGCGGATGTCTTCGAGGGAGTACTGTTCCAGAGTGCAGTCGGCATTTACGCTTATGCGCTGTGCACTTGTGACTGTGAGGCTGTCACTGATGGAGATGAGGTTGAGCTCGACCCCTCCTCTGACGAGGATGTCGGCTGGGGCCATGGCCTCGGTGATCTCGAAGCCTTCGGCCAGGAAAATGAATGCGCGTGAGTTCATAATTCCGTAGTTAAGTGGTTAAAATAGTGTAGCGACAATCGCTGAAGAGACACCTGCCACGCCTATCGCGGCCGCTATCAGTGCGAACACGAAGAGTATCATTATCAGGCCGAGCAGGGAAATAACGAATCCGGCGATGGCCAGACCCCTCGGGGCCTTGAACATGCCGATAAAGGAGAAGAGCAGTCCCAGTGCCCAGGTGAACCATCCGAAGACAGGTATCCACCCAAGAACTATCGTCAGGACCGCAAGTACGAAACCCGCCGTCCCGAGGCCGTTGGTCCGTCTTTCGATGTAGACCGTCCGGTTATTGTATCTGTCGTCGTAAACTTCCATAGTAATGCAAATATACGAAAACTTTCCGACACTTCCATTTTCTTTCGCCTTCCATATTCTGTGCTGTGCATTTTGCGAAGAAAATGCGGCTCATGAGAGAAAAAGCATTAGATTTGTGACAGAAACAGAATGACAGATGGACAAAGCCTTCTTCTCAGATACTCCCCACATCCAGTACGGCGAGACCGATATGGAGCCGTTAGTGCGCAATGCGTGCCGGTTCGGCTGTGATATTCAGATAGTGTGTACGCGCGGGACGGCCGAGATTTCGACCGGTATCCAGAGCTACGGGATGCGGCGGGGCACTGAACTTTTTCTCTTCGGCGGTACTTTAGTGCAGGTCAGTGACCCGAGCCCGGATTTCACGGTGAGGATGCTGCTGTATCCCAAGGATGTGGTGATCAAGGCCATATTGCCGATAGATTCGGACTTCCTGAACTACCTGCACGAGTATCCCTTCCTGGACCACATCGGCGGAGGCGCCCCTGAGGACGAGTGGGAGAACGTGCTGCAGTGGATGGACATGGCCCGTCTGCTGTTTACCCGCCCGGTGCAGTATTTCCGGAAGCAGATAGAGCAGAATTTTCTCCAGAGCATGCTGATGTGCCTGTACAACCACATTCCCCGCAAGAAGGTGACTGCCTCCCGCGAGAACAGCCGCCGGCAGGTGCTTTGCCATCAGTTCATGCGTCTGATCAGGGAGAACAGCGCCCGGGAGCATCAGGTGCCTTTCTACGCTGACAAGCTGTGCATATCGCCCCGGTATCTCGGGGATATCGTGGCGGAGAATTTCGGGGGGATGACTCCCAAGCAGTTGATCGACAAGCAGCTGATAGCCGAGATCAAGGTCCAGCTGGACAACCCGCTGTTCTCAGTGAGCGAGATAGCACAGTATCTGAATTTTCCCGAGCATACTTCGATGAGCCGGTTCTTCAAGCGCAATACCGGGATGTCCCCCAAGGAATACCGGGCTTCACGCAAATAAAACAATGATGTTATGAGCAGTGATCTGGAAAAATATCGTCTGACGGTGGTCCTGGGGCCGACGGCTTCGGGCAAGACCCGCTATGCGGTGCGGCTGGCGGGGGAGGCCGGTGCTGAGATTATCTCGGCTGACTCGCGGCAGATATACCGCGGGATGGATATTGGGACCGGGAAGGATCTCGGCGAGTATGTGTATGAGGGAAGGCCGGTGCCGTATCATCTGATAGACATCGTGGATGCGGGGGTGCGCTATGATATCTTCCGGTATCAGCGGGATTTCGCGGCGGCGTACAATGACATCGTCTCCCGCGGCCGTCCGGTGATTCTCTGCGGCGGCTCGGGGCTGTACATCGAGTCGGTGACGCGGAACTATGCAATACCTGAGGTGCCGTCCAATCCGGCTCTCCGCGCAGAGCTGGAACAGTATTCGGACGAATATCTGATAGATATGCTCAAGTCGCTGACAATCCCGCACAATACTACCGACTACGACACCCGCAAGCGGCTCATCCGGGCCATTGAGATAGCGGTGTACCAGAAGGAGCATCCGGAGGATTCGGGGGTATTCGGGAAGAACAATGCCGGCGGTGAGAACTCAGGCTCCCTGGCCAGTTTTGCACCGGAGGAGGTGCATTACATCGGGCTGTCCGTCTCGCGGGAGGAGCGCAATGCCCGTATCGACCGCCGTCTGGACGCCCGCCTGCAGGAGGGCATGATAGAGGAGGTCCGGCGCCTGCTGGACAGCGGCCTTTCGCCTGACGACCTTATCTACTACGGCCTGGAGTACAAGTTCGTGACCTTGTACCTTACCGGTCAGATGAGCTATGACGAGATGCGCAGCCGCCTTGCCATCGCCATCCACCAGTTCGCGAAAAGGCAGATGACCTGGTTCCGGGGCATGGAGCGGCGCGGCATCCATATCGATTGGGTCGCTGTCTGACCTTATTTTCGGAAACATATCAGCTGTAGAGAAGGCATAGCCCTGAAAAGTACGCGCTTCGCGCTATCCCTCCCACTGCTTGGCAGTGGGCCCCTCCCGTTCACGGAATCACGGGCGATTACGCTTTTCAGGGCTATGCCTTCTCTACAGCTCCTCCCACTCGCCGCCCCAAAGCTGGATGAAGCGGTACATGTCGTCGCGGGAGATTTCCAGCGAGGCGGTATTGTCGTTGGGAGGAATAATGAAGATGGTTCGTAATGTCTTACAGCAATTCGGTGATGCTCTCAGCCGGTATCTCCAGTCTGGAGAAGGCGAACATCTTCTTGCCGAGGTCTTTCAGCGAGGCCCCGATGTGATAGATGTCCGTGCCGTCGATAATCAGGAATCGGTCGTGGCACTTCTTGTAGGTATGGATGCCTATCGGGGGATATTGGCTGTTATGCTTCTGCACGTCCAGTTGCAGTTGTCGGCTGACAGCCTGTGTGTAGATGTCGGCTTTCACGCCGGCATTCCGCTTGCTGAGCATCAGCAGCACCGACTCGTCCACGTAGTTGTCTATCAGCAGTAGGGATACCTTTGCGGAGCGTATCAGATCGGTGGCGAACTTGTAGGCATCGAATATCTGGCCGTCGTGGAAAATGCCTTCCACGGGTGGCAACGAAGTGCGAACAAAGAAATCCACCTTATCCGTCAGGTATTCTATCTGCCTTTCGTGCTTCTGAAGCCTTGTATCAATCTGTTCCAACCGATAGTTGATGGCATGGCCTTTCAGCAGATATTCTTTCAGCACCTTGTTTGCCCATTGGCGGAACAGAATGCCCCTTTTACTATTGACACGGAAGCCAATGGATATGATGGCATCCAGATTATAGTAAGTGAGAGTTCTCACTACCTGCCGCTTGCCTTCTTGCCGAACTGTTCGGAAATCCCGAACAGTTGCACTTTCTTCCAGTTCTTCCTGTTCGTATATATTCTTGATGTGTTCACTGATATTTGCCTTACTGGATTGAAACAGTTCAACTATTTGCGCCTGTGTCAGCCACACCGTATCTTCTTCCAGCCGCACTTCCAGCTTCACTTCGTTATCTGGCTGGTATAGTATGATTTCTCCTTGATTCTCCATGGGGTATAAAAATAATATAATGCCCCCCGGTTTGAGCATCGTTGAGAGGCTTGGGGGACTAGTGTTGCAAAAGTACGACTTTGTCTTGAACCTGCCAACTTTTTGCAAGAGGAATACGATTCTGGACGGCATCCTTTGTTTTCACACTTACCGCCAGGATAGCCGAGGCGGAAAACAGCATGATGATATATCAAGTGACAAAATATGACATTTAAAAAACAGAGCTTGCCGCGGTAACGGATTGCGATATCGCATCGCCGGACACAGCACAAAGATATAAGAATACAGCCAAATCCACTATCCGCCAAAGGAAAAGTGGCCAAAAGATTCAGATATCCGAAGGTATCCTTGGAGCGGCGCGGCATCCATATCGACTGGGTAGGGGTTTAGAGCTCCTCCCACTCGCCGCCCCACAGCTGAATGAAGCGGTACATGTCGTCGCGGGAGATTTCGAGGGAGGCGGTGTTGTCGTTGGGGTGGAAGGTGACCCGCTCGGCCTGGCGCAGGTCCTTGTCGAGATAGAGCTTGACCTGATGGTCAGGGTCGTTGATGAGGCCGAAGAGGGAGACGGAGCCGGGGACAGTCCCGAGGTATTTCTCCATGCGCTGTTCGGAGGCGAAGGAGAGCTTGCCCTGATGCAGCTGATGCTCCAGGCCGTGGATGTCCATCTGCTTGTGGCACTCGAGGATTACCAGGTAGTGGCGGTTGCCCTTGTGGTTTCTGAAAAACAAGTTCTTGCAGTGGGTCGAGTCGAAGTCCTTCCAGTACTTCATGGCCTCCTCTATAGTGGGAAGCGGCGGATGCTCGTGGATGATGTAGCTGATGCCCATTTCCTGCAGCCTGTCAAGTACTTTTCTGCGTCTTTCTTCTGCTGTCTCCATATTTTTTCCGTTTATCGGGCCGCAAATATAGTTCATTCTTCCCGTATCCTGTGTATTTTTGCAGTCTTAAAGTGAGAATATGGATTATCAGAATGTGATTGACAGGATTCACGGTCAGCTGCAGGACCTGTGGGGACAGGGCAGGGTGGCGGATTACATACCGGCGCTGGCGAAGGTGGATCCGAGACAGTTCGGGATAGCGGTGGCTGCTCTCGACGGGCAGGAGTTCAGGACCGGGGACGCGCAGGTGTGCTTCTCGATTCAGAGTATTTCGAAGGTGTTTACCTTAGCGATGGTGACCCGGCGTATCGGGGACGAGATATGGAAGGCGGTGGGACGCGAACCCTCCGGCAACCCGTTCAACTCCTTGGTGCAGCTCGAGTATGAGCACGGCCTGCCCCGCAACCCGTTCATCAATGCGGGTGCCCTCGTCGTGACGGACCGCCTGATCTCGCTCTACCCTCATCCCAAGGACGCCATGCTGGAGTTTGTCCGCGCCCTCTGCGCCAACGACGATATCTACTACGACAAGGAGATAGCCCGTTCCGAGCGGCTCAATGCCGACCGCAACCTGGCCCTTGCCTATTTCATGAAGAGCTTCGGGAATATTGAGAATGACGTGGAGACGTTGCTGGACGTCTACTGCCACCAGTGCGCCATCTCGATGTCGTGTGCGGACCTCGCCCGCGCCTTCCTCTTCCTGAGCAACCGTGGCGTGAACCCCTTCGACGGCAAACAGGTCCTGACCGTCAGCCAGGCCAAGCGCCTCGGTGCCCTCATGCTCACCTGCGGCTTCTACGACGAGTCGGGCGACTTTGCCTTCCGCGCCGGCCTCCCCGGCAAGAGCGGCGTAGGCGGCGGCATCGCGGCCTACATCCCCGGCAACCTCGCTATCACCGTCTGGAGCCCCGAACTCAACCGCCACGGCAACTCCCTCATCGGAATGGCCGCCCTCGAGCATTTTACCACCGATATCGGCAATTCCATTTTCTAGCTGCCTGGTGACTGTAACTGCGTTGTTATTTTATATTGCGGAATAGTTTGCAGAACTCGTTCAGCCTTTCCTGCATACGCTCCTGCGGAATGAGAATGCGTTTATACTCCGCTATCATCGTAGGGCTCATGCTCCGGCTCATGGCATATTCCACCACGACCCTGTCGGCTTCAGGACAGAGAATTATGCCTATGCAGCAAGTCCGCCTTGAATGTGGACGCCCCGATCTTGAGACGATATTCCTGATCCATGAATATGAAATCTTTGCCCAATAAAGCCGAAAATGTCTGGTTTGAGATACAACGCTGCAGTTCCCTTTTTACCAGATGTTCCTTATTGGCATAGAGTATATAAAACATCCGTTCTTCGTTATTTTTACAACGGCATAGTATCTCTATATGATTGGTCAATGTGGTCAACTCCAGTATCTTCGGCATTTGTCCGATTTCCGGTCGGACAATTTGTGCAGTTTTTGGCTGCACAGTTATCGCATGGTCTGATGAGGCTTCAAAATTAGATGCCTCAATTTGTCCAATTCTTGGCTGGACAAATTCAGAATTCAGATATTTCTCAACAATCGCAGCAAATGCAGCCGAAGAATACTCATCATAAAACAGCACCATATTATAAATACTGCTCCGCCTAAATCCTTTAATATCAGGATGCTGTGACCGGATATATTCAGACAGTTGCGTTACGACCTTGCTTCCCCATTCTTCGCTTTTCAGCTTGCCTGAAACATATCCTCCCACATGCCATGCGGTAAGCAGCAGCTCTTTATTGACAGCTTTGGAAGCACGGCTTTTATGTTGTAGAATAATGTCTACGACTTCTCTGAACTGTTGCTCTTCCGATATGATTTTATCTTTTTCCATAACTGAGTACTTTGCAGGTTCAAATTTATAAAATATAAGGAAACAATGTGTCTCTAAAGTTTGATGGCGAAGCGTTTGAGCCGCGAGTCGAGCATCCCTTCCGGAACGATGTGCCTGATGCAGCCGGCGATGACGTTGAGCAGGCGTTCGCGGACGAAGTCCTCGCGGATGACGAGGGAGACTTCGCGGACGGGGACGCAGGTCGGGCAGTCGGGGAACGGGATGCTGCCTGAGGGGGCAATGTCAGTAGCCGGTGCCCCGCCGTTCTGCCGGACGATGGGCCTGAGGTTCCCGCGCTGCTCTTCGGTGAGGAATGCGGCGTGCAGCTCGGGGATGACGGTGTAGCCGCCGTTGGTGTCCACGATGCGGACGAGGGTGTCGATGCTGCCGGCCTGGTATTCGGTGCGGGTCCGGCGGCGGCTGTGGCAGAAGTTGAAGACCTGGCTGCGGAGGCAGTGGCCCTCCTCGAGGATCCACAGACGGTCGGAGGCCAGGCGGTCGGCCGGCACTTCGCTCAGGGCGTGCAGCTCGTCGGACGGGGAGATGTACGCCACGAATTTCTCGTAGTACAATGGTATTTCCAGCAGGCCCTTCTGCTCCAGCGGAGTGGCCAGGATGGCCATGTCAATCTCCGCCGCCAGCAGCTTCTCCACGATGAAGCGGGTGCGCATCTCGGACACACGCAGATGTATGGACGGGTGCTCCTCGTGCATCCTCCGGAAGAGTCCTGGGAGAATGTATGGGGCAATGGTCGGGATGATGCCCATGACGGCCTCTCCGCTCTCGTCTCCCTTCTCGACGGCGACCAGCTCCTCGATCTGCGAGGCATTGTGCAGGGTCACCCGGGCCTGGGCGATGATCTTCTCTCCGAGGGAGGTGGGGCGGACGGGGTGGGCTCCGCGGTCAAATATGGTCACGTCCAGGGCGGTCTCTATGCTGCGGATGCCTGCGCTGAGGGTCGGCTGGGTGACGCCGCAGGCTTCGGCGGCCCGGACGAAGTTGCGGTGGGTGTCCACTGCGACGATGTAGCGCAGGGCGGTAAGGCTGAGATTGGTATCTGTCTTCATACTGCCGGCAAATATAGAAATTATCTATGAGAATATAAAAAATATCGATTTGATTTATCAAAACCGCCGCCATATCTTTGCACCGTAAAACAAAAACAAACGGAATATTAATCATTAAAAAGTAATAGTTATGGACAGCAACAACAACATTCAGAATCAGACGCAGCAGCAGTATTATCCCATGCCCCGTATAGGCGACCAGGCCCCCGCTTTCGAGGCCGTGACCACCCAGGGCAAGATCCGTTTCCCCGAGGATTTCAAGGGCAAGTGGAAGATTCTTTTCAGCCATCCCGCTGATTTCACCCCTGTCTGCACCTCCGAGTTCATGACCTTCGCCTCCCGCGCCGCCGAGTTCGAGGCTCTCAACACCCAGCTCATCGGTCTCTCCGTGGACGGTCTCTACAGCCACATCGCCTGGCTGCGCACCATCCAGGAGAAGATTCAGTACAAGGGCATGAAGAACGTCGAGGTGAAGTTTCCTCTGATCGAGGACATCACCATGGACATCGCCCGCAAGTACGGCATGATCCAGCCCGGTGAGAGTGCCACCCAGGCCGTCCGCGCCGTCTTCTTCATCGATCCGAAGAACGTAATCCGCACCATTGTCTACTATCCCCTCTCGCTTGGCAGGAATTTTGATGAGCTTAAGAGAGTGCTGGTGGGCCTGCAGACCGCCGATGAGTTCGGTGTCGCCCTGCCCGCCGACTGGCAGCCCGGAGACGAGGTGATAGTGCCCACGGCCGGTTCCTGCGGAGTGGCCAAGAGCCGGATGGACGGAGACGACAAGGACCTGAAGTGCTACGACTGGTTCTTCTGCACCCGTCAGCTCCCCAAGGAGAAGATAGAGGACAAAATTTACAGAAAATAATGAAACGGATAGCGACAACACTGCTTATGGCCGGAACCCTGCTTCTGTCCGCCCTGCCTCTGACGGCATACGGACAGGAGAGGGAGTCCGGAAAAAATGAGGAAAAAATGGAAACAGGAACAATACATCTGACCAAAGCGGAATTTCTGCAGAAAGTGTGGAACTACGAGACCGATTCCCAGGCCTGGAAATATGAGGGGACCAAGCCCGCCATCGTGGACTTCTTCGCCACCTGGTGCGGCCCCTGCAAGGCCCTGAGCCCCGTGCTCGAGGAACTTGCGAAAGAGTACGGAGACAGACTCGTAATCTACAAGGTGGACGTGGACCAGGAGCGCGATCTCGCCGGAGCCTTCGGAATCCGCTCGGTGCCCACCCTGCTCTTCATCCCCGCCGACGGAGAGCCGTCGATGAGCCCGGGTGCTCCGTCAAAAGCCCAGCTCAAGCAGATTATCGACGAGCATCTGCTGAAATAGTTGACCCAGCGGGCGATCCGCAAAAACATGAAGAAAGGCCGTGCCGGAATCCCGGTGCGGCTTTTTCCGTAAGTACTGCAGCGGGGGTGTTTTGTAAACGCTCAGTGATCAGTTAGTTACAAAACAGAGTGTTCTTTCGGGTGGCTCTGAACCCGACTAAAGTTACTCGTGGCTTTTGGAATGTCTTAATTTACAAGCCTTTCTGAAAAAGGGGTGCTCGCCTGCTTACCGTTGGCCTTGTATCAGAAGCCGACCTGGAGCTGCGTGATGATCATGTGCGAGGAGGGGATGCCGCTGAAGACCCCCTGACTGTTACTGGAGCGCTGCTGGTAGACGTACTGCGCCTGGAGGCGGCATTTGCGGTAGAAGTTCCACTGCAGTCCGAAGATGTAGCTGCACTGCCAGTCGCTCAGGGCGATATTCCGGTCCAGATAATCCACCGATGCCACGATGTCGAGAAAATGAGTGGCGGAGCCCACGAGGGTGGCGTAGGCACCCCGGCTACGGACGGATGCGTCGAGACCTTCCATATATTCGCTCCTGAGATACATCGGTCCTGCCTCCATCTCCAGGCCTGCGCTCCACCTGTCCCTGCGGTATGTCTCCCCGGCCTTGAATGTCCCGTAGGGGCTGTCCGCCTTTGCGGTGCCCTCTCCGAAGTAGACGGAGCCGTGCACCTTGAGGAAGCTGACCGGCCTGAGGGCGAGGCTTGCTACTACGTCCTTCCGGTTGTTGGTCTCGGCCGTATTGGACGGCTCGCCGCTGAAGACGCCGACCCTGTATTCTATCAGATTGCGGTTGTCCTTGCCTATTTTCAGAAATGCGCCTCCCACTTCCAGACCCAGGTCCCTGCCGGCTCCCGCTCCGAAGCATACGTCCGAGCCGTCGATACCCGCGAGATACTGGACTGCCTGGGCGCCCTTTATTATTTCCAGGACGGAGGGAGACATATTGCTCTCAATCGTGAAAGGGGTCTTGTACTGCCCGAGCCGGATGTAGAACGCATCTACCGGACGGTATCTGACGAAGAGCTCATGCAGCTTGAATTTGGACACGTCGGCCATGAAGTAGAGGTCCAGATGCCTGACGGGTCTGATGTCGGCGATGATCATTGCCCTGTACAGATTGAACTTGTTGAAGGCCCCGTCATGTGCCATGTCGTAGGTGTCGTACTGGTATCCGGCCTGGGCATAGCCGCTTACGCTTACCTTTTCCGAAAGGAAACGGACGAGTTTGCTGTCCTTCCGGTCATCTGTTACGGTGCTGAGGGTGTCGGTGGCCGCAGAGGAGCTGATGCATGCAGCGGCGGTCAGGATCAGGGTGAGGATGGTGGCCTTGAGGTGCATGGCTGTAGTGTGTTGTAGCTGAGTTGATGAATCGGTTTCGTGTTTTAGGGCGGCAAAAATAGGAAAAGACTCCGGAATATGCAACAGCCCTGCCGCGGCCCTACATCCTCAGCCGTCCGAAGTGCAGTGTGCCTTCAGCGTCCTCAGTCAGGGCGTAGACGGTGTTCTCAGTCCCGTCATAGCACAGTTTCACGATTGTCATGTCTGTACGTATGAGTTCCAGTGGACGGCCCTCATGGTCGAACACGGCGATGTCTGAGTACATCTGTCCCATGTCAGGCGTATAGTCGTCGTAGTATTTCTGTACGGGAGTGTGTCCGTCGTAGGCGGTGTAGATCCTGTCGTCGGTGCAGCAGATGTCGGCGAATCCTGCGATGGTGTTCTCGTTGAAATCATAGGTGTACTCCAGCGCCTCGATGTCCGGCTTCACGAAGTACTGGATGCCTGTGGGTTCCAGCCGGTCATCCTCTATGGAAAATATCTGCAGGACGGCTCCGTAGAACGTGCCTATGACGCACATGCTGCCGTCGGGCGAGAGGTCCAAGACGGAATTCCAGTACAGGTATTCGTTCATGCGTCCGGTTTCGTCCGGTATTTCCTGGAGAGTGTGCCGGGACAGAACGTTTCCGTCAAGGTTCTGGAGCAGCAGCTCTATCGGGAGCTCATCGTTCACCGCGGCGGTGAACCCGGCCTTGCATGTCTGGTTGAGCAGGATGCCGTTTCCGATATAGATGCACAGGTTTGTCCTGCCGGTCCCCTCCATTTTTATCTCCCTGACGGGATAGCTGCTGTGAATGAGCGAGTCCACCGGGAAGCACTGCATGAGGTTCTGCGTCAGGTCGTAGTAGTACAGAGTGTCGTTCCGCAGGGACGGTGCCCTGTTCCCCTGAATGGTCTCGCCCGGTCCGCGTCCTTCCCGGATGGTACCGGCGACCGGAGCACCTGTGTGCTTGTCGTAGATATGCAGCGTTTTCCGGGTCTGCATGTTGAGAGCAGGCAGCACCAGCCAGTCCTTGTATACGTAAAGATCCTGAGCGGTATTGAAGAGCAGCCCGTCACCGAGTATCTCGAAACAGGCCTCCCTCTCGACAGGAAATACGGGCGGCTCGTATCTGATATTGTTCCGGCCGCAGCCGGTCAGGAGCAGTGATGTCATCAGAAGTGCGGGTGTGAGCAGATGTCTCATGTTCGTAGGAGTTTTTTTAAGTGAATATTTTCTATAGCCGTCCGAGGCGGAGTCTGCCGTCGGTGTCCGTGACTATGGCGTAGACGGTGCCTTCTGCCTCGTCGCAGCACAGCCTGTTGATGCTCAGGCCGGTCTTGATCAGCTCTAAAGGCCGGCCCTCCCAGTCGAAGACGGCGATGCGGGTGAAGAGCGGATGGTCCTCGGGCATGAATTTGATTATGTTGATGCCGTCGTATGCGGTGTAGATTCTCTCATTCCCGGCGTAGATGTCCTGAAAGCCGAGTCTGGACCGGTCCGTGTGTTCGTAGTGATGGTTGCGGCTGTGGCGCAGCAGGATCTTCACGAGCGGCTCGATGTAGTAGTTGAGGCTCCTGAGCCGGAGCGTGTCCCCGATGTCGTAAGTCTCCAGGATGGCTCCCCTCCATGTCCCGAAGACTGCCCGGCTGCCGTCGGGCGAGAGGTCGCCGCGGGAGGATCGGTAGACGCATTCTCCTAAATACGGATTCTCTATGGGGTGAATGTCGCAGGCGGCGGTGATTCTGCCCTGAGCCTTGTCGTACAGCTCCAGCCGGGATGTCCCGGAGAGGGAGTCGGTGTAGCTGTTGTTGTGGTACAGGTACCGGTCTCCGAGGTCCCAGGTCCTGAGATTGCTTCCGGGCAGCAGGACGGGACTCTGGCTGACAGTAGGAGTCTCCTCGTCCAGCATGTCGTTTACGCTGAAGACCAGCTCAGTCTCCAGCAGACCGTCGATATACCGCATCCAGCCGTCCATAAGGGTGGTCATGGCGTATCCGTAGTAATTCCGGCCCGGGGCCTTGCCGAACTGGATGGAGCCGGTCACTTTCTCTCCGCTGGTCTTGTCGAATATGTGGAACGTGTTGCCGCTCAGGGTGTCGTGTCCGCAGACCAGCAGGTAAGGGCCGTAGACGTAGATGTCCCCGGCATCCCGCAGGGTCAGCGGTTCTCCGATGAGTTCGAAGCGGGCGTTCCGCTCTGACAGGAACTTCGGCTCCTGATATCCGGACTTGTCCGCGCATCCTGACAGGACAGCCGGTGTGGCTGCAGTAGCAAGCAGGAGAACTGTCAGGACCATGTTTTTAGTGACAACGGAGAGCATAACTGTGAATTACAGGTGGTTTATTTTTGCGATAATTGTGTCCGGAAGCACGTCAAGGCCAAAAAACAACTCGTTCTTATTATACCCCAGGAAGTAGACGTATTTAAGGATTTGGTTGTAATTATATTGTGCGAAATTTACGTCCTTGTTTCCTTTTGTATCGAAGCATATCGGTTCATGGTGCGCTATTCGGTTCCTGAACGTTTTTATCTCCATGAGTTCGTTATAAATAGCTCTTTGTCCCAGTCCCTTGGTCCTATTCGGCAGAATTGCCAGTAAACTTTGTCCTCCTTTGCGGAATGGCTGCTTATTGAAAAGATATGTCCAAAATCCGAAGCTCACAGAGGAAACCAGTCTGTCATGTGTATATATTCCGTTGTTTATAAGTCTTGTGAGGTGCCTTGTTATATCGGGCAGCTGCGGACAGTTATCCAACATGCCCCCCGGTTGTATCTGTGTCCTGATCCAGCAGTTGTCCCCGAAGTGACGTTTGTAGTGTTCGTTGACTGCATTGCGCAGGACTACTTCAAACAGACTTAATACGCCATAAAATTTCTGACACAATTTTATATTGTGCCTGTACAGCGTCAAGGCTTTGTTATTATCCCCACCGCAGGCAGTTAAATATCGGCTTAGACGAGCCGGAGAAAAAGCAGTCTCATAATCGGAATATTTCATTTCGATTTTTGTTGGCTTACTATTTGCAAATATAAGGGAAATCCCGTATATTTGCAAAGTAATCCCCTGTTGTCCCTGTCGTAAGACAAACTTCAGGGTTTTGTTTTTTTAGTAATCCTGGTCAGATGTCCAGCATCTTCCGCAGCTCTTAAAGTGTGATGACATGGCCGAAGTTCTGTCCTGATGCCGTTGTGTGAATTGAAACTATAAAGATAAATATTATTTTCGCAGTTCGATTATGGCAATGGAAAAAAGAGGTCTGCTGATATACCCCTCGACGACCCCCCGGGGGAACAATGCTTTCGGCTGGTTCCGGGAGGCGGCTGCCCATCACGGGATGTCGGTCGAGGTGCTGTTCTATGACGCTCCGGCGGCTGAGGCTCCCGCGGGCGCTCCGGCCTGGAAGCCGGATTTTGTCCTGATGCGGGGGTACAATATCGCCCTGTCGCGGTGGTACGGGGGTCAGGGTGTGCCGGTGCTGAATGCCCCCGAGGCGATGATCCTCTGCCGGGACAAGCTCCGCTGCGGGGAGGTCCTGGCCGCTGCCGGGGTGCCGGTGCCGGGGGCATTGTCCCCTGAAGAGGCTGGGAGCGGGGACGCATTTCCATTTATCCTCAAGTTCAATTTCGGGTCGAAGGGGGAGAATGTCTTCCTCGTCCGCGATGCCCCGGAATACCGTTCCGCGCTGGAGGCGTGCCGGCGGGAGGAGGCTCTGCGCCTGGAGGCATTGTCCCGGGGAATCAGCGAGTTCGGGGAGACACCGGAGGAGGTCCGCCGCGGCTGTGTGCCGGTGCTGCAGGAGTTCGTGGCCACGAGCAGCGGACGGGACATCCGGGTGTGGGTGACGGGGGACGAGGTGGCCGGTCATGTGCTGCGGTACAATCCCTCGAGCTTCAAGTCCAATTTCGCCGCCGGGGGCTCCTTCCGTCAGATTCCGCTGCCTCCCGCCGCTGCTTCTCTTGCCGTGGCCGCTGCCCGTGCCTGCGGGCTCTTCTTTGCGGGGGTGGACCTGCTGTTCGATGGTCAAAACGGCTTCAAGGTCTGCGAGGTCAACGGCAATGCCGGCTTCCGTACCGCCTCGGCCGACATTCCCGATGCGCTATTCCGCAATCTCGTCCGCGTCCTCTGACCAACCAGTGCGTCCTGAGATGGCCGGGAGTATCCCTGTTCTGTAATCTTGCCCACGCCCTCTGGCAATGGTAAGCAGTGCAGCAGGGTGTTTTTGCAAACGCTCAGTGATCAGCGTGTTACGGTAAGGGTGTGATCTTTTCGGTATGTTGTGAGGGGGCGGAAATATCATGTGCGATTCGCATCGTTCTGAATGTCAATGTTTTGCAAAATAGGGGTGCGTCACATCTTACCGTTGCGGGAACCGGCGGCTCTGAGCCGGATTTGGGCTTCTATCCTTGAGGGTTGTGATCCTGGCTGTTCTGAGCCAGTCCGTTCTGCTCCGGACTGTGCTGGCTTGGAGCGCTTTGGCCGTGGAAGACTTGTCCGAGCAGACTGATACTGGTCTGGGTGAGGCGTGCCAGCTGCTTGATGCCCAGGCCGTATTGTTTCCGGAGGATGTTTGCCAGCTGATACTTCTCGTCTATGCTGAGCGCATCGGGAGAAGACTTGCTGAATATTTCGCTGCAGAGGTTCGTGACGGTGGAGGCCATCTCGCTGTCAGTGTAGCGGGCCCGCCGGAGGATTCCGGATGTCAGCTCCATCTCCATACTGTCGTTGCGCGAGAGGAAGTAGAGCATCCTGACGGGGCTGTGGAATATCTCCTCGACGGCGCGGTAGTCTACGTAGCATTTAGGGCAGATGAGTCCGTCGGCCGTTACGGTGTAGTGTCCCGGCAGCTGTCCGCGGGTACGGAACAGTTTCTGCTGCCGCCGCCTGCTCATGTGTGCGATATCTGTGACCGGCCGGTTGGCTGTCAGCGTGTTGCCGTCGTTGAAATACAGAGGACCGGAGCTCCATCGGTAATGCATCGGGAGAACGGCCAGTCCGGCTGCGGGAGGGTTGCGCAAAACGTAGGCAATCGCCCGTTTAAGGTACTCGGTATCGTCAATTTCTTTCATGCAGATGTCTGCGCGGCTCATGTCGGCCAGGGTGAAAAGTCGCTTCCGGTAGGCCTTGATGAATCCGCCGCAATCCTCTTCAGTGCCGTGGGCTATGAAATGGACGTGATTGTCCATCAGGCAGAAGGCGTGCATGGATATGTCTCTGTCAGCCATGCATACCGGAATGCTGTTCATCCCGAAAATGTAATCGGCGTCAGTCTTGAAAATGATTTCCTTTTCCAGTCCGGCTGTGCAGATGTGCCGGAAATGTTTCTCCTGCTCCATAATCTTTCACTTCTATCGGTTAATGACTGCCTCAAAGTTAGGAATTATATTCTGGCTGTGCAACAACGGTAAGCAGGGACGCGGGTACTTTTTGTAATCGCTCAGAAATCAGATGGTTAAGAAAGAGGGGTGTGCTTGCCGGTGGGTTGTGAAGGCGCGAAAGATTCTAGTTGTGTTGGTAATGCTGTGAAAAATAGTTGATTATGAAAATGGGGCGCGTCAGTACTTACGGTAATTCCTTAGAGGGCTCGGGCGAGTGGCTGGGATTGAGCATGATGGTGTTGACGGTGCGGCCGCAGGAGGGGCCTTCGCGGCGGGCTGAGAAGAAGCCGGGGTGGGTGTAGGTGTCGATGCCGGAGATGAGAATGTTGGCGTCGTGGACACCGGCCCGGATGAGGGTCAGGCGGACGGCTTGGGGAAGGTCTATGTGGAGGCCACCGGACATGGAGCCGGGGATGCGCGGGCCGCGGTCGGTGATAAGGCGGACAACGGTTTTGCCGGTGCTGGCCGTGCCGTAGTCATCAGTGTCCGGCCGGGACCATGTCTCCGGAAATCTGGCGGCGAGGAAGGCTTCGGCGACTTCCGGACCGACCTGAAAGCTGTCCGGACCGATGCTGGGACCGATTACCGTCAGGATGTCGGCGGCGCGGGTGCCGTACTTGGAGGCCATCACAGCCAGGACTTTCGCTGCGATTTTCAGCACCGTACCCTTCCAGCCGGAATGTACTGCCGCCACTGCCCGCCGTACCGGATCGTACATCAGCACCGGTATGCAGTCAGCTGTCCTGGCCCCTATCGCCACGCCCGGGACGTCCGTCACCAGCGCGTCATACCCCTCCAGTTCTTCCCGTGTAGTGCCGGCCGAAGTCACCACGGCCACCCGGTCCCCGTGCACCTGATGCGCCTGCACCACCCTCATCGGCAGTACGGCGTCCCTCAGCGGGGAAAATGCCGTAACTTCAGGGGCTATGTCATATCTCATCAGGCCGTCGGAGCCGCTCGGGGAAATCTGTCTCATCTCAGGCAAATGCAATTTTTGGCAAAGTTAGGATACTTCTTTGAAAAATTTTTCTAAATTTGTCTCCGCAATGAGAAAGCACTCCAACATATCCATGATGTCCATGCGAATGCATCGCTCTTCGATGCATGGCTTTCTCTTTTGCCGGTAAGTCAAGCGGGATGCGGGCTCCGGCGTATTAAATCCGAAAACATATCAAGTTGACTCCACAGTCCCGAATCTGCCCCGGGGCTGAGAATGGATTTGACGTCAGGGCATCAATGGACATCGACAATCAATGATACAAGCGGAATATATCCACGAAGAACCGTTCCGGTGCGAGGCCGGAGGTACAATCGACAATCTCAGAATAGTCTATCACATATCAATGCCGGACGGCGGGCCCCGCAAGGTCATCTGGATCTGTCATGCGCTGACAGCCAATTCGGACCCGGAAGAATGGTGGCCGGAGATGGTGGGTCCGGGCCGGCTCATAGACACGGACCGCTACACGGTGGTCTGCGCCAATATGCTCTGCTCGGCCTACGGCTCTTCCGGTCCGGCGCAGGGCAGGTTCCTGGATTTCCCGAAGGTGACTGTCAGGGACATAGTCCGCACCGAGGCTCTCCTGCGCAGGCATCTGGGCATAGGCCGGATAGACCTGCTGATAGGCAGTTCCATCGGTGGTTTCCAGGCTCTGGAATGGACGGTGATGGAGCCGGATGTAATCGCGCGGGCGGCTATCATGGCCTGCGGTCCCCGGGTTACGCCCTGGTTGACAGCATCCAACGAGGCCCAGAGAATGGCCATCGAGGCCGATCCTACGTTCCGCGAGTGCCGTACCCTGAAAGGCGGAGCGGCAGGACTCCGGACGGCCAGGGCCATAGCCCTCATCTCGTACCGCAGTTATCAGGGGTACAACAATACTCAGGCCGAGCCGGATGAGGATACCCTCTTCGCGGAGCGCGCCGCTTCCTACGAACGGTATCAGGGCCGCAAGCTTTCCGACCGTTTCGACGCCTATTCCTACTGGTATCTGACACATTCAGTGGACAGTCATAACATCGGCAGGGGCCGCGGGGGAGTGGAGGCGGCTCTCAGGAGCATCAGGGCCCGCTGTGTCATCGTAGGCATAGACAGCGACGCCCTTTTCCCGACACAGGAGCAGAAGTTCATGGCCCGCAATATCCCCGGGGCTGAGTATCACGAGATAACCTCGGCTTTCGGGCATGACGGCTTTCTGCTCGAGTACGGACAGCTGTCGGCTGTCTTAGGACCGGTGCTGGAAAAAATCAATCAATAAAAAAACATAATACATCATGCAAGTACTCAAATTCGGCGGCTCCTCAGTCGCCAACGCAGCCAACATGGCCCGGGTGGCGGATATCGTCACCAGGGCAGTGGACCGGGACCGGACCATCCTGGTCTGCTCGGCCATCAGCGGCTTTACCGACGCTCTCATCCGCGCCGGCAGTCTTGCCGCGGCCAGAGACGAGGGCTACAAAGCCATCATAGACGAATATCAGCAAAAGCATCACGACATCATCCGGCAGCTGCTTCCGGAGCAGAGGCAGGCGCAGGCCCTGAAACTGTGTGATGCCGTCCTGGACTCTCTCCGGGGCATAGCCCATGGCGTCTACCTGCTCGGAGAGCTCAGCGAGGCCAGCCTGGATGCGATACAGGGTACCGGAGAACTGCTTTCCACCCGGATTATGGCCCTGCTGCTCGCCTCAGCCGGCATATCTGTCAAGTGGGTGGACTCCAGAGAGATCATCATGACTTTCAAGAAGGACGGGACGACGGTCGTGGACACCGCCGCGTCCTACGCCAACATGGCGGCTATGCTGGAACGCAACCCGGTGACTTCCCTGTTTGTCCTTCCCGGATTTATTGCCTCCGACAGTCAGGGCCGTACCACGACCCTGGGCCGGGGCGGCTCCGACTACTCGGCCTCCCTGCTGGCCGTGGGTTGCGGAGTGCGCCGGCTCGAGATCTGGACGGACGTGACAGGGATGATGACCGCCAACCCGAGGATTGTCCCCTCGGCCCGGACCATCAGCAACATATCCTACCGTGCTGCCCTGGAACTCTCCCATTTCGGCGCGAAGGTCATCTATCCTCCTACCATACAGCCGGTGGTGTCGGAGGGCATTCCTATCTATGTTAAGAACACATTCTGTCCTGACGCCCCCGGCACCCTGATAGAGAAGAACCCGCCCCGGAGCAAGGAGAGGCTCGTGGGCATTTCCAATTCCGACAAGATAGCCCTCGTCTCCCTGGAAGGCAGCGGTATGGTGGGAGTGCCGGGTTTCTCCGCCCGCCTTTTCGAGAGCCTGAGCCGCAGCGGGATAAGCATCATACTCATCACCCAGGCCTCTTCGGTGAACACTATGTGTGTGGCCATATCTGAAAAAGACGCGGCCAAGGCCAAGGAGGCGGCCGACAGCTGCTTTGCCTACGAGATATCCCTGGGCAAGCTCAATCCGCTGAAGGTCGAAAAGGGCTTCTCGATAGTCTGCCTGGTGGGAGACGACATCATGAGCCAGTGCGGCACTACGGGCCGGATGCTCGCCGCTCTTGGACGTCACGGTATCTCCATAAGGGCCACGGCGCAGGGCTCTTCGGAGCGGAACATCTCCGTGGTGGTGCGCTCTGAGGAGGCGGACCGGGCTATCCGCTACATCCACAACGAGTTTTTCGACAGGACTCCGGCCCGGGACATCAACCTCTTCATCGCCGGTTACGGTACGGTCGGCAAGGCGCTGGTGGACATCATCCGCCGCAACGGAGACGCAATAGCAGCCCGCACCGGCAAGCGGCTGCGGATCGCGGGTATTTCCAACAGCCGCCGCTATGTGCTGGATACCGAGGGCATTTCTCCCGAGTGGACAGGTGAGCTGCTTGAAGGAGGGGCCAGTGCCGCGGACGATGCTTATTTTGAGGCTCTTGCCCATACCTCTCTGGAAAATTCCGTATTTGTCGACTGCACCGCCAGCGAGGATGTGGCCTGCAAGTATCCGCTGCTTTTCCAGCACGGCTACTCGGTGGTGGCCTGCAATAAGATAGCCTTCTCGTTCCCATACTCCCAGTACCGCGCTATCCGCAGCTTGGCCTTGGAAAACGGCGTGAGCCTCAGATATGAGACAACTGTCGGGGCGGCCCTGCCCGTGCTCGATGCCGTCTCCCGGTGTGTCTGCAGCGGGGACCGGATTCACCGGATAGAGGCCGTGCTGTCGGGGACGCTCAACTATATTTTCAGTACCTACGACGGCGGTGCTACGGTGACATTCGCCGATACTGTGCGGCAGGCCGTGGCTGCCGGATACGCCGAGCCGGACCCCCGCATTGACCTCAGCGGACGGGATGTGCTCCGCAAGCTGCTGATTCTCGCCCGGGAGGCCGGACTGCCTCTGGAAGAGGAGGATGTGGCGGTGGAGCCCCTGCTGCCGGTAGAATATTTCGAGGGCGGCACGGAGGATTTCTACCGCAGGCTGCAGGAGCATGAGCCGGAACTGGCGGCCCGGTACAGGGATGCCGCGGAGAAAGGGTTGCGGCGCCGGGTCGTGGCCTCACTGGAGCATTGTCCCGAAGCAGCCGCCGGATACCGCGCCTCCATTGTCCTGAAGGAGGTGGGGGAGGACCATCCCCTGTTCAACCTCTCCGGGACGGACAACGCCGTTCTTCTGGAAACGGATTTTTATCCTTCGCCGCTGGTGATCCAGGGTGCGGGGGCGGGAGCATACCAGACGGCTTCCGGTATATTGAACGATATTTTAAAATAAACATACCTTATGAAAAGAAATTACAGATTCGAGACCCTGCAAGTCAGGGCGGGACAGGAGATTGATCCGGTGTCCAAGGGCACGGCTGTGCCTATCTATCAGAGTACAGCATACGTTTTCGACGACATGGAGTACGGCAAGGAATTGTTCGAACTCAAGAAGGCGGGCAATATCTACACCCGTATCACCAACACTACCAACGAGGTGTTCGAGAAGCGCATGGCGGCTCTGGAAAACGGGGTGGCGGCCACGGCGACGGCTTCGGGTCAGTCGGCGGTGCTGCTGAGCATCCTCAATATCGCCGGCCACGGGGACAATGTGGTGACCTCCCCCTTCCTCTACGGTGGCACCTTCACCATGTTTGCCATCACCCTGAGGGACATGGGCATAGAGATGCGCTTCGCGGCCAGCGACAGGGTGGAGGACCTGGAGGCGCTGGTGGACTGCAGGACCAAGGGCATCTTCATAGAGAATCTGGCCAATCCGGCGTTCAGCATCCCGGACTTCGAGCCGATAGTGGAGATGGCCCGCCGTCACGGCATCTGCGTCCTGGTGGACAATACCTTCGGTATGGCCGGGTGGCTGCTGCGGCCGGTGGACTGGGGCTGCAACGTGGTCATCCATTCGGCGACAAAATGGATCTGCGGTCACGGCACGGCTCTCGGCGGAGTGGTCGTGGACGGCGGCAATTTTGACTGGACTCCGGAGAAATACCCTCTGCTGGCGGCTCCCTCGGAGAGCTATCACGGGGTGGTGTACACCGATGTGTTCGGGCGCGGGGCCTTCGCCGGCAGGGTGAGGGTGGACGGCCTGCGCAATCTCGGTCCGGCTCCCTCCCCGTTCAACTCCTTCCTGATGCTTCAGGGCCTGGAGACTCTCTCGCTCAGGGCCGAGCGCTGCTGTGACAATACCCTCGAAGTGGCCCGTTTCCTCCAGCGTCATCCGGCCGTGGAGAGTGTCAATTACCCCGGGCTCGAGGACAATCCTTATCACGCCCTGGGCTGCAAGTACCTCCGGGGCGGCTTCGGCGGAGTGCTCACTTTCAGGGTCAAGGGCGGATTCGACGCCGCCGCGGCTCTGGTGGACCGTCTGGAACTGATCCTGCACGTGGGCAGCGTCGGGGATGCCAAGTCCCTGATAGTGCATCCGGCCTCGACGACCCACTCCCAGCTCAGCCCTTCCGAGCAGGTGGCCGCCGGGGTCTATCCCAACATGCTGCGGCTGTCGGTCGGTATCGAGCATGTGGATGACCTGATCTATGATCTGGAGAATGCGTTGAACTCTTTGGGGAAACAGGAGGTGCGGAAATGAAAGTAGCAGTAGTAGGTGCCACCGGACTGGTCGGCACCGTTATCCTGAAGGTCTTGGAAGAAAGACAATTCCCGGTGTCGGAGCTGTTGCCGGTGGCTTCGGAACGGTCGGTGGGGCGGACGGTGCGTTTCTCTGGCTCAGAAGTGCCGGTGGTGAGTGCGGAGACTGCCCTGGCGGCCCGGCCGCAGATAGCCCTTTTCTCCGCCGGGGCCGCGGTCTCCCGGGAACTGGCTCCCCGTTTCGCTGCCGTCGGATGCCGGGTGGTGGACAATTCCTCCTGCTGGCGGATGGACCCCTCCGTCCCGCTGGTGGTGCCTGAAATCAACGGCGGTGTGCTGGGAGCGTCGGATATGATCGTGGCCAATCCCAATTGTTCCACCATCCAGATGCTCTTGCCCCTGGCGCCCCTGCACCGCCGCTGGGATATCCGCCGTATCGTGGTCTCCACCTACCAGTCGGTCTCCGGAACGGGCTACAAGGCCCTGGCGCAGATGGAGGCTGAGCGGGCCGGCCGTCAGTGGGGAGAGTATCCGGCGGTCTATCCCCATCCGATAGACCTGAACATCCTGCCTCATATCGACGATTTTCTGGACAGCGGCTACACCAAGGAGGAGATGAAGATGGTCAAGGAGACGCATAAGATACTGGCCGATCCCGGTATAGCCGTGTCTCCTACGACAGTCCGGGTACCGGTTACCGGTGGCCATTCCGAATCCGTCAATGTGGAACTGAGCCGGGATTTCGACCTTTCCGAAGTGCGTTCCGTCATTGCTTCCGCCCCCGGCTGCGTCCTGCAGGATGACCCGTCAGCCGCCGTTTATCCTATGCCGTTGTACGCCCAGGGCCGGGACGAGGTCTTCGTGGGCCGCATCCGCCGTGACCCCACCGTCCCCTACGGTCTGAACCTCTGGTGTGTGGCCGACAACCTCCGCAAGGGGGCCGCTGTCAATGCCGTGCAGATTGCACAATTACTGCTGCCGTATGCAATTGCCTGATGTGGCGGTTGCGTGGCTGCTTCTTGGTTACATGGCTCTTTTTCACCTGACTCCTTCTTCCCAGAGCCGTTCCCTTTTGGGCTCCTTCCGAAGGAGTCGGTGATTTTTAGATATGCAGGAAATTTTGCTATCTTGCAGGAAATTTTGCTATCTTGCAGGAAATTTCAAAATTGCATATTATGAAAAATCTATTTTCAGCAGCATTTATCGTCGCCGCGGCCGTTCTGTTGTCCGGCTGCACATCTGGAAGCAAGTATGTAATCGAAGGCTCAGGGGACCAGCTGGTGGACGGGCACTGGATGTATGTCTCTGACGGAGTGGACTGGTCGATGCTGGACTCGGCACTGATAGAGAACGGATCGTTCAGGATAGAGGGGACGGACATGGGCTCGGGTGTGGCCATGCTTTATATGGGGGCCAGTTCCGCGCCTTCGGGGCTGTATCAGATGAGCGAGATGATTTTCCTCGAGCCGGGAACCGTGTCGTTAGAGTATATCCCGGACTATGAGATGTATTTTGCGCATGGAACACCTATGAATGACCTCTACTATGAGCTGTCTTTCGGAGATGCCGGGGATTATGAGGATCCTCTGGACATCATCCGGGCCAATCACAACGTGCTGGGGCTTACACTCCTGCAGGGTATGCTGGCGATGTCCTCCAAGCCGGAGATCGAGGCGGTCCTGGCGGAGTTCCCCGAGAACATGAAGGCACATCCGCTCTATATCCAGCTGGAGGAGATGCTTGAGCCCATCAAGGCCGACCTCGGAATGTCCTACTGGGACATCGAGGGCAAGGATGTGGATGGCAATGCGGTGCGGCTCAGCGATGTGGTGGAGCGTGACGGCGTGCGCTACGTGCTGCTGGACCTGTGGGCCTCGTGGTGCGGTCCGTGCCGGGAGGAAATCCCTGTCCTGGTCGAGCAGTACGCCCGTTTCCGCAACTCCGGTTTCGAAATCTACGGCATGTCCTTCGACAGCTCCCCCGAGAACTGGCGCAGCGCGTTGAAGGAGTTCGGTATGAACTGGCCAAATGTCATCACCGAAGTCACCGGCAGCCCCAGGACCAGTCCTGTCTGGGCCGGTTACGGTATGGACGGCATCCCCTGGAACTACCTCATCGATGCCTCCACTGGAGAGATTATCGCCAAGAACCTCCGCGGTGAAGCCCTTGCCGCCGAGCTCGAGGCCCTTTTCGCTGCCTCTGCGGGAGCCGAAGCCGAGTAACGGTAAGCAGTGTTGCGGCTGCTTTTCGTAAGTTGCAGTAAATTAGTAGATTATAGAATCAACGAGTGCTTTTCGTAGATGTCTGGGTCTACGAAAAGCACTCGTTGTAATTATAACCCGCGGTGAATCAAGTAGTTGCCGAAAAGCTGCGTTCCCCTGCTTACCGTAAATCTTCATATATCCCATATAATCGGCATTGTCCTTGGCATTGTCCTCCGCCCCTTAGCCACAACGGCAGCATTTCCCGCGATTTTGTGCCGTTGTGGAACGTCCTTTACCTCCGAACCGTCGCAACAGGCCTTGTGAACGGCATCGCCTCTCCGCCCCTTAACCACAACGGCAGCATTTCCCGCAATTTGGTGCCGTTGTGGTAAGCCCCTTTGACTCCTTCCGAAGGAGTAGGAGGAGTGAGTGCCCGAAGCGTCAGCGACCGAAGCCCCTTCCTCGGAAGGGGTTTGGGGATGGGTAGAAAAGGCGAGGCCGAAGTCGTATCTGCACTCAGTGCAGATACGACTTCAAGGCCTCTACGTATGCAGCGAAAGCCCGCGACCCCGTCTCTGTAATCCTGCACACCGTCCGCGGCTTCTTTCCCGCAAATCCTTTCTCGACAGAGATGTACCCTGCCTCGGAGAGCTTGTCGATCTGCACGCTCAGATTACCGGCAGTGGCTCCGGTGGCCTCGCGCAGGTACACGAAGTCGGCCTCTTCCATGGTCAGCAGGGTGGACATGACGGCCAGACGCAGTTCGGAGTGCAGCAGCGGGTCGAGTTTTGCAAATTCTCCCATGGCCGCTACTGCAGTTTACTGGTTTGACGGTTGAATATCAGGCCTGGGATGACCAGGGTCATCAGCGCTGCGATGGCCATGATCAGCGGAGTGGGTATGTTCAGGAAGTAATCGCAGGGCAGTCCCGCTATTCCGCAGATAATGCTGAGAATGAATACGGTCCATGAGCTGCAGAGGACCCCGGTGACTGCACCGGCCATGCCCAGAAGCAGTATTATGACACCGTTTGTCGGTATGGGGATGAAGAATGCCATGATGCCGACGGCTATTGCCAGAATTCCGAATATGCCCCATACGATGCCCACGGACCTGGATACGAAATTCTCGCCCTTCCCCTTGCTCTCGATGCGTTTGAATACCAGCTGATTCAGAGGCCAGCCGATAAATGGAATCAGAAACCAGGCCAGGTTCCACAGATGATTGTTGTCCGAAAGTGTCAGCCCCAGCAGGACAATCCCGGATACGAGGATTACGGTCGTTCCCCAGATGAGCATTGCGGTGCCGCCGCGCCGCTGAAAGTCCTGCCGACTGTTGTTGATGGCCTCAGAGATGATTTCCAATGACTTTTCTACTGAAAGTCCGTTTTTGTCGAAGTTGTTTTCCATTGCTTTAAAATACTTTAAAAAATAAACCAAGTTCTGCAAAAAGAAGAGGGGCGCCGGTCTCCTCTCTTTGTTTATGGTGCAAATATAAACTGATTTATTTTATAAACCAAATTTTATGAAAAATTTTTCGCAAATTTGCGGAAAGAGAAAATGTCCTATGATATCAAGAGTAAAAAAGTATTCAATGGAAAATGAATGGCCGGGCAGTCCGTGTCTTATCCGTTCGGGAAACCGGTACCTATGTATAGTGGCGCTCGCCGCTGTGGCAGCCCTGTCCTGCGTCGGAGCTGATGTGGTGTGCGCCCAGACTTCTTCCGGGGATGTGCGGGCTGCGTCCGGGCAGTCCGTGGCTTCGGGGCAGGACCTGGAATCTGCCGGGGTGAGACCCGGATGGCGTCTGGTATGGGAGGAGAATTTCGAGTCGGAGAGGATGGACTGGAGCGTGTGGAGCAAGACGGTGCGGGGGACGGCGGACTGGGCGGATACTCAGTCGGCGGATGAGCGCTGCTACGGTTTCCGGAACGGCAATCTCATACTCAGGGGAATAATCAATGACGACTTAGAGGCGGATACGGCCAGGTATCTGACCGGCGGGGTGGTGACGCAGGGGAAAAAGGCATTTGCCTTTCCGGGCCGAATCGAGGTCCGGGCGAGGCTGCAGGCGGCTACCGGAGCCTGGCCGGCTATATGGCTGCTGCCCTCGGATCCCGCTGTCCGCTGGCCTCAGGGCGGAGAGATAGATATCATGGAGCGGCTTAATTATGACGGATTCGTGTACCAGACTGTACATTCGAACTACACTTACGTTCTCGGTCACAGGGACGAGCCGGCCAATTACAGTACGATGGAGATAGACCCGGAGGGATTCAATACCTATGGCGTGGATGTCTTCCGGGACAGCGTGGTGCTTTATGTCAACGGAGTCCGGAATTTCTCGTATCCGAGGGTGCCGGATGCCGCTGACACCTTAGGGCAGTTTCCGTTCTTCCAGCCGATGTACCTGCTGATAGACATGCAGCTCGGCGGCAGCTGGGTAGGGGAGACGGACCCGGAGGACCTTCCCGTGGAGATGGAAGTGGACTGGGTACGCTATTATGTGCCGGAGGACGGGCGCCCGGACAGTCCGGAGATCCGCCCTGCGGTGAGCATTGTGCCCCGGCCCGCTGTAATGCGCCTCTCAGAAGGAGCGCCGCTCCGTATTTCCTCCCGCAGACTGTCGGTCTATGCTGCGGACAGACAGCTCCGGAGCACCGTGCGGACGTGGGCCGCATCGATAGAGAAGCCTTACGCTCCCGGTGTCACAGAGCTCCAGACAGGCTTTACGAGAGTGGTCTCCGAAACCGTCCTTCCCGGAATACGCCTGACTGCTGCTGCGGAAAAGGTTGATATCATATTGTCCATAGACAGGTCCCTGCCGGAAGAGGGATATGTCCTGACCGTTACCGCTGAGGGGATCCGGATTACCGGAGGAGATGCCGGCGGAGTGTGGTGGGGACTGCAGAGCCTCTCGCAGATACTGGTGCAGAGTGCGGCTGCCGCTCATCCGGGAGATTCCCTTTCTCTGCCCCTGCTGTATGTCGAGGATGAGCCTGTTTTCGGATACAGGGGCGCGATGCTGGACTGCTGCCGTCATTTCTTTACTGTGGACGAGGTGAAGCAGTACATCGATATGCTGGCCCTGCACAAGCTCAATGTGTTTCACTGGCACCTTACCGATGACCAGGGCTGGCGGATCCGGGTCCGGAAATACCCGCTTCTGACCCGGACCGGCTCTGTCCGGAAGGAGACGAAGACCGGACATTACGGGGATGCGGCGGCCGGATATGACGGCACTCCCTACGGTGAGGGCTGCTGGTATTCCCCGGAGGATATACGGGAGGTGGTGCGGTATGCTTCGGACCGCCATATTACGGTGATTCCCGAGATAGAGATGCCGGGACATGCGCTGGCTGCTCTGGCGGCGTATCCGTGGTTAGGATGTACGGGCGGTCCCTATGAGGTGAGGACTACATGGGGGATAAGCGACGATGTGTTCTGCATCGGCAAGGAAAGTACTTTCGGGTTCCTGACGGATGTCCTGGACGAGGTGTGCCGGCTTTTCCACGGGGAGTACGTGCATGTGGGAGGAGACGAGGCTCCCGCAGTGCGGTGGAAGACTTGTCCGGACTGTCAGGCTCTGATGCGCAGGGAACAGCTTGCGGACGAGAGGCAGCTGCAGGGCTATCTCCTTCACAGGATAGAGGAATTTCTGAACGCCCGTGGGAAGAAGCTCATCGGCTGGGACGAGATATTGGAGGGAGGCGTGACACCCGGAGCTACCGTTATGTCCTGGAGAGGACCGGAAGGGGGTATCAGGGCTGCTGGCCAGGGCAATGACGTGGTGATGGTGCCCAAGAGCTATTTCTATTTTGACTACTATCAGACCGCATACCCCTCTGCTAACGGAGAACCGCTGGGAATCGGAGGCTATGTCCCGCTGGAGAGGTGTTACTCCTTTGATCCGTTCGACGGCCTGGACGGGGAGGCAAGAACGCATATAAAAGGTATTCAGGCCAATACCTGGACGGAGTACATCCCCTGCTTCGACCATGTCCAGCACATGGACCTGCCGCGCCTTTCGGCTCTTTCGGAGGTGGCGTGGGGCAGGTACGGAGCGGATTACGGCGACTTCACGCACCGCCTGGCATCCTCGATGAAAGCCATGTACGAATATTATGGCTGGATATACGCTCCGTATGTGTTTGATGGTGTGAAATAGAGTAATTATGATTATCTTTGAATGCAATTAATCCGGAAGAATATGAAAAGACTGTTGCTCATAATCATGTCAGTCGTCCTGCTGGCCTCCTGCGGGGAGGGACAGAAGATAAAAGTAGCTGTGTTCCAAGGTGACGGAGGTGCCGCGACGTGCATCCGCGAGACGGTGGCGGCTCTCAGCTTGGACGAGGATATGGAGGTGCGGATCGTGCATAGCAGCGATATTGCTGCGGGAGTTCTGGACAGTCTGGATGCTATCGTGATTCCCGGAGGCGGGGGTAGCCGTCAGTATCTCAGTCTGGGTCAGACCAATATGGCTCTTATTAAGGATTTTGTACACCGGGGCGGAGGAGCGGTCGGCATCTGCGCCGGAGCCTATCTGTTCTCCAATACTCCGGACTACACCTGCATGGCCCTGACCGGTGCCCGCGCCATCGACCGCGAGCATGACAACCGCGGCCACGGTATGGCCAAGATGACTCTGAACAAGGAAGGAAAGAAGATATTCCACGAGCTGGCGAAGGAGGACACATCCTACGTCTTCTATTATGAAGGTCCCGTCTTCGTGGAAAGCGATGTCCCCTACACGTCTTTCGGGACAATGGAGAGCGACGTGCACGAGGAGGGAGGCGCTCCGGCAAATATGACCAACGGTAAGCCTTTCCTGACAGGCAATGACTACGGCAAGGGCAAGGTGTTCACGGTGGTGGGACATCCGGAGGCGACTCCCGGCAAGATGTGGATGGTGCCCCGTATGGTGCGCTGGACCCTCGGCAAGCCGCTGAAGACGTATCCGGCAGAGGTGCTTACACCACCGGTGGCTCCCGAGGAGATACTCATGAGCGTGGATGACCTGCGCTACGAGTCGCAGTGTTTCCAGACCTTCCTGTACGGTACGGCTCAGGAGAAGGTGGCTGCCCTCGGGTGGCTCGAGGACCATTATTCCTGGGACTGCAAGACCTGGCTGCAGGGATTGCTCTACGATGCCTCCCCTCAGGTGAGGGCGAGGGCCGCGAAGTACATCGAGGCGATACAGTACCTGCCTTACGAGGCTGACCTGAAGGCCGCGCTGCTGAGGGAGAATGACACAAAGGCCCGTGCGGCCATGCAGCAGGCGCTGGATGCGCTGGCGGCTCTAAGACCATGGAAATAGTTTCAAATTTATAAACGTAATACCTAAGTTATGATTAAACAAGTATTGACTATCTGCGCGGCTGCGGCTGTGTCCGTGTCCGCAATGGCTCAGGGCGGCATCACCGATGAGATGATGACTCAGATCCGTCAGGGCTGGCAGGGAACGCCCGAGGAACTGGCCCTGCAGAATGCCATTTCTGCCAATGACATCAACAAGCTCTCCGTGAAGCAGGGCATTGAGGCCACCTACGACTACTACTTTTCTGACGAGGTGAAGTCCAAGGGTATCTCCGACCAGCAGTCCAGCGGACGCTGCTGGCTGTTCTCGGGTATGAACGTGCTTAGGGCCGCCATGATTGAGAAATACGGTCTAGGACCCTTTGAGTTCTCCCAGAACTACATCTTCTTCTACGACCAGCTCGAGAAAGCCAATCTCTTTCTCCAGGGTATCATCGACACCCGTGATCTTCCTATGGATGACCGCAAGGTGGAGTGGCTTTTCCGTCACGCGATAGGAGACGGCGGCCAGTTCACCGGAGTATCCGACCTGATAACCAAATACGGTCTGGTTCCCTCCAATGTGATGCCCGAGACATACGCCAGCAACCACACTTCCGGCATGTCCCGCCTGCTGAATCTCAAACTCAAGGAGTTCGGTCTGGAACTCAGGGAGATGACAGGCTCTAAGAAGGAACTGCCCGCCATGCTCGAGCAGCGCAAGGTGGAGATGCTGGCCTTTGTCTACCGTTTCCTCGTGCTCAATCTCGGTGAGCCTCCCATGGAGTTCACTTGGACCATGTATGACGCCGAGGGCAAGCCCGTCAGCACAAAGACCTACACCCCGAAGTCATTCTATGACGAGTATGTGGGCGTGGACCTGAAGAACAACTATGTTATGCTGATGAACGACCCTACCCGCGAGTTCTACAAGGTCTATGAGATAGAGTACGACCGCCATCAGTATGACGGCAAGAACTGGCTGTACATCAATCTTCCCATCGAGGAGATCGAGGCAATGGCCATCGCATCCATCAAAGACGGTACCATGATGTACTTCTCCTGCGACGTGGGCAAGTTCCTCGACAGGCAGAACGGCGTGCTGGATGTGAATTACTACGATTACGGCTCACTCATGGGAACAACCTTCGGTATGGACAAGCGCGAGAGAATCCTCACCGGCTCCAGCGGCTCGTCCCACGCCATGACCCTTATGGCTGTGGATCTGGATGAGAACGGCAACGCCAGGAAATGGAAAGTCGAGAATTCCTGGGGCATGACAGGCCACAAAGGCCATCTGGTGATGACCGACGAATGGTTCGAGGAATACATGTTCCGTCTGGTAGTGGAGAAGAAGTACGTGCCCGAGAACATTCTCAAGCTCCTGGACACCGCTCCTATCATGCTTCCGCCCTGGGATCCCATGTTCGCGGAGGAACTTTAACGGGGATACTGGCAATGGAACGTCTGCGCAAAATATGGCTCTTCTATTACGAAGGCTTCAGGGACATGTCATCCCTGGGCAGGACTTTGTGGATTGTAATTCTACTGAAGCTGTTTATCATGTTCGCCATCCTCAGAGTGTTCTTTTTCCGTCCGGCTCTTGCTGACTGCGGGTCTGACGCTGAAAAAAGTCAGGTAGTAATAGAGAACCTGACCAGGTAAACGGAAATATCAACACAATCAATAACTAAAACCTTACACAGATGCTTTTGACAACACTGGTAGACCTTTCAAGGTGGCAGTTCGCTCTGACTGCAATGTATCATTGGCTGTTTGTGCCCCTGACTCTCGGTCTGGGCTTTCTTATAGCCTTTATGGAGACCCGGTACGTGATGACCGGAGATGAGTTCTGGAAGAGGACCACGAAGTTCTGGATGAAGCTTTTCGCCGTCAACTTCGCGATGGGAGTGGCGACAGGTATCATCCTGGAGTTCGAGTTCGGTACCAACTGGAGCAACTATTCATGGTTCGTGGGTGACATATTCGGTGCCCCGCTGGCCATAGAGGGTATTTTCGCGTTTTTCATGGAAAGTACCTTCTTCGCTGTGATGTATTTCGGCTGGAACAAGGTCAGCAAGAAGGCCCATCTGGTATCGACATGGCTTACGGCCATAGGTACCAACCTTTCTGCAATATGGATTCTCATAGCCAATTCCTGGATGCAGTATCCTATAGGAATGGAGTTCAATCCGGATACGGCCCGCAGCGAGATGACCGACTTCTGGCAGGTAGTGTTCTCGCCGGTGGCCATCAACAAGTTCCTGCATTCGGTGACCAACGGTTATGTGCTGGCATCGATATTCGTGATTGCCGTATCGTCCTGGTTCCTGCTGCGCAAGCGGGAGCAGACACTGGCCCGCAAGTCCATCCGAATAGCCTCGGTATTCGGTATAATATCCCTTGCAGTGCTTATAGGGACCGGTGACGGCTCCGCCTACAATGTGGCAAAGGTGCAGCCGATGAAGCTGGCTGCCATGGAGGGACTGTACGACGGCTCTGAGAAAGCGCCATTAGTAGCCGTAGGTATCCTTAATCCCGACAAGGACATCATAGGCGAGGAGGGTGCAGACGAGGACCCTTACCTTTTCGAAATATCCTTCCCCAACATGCTCTCATTCCTTGCGACCCGTCAGGCAGACGGTTTCGTGCCAGGCATCAATGACATTATCAAAGGAGGCTACGAGTTCACCGACAGGGAGGGCAACACCTACATCGAGCCCTCGTTTGCCGAGAAAAAGGCAATGGGTACGGCTGCAGTTACGGCCCTGGCCGACTATCAGACAGCCAAGGAGTCCGGAGACACCCAGGCTATGGCCCAGGCCGAGGCAGTGCTGGAGCAGAATTTCGACTACTTCGGCTACCACTATGTGGAGGAGCCCGAGGACCTCGTGCCAAATGTTCCCCTGGTATTCTACGCCTTCCATATCATGGTGGCCCTCGGCATGTTCTTCATCCTGCTCTTTATCCTCTACATCATCTTCGAGTGGAAGAACCTCATCGTCAAGGATAAGCACAAATGGCTCCTGTGGCTCGGCATCATCAGCGTGCCTCTGGTATACATCTGCTCGCAGTCGGGCTGGATAGTAGCCGAGGTAGGCCGTCAGCCCTGGACGATCCAGAACCTGCTTCCCGTGAATGCGGCCGTATCGGGAGTCGAGTCCGGCAACGTTCTCACGACCCTGATCATTTTCGCAGTCCTGTTCACCGCCATGCTGTGCGTGGAGATCAGCATCATGCTCAAACAGATTAAGAAAGGAGGAGAATAATTATGGATACACTGTATTTTCTGCAACATTACTGGTGGGCTCTGGTTGCCCTTCTCGGAGCTATTCTGGTGTTCCTGCTGTTCGTACAGGGAGCGCAGGGTCTGCTACTCCGCACTGCTTCCTCAGAGGAGGAAAAGGATTTTGTAGTAAAATATGCAGGGCATAAATGGGAAATAACCTTCACGACCCTCGTGACTTTCGGAGGTGCCGCCTTCGCATCCTTCCCCCTGTTCTATTCAACCAGTTTCGGCGGAGCCTACTGGCTGTGGATCTGCATTCTGCTGCTTTTCGTAATTCAGTCTTTCTCCTTCGAATACCGCAAGGCTGCAGGCAACCTCTTCGGCGCCCGTACATTTGAGATATTCCTCTTTCTCAATGGTGCTCTCGGAACATTCCTGCTTGGGGTGGCTGTCGGTACTTTCTTCACCGGCGGGGCCTTTACGGTGGACAAGGTGTCCATAACGGATGCTGCGTCTCCGGCCATTTCCCGCTGGGCAAACGGCTGGCACGGACTGGACGCTCTGGCAAATCCGATGAACCTGCTTCTTGGAGTAGTGGTATTCCTGGCAGCCAGGACTCTTGGACTGCTCTACCTTCTGATGAAACCGGATGTAGGTGCATTTGCGGAGAAATGCCGTAAGAGGCTGATGATCACGGCTCCTGCCTTTGTCCTGACTTTCGTGGCTTTCGTGCTGTGGATGTTCCTCAAGACCGGATATGCGGTGGATCCCGCTACAGGCACAATATCTGCCGAACCTTTCAAGTATCTGCACAATATGCTGCACACCTGGTGGACAGCAGTAGTGTTCCTGTCAGGAGTGGTGCTCGTACTCGCCGGACTCGCAAGGCATTTCCTCGGCAAGGGAGTCAGACAGAACTTCTACATCGTGGGAGGCGGAGCCTTGCTGGCTGTCTGGGCCATCCTGCTCTGCGCCGGTTTCAATGACACCGCCTACTACGTATCGACCGTGGACCTGCAGAGCTCCCTGACTCTCTACAACAGCTCCTCGAGCCTCTTCACCCTCAAGGTGATGGCCTGGGTGTCCATAGCGATTCCCTTTGTCATAGCCTATATCGTATGGGCATGGCGCAAGATGCGGTAGACCCGGCACTATGAAGAGGACAGACTACTATTCCCTGATGGAGAGGCGCATACGCAGGATACTCATGATATCCAGCAGTTACGACGCCTATATTTTAGAGGAGGACGGACAGATCGAGGCCCAGCTTTACCGGGAGTATATCGACCTGAACATCAGCAACCCTCCGGCCCTTACCTGGGTCAATACCACTCAGGAGGCGATAGACCTGCTGGAGAAGGATCCCGGGTACGACCTGATAATCGACATGTTCAATGTCAGGGATGCCGCTATCTTCGATCAGGCCAGGCATATCCGGGAGAGATGGCCCGGTATCCCGATAGTGATACTGACCAATTTCTCCCGGGAACTGCTGAAAAAGATCGCGTCTGCCGACCAGTCTGCCATAGACTACATCTTTACATGGAACGGTAATGCGGATCTGATTCTGGCAATAGTAAAACTCTTGGAAGACAGGATGAACGCCGATGCGGACATCCTGTCCTCAGGAGTTCAGGCCATCCTTTTGGTAGAGGATTCGATACGCTACTATTCAACCTATCTTCCGGCCATCTACAAGCTGGTCCTCAAGCAGAGTGCTGAGTTTCTCAAGGAAGCCCTGAACGAACAGCAGCTCAAGCTGCGGAAACGGGCCCGTCCTAAAATTCTGCTGGCTACCAATTATGATGAGGCCATGGAACTGTATACGAAATACCGCAAGAATCTGCTCGGAGTGATCTCGGATGTAGGTTTCGTAATGCACCGTGGGGACGGCCCGGAGAAGGAGAGGATAGATGCCGGAATAGAACTGTGCAGGCATATCAAGAGGGACATTCCCCAGATGCCTGTTATCCTGCAGTCATCTCAGGGCAGTGTGGCGGACACCGCCCGGGAGATGGGAGTCGGTTTCATAGAGAAGTACTCCAGCACTCTGCTGATACAGCTGTCCGAGTACATCAGCGAGGAGTTCGGTTTCGGGGATTTTGTGGTAAAGGATCTGGATACCCATCTGGTGATAGCCAGGGCCAAGGACCTCAGGGAAATGCAGGCCCTTATCTCTGAGATACCGGACAGGGAACTGGATTACTACTGCTCGAAAAACCGTCTGTCCAAATGGATGTATTCCAGGGGCCTTTTTACCTTAGGACGCAGACTGCGCAAGGCCAGCCTTTCCGACTTCTCCAATCCAGGGGATGCCAGACAGTTTATTATCAGACAGATTAAGGATTACCGCATACTCGCAGGGCAGGGGATTATCGCCTCGTTCGACAAGGACAGCTATACCCGCTACATACATTTCGCAAGAATGGGTGAAGGCTCTCTCGGCGGCAAGGCCAGGGGACTAGCATTCATGAACAATGTGCTGCAGAGGTACGGTATTTCCTCCAAGTATCCGGGGGTGAGGGTATCCATTCCCAGGACTGTGGTGGTGGCGACAGACTATTTCGACCGCTTCATTCTGGAGAACGGGCTTCAGTATGTAATCGACGCGAACATCCCGGATGAGGAACTCCTGTCCGAGTTTGTCAGTTCCAGACTGCCGGAGGAGCTCGTGGAGCAGCTCAGGGCCTATATCGGTACGGTCTCTACACCTTTGGCAGTACGTTCCAGTTCGAAGCTGGAGGATTCGCACTACCAGCCGTTCGCAGGCATCTATTCGACCTACATGATCCCTTGCGTCGAGAACAGGGACCAGATGCTCAGGCTTTTAGGAAAAGCGATAAAGAGTGTGTACGCCTCGGTCTATCTGGCGGCGAGCAGGGCCTATCTGCACACGACTGGCAACCTGCTCAGTGAGGAGAAGATGGCTGTGGTGATTCAGGATGTATGCGGAACGGAGGACAGGGGCTATTTCTTCCCTACTGCCTCCGGAGTGGCCAAGTCCATGAACTTCTATCCCATGGAGGGGGAGAAGCCAGAGGACGGAGTGGTCAATATCGCCTTCGGCCTTGGGAAACTCGTGGTGGACGGCGGCAAGACCCTTCGCTTCTGCCCCAGATATCCTGCAAAGGCGGTGCAGATGTCTACACCGAGGTTTGCGCTCAAGGACGGACAGGATACGATGTATGCACTGGATCTGAAGCCGGAGGAGTTCAAGACGTCCATCGATGACGGAATCAACATCCACAAGTTCTCGATACCGGAGACAGAGGGTTTCCGCAATCTTTCCAAGGTAGCTTCCACTTGGGACTACCAGAGCCAGATGCTGCGCCCCGGCACATTCTCTGAAGGTATGAGGGTGATATCATTTGCCAATATCCTCCAGTATGATGTGATTCCGCTTCCACGTATCCTGACTGATCTGTTGGATGTATGCAGACATGAGCTGCGCTGTGAGGTGGAGATGGAGTTTGCTCTGGACATGGATGTTCCGAAAGGGGAGAATGCCGTACTGAGCGTATTGCAGGTAAGGCCCATCGCGGACTTTGCGGAGGAGCAGGCCGTGGACTGGAGTTCGGTGGATACCGCTCACGCTTTGGTCTATTCGGAAAACGCTCTCGGCTCTGGCCATATAGAGGGGGTTACCGATGTGGTATTCGTCAAGCCCGGCTCTTTCGACAAGTCCAGGACTGAGGAAATGGCCGCCCAGATAGAGGAGATAAACAGTCTTATGGGTGCGCAGGGCCGTTCGTACGTCCTGATAGGCCCGGGCAGATGGGGGTCGAGTGACCCGTGGCTCGGCATTCCGGTGAGATGGAACCAGATATCGGAGGCGAAGGTCATAGTGGAATGCGGTCTGAAGGATTTCTGTATAGATCCCAGTCAGGGAACGCATTTTTTCCAGAATATCACTTCTTTGGGAATAGGTTATTTTACGGTCAATCCGTTCAGGGGCGAGGGTGTCTGCGATCTGGAAATGACCGGACAGGCGGAAACGGTGATGGAAACCGCCTTTATAAAGGCCGTTCATTTCCCGGAACCGCTCGAAGTCTTCATCGACGGACGCAGCGGACGTGGAGTCATAGCGGCCAGGTAGCTTTGTGACTTCGGATCAGACCGGGAACATGTATCATATGTTAAAAGGGGTGTGGCAAAATTTGCATTTGCCACACCCCTTATATTTGTGCTGTATCTTTATGCTGTGTGATTACGGGCTAGAGAAGCTGGGTACGGGCTGTCTCAATAGTGCCTTTGAGTTCCGTGAGCTGGTCGCGGAACTGGTCTACATTGACTGCATTGATGACCTCAAGAGGCTTGAGGATAGTCTGGAGCTGCTCAAGTTCAGGATGGTAAGGAATGAGGGACTTGATACCTTCGTGTACGAGAACAAAACGGTAGGTTACCTCTGCTGCTGCCTTGTCATCGAAACAGGGAATGAATTTGTCAATGTTCTGTGTGATGATGAAGAGCTGTTCTACCGTACCTGCCACTATGGCCTCCCAGAAGAGGTTTACAGTGCCTGTCTTTACGGATTCCTCGTAGAATTTCTGGATTCTTGTGTCCAGAGCCTCTTCAGGCTGTCCGTCGGTCCTGATATTGAGGGCGGGGTTGTTGATGTCAACGAGCAGTTTGGCGATGGCCTGCTTGTAGCTGTCAACAGGCATGCCATAGAGTTCAGCTATGGTCATATCTGCGCTCAGCATGGCAACGGCCCTGTATTTCTCGTTGAGGGTAACTGCCTCGTCAGCCTTGGATGCGGGAAGCAGGTATGAGGGTTTGTTCCTCTTCTCCTTGTCGGTAAGGGTCAGCTTGCCGTTCTGGATGTCTACTATCACCGGAGTCGAGAGGCGTCCCATCTCCTTTACGAGTGAGTCGAGCTTGATTTTGAGGTCTGCTTTGATGTACTGCTCTTCAACGGATTCCTTGGCCTCAGTTTTCTTTTTACCCGGATTATTGCCGCAGGCGCATACCAGCACCATTGTGGCGGCCACTAAAAGAAGTGTGATTTTTTTCATTGTGGTATAATTTGATAGTTGTTTCAGCAAATTATAAATATCAGAGCAAAGGTAGGATTTTTCGTAAAAAAACGCAAACTATTTCAATGTTTTCTCATGAATCGTCCCGGAATGTCAGCGAAAAGCAGGATTCCTGCAGCGATGCACATAAGCAGCAGTATGGCTATGTTATAGATGACAGTGTTGATTTTCAGGTTGCCGATAATCTTCACCGAGCTGTAGAACGGCGCCCTTCCGTTGCGGGAAGGAGGGTCGAGCCATATCTGGCCGGCCTTTGGAACGATGGTGTTGCCGATGACTGAATACAGTTCCGGGGAGGACGAGTTTGTCACCAGTGTCTCGAGATATCCGTTGCAGTTGTCCCGGCGCAGTTTGATCAGGGCGTCCCGTCCATGTGCGTCGCGGTAAGCAGTGAGATGGCTGTCCGCTGCAAGTGTGGCGCGGTTGCCTATTGTACCAAGCGTATCTTCGGCATAGGAGAGCCAGGACTGTATGCGGTTTATTGAAGCCGTGTCCAGGACACCGTGCCGTATCGAGTCTGTGGAACCTCCGTACGGTCTGATTCCGGTGCGTTCAGAGAGTTCCGGAATCCCGTGGCGGACAATCTCCAGATCCGCGCTGTCGCCGCTTTCCAGCCTCGATTCCAGTTCGTATATGAAGGCAGTGCGGTAATACTGGCTCTGGTATTTGACTTTATCGTCCGGAAATGTCATCTTCTCGAAATCGTTGTATGCGAAGGAACCTACTGCCAGGGCTTCAAATGCCCAGCGGGACGGTATGAGATCCCCTATTATCGGGACATTGCCTGTTGTGGAACGTGGGGTGAGGTCATCGAATTTTACAACCAGTCCGCATAGCAGGATCTGGGGAATGAGCAGCAGCGGTATGGTTACGTATATCGCGACAATGGAATTGAGCGACTGGGAAAGTATCAGACCGGTCAGGTTTGCCAGCATGGAGGAGAGGAACAGTATCAGCCACCAGATCCAGAAGGTGAAGCCGATGCCCATGACGGTGTTGCCGACAAGGATGAAAAGCAGGGTCTGGATGAGGGACACTCCGGCCAGATACAGAATTTTGGACCACAGGTATGCCGAGCGTGAAAGACGCAGGAATTTCTCTCTTTTGAGCAGGGCCCTGTCCTTGAATATCTCTTCGGCACTGACACTCATGCCGGCGAATATCGCCACGATTACGGCCATGAATATATAGGAGACGAGATTCTTGTTGTCCATCACGGTATATCCGCTTTCTGGAGCGTATCTGGTCAGAAGGGCGACAATCATGGCCAGCAGAGGAGTCTCTGCAATCGTGATGAGAAGGTATTGCGAGTCGGGAAGCTTTGCCCTCAGGTTGCGCTGCAGGAAAATGAGCAGCTGCTTCAGGCGCGGAGGACGTTTCTGTTCCGTATGCGGGATATCCCGGTGTTCCGGTTCTCCGCTCCTGTCCACACGTTCGAGATACATTCTGTGCCATTCCTGAGGGGTGACTTTGCGGCTGTCGGTGATTTTCCCGCTGTCGTCGAGGGCCTTTTCGTCAATGATGTTGAGAATGATTTCCGGATTGACATTGCCGCAGAGGGAGCAGGTGCTTATTTCTGCGTCGGCGTAGTTGGCAGCCCGCTTGAAGTAGGTGACGGCCTCGATCGGATTGCCGTCGTAAACCGGATAGCCGCCTCTGTCGAGCAGCCACAGCCGGTCGAAGAGCTTGAATATGTCGGAGGAAGGCTGGTGGATATTGACCACTATGAGCTTTCCCTTATAGGTCTGTTCCTTGAGCAGGTTGATTACCTTCTCGGAATCGGATGAGGATAGGCCGGAAGTGGGCTCGTCCAGAAACAGTACTGCAGGTTCGCGGATGAGCTCGAGGGCGATGTTGAGCCGTTTGCGCTGGCCTCCGGAGATGTATTTGTGGATAGGTGAGCCGACCTTCAGATGCTTGGTGCTCTCAAGGCCGAGTTCCCGGAGTATGGTGTCCACCCTGGCGGATATCTCCTCCATGCTCAGGTCGGCGAAGCAGAGGCGGGCGGTGAACATCAGGTTCTCGTAGACTGTCAGTTCCTCGATCAGCAGGTCGTCCTGCGGTACGAAACCGATCAGGTCCTTGACCTTGGGGTCGGAGATGTCCCGGCCGTTGAGGGTGATGGAGCCGCTGTCGGGCGGTATGGTGCCGTTCAGCAGGGACAGCAGGGTGGACTTGCCGGTTCCGCTGCCTCCCATGACGGCTACCAGCTGTCCGCTGCGTAGGTCGAATGTGAGGTCGTGCATGCCGTTGTCGCTTCCCGGAAAACGGAAGTTGATGTCTCTGCCGGAGAGGACTATCTCGTGTTTCCGGCATCCGGAGTCGTACAGGGCGGAGATGTTGCTGTAGTAGAGCGGGAGCATGTGCCTGCTTTTGAGCACGCCGCTCTGCTGCCATACGAGGAATGTGCCCGGAAGGACGGGGATGTCGTTCATCAGCACTGTGTCGGGGCCGTTGTAACTGAAGAGAATCTTGTTGTATCTCTCAAGGTTGATCAGGCGCAGCTCGCCGTTCATACCCTCCCGGGTGAGGGTGAGCACATGTGCGTTGGTGTCTCCGGAAACATAGCATACGAAGTCCGCAAAAATGTCTCCGTCCACTTCGAAGAGCTCGGCCACCTTGCGGAATATCTGCATGTTCTCCTCCGCGATACTCTCTCCTTTACCGGAGCCCGGAGTGGGGTCGCAGAACTCCATCAGACGCAGCAGCATCAGGGTCTGGTCCTCACGGGATATCTTATGCTTGATGTTGCTGCAGATACCTTCTATGATGGCGTCCTTGTCCAGTTCCGGGGATATGTCGTAGAAGTCCCTCAGGTCAGAGTACAGCGGTAGGTAGTCGTCCAGCATCCTGACGCCGAAGTGCTTGGTCAGGTAGTTGGAGAGCATCTGCAGGGACCGGCTCTTGTCGGTCCTGTTCACTGCGCCGAAGAGGGCGAAGAGATTCAGAAGTCCGGACAGTAGGATGTCATTCATAGAGATATAAGGTGTGTTTAAAATTGAGAATGAGGCTGTGCCCGAAAGATGTTTCCAGCCACAGCCTCATTGACTAAATCTCAGGTGTGCCCGTTATTTCACTACAGGAACCAGATTGCGGTCTCCGTAGCCGTTGTCCACCCTTGCGCAGGCAGGCCAGAACTTGTTGTCGCGGATCCACTCGAGGGGATAGGCGGCCTCTTCGCGGGGGTAGGGATGGTTCCAGGAGTCGGAGCATACCTCCTCGGCGGTGTGAGGTGCCATCTTTACGACGTTGTCGGTCTTGTCGGCCTTGCCTTCCTTGATGGCCTCGCACTCTCTCTTGATGCTGATCATGGCGTCCACGAAGCGGTCGAGTTCCTCGAGGGACTCGCTTTCGGTGGGCTCCACCATCAGGGTCTCGTGTACGGGGAAGGAGAGGGTAGGAGCATGGAAGCCGTAGTCCATCAGGCGTTTTGCGATGTCGGTGGCGTCTACCCCGTAGTCGGCCTTGAAGTTCTGCAGGTCTACGATGCACTCGTGTGCCACGCGGCCGGTGACTCCGGTGTAGTAGATGTTGAACTCCTTGGACAGACGTGATGCAAGGTAGTTGGCATTGACGATGGCCATCTCGGTCGCCTTGCGCAGTCCGTCAGGACCGAGCAGCTTTATGTAGGCGTGGGTGATGGGGGCGAGCAGGGGGCTTCCGTAGGGAGCCGAAGCCACTGCTGTCACGCCGTGACCGCCGCACTGGGGCATTACGGGATGTCCGGGTACGTAGGGAGACAGATGGGCTGCCACGCAGATGGCGCCTACGCCGGGACCGCCGCCGCCGTGAGGCATTGCGAATGTCTTGTGCAGGTTGAGGTGGCATACATCGGCGCCGATAAAGCCGGGGTTGGTGATGCCGACCTGACCGTTCATGTTGGCTCCGTCCATGTAGACCTGGCCTCCGTTCTCATGTATGATGTTGCAGATCTCGCGGATCTTGACCTCGAATACTCCGTGAGTCGAAGGATAGGTGATCATGATGCCGGCGAGGCTGTCCTTGTTGGCCTCGGCCTTCTGGCGCAGCTCGTCCACGTTGATGTTGCCGTGCTCGTCGCAGCCTACCAGGACGATGTTGAATCCTGCCATGGCGGCGCTGGCGGGGTTGGTTCCGTGAGCTGACGTGGGGATGATGACGGTGTTGCGCGCGCCCTGGCCCTGAGCCTCGAGGTAGCGGCGGATGGTCATCAGGCCTGCGTACTCTCCTGCGGCACCGGAGTTGGGCTGGAGGGAGCAGCGGTCGAAGCCCGTGATGACGCAGAGGTCATGCTCGAGCTCGGAGAGAATCTGGTTGTAGCCCTCGGTCTGCCATGTGGGAGCGAAGGGATGCACGTCGGTGAGCTCGCTCCAGCTCAGGGGCAGCATCTCGACTGCGGCGTTGAGCTTCATGGTGCAGGAGCCCAGAGGTATCATGGAGTGGGTCAGGGAGATGTCCTTGCGCTCGAGTTTCTTGATGTAGCGCATCATCTCGGTCTCGGAGTGATAGCGGTTGAAGACGCTCTCGGTGAGGATGGCGCTCTCCCTCTTCATGGGCACGGGGTATTCCGTTCCGCGGGCGCACTCGGCTGCTACACCGAATATGCCGGCTATCTTTACGGCCTCGGCGCAGTCGGAGAGCTCGTCGAAGGATATCTGGACGGTCTGGTCATCGGGATAGTAGAAGTTGATGCCTGCTGCCTCGGCCTTCTCGCGGATCTCGCCCGCGTTGACGTCAAGCACGCGGATGGTGTCGAAGAAGTTCTCATTGGCAAGGGTGTATCCGCCTTTGCGCAGGATATCGGCCATCGCGTGGGCATAGTTGAAGGCGTTCATCGCGATCTCGCGGATGCCTTCGGGTCCATGGTATGCGGCGTACATGCCGGACATCACTGCCATCAGGGCTGTGGCGGTGCAGATGTTCGAAGTGGCCTTCTCTCTCTTGATGTGCTGCTCGCGGGTCTGGAGGGCAAGGCGGAAGGCAGGTTTGCCGAGACGGTCGATGGACAGACCGATGATACGGCCGGGAATATTTCTCTTATACTGGTCGCGGGTGGCTATCCAGCCTGCTGTAGGTCCGCCGTAACCCATGCCGAGTCCGAATCTCTGGGCTGTACCGACAGCTACGTCGGATCCCCATGCTGCGGGCTCCTTCATGACTGCAAGGGCGAGGAGGTCGCAGTGTGCGGCCACGAGCATTCCGGCCTTGTGTGCGGCCTCGCAGAACTCGGTGTAGTCGCGCACCTCTCCGTCTGCGGCGGGATACTGGAGCAGGGCTCCGTAGCACTCAGGATCGAATCCGGCTGAGAGCACTTCCTTGTAGTCGCCGACAACTACCTTGATGCCCAGACCTTTGGCTCTTGTCTCAACGACTGAAAGCACCTGGGGGAATACGTTTTTGTCCACGAAGAATGTGTTCTTTCCGGCCTTTACGGCGTCGCGGGGACGGAGCTCATGGATCATCCTCATGGCCTCACCTGCCGCGGTGGCGTCGTCCAGCATGGAGCAGTTCGACATGGGGAAGCCGGTCAGGGAGGAAATCATGGTCTGGAAGTTGATAAGGGCCTCCAGGCGTCCCTGGGAGATCTCGGCCTGATAGGGAGTGTAGGAGGTGTACCACGAGGGGTTTTCGAAGATGTTGCGGGAGATTACGGGCAGCGAGGCGGTTCCGTAGAAGCCAAGGCCGATCATCGAGCGGAAATGTTTATTCTTCGAGGCAACCTCCTTGAGACGTGCCAGATAGGCATGCTCGGATACGTGCTCATCCAGCTTGAGAGGCTCGCTGAGCAGGATATCGGAAGGAATAGTCTGCTTGATGAGCTCGTCTACTGAGCCCACGCCGATAACATCCAGCATATGCTTGATCTGCGACTGTCTCGGACCGTTGTGTCTGTCTACAAAATTGAGTGGCATAGTCAGTGTTTTTTATGAATTTTAAAGTACTTTCTAACAAACTTCAAAATTAGTAATTTTTTCAACTCATACTGCACCTATTTCCATCTTTCCAGGTCAAATCTCAGATGGATGAAAAGCAGAATCGTGAAAGTCAGGAAGGACGAGCCTCCATAGCTTATCAGCGGCAGCGGTATGCCCACCACCGGCATGATGCCTATGGTCATGCCCACATTGACGAACACGTGCATGAAGATAATCGAGGCCACGCAGTAGCTGTAGACCCGCAGCCCTCTGTCTTTCTGCTTTTCCGCCGATGTCAGTATTCGGAAGATGATGATAAGGTAGAGCGCCAGGACGGCGATGCTTCCCAAAAATCCCCATTCTTCTCCTATTGTGCAGAATATGAAATCCGTACTTTGTTCCGGAACGAAGTTGAACTTGGTCTGCGTCCCCTCCAGGAAGCCTTTTCCGGTAAGGCCTCCGGAGCCTATGGCGATTTTGGACTGATTGACATTGTATCCTGCGCCCATCAGGTCCTGGGATATGCCCAGCAGGTTTTCTATCCTGTCGCGGTGGTGCGGCTGCAGTACGTTGTGGAATATGAGGTCTACCGAGAATATCAGTATCAGGGCTGCCGCAAAAGACAGGACGAAGACTCCCCATCCCCGTAGCTTGTTGCGTACATTGTGGACAATGAACCAGATGAGAAACGGTGCGGTCAGAATGAGCAGCCAGTATTCGGGCGGCATGCCTGTAATCTGTTTCACAGCCTCCAGGGATAGAAGTTTCGGCAGGAAAGCTGCGGCTGTGATGAATGTGGCATAGATAAGAAAGACCCTTGCCGGAGTTCTGGAAACGGCTGCCCGGATGATTCCTATAATCCCGAGGGTGACGAGTATGGATATGAAGGGGGAAAATTTGAGTGTAAGCAGGAAAAGAAGTATGGCGAGGCCCATAAAACCCAGTATCCGGCCAGGAAGTCCTTCCCTGTAAAGCATGAATGCAAGAGAGCAGTATACGAGTATCGTTCCTATGTCAGGTTCAAGGGCAATAAGGCCTACCGGGATAATTATAACCGCCGTAACCTTTAGAAAATCGGCAGTCCGGGACAGGTTGAAGCCATAGGACCCCATTATGCGGGAAAGACACAGGGCTGTGGCTATTTTTGAGAATTCTGAGGGTTGGACGGCAAAACCGCCCGGGAGGCTCAGCCATGATTTGGAGCCGTTGACTTCGTGTCCCAGAACCAATACTGCGGCCAGCAGCAGGAGGGACAGGATGTACAGTGGCCAGGCTGCTGTTTTGTAGAATCTGGAGTTTATGAACAGTATGATGACCGCCGTGACGGCAGCGGCACCTATCCAGAGCAGCTGGTTTCCGCTGCGGGAAGCAAGTGCGAAGATACCCGCTGCCTCGTCACTGTAAGTGGATGCGTATATGTTGATCCATCCGAATGCCGCCAGCAGGATGTAGCATCCGATAAGAATCCAGTCAAGGTGTTTGTATGTGCTTCTCGCGGGGCTCATCAGTTGTCTTTTTTAGGCGGTACGTAATCGGGACTGGCCGGAACCTTGTGCAGCAGGTTGGCGTCCAGCATTTTTTGCTCCAGCCATTTACGGCTCTGTGAAATATCACCTGTCAGATATTTCTCAACCATGAGCGAGGCAACAGGGGCTGCCCATGTGGCTCCGAATCCGGCATTCTCGATGTATACGGCTATGGCTATCTGAGGATTCTCTCTGGGGGCAAAGCAGACGAATACGGCATGTTCGTCACCGTGCGGATTCTCGGCAGTGCCGGTTTTGCCGCATATCTCCAGACCGTCGACGGCGGCGACGCGGGCTGTTGCTCCGGAACCGGCCGGAGCGTTGACAGCCTGATACATACCCTCTATTACTTTCTCAAAGTGGGATGTGTCTACCAGGGTATAATGCCGCTCAAGGTATTTGGCGTCCGTGGAGTCATTGCCGTGCCTGCGGACGATATGGGGTATGCGGTACCATCCTCGGTTGGCGATGGTAGCGGCCAGGTTTGCAAGATGCAGCGGAGTGCAGCCCAGCTCTCCTTGACCGATTGAGAGGGATATGACGGACAAGGCTTTCCATCCGCCTTTGCCGTAGACCTTGTCGTAGGTCGTGGAAGTGGGGACGAAACCTGGAATTTCAGAAGGGAAATCGGAGCCCAGACGGGTTCCGAATCCGAAACTGCGTACGTACTCTGCCCATCGGTCCAGGGCTTTGGCTTCGGAACCGTAGACAGGATTCTCCAGAATATCCCGGAACAGGTAGCAGAAATAGGAATTGCACGAGACCATGATCGCCTCGGTAAAGTCTACCGGCGATTTGTGAGAGTGACAGCCTACGGTAATGCCTCTTGCTGAAAATCCATTGTGACAGGGAAATTCCGTATTTCCCGAGACCACGCCCTCTTCAAGCCCTATCAGGGCGTTGACCAACTTGAATACGGATCCCGGAGGCTGGGGTGACATGACTGCTCTGTTGAACATGGGGGTGAAGGGGTCAGCGGCTATCCGGCTGTAGTGTTTGTTTATCTCTCCGAGAACGGACACGTCTATGCCTGGCGATGAGATCATCGACAGAATCTCTCCTGTGGCAGGCTCTATGGCTATTACGGAACCGACCTTATTCCGCATCAGTTCCTCTCCGTAATTCTGCAGCTCGGCGTCAATGGAAGAAACTACGTCCTGTCCCGGTACAGCCGGTTTGTCGAATGCTCCGTCGCGGTAGGAGGACTGTATTCGGTTGCTGGCATCGCGCAGGTAGATGCTGTAGCCCTTCTCGCCGCGCAGCAGGGGTTCGCAGGTCTCCTCAAGGCCCGTGCGTCCTGTGTAGTCTCCCGCCGCATAGTCCGGATGCTTGTCCAGAAAGTCACGGTCAACTTCGGTGACGTAGCCCAGCAGATTGCCTCCTGCATTGTACGGATACATTCTGGTTGTGCGGGGCACGCCCCTGAATTCCGGGAATTTGTGAGCTGCTTCAATGAACCGGCTGTACTGTTCCTGCGGAATCTGACTGGCGAAAGTCACTGTCTGATAACCTATGCGTGTGCGGTATTTCCGGTATTCCCGGAATTTTGCCCGTACATATCCGGTGTCCAGGCCGAGAATCCGGCACAGTTCCAGAGTGTCGAACTCTTTAACGTAGCGCGGTGTGACCAGGATGTCGTAGGTATTCTTGTTGCCTACCAGGACTTTGCCGTTGCGGTCAAGAATCAGGCCTCTGGCCGGATGCCGGGTCTGATAGAGCAGGGCATTGTTCTCTGCGCTGATCTTGAAACTGTTGTCCAGCAGCTGCAGCCGGAACAGCTGTGCGGCCAGGATTGCGAAGGCTATTACGAGACCTGCCGTAAGGTATTGGAATCTGTGATTGTCGGTTCCCATGACTACTGTTTCCTCCTGCTGTCATTACTTGCTGTATAGAGGAATGCCGTCAGCGCCGTGTTGGCTGCCAGGGATATGCCGAGTCTTGCCAGGCATTGGCCTGCAGGACGGAATCCTGAACTGTCCAGCAGAATGTACACTGTCAGGAAAATCAATATCAGCGGCAGGGAGTACAGGAGAAAATTTCTCAGTCCCATGGCCTCGAAGTTCTGCCGTTTTTCCTTTTCCTTAGGAGCTGTAAGGTTGAAAATGCTTCTGCGGAAGACACCGGTTGCTGTCATGGCGGCAGCAGTCATTCCTGGTATTCCGTTGCCAAGAACATCTACGGTCAGTCCGAGAATGAAGCCTGTTGCCATGGACGGTATCGCTCCCCAGCGCGGAGGAAGTGTCAGCAGGATGTATATGCACAGTGACGGGTCCAGGTAGACGCTCAGATTGACATAATTGTCTATCGCGCCTTGGGCTAGAACAAGCAGCAGGGCTATGATTATGTGGCGTGCGGTGGTCATGATGCGGCTCCTCCTTCCTGAATGTCATCTGTCAGGGCCTCCAGTTCTCCGATATCCCTGCGTGAGACGACGTAGACGTGTCTGAGTCTTGAGAATTCCTCGCAGAGGTCCAGTGTGATGTCGTAGTTGACTCCGTCCCGGATTTCATACCTGCTTACAGTCCCGATGGGAATTCCTGGAGGATAAATCAGGGAGTATCCGCTGGATACTACTGTGTCTCCTTCGGAGAAAACGGTATGAACCGGAATGTCGTGCAGTATTGTCTGCCGGGCAGTTTTTCCATTCCATTGGATGACGCCGAAGGTGTTGGAACTGGTGAGTGTGGCGCTGGCCATGTTGTCGATGTCCAACAGCGAGGATACTTTCGAATACCGTTCCCCGGCGCTGAGTATGTAGCCTACCAGTCCTCTGTCAGTTACTACGCCCATGTCTTCCCGTATGCCGTCGCGCATTCCCTTGTTGATGATGATTATGTTGTGCAGCCTGTCGGTGCTGTTGGAAACGACGAGGGCCGGGATATAGTCAAACAGAGGACTCTCTTTAAGCAGGGAGTCGGGAGCCTGCACATTGTCAAGAGCGGCACGCAGTCTGTCATTCTCCCTCCGCAGGGCTACATTCTCTTCCGAAAGCTTGCGGTTGACCTTTCCCAGGTTGAAGTAGCGTCCTACATTGCCGGCCCCGGATGAGAACGCATTTGTGACAGCTGACACGGACTTGAGTATATCCGAACGCTGTATGATGCTGTTCTTCGATATGAGCCATAGAGCGGCCGCCTCCAAAAAGATGAAGACGAGAAGATTGACCAGATGCAGTATGTAGCGGTTCCTGCCTTTCATCGATACTCTGCCGTGGATGCTAACGCATCAGGAAGGGGTACTGTGAGGGATTCCTGAGGGCGATGCTGGTGCCTCTGGCCACGGCTCTCAGAGGATCCTCCCCTACGTGGAAAGGGATATTGATCTTGTCGTAGAGCCTCTTGTCCAGGCCTCTGAGCAGTGCTCCGCCGCCTGTCAGGAAAATACCTTTCTGCACAATGTCCTGGTAAAGCTCCGGGGGGGTCTGCTCCAGAACCTGAAGTACGGCGGCTTCAATCTTGGCCACCGATTTGTCCAGGCAATGGGCAACTTCCTGGCTCGTAACGGCTATCTCTACGGGATGGGCCGTCATCAGATTGGGGCCGCGGACTATGAAGGGTTCGGGAGCTTCATCCAGGTCCGGTATAGCGGCGCCGATTCGGATTTTGATTTCCTCGGAGGTGATTTCACCGACTTTAATATTGTGCTGCTGACGCATGTATTGCTGGATGTCGGATGTGAATACGTCACCTGCAACCCTGATGGACTGGCTGGTAACGATTCCGCCGAGGGATATTACGGCGATTTCGGAGGTGCCGCCTCCTATGTCCACCACCATGTTGCCGGCAGGGGCGTTGACGTCCAGGCCGATGCCCATGGCTGCCGCCATAGGCTCGAAAATCATGTATATGTCCCGGGCTCCTGCGTGCTCGGCAGAGTCGCGTACGGCTCTTATCTCAACCTCGGTGCTGCCCTTAGGAATGCAGATCACCATTTTCAGATTGGGCGTGAAGAAGGAGCGGCGGTAGTTGATCATCTTGACGAATCCCCTGATCATCTGTTCGGCGGCGTTGAAGTCAGCGATGACACCGTCACGGAGGGGACGTACGGTCTTGATATTGGGGTGAGTCTTCTCGTACATCAGCTTGGCCTTCTGCCCTACGGCTATGGCCTTTCCGGTGGTCTGGTCAAATGCTATCACGGAGGGCTCGTCCACCACTATCTTGCCGTCCTGGAGGATGACAGTGTTGGCGGTACCGAGGTCCATTGCCAGTTCTTGGGTGAGGAAAGAAAATCCCATGTCTCTTGAAATTATTCAGGTTATAGATTCTAGTGCTTGAAATGTCTGTGTCCTGTCATCACCATGGCCAGGCCGTGGGCGTCGCAGTACTCCACGCTCTCGTTGTCGCGGATGGAGCCGCCCGGATGAATGACCGCCTTGATGCCGGCCTTGTCGGCTATCTCCACGCAGTCGGCGAAGGGGAAGAAGGCGTCCGAGGCCATCACGGCTCCCTCGAGGGAGAATCCGAAGCTGCGGGCCTTCTCGATGGCCTGCTTGAGGGCATCTACCCTGGAGGTCTGGCCGATACCGCTGGCTATCAGGCGGTGGTTCTTGGCCAGTACGATGGCGTTGGACTTGGAGTGCTTGACTATGATGTTGGCGAAAAGCATGTCGTCTATCTGCTCACGGGTAGGCTCAACCTTGGTTACTGTCCTCAGGTCGGCGGGAGACTCCCTGAAGGTGTCCCTGTCCTGAACGAGCACGCCGCCCAGCATCGAGCGGAACTTCACCGCTGAGGGACGGGCGGAGGCGCTGCGCAGGATGATGCGGTTCTTCTTGCCCTCGAGGATGTCCAGGGCCTCGGGCGAATAGTCCGGGGCGATGACCACCTCGAAGAATATCTTGTGCATCTCCTCGGCCGTGGCCTTGTCTATCGGGCGGTTCGAGACGATGATGCCTCCGAATGCGGATACGGGGTCGGCGGCCAGGGCTGCGTTCCAGGCGTCCAGGACGGTGTCACCCTCGGCACAGCCGCAGGCGTTGTTGTGCTTGATGACGGCCACTGCGGTGCGGTCGAAGTCCGAGATGAGCTCGAGGGCGGCCTCGATGTCCAGCATGTTGTTGTAGGATATCTCCTTGCCGTGCAGTTGCTCGGGGAGGGCGTCCTCGGAGCCGTAGAACATGGCTTTCTGGTGGGGGTTCTCCCCGTAGCGCAGGTGGGTGGGACGGGTCTCGCTGGCGGTGAAGGCGGGTATCTCCTCCCTGCGGTTGAAATACTGGAAGATATGTGTGTCGTATCCGGAGCTCTTGAGGAAGGCCCTGGCGGCGAAGCGGCGGCGGTCCTCAATGGAGGACACTCCCTTCTTCGTGCGCAGCAGCTCCAGCAGGTCAGCGTAGGAATCCTTGCCGGGTACAATGATCACGTCACGGAAGTTCTTTGCGGCGGCGCGGATGAGGGTGATGCCTCCGATGTCTATCTTCTCGATAATCTCCTCCTCCGATGCGCCCTTGGCGACATACTCCTCGAAGGGGTAGAGGTCTACGATGACCAGGTCGATGCCGGGAATCTCATATTTTTCTCTCTCCTCGAGGTCTCCGGCCTCCTCCCTGCGGTAGAGGATGCCTCCCATTACCTTCGGGTGAAGGGTCTTCACGCGTCCTCCGAAGATGGAGGGATATCCGGTTACGTCCTCTACGGCTGTAACAGGAATGTTATGCGAGGTCAGGTAGTGCTGGGTCCCCCCTGTGGAAAGTATCTCTACATCCAGGCTAACCAGCTCATTTGCAATGTCTAAAATGAGATTCTTGTCATACACTGAAATCAGTGCTCTCCGGATCGTTCTATCGCTGTTCATATCGGGTGAAAAACAATTATGTTATGTCTAATAATGGCTTTCAGGCCACAAAAATAACAATAAATGCAATATAAATTGTACATTTGAAAAAATTATTTCAAGTCAATCCGATGCGCGAAAGATATGTCATCATACCGGCGGGCGGAACAGGCTCCAGAATGGGTTCGGAGCTGCCTAAACAGATGTTGGACTTATGCGGTCAGCCAGTTCTGCGCAGAACTGTGGATCTGTTCCGCAGTCTGCCGTTCAATGTCCAGGTAATTGTCTCCATTAATCCTACGATAAGAGATATGTGGTTGAATTACTGTCGAAAAAACGATTTTATTTTCCCGCATATCCTTGTTGAAGGTGGCCTGACGCGCTTCCATTCGGTGCGCAAGGCCATGAAGTATATTCCTGACGGAGCTCTGGCGGCAGTCCATGACGGTGTCCGTCCCCTGATGAGGAAGGAGGACATAGTCTGCATGTATGAGTTGGCCGAGGAGTTTCCTGCGGTGGTGCCGGTAATGCCTGTTTCCGATTCAATGCGGCTTTTCGAGGAAGAGGAGGGTCGTTCTTCCATAGTGGACAGAAGCCGCTACCGGCTGGTCCAGACGCCGCAGATATTCTGGACGGAGGTGTTGAGACAGGCATACAGCGCAGCGTATACGCCTGAGTTTACGGATGATGCCTCCGTGGTTGAAAAAAACGGCGTGCCCCTGCATTTCTGCACAGGAAGCCGTCTCAATATCAAGCTGACGACACCGGAGGACATGGCTCTTGCCAGGGCTGTTGTCGAGTCGGGTCTGCTTACATAATCGTCATGATACGGGAGAATCCCGTCATATTGAAGATGTCCTTGATGGCGCTCTGCATATTGAGGATGACGAGTTTTCCACCCCGGGCGTTGACACTCTTCTGAAGAGTCAGGAACAGTCTGAGACCGGAACTGCTGATGTATTCAAGTTCCGAACAGTCCATCTCTATGTCGGGATTACCCCCTTCCAGCAGAGGCGCCATTTTTTTCTCGAATTCTTCCGAGTTGGTAGTGTCCAGCCGGCCGGTTACCCTGGCCCGCGTCTTACCGTTTTCAGTACTGATGCTAAGGTCCATATTGTCGTTTGTTTTATATTATTTTTGTTAATTTCAGTATATTCTCCGCTCCTTTCCGCTCGTATTCCACCCGGTCCATTATCTGCTTGACAAGAAATATGCCGAGGCCTCCGATATTGCGGTCTTCGGCGCTGAGGGTTATATCGGCATCTGCCCTTGCAAGGGGATTGAATGGGATGCCGCGGTCGAAGATGGTGTATCTCAGCTCATTGCCGCGCAGAGTGAATTTGACGGTGATGCGGTGTCCTGTCTCTCCTTTCGGAAATGCGTAGAAGATGACATTGGATACGGCTTCTTCAAGAGCCAGATTTATGCTCATGGTGAGTGTCTGGTCGATACCTGCCTCACTGCAGGTCTGTTCTACGAAGGCACTGAGCTTTGTCAGTTCTGAGACCTGGTTGTCCAGGCTGAGGATTCTGGTGTCCCGGCAGTCCATGCTGTTGTTTCCGATGTATTTGATTGCGAGTATGGTCAGGTCATCGCTCTGTGCGGCTCCATTGACATGGTGTTCCACATCTGAGTAGAGTCCTGCCACAGTGGATGCGGCGTCTTTGTCTATCTGGGCAGCTATAGAGGCTGTGAGTCTGCTCTCACCGTACAGTTCGTGTTCCGCGTTTTCTGCTTCGGTCAGTCCGTCAGTATAGAGGATAATGGTCGAGCCTGGCTCCATGGAGAATGTGCCGTCCGTATATTTGTAGTCGGGGAAGAAGCCTATCGGCAGGTTGGGGTCGGGATTCAGCCTGATTACTTGTCCGGACGGGGTTAGGATCATGGGCGGATTATGCCCTGCGTTGGAATACTTTACATCTCCGGTGCTGAGGTCCATTATACCGGTGAAGAAGGTGACGAACATGTTGGAGTCATTGGTCTCGGACAGGGCCTTGTTCATCGAAGCGATGATAGCCGCAGGGTCTTTGAGCGTGGATGCCACAGACCGGAAATGGCTGCGTGTCACGGCCATCAGAAGGGATGCGGGTACGCCTTTGCCTGAGACATCGCCGATGGCGAAAAACAGGCTGTTGTCCTTGATGAAGAAGTCGTAGAGGTCTCCGCCGATTTCCTTTGCAGGATTCAGTATGGCGTAAATATCGATGTCGTCTCTTTCAGGATATGGGGGAAATGTCTTGGGCACCATTCCCATCTGAATCTCGCGGGCGATGCTGAGCTCGCTTTCAATACGTTCCTTGGCAGCTGTGGTGCGCCGCAGGCGTTCCATATATGAGGCCAGGGATGTCTGCATGGTCGAGAAAGACCTGCCGAGACGGCCTACCTCATCGTCTCCGGAGAAATCCGGTATGGGGACGTTGAATTCTCCTTCAGCGATTCTGTCCGCGGATTTGGCGAGCAGTGTAAGTGGCCGTGTCGCTCTGTAGATGGTCAGTCGGATAATAAACGCCATAACGACGATGGATATCAGGGCAATGATGGCAATAGCCCTGGATATGCGGTATACTTCAGCAAAGATATCGCTCTTGGGGCAGACAGTGGCGATGCTCCAGCCGTTTGACCGGACAGGAGTGAAGAATACCATGCTGGGCTCCCCGCTGATGTCGATTTCTTCCATTCCTGTTATCCCCGATATCATTCTTCGGCCGATATCCGCCAGGGTGCTGTCTCCTTTGATAAGAGCATGTGTGAAGACCGTCTCGTTTATTATGTATTCCGGGTCCGGATGGACTATGTATCCGGCAGTCTTGCCTATGAGAAAATTATAGGAGTTGTCGTACAGCTGGATGCTGTCTATCATGTCAGTGAACCAGTCTGTTTCAATACCTGCGCAGAATGCACCGATGAATCTGCCTTCCCGGTCTTTCAGGGGAACGGAATAGGAACACATCGAGAGCTGTCCCCAGGCTTTGTCTATGTACGGGTCGGTCCAGTAGCTGTTGCCGGTGCAGCGGGGTATGACGTACCAGTCGTAGTAGATGTATTCGTAGTTCCTGCGATGTATCATGTAGGTGCGGATGGAGTCTTTTTCCTTGATGCCATAGGCGGCAAATCTATATTCTCCCTGGTAGAAATAGGGCTCAAGGCAGATGACTATGTCCGTCAGCTGCGGTGTGTTGGCAAGTACATCCCGCAGCAGTCCCAGAAAATCGGCTGTGTCGCTGTTGTTCAGTGCCAGCCGCTCTGCACGCGGCGCAATATTGTTCATGGCTGTCGATATCGAACCGAGCGTGCCCTCCATTTCCATATTCAGGGCTTTAAGCTGGCTGAATGCGTTGGTGACAGCCTCGCTGCGTACATGACGGTAGCTGTACCTGTTCACCGTTACAGCGGTTATCAGGAACAGGACGGCTGTCAGCAGAATGACATAGACGCTTATCTTGTCGGCAAATGACTTGAACATACTCAGCTGTCTGTGTCCGGCGTGTGGACGAAATCATCATAGTCTATCGTTTCCAGGATAAAGTTGCTTTCTCTCAACATTCTGACGGTAAAGTCAAACCTGGATGGGTCGAGTCTGTACGGTACGTGCCCCGTGCTGTCTTCCTGGAGCCGGAGCACTGTTTTCAGCATGTACTTCTGATTGACCTTACTGGCAGGAATGTTCATCCTTCTCATTATCCCGGTTATGGTATCTACAGTTTCTTCCAGATTGTCCGGATTACGGACCCATTCCCAGCCACGGACGGTGGCCCGGACAAAGCGGTCCACGACATCCTTGTGGGAACTGTAATACTGTTCTGTAGTGTAAATGCCGTCTTCCGGAATATCGTAGCCTTCATCCCTCAGGCGGATTATATTGCCCTCGCCGATGTCTATGCCAGCCATCATGATCTGGAAGTACTCATTGTATTCTGTTGCGACCATGGCATCTACGGCCCCTTCGGAGAAAGGGTAGATGTTGGACAGGATAGGAGTCCATTTTACATTCAGGGAATTGCGGTAGGCAAAGCACATGGCTGTCTCATAAAATCCTCCTACCCAACTGGCTATACGCATACCGTCAAGGTCATGGACGTCATTCAGGGGAGTGTGGGAGACGAACATGCAGGAATTGGTGCAGGAAGTCTGGAGAATATTTACCAAAGGAAGCTCCAGATCCCTGGCAGCCAAGGCATCTACCAGCATGGATGTGATGATGTCCGCTTCGCCGTTCTCAAGCATGTCTATGCTGGAAACGGATTCCTGCGCATATTTTATCTCGGCCTCGATGCCGGCTTCTTCGTAGAAACCCTTTTCGTAAGCCATAATGATGCCGGCAAACTGGGCCTGTGGCAGCCATTGGGTAATGACTGTCACCGTGTCTTTCTGCGCAGTGGAAGCGTAGGACGGCAGAGACATCATCAGAAGAGAGACTAGTATGACGCAGAGTATTCTCATGCAGACAAATTTAATACCATTTGGTGAAAGTAGCAAATCTGTTTTTGCCGTGAATGTCCTCCATTATCTCGACTTCACTGAATCCACGGCTCTCGAACAACTCGCGGACCTGAGGACCGAAGGCCTCATTGATTTCAAAAAAGCATTTGCCGCCCGGTCTTACCAGCTCCTCCGCCCATCCGGCCAGGGCTTTGTAGAATCTCAGCGGGTCGTTGTCTGGAACGAAGAGGGCTATGTCGGGCTCGTAGTCCAGTACATTCGGAGCCATGAAATCCTTTTCAGACTCGCAGACATAGGGAGGGTTGGACACAAGTATGTCCAGGTCCTCAATGTTGGGCATGGTCTCAATGCCGCGGTCTCTCTCTTCAGGCGGTCTGTCCAGGATGTCGGCCTGGAAGAATACTGGAGGATTCGGAACCGGCTGACGGCAGGCCTCATCGAGAAATATTCTCTGCGAGCGTGCAGTTTTCAGAGCAGCCGTATCTATGTCGAATGCAAATATCTCCGCTTTCGGGAATGCGGCCGCCAATGTCCATGCTATGCAGCCGGAACCGGTTCCGGCATCCAGGATTCTGGGCTCTCTTGTTCCGGATTCCCTGAGATATCTGATGATTGTGCGGCATAGCTGTGCTGTCTCGGGGCGGGGGATCAGAACCGATTCATCGACATGGAACGTGTGGCCCTCGAATGTTTCCTCTCCGATAACGTACTGTACCGGACGGTCTGCCGCCAGTTCGTCCAGGGCTTCCTGGATGCGGACAAGGTCCGGCCTGGGTATGATGACGTCCGGCTCCACCGAGTATTCGTATTCGGACAGTCCGAGGAAGTGGGAAAGTATCCGGATAGAGACGGCTTTGGCTTCTCTGGGGGAATACTGCTGTGCCAGACTTTCTGTCGCTTTGGTGACGAATTCCTTGCGGGTCATGCGCTATTCCTCCACGGTGCGGTCTATCAGTCCTGTAAGGAACTCCTCCATGGTCATACCGGCCTGACGGACCATCTGTGGAACGAGGCTGGCTTCTGTCATGCCTGGGTTGGGATTGACTTCCAGGAAATACGGCCGTCCGTCCACCCCCAGTATAAAATCCATTCTCACCAGTCCGGAGCATCCCAGCCGCTTGAATATCTTGACGGCGGCATCCTGTATCCTGACACGGTCGGCCTCGGGGATGGGCGCGGGGCACAATTCGCTGCTGGCACCGTTGTATTTGGCCTCGTAGTCAAAGAATTCACGGCGCGGTATGATCTCTATCAGCGGCAGGGCCCGGGCATCCTCTCCTGTGCTGTAGACGCCGCAGTCGATCTCCCGTCCGAAGATGGATTTCTCTACGATGACGGTGTCGCTCTCGGTGAAGGCTTTCTCGATGGCTGCATCCATCGCGTCCGGATCACTTACTTTGGAGACTCCGAAGCTGGAACCTCCGCCGCATGGCTTGACGAAGACCGGCATGCCAAGGGTCCGGGCAACGTCATAGGGATCGTAGATGTCTTCGCGGCGCAGCATGATGTCGGCAGCCATGGTTATGCCGCTGTCTCTAAGATAGGACTTGCATGCGTATTTGTCAAATGCGATGGTCGCGCACTGGGATGAGCATCCGACATAAGTGATGCCAAGCATCTCGAAGTAGGCCTGGAGCCGTCCATTCTCTCCCGGATCTCCGTGGATGATGATGAATACCTTGTCGAAAGTTATCCTTTCTTCTCCTTCAGGAGTAAAGGAAAAGTCGTTGCGGTCTATGGGCCACCTTTTTTCCTCTCCGCTGCCGGATGGGATGACGGCCCACCAGCCTTCGCGGCTGAGCAGGACTTCGTAAACAGTGCGCCCGGCGTTACGCAGCCAGCCGGCGACGCTTTTTCCGCTTTTTACGGAGATTTCCATCTCTGATGAGTAGCCTCCGTATACTACTGCCAGGATCTGGTCTTGAATGGGTTTCATATTATGTGTTTGGTGGGTTACATATTGAAGAACGAGTTCTCCTCTCCGGATGTGTCCTCAACAGTGTCATTGTCGCTGCCGTCGCAGTCAGTATTGAAATGTGTTCCCGGAGGGGCTATGAACCTGTCTTTGGATGTGACGCCGAGAGTGCCGTCATTCAGCACTTTCTGCATAAAGAGACCCCAGATAGGAAGTGCTGTGTTGGCGCCTTGTCCCAAGGCCATGCGTTCGAAGTGTACCTGTCTGTCTTCCGCACCTACCCAGACACCGGCAGTGATACTGGGGGTGTAGCCTATGAACCAGCCGTCGGATTTGTCGTTTGTCGTACCGGTCTTGCCGGCCACAGGCCCCTCGATGCCGAAGCGCCAGCGGATTCTGGCTCCCGAGCCCTCGTTCACCACCCCTTCCATGAGGTTCACCATCAGATAGGCAGTGGCCTCGCTGACGGCTTCTCTCTTCCTTGGGCTGAATGTGCCCAGTACATTGCCTTCGCTGTCCTCTATGCGGGTGACGAACATCGGGTCGATGTGGACACCCCTGCTGGGATAGGTGTTGTAGGCTCCTACCATTTCCAGCAGCGTGATATCTGCCGGACCCAGACAGAGGGAAGGATAGGGTGCCAGATATGATGTGATGCCCAGCTTGCGGCACATCTCGACCATGGCCGTCGGACCGAACTGGCGCATAAGGTAGGCCGAGATGTTGTTGCTGCTTCGGGTCAGTCCCCACTTGAGGGTGACTTCCTTTCCTATATATTCCAGGCGGTCCTCGCTCTCAGGGGTCCAGGTGGTGTCGGCCAGCACGAATGTCTGGGGCACGTTGAGCACCTTGTCGCAGGGGTAGTAGCCTTCCTGCATGGCCAGAGTATAGAGGAACGGCTTTATGGTCGAGCCTACCTGACGCTTTCCCTGGCGGGCGTTGTCGTATTTGAAGTAGCGGTAGTCGGGGCCGCCTATGTATGCCTTGATATGACCGGTGACCGGCTCCATGGCTATGAATGATGCCCTGAGGAATGATTTGTAGTAGCGGATGGAGTCGTCAGGAGTCATTACGGTATCGATGTATCCGGCCTCGTTCCAGGAGAAGACGCGCATTTCCGTCTTCTCCTGGAAAGCTTTCTCTATTGCCTTTTCAGATGCTCCGTTGTTGCGCATATTGCGGTATCGGTCGCTCCATCTGCGGGCCTGTGCCATGACAGTTCTGGTCAGTTCCACCGGTACATCGTTGGCGAACGGGCGGTTCCAGTTGTCTTTCAGGTCCTGGTCGAAGGCCGGCTGGATGTCCTTGCTCAGGTGCTGTACCACTGCCTCTTCCGCATAACGCTGCATGACTGAGTTGATGGTGGTGTATATGGTGAGTCCGTCCTTGTCAAGGCTGTAGCGGCTACCGTCGGGTTTGAAGTTCTTGTTGAGCCATCCGTAGAGCGGATCGTTCTCCCACAGGTCGAGGTCGGCGCTGTAGTCCTCCTCAAAGTAGTAGTTGTCCCTTACTGGTTCGGATGCGCTCATGTATTTGCGTAGCATGTCCCTGAAATAAGGGGCCTTGCTTGTGTTGTGGTCCTGCTGCCTGTAGTCCAGGACGATTGGCAGGGCCATAAGGGAGTCTGCATCGGCCTGGGCTATGAAACCGTATTTGCTCATCTGGCTGATGACGTGGTTACGGCGGGCGAGGGAGCGGTCGTAGTTGAGCACGGGGTTGAAGCGGGTGGGCTTGTTTACTGCTCCGACCAGGACCGCGCTCTCCTGGAGGTTGAGCTCCGAGGGCTCCTTATTAAAGAAGGTATTGGCCGCTGCCTTGATGCCGTAGGAGTTGCTGCCGAAGAAGATGGCGTTCATATACATGGCCATGATCTCGTCCTTGGTGTAGTTGCGCTCGAGCTTGACGGCCGTGATCCATTCCTTGAACTTGCTCACGACCAGTTTGAAGACAGCTTCGCCGGGGAATTTGCCGGTGGCCTCCTCCCTGGGGAAGAGGGTCTTGGCCAGCTGCTGGGTGATGGTGCTGCCTCCTCCGCCGGATCGGGCATTGCCCAGGATGATAGTCTTGACCCCGACCCTGGCCAGGCTGCGGAAGTCGATGCCGCAGTGATTGTAGAAACGGACGTCCTCAGTCGCTATGGCGGCCGATACGATGTATGGGGAAAGATCATTGAACCCTACGTGGGTACGGTTCTCTATGTGGTATGTGCCTATGAGCTGCCCGTCTTCAGACAGGAGCTCCGTGGCCAGGTATGTCTTGGGATTCTCCAGCTCCTCGAAGGATGGAATCTCTGCGAAGAGGCCGACTCCGGTCACGAACAGCAGAAGGGCTCCGACGGGGATGAAGACTACGCACCAGATAGCGATTATTAATTTTCTCTTGCTCTTTTCTTTCATTTCCGTAAAATAAATTCGTGCGAAGTTAGAAAAATTTTGGTTTTTCTCTCACTTTATCCTTTACTTTGCAACTTCATTAAACGGAGATATGGTAGAGAACTTAGTAATTGTAGAGTCGCCGGCAAAGGCGAAGACCATTGAGAAGATATTGGGAAAGGACTATACAGTACGTTCGAGCTATGGGCACATCCGCGATCTTGCCAAGAAAAATCTAGGAATAGACATTGAGCACGGCTTCGTTCCGCAGTATGAGATTTCCCCTGACAAGAAGAAAGTGGTGTCAGAACTCAAAGCCGCCTCAGATAAAGCGGCCACAGTGTGGCTGGCATCCGATGAAGACCGTGAGGGAGAAGCTATTGCATGGCATTTGAGGGAGACTCTGGGCCTGGAGCCGGGCAAGACCCGCCGAATAGTCTTTCATGAGATTACCAGGGATGCCATACTCAATGCTATCCAGACCCCGCGGGATGTGGATATGAATCTGGTAATGGCCCAGCAGGCCAGGAGAGTTCTGGACCGTATCGTCGGATTCGAGCTTTCGCCGATTCTATGGAAGAAAATAAAACCTTCGCTCTCCGCCGGCCGGGTGCAGTCGGTGGCCCTCCGCCTGGTAGTGGAGCGGGAAAGAGAGATTGCGGAGTTTCAATCCAGGCCTTATTTCCGGGTGGAAGGCGTGTTTATCCCTGAAAAAGGAAAGAAGACCAGGGTCCTCGGAGTTCTGAACCGCCGTTTCGATACCCGTGAGGAGGCAGAGGCATTCCTGGAAAAATGCAGGAACTGCCGGTTCACCGTCACCTCGGTGGAGAAGAAGGAAGTCTCCAGATGTCCGGCACCTCCCTTTACTACGTCTTCTCTGCAGCAGGAGGCCGCCCGCAAGTGCGGATTCTCCGTCAGTCAGACGATGTCCATCGCCCAGCATCTGTATGAATCGGGCTTCATCACATATATGCGTACCGACTCCACGACCCTGTCAAAACTGGCAATAGGGGCAGCGAAAGGGTGGATTACGGAGAATTTCGGAGCCGGCTACCATAAGGCCCGTCAGTACAAGACGGGTGTAAAAGGGGCACAGGAGGCCCATGAGGCCATCCGCCCTACATATATGGAGAATACGGATATCCCCGGTACCGCCGCCGAGAAGAAACTGTACAACCTGATCTGGAAACGGACAGTGGCATCCCAGATGGCGGATGCCCGTCTGGAGAAGACTGACATCACCATAACGGGCGACGGAATGCAGGAACATTTCGACGTGACCGGCTCAACGGTCCTTTTCGACGGTTTCCTGAAAGTCTATATAGAGTCAACCGATGATGATGCCCCTGCGGGAGAGGAGGAAAAGATACTCCCTCCCATGGCGGAGGGTGATGTGATGATCCGCGGGACTGTCACTGCGTCAGAAAAATATACGGCACATCCTCCCCGCTATTCCGAGGCGTCCCTGGTCAAGAAGATGGAGGAACTGGGTATAGGCCGTCCTTCAACCTATGCTCCGACCATTTCCACTCTCCATCAGAGAGGATATATTATCCGTCAGGACCGCAAGGGAGAAGAGAGAACGGTGGCTGTGCTGACTCTCAAGGAGGACGATATCACCGTTACTTCCAAAAAAGAGACAGCCGGCTCGGAGAAGGGCCGTCTCTGTCCGGAGGACATCGGGGTTATGGTGACTGATTTCCTGGAGCAGACGTTTCCGGCCATTATGGATTACGGTTTTACGGCCAAGGTGGAGACGGCGTTCGACCGGATAGCTGCCGGCAAACTCTTGTGGAATAAGACTGTGGCTGATTTTTACGGACCTTTTCATAGCCGTGTGGAGGAGACCATGAAGGAGAGTGCTCCGGCCAAGTCCAGAAAGGTACTGGGGACCGATCCAGCCACAGGCAAGACTGTGATAGCCCGTATGGGACGTTATGGCTCGGTGGTGCAGATAGGAGAGGACGATGATCCTGACAAGCGTATTACGGGCCTGGAGAAAGGGCAGCTCATTGAGTCCGTGACCCTCGGGGATGCTCTGAAGCTTTTCGTGCTGCCCAGAACGTTGGGTGAATTCCGCGGTCAGACAGTTACCTGCTCCAAGGGCAAGTACGGCCCGTATGTCCGGACAGGTTCCACGTATGTCTCCCTGAAGCGCGGACAGGATCCGTACACTATCACCCTGGACTCTGCTGTCAAACTCATAGAGGAGCACGAGGCGCAGCAGAAGAACAAGGACATCAAATCCTTCCCGGAGGCAGACATTGCTGTGCTCAACGGCCGCTTCGGTCCTTATATCAAGCATGCCGGAGCCAATTATAAAATACCGAGAGGTACTGATCCGGCTTCCCTTACGGAAGAGCAGTGCCGTGAAATAATAGCTTCTGCAGGAGAGAAAAAGCCTTCCCGGCGTACCGTTCCCAAAAAGTAACCGAAAGTTATGAATATGCAATACCAACTCGACAGGATAGATCAGCGGATTCTGTCCTTCTTAGTAAAAAATGCCAGGATGCCATTCCTTGAGATAGCCCGCGAATGCGGAGTATCCGGAGCGGCCATACATCAGAGGGTCAAGAAGATGGAGGGAATGGGCATCATCACTGGCTCCCGCCTTCTCGTAAAGCCCCAGGCTCTGGGACTCAACGTCTGTGCCTTTGTGGGTGTCTCCCTTTCCGAGACCAGCAAGTACAATGAGGTGATACAGAACCTCAAGAAGATTCCTGAAGTGGTTGAGTGTCACTTCGTGACGGGCAAGCATGCCCTGCTGGTCAAAATTTATTGCACGGATCACGACCATCTTATGCGTATTCTCGTGCATACGATCCAGAATATTCCCTACATCTCGAGTACGGATACCATGATATCCCTCGACCAGGCTATAGAGCGTCAGGTATGGGTGGATGACGTACCGGTCAGGGAGTCTTGATCCACGGCCCGAAATTCTCGTTGTAATTGAAGTCTATCTCGAAATCCACAGGCCCGGAGGAGTCCTCTGTGTAGTTGTGGAAAAATACGGGGTAGGTATGCCCGTCTGACCTGAGCCAGAACTCATTGCCCCGGTGATGGTCCAGTCTGTGAGTCCATCCCAGGGGGCCTATGCTAAGGTACAGTTTCCCGTTTTTAAGAGTCACCTCGGCATCCCCGAAGGGGGCCGGCTTGGTGTAGTGCCCTATGAGCCTGGCAGGATCAGGGTCTGCGCTGCTGCGTCTGATGGTGCAGGGTACGGCACGGCGTCCGGGTTTTTTCTTATCCGCAAACCATTGTTCCAGCCCTTCCGAGCTCCAGTCTCTGAGTGTGTCGCCTGGAAGATATAGGTCTATGATCCGGCGCATCAGACCCAGGCGGGCGTATTCGGAAACCTCTGAATTACAAAGGACTGCAATACCAAGGTCCAGCTCAGGAACGAAGCCGCAGACACCTGTGAACCCCCAGGTCGTTCCGGTATGGTATATTACTTTGTATCTCTCATTCTGCTCTACATACCAGCAGTAGGCGTAGTCCCGTCTCATGGTGCTGTCCTGCCGTACTTTGATTACTCCGGTGTGGAGGAAGTCCATCTGCCGGCGGGATATTACCTGTACGGTGTCCTGATAGGGATAGAAGCGGAACTCTCCGGACAGTCCGGAACTCATGTCGGGAAAATACTCCGAGAATGCCGTCGAATCCATGGGAAAGGAACTGATCAGTCCGTTTTCCGCCGGCTCTACCGTGCGTATGACCGCTCCGTTGTTCAGATGGAACCGTACCCATCGGGCCATATCCGCGGCGGTGGAGCTGATGCTGCCTGCCGGTCCTATGACGTCCACCCAGTGCAGGGCCCTCTCCTCTCCGTAGAGCGGGGTGACGTAGATGGAGCCGCGGCCTCCGTTACGGCCTCTGGAGTATCCGAAATAGTGGGCGACCGAGGCCTTCCTTCCTGCCTGCAGGTACCCTTCGCTGCCGGGGACTGAAGAGCTCATCCCCAGAGGAATGAATATCCGTTCCCGGATATTGTCCTCCCAGCTGCAGCCTGTGACGGTCTCGATTATTCGGGCGGCGATGATGAAGGTGATGTTGTTGTAGGCGAATTTTTCCCGAAAAGGATATACCGGCTCGATGTACCTGAACATCCGGTAGATGTCATCGCGGTCGTAGCCCAGGTTGGGGATGTATGTGCCGGCCTGGGCCACCAGTCCGGTGGAGTGGGTAAGCAGGTCGCGTACCTGCATGACAGCCTCCACGCTGTCGTCATACCATTCGAAGTCAGGGAGAATGTGCTTGACTGTGTCGTCCCAGCGCAGCAGTCCCTCGTCCACCAGTGAGGCTATGACAGCGGCTGTGAAAGCCTTGGTCATGGAACCTATGTGGAAGAGAGTAGAGTCCGTCACGGCCGTCCACTCTCCGTCTCCGTCAGTGGTTTTCCCTTTCTCGCGTACGCCGAGCCCGCCGGAGAATACCAGGGAGTCTCCGTGAACGACGGCCAGGGAAAGGCCCGGTATCTTCCACTGAGTCCGGACCTGTTCGGCGTAGGCGGATATTTCGGACGGTATGTCCCGTCCTGTCTGTGCCCGGCTTGCAAGGGGGAGCAGGGAGAACAGCAGAAGGGAAAGCAGGATGTGGGGGACGGCTCTGGTTTTCATAGCTGAAGACAGATGGTTATTGTCCGTTCTTGAACAGGCTGCGGCACAGGGCTCCGATGTCGGGTACCTCCACGATGCGGATGGAGGAGGAGGGGATACTGCGCCGCAGGTCGTCGGACAGATTGTAGGATGAGATGTATATTTCCTTGTATCCCAGGCGGGCAGCCTCGGATATGCGGGCCTCGATGCGGCCTACCGGGCGGATTTCTCCGCTCAGGCCCACTTCGGCTGCGAAGCATGTGCCTGGACTGACCGGCAGGTCGAAGTTGGAGGACAGGATGGATACTACCACGGCCAGGTCGCAGGCGGTGTCGCTGACCCTCATGCCTCCGGCCACGTTCAGGAAGACGTCCTTGGCCGAGAGTTTGAAGCCGGCTCTCTTCTCCAGAACTGCCAGCAGCATGTTGAGCCTGCGTACGTCATATCCTGTAGCGGACCGCTGCGGCATCCCGTATGCGGCGGTGGAGACCAGGGCCTGGATCTCTATGAGAAATGGCCTGGAACCGTCCACCATGCTGCCTACGGCTACTCCGCTGAGGGCTTCCTGATGCATGGGTGTCAGGATTTCCGAGGGATTCTCCACTTCCCTCAGACCTGTGCCTGTCATTTCGAAGATGGCTATCTCGGCGGTGGAACCGAATCGGTTCTTGATACTGCGCAGGATGCGGTGCGAGTGGCGGGTGTCGCCCTCGAACTGCAGGACTACGTCCACTATATGCTCTAGGACTTTGGGACCGGCTATCGCTCCGTCCTTGGTTATGTGGCCTATGAGGATGACAGGTATCCCGCTCCCCTTGGCCAGGCGGAGCAGGGCGGCGGCGCACTCGCGGACCTGTGTGACGGAGGAGGCAGCCGAATCTATATTTTCCGAGTAGATAGTCTGTATAGAGTCCACAACCAGCAGGTCGGGGCTGAGCTCACGGGCGTAGCGGATGATATTGTCCACCTGGGTCTCTCCTAGGATGGTGCAGCCTTCCTCAGTGTCGCCCTCCTCCTGTCTGAGGAGCCGGAGGGCTCTGAGCTTGATCTGCCGCGGGGATTCCTCTCCTGATACGTAGAGGGTGTGCAGGCCTTTGCTACGGAGGGGAACCTGCAGGGCAAGGGTCGATTTGCCTATGCCCGGCTCTCCGCCCAGGAGAATCATGGAACCAGGGACAATGCCTCCGCCCAGGATGCGCTCGACCTCAGGGTTGCCTATCAGGATCCGTTTGTCCTTGTCTACGGAGATGTCCTTCAAAGGCACGGGCTTGGAGTCAGAAAGCCCCACCAGAGCCCGTGAGGGGACTGCTGATGGGGGCTTGGAGTTCCGTGAAAGACCCTCTTTCATGGTGTTCCACTCTCCGCAGGCAGGACAGCGGCCCATCCATTTGGACGTCTCGTTTCCGCAGGAGGTGCAGTACCAGACGGTCTTGGTTTTGGAAGACATGGTTGATTATCCTGCGTATGGAATCAGGCCGATAGTTGCAGAGTACTTTGCCTGACCGTCTGTCAGAGCCTCTATCAAGCTGATGATGAGATCTTTGACGGCCGGCAGGTTCTCAGAGGTGATGAGGGTCTGCAGATCGTACATGTAGAGGAATTCGATGACATCATCATATTCCAGATCTGAGATCAGGCTCTTGATGATAGCTACGGGTTCGGCGAGCATTGCCAGATAGGGGTCTGCGAGGCTTTGGTCGGCTGTCAGGCTGAGACCGCCGTCGCTTACGGAGTAACTGAGGGGTATGGATACATTCTGGGGATTCTCAATCAGGGTGCTGAGACCGAACATCTCGAGCATTCCGCTGAGTTCGGGCAACTGGTCAATCTGTGCGAACAGCTGTTCCAACAGGGACTTACGCAGGTAGATGCCGAAAATACCTTCGTCAGAGTTTACATAATAGCAGAGAATGTTCTGAAGTTCAGGGGCATCCTGAATATCCATTCCGTTTATGTATCCGTCCGCGGTAAACTCGATGTACGACTGAGCAAGGCTGGAATCGTCGGCGATGGACTGGGCGATAAGTCCATTGATCATTTCTACCACGGTAGCCATAGGCAGTGTGAAATCAGGAATTATGGGACTCAGGTCGATAATCTCCAGATCCGGATGCGAGAATGTGATGGCTGCGCTTCCGAGTGTCCAGCGGCCGACGACTCCTTCTGCAGTAATCTCTTCGGAAATGTTGATGGAGGCGATTGTTCCGTCGGCGGTTATTCCTTCTACATTGACGGTACGGTCACCTGCACTGACACTTCCTGAGAAGGAAGCCCCGGCTGCGGCCTTGGTGGCGGAGCCGGAGATGGTGGCGGGCACCTTGACTTCTGACTGGCCGTTGATGAAGTTGGTAAGGACTACTTCGCAATTGTCCCCGTCTGTCAGAGTGATGGTTATGCTGGCGTTCTCGTAGTCTCCGAAGTTCACGCTGTGATTGTTGACGGTAATGACAGTGTTGTTGTCCACCTTGTAGCTGCCTTCATAGACAGTCAGGTCGGGATCCTTTGTACAGGAAAGGATAAGCAGCGCAGAGGCTGCCATGAAGAGAATTTTTTTCATTTTTTGATGTACCTTTAATTTTTAAAATAACAATTATCGTTTTATGATTCAGGAGTCATACGCACTTTCAGGCTCAGTTCTGTGTCCGGCATTGAGAGGGAGGCCACCAGCAGGGAGGCCATGCTCCTGTATCGTGTGAACTCTTCCATGCTGAGTTCTCCGAAAGGGCTGCCGGCTTCGAGGTAAGCCTCGTATGTGGTGCTGTTGACGGTGTTGGAGATTGCTCCCAGCCAGGGTGAAATGGTTTTCCGGTCCAGGCTCAGCATCAGGCTGCCTTCAGAGGTTGAATAGGCCAGGGCGGCATCCAGGGGGGATATCTCCAGCCCCATGCCGTCGGTTATGGTCCGGCGCAGGTATATGTGCAGTCGGGATGCTTCCGGTTCCGGCCAGTACTGTATCACGTCCTGCAACAGGGGTTCTGCTTCGGAACTGATGTCACCGTTCCAATTTATGCCGACATAACCGGTGCGGGTCAGTTCCACGTATCCGAGGTTAGCCAGTTCGGGTGTGATGGCCTCGCGGAGGGCCGCATTGATCAGGACCAGGGCATCCTCCACCGGTATGGAGCCTCCGTCTCCGTAGGGAATGTCGCTTACCAACGGACTGTAGAATGATAAGCTGATGTCTGCCAGCCCGTCATCAGCAACGGCTGCTTTCCATCTGCCGGTGACCGGAGATGTGCAGATGTCGGTGATGCTTAGTGACAGGACGCCTTTGTTGACTGTGCCGGTGAGCGATATGTCCCGGTCACGGCCGGTATAAGAGCCGGAAAATGTGTATTTGCTGTCCCCGTTTCCGGCAGCGGTCGCCGGTATCGTCAAGGTGTCGAAACCCAGGAGCAGACTGTCTGCAGTTACTGTTACAGCCTCATCGTCCACAGCAGCTACGCTGACGGAGCTGCCGGGCCAGTCGGCCATGTTGATGATGATGCCGTTGATCTGGACACTCTGTGCGGAAAGGCTGTACTCTCCCTCCACTGCTGCGGCCGGACTGGTCTGGCAGCTTGCCAGGAACGGCAGAACCGGAATTGTCAGCAGCAGGACAGATCTGAGATGACTTATTTTTGAAAGCATATTGACCTGTTGTTAATTAATTGTTGCCTCTCTGTTTATACGGAGATCTTTTCTCCTTCAGAGCGGGCTACGATGACTGCTCCGCAAAGGTCTCCGTATACGTTGAGACAGGTGCGGGGCATCTCGCAAATCTGCTGTACCGCAAGAATTATGCCGACACCTTCCATGGGTAGTCCGACGGCATTGAATACGACAGCCATCATTACTATGCCGGCCATAGGTATGCCGGCCGAGCCGACAGCCGCCAGCAGAGATGTCAGCACTACGGTAATCTGCTGTCCTATAGTCAGGTCTATGCCATATAGCTGGGCGATGAACAGTGCAGAGACACACTCGAACAGGGCTGTCCCGTTCATGTTGACAGTGCTGCCCAGTGAGAGTGTCAGTCCTGCCAGTTTCTCGGAGACGCCGCAGGACTGGGTATAGCGGATGGACAGGGGCAGCGTGGCATTGGAAGAACAGGTGGTGAAGGCGGTCAGCAGGGGGGTGGATACCCGGCGCATGTGCCTGTATGGATTGATACCGGCCAGCAGCCGGACTGTACCGGGCAGTACCAGAGCTCCGTGAATGAGACATCCGGTCCATACTGTCAGCACGAAGAGGCCAAGTCCCTTGACTATGCCGATAAGTGCGTCCGGATCCCCGGCCTGTTTGCCTATCATGCAGGCCATTACGGAGAATATCCCCAGCGGGGTGAGCCTGATGATGAACAGGGTTACTTTCATGATGAGCTCGTAGACTGCGGTGAAGAAGTCAAGCAGGACGGTATAGTGCTTTTTCTCCAGTTTGGTGGAGAAGATGCCCAGAAGCACCATGAAAAAGATGACAGGCAGGATGTTGCCGTCGGCCATGGCGGCGAATACGTTGGACGGCACTATGCCGGTAAGCTGGTCTATCATGTGGATGTCCTGGGCTGCGATATCCCCGGTGCTGCCTGAGAGTACTATGTCCCGGTCGGCACCCGGCTTGATGACTGATACGAGACCGAGGCCTATGATTATCGCTGTCAGTGTGGTCAGGAGGTAGTAGGAGAGGGTCTTGCCCAGCACTCTTCCCAGATTGCCGCCGGCCATGCCGGCCACGCCTATGAAGATGGAGGAGGCTATCAGCGGGATGACTATCATGTTAAGGGCGTTGAGGAAGATGTCTCCGATCCATTCGATATATCCGGTCCAGTGCGGCAGGAAGATGCCGTATACGGCACCCAGGGCAATACCTATGAGTATCTGCCAGTGAAGGGCGATGCGCAAGCCCCTGCGTCTCTTTCCGGCATTGCCGGCACCTGTTGTTCCTCCGCTGCCGCTCATCTTCCGGACAGGTCTTTAAGTCTGGAGGTAAGGGCCTGATTACCCATGAGCTCCTCGACGGTCAGGTGCATGCGGTATCTCCAGTAGTGTTTTGGTACAGAGGGTATGTTGATGCGTTCTGATGCCGGATCTTCAGCCCTGACATCTCCATCCACGGAGAGCCAGTCCTGCAGCGGCAGTATTGTCAGCATGGCCGGTGATGCGGTGTGCATGCGGATAATCTTCTCGCAGATCCAGGGTTCGCAGGTCCGGGGTGCCTCGCCGTTCCCATGCAGCATCCGGTGCCAGAAATCGGACGATGACCGACGGTCCTCCTCCCACCACTGCCTGAGAGTGCTGGTGTCGTGAGTGCCGGTGGTGCATACGCTCATGTATGGGTATCGGGCCGGGTCTCCGAAAGCCTCGTCCGGATTCTTGGACATACGGAAAATCTCCAGCGAGAGTATTCTCAGATCCCGTATGACTCCCGGTACACAGGCGGGTATCATGCCCAGGTCCTCGGCACAGGTAAGCATGTTTGTGGCGGCGGTCACTTCGGGGAGCTTGCGCAGGGCCGATTCCCTCCAGAATCCGTTGTGGCGATGATAGAAGAAATGATCGTACAGCCGGTTGTAGGCGGCCTTCTGATTTTCCGTCAGGTCGCGGTAGGACCATGTGAACTGAGCTGATATCCTGGGATGGAAGAGCCCGGGCCGCTTGCAGTCCTCGAGGAAGAGCACCTCGCCGACAAGGGCCTGCAGTCCGTCCTTGACATCGTCCTGAGACGGTCCGAAATATTCCTCTATCTTTCTTTGGGTGTTGAACTCCTTTTTGAGGGTGAATACATCATACTCGTTGCTGTCCAGATATTTCTGCATGACTTCCTCAGTCCGCTCCCCGAACATCTCCTTCAACTGCCAGTATCTTATATAAGGTGTTGCATGGCGGGCAAAGTCAAACTGGAATCCGAACGCGCATATCTCCTCATAGCTCATCGGCAGGGCGGGGGAGAAATGTCCCATCAGCCCCTTGGTCTGCTCCTGCGGTATCTCCCATATCCGGAAGAACCCCAGCACGTGGTCTATCCTGTAGGCGTCGAAATACTCGGACATGTGGCGGAAGCGCTCCTTCCACCAGCGGTAGCCGTCGGCGGCCATCCGGTCCCAGTCGTAGGTGGGGAAGCCCCAGTTCTGGCCGTCGGCCGCGAAGTCGTCGGGCGGGGCTCCGGCCTGGGAATCCATGTGGAAGAGCTCCGGGGAGGCCCAGGCGTCCGCGCTGTTGCGGGTGATGCCTATGGGGATGTCTCCCTTCAGGGCAATGCCCAGCGAATGGAGGTACTGCACCGCGTCCAGCAGCTGCCTGTGCAGGTGGTACTGGGTGAAGATGTGGAAGGATATCTCGGGATAGAGGGGACTGTCCTCCGAATTGACGCGTGCGAGCAGTTCCGGGGTGCAGCGGGCGTCCTCTCCCCAGCGGGAGAAATCGGCGGTGCCGTGGCTGTCCCTCAGGGCGCAGAAGGCGCAGTAGGGCAGGAGCCAGGACTTGTTGCTGCGGTAGAATGAGAGGAACTTCGGCTCGGCGAAGGTATCCTCCCTATAGGTCTCGAACTGTATTCTGAGGTATTTGTTCTTCATGGCCAGCACCTTCTCATAGTCGATGGCCGGCAGGGCGTCCAGGGCCTTCCGCTCGCGGCTGTAGGCGGAGCGCTGCCCGGGGTTCCTGAGAGGACCTATGGCCGTGATGTTGATGAATATCGGATGCAGGGCCATGACGGTGATGCCTCCGTAGGGGTAGGAGTCGGTCCAGGTGCCGGTGGAGGTGGTGTCGTTGACCGGCAGGATCTGTATCACATTCTGCCCTATAGAGCGAATCCAGTCTCCCAGGACCTTGAGGTCGGTGAAGTCACCGATGCCGCAGCTGTTCTGCGTCCTGAGGGCGAACACCGGTACGGCGGTGCCGGAGAAGCGGGGCCTTCCCAGGTGGAAGGACGCCTGGGAGTATTCCACGGACCAGGTCTGATGGGGGGTGATGCTGCCGGGCAGTTCCAGGATACGGTTGTCCCTGTCCTCCCAGACGGTACTGCCGTCAGTGGTATTGCGCTTGATGAACTTGAATTCCAGCCTCCGGCCAAGTTTCTCCGCAGGCAGGTGGACTGTCCAGCGCGAGCCGTGTACGGGGGTCATTTCAAGTGCATTAGCAGGATTCCAACAGCCCATCAGCGGGGAGTCTCCGCAGATGCAGAGGGTGCAGTCAGGCTCCACTGCGGGAGCTGTCACGCGGATGATTATTTCCCGGCTGTGGATGTGGATCTGGGTGGGATCATGGTGTCCGTGCGGGAAGAAAATTTCCGAGAAGGGGGCTGTCAGGAACGGAGCAATGTCGGAGTTGCCCTGCCACTCATCGTTGAGGAAGAGCTCCCGGGACGCGCTGTTCAGGCCCAGGACCCTTTCAGAGCCTGCCTCGTAGAAGGTGGAGCCGTTCTCTGACTTGACGAAGTATTTGTAAGACAGGACCCTTTCCTCGAGGTCCGTTATCTTGATGTCGGTTTTCCAGAAATCTCCTGGGGTGTAGTTCATGGGTACGGCCTTGGCCGGGTCACCGCCTCCGAGCTCGGGCACGGACCCCGAAATGTAGAGGTTCTGCCCCCAGGCGGTGCGGAAGTTGATGGAAAAATGAATAATCATCGTTCAGAATTTTTGCAAATGTATGGAAAAATCGTTAATTTTACAGAAATATCATGTGACTATGAAGCGGTTTTTCTCAAGAACGGGCGATGCAAGGAGCGACGTGCTCAGGGCCAATGTCATAGTTCTTATTTTCGTTTTGGCTCACGCGGTTGTCTGTCTGGCACTTCACGACACCAAGATAGGTGACGGCATCTTCCTCACCTGCCTGACCATAGGCATGGTCTTCGCTCTCATCAAGTTCTACAGGGCCTCGTTTGACGTATTCCTGGGACTGGCCTTTCTGTCGTGCTTCGCCGGTTTCTATATCGGAACGGAGGGAGCGGAACTGTTGGAAAAATGGGTGCCGTCGTGGGGTGTGTGGATCAATGTTATAGTTACTATGGTTACGACCGGACTACTGGGTCTGGTGATTGTCCTCTTAGTACGCAAGGACTGGCATGTCGGAGGGAAGCGGCAATAGGAATGGAGGCAGTCAGGTCTCGACCGTCGACCTGATGGTCATCATCATCATCGTCCTTCTGGCAAGGATAGTGATAGAGAGGGTGATGCCTCTGTTCTATGAAAGCTTCGGACTCTATTTCGGAGATTTCCTCTTTCAGACACTGTCGAATTATTCATTGACTTTCGGAGCTTTGCTTGGAGATATTCTGGCCGTCGTCTTACTGGTCCGCTTCTTCCCTTATGGAAGCGGCAGGACTATTGTCAGATCGCTCGTTGAGGTGGGAGCAATAGCTCTGATGGCATTCCTTACCTCGCTACTGGTGCGTGTGTGGCAGTTTCAGCATGTAGTGGACGGCTCCAGATTCTTCGGCCGGCTCTTTCTGTTCACGTATGTGAGCAATTTCGTATTCAATGCCGTGGCGATTCTCGTCACAGACCTTATTTTCTACTACCGCTGGACGAACCGCAAGGCTGTGGCCGTGGAGGCGGAGCAGCGTGCCAAGGCCAATTACCAGTACCAGCTGCTGAAAAGCGAGACCAACCCGCACTTTCTGTTCAACTGCCTGAATGTTCTTCAGTATCTGATACACGAGGATGCAGACCGGGCAAGTGATTATGCGGGGAAACTGGCAGGAGTCTACCGCTATTTCCTCAAACTGGAGAAGCATACCCTGGTGATGCTGGAGGAAGAGCTGGAGTTTGTACGCAAGTACTGTGATCTGCTGAGGGAGAGATTCGGGGAAAGTTTCGTTACAGAAATTGATATCCCGGAAAAATACCATGATGCCAGGATAATTCCGTGCACTCTGCAGATGATGGTGGAGAATGCGGTCAAACACAATGTGGTCAATTCCTCCAATGTCCTGAGAATTTCCATCGGGGTGGAGATGCATCATGTCGTCGTAAGGAACAATCTCAATCCCAAGAAAGCAGATTCAGAGACATCTCCGGGCACAGGCTTGCAGAATATAAGCCGTCAGTACGAAATCCTGTTCAGCCGCAGTGTTGTAACAGAGAAGACAGATTCCGAGTTCATCGTACGTATCCCCCTGGTCCGCTAGCTATGCTCCCTCGATCCACTCCATGAAGGACTGGACGCGGTCGCGTGGGACGATTACGGGCTCTATGTTCCTGGGCGAGAGGGTAACTTTCAGACGGGAATTGAAATACTTGGAAATGGTGTATATAGCAGACATGCCGACCAGACATTTCCTGGATATCTTGTAGAACCTGCCCGGGTCGACTTCCCCCTCGATGGCTGTCAGGGAGTCGTCTGTCATGTACTGTTTGCCGTCACGGGTAACCATCCATGTAGACTTGTCATTGGAGTAGAAGTAGGCGATGTCGTTTACATCGATAACCAGAATCTGGCTTCCTAACTTGATGGTAAAGTGGTGCTTGTATGCAGGCTTTGCGTAAGCGGTTATATCGGCCGCCGGTCTGGAGGCGGCAGTTACCCCGCATAACTGCAGGCATCGGTCGACGGAGGCCTTAAAAGCAGCGGCCTCTATGGGCTTGAGAAGATAGTCTATGCATTTGTTCCGGAAAGCGTCCAGCGCATAGTCGGCGTATGCAGTGGTAACTATGATGGGACAGGTAATCTCGACTTGCCTGAATATTTCGAAACTCTTTCCGTCCGAGAGCTCTACATCCAGAAATATCAGATCAGGGGTCTGGTGTCTTAGAAAATTGACGGCGGTGTCCACCGAGTCCAGAATCCCGACTATCGTGAAGTCAGGAAAGAATCTGCCCAGAAATTTCATCAGTATCTGCTGGGCTGGAATCTCGTCTTCTATAATCAGAACTCTCATAACGGGAGCAAATTTACGGATTATTTCCCATCTGTTAAAATAATGTTACAATTCGTCAGCCTTTTTCTACAGTCCGTCGGAAACTGTAATGTTAATAGGTGTGTATTCAATAATTTTGAAATGTTAAACAGAGATCTATGGAAAAGAAGAGAATGACGTTCATGCAGATTTTCAACATGAGTTTCGGGTTCCTCGGGATTCAGTTCGGCCTGGCGTTGCAGAACGCCAACGTCAGCAGGATCCTGCAGTCATTCGGAGCTGATGTGGCCCATCTGTCGTATTTCTGGCTGGCCGCGCCCCTCACGGGTATGATCGTCCAGCCCATCATAGGGCACTACAGCGACCGCACCTGGTGCCGGCTCGGCAGGAGACGTCCCTACTTCCTGGCCGGAGCCATCCTGGCCTCCCTGATGCTGTTCCTGATGCCCAACTCTCCCTCCCTCGCCGGCTTCCTCTCCCCTCTGCTGATAGGAGCCGGTATCCTCATGATTATGGATGCCTCCATCAATGTAGCCATGGAGCCTTTCCGGGCTCTTGTAGCCGACAAGCTGCCCTCTGAACAGCGGACACTCGGTTTCTCGATGCAGACATCCCTCATCGGTGTCGGCGCTGTCGTCGGCGCTGTCCTTCCTTATGTACTGACCAACTGGTTCGGAATGTCCAACACCCCCGCCGAAGTCGGAGGAGTGGCGCCTAACGTGCGCACGGCCTTCTATATCGGTGCCGCTGTCCTGCTGCTCTGCGTGCTGTGGACTGTCATCAGCACTTCCGAATATCCTCCTGAGCCGGGAGAGAAAAAGCAGAAAGACGGAGGTTTCCTGGAGATATTCAAGGACTTCGGCCGTATGCCCAGGACTATGGTGCAGCTTGGCGTAGTTCAGTTCTTCTCCTGGTTCGCCCTCTTCTCGATGTGGGTGTACATGACCCCCGCCGTAGCCGAGCACTGCTACAACACCGTGGACCGCACCTCGGTCGAGTTCGGCAACGCCGGTGACTGGGTCGGCGTCCTGCAGGGTATATATAATGGTGTGGCCGCAGTCTACGCCTTCCTCCTACCCTGGATAGCTTCTAAGATAGGCCGCAAGGCCACCCATTCCGTCTCTCTGCTGATGGGAGCCCTCGGCTTTGCCTCCTTCTTCATCTTCAAGAACCCGAACCTTCTGATCATATCCATGATAGGAGTCGGCATCGCCTGGGGCAGCATCCTGGCCATGCCTTATTCTATCCTCGCCGGCTCGCTGCCTCCAGCCAAGATGGGAGTATTCATGGGTATCTTCAACTTCTTCATCACTATACCGCAGGTATGCAACGGCCTCCTCGGCGGCTTTATGGTCAACCATGTGTACGGCGGTCATACTGTCTACGCCATGGTGTTCTCGGGCCTCTGTCTTCTGATAGCGGCAGTTTCTGTCATATTCGTGGAAGACAAGGACGACCCGGTGCAGCTGCGTCTGTTCAAACGAAAATAACTACAATCCATTTTATCATTTTTTAAACATTTAACGTATGAAAAGATTGATGACAGCGTTAATCTCGATTACAATCCTCTCGCTCTCCAGCGCCTGGGCACAGTATACTGTGAAAGGCCGCATAGTAGATGCGATAGGACCCGTAATCGGAGCTGCGGTCCTCGAACAGGGGACTCTCAACGGTACGGAATCAGACATGGACGGTAATTTCGTGCTGACCGTACCCTCTGCTTCCTCGATGATCGAAATCTCGCTCATCGGTTACAAGACAGTAGTTTTTCAGGCCGACCAGGTGCCGGCGGTTATTGTGCTCGAAGACGATGCCGAACTTCTGGACGAAGTGGTGGTCATCGGCTACGGTACTGTAAAGAAAGAGGACCTTACCGGATCTGTCTCGACGGTGCGTGCCGACCAGCTCAACAAGGGTGCCGTAACATCTCCGACGGAGATGCTGAAAGGTAAGTCCGCCGGTGTTGTTATCACGGACGGTGACGGTGCTCCCGGTTCCGGTTCCACCATCCGTATCCGCGGCGGTTCGTCCCTGCATGCCCAGAACTCACCTCTGATCGTGATAGACGGTCTGCCTATCACCAATGAGGGTATAAGCGGTGTCGCGGACCAGCTCTCTTCCATCAACCCCAGCGATATCGAGACTTTTACCGTTCTCAAGGATGCATCGGCGACAGCCATCTACGGATCCCGCGCATCCAACGGTGTGATTATCATTACCACTAAGAAAGGAAGCAAGTACGATTCGGCCGTACCTCATGTAAGCGCGGATTATACTGTGTCTATCTCCCAGAATACCAAATATCTGGATGTGATGACAGGAGATGAGATGAGGGCAGCCATGCTGGCTTATACCGGCAGTGAGACATCCGACGGCTACCTTGCGCTGGGGAATGCCAATACAGACTGGCAGAAAGCTATATATCAGCTTGGAATGAGTCATGAGGCAAATCTCAGTCTGCAGGGCAACTTCAAGTTCGGTGATGCCGGCTACATGCCTTACCGCGTGTCCGGAGGCTATCTCAATGAGAAAGGTACTTTGAAGACCTCCAGCATGGAGAGAGGAACAGTGGCCCTGAACCTGACTCCGACCCTCTTTGACGACCATCTGACCATATCCCTCAACGGTAAGGGCATGTTCCAGAACAACCGCTTCGCCAATACCGGAGCTATCTCGGCCGCCATTGAGTACGACCCTACCCAGCCTATCTACAGCGAGCATGGTCTGGACGGTTATCAGATGTGGGGCAATGTGATGGAGGACGGTTCTTTCGAGCCGAATACCCAGTCCACCATCAATCCCCTGGCCGCTCTCTATCAGCGTGTGGATGTGTCCAAGGCTTCGCGTTTTATCGGCAATGCACAGTTCGACTATAAGATTCACGGTTTCGAGGATCTGAGGCTGAACCTCAACCTCGGTATGGACTACTCCCATTCCAACGGTACTGTGACCGTGCCATACGGCGCCGAGCAGTCATATCACAACCAGACTCAGGCCGGCCGCGGTCTATATAACCCCTATGACCAGACCAAGCAGGACATGACCCTCGAGGCCTACGCGGACTATACCAAGGAGATAAACAAGCACAGCTTCGGTGTCATGGCCGGTTACTCCTGGCAGCACTTCTATGTTGAGAGCAACAGCCTCTCCGAGACTCAGCCCGATCCCGTGGCCGGCAGCGTGGCTCCCCTTTCCGAGTTTCACAGCAAGAGCGAGTATTTCCTCGTATCATTCTTCGGCCGTGCCAATTATAACTACGACAACCGCTACATGCTGACAGCTACAGTACGCTGGGACGGAACATCCCGTTTCACCAACAACAAGTGGGGTTTCTTCCCTTCTGTCGCCCTGGGATGGAACATCAAGGGTGAGAGCTTCCTGAAGAACTCCAAGGCAGTATCCGACCTCAAGATCCGTCTGAGCTGGGGACAGACAGGTCAGCAGGATATAGGCGATGTCTATCAGTCGATTCCTACTTATCAGACAAACCTTATCGGCAGCTACTATATGTTCGACGGCAATGTGATTATCCCTATCACACCCAACGGATACAATGCTGACCTGAAGTGGGAGACAACCACTACCTACAACATCGGTCTGGATTACGGATTCTTCAATGACAGACTCTTCGGTACATTGGACGTGTATTACAGGGAGACCACCGATCTGCTCAACTACACACCCATAGCGGCCGGAGCCAACCTGACAAACTATCTCTTTGCCAATATCGGATCGCTGGTGAACAAAGGAGTCGAATTCGAGATCACAGGTGTTCCGGTACAGACAAGTGACTGGTACTGGAGTATCGGAGCCAATGTCGCATATAACCAGAACCGCATCACCAAGCTGACCACCAACGACGGTGATGGTTACACCGGAGTACCCACCGGCGGTATCAGCGGCGGTGTCGGCAACACCATTCAGAGACACATGGTGGGATATCCTGACCACACCTTCTATGTATACCAGCAGGTATATGACGAGAACGGAGCTCCCATCCCCGGTGCTTACGTAGACCAGAACGGTGACGGTGTCATCGATGCCGACGACCTCTACTATCTCGGACAGGCCAGCCCTGTATGGACCATCGGCTTCAACACCTCGGTGTCCTGGAAGAACCTGACCCTGGCCATTGCCGGTCACGGCAACCTCGGCAACATGGTCTACAACAACAATGCATCCCGTCTGTCCCTGCTCTCAGACCTGTGGACCAACTCCTTCGTCCGCAACTGTATGACAGATGCTCCCTCATGGGGCTTTACCAATGCGGCATATCTCTCTGATTACTGGGTTGAGGACGGCTCATTCTTCAAGATAGACCGCATTACCCTGAGCTACCTCTTCGAGCTGGGCAAGGGCGGCAGCCTTAGCCTGTTCGGAACAGTGCAGAACGTGGCTACCTTTACCAAATATTCGGGTATAGACCCTGAGGTGTTCGGAGGAATTGACAACAATATGTATCCCCGTCCGCGCACTTATATCATCGGCCTTAAGTACAATTTCTAACATCAAGGAGATCGGAAATTATGAAAAGAATTACTACAATATTGGTTTCAATAGCGGTGTCGGTTGCGGCTGTGTTCTCCACGACTTCCTGCGTGCAGGACCTTAACGTAACTCCTATCGACCCCAACATCCAGCTGCCTGAGGATGTCCTCAACAGTCTCGAGGCTTACCAGCAGCTGCTGGCCAAGTGCTACGGCGGTCTGTCCGTCAGCGCATCCGAAGGTCCTGATTCTTCACCTGATATTGACGGTATCGACGGCGGTTACGGTCAGTACATGAGGGCTCTCTTCCACCTGCAGGAGTTGCCTACAGACGAGGCCAGCGTATGCTGGAACGACCAGACCATCAAGTCTCTTCATGGGTTGAGCTGGACAACATCCGATGTCTTCGTGACAGCTATGTTCTCCCGTATCTACTATCAGATCGGTCTCTGCAACGAGTTTATCCGCAGAGGACTTGCTGCTCCAGAGGAATTCCAGGGCGAGGAGATGGACTATATGATCGCCCAGGCCAGAGCCTTGAGGGCTCTGAGCTACTATCACGCCATCGATCTTTTCGGCAATGTTCCCTTTGCTACAGAAGCTAACTCAGTAGGAGCCACAGGTCCCGATCAGATTCTCCGTTACGACCTTTATGAGTGGCTGGTGAATGAGATTGCCGGTGAGGACGGTTTCCGTGAGGACCTGCGTACTGCGGCTTCCACCGAGTACGGCCGTACCAGCCAGGAGTTCGCCACTATGCTGCTGGCCAAGCTCTATCTCAATGCAGAGGTATTTACCGCTGATGATCCTCAGGGCCGTCCGGTTATCTCCGCATGGAGCGAGTGTGCCGCTGAAAGCAAGAAGATAGTTGACAGCTACACCCTGCCTTCCGAGTGGCAGTGGAACTTTTCCGCAGACAACAACCTCAGCCCTGAAATTATTTTCGCAGTCCAGAGTGATGCTGTCAATATCCAGACTTACGGCAGCACCAACTTCGTCATCAAGGGCTCCATCGTTTCCGGTAACCCTGACTGGCAGGCGGCTCTCGGAACCAACGACGGTTGGGGCGGTCTCGTAGTGACCCCTCAGTTCCTCGATCTCTTCGATGAGACTGCAGACCAGAGGTTCCTCTTCACTGACGGTTCGGAGTTCGGAGAGCAGGCTCATTCGCGTGAGATTATAGACAATTCCGATTTCTCCAACGGATGGTGCCAGATGAAGTTCACCAATCTCAAGCATGACGGTTCGCCCGCTGACGGGCAGGGCTCATATCCCGATACGGACTATCCCATTTTCAGAGCTGCTGATGCATATCTGATGCTGGCCGAGGCTCAGCTCCGTAACGGAGGCATTCAGTCAGACGGTCTGGCCGCTTACAATGCGGTACGTACCAGAGCCGGTCTCAACGAGGTGTCCGCAGTCTCGCTTGATGATATCCTCGACGAGCGTGCCCGCGAGCTTTATTGGGAGAATATGCGCCGCCAGGACCTTGTCCGTTTTGACCGTCTGACCTCCTCTACCTATCTCTGGGATTGGAAAGGCGGCTCGTACGAGGGTAATGGAGTGGATGACCGCTACAATCTTTATCCTATCCCCTCCACCGAGATTAACTCCAACGACAAACTGGAGCAGAACCCCGGTTATTAATAGACAATGCTAAATGATAGAAATGATATGAAAAAGATATTCAACATATTCGCTGCCGCTCTGATGTCCGCCGCCGTGCTGACATCCTGCGCCGAGAAAGAGATTGTCACCTACGATCCGGATAATACGGTAGTTCCGGCACTCGAGGCTATCGCCGACAGTTACGTGCTGGAGGACGGCGGTGCGTTCGCCACGTTCACTTTCTCTGCTGTGGAGTTCGGTATCGCCACTGCTGCCCGCTACACAGTGTATGCCGATGTGAATGAGGACTTCTCATCCAAGAAATCACTCGGCAATGCTACGACCGATACTCTCGGTATTACAGTAACGGCCAATACTCTGAACAATGCCCTGATGTCTCTCAACAGCGAGGCAGGTGTCCCTGTTACAGTGTATTTCCGTATGGAAGTCGAGATGATGGGAGAGTCCGCTCCCGTGGAGTCAGTGGAGGCACTGGTATCCAATACTATTACTTCCAGCATTACTCCGTTCAATGCCGAGAAGGTTTATCCTGCAGTATATGTGATCGGCGCATTCTGCGGATGGGATCATGGCAATACTGCATTCCTGTTCAGCTATGCTGAAGATGAGGAAAATTATGTCGGAGTCGTGGACTTCGGTGCCGAGTGCGCTGACTACGGCTTCAAACTTACCGGGGCTGCCAACTGGGACAATGGCAACTGGGGATCCGGTGACATGACGTCAACTGATCCTGAGGCACCCTCGATTACACTTTGGGATGACGGCGGCAGCGGCAATATTTCCAATTACAGCTCGCACCGTTACTATAACTTCCATTTCGTGAAGTCATCTCTGACTCTCAACATGATTAAGGGCTTTGACCTTGTGACTGTCGCTGGTGCGTTCAACGGATGGGCAACCGACGCCACACCTATGGAACAGATCCGCAGCAACGGCAAATTCTATGTGGATATAGACGTAGATGAGGCGGGCGCTGCTGACGGCTTCAAGTTTGTCCTCGACAACGGCGGCACCTGGCTTGGTGCCGGTGAGATAGAAGGTGCTGAGGATGTTGGTGGTGGTAATATCGCCCTTGAGCCCGGACAATACCGCTTCTACCTCGACCTCAATGACTGGGACAATCCTACCTACAGTCTCAGCGCAGCCGACTACGGCAAGCCGGTGGACGGTGGCGATGACCCTGATCCCGATCCCGACCCTGATCCTGATCCCGATGAGCCTGTATGGGGAATAAAGGGAGACTTCGACGGTGACACCGGATGGGCCAATGAATATGTGATGACGGAGTTCCCCGCCGGCAGCGGTATCTGGGTGAGCGCTCCCATCAACTTCGCAGAGGGCAATCAGTTCAAGATCCAGTACAACAACTGGGAGGCAGAGGTAGGCGCGGCAGCGGCCGGTGATACCCTGTCGACGGGCGTGGTCTATCAGGGCCTGACTTCCGGAGGTTCCAATTTCGGAGTGTCAGCTTCACAGGCAGGTCTGAGAAAGGTGGTTCTCAACACCAATGACAACACTGTCTACATCCTCGGATGGGGCGTGATCGGAGCGGTTGCAGGAGACAGCTGGGGAAATGACCTTCCCATGCTCTATGACGCGGCAGCAGGCACATGGACTTCCGCAGTCCCTGCAGAGATTCAAGGTGAGTTCAAACTCAGATGGGCCGGTCAGTGGTCTACCAGCGAGACGACTGTCCCTGACCGCGGTCTGGCGGACGGCGCATCCTTTGCAGTGGGAACTCCTATCAACCTCAAGCAGGGCGGCGGCAATATCAACCCCGGCGAGAGTGTCGGAACCTATAACATGGTTTACGACGTGGCCAACGAGACCCTGACTCTCACGGCAGCCGAGTAACAGAAGAATTTAATGGAGGGCGGGACAGATATTGTACCCGCCCTTTTTAATATTGTACGGTATCCATTATGAAGAAGACACTTTATCTGACATTGACCCTGCTGCTGGGAGCGGCGCTGTACGCCTGCAATCCCGAGAGACCGGGAGGAGAAGAGGAGGAAACTGGCGGTCTGCTGACGGCGGACCCCATCGAGTGGGACGGGACGAAGAGTGCGGAGATTACCTATCAGCTGCTGGTGTATTCCTTTGCCGACTCGGACGGAGACGGCATAGGCGATTTTCAGGGTATCATCGACAAGCTCGATTACCTTGACTCGCTCGGAGCGACGGCCCTGTGGCTCTCGCCCATACATCCGGCGGCCTCCTATCACGGTTATGACGTGAAGGACTATGCGGCTGTGAATCCGGACTACGGTACCCTCGAGGACTTCAGGGCCCTGGTGGCTGCGGCCCACGGGAGGGATATCAAGATATACATCGACTACGTGCTCAACCACAGCAGCAAGGACCATCCCTGGTTCCTGGACGCCAAGGAGCATGAGGACAGCCCTTATCGCGACTTCTATATCTTCTCGGACAATCCCAGGGCTGACATCGAGGCCGGCCGCATCCCCATGATCAATACCGAGGGTGCCGGCGGCTACGACGCCTCCCAGTGGTACGTGGCCGGCAACGCCGCCGTCGGCACCATGGAGTTCGTCCTGGACTGGACCGACCCCGATGCTCCGACTGTCACCGTGACCCGCACGGACGGGCCGGCAGACCCGGAGAATACCGCTCCGGATACGGACAGCGACAAGTACCTCTACCTGGGCGACCCCGGCCGTCACGTGAAGTTCTACGATGACGGGGGCGGGATGTACTCCCTGACGGTGGATTTCGATTCTCCCTGGGGATTCCTGATCCGCACCGAGGGTACGGAAGACTGGACGCCCGGCACCAAGTACGGGGTAGAGAACGCTTCTGAGGCGATGATTGAGTTCGGAGTGCCTAAAGAGCTCTTCACCTCTCAGGACAATAACGCCGTGGCCGACCTCCTGATGCCCGGTACCCTCTACTATCATTCCCACATGTGGACCTCCTGGTTCGCAGACCTCAACTACGGGGCCGCCGGTGAGGCCGAGAAGTCCCCTGCCTTCCAGGAACTGGTGCGCATCGGCCGCCAGTGGGTGACCGACTACGGCATCGACGGCATGCGTCTGGACGCCGTGAAGCACATTTATCACAATGCCAATTCCAGCGAGAACCCGACATTCCTGGGCAAGTTCTACGACGCCATGAGCGGGGGCTTCACCGGGGAGGATCCCTTCTATATGGTCGGGGAAGTGTTCTCGGAGCACAATGAGGTGGCACCCTACTACGCCGGACTGCCCGCGGCTTTTGAGTTCGCCTTCTGGTGGAGACTATCTTCGGGCATCAACTCCGGTACCGGCAACACCTTTGTGAAGGACATCCTGTCCTATCAGCAGGAGTATGCCGCCGTGCGTCCCGACTATATCGAGGCCACCAAGCTGTCCAACCACGACGAGAACCGGGCCGGCAGTGACCTGGGCGAGTCCACCGCTAAGATGCGCCTGGCCGGAGCCGTGCTACTGACCGCCGGCGGCGAGCCCTACATCTACTACGGTGAGGAGCTGGGTTATACCGGAGTCAAGGACAACGGCGACGAGTATGTGCGTATCCCCATGAACTGGGGCGACAGCTACAATACCAGACTGGCCGCGTACACCGATAAGGCGGAGGTAACCCTCCCGACAGCTCCTGTTGCCAAGCAGGCCGCCGACGCCTCGTCCGTCTTCCGGGTGTACAAGGATTTTGCCCGGGCCCGTCACGCCTGCCCTGCCCTGGCTCACGGCCGGATGGTGCGCCATGACCTCTACAACGAGACCCTGACCGCCCTCCCCGCGCTCTGCGCCTGGATCATGGAAAGTGAGGAGGACCGCGTGCTGGTGCTGCACAACTTCAGCGGAGGCGAGATCAACTTCCTCCTGCACGACACCGTCACCGGTACGGTAGCCGTCCAGGGCGAGGTGTCCATGGACCGCAGCGGGGACACTCCCCGTCTGACCATGGGCGCGTATTCTTCCGTAGTATTCAATATTTGAAATGAAAACATTCAGATTGATGACAGCAGCGGCAGTCATACTGTTTATGGCTGTGTCCTGTTCGTACAGGGTGGAGCGCAACCCCTTCTTCGACGAGAAGTCCGCACCGGCAAGACCCTGCGTGCTTATGTCCGATACGACCCTGCTGGTGGTCCGGGACTACTTCCCCGGAATCGGCCGGGTGGACGGGCTGACCTGTAACGACTATACGGTGGTGCCGCTCTCCCCGGACAGCATGGATACGGTGCTGGTGGTTGCCGGGCCGGCCTCCCGCAACATCTCTACGGTCAGAGTGACCACAGGGGAGGAGAGCGGGGTGATCGTGCTCAAGCGGGAGCCCCCCAAGGCGCAGACCGTACCTTCGGTAACCGTGGTGGGTACCGACATGGGCGGCCGGGAGTTCACCGTCAAGGTGGACAATACCCCTGCCAGCTACCTGGTGCTGTGGCAGAATACCCTGCTGGGGCACAAATGCCTTTCCTACCATAAGGCCGGAGTCTTCACCGTCCACATCCCCGACAATGCGGAGGAGATGGACCACTCCTGCATCCGCATTTACTCGCACAATGCGGCGGGAGCCGGCAGCGATATCACGGTGCCGGTGCGAAGGGGACGAGTGACGCTCTCCGATGCTACTGAATTGTCCTGAAAAATGATAAAACAAACTGTATGAAAAAGAATCTGATAACAGCCGCTGCCCTTCTCCTCCTGACGGCCGTCCTGCCTTCGGAGGCGGGAGCGCAGCAGATGAGCTCTCCCTCCGGGGAATTGTCCCTCAATGTCGGGTGCACCGGAGGGACGGTGACTTATGAATTGACCTACAAGGGGCTGCCCGTCATTACCCCCAGCCGTCTGGGACTGACGGGGGACGAGGCGGACCTGACTTCCGGCTTTTCGGTGGTGTCCGTGAGTCGGGATACAGTGGACCGGAGCTGGACTCCTGTCTGGGGCGAGTATGCCAGTGTCAGGGACTATTTTCATGAGATGGCCTTGACATTGGAACAGGACGGGAGCGGCCGGATGATGACGGTGCGCTTCCGTCTGTTCGACGACGGACTGGGCTTCCGCTACGAGGTGCCGGAGCAGGACGGGGTGAACTATGTGAGCCTGAGGGATGAGCAGACAGAGTTCAACCTGACGGGAGACCATCTGGCGTTCTGTATCCCCGGAGACTACGATACCAACGAGTTCGCCTATACGACATCCCGGATATCTAACCTGGAGGAGGAGATAGAGAAGCGGCTGTACCTGAAGACCTACGAGACCAGGGCCGAGGGAGGACTGTCCGTGCAGACCCCTCTGATGCTCAAGACGGATGACGGGCTGTACATCAATATCCATGAGGCCGCGCTGGTGCACTATGCCGCCATGCTCCTGGATGTGGATACGTCCGATTTCAGTCTGAGCGCTCATCTGGTGCCGGACAAGAACGGGGTGAGGGGATACCTGCAGGCTCCCTTCCATTCGCCCTGGAGGACGGTCATCGTAAGTGACGACGCCCGCGACATCCTCGCCTCTCAGCTGATATATAACCTCAATGAACCCTGCGCTATAGAAGACGTGTCGTGGATCAAGCCCCAGAAGTTCGTGGGCGTGTGGTGGGAGATGTTCACCGGAGCGGGAGCCACCTGGGCTTACAGCGACTACTGGAAGGCGCGTCCGGGGGTTACCGACTATTCTGCCCTGGAGCCTAACGGACGGCATGCGGCCAATACTCAGAACGTGAAGCGCTATATCGATTTCGCTGCTGAGCACGGTATCGACGCGGTGCTCGTCGAGGGTTGGAACGAAGGCTGGGAGGACTGGGCCTCATACCGCAAGGACAGGCATTTCCTCTTTACCAAGCCCTATCCCGACTTCGACATAGACGAGGTGTCCTCATACGCCCGCTCGAAGGGAGTCAGCATGATCATGCACCACGAGACGGCCTCCAACGCGGCAGACTATGAACTGCAGATGGACCGGGCCTTCCAGTACATGATGGACCACGGCTATCACTCGGTCAAGACCGGTTATGTGGGCTACATCATCCCCCGCAGCGAATACCATTCCTCGCAGTGGATGAACGATCACTATGTGCGTGTGGTCAGCAAGGCCGCAGAGTATGAGATTATGGTAGACAGCCACGAGGCCGTACGTCCGACCGGACTGATGCGTACCTGGCCCAACTGGGTGGCTCAGGAGTCGGCCCGCGGCGGAGAGTTCGAGTCGATGGGCGGCAACGATCCGGACCACACCTGCATCCTGCCCTTCACCCGTCTCAAGGGAGGTCCGATGGACTACACTCCCGGCCTCTTCCAGACCAAGCTGGACTACTACGAGGGCGGCAGCAAGCCCGGAGAGCAGGCCGGTACCACACTGGCGCGGCAGCTGGCCCTCTATGTGACCATGCCCTCGCCCCTGCAGATGGTCTGCGACCTGCCCGAGAACTACCTGCGCTTTATGGACGCGTTCCAGTTCATCCGCGATGTGGCCCTCAACTGGGACGACTCCTGGTATCTCGAGGCCGAGCCAGGGGACTACATCACTGTGGCCCGCAAGGCCCGCGGTGCCGATGAATGGTTCGTGGGCGCCGTCACCGACGAGAATGCCCGCGAGGCTGTCATCCCTCTCTCGTTCCTCCCATCAGGCTCCGGCCAGAAGTACGAGGCCACGGTCTACGCCGACGGAGAGGACGCCGACTGGGAGTCCAATCCTCAGAGCTACCGGATCTATACCAGGAAGGTGAAGCCCTCCGCGACCCTCCGTATTCCCTTAGCGCCGGGCGGCGGTGCGGCAGTAGTGATCCGGCCCGTTGAGAAGTAAATGAACGTCCGCGAACATACCACTGGCTTTGCGCATGGCTTTGCACTGACTTCCGCAACGGCATCGAATCGCGGAAATCGCTGCCGTTGTGGAGCGCAGTTGAAGCATCAAGACCGCCCAGAAGGCCTATACGCCGGGTCCAACATCGCGTCCACTTCCGCAGCGGCAGCGAATCGCGGAAATCACTGCCGTTGTGGAGCACAGCCGAAGCAGCGGGACTGTGAGAAGAAAGTAATTTTGTTTTCCTAAAATATCATTGTATTATGAAGATGATTAAGACAATCGTTTTTGCGGCCGTAGTCCTGCTTCTGCTTGCAGGATGCGCCGGCAAATCAGGACAGGAGGTGCAGTCTCCTGTGAGTAACGTGAGCCATCCCGACTGGACGGCCTCCGCAGTCCTCTATGAGGTCAATGTCCGTCAGTACACCAAGGAGGGCACCTTCAAGGCCTTCGAAAAGCATCTGCCCCGGCTCAAGGAACTCGGGGTGGACATCCTCTGGTTCATGCCCGTGTATCCCATCGGAGAGGTGGAGCGCAAGGGTGAGCTGGGCAGTTACTACTCTATCCGCGACTACAAGGCCATCAATCCCGAGTTCGGAGACATCGAGGACTTCCAGTCCGTGGTGGATAAGGCCCACGAGCTGGGCTTCAAGGTGATACTCGACTGGGTGGCCAATCATACTTCCCGCGACCACGGCTGGATCGCCGAGCATCCCGAGTGGTACGTGATGGATGACAGCACCGGTACTCCGGTGGCTCCCTTCGACTGGACCGATGTGGCCGAGCTGAACTACGACAATGCCGATATGCGTGCCGCCATGCTCGACGCCATGACCTACTGGGTATCCGAAGTAGGTGTCGACGGCTTCCGCTGCGACGTGGCCCACGAGGTGCCGGTGGACTTCTGGAATGACGCCGTGGCGGCGCTCCGGGAGATCCGTCCCGACCTGTTCATGCTGGCCGAGTCCGAGGAGCCCGCTCTGATGACCGACGCCTTCGACGCCTACTACGGCTGGTCCAACCATGCGTTTATGAACAGGCTCGCCCAGGGCAAGGCCACAGCCGCAGAGTACGCTGCCTACCGTGTGGAGCACGAGGGCAAGCTGCCCGTTGAGAGCATCGAGATGAATTTCACTTCCAATCACGACGAGAACTCATGGAACGGCACCGAGTTCGAGAGGATGGGGGACGCTGCCCGCCAGTTCGCCGCCCTGACTTTCGCCGAGCCGGGCATGCCTCTGATCTACAGCGGTCAGGAGGTGGGCAACGACAACTCACTGGAGTTCTTCATGCGCGATCCCATCGTGTGGGAGGACCGCGGAGGCTTCACTCAGTTCTACCAGGAACTGATAGCCATGAGGGATGCCCATCCGTCGATGTATGCTCCCCGCGAGGGCGCTCCTATGGTGATACTGGCGTCTGACATGCCCGAACAGGTGTTTGCCTTCGAGCGCCGGCTCTCTGACGGCAGCGACGGATTCGCCGCAGTGTTCAATTTCTCCGCCGAGGAAGTGACCGTGACCGTCTCCGAGGGCAGCATCGCCGGACAGAGCTACACCCTGACCGCTCACGGATATCAGTTCGTGTTCTGATGCCGCTCTGCGTTTTCCGCGTTCCCGTTTTTCCACCTTCGGAAGGTGGAAAAAGTGTAACGATATTTAAAACCAAATAGCAATAATTTATGAAGAAAAATTTACTGACTACGATTCTGGCTGCGATGGGGCTGTCGTCCATGGCTTCCGCAGCTGTGGGCCAGGAGGGACTGCGCGTGGAGCCGCCCTGCTGGTGGACCGGGATGGAGACCCCGCTGACGCTGATGCTGCACGCCCCCGGACTTTCGGGAGCGGGTGTGTCCGTGGACTCTGACGGGATCACGGTGAAGGCCGTGCATTATGCCGAGAGCCCGAACTACGTGTTCGTGGATCTCGAGATTGCCGATAACCTGGCTCCGGGCGAGTACACATTTACCATCAACTACCCCGACGGGAAGACCGAGACATTTGCCTACAGTATAGGCGAGCGTCGCGAGGGGTCACGGGACAGGGTAGGCTTCGGCTCCTCCGACGTGGTGTACCTGCTGATGCCCGACCGTTTCGCCAACGGGGACAAGAAGAACGACTCCTCGCCCCTGACCGCCGAGAAGGGTAACCGCAAGCTTCCCGGCGGACGTCACGGTGGTGACCTCCAGGGTATCATGGACCATCTGGACTATCTGGCCGACCTCGGCATCACCGCCATCTGGCCTACGCCCATCACCCTCGACAACGAGCCGACCTATTCCTACCACGGCTATGCCTGCGCGGACTACTATCAGATAGACCCCCGCTACGGCTCCAACGAATTGTACCGCTCCTTAGTGGCCGCCGCCCATGAGAAGGGCATCAAGTTCATCCAGGACATCGTGCCCAACCACAGCGGCACCGCCCACTGGTGGTTCAACGACCTGCCTTTCCAGGACTGGATCCACCAGCATCCGACATTTACCCGCTCCAACTACGCCATGTCCGGACACTCCGATCCCCACGCCGCCCAGACCGACATCGATGCCTGCGTGACCGGCTGGTTCGATACCTCGATGCCCGACATGAATCTGAGCAATCCCTATTGCCTCCAGTACTACATCCAGCTGGCAGTGTGGTGGATAGAGTACGCTGACCTGGACGGTATCCGCGTGGACACCTATCCCTACACCCGCAAGGAGGACATCTCGGCCTGGACTGCCGGTATCCTGAAGGAGTTCCCCAACTTTACCCTCGTGGGCGAGTGCTGGTTCCACAACACCCAGCAGATAGCCTACTGGGAGGGCTGCAGGACAGCTGACGGCGGCTTCAAGACCAATGCCGACGGCTATACCTCGCACCTGCCCATGGTGATGGACTTCGCCCTGACCGACGCTATCTCCGAGGCATTTGTGCAGAATGAGAACCTGGGCTACGACGACGGCATCAAGCGCGTCTACGGCTCCGTGTCCCTCGACTTTGCCTACTACAACCCCTACAACCTGCTGACCTTCATTACCAACCATGACATGGAGCGCCCGGCCATCCGCTTCGGTACCTACAAGGATTCCGACGAGACCGTGCTGGCGCGTATGAAGAATGCGACCACTCTGCTGCTGACCATGCGCGGCGTGCCCCAGTGGTACTACGGTGACGAGATCCTGATGCACGGACCCGAGGAGATGGTGGGCAAGGGCGATGCCTGGTGGAGGACCGACTTCCCCGGCGGCTGGCCCGGCGACAAGGTCAATGCCTTCACTTCCGCCGGCAGAACCGACCTGCAGAACGAGATGTTCGACCACACCCGCACCCTGATGCAGTGGAGGAAGACTTCCGAGGCCGTGACCAAGGGCAAATTGATGCACTTCATGCCTTTCGGCGACCTGGTGAACGCCTACGTGTACTTCCGCTACACCCCTGACTTCAAGGACTTCGTGATGGTAGTGATCAACAACGGCACCGAGTCCGTCTCCCTCGACTGGGCCCACTACGCCGAGATATTCGACGCTGCAGCCGCCGCCCTCGGCACCGACAGCTTCACCGCCACCGACATCCTCACCGGAGCGACCGTCTCCCGCAGCACCGGGCCCCTGGCCGTGCCCGGCATGACCTCCCTCGTCCTCCAGTTCTAACCCCGGACTGCTTCACTGACAACGGGAAAGAGAACCGTAAACCTGCAAGGGACGGCTCTCTCTCCCGTTTTCTTTTGTCTCCTTCCGAAGGAGTCAAAGGGAAAAATAAAAGGCGTATGCGCGGCTGCGGTGGCCGGGGCATACACCTTCTGTTGTGCGGTCGGGTCAGGTCGGGCTGCTAGTAGTAGGTGACGGTTACTTTATATGTTGCTGAACCGATACTTGAATCATTGACAGGAATGACTGCTGTCATACCGGTCAGTCTTCCTTCATCCGATGTGGTGTATTCGTATTCGGCGGAGCCGTAATCGTATGGATCGTCGTCGTATCCGTAGCTGTAATCGTAGAGAGGCAGGGCGTAGAAAGCATCGCGTTCACCGAGCATGCCCAGTACACCGAGCCAGTGAGGGCTGAGGTCCATAAAGCCTGCATGTCCCAACTTAAGCAGCCAGTTGAGGTCTATGCTGACGTCCGGTGCTGCAGGCAGGTCCGTGTAGTAGAAGACATACCCATATGATTCGCCATCTTCTAAGTAAGTCTGAGTCAATCTGTCTATGTTGTCATTTGACCAGGAAAATGCGTAATCGATTGTCTCGGTGCTTCCGTCGCTGTATGTGTATTCATTTCTGACTTCAGCTATTCTTCCGGAGGCGTCATCGTATGTCATGGTGTAGGTCCCTTCGTATGATGCATTCTCAGTTCTGACGACCCGTCCGTTGCCGTCTGTCTCAACTGTAATCACGCGTTGCTCTCCGTCTGAGAAGTGGTAGATGAGGCTCGCTGAGGCATCTTGATAGGATATGTCGATGTTGTAGGTTCCTTCGTCGTACTGTCCATGTTCATCGTCAATATTGGCCATGAGAATTTTTGACACGCGGTTCTGGTCGTCATATTCGAACTCGTAGTAGTACGAGGAGGCATATTCCGACATGTGTATATTTACCGATTTTACGAGAGAGGTGGTTTCTGGCTCTTCGGGCTCATCCTGTGCGGTGGCTCCGGCCTGAGAGACGGAGACGGTGGCGGAGGAGCTGCCGCTGGTGACAATGACGGTGGCGGTGCGCTCTTCCTCAGCGGTGTTGGCCTCAGCTGTTAGGGTGACGGTGTGCTCTCCGGCCTCACCGGAGGCGGGGTCAATGGTGAGCCATGTGGCGGCGGTGCCGTCGGAGGCGGGCTGCACGGCGGCAGTCCAGGTGCCGGGAGCGGTGATGGTAAATGAGGTGCTGCCTCCTTCGGCTGCGATCAGCGAAGGCTGTGAGTCGATGGTGACGGGAACGGGCTCTTTCTCCTCGCAGCTGAGGAGGAGTGCGGCCGTGAAGACGCTGGCCAGGGTGAGGCCGGCGATACGGGAAAATCTAGAAATAGTGTGCATAATATCGTATTTTGCTTAAAATGCAAAGTACGGAATTATTTGAGACTTTTCATATCACGGAAAACCATGATTTTGCGTCGGAAGGATGAAGGGTTCAGCGGCTTCTGACCTTGTAGTGCGGGCGGGCCAGGGGGGACGGTACGGGGCGGTGGAGGCCGTGGCTGTCTGCCCGGACTGCGGTCATTGAGGCCCGGTTCAGGTCCAGCGGACCGTTGTAGTTGCCGGTGATTTCGTAGCCGCGGTCGGTGTGGAATACGTACATGATGTTGTACTCCATACCGGTGGAGTTCATGATATACAGGCTGCCTTCGGTGATGAAGCCCATGAAGGCGTTCTCGTCGCTGTCATAGTTCTCGACGACAGTGCCTACAATCATGTCGTTGATGACTTCGCCGGGGCTGAGGGTGAAATCCTGCTGTCCCCACTCGGGGGAGATGTCGTACGTGCCTGCCGGGATGCGGCCTTCATCTGTGAGCTTCATGTAGCAGTCGATGTTGAGGATGCTGCCGGGAGGTATGGCATAGCCTTCGGCGTCCAGGGCCATGTCGGTAAAGGACAGTATTACGTTGGAAATGCCGCCGGGGAGGCCCTCCATGTCATCGTACAGAGTGGCGTTGGCTGCATGAGCCTGGATGTTGAGGTCCTGGGCCAGCTGCTGGTATCCGCCGACGACGCCCTGCGAGCGGTCTATGATATCGACACGTCCTACATAGTGGACATAATGCGTCATGCCGGCCATGTCGGTGAGCTCGGCCTCTATCTCGTAGTAACCGAAGTCATCACCGTCGATTCTGAGGATACCGTTGCTGAATCTCATCTCGATGGGGTCTCCATAGCGGTCGCTTCCGATGTAGTAGGAGTAGTCCTGAGTGAATGTGCCTATCGCCGTGGCTCCGCGGGCTCCCAGTGTGTATGTCCCGGAGGGAAGGGGAATCTCTCCGTCCCTGTCGGGTACTCCGGGTGTGGAGAAAATGTCGAAGAAGTAGTATGCGGTGCCTGGTCCGGGATATTCATTCCCTTCGGGGGAGTTGGTCAGGTAGATGTAATAGTTGTGCTCTCCCTGTACGCCTATGGCTCCGTTATATTCGCCGTATATCTCGAAAGCCTCTGTGTAATAGTCATAACTCTCACCGTCGATGTTGCACGAGGCGAGGGCGGTCATGGACAGCAGAAGTATCAGGTATAGGGGCAGATGATTTTTCATAGTGCGTAAAGATAATATTTTTCCGAGACTTTACGGAATTTTTCTGCAAAATCGTTCCAGATATTGTAGATATCCTCGTATCTGTACCGCTCTCCGAAGGCCTTCCTCACCTCTTCGGAGCCGGTCACCTTGTCGAACATTTCCAGCCGTGAGGCGCCTGCCGACCCGAACGGGTCGAAGTCAGGCTGAATGTCCGCAATGACCTGCATCGCGTAGAACTGAATCTCCGAGAGCCGTGCCGCCCCGAAGTCCGTGATGTAGATCTGCACCCCTCCGATCTCCTTTCCCTTGAGCGAGCCGTAGAACGGAGTGGCGTAGACGGGCCGGAACAGCACCCCCGGCAGATAGAGGGCGTTCATCCGCGAGGCCAGCAGGTCCGCGTCCATCCCCGGACAGGCGATCATGCCGAAGGGCAGGGTGTAGCCCACTCCGATCGAGAGGACCCCGAGCTCTCCGAGAATACCGGTCGCCGGGTAGAGGTATGCCGCTTCCACCGTGGGAATGTGGGGGGAGGAGGGCACCCAGAGCAGCCCCGTCGCGTCGAAGTTCATGCCGCGCTTCCATCCTTCCATCTTCACGACCGTGAGCCGGCATTTTACCGTAGAATCCCGGCCGTCGGAGCCCTCCACCCTGAGCATTCCCTCCTCGTTGAGCAGGGTCGCCAGCTCTCCGGGGGTGAGGCCGTAGACGTAGGGGATATTGTATTGTCCTACAAATGAAATGAGCGAGTCCTCCACTCCCGGTCCCTCGACCTTCAGGCCTCCGAGCGGGTTCGGACGGTCGAGGATGATCATTTCCACCCCTTCCATTGCCGCCACCTTCATCACATTGCCCATGGTGCTGATGTAGGTGTAGGAGCGGCAGCCGATGTCCTGTATGTCGTAGACGATGGCGTCGAGGCCCTCGAACTGCTCCGCGGAGGGGAGGCGGGTCTTGCCGTAGAGGGAGAAAATGGGAACGCCGGTGTGGGGGTCGACGGCCTGTCCCTCGACGTGCTCGCCGGCATGGGCATTGCCACGGACCCCGTGCTCAGGGCCGAAGAGGGCGACCAGCTCCACTCCCGGGGCGCTGTGCAGGACGTCGATGGTGGAGTTGAGGTAGCGGTCCACGCCCGTGGGATTGGTCACCAGCCCGATGCGCTTGCCCTGCAGCTGCTCGAAGCCGTTGGCCTCGAGGACGTCTATGCCGGTGAGGACGGTCTGGGCGGTGCCGGTGGCGGGGATGAGGGTAAGGGCGGTCAGGATGAGGACGGCCGCGGCTGTGGTGGAAAGATGGTATGTTCCGGATAATTTCATATCGTACAATGTGTTTTGGACTCGGGCTGTCAGCTGAGGGCCTGGCCGGAGTCGTCGTATTTCTCGGGGTAGAGGAGGATGAGGCTGCAGCTGGTGAACTCGCGGCCGAGTAGGCGGGGCAGCTTCTCGAAAGAGCTGTCGTGGGAGATGGAGCCGGGCCTGGAGCTGATTACTGTCAGCAGGCTGTCGTCGTCAAGCTCGGAGGCGAGGGCGGTCAGGTTGCTGTAGTCCTCCATGGGGGCATAGAGGGCTTCCAGGCGGTGGCTGTTCTCCTCGAGGAGTTTCTGCAGTATGACAATGGTCTCCTGGGGGGCGTGGAAATGCAGGGGGCGCTCCAGGGAGGTGCTCAGGCGGCATAGGTGCTCCACCCAGCGGCTGAATCCGGCTTCGTACTCGGCTTTGGGCGGGACTGCCACCACTATCTGGCTCAGGGTGTTGATGGGGACCATGAGGCGGGATAGGAGTACTTCGCAGGAAAGGCTCTTGAGGAGGTTGAGGGCCAGGTTGCCGAGAATCGGGCTGTCGGCGTCCCTTCTCAGGCCGATGAGGAGGCTGGTGATCTCCTGCTCCTTGACGGTATGGATGATGCCCGAGGCGATGTTGAGGTCGTAGCGGCTGAGTTTCTTGAGGTCCACGTGGGCGGAGGCGGCTATCCTGGCGGCGTTGTCCAGGTTGCGGGAGGCGGTGCTCACGGCCTTGGAGTTGTCGGTATCGTAGAGGATGCTCAGGGCGTAGAGGTTGTCGCTTAGGTGCGGGTCGCGCACGGCCATCGAAAGGCAGACCAGGTCCTTGACGGTATCGGGGTTGGCCAGCGGAATGAGAATCTTCTCTGGCCGGCTGTCGGGGTCGCGGTCGATGACGGGCTCCTCCATTGCTATCTTGCGGGCGGTGCGGTCGGTGGTCAGGGAACTGACGATGCAGGTGAATAGAATCAGGAGAATGGTGCCGTTGAGGATGTCCTCGTTCAGGAGGCGGCTCCCGTCGGGGAGGATGATCTCGTAGCCGATGAGGGCTGCGGCGAGGGTGGCGGCTGCCTGGGAGGTGGTGAGGCCGAACATCAGGCGGCGCTCGGTGGCGGCCATGCGGAAGACCTTCTGGGTCAGGAGGCTGGCAATCCATTTGCCGGTCAGGGCGGTGGCGGTCATGACCAGTGCTACCTTGATCGCGCCCCAGTGTCCGAATATCACGTTGAGGTTGATGAGCATGCCCACTCCGATGAGGAAGAACGGGATGAAGAGGGCGTTGCCCACGAACTCGAGATGGCTCTTGAGGGGGGAAATGGACGGAATCAGGCGGTTGAGCAGGATGCCGGTGAGGAAGGCTCCGAGGATGCCCTCCAGTCCGGCCACTTCCATCAGCCCGGCTGCTGCGAATAGCAGGACCATCACGAAGATGAACTGCATGACGGTGTCGTCGTACTTGCGGAAGAACCATCGCGCTATTCTCGGGAAGGAGTAGATGATGACGGCACCTACCATTATCACCTTGAACGCCATGACTATCCAGAACGATCCTTCGGTGCTTCCCTCGAAGATGCCGCTCATGACGGCCAGTACCAGCAGGGTCATGGTGTCAGTGACGGCTGTGGCTCCTACGGCTATGCTCACGCTCCTCTCGCGGGAGACTCCGAGGCGGAGGACTATCGGGTAAGAAATGAGGGTGTAGGAGGCGTACATGCTGGCCAGAAGTATGGAGGTGGCGAGGCTGTACTTGAGCAGGGAAGTGTTGACTATAAGTCCGAGTATGATCGGTATGGAGAATGTGAGCAGGCCCAGGACGGCGGCTTTTTTGCGGTTGTGCTTGAAGTCCTCCATGTTGATGTCCAGGCCGGCCAGGAGCATGATGTAGTACAGGCCGACGTTGCCGAAAAGCTCAAAGCTGCTGTCGCGGGCCAGCAGGTTGAGTCCGTGCTCGCCGATGAGCACGCCGGCCAGGATCATCCCGATGATGTTCGGTATCCGCAGCCGGTTGAACAGCAGCGGGGCGAACATGATGATCAGCAGTACGATCAGGAATATCCACGTGGGATCGGTTATGGGCAGGCTCAGTTCACTCCAGTTCATTCTGCGAATTTAAGAAAAAATCTTTTCCGGCGGTGCTTTTCCGGCGATGCGCTTTTCTGTTTTGGCTCTGGGCGTGATGCCATTTCCCTGTAACTTCCTTCCACCTTCGTAAGGTGAGTAGATTCCCCGCGTTTTCTGCCCACCTTCGGAAGGTGTGCATTTGCCTGAATTGCCCTACAGCGTCTGTGGCCCTGCTTTCCCTTGCCTGATCCTCATCCCACCTTCGGAAGGTGAGTAGATTCCCCGCATTTTCATCCCACCTTCCGAAGGTGTGCGGAAGAAGTGAACTATTTCACATTACTGTTTACCATTGTGCTTGAGGCCGAAGGAAGGGTCGACCTTGATGAGTGCGGTGACGGCAAGGGTGACGAGGCAGCAGCCCATGATCCACCAGAAGAAGCCGACGTAACCCATCCATTCCTGCAGGGCGCCCGCGAACATGCCCGGTATCATCATGCCGAGAGCCATGAATGCGGTGCAGATGGCGTAATGGGAGGTCTTGCTGGGTCCTTCGGCGAAATACATCATGTAGAGCATGAAGGAGGTGAAACCGACGCCGTAGCCGAACTGCTCGATGAAGACGCAGGCGTTGATAAGGATCAGGTTCAGCATGGAGGACGGGTCGGGCTGAGCCATGCTCATCCAGCAGAATACGCCGCAGGGCAGGGTGAGTGCCAGGGCCATGGGCCAGAGACAGCGTTTGAGTCCGTACCGTGACACGAGCACGCCGCCGAGGATACCGCCGAGTGTCAGGCCGATAATGCCTATCGTGCCGTAGACCAGACCTACCTGGGCGGTGCTCAGGCCGAGGCCGCCTTCGGTTGCGGGGTCGAGCAGGAAGGGGTTGATCATCTTCACGAGCTGGGCTTCGGGGAAGCGGTACAGGAGAATGAAGGTGACGGCGATCCAGACGTGCTTTTTTCGGAAAAATGAGCCGAAGGTGCCGACGAACTCGCGGAGGATGCGGGTGGTGCTGTGGCTTGTAATGGGGCCGGAGTCCGCTTGGGGACCGAACCCGCGGTCCTCTTCGGAGGGAACTGCCGGAGCGGGTTTGAGTCCTGTTGGCGCTACGTCAGAACCAGATTCAAGGTTCGAGTCCCTGAGGGAGCACGCATCTATGTCGTCCCTTGTCGGCATTGCTCCCGAGGGCCTGTCCGCCGTCGGCCGGGGCAGTATCCGCGAATGGTAAAATGCGATGAGCAGGAACAGTGCCGAGAGTATCAGGAAGGTCACTGCCCAAGCCCGGGGTACATTCCCGAAAGCCGTCTCCATCCATCCGGCCGCCATCACGACTCCGCCTTGCCCGATGATGGTCGCTAACCGGTAGAACGCGCTGCGTATCCCCACGTACAGCGACTGGTCCGAGGAGTCCAGCGCCAGCATGTAGTATCCGTCCGCCGCTATGTCGTGCGTAGCCGAGGCAAATCCGATCAGCCAGAACACCGCCAGTGACAGCACAACGTAACTGTCCAGCGGCAGGGTCAGTGCGATGGCCGCAAACGCCGCCCCGATAATGAACTGCGTCGTCACCGTCCACCACCGCTTGGTCCTGATGATGTCCACAAACGGGCTCCAGAACGGCTTGATGACCCACGGCAGATACAGCCAGCCGGTATAGAAGGCGATATCGGTGTTGGACATCCCGAGATTTTTGTACATGATGACCGACAGCGTGTTTACTGCCACGTACGGCAGCCCTTCCGCCACATACAGGGTCGGGATCCACGCCATCGGCGGTATTCTCTTGCTTTTCATGCCGTAAAGATACATAAACTTCCGCCTCATCTTTCCACAACGGCAGCAAAACCTGCGATTCGGTGCCGTTGCGGGAAAAAATTTTTTATATTTGCAAAACTAAAAATTCAAGGTTATGAAACGATATCAGATATTTGCAGCCCTTGCCCTTGCCGCTTTTGCCGCAACAGCAGCCGTATCATGCGGAAACAGAGGCGGCTCCGGGAAAAATCAGCAGGACAGCAGCAGTGCGGACGTGGCCCAGGCTCAGGCCGCAGCCGTCCCAGACACCATTGCTCCGCTCGTACCCGGAGAGGTGCGCCTGAAAGACGATGTCTTCGGCGAGGAAATAGCGCTTAAAGGCGATACCGTCAAGAGGGATGAGATATTTCAGGTGGGAGTGTCCACAATGATTGTCAAGGATTCGCTCATGCTGGTCTGCTGCAGGGATGACCGTCCGTTCAGGATGTATTCGCTGCCCGGCCTGGAACTCAGAGGGGTGTCCGGAAACAGGGGGCGCGGACCGATGGAGTTTATCTCCCCGGATATCTGGCCTTACGAGGCACCCGGCTATATGGCATTGGTCATGGATGAGTCGAGGGATTATCGTAAAATGTACAAGGTGAGGACGGACGGAACCTTAGAGCAGCTCAACCACCGGATTCCCGGTCAGTACCTGGCCGATTTCTCGTATACCAGAGGGGTGGCGGCTGAGGATGACGGGCATATAGCCTTTGCATACCGTTCTGCGATATATCTTTACGACGGAAGCGACACCGCCGCGGCTCCTGAGCAGACAGTCAGGAAGCTGGCAGATGTCCGCCTGGGCAAATATTCCGCCGGCAGCACCATGAATATCGGTTCGCTCGGAGTGAACTTCCAGTATGAAAGGGCCGTCTGGGCGTTTAAATACGCGAAGCGGGTGGTCTTCTGCGACTTTGACGGAAATATGAGGTCTGTCGATTTCCGTTCGACGGAGGAGGGAGAGACCGAGGGGGTCGGGATGGACAGCAATGTTACCCACTACTGGAAGCTCTACGCCGGACACCGCTATGTCTGGCTGCTCTACAGCGGCCGCACACCGGTGGATGTGGTCAGGGAGCAGAATAAGGACATCTACTACATCTACGTGGAGCAGTTCGACTGGAACGGCAATCCGGTCCGCCGTTACCGCCTCGACAACTGGGGCTTCATCTCCGTGGACGAGGACAGCGGCACTCTTTACTTCCTCTCTAACGTGAGTGAATATCCCTTCTTCAAATACAGTCTGAGGTAAATATGAAGGTCACTCCTTCGGAAGGAGTGGGAAGGAATGTGCAGTCGCGCGAAGTAACGGTAAGTACTGGAGCAGGGTTGAATCGTATGCGCTCTAGGATCAATTACTTACAGTTAAACGTGTGCTTTTGGCAGGTGCGGATATGGCCGAAAAGCACTCGTTGTATCTCTATGTGTCAGTATTCCAATCCGTTGTAAAATTAGGCCGCTTCTCTGCTTACCGTTGCTCAGTCCATGCTGCTGCCCGCCTTCGGAAGGTGAGACGGAAACGGCCGGAAATTGCCCGCCTTCGGAAGGTGGGAGGAGGACGGCGAGGTAGAGTAGGGCAGGACAAGGTATAGCAGGACAGGACAGGGAGGGCAGGGCAGTGGAGTGGGTCAATAGAGGCGGGTGAGGCAGGAGCCGCGGAAGTAGTGGGCGAGGATGCGGTCGAATGTGCAGCCGCGGGCGCTCATGGCGGCGGCTCCGATCTGGCACAGTCCTACGCCGTGTCCCCATCCGGCACCGTGGAGGATGAATCCGGTCGGAATGGCCGGAGCGTTTATGTCGGGTCGAATGTCCTGGCCGTCAGAAGCAGGCTCGGCGTAGACGGTATCCACGACAAAGGCCGAGCTGTACAGGTGCGACTCGGACAGCCATCGGCGTATCTCGAGTTCCTTGCCGACGGTGACGGTCCGCAGCGTACCCCGGATGAGCAGCTCGATGATGCGTCCGGATGCCCCTCGGCGCAGCGGCCTGAGTTCCAGCACTGAACCGAAGTCAATGCCGGATCGGCGGCGGAGCAGGTCGCTCAGTTCCACCTGGGAGTATTCGACTCTCCAGCGGTAGAAATCGGCGGTCTCCTGGTCGTAGGAGTTCAGGATGGTGGAGAGCAGGGCCGGGTCGGAGGTGTTGCAGAAGGCTTCGGGCGAGGACAATATCCACTCGCGGGCAGTCTGTTCGTCGGAGAGATCCGGGATAATGCCGACGGTGTTTCTATGTGTAGGACTGGCTGCCGGGAAACCGGGCTTGGAGCATGTGCTTTCGGCTGCGACAGTGCCGACGGTGACTGGCGTGCCGTCATCAGCGGCATTGTCTTCGTCGGTCTGCAGGCAGGCATAGTCCCGCACGGGCTGCAGATAGGCGTAGTCCTCGTCGGCCCAGCAGGCGGAGAACCGCTCGGAGACTCCCCCACAGCATTTGGAGAAGCGGGTGTCGCAGATGGCCCCGTCCGGCCCGTCGGTCAGCACCAGTCCGCGGGTAGCCTCGATGGCCCGCCGGATATTGGCATTCCCGGCCCGGAGCAGCCCCTGGTATCTCTGACAATGGTCGTCGGCGCATACATCGAAGAGCGAATGGTCCTCCCGGTCGTACCAGCGGATGATGCGGTCATTCTCAAGGGAACCCGGTGCGGAAATTCCCTGCCCGGAATGTCCGTTCCCCGGGGATTCCTGGCTGTCGGGATTGTCTCCATTCGCGGCGGCGGAGTGGCACGATCCCTCAGAGCCGTGAGCATTGTCCCCGCCCCCGAGCGTAGGCCGTGCCAGCAGCCACGACCGCGAGATGACGGCATGGGCCTTGAGGAACTCCTCCGGTGCGTCTCCGTTCATTTCCGAGGAGATTACGCTCAGCAGATAATCCTCTGTAAGCACGCTGTTTATGGCTACAAGCCCCTCCTCCGAGGGTAGAATGGTCAGCCCGCCGGAGAACATTTGATCCTCCTCCCGCTCCCAATGGAAATTGATCCCTATCCTGACCTTGTGCAGGGTGAAGCCCCGGGAATCCCCCTCTTCGGGAGTGTTGCCCTCAGGCCTGAATTCGAGCCGTCCATAGCGTTTCCCGTTCCATTCCACCATCCCGTCCGCGAGGGTGAATGCCTGTTCTCCGCAGATGCCCCCTTTCCGGGAGTCCGGACCTGTGAACGGCTGATTGAACCTGACCCGCAGCTGAGGGGCGGTGAGCAGCCCCACATCGATGACCGGCTGCCAGGAAGTATCGACGGTTTCCTCGATGATATCCCTGAGCACCTGTGCATTGACCCTGCGGAAATCCGCCTCCACCGGGACGATGAACACCCCTCCGAGGTCGACCGAGGCGGGACTGATACGCACTGCCCTGTCTTCCGGGGCGAAGTAGCAGGAAGGGCGGTGGGCCTTGCGCGGAATGACGAGGATACGGAACAATGCCCTGGAGCCGCCGTCAGCGGACGTCTCCCTCCAGCAGAGGATATTGAGCTGCGGCTCGCCGGTGGCCGGACTGACGGGCAGGGAACGGAGCACCCGGAGGAATGCGGCGGTCGCTGAAGCTTCGTCCGGAGCGGTAATAACCGGCAGCCCGGGAATGTAGCCCGAGGTTACGGCAATGCTTGCGCGGCCCGGACGCATGACTGTCACTGGTCTCAGCCGGTCAAAATGCGTCTCGACGGGCAGGAACCCCTTGCAGCCCATCTGGAAATGGAAATGGTCGGGGGCGCTGGCTCCGCTCTCCGGACCGTTGTAGAAGACCACCATGTCTGGGAAGGCCTCAGCCAGGCGCAGCATGTCGGGGAAGCGGCCGGCTATGCGCTGGGGCGTATGCTCCACGGCCGGGACGGTGTAGTGTTCGGGGAAAATGGGGAAGGGATTGACCAGCACCTCGTGGCGGCGGCCGTCGCAGCCTTCGAAGGGCAGGGCCTCCTGATGCGCCGGACGGTTGTCCCGGCACAGGAAGCAGGGCCGGGCTTCTATCGCGGCGGCGTCGGTGCAGGCCAGGGTCGAGACGGCCCGCGCAGGGTTGAACTGCACCCTGACGGGCATCCCGCCGAGTTCTATTTCCTTAGTCTCTATATTCAGCAGGTCACGGTACCTCCGCGCCGCCTCCGGCCATGCGGCCAGCTGTCTGTCCATCAGGTCGTTCATGGTGTTTTAAATCCTGAAAATGCTGCTATTCTTCCGGGAAAATAATGTAGAAGTACACGAAATCCTTGATGCCGTATTTTGCCGGCCATTCTCTTGGATGTACTTTGGCATCGCGCAGCCCACAGTAATGTATGAAGGTCTGTTTTTCACCGTTCATCTCGAATTCAAGCGGCTGACCGGTACTGTAAGCCATGATTGGAATTGAGTCTTTAGCTGTGTATGCGCGGTCGCTGTATGTTTCCATCAGTATCGGATGAGTGGACTGAGGCACCGGAAGCTTGTTCTTATATACCGCTCCTTCTCCTGTCCATGAGAGTAATACAGTGTCGGGACATGTCTGGCGGGCAAAGAAGATGAAATCCAGCGTATCGGAGTCCGCACTGACTATGATACCGCTTCTTTCTCTGCCTGTCTCAGTGAATACACTGTCCTTGCAGGTGACGGTAACTACTCTGAACTCCCGGCCCTTGAGCCCTTCTCCGATGACCTTCACGTCCAGTCGGTAGACATCGAGGAAGTCCATGAGCCTGTAGAGGTCCCGATCTTCGACCATTTTGTATTCCAGAGAGATACTGCTTTCAGCCCTTTCCTGGGCCGCTGCCTTAGCAGCCTGCATGCCGCATAATCCGAGTATGCAGACGATAGTTGTCAAGAATTGTTTCATGGCATATTGATTTAAGTTGAAATTATTTAATGCCGGGCGGTCATCTCGAACTCGAGGAGGCCGCCGGCGAGTATCTGGCCGATGGTGAGTTTCAGGACGCCGTCCTCTCCGGGCTGCAGGCGTGTGCCGTTGAGGCTGACGGAGCGGACATAGCGGTTGCGGTCGGAGACTTTCGGGGCTTTTATCTCGAGGGTCCGGCCGTTTTCCAGGTTGATCTTCATGTAAGGGAGGTAGGGGGCTCCGAGGATGTACTCGCCGCTGCCGGGGCAGACGGGGTAGAAGCCCATGGCGGAGAAGATGTACCAGGCGGACATCTGGCCGCAGTCGTCGTTGCCGCAGAGGCCGTCGATGTTGTTGCGGTACATCCGGTTCATGATCTCGCGCTGCCAGTACTGGGTCTTCCAGGGGCTGGAGGTCCAGGCGTAGAGGAAGGGTATGTGGTGGCTGGGCTCGTTGCCGTGGACATAGCCGCCGAGGATGCCCTCGCGGGTGACGTCCTCGGTGCCGGCGAAGAACTCGTCGGGCAGGTGCATGGTGAACAGGGTGTCGAGGTTGGCCTCGAACTGCTCTGCTCCGCCCATGGCCTCTATCAGGCCGGGTACGTCATGGGGCACGTAGAAGGAGTAGTTGAGGGAGTTGCCCTCGATGAAGCCCTGGCCGTGGGTGCTGAGCAGGTCGAAGTCAGTCTTGAAGGTGCCGTCCTCGTGGCGGGGACGGGCGTGACGGGTTTCGGGGTCGAAGACGTTGCGCCAGTTGCCGGAGCGCTTGAGGTACTGCTCTGCGATGTCGCTCTGGCCCGCATCGGCAGCGGTCTTGTAGACGGTCCAGTCATCGTAGGCATATTCGAGGGTCACCGAGGCCGAGCTGCCGGAGGCCTCCATGGGCACGTACCCGAGGCGCATCATCTCGCCGGTGCCCTCGTAGTAGGGTATGGAGGAGCTGCGCACCATGGCTTTCAGGGCCCGGGCCGTATCGACAGGGATGCCGGCGGCGATGGCATCGGCGAGGACGGAGACGCTGTGGTAGCCTATCATGCACCAGTTCTCATTGGCGTTGTGGCTCCATACCGGCAGGGCTCCGTGGACGCTCTGCTCTGAGTGGGCGATCATGGACTCGATGATGTCATGGCTGCGCTCCCGCTGGATGATGTTGTAGAGCGGGTGCAGGGCCCGGAAGGTGTCCCAGGTGGAGAAAATGGTGTAGTTCGTGAAACCCTCGGCGCGGTGGATGTTGCCGTCCACTCCCCGGTAGAGTCCGTCCACGTCGCAGTAGACCGAAGGATTGATCATCGTGTGGTAGAGGGAGGTGTAGAGCATGGACAGCTGGTCCTCATTGCCCTCGGCCTCGATGACCGAGAGGGCATTGTCCCAGGCTGCCCCGGCTTCGGCCGCCACGGTCTCAAAATCCTTTCCTGCGGCCTCCGCCTCCAGATTCCTGACCGCTCCTGCGGTGCTCACCCCCGACAGGGCGACCTTTACCACTAACTCCCGGCCCTCCGAGGGATCGAACTCGAACCATGCCGCTATCTTCCGGCCTCCGATTTCCGGGAAATTGTGCTCCAGGTCGAACTTGCGGTAGAACCCGTTGTAGAGCACTTTCCCGAATTCCTTGTAGCCGTACTCGCGTATTGGCCTTGAAAACGATATCGCGAAGTAGGTGTAGTTGGTCCGCGCCCAGCCGTTGGTGATGCGGTAGCCGGTCAGCAGGGTGTCGTTCTCGACGCGGATCTGGGCCCAGAGCACCTTGCCGTCGTAGTTGTAGATGCCGTGGATGAGGTCGAGGATGACCCGCTGCTCCGAGGCGCCCTCGGGGTAGGTGTAGCGGTGTACGCCTGTCCTCGGGGTGGCCGTCAGCTGCGCCCGTATGCCGTAGTCCTCCAGGAAGGCCTCGTAGTATCCCGGCCGGGCCGTCTCCCGTTCGTGCGAGTACCGGGAGCGGTAGCCCGCATCAGGGTCGGCCGCCGTTCCGGGCCGCAGTTTCAGCTCGCCGGTGGTGGGCATCAGCAGCACGTCCCCGAGGTCCGAGTGCCCCGTCCCGCTGAAATGCGTGTGGCTGAAGCCCACTATCGTACTGTCGCCGTACTGGTAGCCGGCGCAGTAGCGGTATGCCTCGGGCTGGTACCGTCCGTCGATGTTGTGCGGCACCGTGTCCGTGTCCGGGCTGAGTTGCACTATCCCGAAAGGATAGCAGGCTCCCGGGAACGTATGCCCCATTCCGTTTGTCCCTATCATGGGATTCACCCACTTCGAGAGGCTGTCGGTCCCCGCCGCAGCCGCTCCGATAACAGTCATCGCTGTCATTGCCAGAGTACAGAAGAGTTGTCTTTTCATACCGCGAATTTATGGAAAAAGTTGATAAATTTGTAGGATAAATTCAAATTGACAATGAAAGAAAATATTGACAGACCGGACAGGATAGAGGTGCGCGGGGCGAGGGTGCACAATCTTAAGAATATCGATGTGGACGTGCCGCTGGGGAAGGTCGTGGGGATAGCGGGGGTGTCGGGCTCGGGCAAGAGCTCGCTGGCCCTCGGGGTACTGTATGCGGAGGGATCGCGGCGCTATCTCGAGTCGCTGTCGACATATACCCGCCGGAGAATGACTCAGGCGGCGCGGGCGAGCGTGGATGAGGTGCTCTACGTGCCGGCGGCCCTGGCCATGCACCAGAGGCCGGCGGTGCCGGGTATCCGCAGCACCTTCGGCACTGGGACGGAGCTGCTCAACATGCTGCGCCTGATCTATTCGCGCTTAGCCTCCCACCGCTGCCCGAACGGGCATTACGTGACACCGTCGCTCAATGTGGCGGCCGGTCTGGAACTGGTCTGCCCGGAGTGCGGGGCGCATTTCTACGCTCCGTCCGCTGAGGAATTGTCCTTCAACAGCAGCGGAGCCTGCCCTGCTTGCGACGGCACCGGGACTGTCCGTACCGTGGATGAGTCCACCTTAGTGCCGGACGAGACCCTGAGCATCGATCAGGGTGCGGTGCTGCCGTGGAATACCCTGATGTGGTCCCTGATGACCGATGTCTGCCGGGCGATGGGAGTGCGCACGGACGTGCCTTTCAACCAGTTGACCCCGAAGGAGCGGGATATTGTCTTTCACGGACCGGCCGAGAAGAAGCACATATTCTACCATTCGAAGAATACCAATCAGGCCGGGGAATTGGATTTTACCTACTACAATGCCGTCTATACCGTGCAGAACGCCCTTGCGAAGGTCAAGGACGAGAAGGGGATGAAGCGGGTGGAGCGGTTCCTGAAGACCGGGCCGTGTCCTGACTGCGGGGGCTCGCGTTTCTCGGAGGCCGCCCGCGCTCCTAGGGTCCGGGGCATTTCCATAGACGAGGCGTGCCGGATGAGCCTGAGGGAACTGGTGGAATGGGTGCGCGGGGTGCCGGCTTCCCTGCCGGAGGAGATGCGTCCGATGGCCGAAAGGATCTGCGAGTCGTTCCTGGATGCTTCGGTGCGGCTGCTGGATCTGGGTGTTGGGTATTTGAGTCTGGACCGCGCTTCGTCCACGCTTTCGACCGGGGAGCGGCAGAGGATGCAGCTGGCCCGGGCGGTGCGCAACCGTACTACCGGGGTGCTCTATGTGCTGGACGAGCCGTCCATAGGGCTGCATCCGGCCAATATCGTCGGGCTGGCAGGGGTGATGAAGGACCTGATAGCCGACGGCAATTCGATAGTGCTCGTGGACCACGATGTGCAGATACTCAAGGAGTCGGACTGGATGATCGAGATGGGGCCCGGGGCCGGTTCTTCGGGCGGACAGGTGATCGCGCAGGGGACGCTGGAGGATATCGGGCGGTGTCCGGACTCGAAGATAGGTCCTTTTTTAGCCGGTAGGGCAGGGGTGAGTGCCAGGAAACGTGCTGCTGAATCCGAGATGTTTGCTTACGGACGTATCCATATCTCGACGGCTGCGATACATACGGTGAAGCCGCTGGAGGTGGATATCCCCAAGGGGCGGCTGACCGTGGTGACCGGAGTGTCGGGCTCGGGCAAGACGACTCTGATACTGGAGAGTCTGGTGCCGGGTCTGCAGGCGATGGTTTCGGGCGGCAAGTTGCCTGACCACGTGCTGTCCGTACAGGCCGACGGCATCCGGCACGCCAAGCTGATAGACGCTACGCCCATAGGCATCAATATCCGCTCTACCGTAGCTACATACGCCAACGTACACGACGAGCTGCGCAAGGTATACGCCCGCACGCCCGACGCTAAGGCCGCCGGCTGGAAGGACGGGGATTTTTCCTACAATACCGGCCGTCTGCGCTGTCCTACCTGTGACGGTACGGGTGTCATCAGCCTCGACGTACAGTTCCTGCCCGACGTGGACATACCCTGCCCGGACTGCCGCGGCTCCCGCTATTCCAAGGCGGCCTACCGTATCCGCCGGGAGAATTTCGAGGGAACCTATCACTCTCTTCCCGAATTGATGGCGATGGATGTCAGCGATGCTCTCGTGGCATGCGGGGATCTCAGGACTGTGCGTCAGCGGCTTCAGGTGCTCCAGGACCTTGGCTTGGGCTATCTGACTCTCGGCGAGCAGACTCCCGGACTGTCGGGTGGCGAGGCCCAGCGTCTGAAGCTGGCCAGCGAGATGGGACGCGGTCAGGACGATTCGGTCTTCGTGTTCGACGAGCCGACCATCGGCCTGCATCCCGCCGACGTACAGACCCTGCTGCAGGTCTTCCAGAGCCTGATAGACCACGGCGCCACCGTCATCGTCATCGAGCACGACATCGACGTCATCCGCTCGGCCGACTACGTCATCGACATGGGTCCCGGCGGCGGCGAGGAAGGTGGCTGCATCGTGGCTGCCGGCACTCCTGAGGACATCCGCCGCTGCCCGGACAGCGTCACAGGCCGGTTCATCTGATAATTTGTGTAATCTGTTAAAAGTGTTGAGATATGGAATTGAATGATAAGATCGCAATCTACCGTTCTGCTGATGGAAAAACACAGTTGGAAGTAAAGGTAGACAAGGATATGGTTTGGTTGAATGTCAGCCAAATGGCAGAGTTATTCGGAAGAAATTCTAAGACTATCAGAAAGCATATAGACAATGCCATTCGTGAAGAACTGGCAGGAGAAGTGGTTGTCGCAAAATTTGCGACAACCACTCAGCACGGTGCCATGACCGGAAAAAGCCAGACACATGATGTGAGTTTTTACAATCTTGATGTGATAATCTCTGTCGGTTATCGCGTAAAATCCAAAAATGGTGTCGAGTTTCGTCGCTGGGCCAATAGAGTGCTGAAAGACTATCTGGTAAACAAGAACAACTAAGGGGTCCGGTCTTGTTCTTCCGGGAAAATGAGGCAATAACTGTTCTGTTTTAATGGGAATTTGCCTAAATTTGTTAGCATTATTAACCAATAAAATTTTATGGTATGAAAAAAGCTTTGATTATTGCAGGTCTGTTCGGTCTGGTCTTTTCTACAGGCTGCAAGCAGACGGAGGAAAAGGAAGATTCCTTGTCAATAGAAGGTAATGTAAAGGAGGTCAGGTTTACTCCGGGCAATACAGAACCTCAGACTTTGTCGATTACGTCCAGTACAGAATGGCATCTGAGCGTTTCCCAGACGTGGGTGAGTGTTACTCCCGAGGCCGGGGAAGCCGGTGAGGCAACTCTTACTGTCGCCCTTGCAGAAGAGGAATGTGCGGAGACCCGTACGGCCAGCGTGACGATTACAGCCGGTACGGCCCAGGCTTCGTTCAATGTCGTTCAGGAGGCGCCCGCTGATCCTGAGTCCATTGAGATTGTCGCAGCCCAGCGCAGGCTGGTAGTCGGTCAGACACTCCCGTTAACAGTCACCGTTGCACCTCAGGGAGCGGTTCTTGAGGGTCCGGTGGAGTACAGTTCATCGGATGAGAGTGTCGCATCGGTGGATCAGGAAGGAGTCGTCACGGCTGTGGCTGTAGGAGATGCTGTCATTAAGGCTGTTGCCGACGGAATGGAGGCAGAGTATCCTGTCGAGGTGACCGAAGAGTTTACGACCGATGGGCTTGGAGTGGAATATACCTTTGAAATGCTCAGGGATCTTCCGGCCGGAATCGTTTCCGGAGAGGACGGTACCTATACCGTCAATGCCAGTATGACTCTGGCAGACGGGGACAGGCTGGTGATGGACGGAACATCCGCACTGCTGATTGCAGACGGAGTCCGCATTACAGTGCTTGGAACTTTGAATTTTACTCCTTCAGAACAGGCCGTGATACAGCCCGTCGACGCGACGGCTGAGCCGGACTATCTGTATTTCACGGAGACAGGCGGCGGAACACTCTCCAATGTGAAACTGGTATGTTTCCCTATCCGCAACTTCGGTGGACAGCCGCTGACTATCGAGAACTGTGAGCTTTCCGGAGTGGTTCAGAATTATGCTGCGATCAATTTGGGCAGCGAGGCTCTTACCACAGTGAGGAACTGCACTATCAAGGACAATGTGCGTGAAGGCATCTCGGGAGGCGCCAATATTGCTTCACCTCTCCTGTTCGAGAACAATCACCTGGAGAACAATTCCTACGACAGCAGGAACAGGCCTCAGATCAATGTGACGGTAGGCGGAGCCGGAACCGTGGATATTATAGGCAATACAGTGGTAGGACCTTTCGAGACAACGATGAACGGAGGAATAGCCGTGGCCAATATGATGGGCATTTCCGGTACGAATAAGGTGCTTATCGAAGGCAATGACGTCAGGGGCTGCCGTTACGGTATCACAACCAATGGTACTATGGATGTGAGGATTATCGACAATATCCTGGTAGACAATAAGTACGAGAGCAATGCCATGAACGGTGGCAGTGGAGTAAGCATCTACAACTCCAACGGAGGACAGAAAGTCTATATGTCAGGCAATCATATTGAGGGCCATCTTTGGGGCATTACCAATATCGGAAATGTATCCGACGGTACCGGTCCTGAACTCAATCTTGGAAACCTTACCGAGGGCGATGACTACAATCCTGGCGGCAATGTGTTCATAAACAACGGCAATGGAGGTGTCCTCTATGACCTGTACAATAACTCTCCCCTGACCGTCTATGCGCAGGGCAACACATGGAATGTTGAAGTGCAGGATGAGGAAAGCATCGAGAAAGTGATTTTCCATAAGAAGGACAATGCCAGCCTGGGTGAGGTGATTTTCATGCCGCCTGCCGAGTAGATTCCGGTAAGAAAGATATGGAAATAATTGACAGAGACAATGGATATGTGCTGCTGCGGGTAGGACCGGAGCGTGAAATGTATGATGCCGGGCAGGCCGGCGGAAGGCTGCTGGAGGAGGCTGTCCGGACGGGGGCGGCGATGGTGTACTGTGACTATTGGCTGCGGACGTCGGACGGGCGGCAGAAGGACAATCCGGTCAATGACTATCAACCGGGCAGTGTGCGGGAGGACTTCGACTTCGGGGCGCTGGTGGCTGTGAATGAGGATCTGATGGAGAAATGGGAGCAGGAGACGGCGGAGGGCAATGCAGAAGGCGGCACGGTGCTGAAATACGGCCGGTGGTATTCACTGAGGCTCTTCCTCTCGCGGCACGGGGCGCTGGTGCATCTGCCGCAGATGCTCTACGGGGTGGACGAGGTGGATCCGAGGGCTTCTGGACAGAAGCAGTTCGACTATGTGGACCCGAGGAACCGGGAGGCGCAGATAGAGATGGAGGCTATTTTTACGGATCATCTAAGGAAAATAGGGGCGTGGCTGCCGCAGCGGACGCGGACGGTAGGAGAGGACGGCGGAATCTATGCCGTCGAGGCTTCGGTCATCATCCCGGTGCTCAACCGTGCAGCCACGATCCAGGACGCACTCCGCTCGGCGCTCTCGCAGCAGACGGATTTCCCGTTCAATGTCATAGTGATAGACAATCATTCCACTGACGGAACATCGGAAAGGATAGATGAACTGGCATCGTCCGACAGCCGGGTGATTCACGTTATCCCGGAGGAGACCGGTCTGTGTATCGGCGGCTGCTGGAACGCCGGTATCAATCATCCGGCTTGCGGACGCTATGCCGTGCAGCTCGACAGCGACGACATGTACAGCGGGCCGGATACCCTGCAGAGGATAGTGGACGTGTTCCGCTGCGAGCGGTGCGCCGTGGTCATCGGCAGCTACATGATGACCGACTTCGACCTGCGGCCCATACCGCCCGGAGTCATCGATCACCGTGAGTGGACCGACTCCAACGGCCACAACAACGCCCTGCGCATCAACGGCCTCGGTGCTCCCCGTGCCTTCCACACCGCCACCCTGCGCTCCGTAGGCGGCTTCGAGAACGTCTCCTACGGCGAGGACTACGGCGTGGTGCTGCGCCTGACCCGCGAGTACCGCCTCTGCCGCATCTACGACCCGGTGTACAGCTGCCGCCGCTGGGGCGGAAACTCCGACGCCGCCCTCGACATCTCTAAGATCAACGCCCACAACGCCTACAAGGACTCCCTCCGCACCCGCGAGCTCCTCGCCCGCCAGCAGATGAACGGCAATATGATTACCAGCCTTTGAGGGCGAAGCGGCAGGTGACCGAGTAGGTGTACTTGATGGTGCGGAAGGCATCGGAGGCAGGGGCTGCCGCGGCGGCTTCCGCTGAACCGAATGCTGCACCGTCCATCCGGAGCTTGCTGTTCTGAACGACTGTGTAATGGTCTGTTCCGCCGCCATGCTCGACGATACTGAGGACCTCCCCGACTTTCTCACCGAGTGCCTCCGCCATGTATTCGGCCTTGTTCCTTGCAGCCAGCAGCGCGTCTTTCTTGCCCTGCTCGTGGTATTTGAGGATGTCCTTGTTGCTCATTTCCCCGATACGCATGGAGCTTACTCCCTTGGTGTCTATGACAGAGATGATCCTGTCTATCATCGTGAAGTCGTGCAGGGTGATGTCCAGATTCTTGCCGATGAGGAAGTCCAGGCCCCGCTCCCTCCAGTAGTCACCCACGTCCTGGGTGCGGATATCGTTGTCGGTGATGCCGATGGAGTGAAGGGCTTTGCGCATCTGCGACTCGATGTCCTCGATACGTACTTTTGTCCTGTAATCTTCGGGCTTGGATTTCCCGTCAAACTCCTCTTCGAAATATTCCTTGATGCCGATTACAAAATGTATCTCGTCCGGAATAATCTCTACCTCGGAGGTGCCGGTAACCTCGATATAGCGGAATTTCTCATCATAGGGGACACCGTCCTGGGCTCTCATCATGCCGCAGGAGAGAATGGAAGCGGCAGCAGCCGCGATAATAAAGGAAACAGCTTTCATACTTCAGATATTTTGTGATTCTGAAATATGAAAGCTGTCAATTACCGTGCCATCCCTCTATCCCTCGACCTTGAAACGGACTCTCCAGCGTCCGTCGGCGAAGTCATGCGAGAGTATCCGGAAGCGCCCGACCTCAGAGGTATTGGAGACGTGGGCTCCGATGCAGGCGCAGGCGTCGTAGTCCCCGACCCTGACTATCCGGAGGGTCTGCGAGACATTCTCCGGCAGCTTGCTCAGGTCGACTATCGCGCCTGCCTCCGACAGAGGCACGAACTCAATGGTGACCGGCAGGGCTGCCGCTATCACCTCATTGACCTTGTCCTCAATGGCCTGGACCTGTTCCGGAGTGGGGCACTCCGCCAGCAGGTAGTCGCATTTGCTCTTCTTGCGCTCGATATGGGCGTTGCGCGAGCGGGGACAGCCGAACATCCGCACCATCGTCTGGTTGAGGATGTGCTCGGCCGTGTGCATCGGAGGGTATTCCTCCTTGTTGTGCGCGTTGAGCTGGATATCTTCCATTGCCTTAGGACTATAGTACAGTCACTGCAGTGCCGCTGACCGCAACCATCAGCATGGAGCCGCCTACAGTCTCGTAGTCGATGTCCACTCCGATGATGGCATTGGCCCTCATTCCCATGGCCTTGTCCACCATCTCCTGGATGGCTTCGTTCTTGGCTTTCTCGATGACTTCCTCGTAGGCCCCGGACCGTCCTCCGACGATATCGCGGATGCCGGCGAAAAGGTCACGGAAGACGTTCGCGCCCATGATACAGGTGCCGGTGACGATTCCGTGATATGCGGTGACCTGCTTGTCCTGCAGGGTGTTTGTGGTAGTGATAATCATAGCTGTGCAGATTTATTTTACTGTGAAATTACGGATGATGTTCAGGATGACCTCCGAGGCCTTCTCCATGCTCTGCACGGGGAGGTACTCGTACTTGCCGTGGAAGTTGAGGCCGCCGGCGAAGATGTTGGGGCAGGGCAGGCCCATGAACGAGAGGCGGGCGCCGTCCGTGCCGCCGCGGATGGGACGGATGTTGGGCTTGATGCCCGCGGCCTTCATGGCCTCGACTGCCTTCTCGATGATGTGGTAGTGGGGCTCTACCTCCTTCTTCATGTTGTAGTACTGGTCCTTGATATCGACGGTCACGACACCGGCTCCGTACTTGCAGTTGATGAAGTCGACGCACTCCTGTATCATCTTCTTCTTGCGCTCGAACAGCTCGAAGTCGTGGTCGCGGATGATGTACTGGATGTCGGCTTCCTCGACCACACCCGTGAACTTGGTGATGTGGATGAATCCGTCGTAGCCCTCGGTGTATTCGGGTCTCTGCCATACGGGGAGCATGTCGTTGAGCTCGGACGCGATGAGTATGGCGTTGAGCATCTTGTCCTTGGCGTAGCCGGGATGGATGTTGCGGCCCTGGATGTGCAGCTTGGCGGCAGCTGCGTTGAAGTTCTCGTACTCGAGTTCGCCGATGGCGCCTCCGTCCATGGTGTAGGCGTATTTGGCACCGAACTTAGCCACGTCGAAATGGTCCACTCCGCGGCCGATCTCCTCGTCGGGGGTGAAGCCGATCTTGATGGGACCGTGCTTGAATTCAGGATGTTCCATGATGTACTCGGCTGCGGCCATGATCTCGGCTACTCCGGCCTTGTCGTCGGCGCCCAACAGGGTGTTGCCGTCAGTGGTGATCAGGGTCTGGCCCACATAGTCCTTCAGCTCGGGGAATTCTTCCGGGTCGAGAACCATGCCTTTAGCCTCGTTGAGAGTGATGGCCTTGCCGTCGTAGTTCTCCACTATACGGGGCTTGATGCCGCTGCCGGGGGCATCGGGGGAGGTGTCCACATGGGAGATGAATCCTATGGCGGGGACGTCCTCTTCTATGTTGGAGGGTATGGATGCCATCAGGTATCCATATTTATCAAGTTCTACTTTTTCAAGCCCCATGGCCTCCAATTCTTTTCGGAGCTGATCCAGAAGGGCAAACTGCTTGTTGGTACTGGGCTGGCTCTGCGAGTCCGGGTTCGATGTCGTGTCGAATGCCACGTACCTCAGAAATCTGTCAACTATTTTTTCCATATCTAAAATATTTAACTAAATCAAAATCATACTTGCCGCCATTACCGCCATACCGGCTATGACCCCGATGATGGACAGGTGGTGGTGCCCGAACTTTTCGGCGGACGGAAGAAGCTCATCTAATGCGATATAGGTCATGATACCCGCGACCACTGCGAGGACCGTTCCGTTCAAGGACTGGTCGAATATCCTCGAGAGCAGCAGATAGCCGACGACTCCCCCCACCGGTTCGGCCAGTCCGGACAGGAAGGCGTTCCCGACAGCCTTGCCCTTTTTCCGTGTAGCATAGTAAATCGGTATTGCAACCATTATGCCTTCCGGGATGTTGTGGATCGCCACAGCCACAGCGATGGAAATACCCGTCCGGGGGCTTTCCATGGCGCTCACGAAGGTGGCCATGCCCTCCGGAAAATTGTGTATAGCAATGGCAATCACGGAGAAAAGCCCCAGCCGCATGAGCCCCGTACTGTCCGGGACGGCGCCGTCCTCCGAGGGGGCGGCGGAATATTCATGGGGATTGTCCTTCGAGGGTATCAGATTGTCAATGAGGGCAATCAGCGCTATCCCCGCGAAGAAGGCCAGGACAGTATACAGCAGCCCCGTCCTCTCTCCGAAGGCGGAGCCGAGGCTGGCTCGGGCCTCGGCGAAAAGTTCCGTCATGGAGATGAAGAGCATCACTCCTGCCGAGAAACCGAGGGCAAATGAGAGGGTCTTCGTGCTGAATTTTTTGGTCAGCAGCACGATCACCCCTCCGAGTCCGGTGGACAGTCCCGCGATGAGGGTCAGGAGCAGTGCAATGGGGAAGTTACTGTCGCTCAGCATTGTTATTTCTATTCAGCGGCGTCAGTTTTCCTGCAGGCCCATATCATGTAGGCGATCAGCAGGATATATACTCCGAGGGCAACCCATACCGCGGGGGTGGAGGACTGCCATTGGGTGTTGACCAGGTTCACGTCTGCAAAGCGCATGATCGCGGATACGACTCCCATCAGGGCGCCGCCGGCGATAAATCCGGAAGCCACGAGTGTACCTTTTTCCTTGCGGGCCTCGTTGACGGCCTTGTCCTTGCTGCGGGAGCCCACATACCATGCGACGGCTCCTCCGATCATCAGGGGAAGATTGAGCTCAATGGGGATGAACATACCGAGGGCAAACGGCAGAGCGGGTACCTTGAACAGGGTGAGAAGGATGGCGATGGCGGCTCCGATTCCGTACATGATCCAGGGAGCGCTGCCTCCGAGCATGAGGGGCTCGATGACGGCTGCCATGGCATTGGCCTGAGGAGCTACGAGGGCGCCTTCACCGGTGAATCCGAAGGTATCGTTGAGAATCATCATCACTCCTGCGACGGTGGCGGCGGCCACTATTGTTCCTAAGAACTTCCATCCCTCCTGCTTGCGGGGGGTGGTGCCGATCCAGTAACCTATCTTCAGGTCGGTGATGAAGCCTCCGGCCATGGAGAGTGCGGTGCAGACCACACCTCCGATTATCAGGGCGGCGGCCATGCCGGAAGTGCCCTTGAGCCCTGCTGCCACCAGGATGATGGAGGCCAGGATGAGGGTCATCAGGGTCATTCCGCTGACGGGGTTGGAACCTACGATGGCTATTGCGTTGGCGGCCACTGTGGTGAAGAGGAAGGCGATGACGGCAACTACCAGAAGGGCTATTACGGCGTGCCACAGGTTGTCCAGAACTCCGAAGTAGAAGAAAACGAACATCAGGGCCAGAGTGATGAGCAGACCGATGATAATGATCTTCATCGACAGGTCTCTCTGGGTGCGGGCTTCCTGAGCTTCGGCGCCGGTCTTTTTGCCGCGGAACTCCTTGCCGGCCAGACCGAGAGCGGACTTGATGATGCCGGCTGACTTGATGATGCCGATGATGCCGGCTGTGGCGATGCCGCCGATGCCGATGTGGCGGGCGTAGTTGGTAAAGATTTCCTCAGGTGACATCGAGCCTACGGTCGCCGTCAGGCCTGAGCCCATCAGGTCTATGACGCTGTCGCCGAAAATGAGGTTCATCAGCGGAATGATGATGAACCATACGAGGAACGATCCGCAGCAGATGATGAATGAGTACTTGAGTCCTATGATGTAGCCGAGACCGAGGACCGCCGCTCCGACATTGACCTTGAAAAGCAGCTTTGCGTTGGTGGCCACCTGCTCACCCCATGGCAGTACCCTGGAGGTGAAGACCTCGGACCACCATCCGAAGGTGGATACGATGAAGTCGTAGAGACCACCGATCAGGCCGCTGATAAGCAGTGTCTTGGCTCCCTTGCCTCCGGATTCGCCGCTGACCAGTACCTGAGTGGTGGCGGTAGCTTCGGGGAAGGGGTATTTACCGTGCTGCTCCTTGACGAAGTATTTTCGGAACGGGATGAGCAGCAGAATACCCAGGACTCCTCCGATGAGGGAACTGAGGAAAATCTTGGAGAAATCTACTGTCAGTTCAGGGTATTTGTCCTGCAGGATATACAGGGCAGGGAGGGTGAAGATGGCTCCAGCAACAATAACCCCGGAGCAGGCTCCGATGGACTGGATGATGACATTCTCCCCCAAGGCGTTCTTGCGCTTGAATGCGCTGGAGAGTCCTACCGCTATTATAGATATAGGTATGGCGGCCTCGAAGACCTGCCCTACTTTCAATCCGAGGAAAGCTGCGGCAGCAGAGAAGATGATGGTCATCACGAGGCCGATGGTCACGGACCATACTGTTACCTCAGGATAGACTTTGTCCGGATTGAGAAGAGGCTGGTACTTCTCACCGGGCTTTAGTTCCCGAAAGGCGTTTTCGGGGAGTGTTACTTTTTTATTTTCTTCGCTCATAAGAATTAGGTATTAGGAAGGTTTGGGTTTAAGACAACAAATTTAATAAGAGATTTCGATATTGTCGGTTCTTTCCAGCAGAAATCTGTTGCGGTTTTTATGGAATGGCCTGTAGTCGTTGTTGACTATAACGGTGTTGTCCTTGAAAACCAGGCCGTCAACAGACTTGGCGTATAAGACCGGCATGTCGAATGTTTCGAAGGTATTGCCGGTTATAGTGATTGCTCCCGGATGTCCGCCGTGGAAATACACTGTCTGGTTATGGAGGTCGGGTATTTCCGGGTAGATGGAGATTACTGCCGTTGTGAACTGGTACATGCTGGTGAGGGCGTTTATGAAGCGGTTGTCTTTTATAAGAATGTCCCGGCAGGCCCCGGACTCATACCAGCCGTTGCAGTCCCCGCACAGCAGGATGGCAGATCCGGAAGTATGGTCAAATACATTGTTTTCCACCACTGTCCGGCGCGGGGAACTGAAAAGGGCTCCTCTCGCTCTGTTGTTCCGGACAGTATTGCCGGAGAAGATGACCTCCGGGGTGCGGCTCAGGTTCTCTATGCCGATATTCATGCGTTCGGGGTCGATCTCTACGGGTTCCCGGAAGGTTATGATCAGTTCTTTTGAACCGTGACCGGTGTTGTCCGGTGTAATTGATTCTATATGCAGAAGACTGCCGGTATATTCCATCACGTCTGCGTTCAGCATCCGTACAGAATCTCCCGGACAGCCCCATCTGAATCCCCATGCCTGGTCATGCATAAACCTGGCGGTAATGCTGCGGTCACCTCTTACCCCGGTGACTTTCAGGTATACACCGTGGACGTTGATGGCATCGTCCATCATGCCTTCGTAGAGCCCTCCGGAGGATTGAATGATGCCGCTGCATTGTGAGAAGTGGGTCGCATCAGCCTGTGTCGTGAAGTACCTGGGGTCATTCTCATTTTTCAGGCAGACGCTGAATCCGTTCAGTGTGATGCCATCGCAGAATTGGGCTATGAGTCCCATGCCGAATGCGTAGTGTACATTGATATTGGTGAGGCGGGTATCGGTGTTTCCGTACAGAAAGATGCCGGGGGCCGGTCTGCTCCATGTCCGCATGGCGACCACTGTGCCCGGTGTCAGGCGGCTGTCCTGCCATTGGGGAGCCAGAAGGCCGTGTTCTGTTTTCCTTACCCCTGCCGTGCTGTAGAATAAATCGCCTGTGTTCCACAGAATGTGTCTGGTGTCAGGCTCAAAAGCAATGCCGGTGGACGGTCTCAGAGCCCATCCCTCTCCGTATACTTCAAATATTGAGTCCTGGCTGATTCTGTATTTTACCCAACTTTCGGGCCTGAACACTATCCCGCCCGCGCCTCTGTTCTCTATGATACGGACCTGTGCCGTCTGCGGGTTCTCAAAATCTATTGACAGGTTCTTGACAGAGCATCCTTTTGAGTCTATGACAGCAAAAGGGATGATGACGCCGTGAAATACCAGTTCGGCACCGCGTCCGTCGAGAGTGAGATTCTCCCATCCTTCTATCGCAATGCCTACTGCCTGTTGCTCCGACTGGTCGTGATTGGAAATATAATAGGTACGCTGTAGGGCATCCGTGGAGTGGAAGTCGTAGCGCCCCGGCAGGAAACGGAGGGTCACGGAGTCGCCATGACCGGTCTCCTTGCGGATGCTTTCTAAGGCTGATGAGATTTTCTCCGGGAGGTTTGTCGCGCCTGGTCTGATTCCAAAGGCGCTCATTTCGAAGATGCGTCCTTCCAGCGCGGGGCGTATTATGGAGAGAAGCAGTAGTGTTATGACTATTCTTTTCATGTGTGTTTTTAAATTCTCACAAAATTAGTGAAAAAATATTTAAATAAAAAGTATGCTTATTATCAGGTAGTTGGTAAAAAAGGATAAAAATTTTTGAAATTTTTTTGCAGAAAAATTTGGTGGTTTAAAAAATCGCCCATATATTTGCAGCCCGTTTGAGAAAAACGGATAGTTCATTGAAAAGACTGAGAGAGATAACGAGGTAAAAGTATACAGGTTAATAA